>JAXGJN010000001.1:0-467206 GCA_040770225.1 Anaerolineaceae bacterium
ATCCGGCCTATGCGTGGTCAGCACGCCCGCGCGATTCATGACGGAACTTTCTGTAGAGCTAGACCAGCCCGGGTTGGTCATTCCATTCGGCGATGCGGAGCGATTGGTTACGGAAGTGATGAACCTCTACCAGGATGAAGAACTTCGGATCCGGCTGGGTGCTGCTACCCGCCGGTTGGTTGTCGAAAGATATAACTGGTCGAAAGTTGTTAAAGACACGATCGGAAAAATCGAGTCCATGTTGAACAGGGAAAAAATTTGAATAGATTGTAGAGGAGCCTTCTAATAATGCGAGCAATTCCTCCAATTTGGGTGATCAATTTAAAACGAAGTGAAAATCGACGGAAATTAATGGAGAACCAATTTACTGAATATGGGCAAAACATTGAATTCATCGAAGCAATTGATGGAAGACTTCTCACTAGAAGAGATATGGAAATATATTCTCAAATGTTGTCTATAAGACATTTTGGAAGGGAGCTTTCACTTGCTGAGATTGGTTGTGCTTTGTCACATATTAGAATTTGGAAAAGAATAGTTGAAGAGAAGCTTAACGAAGTCTTGATTTGTGAAGATGATATCAAGTTCGACGAGTCTCTTTTTGGTGTAATCAGAAATAGAGACCGATTTCCAGATGACTATGACCATTTAAATCTTAGTACGTATGCTGCCAAACTTCCATTTGGCGAAACAATATACGATAAATACAAAGCTTCGCATTATGAGGGTAAGGTTAAGTCATGTGCTGCTTACTTACTGACTTACAGAGGTGCATGTAAGTTACTGGAAAACGTTTTTCCGATTTGTATGCCAGTCGATATTTACATACCTAGGAGTTCATCTTTACAGTCTTATGGTGTCTACCCGAGGCTTGTTGAGTATGCAAACTTGGAAAGCACAATTGTTCCAACAGGAAATTATGATATACCGATCCGAAAGAGGAATTATTATTTACTTCATAAATTTAAGAGTTACTTATACCAAGCCGGAATTCATCTTGGCATGACTCCAAAAAAACTAAATCAGAAGATAATTCAAATTAAGCATAAATGGAATAATATTCTATCGATCTTTTCGGATAATGAGTTGTGAAATTTGTGTAGTAATACAAATGAATAAGCGTAATGACGATGGCATATCGGGAAAAAATCGACAAAAAAATATGGTATTGAGAATCGATCAGCAATGGATCAAATAAAATACAATTTTCCGAAATCATATGATCTAGCTCGTTTGCCTAGGTTATCCGTGGTCACACCTTCATACAACCAAGGGCGGTTTATTGAAGAGACGATTCGTTCAGTCTTACTACAGGATTACCCGAATTTGGAATTCATCATCATCGACGGTGGCAGCACTGATAACACAATTGAAGTTATCAAAAAATATGAGACTTGGCTTGCATATTGGGTCAGCGAGTCTGACCGGGGTCAAAGCCACGCAATCAATAAGGGGATAATAAAAGCAACAGGAGAGATCCTTTTTTGGCTGAATTCTGATGATGTTGTATTGCCAGGTGCATTTAAAAAGATTGCTGGTGTCTTTAGTGATAACCCTGAGATTAAAATGGTGATTGGGCAGGCAAAAGTTATTGACGCCCAGGGAGACGAAATTGGCGAAATGAACTCCAATTTCACAACCTGGGAAGATCTGATAACTTCCCCTCATAATCAGATCAGACAGGTTTCCACCTTTTTTTCCAGGTCACTTTTCGAAGAATGTGGATTAATTAATGAAGATCTTGACATTGCCATGGATATGGAACTGTTTTCGAGGATAACCAAGGATTATATGCCAACAGTTGTCGCCGATTTTGTTTCTGCTTTTCGGGTACAAGATCAATCGAAATCATTGGTGAGTTCGTTGAGAGGTTATAAGGAAATTGATCATTTCCGTAAATTGATACTGGCTGAGAATGTCCTCCTCAGCAAGTATTGTGAAGCTAGTTCAGTGAATTGGTTAAATTTGGCTGGTCAAAAAAGGTTTGCAAAAAAAGAGAGAATTAATTGTCTAAAGAACGCTTTGAACAACAATCCAAAAAATATTATTAGTCGAAGGTTTTGGTCCACCTTACTTAAAATGATATACAAACCATGAAGTTTGCTTACTTAATCCTTGCACACAAAGATCCAGAGCATCTTGAACGTCTCATTCACGCGCTTTCGACATCGAATAGCCATTTTTTCATTCACATTGATAAAAAATCGAATATGAGAGATTTCGATCGAATTAAGGGGAACAATATTCATTTTATTAAAAAGAGAGTGGCAGTTCATTATGATTATTCGATGTTAAAAGCAATATTAAGATTGTTAAGATTTGCTCTCGATTTCGATATTTATTTTAATTATTTTATTCATCTTGCAGGAGTGGATTACCCTATTCAACCGGCTATCTATATCGAACATTTTTTGGAACAATATTCAGGAAAAGAATTTCTGGAAATTTTACCGACTCCTTCAGGGGAACAAGAGTTTCCCGTAATTCGACTCGCAAAATATGAATATCTTCACAATTCGAGCTTGATAGAAAGAGTATTCCATCAATTGTATGTTAAGTTTAATTTTTCAAAAGATCGGTTGAAAGAGTTTCAAAGTTTTTCTATAGCTCCTTATTGGGGCAGTTCGTTTTGGGCTTTAACTCGAAATGCGTGTGAATACATCCGATCTTTTGTTACTACCAATCCGAAAATTATGAAGTTTATGAGAAACACACATTATCCAGAAGAGATGCTATTTCAAATTATACTTGGCAATTCACCTTTTATGGGAAATATTGTAAATAATTTACATTTTGTTGATTGGAGTTTAGGCACAACTCATCCCCCAGAATTGTCTGAGAAACACATAGACTTTTTTTCAAAATCCATCCAAGTAATTCAAGGTGAGAAAGAGTGCTTGTTTGCCAGAAAGTTTTGCTCAAGGAATGGTGTGTTAGTAGATAAGCTTGATGAAATGATTGATGAAAAAGAGAAAATTTTTCTAGAAAGACATGGAGACAATAATCTTACAGAATGATTAAGTCAAACGAATTCATTGTTGCCTATGTCCACTCAATGACCTTCCCGAACAACGAGGCGAATGCCTTCGACGCGGTTTGGACCGCGGATGCGCTGGAAGCGGCAAGCGCTGAAACAACTTTTGTGATGAAGAGCCTTATGGTTAACCGGGAGGAATTTTTGGATTATTACTATACTCCAAACTCAAACATCCGCCTTGCTTCGTTAAAACCAAAATGGCTACCTGAGAGGTTCTTTCTGAATCGAAAGAACTATTACGCTGAACTTGTGTCATTGTTTTTACTTTTTTCACCACGCTTTTTATTTACTAATAAACAAAAGGTCCTTTACCTGCGCGACCCCAAATTGCTCAGGTATTTCGGTTTGTTGCGTGAGAAGACCAGTTGGCTAAGGAAATGGATCATGATTTATGAGTCGCATGACCCTTTTGGTCATGATCCAAACGTTTTTCTGGATCGCAATCCTTTTGAGGACGATAAGGATATTATTCAGGCTGCATCCAACTTCGATCTCATCCTGACCAACAGCGAGGCACTCTCCCAGGACACGGAAACCTGGACTGATGGTGTAATTAAGCCAAAAGTTGTGGACCTTGCCAGTCCACTGGAACGACCGAACGAACCTCCAATTGTTGAGTTTGGTGATGAAATTGTTTTGGGCTACATCGGCACAATTGACACACTGCGGGGTGTTGACATCCTTATCAAATCCTTGAGATATCTACCTGCGAATTTTCGGGTCAGAATCGTAGGGCGCTTCCATAAGGAACCCGGTGTCAACCCAAAATTGGTTGAATTATTTACGTGAAGACATATCCATTAATGACCGACTGGATTTTAATTTGACCGATCGCAACGATGATGTCGCCGGTGAAATCGACCGTTGTGATATCCCACAGACAGCCAGCTATGATGTGCATGACGCAAAATATGCAACTCCCCAAAAGGCTTTTGGCTACATGATTCGGGGAAAGCCTATCTTACAGTATACCTGGTCATCGGCAATTATTCACGGAAGGTGAAAACGCCCTCTATTTCGCACTGGATCCACAAAGCTTGGCAGAACGAGCATTGTTGTTAGTGAACAATCGAGATTTCGCCCAAAAGATCGCAAGTGGGCTGGATACAATCGGTTGATTATTCATTTTCCAGGAGGGCACGAGATATTCTGAAAATGGTTGAATCGGTAGACGCTAAATAAATCGATAGCATTGATGAGATTTAACAATCTCTGCCCATTACCCCTCTTACCATTCAGACGGTATGGGATACGCATCAAGAACATCTGGCCGATCTCGTGGAGAGAAGTCATGGAGTTTTTTCTTTCTCTACCCGACTAAGCAAATCAGCATGCGATGATCAAACACAAGCTCAATTCCAATTAATCTGACTTTCAAATAAAGAGAACATAGCCTATCACAGCACATTTCTTCAAAAGAATATTCAGCAAAAAATTACTTCAGCAATACAAGAAATTTTTGGCAACTCGTTATTTTTTTAACCTAGACGAACTGGCAAAAATATATCTTACCGACAAAGGCATTAGCCATTCACATAAGCAAAGCATTACCAATTTCATTTTAAGAATTTCAAGTTCAAGAAATCAACCTGTTGGAAATAGGCGTTGGAGGTTATGAGAATCCCCTCTACTTGGTGGCAACTCTTTGAGAATGTGGAAAAAAGTACTTCCCTTTTGGAAACATTTTCTCTCGTTGATATTTACGATAAATCAAGACTCCAGAAAACGAATAAAGATTTTTCAAGGCAGTCAGGTTGATGAACCATTCTTTAAAACATGTGATTGAAGAAATTGGCGATTTAGACATCATCATCGATGATAAAGCCATTTTAAATAGGCATGTTATTCCGACTTTTGAGATTATTTCCATATCTCAAAGATGGCGGAATCTATGTTATCGAAGATACACAAACATCGTATTGGCCATCTTATGGTGGCGACAGTAAAGAGCTGGCAATCCTAACATGATCATGGGTTTTTTCAAAAGCATCATTGACTCTTTGAACAATAAAGAATTCTTCATCCCTGGATATCGACAATCGTATTATGACCAAAAATTATTTCAATGCATTTTTATCATAATCTAATTTTCATTTACAAAGGAGATAACTCTGAGGAATCGAATAAGGTCATAAACAATTCTCGTTTAAATAATTCTCTTGTTTATCTGATGTGAATGTTGATACTAGAATGTCACTGAAATACAAATTATCCCAACAGTATTCAAAGTTAAAAAAGTCTGATAAGGTTTTATCAAGAAGATATTGATATCGCCGTTGCTAAAAAACAAATTATCGACTTGCAGAATCTCAACGCTCCATACTTTATGGTGGGAATCCCAGGTTCGGTCCACATTCTGAAGTTATCAGCGAAGTATCTTCCGGATAGCGAGAACCTCATTCTAATAGCGAATGGAATGGATGAATGGGAAATTGGCAAAGCAAAAAGACTGGTCAAACCTCGGCATGTTATCAGTTTGGATGAAAAACAGGTTGTACCGCACGGCAAGGTGCTGGATATGCTTTTTGACAACTTCCCGCGACCTTTTGGAATTCTTGATTACGATTGTTTTGTATTCAACCCCGCATGTTTTAAACAGATGAATTCTCTAGAAGATGGGCAAATGATGAGTACAATCTTTTATCAAGGCAGCCCCATGCTTGGGAGGACACCACAAACCTTCTTCTTGTTCTTCAACGCTACAATTATTCAATCACTTCGGAAAAAATATAAGGTGAACTGTGGCATCACAGATTTTTCGAAGCGATTGCCAGGTGGGGCTGTCAGAAAGTTGAAAGAAATCGGTATCGATGAACATCATTATCCAGAGTATAACAAGCCCTATTTTGACACCTTAAGATTGATTTATTCCTTAGGGGTCGCGGAGGGCTATAAAGTCAATTTTTTGGATCATTATCACGCGGACTCGATGAATAATGCCGATGTTTTTCATGTAGGTGGAGTGGCGGATCCGAATACTACTTACGGCTGGTGGGGTGTCAGAGGTTCATACTTCTGGTGGCGCGCACTGGAGACATGTGAGGACAAGGAATTGAAATCTCGTTATAACGAGCGATTTGGCAACAGAACCTCACAGGATGTTTTTCGCAATTTTCCAGAGTATCGAGAGAGAACAGGTCAAGCCTTACTTGATTTTTATGAGACGCTATTGGTTTAATGTGTTATTTACTTTACCTATTGTGGAATTAGACAGATTAGACCGTTGAAGATATTAACTTTTTCTGCTTATTATCCTCCCTATGCATATGGTGGATATGAAAACCGGGTGCGGGATGTGATGGACGGGCTGGCGGCTCGAGGGCATCAGGTAAACGTGATGACCACGAAACCTGATAAAACCATGCAGGTCGAATCGATACTATTTGACTATCCAGTAGTCCGAACGCTGTATGGTACCAGGAGAGCTCAAGGTTTGGCTGAGCGGCTGACAACGAAAAAAAGTACAAACCGATTGGGCGTGGCTATCATCTTCCTTCGTCAGATCTGGCGAGATATACATGATTTGCGGATAATCGACCAAACCATCAAAAAATATCAACCTGACCTCGTTTACCTCGGAAATGTTACGTTTCTGACCAGGAGCCTTTTCCCCTTCTTAGCATCGCTTACCATATCTCTCATGCTTGATGATGGCGGCAAGACTACGGAGATCGTATATGCAGACCATGGTCTCTGGTATCGGTTTCTGGAGGGATATCAGCCAAAATCAGGTCCATTAGTTTTCATTTACCATTTTTTTATTTTACTTGTCTCAACGCTTTCGGGAGGACGACTGAAAAGAAAGTGGTCTTGGCCGGATAGAATCGATGCATTTTTTAACAGTCAGAATGGTCAGGAAAGCTATCAGGCAAAGGTTATCCCAAATAATTCGACGAAAGTGATCCAATCCGGATTAGACCTTGAAAAATTCGCATTCCGACCGATTTCACATCCAAATCGATCGATAAATATCCTGGTCCCAGGCAGAATAGAGCCCATTAAAGGCCAAATGGACGCAGTCCGGTTATCTTCCTTATTGTCAAAAGCAGGAGTCAAGCATTCCCTCACCATTGTTGGTGATCACTGGAACCTTGAATATGTCTCATCTCTAGAGAGAGAGGTGGTTGAGTTGGGGCTGGTTGAGCAGATAAAAATCCTGCCATATCAAAAAATTGACGCAATGATTGATCTTTATCAACATTTCGATATCTGTTACTTCCCAAGTTATCAAAAGCTTGGATTTTCAAGAGTTCCGATTGAAGCAATGGCGTGCGGATGCGTTCTTATTTCCTATGGTGGTGAGTGCTCAACGGAGATAATTCAAAATGATCAAAATGGCTTTCTGGTCCCGCCTGGTGATATTGATGCAGTGAGTGACATAGTCTGCTCCTTGGCTAATTACCCTAAACGATTGGAACAGATCTCAGTTTCAGCCAGAAATTTCGTGGAACGAAACCACTCAATGACTGGTTACCTCAACCAAATTGAGGCCTTTCTATATGAAGTGATAGATCAGAAGGCGGAGAAGTGACATTCACAATCCGCCGTGCGACTCTTGAGGACAAACCTGTTATTTTCGCTTTCCTGGATCAAGCTTATGGTGTTAATGCAAAGGATAAGTACCCTGAACGCTGGGAATGGCAGTTTGAGCACAATCCCTACAAGCCTGATAACAAAATCCCGGTTTATATAGCGCTAAATGAAGAAGGAAAAGTGGTGGCACAATCGGCAGCTGTTTATGAACCGCTGCAAATAGATGGGAAAAGGCAAGACTTTGCCTGGGCTGTGGATGCTTTTGTCTTGGAGGATTACCGTGGGAAAAACCTTGGTTTTGAGACCTTGAGGATGAATCGTGATCATCATCCAATTTGGATGGGTATGGTCATGGCGCCTTCGTCGCGCCACATTCTCACCAAATTGGGCTGCAAAGAGATTGAATCGGTTTCTCTCTTTAGAAAATTGATCTATGTGGATAAGGAATCCATTGTTCGGGCTGCAATAAATGATGAGGGTAGACTACGGTGGATGGCGCCAGTTGTTTCAATGGTTAAAAAATTGCATCTCGACGATTTTGCGTCTAAAGCAATAAACTTAGTTCTTAATTTGCGGAATCCGATCAGACTGGCATTTTATGACAAATCAATAATGATCAACAAAATTGACCATTTCGGGACAAAGTTTGATGAGTTCTGGCAGCTTGTGGAATCCAATTATCCTGTGAGTATCATTAGAGACAGTGAATTCCTTAGATGGAAATATGAACTTCAGCCAGGGCTGGATTATCGAGTTTTTACTGCAGATTATGATGGAGATATGAGAGGGTATATGATCCTGAGATCGGCGACGGAGCAGGATAATACTGGAATAATTGCCGACTTGTTAACATTCCCGAATGATACAGATGTATTGAATGCTTTGGTGAACTTTGCCATACGTTATTTCAGGGATGAGAAGATGAAATACATCTCCGCAGCTACTTCATTAGCTTGTCAGATGACGGCATTTGAATCATTAGGTTTTAAGAAGTACAAAGAAATACTGCCTTTACTTTACTTGGTTGAAGATAAATTTGAACAGGTGTTCTCATCAGGCATGTGGTATCTTGGTCGCAGCGACCATGATTGGGATCAACTATATCTTGGGTAGAAAGTCAATTCTGTGAGTCGTTTAACCCATACACTTCATCAAATCGCTGAAAAAATGCCCTTGGGTCTACTTAGGACATTAGTAAATAGAGATTTCATCGTGATCAATTACCATATGGTCTCGAATGAAAAGCTTCCCCATGTGGAAAACCTCTATGAATATAAGACACCTGAAATGTTTGAACGAGACCTACATTATCTGCGACAAAATTTTCGTCTGGTTTCTTATACTCAGCTAGTAGATCATTTCAGAAATGGTACAAGTTTGCCAAAAAAGGCAGTAGCCCTTACGTTCGATGATGGCTTCGCAGAATGTTTCTCAGTTGTCCGACCCTTGCTTTCAAAATACGGATTCCCTTGTATGTTTTTTGTGAATACAAAATATATAGATAACCTTGCGATCGCCAATGCACAAAAGGTGTCTCTTTTGATAGACAGAATCAAGAATGAAAGCAAGGATTCCCTCATTAAGATTGTTGATTTATTATCAAATTATGTTGGGTATCTAGTTGATGGAAAAGATCAAATGATCACATTACTAAAGACATCGGGAGTTCATGATCCTATCCTTGTTGAACGGTTAAGTGGATCACTGCAATTGGATTTTGATCAATTTTTAAAGAAACAAACGCCTTATTTGAGTACAGATCAAATTCGTACCATGAGTTCAGAAGGTTTTACAATTGGCTCCCATGCTGTAGAACATATCAAATTCTCATCGCTAACAGATGCTGAGGTCGAGCAATCGATGGCAAATTCTTGCGCCATCATTGGCGAACTTACAGGCAATAGTTCGGTGCCATTTGCCTTTCCGCATAACGCTGATGGCGTCTCAAGAGAACTACTCGCAGATATTCTGGAAAGGCACCCACGAATCGGTTTGCTTTTTGATGCCAACGGTATCCATAGTGAAAAGAATTTTTTGTTCAGTAGGTTGAGCGGCGACCATGTCCGAAGCGGAGAACAAAAAAATTCGGGCTTACCCATCAGCATGAAGAAAGCATATATTGAAGAAATATCAAACCAATTGCACGGTCAGCAGCTGTAATCAGCTGGTAGGTGGTAACGAAAAGTATCAGTAATCAGTTTTTCTACGTTTTCTAGAAGCCTATTGAACCCCACGGAAGGTATTGGATATTTTTTGTACAATATCTGGGTCGATATCCTCATTGAATTTCCTCGCCCAGAGGCAAGGCGAATTCATCAAGGCATCAAAATCTTTTAGCCGAAAAGTGAATGGTCTTCCTCGTTTCCAATCTATCAATCTTTTTGAATCGGATTGAATGCGATCCCGAAATTGGGAATTCCATGCCATCGTGTGCAAGAAAACCTCGTCCGCGCATTTGGTGAATTTGTACATCTTCTGAATCTGCGGGGCTTTTGATACAACATAATGCGCGAGGGCATGGGTGATGCTGAACCAGTTGGTGCCTTTTTGAAACTCGAGATTGGAGTTTTTGAGGCGGTCAATGCGCAACAGCTCCTGCAGCTTGAGTAAATCCCACTCGATTTTGAAGAACAATGAATCCGACTTTTTATTTCCAACTAGTTCCTGAAGAAAATGATAAACCTGGATCCGGTCACGAAAATTTTTAGTTACCATCACCCCTTCATGAATGGACAAGAATTCTGAGCCTTGATTATCCTCAAAGAATTTGTGAATTTGATCCTGACTTTTAATTGGCAGATCCGCTCCTGATAATAAATGGTAATAATCATGATAGTCTTTTACTGCAGCTTCGAGCAATTCCAACTCACATCTTACCTGGCTGTATGCCCCCCAGGTTACCCGCTTCCGCCTGATGAAGAATAAACTTGCATTTTCTGTGAGACGTTCAAACTGGTTTTGATTAAAATGGCGAGATTTTGCATCAACATGCACGTAGATATCATTCCTTGGGTCATCCAACAGCAAGATCAGCTTTTTGAGTTGCTCAAATTGACCGTGTGCCATGATTAAATATGCGTGTTTTGACATTTTAATTTTCGTCCCCGGTTCTGTTCAGCCTTTTCATTGCTAAGATTATAAAACGTTGCTGGGTATGTAGTAAATGAAAACAATGGCAATTGATATGATAACGCATTTAGATAACCGCTTAGTCTCAGTTATCTTGCCAACCTTCAACCGGGAGCACCTACTTGAACGGGCGATTACGTCGGTGCTCTCCCAGTCATACCATGAGTGGGAGCTAATCGTTTGGGATGATGGTTCAAGAGACAACACGCGGGATGTGGTGATGGGTTTTTCCGATCAACGCATCCGCTACTTTTTCGCTGAAAACAGAGGTGTAGCTGTGGCAAGGAACCAGGCAATCTCCGATGCAAAGGGTGAATACCTAGCCTTCCTTGACTCGGATGATGAGTGGATGAGCGAGAAACTTAGTGTCCAAATGGCAGCGCTGCAGGCTCATCCTGAAATCGACCTGGTTTTCAGTGATTTTGAAAACGTTAACCTGGTTCTTAACAAGCGTGGGACGAATTTCGTAGATTATGGAAAAGCCTTCCAATTGATGACCACAACTGACCTGGGCTCAGATTTTTTTGAGATCAGAGATGGCTTTCTGGAGTCCCTTACCCAAGGCAACTACATCGCTACCGATACGGTTGTGGTAAAGAAAAGCGTCATTGACATGTATGGCGGTTTCAATGAATCCTTGCGAAATTCAGAGGATTTTGAATTATGGTGGCGGTTGGGGGTGAACAACGTTCGGATTGCATTTCACAAACAAGTCCTAATGACCCGCTATAAACCACAGGACAGCTTAACAAGCTTGTCTGCAAAGAGTGCCTCAAGCGCTCTTAGAGCTCTGGACCTCTGCGCAAAGGAGGCAATTTCAGTGAACCGAGTAGACCTGGTAGACTATCTAAAAGGATCTTACAGGATCGCCTGGCATAATATGATCACAGCTTGCGCTATGGAGAATGACAAAAATGGGATGATGAACGCATTCAGGCAATCATTGAAGTATGGTTTTCGACCCGGGTCACTGCGGCTGCTGGTGGAGGGTCTGCTGCGGTTTGGAGGAAATAGGTGACGATCCGGGTGCTGCACATCTTTGCGCCGAATTTTCGTCAGCGTTTTGGCGGACCGGTCTTCAACTGGCAGTTATATTTCTCGAAGTGGGATGATCCTTCGATCGAACACCTCGTACTGGATACAGAGGCGGGAAAAATCCTTCCGGCTAAAGAGGCTTTCGATTTTGAAATCAGCGGTCCACAAAAAGTGTCCGATCGTTGGGAACGATGGACCTGGGCAGTTCAGCTGCTTTACGGGTTAAGGAAGTACGCGAGCAGCTATGATCTGCTGCATTTCCATCTGATCTGGTGGGGCAGCCTGCTGGCAGCCAATTGGGCTAGCCAGCGAAAGATCCCGACCATTTATGAGAGTGTGCTGCTGGACTCTGACACACCCGGGGCTATCGGCAACGAGCGTCTTGGCAGACTTAAGCTGAATTACTTGCAAAAATTTACAGGGATTCTGGCTATCTCAGAAGGGATTGCAGAAGATTACCTGAACCATGGTTTTTCAACAACGCAGGTTCACATGCAAATGAACGCTATAGACACCGATCTGTTCAAGCCTTTAAGGGACCCAAAAGCAAGGGAAAAATTGCGGCGCGATTTCAATTTACCTTTGGATGCAAGCGTTCTCTTGTTTACTGGCAGCCTCATCCAACGCAAGGGCGTGGATTTGCTGATCGACGCTTTTATTCAAGTTTCAAAACAGGATCCTAATCTCTTTCTGTGGCTGGTAGGTCCCAAAGATCGATCTGAAAATCCGTCCATGGATGAGGATTTTGTGTCTTCATTGAAACAGAAGGTCATGAACGCCGGACTATCTGGGCGGGTGAACTTTCATGGTATGATCGCAGATCGGACGAGACTGGTTCAGGCTTATCAAGCTGCAGATGTTTTTGTGTTTCCCTCGCGCAATGAAGGACTACCAAATGTTGTATTAGAAGCGATGGCAAGCGGTCTGCCGCTGATTGTGTCGGATCTGCCGGGTCTGAAAACCGTGATCAAACCAAACGATAATGGGGTTGTGGTGCCAATTGGCAACGCACAGGCTTTGGCGCAACAAGTAAAATTAATTACAGAAAATCGTGGTCATGGTCATATTATTGGAGAGAATGCAAGTTCGTACATCCAATCCAAGCATAGTTTAGCCGTTTGGCAGAGAGAAATCGCCGGTTACTATCATCAACTTGTGCGGTCAGCCAGCCAGCAGTGTAAAACGGGAAGATATTGAACAGATTTGACCGGAAAATGCGAAATTTTGAAAAAGATACTTCCACCAATGGTTAATGATAATTTTCTCACATCGATTTTAAAAGTCCTGGATAAGAATGGTTGAAAATTTGTTCGCTTATGTTGCCCTCGGATGTATTGGGCTGGTTCTCTTGCTACTGATTTTTAGACAACCTTATCTTGGTGTTGTTTTTACTATTGCTACATTGCCAGTTATCGATCTATTTCCGGATATCCCCTTGTTCTCTTCTATCGCAGTCCCACTGGGCTTGGTTACTTTAGTTTCCTATCTTTTTCAATCAAAAGGCAGCACAAAAAAACGACAGAAATGGCTTGATCCAATATATATTTTTGGACTGCTATTTATTTTCTGGACAGTCATATCGAATCCTGAAGCCGCAATTTTTGGGAAGGACAGGGTCTGGATTCTGACCTTTGTTCAATTATGGATATTAATGCTTTTATCGGGTGAACTACTTTCGACACCCCAACGCCAAAAAACCGCAATGCTAATTTTCGCAGTCGCAGCAATGATTTCAGCCAGTTTCGCAATTTTTCAAGGAGATATTGCAGAAGATGCTGTAAGTTCTGCGCGTGTTGCGGGTCTTGCCACAAATGCGAATCAGGCGGCTCGATATTTTGTGATAGCCCTTGTGTTTTTTTATTATTTGCGCACCAAAACCAGCTCACCATTTAAGAAACTAATATTTCTTATTGGAATCTTCATCACGTTTATTGGTGTCTTTTTTACAGTATCCAGATCGGGAATACTATTGTTGTTTGGTGCATTCGGTTTGATCCTGATATTCCAACCACGAGTTAAGAATAAGGTTGGCGCGATAATTTTGTTGGTGGCAGGACTGTTAGTAGTAAGCTTTTTTTCCGACAGTATTTTTCGGATAATTCGTGATATCTTCCCTGCAATTCAAGAAGGAACTGATACAGTCGGTCTTAGGTACAATCTTTGGAGAGCTGGTTGGCGTATGTGGCTCGATCACCCTTTCCAAGGGGTAGGAATCGGTATGTACAATTCCAACTTGTGGCGCTACATGCAAGGTTTAGTAGGCCCGACACGCGGTTCAGCTTCCTCTCATAACACTTTTGTGCAGGTTTTATCTGAGACCGGAATTGTGGGTTTCATCTTCTTCATGATAATGCTCATTAATGCGTTCAAACACCTCTGGCCATCACACTCATCGGCAATGGAGGTGGATGAGGATTTACGAAATACCTGGTTTATCGTCCTGGTGATCATTTCCGTCGGAGGAATCACGATCACTGACTTGGCAAACAAAATCCTCTGGATGGTACTGGGAATCAGTGTTGTGTTTGCCAAGAGCAAATCCGTAGAAGAAGCTCCTGCTCATGTGGAGCTGGTCAATTCCAATAAAACGACAGCTACCAGCATAAGGTTGCGGCGATGGATGAAAAACGGAGAGTAGCCATCATTGCTGGGCAGCTGGTTGTTGGTGGGGCGGAACGCCAACTTTACCTGTGGTTGGCGCACATGGACAGGAATAAAATTGATCCGCTGGTTATTACACTACACCCGCACCATGATGATTACTGGGAAAAGCCAATCGAAGACCTCGGTGTTCCATTAATCCGGGTATCAAAAAAAACTGCAAAGTCCATGCGCTTGCTTGAAATTGTCAGGATACTTCGGCAGTTCAAGCCTGACATCATCCATGGATGGCATTTCTTTTCAAGTGTCTATGCGGGGTTGGCAGCGCGGTTTCTCGGCGTTCCTTGCATCGGGGGGATAAGAAGCCAGTATTTGGCTCGTAGCAAAAGTTTGGCTGTAACCTTAGTAAAAAACAGTTGTAACGCCGTTGTAGTGAACTCCCATACCGCTGCAATCGCATATCAAATGGCTCTGAGGAAAACTTCTCAAACAATTTTTACAGTTCCTAATGCTGTCCTGGATCATCCAATGGATAGCCAAAACCTCCGAGAACAATTTTCATTAGCATACAAGTTGCCAATGGATTCTGTTTGGATTTGTTCCGTTGGGAGGATGGATCCGTTGAAAAGGTTTGATGTATTGCTAAAGATGGTTGATCGACTAAGGGAGGAAGAAGCGAAATTCCACGTGATTATCATTGGTGATGGACCAGAAAAAGTGAAAATGCAGCATCTTGTCAACTCTCTCAAAATTGACGACCATGTGAGCTTGCTGGGTGAGATCCCAAATGCTGGATATTGGATGAAGGCGATGGACATATTTTGCTTTCCGTCATTGAGTGAGGGTTTGCCAAACGCGGTTATGGAAGCCGCAGCAGCAGGTTTACCAATTGTCGCATGGAAATTACCGTTTAACGAGGAATTGCTGCCAGACAAGCGCCAGGCTGTACTGGTTGAACCAGAGAACATGGAAGGAATGACTTCAGCCGTCTCACGATTAATTAAATCGCCTGATCTTCGAACACAATTAGGCTCATCTGCCCAGACGCACATTCTTGAACACTTTGGTTTAGAACGATATATACAAAACCTGACAATGGTTTATGAATCCGTGAGTAAGAGGAATGAGGGTATTGAATGATACTCCTCTACCACCTGGTCTTTCCAGATTCAACTCCTCCCAACGCCTGGAATGCTGGATTAGTTCTGCGTTTGAAAGACTTCAAACGACAATTGCTTTGGATGAAATGTTTTTATCGGATGGTTTCACTTGATGAATATGTCGACCAAATACAAGGAAAAGGTAAACTGAATAGAAGACAAGCAGCCTTAACCTTTGATGATTGTTATTCACGAACCTTCGATCTAGTGTCGCCATTTTTACTTGACAAAGGAATTCCGGCGACATTTTTCGCAAATACATTGCATCTCGAACAAGATTCTCTACTCTGGTTTGTCTATTTCAACGCATTGTGTTTTGAGAAGGTTTATCCAGAGCTGTTGATTGATAATATCCGATATCCGTTATCAACCCAAGAAGAGTGTCACAAAGCATGGCGAACACTGATCGGGAATGCTAAAGCTAGTGAGGATGCAAGAACCTATTCGCAATGCATTTCCAGTGCTTACCCGCTCCCACCCGAAATTGTTTCAAAATATCGGGGGCTGAGCAAAGAACAACTGAGACAGATTGGAACCTCGCCAATATTAAACGTGGGAGGACATACGCATTCTCACCCATATCTAGTTCAGCTTTCTTCAGACCAACAGTTTACAGAAATTATCTACAATAAAGAATTACTCGAGAGATATTCTGGCAAGGCTGTGAATCATTTTGCTTATACAGGGGGAGAATATAACTCTGAGTCCATCTTGGCAGTAAAAAAGGCTGGATTCAAGTCCGGTTTGGCTGTCCGACCGAAGAAGATTACTTCCGATTTAGTCTATGAACTTCCACGAACGGATATTTATGGTGCTTCTCTGGTTAAGTTTTGGGTCAAGATCTCAGGACTAAATTATGCATGACAGAAAGAAACAATCGCAATCTCTGAAGGCGAGTAAACCTGGCGTGATAATGATTGGCAACCACCTTCCTGCCAGCTCCGGTAACATCAATGTGTGGCATTACCTGGCAGAACGTTTGAGACGGAATGGTTGGCAAATAATTACTACATCTGCAAAGACAAACAAAGCCAGAAGGCTTCTTGATATGCTTTTTTCTGTGTGGAGAAGTAGAAAAAATTATTCATTAGCCCAAATCGATGTTTTTAGTGGTCAGGCATTTATCTTTGCCTACCTTACGGGGCTATTACTTTTGTTAATTGGGAAGCCTTTTGTTCTAACGCTTCATGGCGGCGGCTTACCTGATTTTTTTCAAAAACACCCCAGGCTCGTCCGGAATCTATTTTCAAAAGCGACTGAAATAGTCACTCCCTCTGGATATTTACAAGAAGCCTTTGGATCGATCAGGTCTGACATTCGCCTGATTCCAAACCCAATAGACCTCTCTTCCGCGAAATTCCGATTACGCGATGCTCCGAAACCTAATCTAATCTGGGTAAGAGCATTTCACGCAATCTATAACACCCAGATGGCTATCCGAACGCTAAAAACGCTGGTATCTTCTGGCATCAATGCTCATCTACTCATGTTAGGACCAGATAAGGGCGACGGCAGTTTGACAGATACACTACAGTTGGCGAAAAATCTGAATGTGGACCAGTTTGTCCAAATCGTGGGGGGTGTGCCGCACTGGCAAATCCCCGAATGGCTGGACAAGGCAGACATATTTATAAACACCACCAACTACGACACAGCACCTCGAAGCGTTCTCGAAGCGATGGCAAATGGCTTATGTGTAGTCTCGACAAATGTAGGAGGTATACCTTTCTTGGTCAAGGATGGAATCGATTGTTTGTTGGTAGAACCAAATGACCACGATGGCATGGCAGATGCGATAAGGCGTATCCTGACTGAACCCCAGCTAGCCGAGAACCTTAGCGCAAATGCCCAAAAGTCCACTGAAGATCTTGACTGGTCTGCTATCCTTCCACAATGGGAAAATTTGTTTTTTGAGATTTCAAAAAAGGGAACAATTTGAGTTTACCTGATGCGCTTTACTCCAAACTACCCTTACGTCTGCAAAATGCTGCGGTGAGTTTCTATGGCGTCTATTGGAAATGGCTTCGTTTTGGCGGAGATTTCCAAAATTATGTGCGGTCTTATGTAACAAGAGATCGGTTCACAACAGAACAATGGACGGAATACCAAAGTAATAAATTACGCGACATATTAAGAATATGCGTAAGCCATGTTCCTTACTATTCCAGGGAATGGTCGGATGATCAGAAAGAATCAGCACAAAGCGGAAATTTAATTTCTTTACCATTACTGGAAAAGGAGCCACTGCGTGCGAACCCTCATGATTTTGTCCGAATAGACAAAAAGGAGTGGATAAAGGTGACCAACTACACCAGTGGTTCAACCGGAACGCCAATCGCTTCAATTTTCACTCCTAATGAAATGAGAGATTCCCTTGCTATCAGGGAAGTGCGCTCTGCAAATTGGGCTGGGGTTTCTTTCAAGATCCCTAGGGCTACATTCTCTGGGAGAATGGTTGAACCTGATCCAAACAGTAAAGGTCCATATTATCGTTTCAATGTTGCAGAGAGACAAGTCTACTTCTCTCCATTTCATCTGCGGCCTGATACAGCTCATTTCTATGTTGAAGCATTAAAAAAGCATCAAGTCCAATGGATGACTGGCTATGCGGTTTCGTATTACCTTTTAGGGAAATTCATTCTTGATGCGGGAATTGATGTTCCACCGCTAAGAGCCATCATCACGACCAGCGAAAAATTGACACCAGAGATGCGGGAAGTGATGGAAAAAGCTTATCGTTGTAAGATTTTCGAAGAATACAGTACGGTTGAAAATGTTCTATTCGCAAGTGAATGTGAAGCGGGTCAGTTGCATGTAAGCCCGGATGCAGGAGTTGTGGAAATTTTGCGTCCCGATGGCAGTAAGTGCGAACCTGGCGAAATTGGTGAGGTAGTTGCGACCTGCTTGACGCGCTTGCACCAACCTTTGGTTCGATACCGCTTGGGCGACCTGGCAGCTTGGGATGAGAAACCTTGCCCTTGCGGACGTTCGATGCCTGTTATTAAGGAAGTGGTCGGACGTTTGGAGGATGTGGTTATCGGACCTGATGGCAGGCAGCTTGTCCGGTTTCATGGAATTTTTACTCATCAACCTCACATAATTGAAGGGCAGATCATCCAAGAGTCATTGAATCGTATATGCGTAAAAATTGTTCCCACGGACAATTTTTCAGAAGTAGACAAGATTAACGTAATCGATCGTGTTCATCAGCGCTTGGGTGACCAGGTTGAGGTAGTTGTTGAGCTTGTGCAAGATATTGAACGAACTAAATCAGGAAAATTCAAAGCAGTAGTTTCATTGCTTCAAAAATGATATCCATCATCATCCCTGTTCGGAACGAAAAAAGATATATCGGGCGTTGCCTGGATGCAGTCCTGACTCAGGATTACTTATCGGATGAGTTTGAAATACTGGTTGTGGACGGGATCTCTGATGATGGGACTGATGAGATTGTCGCTAACTACCAACAAGACCATCCCAACATTAAGCTTATAAGCAACAATGGCAGGATAGTACCTGTTGGAATGAACCTTGCGCTCCGAGAGGCAGATGGGGATATCCTCATTCGGGTTGACGGTCATTGCATCATCGAACCGGATTATGTTTCCAACTGTGTTCGTCACCTGCATGAAGACGGTGTGGACGGGGTGGGTGGTCCTATGCACACAATTGGTGAGGATTTTACCTCTGAGGTGATCGCACTGGCGATGAGCTCCAAATTTGGGGTGGGTAATTCTTCCTTTCGCACGGAAACGGGTCAGACTAAACTGGCGGATACGGTGCCATTCCCGGCATACACACGCGAGATCATCCAGAAGGTGGGGCTGTATGATGAAGAATTGGTCCGCAACCAGGATGATGAGTACAACTACCGCATCCGAGAAGCGGGAGGAAAAATTCTCCTGGCAGAAGATGTGCGATCCACCTATTTCAGCCGTGGTTCTTTTGCGAAGTTATGGAATCAATATTTCCAGTACGGATATTGGAAAGTGCGCGTTCTGCAAAAGCACCCAAAACAAATGAGCCTGCGTCAGTTCGTACCTCCTCTGTTTGTTCTTTCAATCACCACCTCAATACTCCTCACGGCGTTCGTCAGATGGGGGTGGGTTCCATTGGCGGTTGTTTTAGGTACCTACCTGGCAGCAAATTTTATTTTCTCCTTATCGATCGCGTCAAAGAAAGGTTGGAATTTTCTTGGTTTGCTTATACCCGCCTTTGCAATCATCCATACCAGTTATGGATTAGGGTTCCTGGTTGGTTTGCTTAAGTTTGCCAACCGTTGGCACGACAAAACCGGAAAAGTACCACCCTGGTATGGCGAGCGGTCTGAAACCATTATGTCTTAAACATTACGACCGCTAAAACGTAGCGACCTGAGAACAATAAAATGTAGTATATTTAAAAACCGTTCGGATGCCTGTAACGGCTTTTTTTTAAATTTATCACAAATATTTTTTGTCAATCGTAGTAAACTTGTGTTGTATCGATGTACACCACAGGAAGGGAGCGGGCAAACTGTGCAGAACGATGCTATTCGAACCCAGGCAATTTCCAGCACCACACCGATGAAAAAAAGCCGGGTATCTGTGTTTGCAAACTCCTTTTTTAAACGCACTTTCGACATCATCTTTTCCTTTTTTGGATTAATCTTTCTTCTTCCGGTTTTTTTTCTCATCGCAATCTCCATAAGACGCGAATCACCCGGTCCGGTGACCTACCAGGGGTTGCGGTTGGGTAAGAATGAAAAACCATTTAAGATTCTTAAATTCAGAACCATGCATTGTCAGCCCGATGGAGAAAATGGTCCTCCGGTTACTGCCTCGGACGATCAAAGAGTGACAAAGATCGGGCGTTACCTCCGAAATTCCAAGCTGAATGAGCTACCACAGTTGTGGAATGTCTTGATTGGTCAAATGAGTTTTGTGGGACCTCGCCCCGAAGATTATAAAATTGCCATGACCTGGCCACCGGAAGTTAGAAAAGAGATTTCGTCTGTTCGTCCAGGCATCACCAGCCCTGCCTCGATCATTTATCGTGATGAGGAACATCTGCTCAAGGGCGACGATTTCATGGATAATTATCTTGGCAAGATCCTGCCTGATAAACAGCGCCTTGATCAATTGTATGTTCGAAATCACAATCTTTTTGTGGATATGGACGTTTTGGCAGCCACAATTATCATGCTTTTACCTCAGATCCGTGGAAAAGAGATTGACGAGCAGGTGCTCTTTGGTGGACCTACTTTAATGCTTTTCAGGAGAGTTGTTCCCTGGTTCCTGATCGATATCATAGTGGCAACCATTTCTGTAGGGCTTTCGGGTATTGTCTGGCGTATCAGCGCGGTAATTAACCTGGGTATCCCTGTCTTTTTCATTTTGGCGGTGGCAATTGCCCTGATTATCAGCCTGATCAATATGATCCTTGGGCTCCAGAAGATTTCCTGGCGTGAGGCGAGCCCTGCCTATGTGATCGACATTGGTATTTCTGTGGGTTTGACCATGTTTATCCTATGGCTGGTCAATCGATTTTGGATCACCGAACCCTGGGTCCCTTTCAGCATGCTCTGGCTGATCGGGGTTACGATATACATCGGTTTAGTCGGAGTGCGTTATCGCGAACGTCTCATCAGCAGCCTGGCTTATCGTTGGCTTCTGTTCCGTGGCAGCGAAGCTTCGTTTGCTGAGCGGATTCTCATTGTTGGTGCAGGACACTTAGGTGAATTGACCTCCTGGTTGATTCATCGCAGCATCTATTCGACTCTTTTCGGTGTGGTAGGGTTTGTGGATGATGATCCAAAAAAACGTAACTTACGTGTTGGTGGCATTAAGGTTATGGGATCCAGTCAGGCAATACCTGACCTGGTCGAAAAATATTCTATCGGAATTGTGATCACCGCCATTAGCAATGCCGATGAGGTAACCAGAGATAGAATAAAACACATCTGCGATTCCACTCCGGCAAAAGTGATCGTGATGCCGGATTTAATCTTGAGACTGGAAGATGCTTTTGAGGGATTTACGCTAAATGGAAAATGATTCAACATTCTTTTCAGGCTTGAAACTACTGGTCACTGGAGCCGCTGGTTTTATCGGCTCAAGGTTAATTCAACGCTTGCTGGAATCTGGTGCCCATGTCAGAGCATTTGTTCGTTATACATCCCGACCGGAATTTGGTAATCTGACCTTCTTGCCTCCTGAATTATTCAGACAGATTAAAATCATTCGTGGGGATCTTGAGGATCACGCAGCCGTAGATCACGCTGTCAGAGATGTGGATATCGTCTTTCACCTGGGAGCGCTCATTTCCATTCCCTATTCTTATATTCATCCGGTTGAAACAGCACACACCAATATTCTTGGCACTTTAAACATACTGGAAGCCTGCCGAAAAACCACTGCCAAACTAATTCATACCTCTACAAGTGAGGTTTACGGAACGGCTTTACGAGTGCCGATAGACGAGGAGCATCCTCTTCAGGCACAATCGCCTTATTCTGCTAGTAAAATTGGGGCGGATAAGTTGGTCGAAAGCTATTATCGCAGCTTTGATGTCCAGTCGCTTACCGTTCGTCCATTTAATACCTACGGTCCCGGTCAGAGCAATCGGGCGGTGATCCCGACTATTATCACTCAAGCCCTCACATCCAATCAGATTCACCTTGGCAATCTGACGACCAGCCGAGATTTCACCTACTTGGATGATACCGTCAACGGTTTTCTAAAAGCAGCAGAAAATGGAAATTGGGATGGTCAGGTTTATAACCTGGGCACAGGTTATGACGTTAGCATCAGCGACGTTGCCCAACAAATATTTGATTACTTAAGAATTGAACCGGAGATCATCATTGACCAGGAACGGATCAGACCAGAAAAGTCAGAGGTTCTACGACTGGTATCAGATAACACTAAAGCAAGACGAGAGCTGGGCTGGGAACCTGAATTTGATCTCAGGCAAGGTTTAGCCTCAACCATCGAGTGGATCAGGAATCACCTGGATCATTACCTGCCTGATGACTACGGTCGTTGATCCTATTGTTTTACTCATGATATTTGTCATTCAATTCAGAACCCGAATATAATTTTGTCATACTAAATCGAAGGTGAAATGATGAAAGCAGTAGTTCTGGCGGGGGGGAAGGGTACAAGACTCGCCCCGTATACGTACATCCTACCCAAACCGATGATGCCCATTGGCGATCATGCCATCCTGGAGGTGCTGCTGGGTCAAATGAGCCGTGCCGGGATCAAAGATGTTACCCTGGCTGTGGGTCATTTGTCCGGATTGATGAAATCCTACTTCAAAGATGGTTCCCAATACGACCTCAAAATTGACTACGCTCTCGAGACCAAGCCGCTCGGCACAGCTGGTCCGTTGGCTTTTATCGATGGTTTAACGGATACTTTTTTGGTGTGCAACGGTGATATTCTTACCCTTCTCGACATCAACCAGTTGGTAGTTTTCCACAAGCAAAAAAATGCTATCTGCACCATCGCCAGCCATCAACGAAACCACAAGATCAATCTGGGCGTGATCGAACATGATAGCAGTTCTCACCAGGTTACAGGATACATCGAAAAACCGAGCATGAACTTTCTCGTCAGCATGGGTATGTACGTCTTTGAGCCGAGAGTGTTGGAGTATATCCCTAAAGGAGAATACTTTGACTTTCCCACCTTAGTCAACACGCTGCTTAATGCGGGTGAACCTGTGGCTTGTTATCCTTATAATGGCTACTGGCGTGACCTGGGAAATCCTGAGGATTTTCTGGCAGCCAATGACGACTTTGAAAGCATGCGCTCACAATTTTTAGCGGAGTAAATATGGACTGGCGTGTAACCTTGGCAGATGTGAATCTTGGAATAGAAGAAGAAAATGCTGTACTGGAAGTCCTGCGCTCGGGTTGGCTGACCATGGGAGCAGTGACGCAAGCCTTCGAACACGAATTTGCCGCCTTTGTCGGGGCAAAACACGCCATCGCAGTCAACAATGCCACCGCCGCCCTCCACCTGGCTTGCCTGGCTGTCGGCTTGGGCAAGGGCGATGAAGCCATCATTCCTTCATTGACCTTTGTCGCAACAGCCAATGCCGTCCGCTACACCGGAGCCAAGGTGGTATTTGCAGATATTGAAAGCGAAGACTGGCTTTGTATCTGCCCGCGAGCGATCGAAGAGCGAGTAACTGAAAAGACCAAGGCGATCGTGGTCATGCATTATGCCGGCTATGCCTGCGACATGCCCGAAATTATGCGCATAGCCAAAGAACGTGGGTTGGCGGTGATCGAAGATGCCGCTCACGCGGTGGGAGCCAGCCTGGATGGCAAAGCGCTTGGCACCTGGGGCGACGTGGGTTGCTACAGCTTTTTTGGGAACAAAAATATGACCACTGGTGAGGGCGGAATGCTGGTCACTAATGACGATCAGATCGCGGAGAAAGTGAGAATACTGCGTTCGCATGGCATGACGACCCTCACCTGGGATCGCCACAAAGGACACGCCAGCACTTATGACGTGGTGGAGCTTGGTTACAACTATCGCCTGGATGAGATCCGCTCGGCAATTGGGCGTGAACAGCTCAAAAAACTTCCTACCGGCAACGCCAGGCGTGAAGTCTTTGTACGTCGCTATCGCGAGGCTTTCACGGGGAGCGCTCAAAGTTTGGGACTGCCTTTCGCCAAAAAGAGAGGCCTTAGCAGTGAGCATATCTTCCCAGTGTTGCTGCCAGAAGGAGTGGACAAAGAAGCTTTTCGGGAGTTATTGAAACAGGACGGAATTCAGACCAGTTTTCATTATCCACCGGTGCATACCTTTGAAATTTATCGTGCTCCCCTCCAAAAATTTGAAGAGACACTCTGGATGACAGAAAACGTGTCAAAACGACAGGTCACACTGCCGTTGTTCCCCACCATGACCGATGATCAACAAGGGTGGGTGATTGAAAGTGTGATCAAGGCTTTACGGCGTTTGGGCGCATAAATTTTTCCCCGATTGATGCGTGATAAAATCGAACACCATGAACCGAAAACCCCTATCGATTTTGGCATTGCTGGTGCTTTTAGCAGGCTGCGGAAGGAAGCCGCAGCCGGAAATTCAGGGCTTTCAAGGGGTCACAGTGGCGACCCTGCAGACACCGGTCAGTTTGATGGTTGAGGCATCCACGCCAGAAACCGAACTTTTTTTCCCAGATTCCTCAGAAACACCGCTGGCTGCTGCCTTGGAACCCACTCACGCACCAGGTGATGCAGCAGTTGTCACCTTGAATCCAACTCAGACCAGCGCAAACCCTTATCCAATTGTTCCACCTGAGCCAAACCCGCAGCCCACAACAACTCCTGATCCAACCATAACACAGCCCCCATCACAGCAGTATTCTGCCTGGCAAGGCGCATGGAATATCTGGTTCCAAAACAGTACAGGATCCTATGATCAGTCCGAAGTAAACATCCAGGTTAGCGGTGCTCAGTTTTCAGGAACTGCCACGATAAATCGGGTGGGGTATGAATTTAAGGGAGATTTTAACACCGCAGGAGATCAGGCACAGGGCAAATGGAAGACGCCAAACGAGGATGGTCACTTTTGGTGGCAGATGATTGCTCCTGATACCTTCGTAGGCTCCCGGGAAGATCGCTTCGGTTTTTGTGGCGATAAGGTGAGCGAGGAACGACCTGGCTCTTGTCGCAAGTTACCCGTGAATTAGGTCTGAAAAAATGAGATCAGTCTTCTCCCCTTCGGTCACGCAATATCAGCTCAATCCTGAAGAGCTGGCAGCTCTGATCCGGGCTGCGATCCAAGAAGGGCATATTGTCAGCTTTAAGGCGCCCGGCAATAGCATGATTCCCTTTATTCGCTCAGGAGATAAGATTTTCGTTGAACCAGTTGAGCGTCATTCCATACATGTTGGTGATGTGATCGTATTTGTCCAGGTCGGAAACGGGCATGTGTTAGCGCACCGGGTGGTCCAGCTAAAAAGCAACCGCATGCTGTGCAAAGGTGATAATGTGGCTAATTCATTTGACGGTTGGACTTTATTTGAGGGTGTCCTGGGACGGGTAATCAAGGTACAGAGAGAAGGAAAACCAGTTCATTTTGGGCTTGGGATCGGGAAGAAATGGATTGCCTATCTTTCCCGCAAGAATTGGCTCGTGCCGCTGATCAATTTTTTCCGGAAAGTTAAATGGATAGTGATCGGGTTGTTCACAACAAAAGGTCGAAATTCTGAGCGATAGCGATGAATCTTAACAATTTTAGTGGCAAGGTCCTTAGGCAGCATCCTTCGTCCAGGATATCTAGTGAATTACCGTTTGCTCATCCAATCATGCAATGAATATGAGGTTTCGGCTTTTTTCAGGGCAGAGTCTGATATTTCTTCCCGTTTTAATAACCTGAGCAACGTGCTGCCATAATTTCTGACCAAATACTTAAGTCTTTCCCAATAAAATCCGACAATCTTAATTGAGTTTGGCGAAACGTTATAGATCCGGGCGAGCGCGATGCGGGGAATAAACACGCGCTGCAATCCAATTTTCAGTTTTTTTAAAATATTCTTTGTGGCATTCAGTTCGACCATGTCGGGGGTGAGCCGATCCTCAAACCGTTCCCGGTCCAGTAGCTGACTGCGCGCCAGTTCAATCAGCTCGGGGTCGATCCCTTCTGGTAATAATGAGGCATAAACCTCTGAGGGGATGGGCACGTTCAGCAGCGTCTCCACCAATTTCAGGGTCAATGCCGTCACTCTCTCCGAGCCCCAGGTTTTGGAAATTTGAACCAACTTCGTCCAGTCGATCTCCATTCTAAACTTGTGGATCACCAGGGCAATGTCCAGCAAACCCCGCAAACCGAGTTGGAGATAATGCTGGTAGGTAAGGTGCAGGCACAAGTGAAGAATAAGGTCTTCCACGCCCAGAGACAGTGCGTCCACATTGGCGATCCTGGTTGGCTTCATGCGATCCCAGAGCGCATCGAAATCGATGCTGAAAGGCTCGTCCTCTTCCAACAGGGTCCAGTGCACCTCCACCAATGCTCCTCCCTTTTTTTGCATGGGAGGTACATGCTTGGTGTCGATATTCTGGTCTGACAGGCTGAAATAGGAGGTTGGACTATAGCCAAGTTGTTCTAGAACATGCATACAAGTCCCCAGATCCTGCTTCCTGACCAGGATGTCGATGTCATTCATGGGGCGGGCACCAGGATCAGCATACACATTCTCCAGAAGGAAAACGCCCTTCAACCCTGCCGCGGGAATCCCTGCTTTTTGAAGGCTGGAGAACAGCAACTCTGTATCATGCATGATAAGTGTGTTGTGCACGGCAGTGGCAAGATAGTTACTATGAAGTTGCTCTTTTTGGGGGAAGTCAGGCGAGAACGAATTCTTTGATCCAACCAGCATTGGATAGAGCAGTGCCGATAGCCCTTGGTGTCTTGCCTTATCCACCAGCGCTTTGTTTTGCTCCTGATCCAGTTGGCATAATAAATCGACCAGCTTATCGGATGAAAGCCCTGGCTCAAGTATTTTTAATAAGGCGCTCAGTGAGTCCAATGTCTCTACCGTTTCCCAATCAATTCTTGTGCGGTCAGTCGAGATTGCATGACCTAATTGTACCGAATATGCTTGAAATGATGTATTTCCAAATCTGTTCACGGCTGATATCTATAGTAAAATTATTCCAGGTGGAGAGTGATGCGTAAAACGAAAATTCTGCTGCCAGTTACCTTGTCCCTAGTGATAGTCACATTGCTGGGCATGCTGCTCTTTGCGTGCAATTCTTCCAGCCAGCAGGAACGCCAGATCACCAATGCGTTCACGCCCGGGAAAACCCAGGAAACTATCCTTCAACCTGAAACTTCAGAAGAAATCCCAACCCAAACAGAATCAGCTGTGATCCCACCAGCCAACCAAAGCGAACCGACAGCCGAAATTCCTGTCCAGCCTACCATGGTAGTCACAAATACGCAGGGGCTGCCCATCATTGTTACTCAAACCAGGGCTGCCACCCAGCCAAACCAGCCCGCCAACACTGCTATGCCGACCCAAAAACCGGCAACCAATACTGCAACGGCTACCCAAAAACCCAGCAACACACCTACGCCCACCAAAACATTGACACCAACAGTGACTATGCAAACCGGATGGGAGGGGGAGTGGACCTTCTACCTGGGTGATGGAACCGGTGGTTACCAGACAGGCACATTGAACATCACTGTAAATGGAAAAGAAGTTCTTGGGGAGGCTGTAATCGATGGGAGCGACTATGAATTTATGGGTGAACTCAATTCTGACGATACTTTTGTCATGGGCGATTACACCAACGGGACAAAAACAGGCTGGTTTTCATGGGTGTTCCTTTCAGACAGCCAGTTTGGAGGTATGTTGGATAACAGACTTGCGTTTTGCGCCTCCCGCAATGGGGCGGAACGACCAGGGCAATGCGGTCATTTTGTTATTTCGTAAATTATGTTACTAATTGTATGAATAAACTTGACTATGAACGGTCTTTTTGATAAAATATTGTTGTCAGAGTAGGTATATTTTGGTTTGTTTTAGTGCAGGGGGCGGTTAATCGCTTTATAAGTTAGAGCTTCAGGAGGAAAAAGTGAGAAAAAAACGTTTCTTGACCATAACTGTAGTACTTATCGTCACTGCAATGGTCGCAGGCTCAGTTTACGCCTTTTATAAAGGCAACATCGACGGGGTCTGGGGCGAGATCGATGAGCTCCAGTATCTTGACATCATCGGTCAGATCGGGTTTGACCCGGGCACAGAGTGGGGCAGCGGATTTATCAGCACCCGCGATAACACCATGGTGCGGAAGCCTAACATTTGTTCAGGAGATACGGACGGCTCGGATCCTTTTGATCCTGTGCCTTATGGTATCGGCTTCGCAGATAAAACCCTTAGCAATCTTGGCTCCCATACTTATAACTGTAATGGAAATGGCTTGATCATCTCTGAATATGTAGAGACTTCTAATTACACCGATGGGACCACTGGGGAGGGGCGGGCGATCGAGATCTTTAACGCCACAATGTACCCCATTTCGCTGCTTGGCTATAAACTGCAGATTTATACCAATGGCAGTACAACTGCAACAACCATAGACTTGACGACTAATGCGATCCTTGCGCCGCACGATGTTTGGGTTGTGACAAATAGCGTTGTATCAACCCGAATCAGCACTGAAGACCAGGTAACATCAGCATTGAACTTCAATGGTGATGACGTGGTGGCGCTGGTGAGAGGCAGTAATGCAGGCGCGGCGAGTTATGAGGATGCTGAATGCAGCAACTGGGCTACCGGTCCCACCGGCACTAACCCGAATGCCGCTCCTACTCACTGGCAAGACACATACTGGAATCAGACTACCGGATATTCCAATACTGACTGGAACCAGGTGCGCTATGGCAGACCAGGCTATACTGGCTCCCCTTACACCAACTGCGCTACGATCGATAATGCTGGATTTTTACTTCAGAGCGGGTTTGGGTTTAACGGAGTGGACGTTGAGTCTCCACTGGTCTATTACGGCGAGAACCAGCCCTTTGTGATGGGCGTCCTCTGCCATTACAACAATCCTATCTGGGCACAGAATAATGAAGGTAAACTACAATCTGTGCCTCTGACTGTTACCGTTGGGGATATTAAATGTGATGATCCTGCACAAACACCTGCTGTCCCACCAAGTTCATCCTTCACCTATTACCTGCGACTGGATGAGACAACCAATACAGGTGTAGCTCTCGAGGATTGTCCCTATCCCTCAACGATTTCCTGTTCTGATGGTGTGTTCATCTCTCAACCACCAGCCAACGAACAATTTACCTGCAATTACGGCGCCAGCACGGTCACCTACACCATCGTGACCCTGGGCTTCATGAGCGAGGTGGGTGGCGCCTGCCCGAATTGGGATCCCGCACTGGCGAAGCGAGACTTTATCAGCGATGAAGGTGACACCAACTGCGCCTGCATGTACGGCATGATCGCGGACGAGGTGCCTACAGCAGTGGAATTACTGTACTTCACGGCAACTGCCGGTGAAGGAGCAGTTACCTTGGATTGGGCTACCGCTACTGAAACCGACAACTTTGGTTTCAACCTCTATCGCGCTACCGAACTTGAAGGGCTGAAAACCAAGCTGAACGATGAGATGATCCCCAGCCTGGTGGCTCCCGGCAGCCCCTATGGCGCGGAGTACCAGTTTGTTGACGACACGGCTGAAGTTGGTGTGCGCTACTATTACTGGCTGGAAGATATTGATATTCTCCTCATCCCCACCCTTCACGGTCCGGTTGAGGCGATTATCGAATAATAATGCCTGACGAGCCTAAGTTTGAGAGAGGTCCGTATAAAGGATAGTAACCTTGTTTACGTGTGTGCTGGTATTGGCAACTGTTTAAAGGACAGTGGTACCAGCACACTGCCAAATGACAACAAAGCGAAGACGAAATGAACTCTTTCGCGACTGAGGATTATCAGGTGAGAGAATGAGTGAGACACAAATCAAACGCAATGACGACTTTATTTTCCGCAAGATTGTCAATGAAATGATCCTGGTGCCTGTAAAGCATGATGTCGCCGATATGGAACACATTTTCACCTTGAATGAAGTGGGCGCTTTCGTTTGGGAAAAGCTCAGTAAGTCCTCAACGATCGAAGAATTGCAGCAAGACATACTTGACGAATTTGAGGTTGATCCCGCGATGGCTCAACAGGATCTCCAGGTATTTCTTGAGGATTTAGAAGCCTTTCAAGCGCTTGAGTGGAGTCAGTAAACCGTGGGCTGTACCGTTGAAACCGAACTTTGTTTTTCTGATCTGACCCAAAATATTTTTGGACCGCTTCAGAATCAGCGCTATCCAATCTCTGCCACAGTGGAACTGACAGAGCGCTGCAACTACAACTGCGTTCAATGTTTTATCAACAAAGCCGCCAATGACCCGCTTACCACCCAAAAGGAAATGTCCACTGCGCAGGTCAAGGACCTGATAGATCAGTTGGCAGAAGCTGGAACCTTGTTTCTGTTGATTACCGGCGGGGAGCCATTTTTGCGCTCCGATTTCATTGAAATCTTTGAGTACAGCCGAAAGAAAGGCTTGCTTGTGACTTTGTTTTCCAACGGTTCAATGCTGACGCCTGAAATTGCTTCGGTTTTGGCGGAGTATGGGATCCGTGGTTTGGAAATCACGCTTTACGGTGCTACTCGTGAGACTTTTGACTCGGTCACCCGTCGCCCGGGCTCCTATGATCGTTGCATGCAGGGCATCGAGACCGCTTTGGCTTACAAACTGCCGCTCAGTTTGAAAACATTCATCGTCAATACTAACAAGCATGAGTTGACGCAGATGCGGGCATTTGCCAAGGAGCGCAACCTGGGTTTTCGTTTTGACAGCATGCTGATCCCACGCCTGGACGGCACTGGCAATGGTCATCACCTGCAATTGGGCATTAATGAGATGATCCGCCTTGATTTGGAAGATTCTGAAAGAACTTCAGCGTGGAGAGACGTTATCAAAGAACGCAAGGATTTGCAAGTTGACAGGGTTCATATTTACAACTGCGGTGCTGCCCATCAATCTTTTCATATCGACGCTTATGGCAATTTAAGCCCTTGCGCGCTGGTGCGCACACCGTGCTATAATGTATTTGAACTTGGATTTATAAATGCGTGGGAGATGTTGGGTGGTGTACGCACTCTGACGCATACAAAAAAGACTGAATGCGCAGACTGTCCTCACGTGATGTTTTGTAATCAGTGCACGGGATGGTCACAGCTTGTGATGGGAGATCTGGAGACACCGGTACCTTTTATCTGCGAACTGACCAAGCGGCGCATGCAGGCTATAAAGGAATTATCATTTGTAACAATGGAGGAAAAGAAATGAAAGACACAGAAAAGAGAGCTTACCAGGCACCCAAAATCGATAAAGTGCGCCTGACTGTAAAAAATTCTGTATTGGGGACCTGCCATGTCAGCCCACTGCCGACTGCCTTCACTCCGCAGGGCTGCGATGTTTTATTCACCGGTTGTTATCAAGGACCTGGTGGAGCACCGATTGGGTAGATTGTTTTTCTACCGAAAAGAAATGACAGACACTCTTGTTCAATGAGCAACCAGGAAGATGAAAGCTATGCCCTTAAAGCATCGGATTTTGGACAACAACAATGGGGCATGAATGTTGCCAATTATTTCCTTTTATTTGAGTCCAAGCAGGATGCGCTAAGAACTTCTACTTTTCCAAATCCTAACCCTTTTTTAGTTTTTCCAAATGCCGGAAATCAACACTTTCCGGCTTTTTCACACACCATAACTCTTGAAGTGATCCAGAAAAAAATGGATCGGGAAACTCGATGGGATAAGTTGATAGCCCACACTCAGATTTGGGAACTGTGGCAAAAAAATGAGCAGGAATTGGTCTTCTCAAACCCGGCTCAATCAGTTTATCGACAGCTGATCGTCCAAAAGGATTTCAGCAGCGGGCAGCTTTTGGGCGATTTTGAGGCTGAGCCAGAAGCACTGCTGATACCAAAAGAACTTGAAATTGTTTTTTATGTGAACTGGCTTGGGCTCTATGGGGACCTGCTGTTGCACGCGGCAGCAATCAGGATTGGGGAAGATGGCTATGCTTTCATTGGGCAAGCCCATGCCGGAAAATCCACGCTTGCCCGGGTTCTTTCTGAAGATAAGAGCGTGAAAGTTTTAGGTGAAGACCAGGTGGTTTTGCGTTATATTGATGGTGAGTTTTGGCTTTTTGGCAGCCCCTGGCACTTTTATTCCAGCTTGTTTGCGCCTGATGGCGTGCGGTTGAAGTGCCTATTCTTCCTGGATGGAAAAGGAAAAACGGATTCTCTTTTACTTGAACCTTTGCGAGGTGTATCGGGAATTATGCAGACAGCCTTTATTCCGTATTATGATCCAGCCGCGGTTGAGCGGATTATGGAGCATCTTGGGCAGTTATCTGAGTTTGTTCCATTTCGAACCTTTGGGTTTGATTTGGATGAGGACCCCCAAAAACTCAAACAACGAATAAATTTCTGATTTCAGATAGATTTTATGGACCTTTCAGGTTTTCTGTTTTTGAAAACTGGAGAAACTAAGATGAAAAAAATTGTTATGATATTCGCTGCTTTAGTGCTGGCGTTCCTTGCCGTCAACCCGCTTCCTGTTTTGGGGGGACAGTCTGAAGACAGTTTGGACCTTCAACTGATCGATTCATCAGAACATGGAATCAGCCTGGAGTTGCAAATCCCCTGGCAGAGTTTGCGCATTGAAGAAGAGTTTGTGGAGGGAAAAACCTACTTGAAAGCTTCCCTACCCGGGGCAAGCCAAAGCAGTCAGTCCGGAGCACCTGACCTTCCTGTTGTGCTGGCAACCCTTGGAATACCTTTTGATGTGACGCTTGAAGTTTCTGTAATGCCAGGAAACGCTCACGAAATAAGCCTTTCTGCCCCAATCCTACCGGTGGAAACAGAAGAAACAACCCGTCAATTATCACCTGAATCGCAACACGTGCAGGAAGCTTACGCAACCCAATCCAGCCTGATTGAGGACCCGGTGATCTACGAATCGGCGGTTGCATTCCCTGCTTCTCATGTGGTGATGGGCGAAGATGCTGTTGTGAGGCAACAGCGCATCATTGGCGTACAGCTCTATCCGCTGCAATACCAACCTGCAAAAGAAAAATTGATCGTTTATGAAAGCCTGCTTGTAGAAATACGTTTTACAGGGACAGTTTCGGCTGGGAACCAGCAGGATGTCGTTCCGGAATCTGCGGTGTACGAAAGTTTTTTCCGGAAATCCCTATTGAATTATGAATCTGCAAAAAACTGGCGGAGTGGTCAAGCTGAGAAAGAAAATGTGCTGCAGTCGGCAGAAACAGTGTGGCTGCCACCTGATCCTTCCTGGCGCATTGAGGTGCATGAGGAAGGAATGTATCGATTAACATATGAAGAGCTTGAAACAGCTGGTTTGCCGGTCACAATGCTCGATCCGGGCACTTTTCAACTATTTAACCTCGGCAATGAAGTTGCTATTCAAGTTAACAACAGCGTGGAAAACCAATTCAGCCCAGGCGATGAAATCATATTTTACAGTGGAAAAATTACGGATAAGTACACCCAGGATAACGTTTATTGGCTGACATTTGGCCATACCGAGGGCTTGCGAATGGAGCGTGTGAATGGAACGCCAGGTACCAACCCGACCGCCTCAAATTACCAGGACCTTCAACGAAGTGAACAAAATTTGAACTACATTAACTTTATCCCTTCAGAAGATATTGTTGAACACTTCGTCGGGAAATTTTTGATGCCACAACACCCCAGTTATCGAACCATCTCCATTTCATTCAACTTGGATCATGTTTATGATGGTTCGGGCTTCCTCAGATTGTCACTTTTGGGATATCTTAACCTTACACATCAAGCGACAATAACACTAAACGGGACTGTTTTACTGGACGATATAACATGGGATGCCTTCGATTTGAATAATGTTGAAATAAACTTGCCTGCACCTAGCCTGGTAGAAGGTCTAAATACGGTCGTAATTTCAAGCACCAACGTCCAGGATCTTTATTATCTTGATTGGACAGAACTTATATATGCCAGGGAATTGGTCTCAACAAACGACACCCTGCTTTTTGATTATGCAGGGTCTGGAAATTGGAAATTCAGTATCGAAGGCTTTTCAGCCTCAGATTTGGATCTCTTTGATGTCAGCAGCCCTCCCTTGGTGAAACAAATCATCGATTTCAACGTGGAATCGGCAGAAGGCACTTTCTCTCTTGAGTTTTCAGCAGAAATTGATGAAGCGAAACGATTCTGGTCGGGAACCTCAACCAGCTACCTGGAAGTCGGGTCGATCATCCAGGACGCTGCACCGGATTGGCAGTCTCCAGCTAACAGCGCAGACTACATCGTCATTACTCATCCTGATTTTCTGGAGCAGGCAAATTTGCTGGCTGATTTCAGAGCTTTGCAGGGCTTGCGCACCGCGGTTGTGGACGTTCAGGATATTTATGATGAATTCGGTTATGGAATCACCGGAGCTGATCCCATACGGTCTTTTCTCAGTTACGCTTACGCGAATTGGGAAGCACCAGCTCCTTCGTACATTGTCTTGATGGGTGATGGACACTTTGACCCTAAAAACTATATGGGTTTTGGGCGTCAGAGCTACATTCCACCATACTTGGCGAGCGCGGACCCGGAATTAGGGGAAACAGCAGCGGATAACCGCTATGTCGCCTTTATTGGCGAAGACAATTTTCCAGATATGATGCTGGGCAGGTTGGCAGTCAACACAACAACTGACGCACAGGGTTTTGTTGAGAAAATCATTGCCTACGAAGAATCTCCTGAGATGGGTGACTGGAGCAGGCAGGTGCTGGCTGTTTCTGATAGCTACGATTCGGGTTGGCCGTTCCCATTTCTCTCGGACGATCTCTTGCGCTGCTGTTTGCCCGGTTCTTATGAGGCTTTTCGGGTTTACCTTGAAGTAACTCATACAGATGTAAACGCGGCGAGGGCAGCAATATTGAATGAAATCAACGCGGGTAAACTGCTGGTCAATTACATTGGGCATGCCGCTGCGAGTCAATGGTCAGCGCCCTATCCCGGGATGTTGAATAATATCCACATCTCCAGCCTGAATAATTTAAATAAATACCCGGTATTCTTATCCATGACCTGTTGGGATGGTTACTACGTCTATCCCAATCCCACAGGAGGTCAATATGAGGCTATGGCGGAAGTCTTCACCAAAGCTGCTAGTAAGGGTGCAGTTGCTGCCTGGTCGGCTACCGGTATGGGGGTTGCCAGGGGGCATGAATATCTCAACCAGGGATTTTTTGATGCGGTTTTCAGAGATGGTTTGCATTCTTTGGGGCAGGCAACCAGTTATGGAAAACTTTTTCTGTGGACTTCCAGAGAAAACCTGGACCTAATCGATACCTATCTCTTGTTTGGTGACCCGGCAACGAACATTTATATTCCCCGATTTGTGCTGCAATTACCTTTGATCATGAAATGATTACGGCTTGAAATCGATGAAGAATCTGCCAGATACCATCATCTGGCAGGTTTTTGTTTAAATAAGCATAAATTTGATTAAAATCACCCTTTTTTTTAATTATGTGATAAAAGGTTAATATTCATTGCATATTTACTTTGATTCAAGATTCTTGGCATATTAATTGCACTCGATGGCAATTGTGAGAACCTCATCAATAGTTTTAGAAGAGGAGGATTTTATGTTTTTTATTGATATCTTTTTATAATGTAAAAAAGGCACTAAGTACCATTATTCTTGAGTGCCAATTGTATTGGTTTATTTATAAATAAGGAGTCTGACATGAAAAATAGATCCACCGTGTATTTATTACTTGTATTATCAATGATTTTTTCTGCCCTTTTTCCATCTTTTCAGATAAAAAAGGTTGAAGCAGCAGATGTCTGTCAAATTGGAACGGCAGAGAATATTGTCGTTGTACGCGTGTACTACAACGACATGAAAGATATCGAATTATTAAGTATTTTTGACCTTTTTGAATTTAATAATCTTGAAGAAAAATATGTTCTTGTCGCAATTGAAGAATCAGAAATTTCCCGGATAGAAAAACTTGGTTTTAAAGTTGAAATTGACAAATTTGAGACAGACCAACTTTACTTAGGGGAAGAGCTTAAAGAGGCGAGTTTGATGGGCATTCCAGGTTACACCTGTTACCGGACAGTAGAGGAAACCTTCTCGGCAGCCCAACAACTGGCAAATACCTATTCTACACTGGCAACCTGGATTGATGTGGGTGATTCTTGGGAAAAGAGTGTGGGTCAATCTGATGGCTATGATATGATGGTCATGAAGATCACAAACCAGGCTATTCAGATCGAAAAACCAAGGTTATTCATCATTGCTTCTATCCACGCCCGTGAATATACACCAGCAGAATTGGCACTGCGCTACGCAGAACACCTGTTAAACAATTATGGCACCGATGCGGACATCACCTGGATCATTAATTATCATGAGATACATATCATGTTCCAGGCCAATCCAGACGGTCGTAAAGAAGCTGAATCGGGATTATCCTGGCGCAAGAACACTAACGAAAACTATTGTGGTGTAACCAGCAACAACCGTGGCGCTGATTTGAACCGCAACTTTAGTTACGAGTGGGGTGGAGTTGGCGCAAGCACAAATCCATGTGATGCGACCTACCGCGGTCCTGCTCCAGATTCTGAACCGGAAACCCGCGCCATCCGTGACTACATGTTGTCACTTTTCCCTGATCAACGCGATGGGGGAGCGGCTCCAGATGACACAACAGGCATTTTCCTGGACCTACACACTTATGGTCAATATGTGCTTTGGCCCTGGGGATATTCGGACAATACCACGCCTAACGATGCACAGCTGCAGACCTTGGGCAGGAAATTTGCCTACTTCAATGGCTACAGACCAGGACAGACTGGTCAGGATCTTTACAACTGTTCTGGCGTAACCAACGACTTTGCGTATGGGGAACTTGGTATCGCGGCTTACACCTTTGAAATGGGAACTGCCTTTTTCCAGAGTTGTACGACTTTTGAAAATACCATCTATCCTACAAACTTGCCAGCACTCATTTATGCAGCAAAAGTTGTGCGGACGCCGTACATGACCCCATTAGGTCCAGACGCTTTATCCTTAAGTCTTTCGGATAGTGATGTTTACGCAGGGGAAACGCCTACGCTCACAGCCTCGATCAATGACACTCGATTTAATAACAATTATGGCAATGAGCCAGTACAAAGTATCTCCCAGGCGGAATATTACATCGATACGCCGCCTTGGTTGCCAGGCGCAGTAGCAATACCAATGACCGCAACAGACGGATCATTTAACAGTAATATCGAAAATGTTGCTGCCACAATTAGTACCAGTGGCTTAAGCCAGGGACGTCACACATTATTTGTGCGCGGGCTTGACCAAGCGGGCAATTGGGGGGCATTCAGCGCGATATTCCTTACGGTTGAATATAGTGATAATAACCCGCCTGTTGCAGATGACTTGACTCTGACCTTGGATGAGGACAGTTCCCGTGGGGTGACATTGACGGGTTCGGATCCAGATGGAGACCCAATCACCTTCACTATTGTTGCTTCACCTGGACACGGTCAGTTAACGGGAACAGCACCTGAACTCATTTACACTCCTGATGCTGACTATAATGGAACCGACACATTCAGATACATCGCCAATGATGGCATGATGAATTCACCAGAGGCGACGGTGAGCATTACCATTGATCCTGTAGGCGACGCCCCTGTAGCAGATCCGCAGTCTGTTACCACGATGTTTAACCAGGGCGTGGCTATCACTCTGACCGGCTCAGACGTGGATGGTGATGCACTTTATTTCCTGTTAGTTGATGAGCCTGGAAATGGAAGTATCAGCGGTCTGGAACCCAATATTGTTTACACTCCTGATCCAGGTTTTGTGGGAGTGGACACCTTTACATTCAAGGCAAATGATGGCCTAATGGACTCTAATTATGCGACGGTTGCAGTGATTGTAGCTCCTCCTGGTCCAGTAACAATCTTCTTTGATGATTTTGAAACCGACCTGGGATGGACAAGGAACCCAAATGGAAGTGATACAGCCACCACAGGGTTATGGGAGAGGGCGAATCCACAGCAGACTGACTCAAGCGGACCGAAACAATTGGGAACAACAGTCAGCGGGAGTTATGATTTGGTCACAGGACCACTTGCTGGATCCAGTGTAGGTTCTTATGATATTGATGGCGGTGTGACAAGCATAAGGTCTCCTCAAATAGCTCTTCCAGCAAACAGCCAGCTTACTTTGTCATTCTGGTACTATCTTGCTCATCTGAATAACTCCTCAACTGCTGACTACCTTCGCGTGAGAGTGCTTGGAAATGACACTGTCCAGGTATTTGAAGAATTAGGCGCAAACAACGACGATGACGCAGTCTGGGAAGATTTTTCTGTCGATATCAGTCAATTTGCGGGGCAGACTATCCAAATAGACATCGCTGCTGCAGATGCCAGCAGTGGAAGCTTGGTTGAAGCTGCCATTGACGATGTCTTGATTGAGGGAAATGTCACGAATACTTCACCTGTTGCGGATGAGCAATCAGTTGAGACAGCGGAAGACACGGCGGTTTCCATTACTCTTACTGGCTCAGATCCGGATGGAGATTCGCTCTCATTCACAGTGATCAATCCTCCGATTCACGGAACGTTGACTGGAACCGCACCTGATTTGCTTTACACACCATGGTCGAATTACTTTGGAGATGACACATTCACATTCGTGGTGAACGACGGTATGTCAAACTCGTTGGAAGCAGTAGTTGATATTAATGTGACGCCGGTTAACGATGCGCCAGTGGCTGGAGAAAATTTGAATCTTGTGCTCGACGAGGATGGAACAATCAGCTTTACGCTGCCGGTTTCGGACGTTGATAATGACATCTTAACTCTAGTAGTTAAAGAAAACCTTAGTCATGGAGCTCTAAGCGGCGATCTTGCAAACCTCACCTACATTCCTGATCCGGAATTTTTTGGTGAGGATGGCTTCAGCTATACTGTTAGCGATGGTGTCGCAGAATCGAATGAAGCACAGGTGATCTTTACAGTAAATTCGGTAAATGACAAGCCGATAGCCTATGACGATCGATTGCTTTTGCCCGAAGATTACCAGATCAAATTTAGCCTTGAGGGCTTTGATGCAGACTCAGATTCCTTGACTTATACAATATTGACAGCTCCTCTCCATGGAGAATTGATTGGGGAGGGTTCTTCCTATCGGTTCGTAACTGAGTCCAACTATTTTGGATCTGACAGCTTCACATTTAAGGTGAATGATGGTCAGCTAGATTCAGACCCAGCAATAGTAACAATTACGATCACCAGTGAGAACGATGAGCCTGTAGCAATCCCCCAGATTTTAAGCACTCAAATAAACACTCCATTGGAAATCACCCTTCTGGGTGAAGATGTAGATGAAGAACCTTTGACCTATGCAGTAATTGTTGATCCTCTGCACGGTACACTGACAGGAGAAGCCCCAAATTTGACCTACACACCTGCCACTGATTTCATCGGTGTAGACGTTTTTACTTTCAGAGTGTACGACTCACAATACTGGAATTCAGAAGCGGAAGTAAGTATTACCGTGTTTGAAGGCGGAAATACACACCCGGTTGCTACTCCTCGTAACCTGTCAATACTCGAGGATGAAGCTCGGTCACTGACGCTTACTGGAACAGATGCAGATGGAGATCCTCTTACTTTCTCGATAAGCACTCAACCACAGTATGGAACCTTAACGGGTGAACTGCCAAATTTGGTATATGTGCCCCAACAGGATTACTTTGGTACTGATTCGTTCACTTTCACAGCCACGGATGGTATTGATATATCAGATGCAGCGACCGTTTCGATAGCTATTGAATCCGTGAATGATAAACCAGTTGCTGATGGTCAATCTTTGGTTACGCAGGTTAACAGACCGATAGAAATCGAGCTGACCGGTGAGGATATTGAAGGCAGTCCAGTAAATATGCTGATAGTTGACGAACCATTGAATGGTACACTTAGCGGTCTTGAGCCAAATCTTATCTACACACCTGATGAGGGTTGGACAGGAACAGATACATTCACATTTAAAGTCAACGATGGTCTGATGGACTCAGATCCTGCTACGATAGAAATTGTCGTGGAACCCGTAGTGCCATTCCAGGTTTTCTTCGACGATTTTGAGTCAGACTTGGGCTGGATCTTCAATCCATTCAATACTGATACAGCAACAACAGGAATCCTCGAACGAGCCGACCCCGAATCAACTTATTACTATGGTTACAAACAGCTGGGTTACACAGTTAGTGGAACTAATGCACTCGTGACTGGTTCTCTGGCTGGAGGCAGTGTTGGTGCAAATGATGTAGACAGAGGGTCGACAAGTGTGAGATCGCCATTAATCCTATTGCCCAATAATCATAATCTGACACTCTCATTTAGTTACTATTTTGCGCACGCATCTAATTCATCATACGCTGACTACTTGAGAGTAAAAGTTGTTGGAGCTCAAGCAACCCAAATTCTAGAAGAGCTTGGAGCAGTAAACGATGACGATGCAAGATGGCAAAAATTTAGTTATGATCTGAGTGGTTTTGCTGGTCAGACAGTGTATTTGCTTATTCAGGTTGCTGATACGAGTACCGAAAGTTTGGTTGAATCAGCTATAGATGACGTGTTGATCATCGCACATTAAATCACCGGTTCTTACCGGCAAATTGAATAAAACCATTGTCCTTCGATTGTGAGTATTCCTCACGATCGAAGGACTTGTGCTTGGAGAATATTGTTATGTAATAAAAATTCATGTTGATCTACTGGAGGTTGTCATGAGCAGCAAAAAAATCTTTTCTTCGGTTCTTCTAATCATCACCTTACTTTCAATGAATTTCAGTAGTTTTGCTGCCGTGCAGGTCCGCGCAGCGGATACTTCACAAATTGAAGTGTCTAAGGAAATATCCGTTTTTCGTGTCTATTATGAATCGCCTGAACAAATTCAGCAGTTAATGGCGTTCGACCTGTTTGAGTTTAATAACCTGGAAGAAAAATATGTGCTGGTTGCGCTGACGGCTGATGAGGTTAAAAAAGTTGAGGAAATGGGATTTGTTACAGCTCTTGATAAAGAAGAGTCAGCAAATTTCGAATTACTATCAACAATCTCACAAAATCAGTTAAACACAATTCCAGGATATTCCTGTTATCGGACAGTGGAAGAGACGTATGCGACAGCAGCGAATATTGCCAGCTTGTATCCAAACCTGGCAACCTGGACCGATGTAGGTGATTCCTGGGAGAAGAGCGTTGGGCAATCCGATGGATATGACCTATTGGTACTGAAGCTAACCAATAAGTCGATAACAGGCGATAAACCGAAATTGTTTATCACTGGGTCTATTCATGCCCGCGAGTACACAGCAGCTGAGTTAGCGACCCGATATGCTGAATACCTGGTCAATAATTACAATGTAGATGCTGATATCACCTGGCTGCTCGATTATCATGAAATCCATCTCTTGTTGCAAATGAACCCTGATGGCAGAAAAGAAGCAGAATCGGGGAGATCGTGGCGGAAGAATACCAATGAAAATTACTGTGGCGTCACCAGTACCAACCGTGGCGCAGATTTGAACCGCAATTATTCCTTCTATTGGAATTATTGCTCTGGCTGTTCAAGCGGCAGTCCATGTGATGGGACTTACCGCGGACCATCTGCGGCATCAGAACCCGAAGTAAGCGCCGTACAGGCTTACATGCGTTCGATCTTCCCAGACCAGCGTGAAGCGGCGCTATCTGCGCCTGCGCCTTCCAACGCGACTGGAGTTTTCATCGATTTGCACAGTTATAGCCAATTGGTTTTGTGGCCTTGGGGAATGACTAGCAGCGTTGCTCCAAACAACTCGGGACTACAAACCCTGGGTCGAAAGTTTGCATTCTTTAATAGCTATACCCCACAGCGTTCTTATCAATTGTATGGAACAGATGGCGATAGTATCGACTATGCATATGGCGACTTAGGAATTGCAGCTTATACCTTTGAATTGGGTACAGCATTTTTCCAATCCTGTTCAACCTTTGAAAACACAATCGTACCAACCAATCTTCCTGCTCTACTTTATGCTGCAAAGGTTGCAAGAACGCCCTATATGACCCCGTTAGGTCCTGATACCATCAACCTGGCAGTAAGCTCATCAACCGTACCGGCTGGAACGGCAGTAACACTGACAGGTGTTGCGAATGATACCCGCTATAAGAGCGGTTCAGGGGAGGCAACTCAGGCAATCGCCCAGGCAGAATACTACATCGATACACCACCATGGGTTGAAGGGGCTGCTGCAATTCCGATGAGCGCAAGCGATGGTAGCTTCAACTCGACCGCAGAAAATTTGACGGCATCGGTCAACACTGCTGGCTGGAACCAGGGACGCCATACTCTTTACCTTCGCAGCCAGGACGCTGCTGGCAATTGGGGTGCAATCAGTGCGATTTTCCTAAGTGTTGAATTCACGGACAATGAACCGCCTGTTGCTGACGACAAGGTGGTTTCCACTACTGAAGATGCGCCAGTTTTAGTTATATTAACCGGATCTGATCCCGATGATGACCCCTTGACTTTTAGTGTAGTGAACGGACCTGTAAACGGAACGTTGAATGGTACTGTACCTGATCTGACCTACACACCTTCTATAAATTACAATGGTCCGGACAGCTTTACTTACAAAGCCAATGACGGCATCGCCGATTCAGACCTAGCAACAGTGAGTATTACGATCGCACCGGTGAATGATGCGCCTCTGGCTGAAGATCAATCCGTAAGCACCGAAGTCAATTCACCCGTTGCGATAACGTTGGTAGGTTCGGATGTTGAAGGAGCAAGTTTAGCTTATTCCGTTCTCACAAATCCAGAACATGGAAGTTTATCAGGCACGGCGCCTGAACTTCTGTATACGCCGGACACTGGATACACAGGAAGCGATGGCTTCACTTTCAAGGTGAGCGATAGTGCTCTTGATTCTGAGACTGCCACTGTCACCATCACAATTAACCCACCCGGACCGATACAGGTCTTCTGGGATGACTTTGAGTCTGATTTGGGCTGGGTTGAAGATCCAGAGGAAAATGATAGTGCGACAACTGGCATATGGGAGCTTGATGATCCTGAAACGGTGGATTACAACGGCTATAAGCAACTTGGGGACCCTGTCAGCGGCACGCATGACCTGGTTACCGGGCATTTAGCCGGGAGCAGTGCTGGAGACTATGATATTGATGGGGGCGTGACAACCATCCGTTCGCCTGAGATTTCGCTGCCTGTTGGACGTGATCTGACCCTTTCCTTCTATTATTATTTGGCACACTCCAACAACGCCAATGCAGATGATTTTCTTAGGGTAACCATTGAAGGCGCCACTAACCAAATGGTATTTGAGGAACTTGGTGCTGCGGATGATGATGACGCGGTCTGGGAGTATCACAGCGCTGACATCAGCGCCTTTGCTGGTCAGACGATCACATTGTTGATTGCAGCAGCCGATGCGGGGACCGCAAGCCTGGTAGAAGCCGCTGTGGATGATGTGCTCATTCAAGGATTGTTAACCAATAACCCACCTATTGCTGATCCACAATCTATTACCACAGATGAAGATACGGCAGTGTCCATCACCTTGACAGGGTCTGACCCAGATGGAGGTCTACTCACTTATGGAGTCATTGATGGACCTGACCAAGGTTCGCTATCTGGAGTTGCACCTGCTCTGACTTATACGCCTTCTACTGATTACCACGGTTCTGACAGCTTTACTTTCAAGGTAAATGATGGAACAGAAGACTCCAGTCCGGCAACTGTCAGCATCACAGTGACAGCTGTGAATGATGCACCTGTGGCGGCAGCCCAATCTGTTACCACTGCAGAAGATACTGCTAAAGCCATCACACTGAGTGGATCAGATCCCGATGGGAATCCACTGACATACTCCGTAGTTGGCTCACCTGCTCATGGCACCTTGAGCGGCACTGCACCCAATCTTACCTATACGCCAGCCGCAAACTATAACGGTTCTGACAGCTTTACTTTCAAGGTGAATGATGGAACAGTAGACTCCAGTCCAGCAACGGTGAGTATCACGATTACTCCAGTTAACGACGCGCCGGTTGCCAATGGACAATCGGTCAGCACGGCTGAAGATACCGCCAAGGCTATCACCCTTTTAGGGACTGATGCGGACGGAAATAATCTGACTTACAGTGTTGCCAGCCAACCTGCGCATGGTACTTTGAGTGGTAGCGCACCGAATGTGACCTACACACCGGCAACCAACTACAACGGGACTGATAGTTTCACATTCAAGGTAAATGACGGTACGGTTGATTCAGCGCCGGCAATAGTAAGCATAGATGTTACTCCTGTAAATGATGCACCAGTTGCGAATCCTCAACAAGTGGTCACAACTGAAAATGTGGCCCTTTCTATCACCCTGACAGGATCTGATATTGAAGGAACCTCACTCATATTCTCCGTTACATCGGGTCCGAGCAATGGAACGTTAACTGGATCAGGAGCAACGCTACTTTACACTCCGAATGCAAACTTTGAAGGTGAAGACTCCTTTACCTTTACCGCAAATGATGGCGACCTTACATCAGCCCCTGCAACAGTCAGTATCACAGTCACCAGGACAAACGCCGCGCCAGTTGCGATTGGACAAAATGTTTCGACTAATGAAGATGTCCCAGTGGGCATAACTTTGACAGGAACGGATGCCGATTATGATCCGCTGGATTTTGAAGTTTCAGTTGAACCGCTGCATGGATCACTCAGTGGAACAGCCCCTAACCTTACCTACACACCTGCGTCCAATTATCATGGGAGCGACAGCTTCAGTTTTGTGGTCAATGATGGCTTAGTGGATTCTGAAGCAGCAGTGGTTAACATCACAATTGCTTCTGTAAACGACGCACCTATCGCTAACTCTCAGAGTAAGAGTGTCATAGAAGATACCCCTTCGGTAATTACATTGACCGGCTCAGATGTTGATGGTGATTCTCTTGAGTTTTCTGTTGAGACTGGTCCAGACCACGGGAGCCTTTCAGGAATTGCTCCGAATCTGACCTATACACCATTTGCAAATTACAACGGATCAGATAGTTTTATCTTCAAAGTTTTTGACGGCTTTAGCTATTCCGGAACAGCTGAGGTGAGCCTCACGGTTACTGCCGTCAATGATGCTCCACTTGCGAATCCTCAATCTGTAACATTATCTGAAGATGGATCTGTTGCTATAGTATTAACCGGTTCTGACATCGAGGAAAGCCCCTTATCCTTCGTTATCCAGACCCAACCGACACACGGTAGCTTAAGCGGAACTGGAGCGAATCGGACTTACACTCCCACTGCTAACTATTATGGCAATGATAGTTTCACTTTCGTCGTGAATGATGGTGAGACCGATTCTGTCCCAGCTATTGTTACAATATCGATCGGCTCTGTGAATGATGCGCCAGTTGCGCTCCCTCAAACCTTGTCGGTCGACGAGGATACAACCCTCAATGTTACCCTCACTGGTTCAGATGTGGACATGGATGGCTTGGCATTTACTGTATTGAATAACCCGTCTAGTGGAACCCTCTCGGGCACTATACCCGACTTAGTTTACACACCGGCTGCAAACTTCAATGGTTCAGACATGTTTACCTTTACTGTGAGTGATGGGACACTGATTTCAAGCTCAGCTACCATCAGCTTGACTGTCCGGCCAGTCAACGACCTGCCTATGGCAATGGGTCAAGCTGTGGTCACAGATGAGAATACACCGGTCAATATCACCTTAGAGGCAGAAGATATCGATGGCGATACACTTACCTACACAATTGATGTTGGGCCTCAACATGGTGTATTATCCGGTTCGATTCCAAATCTTGTTTATACTCCAGATGATTACTATTCAGGGATAGATTCCTTTAGTTTCTATGTGAGTGATGGAAATGCAATTTCAAACTCCGCAAATGTCACGGTCCAGATACTCGATTTCAACTATCTTCCAATCGTCTTCAACCAGACGCTATCAACAAACGAGAATACTCCCCTGTCAATCACACTGACAGGTATGGATCCTGATGGAGATATGCTTGATTTTTTTATCATATCCCCGCCAGAAAATGGCAATCTGAGCGGGACAGCTCCAGACCTGGTCTACACACCAAACTCTGGGTACACAGGGAGTGATTCGTTTACGTTTGCCGCGACTGACAATCAAGGGGAGTCAAATGTCGGCGTGATATCAATTCAGGTTAATGCAGCAGGTCCAGCTACAGTTTTCTTTGATGACTTTGAAACTAGTCTGGGCTGGGTCCGCAATCCATTTGGCACAGACACAGCGACATTGGGTTACTTTGAACGTGCCAATCCAGATAGCGTTGCCTATTATGGCGATAAGCAGCTGGGTACAACGGTCAGTGGTTCGTACGATCTTGTTACTGGTCCTTTGGCTGGGTCCTCAGCAGGAGCTTATGACCTCGATGGAGGAAAAACCAGTGTGCTATCGCCCACGATTGACCTGCCAGTCGGGCGTGAACTAACACTATCTTTCAGTTACTATGTTTCCCACTACACCAACTCTTCAAACGCTGATTATCTCAGAGTCTTTATCATCGGTGATAGCACGGTCAAGGTCTTTGAGGAACTTGGTGCCAACAACGATGATGACGCAGTTTGGGATGCTTTTAGTGCTGACATCAGTAGTTTTGCTGGACAATCAATACAGATTTTAATTGAAGCAGCTGATGCAAGCACAGCCAGCTACTTTGAAGCTGCGGTGGATGACGTTGGAGTAGTTGCATCAACGCCTAACAATCCTCCGGTCGCAGTGGGTGGATCTTACGAATTGGCTGAAGATAGCAGTGTTCCTCTGAGTTTATCTGGTTCTGACCCTGAAGGAGATACAATTACCTTCCAGGTCACGACTTCACCTTCACACGGCACTTTAGTTGGAACTGCCCCCAACCTTACCTACATACCTGCGGCGAATTATTTCGGATCAGACAGTTTTGTATTTGTCACAAATGACGGAAAACTCAATTCTGAGCCTGCCATAATTACTCTGGATATCACGGCAGTTAATGACGCCCCATTGGCAGTTGAAATGAACCTGAGCACCACGGTAGATGTCCCCTTTAGTTTCAGCCTTTCAGGGACAGATGTTGAAGGAGATGAGTTATCTTACACGGTCTCAGTAAATCCTTCTCAAGGAGTTCTGAGCGGAACTGCGCCGAATCTGATCTACACACCCACTTTGGGATACATCGGTCCAGATTCATTCCAGTTCACGGTTAATGACGGCAGTGAAAATTCTCTACCTGCGACTGTGAGTATTACAGTTAATCCTGCCGGACCAACTACAATTTTTTGGGATGATTTCGAAACGGATCAGGGTTGGGTGAGAAATCCATTTGGGACTGATACCGCTCGATTAGGTTACTGGGAAAGAGCTAATCCCGATACAGTTAGTTACTCAGGTTATAAACAGCTTGGGACCACAGTCAGCGGCTCTTACGATCTGGTCACTGGACCAAGTGCTGGATCTTCAGCTGGTTCGTATGACTTGGATGGAGGCATTACCAGCATACAGTCTCCTTACTTCACCTTACCGACTGGTAGAAATCTGGTACTCTCTCTTAAGTACTATATGGCACATGCAAACAACTCCTCATCCTCAGATTATCTCCGAGTGAAAATTGTGGGTACTTCAACACAAACAATCTTGCAAGAGCTAGGTGCTCGAAACGATGATGATGCTGCCTGGGCGACTTTGAGTATCAGCTTGAATACTTTCGCAGGTCAAACTGTCTACCTGTTGATTGAGGCTTCAGATAGCCCTTCGGAAAGTTTAGTAGAGGCAGCAATAGATGATGTTTTGATTATTGCTGAGTAACTTTAGTTTAGAAAAGATCGCCCTGATTTTTCAGGGCGATCTTTTTTTGCTGTAATCTCTATCTTCCAGCATTGATAGTAAATTCAAAACGCTTGTCACTCAATACAATTGCTCAATCTCGCATGATTCCATATGCCATGGCGACGATCTTTTCAAGGTTATACCTGATTAATCCGTCAATCTCAGAGGCAATCTCACTGAATGATTCCCCAGTGACGTATGGGTCTGGGATGCTGAATGCTGGTCCGGATATCTCGCTAAGAAGGTAAACGCGCTCTTTTAATTTGGGGTAATCAAGCAGGATCGATTCCTTCTGTCCTTGTTCCATTACCAGGAACAAATCGACCTGTTCCCGATGGAAGCTTTCAATTCCCAACGACTTATGTGTACTGAGGTCAAGACCACGTTTTTCAGCTTCCAGAAAGGCTTCTGGAGTAGCTGGAGCCACATCGGCAACCCATGAGCCGGCACTTTCTACTACCCACTCACCTGGAAGGTCGTGTGTTTCCAACTCGTGCCTTAAGATCGCTGCTGCAAGGGGCGATCTAAATTGATTCCTGGTACATACAAAAACTATTCTTGGCAAGAAGTCGAGTTTCCTTTTAGATCAGGGGGATTACTTTTGCTTTTCTGTATCCTTGCGTTGGTACTTATCAAAAACTGATCCCAGTTGTGTAACTTTTTTCCCTGAAGGTTCACTGTCTACGTTTGGCACAACCGATTCAGTATGGTAAGAGTAATGATTGCTATATGGTGAGTAGTAGTTGTATCCACCATAATAATAATCCCGGTTCCTGGGGATCTTGTTTGCTACCACACCGAGCACCTTGGCTTCAATTCTTCGTAACTCTTCCAGTGGTCTTCTTGCAGTAATAGCACGGGTTTGACCCGGTATGATCACATATACAAGACCATCAACCTTAGATGAGAGTATTTGAGCATCCGATACGATCATGGGTGGGGTATCGATTATGATGATGTCAAAACGTTTTTTCAGATCTTTTAACGTTTGTGACATCCTTTCACTCCCAAGCAGCTCAGCCGGATTAGGAGGGATCGTTCCGCAGGTGATGATTGAGAGATTCTCAACCTGGTCATAGGTCTTAATTACATCGTCCAGACCGAGCTTGCCTGTCACGACGTCGCTCAAGCCCATCCGATTTGGCTTGTTAAACTGGACGTGAACCTTCGGGCGGCGCATGTCTGCGTCGATGATCACCACTGCTTTGCCACTTTGGGCTTCAACAATGGCTAAATTGGCTGCGACGGTCGATTTTCCTTCTGATTCTCCTGAACTTGTCACCAAGACTGTCTTAACAGGGTCATCTACTGAAGAGTATTCCAGGTTGGTTCGCAAAGACCGGAAAGCTTCCGCCACTGGTGAGCGTGGGTTTTTTGCTACGTAAACCCCCAGGGCATCTTCGCCTTTTCTATTATTATGTTTTAATTCACCGATGAAACCAATGACTGGGGTTTCCAAAACCGCTTTAATTTCGTCCGGGGTTTTCAAGGTGTCATCCAGAAATTCGATCAGGAACACCAACGCAGCAGTTATAAACAGACCAATGGCGGCACCGAGCATAGCGGTTTGCATAGGCTTGGGTGATATCGGCACCGTGGGTTTAACAGCCGTTTCAACCTGCATAACAGTGGGCGTGTTTTGGGCTTTGGCTAACTTAAGGGTCTCCAGGTTGTTGATACTTGCGATATAAATCTGTTGATACAAATTAAGGGTTGTCTTCAACCGTTCAAGATCATTTGGATCACGGGCAGATGTACCGGATGTTTGCCCCAAAACAACCAACTCGGTATAGATCTTTTGGTATAACTCCAGGATCGGCATAATCTCGTCCAGCTTGGTTTTATAGGCAGCCAGTTGAGCAATTTCTTCTTCTGTAAGTGACCCAAGTGCTGTAAGTGACTCGAGGTCAATCTCAGACATGTTTTCTACTGCAAGTGACCCAGGAAAAATTTGAGCCATATCGGTCTTTAGATTGTTGACCTGAGCCTGCACATCATCCATCTGGACCTGGACACTTTCGATTTGAGTCTGAAGCATTTCACCAGACATCTGTGTGATTTGTGCTTCAAGGATCCCAATCTGTTCTTCAGCCTGGTCAATACGGGTTTGCAGGTTCTTTTCAGCGGCTTCAAACTGAACTGACTGAAGTTTTTCATTCTGGGAGATCATAATTTCGACCAGACCGTTGGCGATGGTTGCTGCCTTGAAAGGGTCAGGGTCCTTTACAGTAAGGACTACAAACTTGGTATCGTCAACCTGTGTGGCTGTTGCCTGCCCTTTACGAACTGGAAATCCAAGTGCTTCTGATGCCTGAAATAGTAATTCTTCTGTAGTCAATAGTTGTGCGTAGGTATCGATCAGATCCTGATTGTTGAGGTAGGAATAATAGTCGTAGGTTGTTTGTGCCGCAGGCAGGATGACAAAGCGCGCTTGCGCCTGGTAGATTGGTGTTTGGCGAACGCTGATGTAATAGCCGATTCCAGCCCCGATAACGCAGCCGAGGATGATCAGCCAGAGCCAATGTTTGATCGTTGAAAATACTTGTTTTACATCCATATACCATCCCCAAAGTACTCTTTAGTCCGAAAACTTGCCTGGTAGTCTATATAGAATAGAGCAATTAAGAATACCATAAAAGCTCGCTCTTAGATTTTTTCGTTAGTTGCCTTGACACGTCAATTATACCTATCCACAGAAAAATTCTCTCAAGGAACTATGTTAAAATTATCGGCTATGGACATCAAAATTGTTTCAACCAACAAAAAAGCACGCTTTGAATATTTCATTCTTGAAACGTTTGAAGCCGGATTGGTTTTAAAGGGAACTGAAATCAAGTCAGTCCGCAGTGGTCAGATCTCTTTGCAGGAAGCTTACGTTCGGACGAACGGTGCAGAGATTTGGCTGGTTGGTGCTCATGTTGCCCCATACGAACACGCCAGTGCCTACCAACACGATCCCAAGCGTGACCGTAAGCTGTTGATGCATAAGAAAGAAATCCATAAACTTTTTGACGAAGTCCGTATTAAAGGCATGACTCTTGTCCCGATCCGTGTTTATCTCAAAGGCGGCAAAGCCAAATTGGAAATCGGATTAGCCAAAGGGAAGAAGCAATACGATAAACGAGAGTCGATAAAAGAAAGAGATGTTGAAAGGGAGACTTCGCGCAACAAGGGCGATTGGTAGACACCATTGCAAGCCTTTACCCAGCGTTGAGCTTTATCAGAGGTTTTGTATAATTAAGTTATGAATCTAAACAGCAACATCAGCCGACGTGACTTTCTGAAACTGACCGGATTGGCGGCGGGTTCTCTTTTGCTTCCAGTCGGCAAAGCAACGGCTAGTAGCTTACTACAGGATTGGCCAATTGGCGCGAACCTGGGGCGTGTAGCAGTGGGCGAGATGCGTTCCTTTATCGACCTGAAAGCAGAGCCAAATATGAACGCCGCAACCACAACCCGTGTTTGGCGCGATGACGTCTTTGAAATCAAGCGAGAAGTGGTCGCAAACGTGCTGGACTTCAACCGATACAATCAAAAATGGTACGAGACACCCGATGGCTTCATTTATTCTCCCTATGTTCAACCAGTGAAGAACCTCCCAAACCAACCCTTGGCTGAACTGCCACTGGACGATTCCGGGCAGCGGGGTATGTGGGTGGAAATCACTGTTCCACGTGTTAATTTTGAACTGACCAAACCCTGGAGTCAGGCGTCTTCGTGGATCCGAGACTCTGAAGGATTGGCTAAGCTTTACTACAGCCAGGTGTATTGGGCTTCAGACGTACGCAGCATTGACGGACATACTGAATATCTGCTTTCCGAGAAGTATGGCGCTTTGCCGGATTACTACTGGGTTGATGCGCGTGCTTGCCGACCCATAACTGCTGAAGAAATCTCCCCGATCCATCCAGAGGTTGGCGATAAACGCGTTCTTGTCAATCTTCAGACTCAAACGCTACATGCCTTTGAAGGCTCCCATGAAGTTTACTTCTGCGAAGTCTCAACCGGCTATGTCCGCGATGGTAAATGGCTCACTCCACCAGAAACCACACCCGTCTGGCGGAAAATGGTATCTCTCCACATGAGTGCCGGCGGTGTGTCACAATACGATTCTCCTGGCATTGCCTGGACCACTCTTTATCATCCTGATGGTCAGGCTATCCATTCAGTCTACTGGCATAATAATTACGGCGTTGCCCTTTCCCATGGATGTATCAATTGTCTTCCTCACGACGCCAAATGGATCTGGCGCTGGATTAACCCGACAGTGGCTCTTTACCCTGGAGAATTAACTGTGCCAGACAGCAGCAAATCGACCTTTGTCCAGGTCATTGAAAGTTAACTCGTAGTGAAACCTGCTCCTCGGATAGAAGCGCTGCCTGGAAAACAAAATGCTGAATCACAGCAAATGGATAACCAAAGTCTGAGCAACAAAATGGGGATGGGGCTCAAGCGGCATTATCTGGCTTTTATCAACATTCTGCTGGCAGTCTACATACTATTGCCTTTGTTTGCACCTGTTCTTATGAAAACTGGTCAGGTCAATGTTGCAGATGTGATATATAAGCTTTACAAGCCCCTCTGTCATCAACTCGCCTATCGCTCCTTCTTTCTTTTTGGGGAACAGGCAATGTATCCGCGTGAACTGGCTGGTATAGAAGGATTGATAACCTACGAAACAGCCACAGGATTGGACGGCGAAGATATGGCAGCAGCCAGCGCATTTCGGGGTAATGAGCAGATCGGCTATAAGACAGCTCTATGCCAACGAGATTTGGCGATTTATGCGAGCCTGTTGCTATTTGGACTGGTGTTCGCGCTCAACGGTCGTAAATTAAAACCCCTACACTGGTTAGTCTGGCTTATCCTTGCTCTTGGACCCATGGGATTGGACGGACTCTCCCAGTTGATCAGCCAGATGAATATCCCAGCATTAAGTTGGTTTGCCATGAGAGAGAGCACACCATTTTTAAGAGTGGTGACAGGAGTAATGTTTGGTTGGTTCACAGCCTGGTTTGGTCTGCCATCCATCGAAGAAATCATCAACGAAAAGAAACAGACCAATAAGACGCTATCAGTGACATTGAAGGGAAATTGATATGTATCGGCAAGAAAACGGCGGACTGGTAACCTATCACTTCGAAAGCTTCGATCCAAAGCTGGTAAATCATGCTTTTTACACTCGATTGGGTGGTGTCTCAGAGGGCGCGTATAGTCAGCTAAACCTGGGAGGTACGAATGGAGATCGCCCTGAGCATGTGCGTGCCAACCACATCAAATTGTTCGAAAACTTCGGTATGCCCTTTGAGAGTCGTTTTGATGTTTGGCAGGTCCATGGTGACACGATCCATTTTACTGACACCCCCAGACCTGAAAACCAGAAGCACCAACCTGGCGATGCCATTTTCACTCAAAATCCGGATGTAACGTTGATCATGCGCTTTGCAGATTGCGTCCCGATCATGATCCATGATCCAGAGAAGAAGGTAGTAGGTTTGGTACATGCCGGTTGGCAGGGAACCTTGATCGAGGTTGGGGCAGTGGCTATTCGTGCTGCAGCAAAACAATACGGCTGTAACCCTGCAACGATGCGCGTAGGTATAGGACCCTCAATTTGTGGTCATTGCTATCAGATCGGAGCTGAGGTCAGAAGCCAGTTTTATAAGAAATGGGGGGAGAAAGCATTTGATTTCATAGCTGAATCTTCCAATGGCTACCACCTGGACCTTTGGGCAGCGAATGAATGGATCCTGAGGAGTGCTGGAATCCAACAGTTGGAGCAATCGCACCTTTGTACTGCTGAAAACCTGCACGAATGGTATTCTTATCGGAAGGAAAAAGGGCTGACCGGTCGTTTTGCTGCTGCCATCAGTCTGACCCCGAAAGGAACACATGCCTAACCAGGAATTTTTACGGCTTGAGGAAAAAATAAGAGACAATTTGGCAGATATCAACCATAAGATCAGTTGTGCTGTCAAGGTAAGCGGTCGGAGCGCAGATGAAATATCCATCCTGGCTATCAGCAAACGCCAGCCAGTTGAAGTGATAGGGGCTGCTTATCATTGCGGTCTGCGAGCCTTTGGTGAAAGTTATGTTCAGGAAGCTTTGGAAAAAATGAGGTATTTCTGCGATTTTGCGGGTATGAGATGGGAAATGGTTGGGCATGTGCAAAGCCGAAAAGCCCGCCAGGTAGCTGAAAACTTCCATGTGCTACATTCTTTGGATTCCTTGAAACTGGCGAATCTTCTGAGCCAATTCAGACCAAAATCCATGGCTCCATTGGAAGCCTTTTTACAAGTCAATATTGGTGACGAAAGCTCCAAGACGGGTTTTGCCGCAAAAGATGAAACTGATTGGCGAAATCTGATTGTGGTGGTGAAACAGGTGTTGCAATTGAAAGGCCTGAATTTGGTCGGTCTTATGGCGATGCCGCCCTTGTTTGCTGACCCCCAGGACAGCCGACCTTACTTTGTCAAACTTAGACAGCTGAAAGACTATTTGAATGACCAGGTCAATAAAGCGGCACTTACCCAGCTTTCTGCGGGAACATCAGCCGATTTCCAAATTGCCATCGAAGAAGGGGCAACAGTCATACGCATTGGCGAACGCCTGTTGGGTCCCCGCAAACTAACAGAATGAGGAACCATGCAATTTATAATTCTCTTTATCCAAATATTAGCCCGTTCAGTTGTCTTTTTATTGTTCTTGCACGTGGTCTTATCCATGTTTATGTCCGCTGACAAGCCCATACGTATAGGAATTGCCCGGATTGTTGAACCGATTCTGGCACCTTTTCGAAGGTTTGTAAAGCCGTTTAACGGTGTCGACTTCAGCCCTGTGGTCGCAATCCTGGCGGTTAACCTGGTCGAGTGGTTATTAACACGATTTTTAATTCAATTTGTGTAAAAGCCCTAAATTAATTTTCTGGACAAATATTCTAGATAATAATGGACGACCTTCAATGTTAAAAAAAACATGAACTTGTCGGTTGTTCTCACATTAGTACGCTTCAATATTTTACTGCGATAGTCATCTGGCAATAAAAAATCTCAATAGAATGTTTGATCACTTATCAGATTTCTTTAACTTGAAATTCGTCAACAATGTTACTCTTTAGAGTTGCATTCCGGGATATGCGTTCGTATTAGTTCCATAAACCGATAATTCCTGAAAACAATATGATCACATATGTGAGTTATCAATTAACCAACATTCAGCCATAAGTTCACTAAAAACCCCTTTTTATGGTGGTAAACAGCAACAATTAGGGGGAATCGCCAAAGCGTATTCACTTATGTGAATTTTAATAAAAACCAATTGACGCCTTTCCCGAAGTAGCTATAATACGAAAAGTAGGACTTTTATTTTTGGTCATTAACAAATTCAGGCTCACAAATTTCCAGCAAAGTGACTTCCCTTCAGGAATTCTGGAAATTGAAGAGAATGCGAAGTTGTGACTCTGGGAGAATTTGTTGGCGCAATTAAATTTTTCGAAGTATTTGTTTGTATTTATTGAAAAATTTGTAAAACCAATTGCGACGATAAACGAAACCGATAGGCGTTTCTTTAATGCATGAGTCATTTTTCCCTGCCTATGGGTGAGGAATTTTTATCAAAAGAGTTTAGATGGAACACAATATTAGTCTTGCGAGTGATGGCAAAAATTCGGAATTGTATATGAGAGAATTGAGCTGATATTATGGTTGAAGAAATTAGAAGGCAGAGCCGCATAGATCTGTTAGCAGATGTTGCCGAGCTTTACTATGTCAACAATCAAAATCAGGCAGAAATAGCCCAAAAAATGGGTGTGACCCGTTCTATGGTTTCCCGAATGCTTACCGAGGCCAGGAAATTAGGTTTGGTAAAGTTTCAAATCGAACGACCTTACAATCTCGATAATGACCTCACCAATATTTTCAGGAATAAATTCAATCTTAAACAAGCTGCAATTGTTGCAGTCCCCGAAGGGCAACCACTCTTAACCAGTATTGGCAAAATCGCTGCCCGGATATTGATCAAGAACCTTCATCGCAATTCCATACTGGGCACATCCTGGGGAACTGCCATCAGTGCAACTGTGGATGAAGTGAAACTGCCATATCCTTTGTCAGGTATCAAGGTTGTACAATTATTGGGCGCGGTTGGGACCCGCCTTCATCAATATAATGGAACTTCTATCGTTCGACGGCTCGAAGAAAAGCTGGATGGTGAGGGTATCTATCTGAATGCACCTTACCTTGTAGACGAAGTCCAAGCAGCTTCCATGTTGATGAAAAATAGAGATGTTCACGAAGCCCTCGCTTATGGTAACAGGGCAGATACTGCCCTGCTTGGAATTGGTTCCACAGACAGTGATTCCTCCCCATACTTTTTAGCTGGCTTTATCAATGAGAGTGAGTTAAGCAGCATTCAAGCAAGTGAAGCGGTTGGTGATGTTTGCGGACTATTTTTCGATATTAACGGCAAAATGTGCTGCCCTGAATTTAATGATCATACGGTTGGAATACGATTTGAAAATCTGATCAAGATTCCCAATCGAATCGGAGTGGCAGGTGGGTCTGCCAAAATTAAACCATTGGTAGGTGCATTAACCGGTGGTTTGATAAATGTCTTGATTACGGATTCGATGACTGCCAAAGCTGTACTTGATTTTATGAACGAGTGAACTTTTCACAGTAATACGAAAAAGGGAATGATATGGTGAACTGGAAAGAAAATGAATTTGATAATAACCAAACCGAAGATGCGCGTCAGAAAGGCGAGGAACTTGGCCTAAGCGATGAGCGAATGATTGATATGTACAAAACGATGTTGAAGATACGTCTCTTTGAAGAGATGGCAGATAAGCTTTATGCCTTAGGAAAAGTCCATGGCACCATGCACCTCTCCGCCGGACAAGAGGCAGTGGCAGTCGGAACAGGCTTTGCCGTCAACAGAAGTGACTACATGCTCAATCATCATCGTGGGCATGGTCACTTTATCGCCAGTGGTGCAGATCTGGCAAAAATGATGGCAGAATTTTTAGGGAAAGATACCGGTTACTGCCGTGGGCGAGGTGGTTCAATGCATATTGCAGATGTAACAGCCAATAACCTGGGTGCTAATGGTATTGTCGGAGGAAGTTTGCAGTTGGCTGCTGGTGTTGGTATCGCTATAAAACAACGAAAAACAGATCAACTGGTCCTGACTCTTTTTGGAGATGGTGCTGCGAATGAAGGAATCTTCCACGAATCGCTGAATATGTCCAGGATCTGGGACCTTCCGATATTTTATCTTTGTGAGAATAATCAGTATGGTATGTCGGCTAATGTAAAGCGTGTTTCAGCTAAAACTCCTTTTCGAGATCGAGCAGCTGCATATGACATTCCCTATTTTTTAGTAGACGGCAATGACGTGTTAGCGATGTATGAGCATGCAAAAAAGGCTGTTGAAAGTATTCGGTCTGGGAATGGTCCTTTCTTTATTGAAGCGACCACCTATCGCTACTTTGGTCATTCAAAAAGTGATCGTAATCTATATCGATCAAAGGATGAGATCGAGTACTGGAAAACGGTCAAGGATCCTATCGATCGAATGGAAGGTCTGCTTCTCAAAGCTGATATCTTAACGGTCGAATTGGTTAAACAAATACATGAAGAATCTGTTCAGGAAATCGATGCAGCAGTCAAATTTGCTGAAGAAGCCCCTGAGCCGGATGTTAAAGATGTAACGGAGTGGGTCTATGCCTGAGATTACTTATCGTGAAGCCATCCGCGATGCGATGGTCTTGGAAATGCGTTGTGACGATACTGTGTTCTTGATGGGAGAAGATATCGGCACTTATGGTGGAGCATTTGGTGTGAGCGCGGGTATGTTGGATGAGTTTGGACCAGATAGAATCCTGGAGACACCAATTTCTGAGCTGGCAATTGTTGGCGCAGCTACCGGCGCTGCCATGGTGGGTATGAAACCCATTGCTGAGATGATGTTTATGGATTTCATTTTGCTTGCATTGGAGCCTCTCATGAACCAGGCTGCCAAAGCTCGCTACATGTTTGGTGGAAAAGCTACCGTACCGATGGTGATCCGTATGGCAGGCGGTTCGGGTACAGGTGCAGCAGCACAGCATTCTCAATCCTTGGAAAACATTCTTATGACCATTCCTGGCATCAAGGTCGTGGCTCCCAGCAGTCCAAATGATGCCAAAGGTCTCTTGATCAGTGCCATCCGTGACTCAAACCCCGTTTGTTTTATTGAGCACAAATTACTTTATAAAGTGAAGGGTGAAGTTCCTGAAGGTGAATATTCCATTCCCTTGGGTGTGGCAGAAGTTAAACGGCAAGGTACAGATCTTACCGTCGTCACATCCGGAATCATGGTCAATAAGACCCTGAACGTAGCAGAAAAACTAGCTGCTGAAGGCATAAGTGTTGAAGTTATTGATCCACGAACATTACGTCCACTGGATACTGACACAATCATAAAATCCGTTAAAAAGACCAGCAAACTCCTGGTGGTTCATGAAGCTACCAAAACCGGTGGTTGGGCAGGCGAAGTTTTTGCCGCGGTGTGTGAAAGCGATGCTTTTGATTATCTTGATGCGCCGATGCGCAGGTTGGCTGGTAAAGATTGCCCTATTCCATATAACCGGTTACTGGAAGCGGCAGCTGTGCCTCAGGAAGCGGATATCGAGGCTGAAATTCGTGCCATTATCAAAAATGCTTATTAGAGAGAGGTAACATGCCAACACCATTTATTATGCCAAAAATGGATATGGACCAGGAAGTGGTTACGATCATTGAATGGTTGAAAAAAGAAGGCGAAAAGGTTACCAAGGGTGAGGCGGTTGTATCAGTAGAAACCGACAAGATCACAAGTGATATTGAAGCGCCTGAAACCGGCACTCTGGTGGGGATCCTTTACCATGAAAATGAAGAAGCTCCGGTAACGCAGGTGGTCGCGTACATTCTCAAGGAAGGTGAATCATTAGCTGAGTTACCCATGGTGAACGAATCTTCTCAGGGATCAGTTGTACAGTCCGATTCAGACCAGGCTCTTGGCGACACCACTCCAAGCCTGCGTGTGACACCGGTTGCGGAAAGAATGGCCAGTTCGATGAAAATCGATTTGACCAAAGTTCAATCCAAGGGCGAAAAGATCACAAAAACTGATATAGAAAATTATCTTGCTACTCCTCAACCAGCACCTTTGGGGAAAGTGGCTGCCACTCCAGCAGCCAGACGGATTTCCAAAGAAAACGAAATCGAACTGGCAAGTTTGAGTGGAAGCGGACCTCGCGGACGAATTCAATCATTGGACGTAGTTGAGGCTGCTACTAGCGCTACCCAGATTTCAAAATCACAAGGATCTTCGCTCGCATCAAAGAATGCTCCGTCAATAGCTGAAAGCTCCATTCCTTTGGTGGGGAAGAGAAAGCGAATTGCGGAACGCTTGACAGCCAGCTATCAAAACTCACCCCATATCTATCTGACAGTCGAAGTGGATATGAGCCGAGTTGAAGAAAGCCGGAAGCGCATGAATAAGCTTAATGATAAGACTGGTCTCAGCCCTATCTCAATCACAGCTTATCTTGCCAGACTAGTAGCGTGGACCTTAAAACGTCACCCCTTTTTGAACGCATCCTTAGTGGAAGACAGAATAGAGCTCTGGGATGACGTCAATCTTGGAATAGCGACAGCAGTACCTGATGGTTTGGTTGTCCCAGTCATCCGACAGGCAGACCAGCTTGGCGTAGCTGACATCAACGAAAATATACGATACCTTGCTAAGCAAGCGCGTGATGGTGTTTTGACACGCGAAGAAGTGGAGGGAGGCACCTTCACGATCTCAAATCTGGGGATGTTCGGAATAAAATCGTTCACTGCGATCATCAATCCCCCTCAAACTGGCATACTGGCAGTTGGTTCAACAGTCCGCACGCCAGTGGTGGTAGACGAGAATGATACGATCGAAGTGAGACCTATGATGTCGATGACTCTCAGCGTTGACCATCGCGTTGTTGACGGTGCTGTTGGTGCTCAATTTTTGACTGACTTGGTAAGAGTCATTGAAAATCCAGACATGATCATTTACTAAGGTGAGTGTTGGCTATCATCGGGAATCAAGCTTGGGTATAGCCAAATTGTGATTTACATCCAGTTTGGATGTAAGAATGAGCGAGAAAAAAAGGAACTTTATGGAACAGGAATTATGGTATTTCGAAGAGAATCTGTTGATGCCTTTGCAAGCTGACACGAAGGAAGAAGCCCTAACTCAGCTTGGTACCTTGTTGTTAAATAACGGCTATGTGAAAGAAAGTTTCATTCCAGCAATTTTGGCTCGCGAGGCAGAATATGCCACAGGCTTACCTACCGGTGAAATCGGCGTTGCAATTCCTCACACTGATGCAATCCATGTTAATAAGCAAGCAGTTGCCGTGGGAATTCTGGAAAAGCCTGTTCAATTTTGTATCATGGGTGATCCGGATAATACACCGACTGACGTCAACATCATTCTTATGCTTGCCGTTCCAGATAAAGACAAGGTTATGGTCATGCTTCAACAGCTGATGGAAATTATCCCTGACAAGGAATACCTGGCTGCATTGGGAGTTACCAAGGATCACGCAAAGATGTCTGAGATGCTGGACGAGAAGCTCAATGCAGGCGTTCGTGCTGAGAATAAGGCAAAATCAGAAGAGGACGTAAGGCAGAATCTGAACGAAATTACATTGACAATTACCCATCCGGTTGGACTGCATGCCCGTCCAGCAACACTATTTGTGAAAACTGCCGCCCAGTTCAAGTCAACCATCACCATCCGGCATGGTGAAATGAAGGGAAATGCTAAAAGTATCATTAAAGTGCTCTGTATGGGAGCGGTTAATGGCTCTACCATCCAACTTTCTGCTGAGGGAGAGGATGCTCAGGAGGCATTAGCAGCATTGAAAGAATTGGTGGAAAGCGACTTCGGTGGAGTCGAGTAGGACCGGTTGACGTAGATCAGTTTTTCGAATTTTGCACCTTTAACAATTGAACATGTTAGCCTGCTTGACCAAGCTTGTTAAGATTTGAATCAATCTACTCAACAAGTTACACGGAATAGCAGCCGTTGTAAATCAGGCAATCCTGTGTTTCTACACTTATGTGACAGCTATCAGTATCCACTTAAGGTGAGAATTAAAGTAAAGACTAAAGTGTAGAGATATTTTTTTGAAGTTATCAGTCATTATTTGATTTTCATCTGATAACTGAATCGCAATTAATGAAGGAGAAATGAGTCATCCAATTTCATTATCCCAAATTTGATTGTAGAAAAAGAAAGGATGGTAATATTGAACGAATTTAGAAAATAGTTTTTTAGTTGGTAAATCAGAAAGGAAATTTTGAAATGAAAAGAATTTTATTAGCTTGTGGATCGGGAATTGTAACCTCTACTATCGCGAGATCCAAGTTAGAACAGCATTTGAACGCAAAAGGTTATGCTGGACAATACAAAATTGAGCAATGTCGAGTTTCGGAAGTTCCTCAAAAGTCTTCCCAATATGACTTTTGTGTAGCAACCAGCATGAAACCTCAAGGCGTGGCTTGCCCCTATATTAGAGGCACGGCTTTTCTCACTGGGATTGGAATTGAAGAGACCATGGAAGAAGTCTACAAGCTCATGGATTCCTAACCCACCCTATCATAATTGGAGAATATCATGGATTTTGTTTTAAAGATCTTTAACTATATTCAAGCACTCGGTCCGTCTGTCATGATGCCGATTATCATTACAATCTTCGGCCTGGCTCTGGGTGCAAAATTTGGTAAATCTCTGCGTGCAGGTCTGACTGTTGGCGTAGGCTTCATTGGCTTGAATCTCGTCATTGGAGCTTTGACAGGCAACCTCGGTCCCGCAGTGTCGCAAATGGTTGATCGCTTTGGTTTTGCGTTATCCATCATCGACGTTGGTTGGCCTGCGGCTGCAGCAATTTCATTTGCTTCAACAGTCGGTCTGATCATCATCCCGGTCGGTCTGCTTGTTAATATCATCATGTTATTGACGAACACAACCCAAACTGTTGATGTCGACATCTGGGATTACTGGCATTTTGCCTTTACTGGCGCCTTAGTCGCAATTCTGACAAATAGCGTTCCTCTTGGTGTCCTTGCAGCCGTTGTCAATATGATCATCATCCTGGTATTTGGTGATGTCACCGCTCCGTTGGTGCAAGAAAGCCTGGACATGCCCGGTATTTCTTTACCACACGGTTTCTCGACTGCCTATGCCCCCATTGCCTGGGTGATTAACAAGCTTATTGATGTCATTCCTGGTTTAAACAAGATTGACTTCAACATCGAAAAAGCCCAGCAGCGGTTTGGTGTATTTGGTGAGCCGATTCTAATTGGTACTATTCTTGGTTTGGCAATTGGTGCTCTTGCAGGTTATGCTTTCAAGGACATCCTTCTGCTTGGTGTGACCATGGGTGCCGTTCTGGTCCTGATTCCAAAAATGGCTGCCCTGCTTATGGAAGGTCTGCTTCCAATTTCCGATGCAGCTACTGAAATGATCAAGAAACGCTTCAAGAATCGCGGTCAGATCTACATCGGACTGGATTCCGCGGTTGGCATTGGTCATCCTATTACCCTGACTGTTGCCCTTATTCTCGTTCCGATCGCTGTTTTCCTGGCTGTAATTCTCCCTGGAAACAAGGTCCTGCCGTTTGGTGATCTTGCTACCATCCCCTGGATGTTCGTCTTAATTACCCCTATTGTTCGCGGTAACGGTTTCCGTGCTTTACTGGTCGGTATCGTAGTGTTGGCCGTAGGTTTCCTGATCGCGACAAACCTGGCACCTCTGTTTACACAGGCTGCCATCGATGCACAATTTGCAATGCCGACTGGTGCTTCTATGGTTTCCAGTATTGTGGACGGTGCTAACCCGCTAACCTGGGGTATTGTCAGATTGAACGGCTTGGGTATCATCGGTACAGCTTTAATCACCGTAGGCTCAATTGCATTGGCTATCTGGAACCGTGCCAGGATCCTCAAAGAAGCTGCTGCATTCCGCGCAGAATCAACAGTGGAATAATCTAAATGTTAAACTCTGATACCATGCCCACAACTTTTCGCCATGACCCAAAGCTTTATCGTTCAAGAGTGTATGGGGAGGGCATGGTATCACTGTTTGCCCTCGGTTATTGCATCTATAAATACATCACGACTTTAACTTCCATTAGAATACTTTGGGCTTTGGTCGGGATTGTTTGTATTTACTCTTTCTACCGGTTGTTGATCAGCCGGAGCACGCCAGAGATGATCTCGATCCTGCCTGATAGGATCCGCTTTGAAGGAGCGGGTAAGAAACGTGAATTCCTCTTCAGCGACCTGACTGAATTTCTGATCAAGGAATTTCGGATGCAAGCCACCCAGTTTATCCGTATCAAAGATAATTCTGGAAAAAGAAGTAAATATTGGATAGAGTTGAAGGTTTATTCCGATCCAAAGATTCTCGAACAGCAGTTATTAAAGATTGAAGAACGTATTCACCCTGATGAGATGAAGGCAATTATTAATACACATAACAAACAGTTCCAAAAAAAGAAGGCAAGCAATGTATCAAAAAGAAAAAAATGAAGTCATAAAAGCAGGTATCACACTGGATCGTTATGAGCTAATTGCACTTTCTGGTGGAAATATCAGTATGCGAATTGGTGATCAAGTGCTTGTCACCCCTTCTGGTATGATCTATGAAGATATGGTTGAAGACGATGTTCTTGTGGTTGATCTTGATGGCAATGTTATTGAGGGAAATCGAAAACCTTCAGTTGACACAGGTGCTCTGCTGCACATTTTTAGGTCAGATGAATCAATTAAAGCGGTTATCCACACTCATCAACCTTATGCTACAGCGGTCGGTCTTGTTGCAGACGAACTTCCATGTAATCTGACCACGATGGCTAATGCCGTTCGTGGCTCGGTTAAAGTAGTTCCCTATACTTCAGCAGCAACGGAACAAATGGGCATTGAAGCAATCAAGTACCTGAATGGTCGGTTGGCTGTCATTCTGAAGAATCATGGTGTAATTGCTGTGGGAGAATCGCTGAAACAGGCTTTATACGCTTGTGTTTACTTAGAAGAAGCTGCCAAGACCTACGCCATTGCAAGATCCATTGGAGAAAACGTTGCAATGTTGACGGATGATCAAGTCGAGCAAGCGGTCGACGTCTTCAAGTACTACGGACAGAACACACCAAAGTATCCTGGGATGCCGAAGCAGAACTAAAAAACCAGTGATTATGTTGAAACTCCACTTCCCCAGGTTGTGGAGTTTTGTTTTAGTAAAGTCTGTCGGTATCAGAAGATAGTCTTGAGAAACTTGCACATCAACAAGGTTTGAATTAATTCTTATACAAGATCCTTCCGCAGCTTTTGCATTTCGTTATGATGTTTGGGTTGGCGGCTTGCTGAATATCGGTGGGTGAAAGTTCGACGCCGCAGGCTTTGCAGCTTTCATCAAAGATTTCAGCTACTGCGACGCCCCCCTTGCTCCTAAAGAGTGCTTCATATTCGTCAAGCAGCTTGCCGTTCAACTGGCTTTTCAGGGCTTCGCGTTGGGCGTTGATTTTGGGCAATTGGCTTTTCAGTTTTTCTCGTTCACCGAGCAGAAGGGAATTCTCAGAGGCTTTTCGGTTGAGTAACTGCTGCAAATCACCCTCAGCTTTTTTCTTTTGAGCCTGGCATAACTCATTACCTTCCAACAGCTTCATCTGCTCATCTTCCAATGTTTTAATCGTTCTGCGCAAGGCTTCACTTTCCGCCTGAAGGTCCTGCAGCTCTTTGGTTGCGCTAATCTTTCCACCGAATAGTTTGGCTTGAGTCAATTTCAGTTTCAGAGTTTTCTCTTCCACTTTTTTTCGCAGCTCTTCAAGCTTGTTATCGCTTTCAGTTAACGCATCAGCTGCTCTCTGAACAATAGCCTGGGCTTTTAGGACGGCTTTATCAGAGGCAACAATCTGATCAATCTGCTTTATTCTCTTAAGTCGTTGGATCCTTTGTGTATCGAGTTGCTGTAATCGGTAGAGGCTGAATGTTTCGTTCATGTGGCTCCGTCTTTAAATTCGGCTTGTGTATTGATTGTATCAGGTGATTGAGCAATGGAGTTAGGCAAAAACTTATTGTGGATAGCTCATAGCACATGGTTGATTGAGAAGGAAACTGCTTAACTCCTGATCAGAAATTTGCACTATGTTATAATTTGCCAATACATTTGAAGAAAACTCTTCGATAGATGGAGATAAAAATTTGGCTTTTTTCAACCCGATAAAATGGTTGCTGGGGTTGCTGTCGCTGGATCTGGGAATTGACCTGGGTACTGCGAATACTTTGGTTAACGTCAGAGGTAAGGGCATTGTTATCAACGAGCCTTCCTGGGTAGCAATCAACAAACGCACAAGAGAACCTGAAAAGATTGGCGCAGCTGCCAAGGCTATGGTTGGGCGCACGCCCGCCAACATGGTCACATTACGACCGCTGCGCGACGGTGTTATCTCTGAATATGACATTACCCAGGCAATGCTTGAATACTTCATCAGCAAAGCGCATGAGAACAGCATTGTCCTTTTCCCATATTCACGCGTAGTGGTAGGCATTCCTTCCGGCGCGACCGAGGTAGAAAAACGAGCGGTTTATGACGCTGCCATGGCTGCCGGTGCCCGCGAAGCCTTCATGATCCATGAGCCTGCAGCTGCTGCCATTGGCGCGGGTCTGCCAATTGAGGAAGATACCGGCAATATGATCGTGGATATTGGCGGCGGAACGACGGAAGTAGCGGTTATTGCTGGTGGTGGTGTTGTAATATCGCGCTCGCTGCGCGTTGCCGGCGATGAACTTGACCAGGATATTATCGAATATGTCCGCAGCAAATACAATCTATTTGTTGGCGACCAGATGGCAGAAAAAGTGAAAATTGCCATTGGTTCCGCTTACCCGCTCAAAGAGGAAAAAACTGTCGATGTCCGCGGGCGTAACCTGATCACGGGTTTACCTGAGTCAATTGAAATTTCCTCTGTGGAGATCCGTGAAGCCCTGGCTCCTTCGGTGCAAGTGATTGTAGATACCGTCAAAGATGCCCTGGATGAATCCCCGCCAGAAATTCTGGCAGATCTGATGGATAATGGCATTTGTCTGGCTGGGGGCACATCCCAACTCCAGGGTTTGGCTGATCGTCTTTCGAATGAAATCCATGTCCGGGTTTGGGTGGCGGAAGACCCAATGACCTGCGTAGCGCGTGGCTGTGGAATGGTTTTGGATGATATGGACCTGTACGAAAACTTATTGGTCGGTATCGAGCGGGATCCTTTCTCGAGCACTCAACCAGCCTAAACTAAACGATCGGACTTCCGGTCGATCCTGTTATGATAAATAAACTGTTAACACCAAAAAATTTGCGCAACCTGATCATAATCATGGTGGTTGCAGGTGTCCTTTTTCTGGCGATCTCAGGGTATTTGACTCCAGTCTTTAGTTTTTCAGTCAGTCCACTTATTTCAGCACAAAGCTGGTTATCCCAACGTTACCTTGCATTCAGCGATTTCTTTAACTCACCACGGGATATGGCAACCCTGAGAGCTCAGAACGCACAGCTGGAAAACGAGGTTGCCATGCTGCAAAGCGAAATCGTGGCACTACAGGAAAACCTGGCTCAGTCTGATATCCTCTATACATTGCTCGATTTTGCCCGAACAAATCCGGAACATGAATATGTGGCTGCTACAGTGATTGGGCGTGAAATAAGCCCGTTCTTGCAGTACATCATCATCGACAAGGGTAGTAATGACGGGCTGCGGCACGGTATGCCGGTAGTAACCCAGCAGGGTTTGGTGGGTCGGATTGACGCCTTGATCTCCGATGCTTCCAGAATTCAATTAATTACGGATGCCAATTCTTCAGTCAACGTTAAGCTTCAGACGGCTGGAGTTGAAGGATTGGTGCGTGGTTCAGTTACCGGCGAAATCAGCCTGGATATGGTTCCAGTTGACAGCGAAGTGCAAATTGGCGATATTCTCATGACATCAGGTCTTGGTGGAACCTACCCTCCCAACATTTTTGTTGGGCAGGTTCTGACCATGCAATCCAAACAAAATGTTCTTTTTCAAACGGGTTCAGTCCAGCCAGTAGTGGATTTTTCTAACTTGAGTGCGGTTTTGGTTATCACTAACTTTAACTCGGTGGACATCTCACCCCTGGTTCCCTGAGGTCGCAATGTGGTCATATCTGATTGGATTTACAGGTTTTCTGCTTACTGCTGTTCTCCAAATGAGCATTTTTAGCCAATGGAAAATTCTGTCAGGCAGCGCTGACATCGTTCTGCTCTTTGTTGTTGCGTGGTGTTTGCACGATCGCAATAAACAACTTTGGCTGTTGGTGATTGTCATGGCTGGCATTGCGGGTTCGATCTCAGCCTTACCTGCGTATATTCCAATAGTGGTATCTCTCTTTGTTTTCAGGGTAAGCAAACTATTCCAAGCCAGATTGATGCAATCGCCGTTATTGAGCATGTTGGTACTAACTTTTGCAGCAACTTTGCTCCAGCTAATATTAAGCATGGGCTATCTGTTTGTCATCCAGGTCGATCTGAACTTCAGCGACGCTCTGGTTGAAGTGGCATTTCCATCCGTTCTTCTTAATATGCTGCTCGCGATCCCGATCCACGCCATTGTTCGAGAGATTGGTGTCTATGCTTTTCCGAAAGGAGTTGAAGCATGAATAATCAGGAATACAAAAAACCTACCATTAATATGGGAAGATTCCGATGGATCTACCTGATCATCGCCGCAGTTTTTGTTTATTATGCGGCCCAACTTTTCAACTATCAAATCATTGAAGGCGCGACTTACGCTGCCCAGGCTGAAGATAACCGTACGACCGTGATCAGCATTCCCACCCAAAGAGGGATGATTTATGATCGGAACGGAGTTGTGTTGGCTCGGAACACCGCTCAATATAATGTCACAGTCACACCTGCGGAGCTGCCGGATTCGGATGGCGAAGTGCGGGAGATTTTCGATGAGTTGAGCCAGTTGGTCGGCATCCCAGTCAACCAGGGCGAAGTGAATGACCTGACAGCCAGCGCTTTTTCCCCCTGTTACACCAACCTGGGCATTTTTCAGATCGTTGAGATTGCCGAGAGCCTATGGCCTTTTCAAGCCACCCGCTTGAAGTGTAATCTGAGCAAAGAAACTGCCATGATCATTGAAGAAAAGAAAATGGATTGGCCCGGCATTGAAATTGAGGTTGAATCTGTCCGTGAATACCCAACCGGTGAGCAAACTGCTGAGATTATTGGATTTTTAGGTCCAATCCCTGAAGTATTGCTCGATTACTACACTGATCTCGGATTTGTTTCCGGACGTGACAAGGTTGGCTACATGGGTATCGAGAATTCCATGCAGGACATTTTGGCTGGAACGAATGGTCGCCGGGTGGTCGAGGTGACTGTCGGTGGTGAAGTTGTTCGGGATGTGGAAGAACCTGTTGAGGCTGTGCCCGGCGCAGATATTCACCTGACCATCGATTATCGTCTGCAAATGGCTGCCCGAGCTGCTCTGATCGAACAATTGCGCTATTGGAATGAATTTTACATGCGCGAGCGCGGTGAAGTGATGAGTACCACCGGAACTGTTATCGGGATGAATCCCAAGACTGGTGAACTGCTGTTCATGGTTTCTTACCCAAATTATGAGAACAACCGGATGACTCAGTTTATTCCTGGTGATTACTACACACAGCTCAGTATCGACGAGAACAAGCCGCTGGTCAACAAGTCCATCTCCTCAGAATTGCCACCAGGCTCCGTATTTAAAATGGTTCCTGCCTTAGGTGTGCTGAATGAGGATATTGTGACCCCGGAACAAACCATTAACTGCACTCCCACCATTACGCTACGCCAACAGTTTTATGAAAGCGACATCGGCACGGAGCAAAGCTACTTTTGCCACGATAAAGCCGGGCATGGTTCTGTCGATTACAAACATGGCATTGGCTATTCCTGTAACGTCTACTGGTATAAAACCAGCGGCGGCTACCCTGGAGAGGTTGAGGATGGCGGACTGGGAATTTGGAATATTTATGAATACGGTGCTGCTCTCGGTTATGGCAAAGAGACCGGGATTGAACTTCCAGGTGAGGCAGACGGCCTTTTACCCAACCCTACCTGGAAACGCTTGAACCAGGGTGAGAACTGGGCAACCGGTGATACCTACCTGGCGGGTGTTGGGCAAGGCTACGTGTTGGCAACCCCGGTGCAAGTAATGAATGCCTTTTCGACCATAGTGAATGGCGGCAAGCACATGCAGTTGAGCATGATCGGTAAGACTGTGGATTCTGAAGGCAATGTGGTCCAGTCATTTGAGCCTGAAATGCTTTGGGATATTACCAAGGACGCGCTGATCCACACTTATGAAGGCAATAACCAAACCAGTGAAGTGAAGGCTATTGAACCGTGGGTAATTGACCTTGCGATGGAAGGGATGCAATTGGTTACCAGCCAGGAAGGTACCGCGAAAATCGAATTTGAGGGGGATGAAAACCGTATCGCCGGTAAAACCGGTACGGCTGAATATTGCGACGACTGGGCAAACCGCGAAGGCTTATGTATTCCCGGGTCGTGGCCATCGCATGCCTGGTTTGCAGGTTATGCACCCTATGATGATCCGGAAATCGTGGTCGTATCTTTCATCTATAATGGTCGTGAAGGTTCAACAGTGTCTGGTCCGATCGTTCGGAAGATCATCGATGCTTATTTCGAATTCAAAGCCATTGATGCTGAGCTGGAAGGTCTTCAGACAGGTAATTAGCGAATGAATAAGCTGGATCTACAGGTCAAAGGTATTCATGGAGGAGTCTTGATAACACTGCCTTCTGTGCCTTGGTATCAGCAGCGTGATCTTCTGGTTGGGCGCATCCAGGCACAAGAACGCTTTTTCAAAGGCGGAAGAATTGCTTTGGATGTGGGCTCCACCGATTGGTCTGGAGAGCAAGTTTTGAAATTACTAAAAGACCTGGCTGACGAAGGCGTTTGCTTATGGACGATCCTGAGCAATTCTGAAAAGACCCGGCAAGCAGCAGAGTATCATGGTTTTCCTACCTCGCTTCCGGATCCCAACAAAAAACCTGTTGAGAATCAATTATCAGAAACTGCGAAAATAGAAAGCCTGGATAACATTGCTTGTCTGTCCAGAAGTCTGGCTGAGGGCGAACGCTTTCAACATCATGGCGATTTATTGCTGATTGGTGATATTCCCCATGATGCTGAGTTGGAAGTGAAGGGTTCGCTAATTTTATGGGGCACTCTACATGGGATCGCTGCTGTTTCTGCTGATTCGCATCAAGTTATAGAGGTGCGTTTGCTAAAAATCGTGGATGGTCGAATAATGGTGGAAGGCAAAGAATTGGAAATCCCACCAAAACTTCGCAAACAAAATGGACTGGTAATAATCAAGGATGAGAACGGTGTGGAAATTCGCAGCGTCTTACCCCGGAGATTGATCTGATGAATACCCGGAAAATCTGGCAGCGCTTTGATTTTCTGCTTTTCGCAGTTGTGCTGCTTTTATGTGTGTTTGGAGTCGCGTTGATCAGCTCTGCCATTGCTGGCAACCCTACGCTCGAAGAACATCCTCAACGTCAGGCAGTTTTTTTGGGCATTGGGCTGGTTGTTCTGTTTTTGGTAGCTGCCTTCGATTACCATGTCTGGACCACTTTAAGCAAGCCTTTTTATCTTTTCGTGGGCATCCTGTTGCTGATAGTCTTTGTAATGGGCGGCGAAAGGTTTGGTGCAGCCCGATGGTTGGAAACGGGCTTGGTTACCATTCAGCCGGCTGAGCTGTCAAAAATTGCCATAATTTTGTCTCTGGCAAGCTATTTCTCCGCCAACATCGAGCGGATCAATAATTGGCTGACGATCGGGCGCAGCCTTCTCATCACCCTCGGAATCGTCACCTGGATCCTGCTTCAGCCCAATCTGAGTACCAGCATTGTGATCTTTGTGATCTGGGCGGCTATGCTCTGGATCAGTGGTTTGAAGACCAAATACATCCTGATCATGGCGGGAGCAGCGGCATTCTTCTTGCTTGTCTCTTTCGCGCTCGATTTTCCTTACCTGGCAGATTACCAGAAAGCGCGTATCACCAATTTCTTGCAGCCTGATGAGAACGCAAGGCACGGTGAAACTTATAATGTTGAACAGGCACTGATCAGTATCGGCGCAGGCGGTTGGTTTGGCAATGGTTATGGGCAGGGCAGCCAGGTGCAATTGCGCTTCCTGAAGATCAGACACAACGATTTTATCTTTTCCGTTTTGGCGAATGAATTTGGTTTTGTTGGAACCGTACTTGTTATTGCCGGTTTGGTTTTTGTGATTGTACGTTGTTTCAAAGTAGCCCAGGATGCCCCGGATGCCTACGGAGCCTTGATCGCTTATGGATTCGGGGTTTTGATGGGCTTTCAAACGATTGTCAATGTAGGCGTTAATCTCCGCCTGCTACCCGTTACAGGATTGACCCTTCCTTTTATCAGTTATGGTGGTAGTTCGTTAGTGTCGATGCTATTGGGTATCGGCTTGGTGGAGAATGTACACATGCGCAGCCAACCAAAGCAGGGAACAGGTAACAGGGAACTGGAAACAGGGAATTACTAGCAGGGAACCCTTACCCAGGGCAGGCAGGAAATAGGGAACAGGGGACAAGCATCAGGGAGCTGGAAGCAGGTAAAAGGCATCATATTAGAACTGGTTGGTTTTTCACTCCCTCCTGGGAGGGGGAAAGGGGGTGGGTTCATCCTCTATTTCCAATAAGGTGAGAAGCCAGCAGATGGTATCCACACCAATCGCCGAGTTGAACCGCGAGATAGTCAAGGAAGATGGGTGGAATGAATTTGATTTTATCATCCAAACCCGTGACTGACTTAGATAAATAGCTGTAAGGGGGCAGGCGACCGAGAGAAGAGTGCCGCCTGTGCACATTGTAGTAATACAGATAATTCATTGCTTCAAAGAAGAAATCTTTGGGTGAATCAATCGAGAGAATGCGGGGGATATAGAACTCATCGTCATCGGTCCGATGAGAGCGTTCGATATGAGGATTCTCCTCAGGATGTCCGGCCCTGTTCTGGACAAAGGAACAACCGAAGTCAGACAGCAGTTTTTTGAGTTCGTGCACTTTCAACCAGGATTTCCCCCCAAACTCCTCACCGCGGTCGACAGTAAAAACGACATGGGAAGTCACGCCATGGCTTCTCAGCCAGGAAAGAACCCATAAAAACCAGGCCAAACCGTTGGTCCAGGTCTTCTCATAGGAATATGCCATCAGCCTGAAACGGGAGTTCACATCAATGGCAGTCCATTGATAGCGGGGTAAATTCCTGGTGTGGATGTGATGGATCTGTTCCATGGAGAGCGCTTTTTGGTCGACGATATACTTCAGGTCAATCTGGACCACTTCAAAGGCTTTGGCCGAGTACCAGTCGACAAACTGACGCTCGGTTTTATTGGCTGAGCGCTGTTTCTTTCCCTTAGACTTATTGCGTCTGATGATGTTGCGGATGGTGTGTGGGGACAGATAGAGATCATCTACTTCCTCCAGCTCTTCTTTGATCCGCACAGGACCAAACCCTGTTTGTTTGTGGATTTCCAGGACTCGTTCTTCAAGCTTCTTGTTGGTCTTGTTATGCACGTGTTTTGGCGCTCTGGAGGCGTCATGCAGATCTCCTGCCTCTTTCTTCCTGATAGCTTTATAGACGGTTGCCCGACTAATGTTCAATACCTGAGCGGTTTGGCTCACGTTGCCTTTATGGGCCTTGAGTATCTGCAGGATCGCTTGTCTGGCTGCTATCGGGCTGCTTCGTCTCAACTCTTGGTAATCTAAGCGGATGATATCCTTTATCAATTTGCACCTCAATGTCCTCATATGGTAATCCCCAAAGCTCCAGACACCTGGTGCGGTATCTCTCATACCCTCGATTCATAAAGTGTATACTATGTGCTGACCCACGCACACTCTATTTCCAATAAACCCTTGATAGAATTCATGAAACTTGGTAAACTATTGTTTCGTTAGTGGGGGCTCGTCTAATGGCAGGACAGCGGACTCTGAATCCGTATGTATTGGTTCGACTCCAGTGCCCCCAGCCTGAGCAGAACGAGGAGATTCACAATTATCTCCTCGTTTGTGTTTAACAGTAATAGTTCAACCTTTTTGAGTGTCAGTCATCGTGTCTTGTTATTAAGAAGACACCTCAGATAAAAACGAAACAACTTCCCTGATTGCTATTCCATTTTCATCTTCAACCGCGCAAATACAATTATTCTCAAATACCTCGAGTGTGGCTGAGTCAGCAGGAGCTTTAAGCCAGGCTCTTTTTGCGCCGACAAAATTGCCAGCCGTGACCCGCCGCATGATCCCACGCACATCAGTTGAAGCGTTCTTGGTGCAGGATGGCTGCTCACAAAAGCGGCATTGCCTTGCCAATCGCATGATCTTTTGTTCCTTCTCGGGATATGAAGAGTAGAGCATCTCATTCGTAAAGGGCTTTTCTACGATATTGACGTAATTCTTCATGTCAGTTTGATAAACGAAAGGCTGCATGCCCAGTTTCTTCAAAAGCGCATTGGCTGCTGACAAACCGGAAGTTGTGACAGTTGGCGTTCCGGTGCCCATGACGGTCGATTCACCACAACAGAAAAGATTGTCCCACTCGCTGCGTGTATGCAGACGCTTGAACATGTGTTGCCCCAACATCTGTTTGGGTCCAGCCACAGCACCGCCATTCTTCATCGTGTATCGTTCAATCGTTTTAGGCGTGGCAATTTCTGCATATCGTACAGCGGATGAGAAGCCTGGGAATCTTTTTTCCATGACGGAGATCAGGCGGGCTTGCTCATTTTTCTTCATCAGCTGATAGGTTTCCGGATCGGCTTGGTCCCAATTTTCGAAGGTGGGTCCGATGGCAAGAACAGTGTGTTCATTTTCATCACAAAGCGTGCGGTCGTCGATGCTGAGGATGTAGGCGGTAACCTCGCTCTCGTCCAGCTGGTCCGGGTTGCCTACCAACATTTCGATTGGCTGAGTGGTTTCAGGAATAACCTTGCGGTCGACCACAGAATATAGCACGACGCTGGGGTAGGTGGGGACAAGACTTTTAGCCCAATTTCGCCGTGCTTCGGTGGAGTATTGGGGGTCGATCAGCTTTTCGTACAGGTTCCAGACGGTGCCAGCATAAATCAAGTCAGAGGCGTGCAGTTTTCTGCCATCCTCCAATTGCACACCAACGGGTTTGCCGCCATCGAACAGAATGGAGGTCACCTGGTGACCGAGCAGCATGTCTCCGCCGTTTTCTTCTATCACTTTTTCAAGCTTGCCAGGCAGGAAAAGGGTGGAGCCAGCAGGATAATAACTCCCGCCGAGATGGTTATCAACAAACATGACGGCTGCCAGGATAGCCGGGGCTTCCTCCACTGTAGCATAACAATAGGTGGAGGTTAGTTTATCGAAGAATTTGAATATCTCAGGATCAGAAAAATACTTTTCGAGCAGACTTTTGGCAGTCTTGTTCAGGTAACCAAGAAATTTGGCGTAAGACACAGGATGTTTCAGCAGGTTTTTCAACCCTGCTTTTGGGTCGGTTTCGTCGGGAGTGGTGTAGTTAGGTGATTCCACCATAACGTGGCGATACATTGTGGACATATCCCGATAAAAACGTTGGATGTTCTCTGATTCGGACGGAAAGATCTTGGAAAGTTCATCGGCAAATTTATCCACATCCAGCCAAAATGGAATTCGGTGACCCTTAAAAACGACTGTATAGAGGTAGTCATGTTGGATGACATCGATTGGTTCTTCCAGGCAATTGAACACGAAGCGATGGACATTGAAACCTGCCGGTCCAAAGCCGTATAACATGGCAGCTCCATTATCAAAGGTAACCGAACCTCGCTTAAAAACCCCGCACGAACCGCCAGGATTGTAACTATTTTCGACTACTGCTACTTTGAGCTGTCTTTTTGCCAGCAGGCTTGCTGCTGTAAGCCCTGCCAAACCACCGCCAATAATGATGACATCGTAGGTCATTAAAATCTCCTAAAATCAGGCTATTTTTACTTGTTGAGATATTTTACCAATGAATATTGTTTGAAAGAGATTCGATGGAAAATCTGAACCAGAAAACCAGATCCGATTCTCAGCACTGCAAGTCAAGAAAATTGCCCGATACGCTCTTATAATTTGAAATATGAGAAACAAAAACGCGGTTTATGAGAATCTACAGATCACCTTCGCCGTAGAGAATATGGAAAAGTATATCCACAACCATCTGCATGAGCGGATGACTGCCGCAGATGTGGCTAAGGCAGCTGGTTACTCCCAATACCATGCTGCCAGGATTTTTAGAGCAGCTACTGGTCTTTCTCCCTTTGAATATATTCGCCGTGAAAGACTGACAGCTTCAGCCCGCGCTCTGCGGAAAGGGAACCAAAAAGTACTTGATGTTGCCCTTGATTATGTCTTTGACAGCCACGAAGGTTTTACACGGGCTTTTAGCAACGCCTTTGGTATATCTCCAAAAAAATTTGCCAACCGTCCGACACCCGAGGGATGGCTGATCCCTTACCGTTATCTCGATCGAAATAGTTCAACCATGGAGGATTCTATAATGAAAGACACAGCAGTGATTTTTACACAAATCGTCGAGCGCCCAGCCCGGAAACTTCTATTAAGACGCAGCCAAGCTGCAAACGACTATTTTGCTTATGCCACAGAAATTGGCTGTGGAAAAAACAATGACTCATCCGACGCCTGGGATGTGTTGACAGAAATCAAGGAAGCATTATACGAGCCAGTGGGGCTCTGGCTGCCGGAAAACATGCGCCCTGAAGGAACGGGCGTTTACGCCCAGGGTGTGGAAGTGCCGTCAGATTATATAGGTGAAATACCGGAGAATTTTGAAATTATCGACCTGCCGCCCTGTAAGTTGATCGTCTTCCAGGGTGAGCCCTATGACGATGGAGTCTTTGAGGAAGCTGTTGGTTTATGCATGGAGCGCATCAGATCATTCAATCCGCAAGTATACGGCTATCAATATGCGCCCGAATTAACTCCCCGCATGCAGCTCGAACCGCAGGGTTGGCGCGGGTACATCGAGATGCTGCCGGTGAGGGATTTGGATTGACGGGAATTTCTATCATCCCGAACTGAACGAAGAATCTTGACCACCTCTGTCAAGATTCTTCGTTATATAGGCTCACGATGACAGATTTACAACACTTTACTCGATCTTCAGCAGCCTGGCATTGATGGCGACGATGATAGTGCTGAGAGACATCACAGCAGCACCAATGGCAGGTGTGATGACAAAGCCTCGACTTGCCAACACGCCAGCTGCCAATGGGATCGCAATGATGTTGTATCCAGCCGCCCAAAGCAAGTTCTCAATGGTCTTTCGGTAAGTAGCTTTGGATAGTGTAATGATGCTCAATACGTCTTTCGGATCGGAATCAACCAGGATGACATCCGCAGTCTCCATGGCAACATCTGTTCCAGCACCAATCGCAATGCCCAGATCAGCAGCTGCCAGGGCTGGCGCGTCGTTGATACCGTCACCAACCATGGCGACTCTTTTTGCGCCATCTTCCTGCAATTGCTGGATCTTCGATAATTTTTCATCAGGTAATACCTGGCTGTAAACCCGGGAAAGTTCGAGATGTGTTCCAACATAATTCGCCACTTTTTCATTATCACCAGTGATCATCACCGATTCAATCCCAAGTTGCTTCAATTCGGCAATAATATCTTTTGAGCTATCCCGGATGATATCCGCTACCGCGATCATCCCAAGCAGACGGTTTTCTTCCAGAACGAATACAACCGTTTTGCCCTCAGCGGCAATTTCTTCAAAACGAGCCTTATCGAAAGGGATGTTGCGCCGTTCAACCTCTCCAGGGCTAACAATCGAATAAGTCTTTCCTTGCAGATCAGCTTGAATGCCCGCGCCGGTCAGGTTCTCAAAATTGCTGACTTTCTCGAGGGTAAATTCGCGCTCCTGGGCAGCTTGGGTGATTCCGACTGCGATGGGGTGATCAGATTGGGATTCGAGCGAGCCAGCAATAGTGAGTAATTGTTCTTTGTCAATTCCATCCTGGGTGATGAGGTCAGTCATGCCAAACTCACCCTTGGTGAGCGTTCCCGTTTTATCAAATACGATGATATTCAGGTTTCTTGCTTCTTCAAACTGATTTCGGTTACGGATGAGCAAACCATTACGTGCCGCAATCGAGGTGGAAACAGCATTCACTAATGGGACCGCAAGACCTAACGCGTGGGGGCAGGCAATAACCAAAACCGTGACCATACGTTCAAGTGCAAAGTTGATCTCTCCGTTGATCAGCCAATAGATGAAAGTAATAGCGCCAGCCAAAAGGGCGATGTAAAAAAGCCAACCCGCTGCGCGGTCAGCCAAACCCTGTGTGCGCGATTTTTGTGCCTGGGCATCCTGGACGGTTTGGATGACCTGCGCAAGGTAGGTTTCATTGCCAAGCCGTTCAACCTGCACTGTAAGAACTCCATTACCGTTGACAGAACCGCCGATTACCTGCATGCCGGGTTTCTTTTCGACCGGAACAGATTCGCCAGTAAGCATGGCTTCATTTACAGCGGATTCTCCTTCAACAACTATCCCATCTGTGGGTACCTTTTCGCCAGATTTTACCAATATGAGGTCTCCAGGGATCAGCTCCTGCATGCTGACTTCGCTAATACTGCCATCCTGATTAAGCTTGTGGGCTGTATCTGGCATTAGCTTTATCAATTCTTCCAAAGCCCTGGATGCTCCCAATTGCGATCGCATCTCGATCCAGTGACCAAGAAGCATGATCAGGATCAAAGTACTAAGTTCAAAGTAAAATTCTGAGCCTTTAATAAAGAAGGTAGTCAGCGTGCTGTAAATATATGAGGTGGTGATTGCCAAAGTGATCAGCATCATCATACCGGGTTTGCGTTCCATAAATTCGTCTTTTGCGCCATTAAAGAATGGAATGCCACCGTAAAAAAACACGATACTGGAGAGCGCAAACAGCATGAGATTTGAACCAGGGAAGGAGATGGTGTAACCAAATACCATTTGCACCATATCAGAAAGGATTATGATTGGCAAACTTAGTAATAACACAACCCAAAAGCGTCTTCTGAAATCTTCGATCATGGCAGCATGGTGTGAACTGTGACCAAGATCATGTCGTCCCTGAGCGCCATGGTCCATTTGGCTGTGGTCCATAGGGCTGTGATCCTCTGCCATAACCAATCCATGCTTTTCCTGGCTGACTTGCTTATCATGATGTTGAGAATGATCGTACGAGGTATGGTCGGTATTGGTAGAATGAGATTCTGAATTTGATTCTGTCGATTTGTGATTTTTTGAGTGCATTTCTTTCATTTTTTCTTTCACCTGATCAAACCTGGCGTAACTTTGAAATTGCTTTAATTACATCTTACCGGATTGGTGTCATTATTGATATGATTGTGTAGAACGTGATCGAGGTCCTGGAATTTGTCATAACGGTTATTATTAGTGTAAAGGGTTTACTTTACATTACAGAAGGTAAAAATGAAAATCAACAAGATTTTGGTATTTATTCTGGCCATTTTTATCCCCTACCTTTTGCTCATGACTGGAGTTAGGTTGGTGATGACACCGGCCTTTCCTGCGATGGAGTACAAACGAGCCGGATTCCCGCAGGATCCATATGGTTTTACGATCCAGGAGCGCACAAAATGGTCGGATTATGCCGTCAGCTACCTGACTAATGACGCTGGTATAGAGTATTTAGAGAACCTGCAGGATCTGACCGGGCAAAAGATGTTCGCTCCTGATGAGTTGACTCATATGGAGGATGTGAAGGAAGTTGTAACCATTTCCTCCACGGTCTGGTATGTTTTAGGAGGAGTAAGTATCGCAATTTTGTTGTGGTTTGTGATCATGCGGCAGTGGGATAGCATCCGCAAAGCCTTTAATGCTGGTGGTTGGATCACTGTGGGTCTGTTAAGTGCACTTTTAGTATTTTTAGCGGTCAGTTTTGACCAATTGTTTGTCTATTTTCATCGCCTCTTTTTCGAGGACGGAACCTGGACTTTTTCACAATCCTCGACCCTAATTCGTCTTTTCCCATTTGAATTTTGGCGGGATGCATTCGTGCTGGTGATCGGCTTTGCGCTCTTGGTTGGCGTGTTATTTGTGATCGTGACACACAAGCGAAAGAGTCGATAGGTTCGAAAAATTCTTAATCCAAAACAAGTCTCTGACCAGTAGCGGAGCAGAATCCGTCTTTCAGGATCAGGATCGTTGACTTAAACAAAAAGTGCGCCGGTGAAGGCGCACTTTTTCGAATCAAAAAGTATTATGCAAGAACCGGGTCACCAACAACGGGTGGGTTCTCAGGGTCCAGGCTGGGGTCAAAGATGTGGAAGTTGTCCATATTAAAGGCAACCTGCAGCTTGTCGCCAAATTCAGCTTGGGTGCGGGGGTCGACCCGGGCGGTGAAACTATGGGTTCCATTGACCAGGTAGAGGAAGATTTCGTTACCCATCAACTCAGTCACATCCACGGTCACATCAACCAGCTCGGCGATGATACCTGGGGGAGCGAATTCGGGCTTGTGAATGTCTTCCGGGCGAATACCAAAAATGATATCTTTCCCGACCACGGATTCGTAGCGAGCAATATCGTGTTGAGGGACCTTCACACGGAAGGTATCCATGTCAACAAACATCTGACCTTCTTCCATAACAACCTTACCATTGAAGAAGTTCATGGCAGGGGAGCCAATGAAGCCTGCCACAAAGAGATTGGCAGGATGATCATAGAGCATCTGCGGGGTGTCCAGCTGCTGCAACTTACCCTTATTCATAACGGCAATACGGGTCGCCATAGTCATGGCTTCAGTCTGGTCGTGGGTGACATAGATGAAGGTTGTTTCAAGGCGTTTGTGCAGTTTGGAGAGCTCAGCACGGGTCTGAACGCGTAATTTGGCATCCAGGTTGGATAGGGGCTCATCAAAGAGGAATACCTTCGGCTCGCGAACGATAGCGCGACCAACAGCAACACGCTGACGCTGACCACCGGAGAGTTCCTTGGGTTTACGCTTCAGAAGACCTTCTATACCGAGAGTGCGGGCAGATTCCTGCACGCGGCGATCGATATCGGCTTTATCAAGCTTGCGCAGCTTGAGCCCGAAAGCCATGTTGTCGTAAACGGACATATGGGGATAAAGGGCGTAGCTTTGGAAGACCATGGCGATGTCGCGGTCTTTCGGTGCGACGTCGTTGACAACCTGGTTTCCGATCAGAACTTCACCTTCAGTGATTTCTTCGAGGCCAGCCAGACAGCGCAGAGCCGTGGTTTTTCCGCAGCCGGAAGGACCGACCAGCACCAGGAACTCTTTGTCCTCGATTGCAAGATTGAGATCTTGCACGGCGACAACGTCGCCATACTTTTTCCAAACATGATCGTACGTTACACTTGCCATAATATATTCCTCCTAACTTGAACGAGTATAGTGACCTAATTATAAGTCAATTTCCCAAACGCAACAACAAAATCTGAATGAATTTCGATACAATTTGGTCAAAAAAGAATAAAAAGGAAGAAAAACTGCTGGAAATAAAGTCCTTGAGCTCACTTTTCAATTTTCACAACCAAAAAATTGAAAATCAAGTTAGCAATCCCTGTGTCAATTCCGATCCTCTTTCGGTCTGGCTCATCCTCTTTCAAGGGTTACTTTAGACGCGCAGTGCACCAAGCAAATCCTACTTGAACAAGTCATGAATCTTAAGTAGAAAGAGAAAAAGGCGCATTTGCGCCTTTTTCAAGATCTTTGAATGAAATGTTATTTTAGATTTTTTCGAACTGATCTTTACCAACGCCGCAATCGGGGCACACCCAATCGTCAGGCAGATCTTCAAAAGCTGTTCCCGGGGCGATATCTGCAGTAGGATCACCAATTTCGGGGTCGTAGATGTATCCACAGGCGATGCATTCGTATTTATCCATTATTTCTCCTTATTACACTTGATTGACAGATTTGTTCCTGTCCTATTGATATTATACAATAACTTTCTGGTTTCATTGTCAAGAATTCGGAGGGTAAAATCAAGTTGAGGTGAACATATGGAAAATTTCTCAGATTTTATTAATAATTTACCCAATCAAATTGACCTTGAACAGACAAAAGGAATTCATGCCCTTCTGCAGTTTTCTCTTTCTGGAGATAACGGCGGTAATTGGGGTGTGACTGTGGATGACGGTACTGTTTCTGTGGTTACCGGTCAGCTTACCAAGCCTCAATTGATCATCAAAGCCAGCACTGGTGACGCGCTTAAATTAATGCAAGGTGAACTCAATCCAGTCGGTGCGTTTATGACCGGCAGAGTGAAGATGGTCGGGGACATGGCGCTTGCAATAAAGCTTCTTAAGCTGTTAAAGTAATTCTACGGGAATAGTCCCCAGTCAGAATCTCGGAGCTCTTCGTCCATCATGGCAGGGCTCCAAAATTCACTGCTTAACTCAACTTTGGTCGGCAGTCCGATGATTTTCTCAATCGTTGATTGGGTATCACTGATCATTTCAGGTCCGTATGGACAAAACGGGGTGGTGAGTACCATCGTTACCTGGACTTTATCATCCTCTATTTGAATATTGCGGATCAATCCAAGTTCAATAAAAGAGAGACCGATTTCTTTGTCAACAAGACCTGAAAGTCCGATGATCAGGTCGTCGTGATATTGGGGATGAGTCTGGTCGATTTCCCAGATTGCTGGTTGATGTTCAGTCATTGATTACCTCATAAGAATAAATGCAAGCCGCGCCTTTGGCTGATAAGGATTTCTCAAAACGTAGTTCCTTCGCCAAAACAGTCGAAAAAAGTGAAAGATCCATGGAACAGATCTCAGGATGGGTCTGTCTCAGATGGTGATAAGGACAACTGGCATTGTGGATGTAAACCCGGTTTTCGTTCATCGCCCAATCGACCTGGTAACCCTGTTCCGCCATCAAGTCGCAAAAATGATCCATCTGTTCTGTCAGGCTGGCATTAAATTCCAGCTTGTGATCCTGAGCCTTTTCTTCACCAATTGTTTTCAGTATTTCGGATACGCCATTCTTACCGACTTGCTGTTCCAGCTTGGCAAAAAGACTTTCCGTCAGGGAGTGGTAGTTGGATGCAATTTCCTGCTGTCCCACGTTGGTCAATTGATACACCAAATGGGGGCGTCCGACACCGTGTCGTTTCTCGCTGGTCATTACCAACCCTTCCGCCTCTAAGACTTGAAGATGGTTACGAACAGTGATCGGGTTGATTGACAATTGAGCCGCCAGTTTGTTGGTGGTTGCCTGCCTGGTCACTGCCAATCTTTTCAGAATCAATTGCCTGGTGTTCTTCATAGTCTTCCCTAAGTTGCCAGTATACCATTGTGATGAGGTAGTAAGAGACCAACCTTGAACGGTAAACTGAAATTGACGGAATGGAAGTATCAAGGCAATGGTACATATTTAGAATGGTTAATTTTCGTATGCTATGCTATAATTTTTTTATCGCATTATTACCAAAAGGAGAGAATCATGACAAAAATTATGGATATCGAAGGCATTGGTCCGGTGTATGCCGAAAAACTACAGGCAGTTGGAATTAAGTCTGTAGAGGCATTGCTAAAGGCAGGGGCAGAACCCAAAGGTCGCCATGACCTGGCTGAAAAAGCCGGAATCAGCAAAGACCTGATCCTTGAATGGGTCAATCATGCCGATCTTTATCGCGTCAAAGGCGTAGGGGAAGAGTATTCTGACCTCCTCGAAGAAGCAGGCGTTGATACAGTGGTCGAACTGGCCACCCGTAATCCGGAAAACCTGTTCAAGAAAATTATGGAAGTTAACGAAACGAAAAAACTTGTCCGCCGTCCTCCTTCCCAGAAGATGGTTGAAGACTGGGTGCACCAGGCGAAGGACATGCCTCGCGCAGTTTTCTACTAAAAATCGACTCTTCAGCCCTTTGAGTTTCTCAAAGGGCTTTTCGTTTCTTACCCTGAAGAAACCAAAGGGTCTCTAAAGTGTGGTTCAAGCCTCTTGGGTTGCATTTTCTATCGCAAGAGGTCACGATTACAATTTTTCGACAGGCAAGTAAACACAAATGAGACAATAAAACAAAACCCCTCTATTTGAGGGGTTTTGTTTTTCTGTATGCGATTGTGCTATCTGTTCCCGAGCATATTGAGGATGGTGTTGATCACCAATGCACCGGATTGCTGCTGATCTTGTCGTTTTCCAAGAGGGCTGGCACTACCTAATGCTTGCATGATTGCTTGCAGGTTGGATTGCCCGCTCTGTTTTGCGGCAAAATAGGCTAACCCGAGGGATAAGAGATCTTTGGCATCCAGCCCGGAACTTTGGCTTCCACTTGATTGTCCACCAAGCAGGCTTCCAACCAGGTCACCTATTCCACCACCAGAACTGGTTTGGGAGGAACCCGAACCGGTCAACCCACCCAGCAGTCCGCCTAAAAGATCATTCGTGTCGGGTTGGCTTGGTGTTGCAGCTTGTTGCTGACCGCCTAATCCACCCAGCAGTCCGCCCAAAAGATCGCTGACATCCGGTTGGTTCGGGGTCGTGGTCTGCTGCTGACCGCCCAACCCGCCAAGTAGCCCGCCTAACAGATCGCTGGCTTCTGGCTGGTTCTGAGTTTCTTGCTGTCCTGCCAGACTGCCAATCAATGATCCGAACAGGTCATTTGGTTGTGCAGGAGCAGGAGCCTGGGGTTCCGCTTCTGGTTGGGGCTTGGCAAGAGATCCCAACAGGGTGGAGAGGAAATCGCCTCCGCCGCGTTCAGTGCCAGCATCCATTCCCATCATGGAATTGATGAGGGTGCCGGCTGTAGCGGCGTTAAAATCCTTACCCAAAAATTCCTGGGAAGCTTTGTTCAGACCTTCGGCATAAATTTGAGCCGTACTGCCAGAGCTTTGTTCTTTTAGAACCTGACTTGCGAACGCAAGCTGATCTGAAACAGGCTCAGTTTCCTTGCTTGCCACCGCTTGCTGGATGAGGTTGAAGGTGTGAACCATGTTACTGCCATGGTTATGATTGTATTCATCCGCATCGTCCAATTGCTGACGGTTTGTTGCCAGTACTTTTGTGACCTCTTGAAAGAGGGTACTGAGGTTCAATTCTTCGGTCATCAGGATGTGCCTGTGTCTATTTCAAATCATCGGGCAGGGCGGGGATACGTAAAACCTGACCCGGTTTGATGAGATTCATATTGCCACCGATAACATCCTTGTTGTGTTCATAAATCAGGGTGTAATATGCCGGGGTGGCTTTGCCATAAAAGCGATTGGCGATATGGCTGAGGGTGTCATTTGCCTGAACAGTGTAATTGTCGATGTATGCTGCAGCTGCTTTTTCAGCCATTTCTTTGGCAAGGTTTTCTCGCTTGGAACCCATCTCTTCGAGTTTTTCTTTTGCGGCTTCTTTTGCATCTTCCAGGGCTTCCCGGGCTTCCCGCTTGGCGTCCTCGAGTTTAGCTTCAGCTTCGCTGGCTAGCTTTTGAGCTTCGTATTCAGCCTTGCGAGCTTCGGTTTCGGCTTTCTTTGCAGCGGCTTCCGCAACACGTTTCGCGTTTTCTGCTGCGATCTCAGCTTCCGACTTCACGTCTTTTGCTACTTCTTCGATCTTGTCTTTTGCGTCTTCTTTCTTTCCGAAAAGCTTGTCGAAAATCCCTTTTTTCTGATCTGCCATGATATTTTCTCCTTATACTTTAATTTTGATTTTGTGATATTCGTCACAATTTATTATTGAACAGTGAATAATGGCTGTTCTTATCCTCATTATTATACATTAGCTAGAGAAAATACAAGAATTGTCTAGGGTACAAACAATGTTAATAAACTATAGATTTCTATAATAAATTGACTTTGACCCCTCAGTCTGCTATAATGCCGCAAGTTAATCAGAGAGGAATCATCGAGGAAAAAACACGTATGTCTACGTTGGAAATTAAGAATCTGTACGTCACTGTTGGCGATCAAGAAATTATCAAGGGCTTCAATTTGACAATCAATCAGGGCGAAGTACACGCTTTGATGGGTCCTAATGGCGCCGGGAAATCAACGCTATCAAACACCATCATGGGGCATCCCAAGAATGTAATAACTGAAGGTCAGATCTTATTGGATGGTGAAGATATCACCAACCTATCCGTCGATGAACGTTCCCACAAAGGTATTTTTTTGGCTTTTCAGTATCCGGTGGCGATTCCAGGCGTAACGATGGCGAATTTTTTGAGAGTGGCTGTCAATGCTAAGTTGAAGGCGCAAGACCCCGATTCCAAAGGCATTTCATTGGTGGAGTTCCGTAAAAAAATGAAAGCCAAAATGGATATGCTTAAAATGGATTATAGTTTTGGCGGTCGTTATCTGAATGAAGGTTTTTCAGGTGGTGAAAAGAAGCGCGCTGAAGTGCTTCAACTGGCAATGCTCGAGCCAAAATTTGCCATCCTCGATGAGACCGACTCCGGTCTGGATATCGATGCTATCAGAATTGTTTCAGACGGAGTGAATTCTCTGGCTAGCGACCACCTGGGAATCCTGGTCATTACCCATTACCAACGTTTGCTAAACTACATCAAGCCTGATTTTGTGCACATCCTTTTTGATGGAAAAATCGTTGAAACTGGCGGTCCTGAACTGGCTATGAAACTGGAAGAGCATGGTTACGACTGGGTCAGGGATGGATATGACCTTGCTGACAATCCTTCGCACCAGGTTTTAGGCGAATGATGACAGAATCGGCTGAAAAAGATATCCTCGCAAATATGGGCAAGGACTATGAACATGGGTTCAGTGATCCCGATCGGTCCAGTTTCAAGAGCAGAAAAGGTCTGGATGAAGAAGTCATCCGCCAGATTTCTGCGTTTAAGGAAGAACCAGCCTGGATGCTGGAATTTCGCCTGAAAGCCTATCGCCATTTTCTGGAACGACCCATGCCCACCTGGGGACCTGATTTGAGTGGTCTGGACCTGGACGAGATATACTTCTATGTCAGACCAGAGGAAATCGATCAGAAATCCTGGGATGATGTCCCGGATACCATCAAGAACACCTTTGATCGTTTGGGTCTGCCAGAGGCAGAACAAAAGTACCTGGCAGGTGTTGGCGCACAATACGACTCTGAGATGGTCTACCACAACATCAATGAACACCTTGAAAAACAGGGTGTCATTTTTTTGAGCATCGAAAACGGTCTCAAGCAATATCCGGATTTGTTCAAAGAATATTTTTCAACGGTTGTGCCGATCCAGGATAATAAATTTTCGGCATTGAACAGTGCGGTTTGGTCTGGTGGTTCTTTTGTTTACGTTCCGAAGGGCGTAAAAGTAGACCTGCCTTTGCAGGCTTACTTCCGTCTGAACAACGCCAGCATTGGTCAGTTTGAACGCACGCTGATCATTGCTGATGAAGGCTCACAAGTGCACTATGTGGAGGGCTGTACCGCTCCGACCTACACCACCGAATCGTATCACAGTGGTGTGATCGAAATTGTCGTTAAAAAGGACGCGCGCGTGCGGTATTCCACCATTCAGAACTGGTCAACCAATGTCTATAACCTGGTGACTCAGCGTGCTTCTGTATTTGAGAATGGCACAATGGAATGGGTGGATGCCAACCTGGGCTCAAAAGTTACGATGAAGTATCCTTCCTGCTACCTGCGCGGCGAAGGTGCGCATGGCGAAATGCTCTCGGTTGCCTTTGCCGGACCTGGTCAGATTCAGGACGCTGGTTCAAAGATGGTGCATTTTGCTTCCAACACCAGCAGCAAAATTACTTCCAAGTCCATCTCACGTGGTAACGGGCAGGCTTCTTACCGAGGTATGGTAAAAGTAGCTCGGGATCTTAAGAACGTTCGTTCCAACGTGGTTTGCGACGCGCTTTTGCTGGATCCGGAATCACGAACAGACACCTGGCCAACCATTGACAGCGGCTCCAACGATGTGAGCATCGGTCATGAGGCGTCTGTAAGCAAGGTAGGGGAAGAGCAGCTGTTCTACCTCACCAGCCGCGGCTTGAGCGAAGAAGAAGCCACAACCATGATCGTTTCAGGCTTCATTGAACCCCTGGTAAAAGAATTGCCGATGGAATATGCCGTCGAGATGAATAAATTAATCCAGTTACAGATGGTTGGCTCGGTAGGGTAATATGACGATCACTGTAAATTCACCGTATCAAATATTTGCTCAAAATGAGCTGCCTGCTTCCTGGAAAAAGGCATTTCAGGAAAATCTTTCGAATTTTCCTCACCAGCTTCGGTCTCCATTGAAATCAGCCTGGGAGATTGCTTTACACCAGGAGTTTCCCAGCCGAAAAGACGAGAGTTGGCGCTGGATGGATTACAAGCGCTTAAACCTGGAAAGCCTGATGCTCGATCCGCACCTCAGCCCCATGAGCCTGAGTGTAAGCCATGTCTTCAGGGATGAGGAGAATAACAGTTTTACCAACCCTCTGCCGGAGGGCGTGGTGGTAACGACCCTGAAAGAGCTTTTTGCTTCCAATTCAGATCTGGCATTGAAACTGTTATCGGATCAACGATTAGTCAGCGAAGAATTGTTTACAGCCTTGCCATCAGCGCTTGCCAATGATGGTTTAGTAGTCTATGTGCCACGAGGTGTGACGATTGACGGTGTTGTTCAGTGTTATTTGGATTTGAGACTGGATAATAGATTAGCTTTCACTAGAAACGTTGTTTGGCTGGAAGAAGGCGCAAACCTCACACTGGAACTGATTTGGGTGAATGAGCTTGGCTCTCAAGCTGGTTTCCACAACGGTATCATGGACGTACACTTGAGCGATCGCAGCATTCTACACCTGGATGAGCGCCAACAATTCGATCTCCAGACCTGGAATATAAGCTATGAGGTAGCCTACCTGGGTGCCGATGCCCAATTGAACTGGAACTACGCAGCGGTTGGCGGAGACACCAGTAAGAACTATATTCGGATCGAGATGGAAGGCAAGGGCAGCCAGGCGAATCTAAATGGGGTGATGTTCCCTGTGAACGGACAGGTAGTCAACCTGGACACCCGCCAGAATCACTGGGCAGAGCAAACCTACAGCAATCTGCTGTTCAAAAGTGTTGCCAGCCAGGAAGGTCGTTCCATCTGGCATGGAATGATCTATGTCGATCCGCAAGCAAAGAAGACAGATGCGTATCAAAGTAACAAGAACCTGATCCTGGATCAGAGCGCGGACGTAAAATCAGTTCCTGGGCTCGAGATCCACAATGATGACGTTAAATGTTCCCATGGAGCAACCATGGGCAAAATCGACGCAGAAGAGCTGTATTATCTCCAGGCAAGAGGTATTCCCGCGAAGGAAGCCGAGTTGTTGATCGTGGAAGGATTCTGCAACCAGGTGATCCAGTCATTTGCGCTTGAGACGTCAAGAAAAGAACTGATTGACCACTTAATGGATAGACTAACTGTGTAAAACGGGGCAAAGAGGAGAAGAAAATATGAGAAGTGCAAACTACATGCGACCACCTGATGAAGAAGAAGCCTACAAAATAGGCGATCGGGTGGAGGTTTATTGCGACCATGAGGATAACGATGGTCAGCGCATACGCGATTGGCTCAAAGGAACCATTGTTCAGTTTGAAAATAAACTGATCGCGGTTCAGTTTAGAGAAAATGTTTATCTGACAGATGGCTGGATGGTTCCAGACCGAATCCTCTGGTTTCCTCTCGATTCAGTCAACGTACGACCGTATGTGTCCAAAAGGAAGAAAAGCGACCCCCTCGAGGAAATCGATCTGGATAGTCTTAATTTGTTTTAGAGAACTGACCTACAATCCGGATAATGTCAAAGCCTTCAGCATAAGGTCTTTCGGCTAAAGCGCCATGACGAATCGCGGTTGCACGAATGATTTCCGGGGCAAAATAATAGCGACCCGCATAAGTAGTATATTCTGCCAGGGCTGCTATTTTTGTTTCCACCGCTTTTTCGCTGACCTCAGCCAGAAAATGGGGAAAAAAGCCATAGCTGCTTCTTAGAACGTCATAACCTAAGACAGTGGTTCCACGAAAAGCGCGGGTGGCTTCTTCGGTCAAGGTCTGATGATCCTGGTGGATATCCTTGGGAGTGTTAACGAATACGATCTCGGGTTGATACTTTTTACGAAGTTCCAACATATCCTGGAGCATTTCCTGTCGAAAGTCAGGGAAACGTCGGGTTTCATAGCTACCCAGACCGATCTGGTGATCCTTCAAACCCAAAACGTGCATGCTGTTGTAATGCTCACTTTCAAGGTTTTGCAGATCGGGGTTCTTTTTATTGTCCGAAAATGTCATGCAAAAGACATCAGCCTGACCTGCCAGATCAGCCAATAGGGCGCCGCATCCCAACTCGATATCATCCGGGTGAGCACCTAAAAAAAGCAGCGATTTGCCGTAGAAGGTCATATTTTTCATAATTGCCCTTATTTAGTAGCGATGAAGCCGCCCACGACCTTGGTCATGACCAGCTTTCCATCACGCTCGAGATATCTTTGTGCTGTTTTTTCGATGGCTGCCATCACGTTTTCAAATTCATCGTGGGTCTGGAAAAGCGAGTTCCAAAGTTTGCGGTCTTCTGACATGGAAGCACGGGTATAAACCATAAAGGGCTCAACCGAATCAAAGGTCAGTGGGTTTTCGAAGATATGTTGTTCGGTTTTGCTGAAAAGAGCTTGCATAGTACCGAAAATTTCGGAGGCATAACGTGAACTGCCAGGCATGGGTGGGATGGGCTTGCCAGTCGCTTCTTTGATGATGTCATAGAAAAGCTGTTTGTTGCTCGGCATGGGACCAGTGGTAAAGAGGCGACCACCCGGAACAAGCAGACGATGCATCTCGGAGAGTGTGAAAGGAATATCCTGCGCGTAGTAAATGGCAAAACAGGCGGAGATCAGGTCGTAATGATTTTCAGGGAGATCAAACCGCTGATTAAAATCGAGAAATCGAAAATCCACCGCATCGTCGATCGCTTTATTTTTCTCGCGTGCATCTGTTAACAGAGATTCTGAAACATCAGTGCCGGTAATCTGGACATTGCCCTGCAGATGATGGAAAAAGGAGAAGCACTGTTTACCTGAGCCACAGCCAACATCCAAAATCTTGATGCCAGGCTGAAGGTCCAGGATCTCGAGCATCCATTGGTCTATATCGCGGCTGCCAAACTGGGAGTGAATATTAATGCGCCTGGCAAGGTCATCGGTTGTTTCTTGAAAATCAATCTTCATTATTACCTCTTTTTTAAAGTCTAAACATTAAGTATACTTTGCCGGTGGGTATGTTTCAAGCTTACGGTCTACAATATTTGGCTGCTTATGGCTGTTCCTCTTGAATATAGCCACCGAAGACCTTACCAAACTCTTCAATGGAGGCCTGGATGTCCTCAAAAGTAGCAGTTGATTCGACAGCTGGCGTGCCGGCGATAACCAGATACCAGGTCTTCTCGCCGCATTTCAGCATCCCCATATCTGAGACAATGGTCGGGTTCAAGAGTGTCCCTCTTTTGTTATAAAACACACACTGCGGTAATTGGTCCATCATGACACCCAGCAAAATCTGATCATTTTCTGTGTAGGTACTCATCAGATCAAGCAGGTAGGTGCTGAACTCTTCATTGAGTGCTGCCTGGGTGTTGATCAGTTTTAGTGAAAGCAGCAGATCTTCAACTGTACTTCGACGCGGATCAAAGGTTGTGTGCTCTAACCCCCACCAATCCAGGTAATTCCTCAACCTGTTTTCTCCGCGGGCAAAGTATTCCAATGATTCTGTGGCAGGTTCTTCGCTTCGAACGACCATAGCCTCAAGCAGTTCGCTAAAGTTTCGGCCGATGCCGTATTTACGAATTACTTCGAGCGTGTCGCCCCGGTATTCAAGGATTTTCAGGACCACCAGGGCGATTGGAATTTTGATCATTGAAGCAGGCGCGAAACTTTCTTGCGTGTTGAGGGTAAAGAGCCTTTTCCCATCCTCGGCCTCAATGCCAATATACCATTCGACACCATCAATCAGCGCCTGATCAAGCCGTTGGCTAAGGGCAAGCGCATTGGTAGGTGTGACTAAGATTGGAGCAATAGTGACTGGCTGGCTCGTGGGGGATGGAGTGATAGTTGCTGTGGGTGTCTGTTGAATAGCAGCTGTCGCCTGGACCTCTGGAGTAGGATTGATCGTTGGTGGGGCTTCTTCTGGAGGTTGGCATGCCTGCAAACCAAGAGACAACATCAAAAGAACCACAATCAGCTTAGAAAATGTGCTGGAGCGCGGGGTAAACATCGTAAAATCAGCAAATGCGGGGCAGCATTTCACCAGCCAGCATATCCAAATGGCGGGTAGTGCCTAGGGGGGTTTTCAGCAGGAGCTGCCCTTCGGAGCTTGATTCCACCAATCCGATTTCAACAGCTTTGTGACCATAGGGATGCGATCTCAGCGTTTCAAGAGCCAGCTCAGCATCTTCAGAGGGGACGATCACAATCAGTTTCCCTTCGTTTGCAATATAAAGCGGGTCGAGCCCCAACATATCGCAAGCACTGCGCACATCCCGGTCAACCGGGATGCTTTCTTCCTTAAGGCGGATGGTGACCTTACTTTGGCAGGCAATTTCAACCAGGGTGGTTGCCAAACCACCGCGGGTTGGATCTCGTAAGACGTGCACATTAGGAACAGCGTCAAGTAATACCGCGATCATATCATTGAGGGGAGCAACGTCGGACCGGATCTGGCTGCGGAATCCCAGGTTGCCTCGTGCTTCGGCAACGGCTATGCCGTGATTTCCAATTGGACCGCTGACAATCACAATATCACCTGCAAGAGCCGATTGACCCGAAATGTGATATTGGCGATCCACCCAACCAAAACCAGTGGTGCTGATGAAAACGCCGTCAGATTTGCCTTTCTCGGTCACCTTGGTGTCAGCCGCAACGATCCTGACCTGGGCTTCTTCAGCCGCTCCAGCCATCGATACCAGGATCTTCTCGAGATCAGCAATTGAAAAGCCCTCTTCCAGGATAAAGGTGGCAGTCAGAAACTTGGGCACTGCTCCGAGCATGGAGACATCGTTGACCGTTCCACAGACCGAAAGACGACCTATGTCGCCGCCCGCGAAGAAAAGTGGGGAAACAATATGAGCATCGGTAGAAACTACCAGGTTTTGGTCCTCAGGAATTTCCTGCCACATTCTCAGCAAAGCAGCGTCATTTCCCTGGTTGAGGATCACATTTCCGAGGTATTTTTGGAAGATATTCCGGATCAAATCGTGGGTCAGCACTCCTCCGGCACCATGACCGATAACAACCTGTTGATGTTGGCTGATCGGGATAGGGCAAACTGCTCCTTGCATGACTGGCAAATTGTCTTCCATTATTTCACCTTGTGAAAACGATAATAAGCTGAACACGCGCCTTCAGCAGATACCATAGGGGCTCCCAGTGGGTTGGTGGGGATGCAAAGTGTGCCAAAAGCCGGGCAATCGATGGGCTTGGCAACCCCACGCAGGACGGAGCCGGCGATGCACAGGGGCGATTCCTGAAGTTGGGCAAGCTGGATGTCAAAGCGGACACCCGCATCGAAATGCTGGTAAGGTGCTTTCAAACCGAGCCCTGACTGCGGAATTGTCCCTATACCTCGCCATTGGCGATCAACCGGTTCAAAAACCTGGTCGATCATTGACTGGGCGGTTTGGTTACCTAAACGGGTCACATACTTTGGATAAGCGTTTTCGACTTCCACACGGTCTTCTTCAAGCTGGCGAACATTCATCAGGATACCCATCGCCAGATCGAGCGGGTCGAAGCCAGTCACAACGATTGGGGTGCGATACTTTTCAGCAATCGGTTCGTATTGCCAGTAACCCATGATGGCACAGACGTGACCAGCCGCCAAAAAGGCGTTGACCCGGTTGTCCGGGCTCTGCAAAATAGCGTGCATGGCTGGCGGAACCAGTACATTCGCTGGTAGAATCGAGAAGTTTTTAAGACCAAGCTTTTCAGCGTGTAGAACGCTGGCAGCAATAGCGGGAACGGTGGTTTCAAACCCTACCGCAAAAAAGACCACCTGCTTCTCCGGGTTTGCTTGTGCCAGTTTGACTGCGTCCATGGGGGAATAGACCACACGCACGTCCGCACCTTGGGCACGAGCACCAAACAGGTCAGAACTTGAACCCGGTACACGCAGCATGTCCCCAAAACTGGTGAAAATCACCTCAGGTAAAACGGCAATTTGCAACGCGCGCTCAATAAGTTCCAAAGAAGTTACGCATACAGGGCAACCTGGACCGTGAATGAGGCTAATCTCTTCAGGGAGAAGCTGATCCAAACCATACTCCATAATGGAATGGGTTTGTCCACCGCAAATTTCCATGATGTTCCAGGGTCGGGTAGTGATGCGGCGAATTTCGTCCATGACAGCTTTGGTCTGGCGGATGGATTCCGGGCTGACTTTACTGGCTGTCATTGAGGGTCCTGTTCTCCGTAATATGACTGGTTGAACGCTTCAAGTTCTTTCAGAATTTTCAAGGTCTCACTGGCTTCAATATCGCTTAGCACGTTCAGGGAAAAGCCGGCATGCACCAATACATATTGTCCGAGCTGGGCTTCCGGAGTGGTAGCGATGCAGACTTCCTGGACCACGCCATCAAAATCGACTTTGGACATCAAAGTCCCGTCGACTTCGTAGATTTCAACAACTTTTCCTGGTATTCCAAGACACATAGTTACTCCTTCAACATTCCTGTCTGAAAAAGGGCTGTCATCAGTTGCCCGAGGGCGACTCCGCCGTCGTTGGTGGGCACCTGGTGGTGCCACAGCGGAGTAAAACCAGCCTTTTGCAGGGCAGGAATGATATTGTTGATCAGTCGTCTATTCTGCCACACTCCACCTGAAATTGCCACAGTATTGACCCCAGTCTCTGTTCTCAATTGATCAGAGACCTTGAGCGCGAGGTGGTTAATGGCATTATGGAAGCGGGCTGAGATGGCAGATTGGGGTAAATTTTGCCGCAAGTCAGCCAAAATTTGTTCAAAAAGTGGTTTGAGCAAAATCCGGCTGCCTTGAATCGGGAGTTCGTACGCAGCAGTCTCATCCGGGTCGGCAATTGCTTCCAGGCTGATGGCATTTTGAGCTTCATAATTGATTTCCTGATACAACCCGATCAGGGCTGCCACAGCATCAAACAGTCTTCCCATGCTGCTGGTCTGAGGGGTGTTAAAGCCGGTCTCCACCTGGTGGATCAACACTTGCCGTTCGATTTCGTTTAAATATAGATAAGAAGCAAGCCCTTCAGCCTGGTCGAGCAAGCCGAGATGATGCAAATATGCCAGGGCGAGACGGGCGGGTTTACGGATGGATACGTCGCCACCCGGCAACGGCGCATAATCGAGCTGGAAGCGGCGTTCAAAGCCGGAATAATTTGCTAATAGCACCTCACCACCCCAGATGGCACCGTCGCTGCCATAGCCAGTTCCGTCAAAGGCTAAGCCGATGACCAGGTCATCATTTTTCCAGCCGTTATCTGCCAGGCAGGAACTGATATGCGCGTGGTGATGCTGTATATGAATGATCGGTAACTGTTCTTTTTCGGCACGTTCCATGGCGTAGCGGGTTGCCAGGTAATCGGGATGCAGATCGGCGGCGATCAACTTGGGTTGAATCCGGAAGATTTGCTGGTAATGATTGATAGCTTTGGTGTAAGCTGTAAGCGTTTCCTCATTTTCGAGATCACCGATATGGTGACTGAGGAAGGCGTAGTGCTCGCGTGAAAGCGCAAAGGTGTTTTTCAGATGGGTGCCGGCTGCAAACGCCTGTGTAGTAAAAAAGGGCAGCCTAAGGGGCGAAGGCGCAAAACTGCGCGCTCTGCGAATGAAATATGGCTTGTCGGCAACGGTGGTGAGCACAGAATCGTCAATACGGGTTTCGATTGGACGATTATGCATCAGGAAGGCATCGGCAATTCCTTGGAGTTTTTCAAGTGCTTCCTCATTTTCAGTCACAATCGGCTCTTCGCTGAGGTTACCACTGGTCATCACCAAAACCTCGGGATAGTTTATTTCCTTTTCTAAAAGAAGGTAATGCAGAGGGGTATAGGGCAGCATAAATCCCAATGTGTTTTGGTCGGGAGCAACAATGTCAGCCAGTTTTTTACCTGCTTCTGTGAGATTGAGCACAACAATTGGTTTTTGGATCGAGAGCAGCATTTTTTCTTCTTCGGCTGAGACCAGGGAAAATTTCCTGATAGTTTTAAGGTCATTGCTCATCAGGGCGAAGGGTTTCATGCTCCGCCGCTTGCGTAGTCTCAGTTCAGTAACAGCGTGCTCGTTTTGGGCATCACAAGCAAGGTGAAAGCCGCCTAATCCTTTAAGTGCCAGAATTTTCCCGTCTGTCAGCATTTGACGTGTCAGTTGGATGGCGTCTTCACCGGTTGCGAATTTTTCTTTAGTCGATTGCAGCCAAACCTGCGGTCCACAGACGGGGCAGGCAATTGGTTGGGCATGAAAACGGCGGTCAGCCGGATCGTGATACTCTTTTGCACAATCCGGGCATAATGGAAAAGCGGACATGCTGGTATTGGGACGATCATAGGGGATGCTTTTCACGATGGAAAAACGAGGACCGCAATTGGTACAATTGATGAACGGATAGCGGTGACGTCGGTTTGCTGGGTCAAACAATTCCCGCAAACAATCCGGACAAACATCCAGATCAGGAGAGACAGGCAAAAAATCGGCAGGGTTATCCTGGCTGGGGACGATTTGGAAACTCCCATAAGGTTTGGTAGCAACATCGGAAACGGAAAATGTATCGATTTGTGCCATCTTAGGAGGTTTTGTGCGTAATTCGTGCAGAAACGCGTCAACCTGAGCCAGCTCGCCGTGAACTTCAATCTCGACGCCGTGAGCCGAATTGAGGATCCAGCCAGTCAAGCCGAGCTTTTGCGCGTAGCCATATACCGTTGGTCTGAAGCCAACACCCTGAACGATGCCCTGTACAAGCACCCGTTTATTTATTGCGTTCATTTATTCCTGGGCGCCAACGACCTTTTCCTGCAACCAGGCGATCCAATTTTCAAAACCTTCACCGGTTTTGGAACTGACCGCGAAGGTCTTCAGACCGGGATTGAGCATTTCAACGCCTTCCCGGAAGTAATCCATACGAAAGTCGACGTAGGGTAAAAGATCAATTTTATTAATGATCAGAACATCGATGTTCCGATAAATGTTCGGGTACTTATAGGGTTTATCGTCGCCTTCGGGAACCGAAGAGATGAGGATATTGGCATGGTTGCCAAGCGCAAAGCCTGCCGGGCAGATCAGGTTGCCAACATTTTCTATCAAAAGCAGATCGATTTCATCCAGATCAAGTTGATCGATTGCTAAACCAACCATATTGGCATCCAGGTGGCAGTCACCACCCGTGTTGATTTGAACCGCCGGCATACCAGCCGCGGTTATTTTGTCCGCATCAATGGTGACTGGGGCAGTATCACCTTCGATCACACCTAAGCGCAAGCTTTGTGAAAGCTTGGCAATCGTCTGAAGAATAAACGTAGTTTTTCCGGCACCGGGAGATGCCATCACATTGATGGCAAAAACCTGGTGGTTGTCCAGTTTTTTTCGGTTTTGTTCGGCTAATTGTTCGTTGGAATCCAAGATCCTTTTGACGATTTCAACTCTTTGTTTCATTGTTGTTTTCTTCCTCTTTTTCTATTTCGATGCTGTCTACCTGGAATTCTTCTCCAGCGATGATGTTCAAGTTAATGCTGTCGCAGTTTGGGCAGGGTATCAGTTCATCTTCGAGTGTAAATTCTGTGCTGCAATCCAGGCATAGCATGGTGGCTGGGATACGGTTAAAGTGAAGCGTTGCCTTTTCTGCGATTGTGCCCTTGCTGATGTGGTTCCAATAGAACTGCACTGAATCATCGATGATGGACGAGAGGGCTCCGATGGAGAGCATGATATCCGTCACTTTTTGGGCGCGATTCTCTTTGGCAGATTGGACCACAATAGCCAGAAGGCTTTCAGTTACAGCTAACTCGTGCATGCTTACATTATACCTTTCGTGGGGAGATTACTCCAACCTAACCTAAATCGATGGTCAGGTCAGCAAAGCAAAAAAGGCTCAGGATGGCAAAGTCCACTGACTCAGGACGAATAATCTAGACAAGATATTCGTTATGCGAATAGATATCATACTGGTTGGCGCGCATGTAACCAATCAGGCAAATACCTGCCTCTTCTGCCATTTCTATTGCCAGGGTGGTAGGCGTGGTGCGGGTGATAATCATTTTTACTCCCAGTGCAAGGCTTTTCATCACCATTTCCGAGCTTACCCGCCCAGTGAGCATCAGGATGGCCGGTTCGAAATCCTGATTTCCCAATAACCAGGCACCAGCCAACTTGTCAATACAGTTGTGTCTGCCCAGATCTTCCATCACCAGGTTGATTTCGTGCCCATCGCTTAGACCTGCGGTATGGAATCCGCCGGCATGATCATGAAGTTTTTGCTTCAACGAAAACCGGTTGTAAAGCGCTGGCAATTCTTTGGCAGGGATTTGCAAACCAGCTTTCTGGATTTTAGCAGAAGGAGTGAACGCAGGTTCAGTGCCTGTTGAAGTGCGATGAAAACTGACTGGTTTGATAACTTCTCCACTCACCTTGATCCTGATGGTTTTCAAGTCCGGTTCCAGGAAGATATCCAAAATTTGGCTCTTTTCTGAAATCACGTTTTCGTTCCATAAGAAACCAACAGCCAGTTCTTCAAGTTGTGTAGGGGAACAAATGAAGGATAGCCAACTTTGCCCATTTACGACCAATTCAAGTGAATGTTCACGTATGACCGGTTTGTTTTGTTCAATCAATTGGGAAGCTGAATCCAGGTAGGTGTTAATCGTCATTTCAAGATACGGTACCTGGTCTGGCTCTGATAATCCAAGTTCAGCCTGCAAAAGCCTGGCGGCTTGTTCAACCAGTTGTGCTGTTTTTTTTGAAAGTTCTTGTCTAAACTGGAATGAAAAGCCGCGTACTGTCAGTATCTTTGCCTTTGGGGCGGCACCTGAAATGGTTTGAGCAATACTCAGTAACTCACCAGCGCTCATGTGATGGGTGAAAGCGGAATGAGCCGTGCTTGGCTGAACCTCTTCAAACAATAAGTCATCGAGCTGCTCAGAATTGTGTGCGTCGATGAAAATTACATGGTCATATTCCCCGATATCTTCCGCCATTTCAGGGAGCAATTGGAAAAGATACAGGAAACGCAGTGATTCATCAGCGGTTTCTACCCATTCACCTGGGTAATTTGGCACTTCCAGACCGAAACAGCGGGTGATTTTTTCTAAAATATGCCAGCCGGCTCCGTCGTCTTCACGATCCCTGTTTCCGTAAGCAATGATCAGTCTTTTCATAACCTATTCCTGAATGAATAATAAAACCTCCCCTATCATACCTTAAGGGGAGGTTTAAGCGTAGGTTGGTATTGTTTAGCGCTTCAACGTTTGAGTCAGGTTGCCCTGTGAGTCGTAGACCGAGATCTCAATAGGCATTTGACCGAAAGCATGAGTTGAGCAGCTCAGGCAGGGATCATGCGCACGAATGGCGTGTTCAACACGATTTAGCATGCCTTCTTTGACTTCCGGACCGCGCACGTATTCTTTGGCGACCATATCCACAGCTTTGCTCATGGCATAGTTGTTATGTCCGGTAGAAACAATCAGATTTACCTTCTTGAGGCGACCAAGTTCGTCAGTGTAATAGTCATGGATCAAGGTGCCGCGGGGAGCTTCAATGATACCCACGCCGTGTCCCACTGGCTGCTGGCGAGTGTTGAGAATGTCATTGCTCAGAATGTCGGGGTCTTCCAGTAAAACGCGAACACGTTCGCAGGCGAAGAGGGTTTCGATCATACGGGCATAGTGATAGAAGAGTGTATTCTCGACAGGCGCGCCATTGTTAATAGCTTTAAAGACCTTCAGTTCGTTGTCAGCAAGGGGAGTGTCAATCTGTTCCGCCAGGTTGATACGACCCAGCGGACCAACACGATAGACACCCTCAGGGAAGCCCAGTTTTTTATAATAGGGGAACTTCAGGTAAGACCAGGGTTCCACATGCTCGGCAATATAATCAAGGTAGTTTTGAGCGCTGAAGATTTCCAATTCTTTGCCATTACGATCCTTGAGACGGATATCGCCATCATAAAGCTCCAGGCTTTTATTGGGGGTAGTCAGACCAAGGTAACCAGTGGGGAACACTGCAAATTTTTGAACGGTCTCGGCATTGGCTTCAGCCCAGTCTTTAACAATTTTGATCCCAAGCAAGGTTGTGGCAATTTGATCGTCCAACTGAGCCAAAATGCGGTCGCGACCTTCGGGTGAAAGAGTGCGGTTGACACCGCCAGGAATGGCAAAGGTGGGGTGGATGCTGCGTTCGCCAAGCTCGGAAATGATTGCCTGCCCAAACTTGCGCAGGCGCACAGCCTTTACGGTCAGTTCAGGATCCGCCTGGATCAACCCGACCACATTGCGTGTCGCCGGATCAGCATCGAAACCAAGCAGCAAGTCTGGTCCAGCAAGTTCGAAAAAGTGCATACCGTGACTTTGAATAACCTGCCCCATGTGCATCAGTTCCCTCAAGAGAGATGCTGGACGGGGAGGAGGACAGCCCATGACGATATCGGCGGCTTTGGCAGCAGCCAGGTGATGGCTGACCGGGCAGATACCGCAGATACGGGGAGTAATTTGCTGCATTTCGGACACGAAACGTCCTTCGCAGAATTTTTCGAAACCACGGAATTCATTTACGTGGAAATAGGCATGTTCCACAGTGCCATCATCTTTCATATGGACGGTGACTTTGGCGTGTCCTTCAATTCGGGTTACGGGTTCAATCGTTATTTTCTGTGTGACCATATCTTCTCCTAGTGCCAATCATTGGTCAGATCGTTGACTTCGGGCATACGACCCTGGGCAAGTTCAGCCAGAACGTGAAAAATCGCGTCTGCGCTGGGTGCACATCCCGGCAGGAAGACGTCCACTTTTACAACGTCGCTAACCGGTCGCACGTGCTGTGAAACTGCCAGTTCCGGATCGTCCGGGATTTTCCCGCTCTCATCGGTGCTTTCAGTTTCGATGTAGGCACGTTTGAGGGCTTCCTCAGCACCGAAGAAATTGCGCATCGCAGGTACGCCTCCGAATACGGCGCAGTCGCCCAAAGCGACCAGGATTTTACAGCGTTCGCGCATTCTGATGGCGACTTCTTCGTTGTACGAATTCGCAATACCACCTTCCAGAATGCCAACATCCACGCCTTCTTTATCCGGCTCTTTCAAGTCAGTGATTGGTGTTGCACGGAGGTCGACCAACTTGGTCAGTTCAATGATCCTTTCATCCATGTCCAAAAAAGACATATGGCAGCCAGCACAACCCGCAAGCCAGTCAGAAGCTACTTTTGGTTTTGCCATGTTTTTCCTTTCATACTCCTTTATGTCAACCGCTGGCTCAAGCCAAAACGATCGAAGAAATTTTTTCAGTCAATACTGCCTGCCAATCGGTTTGGAGGCTGAAGCCGGATTTTTCTGAAAGATCTACCAGGACTGCGGAGACCGATCGTTGGTGCTCACCGGGAACTAAAGCCTGTCGGTTGAGCTCTATGCGACCATCGGTGGTCAGATAGTGACCTTCTTCCTCAGCCCAGATCTTGCAGGGCAAGATCACATCAGCTTGTTCAGCGAATTCATCCATATAACTGGTCTGGACGATCTTGAATCCGCTGTTTTTCAGACCCTCAAGGGCATGATGACAAGCATGACCGTCTCCAAGAGCATAGAAAGCGACAGGGCTACTGCCGACGTCAGGATTCAATTGGAGATCGAGCAGGGCTGCTGCAAAACTGTTGGTATCACCTTTCAGGATGATCACTTTAGCGCCGACTTCCTGTGAGTAGCGGACCAATTTCTTAAGGGCTTCCAGGTTTTCTACTTTGGCAAACTCTTTTCCAATGATAACTACCGGATGCTGCCAGGATGGGATACTTTCTAATAGTCGGTAAGCTCTGTGGGCTTTCAACCCTTCACTTTCGATAATCTGATCAGTTTCAGGGCAGACACCACCGGCTTTGTAACAAGCCAGAAGATCTACAATCTGTTCGTAGTTCTCACCAACAGTGACCAAACGGTTGGTGAAGTTATCTGCAAGCTTGTTGTGCTCTTTGGTGACCATCACCAGGTTGAATTCATCACTCAGTTTTCTCTTGAGCATGAAACCAGCCACCTGGAAATCCTTGATCAGGTCTGCACCCAAAATGATCGCTGCATCAGCCTCAGCCAGAGCGCTCAGGTTCGATTCAAAAGGTCCAAATTCGCGAGCCAATTCAACACTAACAGCTGCGCTTTCATCGTGACCAAACAAAGCAGTCTGACCGATGTTGTAATTCTCTTTGAAAAAGTTTTGGAAAGCGCTCAGATTCTCGATTGACTGCCGACCGGAAATGAAGGCTCTGATCTCATTACTATCGTGAGCTTTTAACTGGGTTGAAACAACATTCAGAGCGTGGTCCCAGTCGATGGGCAAAAATTCCCCGTCTCGCCGAATGAGTGGTTGAGTGACGCGTAGGCGGTTTTCTTTGACCGGTTCATAGCGACCCTTTTCACATAACAAACTGTCTGCAAAAGTGGCATCCATATCGCCATCAACCCGGACCAGGCGATTATCGCGGGTCTTGACCACCCTGTAGCAGCCAACGCTGCAGTCCATACAGACGGACTTGGTATGGGTCAGATCAGTTTCGCGACCCTGGTACATGGAACGACGATCGAAGAGGGCACCGGTTGGGCAGACCTGGACGCAGTTACCGCAAGAAATACAAGTGCTTTCTCCCAGGGGAACATTGCCATCGGCAACCAGAATGTTGGCTGAGCCACGTTCTTCGATACCGAGAGTGTGATTGCCCACCAGTTCAGAACAGGTGCGAACACAACGTCGGCAAATGATACAGCGATTGTTATCCAGAATGAAATCAGGATGGCTGGTGTCTACATAGTAAGGTTTGTAGGCTGGAGTGATCGGCCAATGATTCATGCCTTCGTTGTAAGCAGCTTGCTGCAAATCGCAGTCGCCATCAGTAGCCTGACAATACATACAGAAGTGATTTCGTTCGCTAAAAAGCATGGATAATACGAAATGACGTGCTGCTTTGGTCTTTTCTGTGTCAGTGTGAACTTTCATTCCTTCAGTTGCAGGAACGGTACAGGAAGGCTGCAATGTCCTGGCGCCTTCGACTTCTACAAGGCACAGACGGCAGGCTCCATAAGGAACCAGTTTAGGATGATAGCACAAGGTAGGGACGTTAAAGCCTGCTTTTTGTACTGCTTCCAATACGGTTGACCCAAGTTCAACTTCGACGGGCAATTCATTTACAGTTAATTTGATCATCTAATTTTCTCCATCGTCTCGTATGATTAGTTGACCTCTACAGCATCAAAATTGCAGACCTGGTGGCAAATACCACAACGAATGCAGATATCTTGATCGATGACGTGAGTAAGCTTGCGTTCTCCACTGATCGCATTCACCGGGCAGTTGCGGGCACATACGGTACAACCAGTGCAATTTTCCGGTGAGATATGGTAACTAATCAAGTTACGGCAGACCTTTGCAGGGCAACGTTTTTCATAAATATGGGCTTCGTATTCATCCAGGAAGTGATTCAAGGTTGAAACCACCGGGTTCGGTGCACCTTGACCCAGACCGCAGAGGCTGTCTTGTCTGATTTCATCACAGAGGCTACGAAGCATTGGAATATCTTCGGGGATACCGCCACCAGCGCAGATGCGTTCGAGGATCTCGAGGATACGGCGGGTACCAACACGGCAAGGCACACATTTTCCACAGGATTCTTCCTGCGTAAATTCCATGAAGAAGCGGGCGATGTCTACCATACAAGTGTCTTCATCCATGACGATCATACCACCGGAACCCATGATCGAGCCGGCAGCACCAAGGCTCTCGTAATCCACAGGTAAATCCAGGTTACTGGTTGGCAGGCATCCACCCATCGGACCACCGGTCTGGACAGCTTTAAAGGCTTTACCATCCTTGATACCACCGCCGATATCATAAATGATTTCGCGCAGTGTCATACCAAAGGGAACTTCAATAAGACCGGTGTGGGCTACATCGCCGGCGAGCGCAAAGGTTTTTGTGCCTTTACTCTTTTCGGAACCCATGCTGGTGTACCATTCCAACCCGCGTTGAATGATTTTTGGGACGTTAGCATATGTTTCAACGTTGTTGATGTTGGTTGGCTTGCCCCAAAGACCCTTGGTGGCAGGGAAAGGTGGACGAACACGAGGTTCACCGCGACTACCTTCGATTGATGCGATCAAAGCTGTTTCTTCACCGCAAACAAAAGCACCTGCTCCCATGCGGACTTCCAGGTCGAAGGAGAAATCTGTTCCGAGAATATTTTTACCCAACAAGCCATATTCCTTGGCTTGCTTGATGGCGATATTAAGCGTGCTGACCGCGATCGGGTATTCTGCTCGACAATACACATAACCCTGGTTGGAACCAACAGCATAAGCCCCAATTGCCATACCCTCAATGACTGAATGCGGGTCGCCTTCCAAAACCTTGCGGTTCATAAAGGCACCGGGGTCGCCCTCGTCGGCGTTACAGACCATATACTTGGGGGTACCGGGTGCCTGTCGCGCAAATTTCCACTTCAAACCTGTTGGAAAGCCTGCTCCTCCGCGACCACGCAGTTTGGAATCCAGAATAGTCTGGATCACCTCTTCGGGTGTCATCTCGGTCAGGACTTTTGCAAGTGCTGAATAGCCTTCGGTCGCAATGTAATCCTCGATATTACGGGGATCAACCTTTCCGATGTTTTCCAGGATGACGCGGATCTCTTTGTCTTTCGGTTCCCGTACCTCTTCATCTATGAGGTCGCGCATCTTTGCGCTATATTGGGCAAGTTCACGACCTTTAATGAAGTGTTCGACTACCAGCGGGCGAACGCTCTCAGGAGTCAGGGCTATGTAGTGGCTGCCTTCCGGGTAGACCAGGATATCGGGTCCTTCGGTTTCGGGGTCGCCAATCCGGGGGCTATCGAGAATTTGGACCTCATCCAGAATCTTTTGCAGCTTCAATTCTTCGATGATCTGCTCTTTGATCTGGAGGGCGCCTTTTTCGATGCAAATCGGATCCATCGAAACAAGAATCGTTGATCGATAATATGCCATATTAGATTCTCTTTTCTTACCTTTCTTCAATAGTTTTATTCTTTTACAAGATATTCAGCAAGCACGTTGCCACTGACAACATGATCTTGCATTATTTTCCGTGCGATTTCTGCAGTAACTTTGCCATAGACGACTTCTTCCTGGTTTGGCAGGGTGACCTTCACAACGGGGTCCATTCCGCTGAGACCGAGGTTGCCTGTTTGGCGCAGGATGATATCGGGCAGGTTATTTTCCTCAATAAAGTTGAGGATCGCTTTCAAGGTCTCGCGTGCACCGGCTGCAATGCCGATGGTGCCCATGCCGACCACGATCTGGGTTTTGCCAGTCTGGTCGCGCATTTCTTTAATTTTTTGAGCTTCTTCGCGCAGTCTCTTGAGGTCTTCAATCGAATTAATTGTGGGCATAATTCACTCCTTGTTTGATTACATTCTCGTTAATATTGTTAATACCATTTTGGATGGTGTTGGTGAGATAATCGATCACTCGGTAGTCCGTCAGCGGCATACCATCCAGTACCTGCTTGACTTCAGTGTCGTCAAATTCAAAGACCTGATCATCAACCTGGTAATGGAGCACCCAGTTTACGTCCGGGGTCCCAAAAAAAAGACCCAGAAAAGTGTCTGCCAGATTTCCCAATGGCATCCGGTCAATATGGCTGTCTTGAAATTTGGTCGTAATTACAGTGCCCTCCCCAGGTTGAGAGTCAATGGTCAACCCGCCGTTGCAAGCTTCAGCTGCTTGTTTAAGCAGAGGAATACCTAGTCCAACCTTGCGGGTCGTGCGGCTGGTGACAAAAGGATCCATCACTCTTGCAAGTAATTCTTGGTCCATACCTTTGCCATTATCCTTGACCGAGATCCACAATTCATCATTCAGGCTATCTTTTTTAACCACAATTTCCACCTTGCTTGCGCCGGCAGAAATACTGTTTTCAGCGATATCCAGAATGTGGAGGGCGAGTTCTCTCAAGCCGCTGCCTCTTCACTGAGCACTTTTTCGATCAGTTTGGTGAACTTGGTAGGTTTCATACGACCATTGTTCACTTCGTCAACAACTACGACAGGCGCCGCGCTGCAGGCACCAACACAACGGCAAACTTCCAGGGTGATCAGCCCATCACTGGTGGTCTGACCAGGTTCAATCCCCAGCATTTGCTTTGCCTTGTCGATCATTTGAGTGATTCCACCGACATAGCAGGCAGTACCAATACAGAACTTGATCACATGCTTGCCACGGGGAACTGTGGTGAAGAATGAGTAAAAGGAAACCACGCCATGCACTTTACTGACCGGGATGCTGAGGCATTCTGCGACATATTCTTGCATTGGGGCTGACAGGAAACCAATTTTTGATTGCAAATTGTTCAACACTACCATAAGCCCACCGTCGAGATCGATACTTTCCTCGATTACTTTATCAATTATTGGCCGCAATTTTGGGTTGTAAAGTGGGTCAATAGGCTGGGGTGTACTCGTCATAGTTGTTTATTCTCCTTATACAAAGCACTCAAATACTTTGTGAAATTAATTACAATAAGTGTAACCTTGAACCCAAGATTGGTCAACGCAATTCAAAGTATCGTCATGGAATTGTGGGCTTTTTGGTGCCTGGCGGGGCGTGTATTTTCTTGCCTCACCTTCCCATCGAACAGATCCCAGCAGGGCAGACGCCCAGTTTGATGTGAGCTTCCACTTCGGCTCTGAAATGGTCCAGCATGTTCTTAATCGGTGTTCCAGCTGTTTGACCCAACCCGCAATTCGAAAACTCCTCCATTCCCTGACGCAGCCATTCCAGTTGTGCCAGGTGTTCCATCGTGCCCCGACCCTCCGAGATGGCGGTCATGATCTCCAGGGCTTGATCGGTGCCAATGCGACATGGCACACATTTACCACAGGATTCCACCTGGAAGAACCTCATTAGAACCCGTACACAGTCGACGATACAGTTGCTGTCATCGCAAATAAGCAATGCACCAGACCCTAATGAAACACCAACATTGCGATACGAATCGAAATCCATGGGAGTGTCCTGTAAGATTGCTGGAATGATAGATCCACTGGAGCCACCTGTCTGAGCGAATTTAAAGGTTCCTGACTTCATACCTTTTCCGTAAATTCCAATCACTTCTCTCAGGGTGATCCCCATCGGTACTTCCATCAGACCGGTTTTATTCACGTTTCCAAGGATGGTGTAGACTTTGGTGCCCGGGCTGGAGGGTGTGCCTTGCGACCGGAACCAATCGGCGCCATTTTGGATGATGGGCGGGATATTACCGAGTGTCTCTACATTGTTGATCAAGGTTGGTTTGCCCCAAAGCCCGTGAGTGGTTGGGTAAGGTGGTTTTGGTCTGGGTTCACCACGTTTGCCTTCTATAGATTCAAGCAAGGCAGTTTCTTCACCGCAGATATAGGCACCGGCTCCGGAATGCACATGGATATCGAAGTTAAAACCTGTATTGAGAATGTTATTGCCTAGCACACCAAATTCTCTTGACGCCTGAATTGCGTTGGTAATCTTTTCCAGGGCGTCGTGGTATTCTCCCCGGATATAAATGTAGCCCTCATCCGCACCACAAGCGTAACCGGCAATGAGCATGGCTTCAATCATTGAGAAGGGGTTACCTTCCAGGATGACCCGGTCTTTAAAGGTGCCAGGTTCGCTTTCGTCCGCATTACAGATAATGTACTTTTTGTCCCCAGGAGCATCCCTGACAGCCTGCCATTTTATTCCAGTCGGAAAACCTGCTCCACCACGTCCCCGTAAACCAGATTTTTTGATGATATCAATGATTTTTTGAGGCTCCATCTCCAGGGCAGTCGCAAAAGCTTGTCCACCGTCATGTGTAAGGAAGTCGTTGATGCTGGTGGGGTCGATCACCCCGACATATTCAAGTACAATCCGGTTCTCAGCTGGCATGGTGCCGGTCCGCTGTAAAAGCCAGGAAATTCGTTTCATCTCAAAAGGATCGCTCACCTTCAGCCTTTCAGCGACCCTACCTTTGTACAGGTGTTCGGACACGAGGTAATCGACATCATTGTTCATAACCGGACCATAGGCGACCGCCTCAGGGTAAACAATCACAAGCGGTTGAGCTTTGGCACTGCTCGAATCCGGGATCGTGGTCACATAGACTTCACTCCCGAGGTCATACTTCTCTATCGCCTGATGAAAAGCCTCAATAACGGCTTCAGAACCTTTTGCCTGACTCGAATCACCGTTTGAAATCAAAACCATAGATCTAAATTTTTTCATCAGAGCTCCTATTCATACGTGGCGAGAATTTCAGACAGGGATTCAGCGCTGAGATTCCCATGAATGTTGTTGTCGATAGAGAGTACCGGACCTACCTCGCAAACTCCCAGGCAGCTGGTGGTAAGCAGGGTAAACCTGCCATCTGCACTGGTCTCTCCGGGATGAATCCCTAATTGTTCAACAAGCGCGAGATACAACTCGCGCCCTCCCACAACATGACAGGGCAGGCTCTCACAAAACTCAATCACATGCCGACCACGCTGGGTGGTGGGGAGCATTCGATAAAAGGTGGCTACCGAAAAAATTTCTGCAGCTGAAATCGATGTTTGACGGCTGATCTCCTGGACGGCAAGGTTGGAGATGAAACCAAAACGATCAGTTACCTTTTTTAGTATTGCGATAAGAGCTTCCTTACTCTTGCCGGTTTCCAGAACGATATCACGGATCTCGTTGATTGCATCCGGGTGGTCATAGGTTATCTTTTGTTGGCTGGCTGCATTTTCCATAAAAACTCCTTAAGATAGATGGATGATCTGCTTGGTTTATTTGGGCGAAATGTCAACCCGGTAGACAGCGAAACGATAATTTCTCGTTGAGAATCATTGTCCTTTCATAATGATGATAGAAACAGAGTACAGATGATTTGATCTGCGTGGCAAAAATAATGAGAAGGGTAATAAAAAAAATATCAACCGGCTCCAGTTCTTTTAGGTCAACTTGTCAGCCAGAAATCATTCGGGAAGATACAACCTTGCTAAGTATAAAACATAAGTACTATTATGACAATAACAAACTTTTGAAACGCGGTAATAGCTATAGAAATGGATGAATTGCCATTTGCGCTAGGACCAACAGCTATTTTTACGTCTGCTCCAGAATCGCTTTTTCAATGTTTGCGAGTGTGATTTCATCGAATTCAAGAGTTGTCGAACCTACCATACCATCCAGATCGTGGGCGTCTCCGTTCTTGATGATATGAATATCCTTGAGATCAGGCCAAAGTTTCCGAACTTCAGGCGTACTCTCATAACTTGAAATTTCTACAATGGATAGGTGAAGCTCTGGCGGCACACCACCCAGGCGGGGGAGCATGCCATTCTCTTCCCTTTCCACATGAGCAGGAATGAATAATCCTCCCAACCTTTTGACCTGCTCCTGTGCTTCGAAAATCGAGAGGGTGGATGCGGTGTGGAGTAAGCGTTCTTCCTTACGGATGAAATTGCCATCTTTGTCCACGACCAATTGGTAACCGAAAAATTCATCATTGTTTTTATAGTCAGGAAGATGGCTGTTGACAATTTTCTCAAACGTTTGCAATTGTGCCAGGGTATCAAACAAGCATAGTACATGGATCTCTTCAGATGTCTCGAGTTCCATTCCAGGAAAGACTGTTATGCCGGTACCAACAGCCGCGTCCAGCATGGCTGGCACGTTGGCAGCTGTATTGTGATCGGTCAGAGCGATGATATCAATCTTCTCTTCAAGAGCTTTCTCGATAATCAAGGGAGGGATCATCTCCAGGCTGGCACAAGGAGAGAGCACAGAATGCATGTGGAGCTCAATACGGTGTAAGGACATGTTATCTTAATCCTTGATCCCTAAATACCAAAGGTGACCGGATACATGGTACGAACTTTCTTTTGTCGAAAGCAGAACAATCTCTTCCCTATTGGCACGTTCAATGGTTTCCAGGTTCGGTTGGGCATCTTCAGTGATGATGATGGCAGAAATCTCCAGAAGGCTGGCGACTGCCACAATATTAATGTTAGCGATCAGAGTTACCCAAACGCCGTGCGGCTTGGCTCCTGTCATCACACAGCTGAGCAGATCTGACATATAGGCTGAATCGATATGAATATCTGAGAAGTCTCTCTCATCTGTGAGAAGAGTCAGATCGAGGGTTTCAATGATGGTTTTTAGATCCATGTTCATTTCCGTTTGGATGCTTGTCGAGATACATAATCATAAACAGATTGGTTCCACTTTCTGTGGAAGATTTGATGATCATTTCGTCGACACAGTTGTTAATATTCACCAATCCCATGCCAGCTCCAAAGCCCTTGTTTCGAACTTCGGAAGTTGCGGTTGACCAACCGGGAGTCATAGCCTTGTTGATATCCGGGATACCAGGACCGTCATCATAGGCTTCCATGATGATTTTGCCTTCCTCAACTTCTACTCGCAGAAAGCCACCGTTGTTGGTATGGATGATAAGATTCATTTCTGCTTCATAAACCGCAATTCCACATTTGCGGGCGGTTTGGTTGGACGCGCCTAGCCGGAGCAGAGCTTTTTTGATGCGGTTGGAAGCAGCGCCACCATGCAAAAAGTCATCCTTTTTGATGGTATACCGCAAAATCAGACTGGTGCGGTCAGAGACGATGTCCTCAAACAAGTGGGATGCCCTGTATCGGATCAGTTCCTCTGCTTCAAGGTCGCGTTGAAGCGCAGTTAACACACCGTTAGAAATATCACCTTTGGTCAGGATCCCGATCAGTTTGTTATTTTCATCCACCACGGGTAGCCGACCGACCTTGGTCTTCGCGAACATTTTCAAGGCTTCTACTACCTGGTCATGCTCACGAACAGTGATCACTTTGTGGGTCATGTATTCAGTGACTTTTCGGTCAATGCGACCATCCCGCAGAGAACGGATCAAATCTTCAGTCGAAAGGATGCCGATCAGTTTGCCATCCTTAGCTACCGGGGCACCAGAAATTTTGTACTTTCCAATCAGATCCAGCGCGTCGCGCATACTCATATTGATAGTCAGGGTGACAGGATTCTTCGTCATCACTTCGGCTATGGTCAACTCGTAGGCAAGTTCTTCGACCCGAGTAATTCTTTCGGCAGAAGAATCTGATAGGGCTCCCTGGTTGCTCATGATCTTTTAGTATTTAGTCGTATTTGGATAAATCGAATTCTTGTTCAAAACTGACAATATCATTCTCAGCAAGCCTGGCTGAAAGCTCAAACAACCCTAATGGAGAGCTGATCATGGGCATACCCTCACTATTAGCCAATTCGACCATCTCAATGGAAGGTTGCTTGCCTCTGGCGATAATAACCATGCGAACGTCAGCAATTAAGGCAGTGCGGATCACCTGGGGATTGTTTAAACCAGTGATCAACACGGCTTCAGGCTTGATCGTGGCTAAAACATCGCTCATCAAGTCTCCGGCGAAGGCACCGACCACTTCGAGATTTTTGTTAATACCATCAGTAAGGATCTTGCCCTGGACCAGTACGGCGATTTCACCAATATTCATGATTAATCCTTTGCTATTGTTTGAATAATTAATTTTACTCGAAACCCACATGTTATACTAACACTGATAAAAAATTGAGGTCGGACTCCAATGAAGAATATTGTCAGAAGTGTAAAAGGTACGCGGGATTTCTATCCGGTTGAAATGGCAAGACGTGATTGGCTGGTCGAGAAGCTAAAAATTGCGTCCGAGTCTTATGGTTATCAACGTTATGAGGGTCCCTGCCTGGAAACCATTGACCTTTATGCAGCAAAATCCGGTGAGGAGCTGGTCAAGGAACAAGCCTTTGTCTTTGAAGATCGGGGAGGAGACCCGATAACGCTTCGACCTGAGCTCACGCCAACCCTGGCACGCATGGTGGCAAGCCAGCAAAACCAACTGGTTCTGCCCTTGAGATGGTGGGCATTCGGACCTTTCTGGCGTTATGAACGACCTCAAAAAGGACGCACACGTGAGTTTTATCAGTGGAATATCGACCTGATTGGAAGCGATGCTGTCCAGGCAGATGCAGAGTTGCTGGCAGTAGCTGCAAATTTCCTGAAACTGGTGGGCCTGCAGAGCGACATGGTCCAGATTTTGGTTAATGACCGTCGTTTGATGGACCGCAAACTTACCGAAATTGGAATTAACAGTGAAACAAAGCCTGAATTGCTGCGGATGATCGATCGAATCGACAAGCAGCCTGCTGATGTCTGGGAGAGAAACGTAGCAGATTTGGGGCTGAATATCGACCAAATCCAAGCCATCAAAGCCCTGCTTGGCAATACCCAGTTGTGGGAAGAATCGGAAGAACTCAGCCTGTTGTTCGACTATGTAAGAGCTTTGGGTGTAAAAGAATATATTCGTTATGAGCCCAAGATCATCCGCGGGCTGGATTATTATACTGGATTGGTTTTTGAAGCCCACGAAGTCAAAGGCGATTTCAGAGCGATTCTGGGCGGCGGGCATTACGCCAACCTGGTGGCAGACGTGGGCGGGCAACCTTTACCGGGTGTGGGCTTTGCCATGGGTGACGTAGTCGTTATGCTGGTTTTGGAAGCGTATGGGCTGCTGCCGGAGAATCTCAGCCATCCCAATACAGTTTTTGTGACAGTATTCAATGAAGAAATGTTGCTCGATTCGATCAGGCTGGCAACGGAACTGCGGGATAACGGTTTTCATGTGATTTTGGCGGAACCGGATAAGCTGACCAAGCAATTTAAGCTGGCAGACCGGCTGGGGGTCAAATTCGCGTTAGTGCTTGGACCTGATGAAGTAGCGAATGGGACACTGGTGGTCAAAGACCTGCGTACTTTTGAGCAGCGTTCGATTCAAAGGAAAGATCTGAGTTCAATTTTTAAAGAAAAATAACCGTAAGATAGGTGGAATTCTGGCTTGCAGTACATTTGGGCTTGTGTTAGAATTGCCGCTTAACGTGGTGCCTGTAGCTCAATGGCAGAGTGCTTCACTGTGGATGAAGATGTTGAGGGTTCGACCCCCTCCAGGCACCCACCAAGAACCCTAATGGGTTCTTTTTTTATCTGTGGCACTACTAGATCGATTATGTTGATTAGTATGATTCTTCACATTGTTCAGACTGCAAGACACACTTCGTTCATAAGGACAACCTGGCTGTCATCCTGTACTTCTGTTGCCAAGCATCTTGGCGGTCGGGATGAAACCATAGTTATCAAACATCGATGAATTATGATAAAATTTATATTCAGGCTGTGACGGAAACGAGTAGTTCAAGGCTGTCCAATAGCGAGTCCGGGATGGTGGGAGCCGGGTGGAAACGATTGAATGAAAATCCTTCCTGAGCCGCGCACTGAACATGCCAAAAAAGGCAGTAAGTGAGCCGTTTGCCCTCCGTTAAAGGGGCACCAAGCGCCTGGCAAAAACCAGGAAGCGGGGTGGTACCGCGAGCATTTATGGCTCGTCCCTGTTGGGGCGGGCTTTTTTATTTGAAAGAATATTGGAGGTTGTATGTTTAAACCAGTTTCATCCAGACTCAACATTCCTGCAGAGGAGGAAGCTCAATTACGTTTCTGGAAATCGCATGATATCTTCAAGCGCTCTTCTGAAGATCGAAAAGATCGCCCTCCTTTTGTGATTTTTGAAGGTCCTCCCACAGCTAATGGCAAACCTGGTGTTCATCATGTTTTAGCGAGAGCATTCAAGGATATGTTTCCCCGTTATAAAACCATGCAGGGTTACTTTGTGGATAGACGCGGTGGATGGGATACGCATGGTCTGCCAGTAGAAATCGAGGTGGAAAAGCAGCTTGGTTTCACGACTAAAAGTCAGATCGAGGAATACGGCATTGCCGAATTCAATCAGCTTTGCCGCGAATCCGCTTTTTCTCGTATCCAGGATTGGGAACGCATGACTGACAGAATCGCCTACTGGGTGGACAAGGAGCGTGCTTATGTCACCTACACCAATGATTACATCGAGTCTGTATGGTGGCTGCTGAAGTCGATCTGGGACAAGGGGTTGCTCTATCAGGGACACAAAGTGGTGCCCTATTGCCCACGTTGCGGAACACCGCTTTCGGATCACGAGGTTGCTTTAGGCTATGAAGAGACTGAAGATCCCAGCATCTTTGTCCGTTTCCCTTTGGTGGATGAAGAAGATACCAGTCTGCTGGTCTGGACCACGACTCCCTGGACATTGCCTGGCAATGTTGCCGTCGCGGCTCACCCTGATGTGGAATATGCTTTGGTGACTGCCGATGGCATGGGCGAAGAAAAATTGATCCTTGCCAGGAATTTGGTTGAAAAGGTGTTTTCTGATCGTCCTGTGAGGATCCTTAAGACCATGAAAGGTAAATCGCTTAAAGGCAAACGTTATGCGCCTTTGTTTACCTTCTTTCCTCCCGAGAAACCGGCACACTATGTTGTCAACGCCGATTATGTAACCACGGAAGATGGCACCGGTCTGGTCCATATTGCCCCTGCTTTTGGCATGGAAGATATGGACGTTGCCAAACAATACGACCTGCCCATGGTGATGACCATTGACGACGAAGGTCGCTTTTTACGCCAGGTTCAGAGTTGGGCAGGTGTTTTTGTCAAAGATGCTGATCCAGGTATCATCCAGGATCTTCACGACAGAGGTCTGCTTTTCCATTCTGGTAAGATGTCTCATACTTATCCATTTTGCTGGCGCTGCCAGACACCTTTGCTTTATATGGCAAGACCGACCTGGTTCATTAAAACCAGCGCGATTAAAAATCGCATGGTCCAGCTTAACCAGGAGATCAACTGGGTCCCAGATCACATCAAGAACGGTCGTTTCGGCAACTGGCTCGAAAATAATATCGACTGGGCTTTGGGTCGCAACCGCTATTGGGGCACGCCATTACCGGTTTGGGAATGCCCGGACTGCCGCCACCAGGTCTGTGCCGGTTCCCGGCAGGAATTAAGTGACCTGGCTGGGGAAGACCTCAGCGAGCTTGAATTGCACCGACCATTTGTGGATGACATTCGCTTCCCATGTCCCAAATGCGGTCACGGACAAATGAAACGTGTGACCGAACTGATTGATGTCTGGTTTGATTCCGGCTCAATGCCCTATGCCCAGTGGCATTATCCATTCGAAAACCTGGATGAATTCAAAACTCAATTCCCGGCTGATTTCATTTGTGAAGCGGTTGATCAGACACGTGGCTGGTTCTATTCCCTGCACGCCATCAGCAGCCTGGTATTGGACAGCGTTGCTTACAAGAATGTCATTTGCCTTGGTCTGATTTTAGACGAAAACGGACAGAAAATGTCCAAATCCCGCGGAAATGTGATTGATCCATGGGAGGTGATCAACGAATACGGTGCCGACCCGATGCGTTGGTACATGTACACCTCAAGCCCTCCAGGAAACGAACGACGCTTCAGCAAGGAACTGGTGGGAGAAGTTGTGCGCAGCTTTATGCTCACACTCTGGAATACTTATTCCTTTTTCGTCACTTATGCCAATCTGGATAATTGGACACCTGACTCAGCGGTCATCCCGCAGTTCTCAGAATTGGATGATTGGCTGCTTTCGTCCTTGGAGACGCTGGTTCGTGATGTATCCGCTGCTTATGAGAGCTTTGATGTTGTGGGTGCCACCCGTCCCATTGAAAAATTCGTGGATGATCTTTCCAATTGGTATCTGCGGCGTTCACGCAGACGTTTCTGGAAGAGTGAATCGGATGCTGACAAGGCAGCGGCATATGAGACGCTCTACAAAGCACTGGTGACAGTCAGCAAACTGATCGCGCCCACCATGCCTTTCATGGCTGATACCCTTTATCGGAATCTGATGACATCAGTGGATGAAGACGCTCCTATTTCTGTACACCTGGCGGAGTGGCCCAAAGTCAACGAGAGCCTGATTAATGAGGGCTTGAACCGGGACATGACCCTGGTGATGAAACTGGCATCACTGGGTCATTCGGCACGTAATAAATCGAATATCAAGGTACGTCAACCACTGTCTGAAGCTGCTTTTGCCGTTGGTAAGGCTGAAGAAGGCGAAGTTATCCAACGCTTCCAGGAAATTCTGGAGGACGAATTAAATGTTAAACATGTTCGTTTACTGGGCGGGGATGAGGAAGCTGTCACATACAGTCTCAACCCGCTGCCAAAACAACTGGGGCAAAAGTATCGCGCGCTCAGCCCAAAGGTCCGGCAAGCAATTCTGGATCTACCGGCACAGGAAAGTGCTCTAAAACTTCTGGAGGGGCTCAACCTGGTAGTCAAAGTGGACGAAAAGTACTATGAGATCCTGCCTGATGAAGTCGAGGTGCACACCTCTTCCAAGGAAGGGTACGAAGTGGCAGCTGAAGGAGCCTATATGGCTGCCCTGATCACCACCCTGACCCCCACATTGTTCCACGAAGGCTTGGCGCGGGAATTCGTACGTCGGGTACAGGATTTGCGCAAGGCATCCGGCTTTGAAATAGCGGATCGAATCCTTGTTTACTACCAGGCCACACCCGAATTGACGCAGGCGATTCAGGAATTTGGTGAATACATCTCCAGTGAGACCCTGGCGCTTGAATTAATAGAAACCGAACTTGACAAAGGCAAAAACTTCACCGATAACTTTGACGGCGAGGAAGTGGTTCTGAAACTTGAGAAGGCTGTCCAATGAACTCAGAAAAAAAATGGACACTTCACTACTTGCTGCTCTTTGGTATCGCAGCAGTTGTGATCATCCTTGACCAATGCAGTAAGAGTTGGGTCCGTCAGACCATTCCCCTTGGAGGTGAGATCTATCCGGTTCCTTTTCTTGCGCCTTTTTTCCGATTCACTTATTGGCATAACACAGGAGCGGCGTTCGGAATCTTCCAGAATGCCAACCTTCCCCTTCTGATCCTCACGTCGATCATCTCCATCTTGATCATCGCCTATTATCACAAGGTCTATGATGAACCATTGGTATTCAAGATCAGCATGGGATTGTTATTGGGAGGCGCGGTTGGAAATATCATTGACCGCATCCAATATGGTTATGTGACCGACTTTGTTGCTATCGGTCGTTTTGCAGTCTTTAATGTGGCTGATTCCTGTGTAACAGTCGGTGTCTTTTTGATGTTGTTGGGTATGCTGATCCAGGAGCAAAGGCAAAAAGCCGCTCACCAGGCGGTAGAAGTTGAGCAGAAAGAATCAGATGAAAACTGAACTCGTTGAATTCGTTTTTACTGAATGTTCATCAAAACGCCTGGATAAATATCTGGCTGAGCAAATTTTGCAGCTTTCACGTGCGAAAATTCAGAACATGATTTTAGCTGGTGAAGTTAAAGTTAATGAAAAAGTGGTGAACAAAGCGGCTTATAAACTTGAAATAGGCGACACAATCACAGCTTTGGTCTCAGAGACAAATGAAGAGCCTCCAAAAGAACAGAATATCGCCCTGGATGTAATTTTCGAAGATGAAAATGTGGCTGTGATCAACAAGCCTGCAGGTTTGGTTGTTCACCCAGGTGCCGGGAATGCTGAAAACACACTGGTTAACGCTCTGCTCTACTATTGGCCACAAATCATCCAAGTAGGGGAGACAGAGCGACCGGGTATTGTTCACCGGTTGGACAAAGATACTTCCGGGGTGCTGATCATTGCAAAGACGCCCGAAGGATACACCTGGCTGGTCAAGCAGTTCAAAACCCGCAAAGCAAAAAAATCTTACCTGGCATTAGTGGATGGCAAACCGCCCACACCAACAGGGCGGATAGAAACCCGCATTGGCAGAGATGAAAGACACCGCCAACGTATGGCTGTCACGTATGGTGACCAGGGTAGAAAAGCGGATAGTGAATTCTATACAGTAGCTGAATACCGTGACCATACCCTGCTGGAAGTCAATCCGCTCAGCGGACGTACTCATCAGATCCGTGTGCACCTGGCATTTTTGGGCTGCCCGGTGGTCGGTGATCAGATTTACGGTCGTCGAAAAAACAGCTTGGAGATCAATCGCTTTTTCTTGCATGCCAGCAAGCTGACCGTTCGTTTGCCTGGAAGCATACAAGAAACTGAATTTACGGCACCCTTACCTGCCGACTTACAAACCATTTTGGATAATTTGGAGAAAGCCTGAAATGCAAAGATACTTTGATTTTCGTTCCGATACCGTAACCCACCCAACCCCAGCCATGCGTGAAGCCATGGCAGCCGCAGAAGTTGGTGATGATGTTTATGGGGAAGACCCCACAGTGATCAGGTTGGAAGAAAAGGCGGCAGCAATGCTGGGAATGGAAGCAGGTTTGCTGGTCAGTTCCGGCACCATGGGTAACCTGGTGGCGGTATTGGCAGTCTGTGAACGCGGAGACGAAGCGATCATGGGTACGGCTGGTCACACTTTCTTGCATGAGGCTGGCGGCGTTTCAGCTTTGGGCGGCGTGGTGATCCACACCATTCCGAACCAGGAGGATGGCAGTCTTGATCTGCACGATATTCAGACAGCCATGCGCAATCCGAAGGATTATCACGAACCGATCTCACGTATGGTGATTGTTGAAAATACACAAAATGCCTGTGGTGGTAAGGCGCTGGACGCAGACTATATGCGAAGCGTTGGACTGCAAGCAAAAGAACTCGGTCTGCATTTTCATGTGGATGGTGCTCGCATATTTAATGCGGCTGTAGCCTTGAGAGTGCCTGCCGCCGCCTTGTTGGAGTCGGCAGACAGCATCACTTTTTGCTTGAGCAAAGGACTGTGTGCGCCAATTGGCTCAGTGTTGTGCGGGGATACGCAATTCATCAGGCGCGCGCGCCGGATCCGAAAAATTCTGGGCGGAGGTATGCGCCAGGCAGGTATCATTGCTGCTGCCGGAATCATCGCGCTGGATAGCATGATCGAACGCCTGGAGGAAGACCACCTTCGCGCTTGCCGGTTGGCTGAGGGTCTGGACAACATAAGGGGAATACAGCTGACTAAAGGTTCACCCAATACCAACATGGTCTTTTTCAGACTTGATCCTGTACTCGGAATCGATAATATGCGCTTGATCGTCGAAATGAAGACACGGGGCGTTTTGATCAATGATACAAGTGAGGGTGAAATTCGTTTGGTTACTCACCACGATGTGGATGATCTTGCCATAGACCGCTGTCTGGAGGCTTTACGCGAAATCGTTTCCTGATTCTCAGTTCAAGTTAGACCTTGCCTGATTATTTTGGCACGATTGTTGTAAGTAAATGGGGCGGGCAGCACCATGAAGGACAGAAAAAGAAATCCCGGTTATTGGATGGGCGGATTGATTATCTCGCTCCTGTTCATTACATTGTTCTCGTCCTCATCTGGCTCTGGAATGGGGCTGTTCAAACGATATTTTCCGCTAATTCTCAAGGATTATCCACCTGCGCCAACACCTGTTGGTCCGGTTGGTGGAACCTTCACTGCCCTGGTTGTGGACCCAAACCAGAACAACACCATCCTGGCGGGCAGTTATGTCAGCGGGGTTTATAAGACCTATGATCAGGGCGATACCTGGTATAGGCAAAATACAGGTTTAGGCAACCTGAAGATACAATCGCTGGCTTATCATCCAACCAATTCGAACATTGTTTATGCTGGAACGTACGAAGGGGGCATATACAAATCAATCGATGGAGGAACGAGTTGGTACGCATCCAATGGAGGTGTGCTGGGAACTCACGTTGTTTATGATATTGAAATCGATCCGAATCAACCTAATGTGGTCTATGCGGCTACCAGGATCAACGTTGGTCCGGGAAATTACAATAATTTAAGAGGATACCTGTACAAGAGCACAAATGCAGGATCCTCCTGGTCGTTGATCATCTCCGGGGACGCATTCTCGACCCTTGATTATTTCTATGACATTGACGTTAACCCCTTGAATTCGAATGAACTTTACCTGACAGCCCACTCACATGGTTTTTACAAGAGTACCAATGCAGGGGTAAATTTTTTTGCGATCAATAATGGCGTTAGTGATTTGTCTGCCCGTAGTTTTGCTCTCGATAACGCCTACCCGGGCTTGGTGTATGGAGCGGTGTGGCACGATGATGCCGCTTACAAAACCTGGAACGGCGGTGTATCCTGGACCAATGCCAGGACGGGGCTTCCAACAAATGCAGCGGTTTTTCGAATGTATCCAGATCCTTACGGCGCGACACAAAAACGTGTTTTTGCCTGCACTTACGGTAATGGATTGTATTCCACTGACGACTTTGGTCAAACCTGGAGTTCACGCGGTTTGTCTGGTCAACGGCTGTACGATTTTGTAGTAGCCAATGGCAGCCCAAAGCGCTGGTTTGCGGCGACCGAATCGAATGGCGTATTTCGCACCAATGCCGGCAGCAGCAGCTGGAGCAACATCATGGGCGAATTGCGCCTGAACTCGGTCACAGCCATTCTCCAGGACGATCTTGGGAAGGCAATCTATTCGGCTGTGTACGGCAAAGGAGTATATACTGTCGATCCCACTGGTACGGACTGGGTGGAAATAACCCAGAACCTACCCGATAAGGCAGTAATCGACCTGGCTTTGTTCCATGAAAGGTTACTCGTGCTGACTGAATCCAGTCTGTATTCCCTGGACGGGGAAGACTGGAGAAGAATTGAATTACCGTGGATTGAGGGGTCTGAGCAGGAAGAGAAACTTGCATTCTTAAGTGAAAAAATTGGTTTACCTGAGGAAATACTTGTTGACCACCTGGAGCAGGCTCAGGTGGCTTTAGGGCTTCAGGGGAGCGGGCAGATACCGGTCCTGCCAATTCGATTGTTCATAGAAAATGACAATCTCTACATGGGTACCATCGGAAATGGGCTGTATATGCGCGTAGCCAATAGTTGGAATTCGGTTGGCTTCAATAATAAAAGTATTACAGACATTGTTTCTGACAATGAGACCGGAGAATTAGTTGTTGTGGCTTGTGAAACAACTGACGTTTGTGAGATCTTTCAATTCAAAGAAGATCAATTGTTTGCCCTTCAATCGGATTTTAAAAACTTCAAGGTAAACGACCTTCTGGAAACTGAAACTGGTTTAATGGCAGCCACAAGTTCAGGTGTTTTCAGGTTTGACCGCCAATTCCAACAATGGTCATTAGTGGGTGGGCAGGATAAGAATGTCCTTTCCTTGACGAGCGATAAAAATTGTGCTTTTGCAGGTGGAGGAGAAGGGTTTATTTTGCTTAGTTCTGATTGCGGGAACAACTGGCAAGAACGAATGCTTGAAAACTGGCATTACCAAGCCATTGGCTTTATTGGGCAAGAAAATGATCTCCTGTTACTTGGAACGCAGGAAGCGGGAGCTTTGATTCTCCCAATCCAATGATCCGCTTTTGTGCAGGTCAGCAATTGGATGTGTTTTTTGTGATATAAAAGCAGCATGACTAAGAGGATGCTATGCTAATTGTGCTATCCGATATCCACCTGGCGGATTCTGAATCTTACAATTTAAACGGTCGAAGGTATAACCATAATCTACCTTCCGAAGTTTACTTCTCTTTCTTTAAGGAAATTTCAGAATTTATTCGTGACAGTGATGTCGAATCGATTGACCTTGTTTTAGCTGGCGATATTTTTGAGATCACCCGATCCGGTCTATGGCATGGAGGGCAACTTCGTCCTTATTTACACAATGACGAGATCGTCGATGGCAGTGAAGCAGAAACCATGGTGCTCAAAGTGTTGGATGCCATCACCAGGGATGAACGGGTGGATGCCACCCTGACAATTTTCCGTCGCTTGAGCGAATATTATCAAAAGCCAGTTACCATCCATTTTATTCCAGGCAATCATGACCGTTTGGCGAATTCAAGCCAGTTAGTGCGCCAAAGGGTGCAGTCGTTACTCGGCCTGGAAGTAAATGGTTCGGTATTTGACAATCAATATCTTCAATACAACGATGGCAAACCGTTTGTGCTTGTCCGCCACGGACATGAATACGACCATTCCAACTTCAGTGTCGATCTGCGCACCTGGCCTGAGATCCCCATTCTCATCGACAAGTCCTACTATGATAAACCGGTCCTGGGTGATATTGTTACCGTTGAAATTGCCTCGAAATTGCCATTTCTTTTTAGGGAGTATTATGGGGATGAATCGATCATTGCAATGGACGATCTGCTGACACTTTACAACCGCCTGATCGACTTTGATAACGTACGTCCTTCCAACGCTTTGGTCAATTTCCTCTTTACCACGCCCGGGTTAAGCAAACGTGATGTCTGGCGCTTTATTGAACCGGTGATGCAACAGCTGCTGGATGATCTTGCCGTCAGTCCGGATATTGGTTCCAATCTGATCAATTTTGGTCAGCTCAAAAAGGCCTCTGCTTCCACACTGAAATCGGTCCTCCGTACCCGCTTATGGAGGCACGGTCTACCTTTTTGGGTGATAAAAACTCTGCTCAACCCCTTGATGAAGAGATCCAAGATCAGCAATCACCTGGATGTGATCGTGCGTGAGGAATGCATTAAGAAGGAAAATTCTCCGATCAAGTGCCTCGTCAGTGGCCATACCCATAATGCCCTGGTTGAGTTGGTAAAGGTGGAAAACGGGGTGGAAAAGTACTACATCAATAGTGGAACTTTTCGTAATGTGATCACTTCAACGCCCACGATGGGGAATTTCGGCAGACTGCGCTCCAAGGCACGTGTTTTGATCTTCGATCAGAAAGAACGCAATCCGGAGTACAACCGCCAGACTGGCTGGTCCTTCGATTTTAACGCTCGCTATGGCTACGGATCGATTTTGGAATAGATCTTCCGACTGACGCATCTTCGGCGTTGGTAAGTACTGTCATGCGATTGCGATGCTTATTGTACGGATGGGCAATCTGTCCATCCATTGTGTTCACCATCTCGAGTTAATTTATAGTATTGATCCTCGTTTTGAATGCCAGCGTTTGCGGTGGGAGCCAAGCCCCCGCCTTACGGTTGTATGAGACTTTATATTTTCCCTCAATAAAGAAGTTAATGAAGACGTTTTTTGCGAAGTAATCTCATTGCTTAAGAAGATAAAACAGAGATTGGTTCGTTTCGCCCGCGTTGTCGAAAATTCATCCAATCAATCCCACTGCCTTTTCGTAATCTTTCTTCCTTACATACACAATATACGAAATAACCGGGCGTTGGGCGTCGATATAAAGTGGCATAACAATCGTCTGGTAGGCTCTGGAATCATAATTTCTGCCAAAAGGTCCCCTGGGTGAGTCAGACTTGATCCGGTATGGGATTTGATTGGCAATCAATATATCTTCAACCCTTTTTATCTCACCCGGGTCAAAATCTGTGATCAACTGCTTAAGAAACGGGATAAACATCCATATTGTTGAACCCATGTTTCTATCCTTACTTCCAACAAAATGAAACGTTAGTGTTCGATTTCCTGCTTTAGCTGGGCTTTCGCCAGCAGGTTACCTTTAAGGGCTTCAATCAGGTCCGCTCGTTTCAAGGCACGCTTTCGGTCGATCTCTACCGATTTTGCCTTGTCATCTGAGAGCTTACGTAACGCCTCGATCCAGGCAGCGCTTGAAACCTGGCTGTGGTTGATACGCCAGCGCTCCACCACGATTGGTAGTTGATCTGCGTTGACCAATTTTTGTCTTGAGCGATTGAGGGTCATGCCCTGGGATTCAAAAGTAAATCTTTCTTCTTCGTATTCTGCTTTGACCGGGCATACCTGCATGCAGGCACCGCACTTGATGCAATAGTAATCAGCTAAGACCAATTCACCAGCATCGTTAACATGTAGCGCCCGGGTTGGGCAAATATCTGCACACGCAAAGCAATCCGGCACGCAGCGTTCTCTCTCCAGGACCACCGAACCCACCCAGGGTTGGCGCACTTCAAAGGCACCCTTACTGGCAACTTCACATTGCCGGCAGTGAATACAGTTGTCAAAATCGACCCGCATGGTTTCACGTTTGTCGTCGTAACTGATCACGTTGGTGGGGCAGTTTTCGATGATGAAATCCTTGAGAGAAAAATCAAATTTCTCCTTGCGGAAAATGGTCTTGGCATCATATTCCGGAAAAGCTCCGTACGCGATGGCTGGGTTTTCTGGTTTGTCATTTACAGTCAGTTCGATAGCGTGGGTTGGGCAGGCTTCAACACAAATGCCGCAATTCACGCACTTTTTTTCGTCCACATCGACGGAGGCTTTTTGTAAGATGTGTCCATTTTCTAAAACTGCTGGCACATGAGTCAGGGCTTCCTTGGGGCAAACGACTGGTCCAATCTGGCAGCCCACACATTTATCCAAATCCCATTTCATCCAATAATTCCGGGTCAACATGTCCCGGTTGATGGTCATCAAGTGTTCGTTTCGGGTCTTTTTTGGCGTTCCACGACTCATAAATGCTCCTAAAGGTCAGCCGGCAGGGCGTTGAGCTCAGCCAACGAAAAGACCGGTCCGTCTTTACAAATGTATTTGGGTCCAAGGTTGCAGCGTCCGCACTTGCCGATACCGCATTTCATTCGTTTCTCCAATGAGGTAAAAATGTCCTCTGGTGCGAAACCCAGCTCTACCAGGACAGGCAAAGTGAATTTGGTCATGATGGGGGGTCCGCAAACCACAGCAACCGCATTATCCGGTGAAGGTGCCACTTGCCTGACCACATCAGGCACATAACCGACGTGATGCAGCCAGTTTTCTTCTGGAACGTCGATTGCCTGGTGGATCTCCATATCCTCGTTTTCATGCCAGGCAGCAATATCATGCTTGTACATGCACAAGCCGGAAGTACGCGTGCCATACACGAGCGTGAGCTTGCCATAATCATCTCGGTTGGTAGGATGGTGAACGTGTTTCGTCAGAGCGTAAAGTGTTGAAAAGGCACAACCTCCGCCAATGATGACCAGGCTTTTTCCTTTCCAATCTTCCAGCGGAAAGCCGTTGCCAAGCGGACCGCGCATACCGATGGCGTCACCGGCTTTCAGGGAATGTAAGGCAGAAGTAACACTGCCCATTTTTTGAGCAGTAAAGCGTACAAAATCGCCCTCCCAGGCTGCACTGGCGACACCCAGGGCAGATTCGCCCATACCAGCTACAGAAAGCAGGCAAAACTGACCTGGGTTGAAGGCATCGAAGAATGCCCGGCTATCTTCGGCATGATCAAAACTCAATTCCAGAGTTTTGAGGGAATGGTCAGTCGACTCGTAATATGCATGCAGAACATGCATGGGAATTGGAACATAAGGGCTATTTCCATTAGAGGGCATGGTTCACCTCAAAAGGTAGTGTTTGAGCCTGCCGGAGCATGGCACGGATATCGAGCCCAACCGGACAATAGCGTACACAGCGACCACATCCGGTGCATCCTATCTGATTGATCTGGTCCAGCCAATAAACGAATTTGTGGCTCAAGCGCTGACGGGTGCGTTCCACCTTGGACGGACGTGGGTTGTGTCCTGAGGCTTCCAGCGAATAAGTGCGGAACATGCAGGTGTCCCAGTTGCGCACTCTTTCTCTGCGTTGGGTTTCGTCTGCAATATCAAAACAGAAACAGGTGGGGCACAGGAAAGTACAAACACCGCAACCAAGGCAGCTCTGCGATACTTCTTGCCAATAACTACTGTTAAAATTCTGTTCCAGCTTTGCTTTGAGGCCTTCGGTCTCAAAGGCAACTGGCATCTTGTCATAAGCTTGTTGTTGCACTCTCTGAGCCACCTCAGTCATCTGTTGTTGTGCTTCACGTAAACCCAGAAACAGACTGTAACCTTTTTCTGTGAGCGTCTCAACCAGGAAAACTTCACCCAGGTCAGTCAGAAGTGCGTCCAAACCAACTTTGTTGAAGGGACCATAACCAACTGTTGTGCAAAAGCCGTTGTGGCAGGGTTCGTGACAACCAAGCCCGACAGTAATCGTCTTTTCGCGTTTTTCTAACCAGAGTGGGTCTGTATAGCTCTCCTGGATGAAAGAGGTGTCAAGCAACTGCACTGCCTGGGCATCACAAGGGCGAATGGCAAAGATAATACGGGGATGAATGTTTTGTTGGGCATCCTGATAGCCGCCAAAACGGGTAAATTTCACCAGTGTTTCTGTCATGGGCAGGAACAGAGCTTTGGGTGGGATGCGCGTGTTATGCGGCTCATCAGTAACCAGCACACTGTCCGGTGTGAGCGGCAGAAAATGCGAAAAACGCTCGAGTTTTTGGGGTAGAAAGACATCATATTGCTCACGCCAACCTTGCAGCAGACCGGGCAGAGCTTGTTTTTCGAGGATAAGGTTCATGGCTGTCTCTTTCCTCACACTGAGAAACGGTTCTTATCGTCCAGCGTGACCGTTGCAAAGGGCGGTTGGGTCTGGGCGTCTAATCCGGTAACAAAACCATATTTGTTTCGCATGTCATAATTTAGTTTTTCGGTCAGGTAAGTCATCTTGATATCCATCGGGCAGGCACGTTCGCAAGCACCACAATCGGTACATCGCCCTGTCTGATGAAAAGCGCGCACTATGTGCCAACCTTGCATACCAGCAGGCGTTGCGCCGCTCTCCGTCCAACGGGGTTCGATGTGATCGACAAAACATTCTGTGCAATAACACATCGGGCAGGCTTCGCGACAGGCGTAACATCGGATGCAGCGTTCCGCTTCTTTCTGAAACCAGGCATACCTTTCGTCAATCTCGTGAGCTTCAAAGACTTCAACTGCTGTGGCTGCCAGGGTGAGATCGCCTTCAGGCAGCGCTTCACCAATCAGAATATCAGCATTGACGGGGGTGCGATGAGTGCAGCGCAGGCAGCTCTCGTGTAGTAGATCAGCTCTGTTAAAGTTGAAGTTCCCAGCGCGTGAATCGACAAAAACATTGAGACCGTTTTCATGGACAGCTATGACTGCTTCTCCAGTCCTTTCCACGATCTTTCGCCAGTCGATAATGCCTTCGCAGGGGATACCGACCAGGAACAGGTCGTCACGGGATTTCTGCTTTTCTATGATCAATGCGTTGACAGAGCGATTTTCACAGCCGCGTACGAGCATCCCAATCTTTTGGGATTTAGGAAGACGAGTGAGAAAGGTTGCCAGGTTGTTTTGGCAAAGGCCATCATAGACAAGGGAATCCACATCATCCACATTCATGAAGAAAGCAGGTTGCGGATGCAGCGGCGTGTCTCCGGGTTTAAAGGCAACCACGACTTCCACCACTCCCTCCGAAAGTAATCGTTTTGCTTCGGTTTTGATCGCGTCGAGATCAGGCATGCAGCCCTCCTTCAGCAACTTTGGTTCGGGTGACGAGGTTACTTGCAGGTCCTAAGGCTTCCAGTTCTTCCTCAAAAATCGCTAACTGCTTTTGTATGATGCCGCGATCTTGTAGGTCGAGCCAGACAAAACGCACACGCTCTTTTTCATAACCGATGTGATTGAGAAAATCATTAAATTCTTCAAGTTGTCGGCGGGCTGCCATGTTGCCAGTTTTGAAATGGCATTGTTCAGGCAGACAGCCGCTGATCATGACCCCATCCGCACCGCCCTGAACAGCGTTGAGCACGTAAAGCGGGTTGATTCGCCCCGTGCAGGGTGTTTTGGTAAGGTGGATATTTTCGGGTAACTGTGTGTCAACCCATTCCTGGTCGGCTGGCGCATATAAACACCATTGGCATTGAAATAGAGCGATCTTGGGTTTTTGAAGCATCACACCGCCTCACTTTCAAGCCAACTCCAAAGGTTTTCGACGACGTGGTTGTCATTAAAATCCTGGTTAAGGCGGATGGAGGTGGAACGGCAGGCAGCATTACACAACCCGCATGCCATACATTTACCAGGATCAACAGCCGCCACAGAGATAAAGCCTCTAAAAGGCACTTTTTTCTCAACCAAAGTGATTGCCTGGTACGGGCAGACCTGGACGCATAAACCGCAGGCAACACAGGTGGTTTCATCCACTATTGCAGTTTGATAAGGATTTTGACGACCCTGGGCGACCGCCAGCTGTTTGACAGCCGTGATCACACCAGAAATATGAATTTTTTGCGGACAGGCAGGATAGCACAGATCGCAGGCAGTACATAACCAGGTCGTTTCGTCTGAAAAGGCAGTATCTTCGAAGTTGAAGACAGCTTCCCTGATCAACCTGCGCGGGTTGTAATTGGGCTCCAGCTTTTCCTGGATCATGCACTTGCTGGTGCAGGTTCCGCAGGAAAAGCACATCATCAGCATTTCACCGCCGGGGATGGCTTTGACCTGCTCTGCAAAATTGTTGGCTGTGACTGTATGGCTCATACGGGCACCGCCTTATTGAGCATCTCATTGACAATAAAATCGACCTGGATCATGGCTTCTTCGACACCTGGGATCTCATTGAGCTTGGTCAGTTTCTTTTCCATTTCCGGTTTCAGGCGTTCGATCTCCGCTTTCAACTGTTCTTCCGGGATGGCATCCAAAGCTGCTTGCATCTCATTGATGACGCGGGCATACTTGTCGCCTTCGGCAGCACTGATCCACTCTGTGCGGAAACGCCCCTCGCTCATACCCAGACGGGTAAACATTTTTTCGAGTCTGGCTGCGCGCTTAGCTCCGGCGATTTGACCAGTAATGTAATGGCAATCCTGGGGATGGCAGCCAGAATACAAAATTGCGCCAGCCCCGAGACGGTAGGCTTCATAGATCAGGTCAGCATCCATTCTGGCAGAACACATGACGCGTAGACCGCGTTCGTTGGCACTGTATTCAAAATGACTGGTCCCTGCCAGGTCAGCACCACCGTAAGAACACCATTGACATCGGAATGCCAAAATCTTCTTTTCTGGCTCAACTGCCAGCAGAGTGCGGATCTGGGCAAGCACCTGCGCGTCAGTATAGTGCAGTTGAGTGATCGAATCGTGGGGGCATTCACCCACGCAGGCACCGCAGCCATGGCACTTCGCCGTGATCACCTCCGCAGAAAGACCCTTGGTGTAATCGATGGCACCATAGGGACAGGCTCTTTCGCAGATACCGCAAGCCTGACCCTTGCCGCTGACACAGCGGTCTGGCCAGACCACGGCGACGGTTGGCTCAATTTGCCAGGTATCGGAATGCAAAATACGCGATGCGCGCGCAGCTGCTGCAGAACCCTGGGAAACGCTCGCGGGAATATCCTTGGGACCCTGGCACGCTCCGGCGAAGAAGATACCATCGGTAGGGCTGTCGTTCGGGCGCAATTTGGGATGGTATTCCATGAACCAACCACCAGGGGACTGCGCCACATTTAATACCGAGCTCATATGGTTCTGGTCGGGCTGCGGCACGGCTGCCTGGTTGAGCATGACCATGTCATATTCGTGTTCAATTACCCGACCCAGCGTGATGTCTTCTGACTTGATGAACAACTGGTGGCTGTCCGGATCTTCCGTGATTTCTGCTGGTCGACCCTGAATAAACTTGATTCCAGCTTCGCGGGCGCGATCATAAAACTCTTCATATCCCTTGGATGGGGTGCGGATATCAATGTAGTAAATCGAGATATCCATATCCGGGTTCATCTGCTTGAGTAATAGTGCGTTTTTGATAGCATACATACAGCAGAAATTGGAGCAGGACGTGTTGTAACGCTTGTCGCGTGAGCCAACACAATTGATGATGGCTAACCTCTGGGGGCGAACATTATCACTGGGGCGAACCACCCTGCCGTGGGTTGCACCGGCAGAGTTGTTCAGCCGTTCCATCTCCATGGCTGTGATCACATTGGGGAAACGTCCGTAGCCATATTCCGTCATGGGCGTTGGGTCAAAATGCCCAAAACCAGTGGCAACCACGATCGCGCCAATGTCTTCTTCGATTATTTTATCTTCCATGCTAAAATCGATTGCTTCAAGCGCGCCGCAGGCTTCCACGCATTTGTAGCAGTGGATGCAGGCATCCATGTCGATGTTATAGATCAGAGGAACAGACTGGCTCATGGGAATATAGGCTGCCTTGCGGGGAGCCAGGTTCATTTCAAAATAATTGGGGACTTCTACCGGGCAGGCTTTCGCGCAAGCGGCACAGCCATTGCAGCGGTCTGCACGCACATATTTGGCTTTTTCTCGCAGGGTTACCTTGAAATTGCCGACAAAGCCTTCGACTTTCTCGACTTCAGTATAAGCTTTTACTTCGATCAGGGGTTGACGCGCCGCGTCAACCATTTTTGGTGCGAGAATTCATATGGAGCAGTCCATCGTTGGAAAGGTCTTGTTAAGTTGCGCCATGACCCCTCCAATCGTTGGTTCTTTTTCTACTAATATGACCGGGATTTTTTGCTCTGCCAGATCGAGCGCGGCATTGATGCCAGCCACACCGCCACCTATGACCATTGCTTTTTTAGTCACAGGTACATTGATCATATCCAGCGGGGTCAAAAATGCGGCTTTTGCAACAGCTGCAGCTGTCAAGTCCTTAGCTTTTTCAAGTGCCCCTTCGCGGTCGTGCCCGTGAGCCCAGGTGCACTGCTCGCGGATATTTGCCATTTCCATCAGGAAAGGGTTGAGCCCGGCTTCTGCCACACAGGCACGGAAGGTGGGTTCGTGCATTCTCACTGAACAAGCCGAAACTACCACTCGGTTAAGACCATGCTTCTTGATATCTTCTTTAATCAAACGTTGACCGCTATCCGCGCAGGCATACATAGTTTCGGCGGCATGCACCACGCCAGGCAAGCTCCCAGCAAAATCGACCACCTGATCTGGTGGAATCACGCCAGCAATGTTGCTGCCGCAATGACAGACGTATACGCCAATACGCGGTTCGTCCTCAGGCATGGCTCCCACATACTTGGGTTTATTGAGGTCTTCGCTCATTGAGGTTCCGATGCCTTAATTGGAATATCCAGGGACTCGGCGATCAGTTTCTTACGTGTTCGCTGAGCACGCTGGTCTGGAGTCGTGAGTTTGAGGGCTTCTTTGGGGCACCACTTAACACATTGGGGACCCTCTGGATTGTCTTTGCATTGATCGCAGATCTCCGCCAGTGCAGTGGCAGGATTGATCGAAATAGCGCCGAAATCACAAGCCTCGATACACCACGCGCAGCCATCACACTTGGTGGGATTGACGTCAATGATTCCTGTGATTGGATCTTGCGTCAGGGCATCCCGCGGGCAGACAATTACACAGGGGGCATTTTCACAAGTACGGCAGGCAATGGCAGTGATGAGCACTTCGTCAACCCGCACGGTGCGGATACGGCTGCGATAACTATTATATTCACCTGTTTTTGTGAAAGAGCACATGTATTCACACAGTTGGCACCCCACACAAAGGTTGGGGTCACAATCAATATAGGCATATTTTGACGTACTGGTAGGTGGCATAATTCTCCTGTTACACTCCAATTTCCTCGGCGACATCGGGCATTCCCAGTTTGACCAGGTATTCTTTCGGTATCAGCCCTTCTTCTGTCCAGTTTTTGGCTTTGTAATAGAGCTGTTTCATATATTCGAGTTCTTCATCCGTTACAAAGACCCCAGCTCCAGGTCCCTTCGTCATGGCATCGTGCTTCCAACGCCAGGGCAGTTCATCGTCTGCCTGCGTCCATCCTTCGCGAATGTTAAAGGCTTTCTTGATATTTGTGGCACGAATACCAATCAGGTCAACATCATCGTAAGTGAAGTTCCAACCGGTGGTGGCATTGATCAGTTTTGCTATCGCAGGCCATGCTCCAGCACGATCTGCCTTACCAGTGAAACTTCGGCGGATAAATTTACATAAGGGAAGCGTGTCATAAACTGCCGCATATTCTTCAGAATCAGCCGCAACTCTTCCACGCGTTTCATCGACCGTTAAACGGTTTGTTTCGCCTTTTATGTCAGGGTCATAAGCGGCAGAACGGTTATGGCAGCCACCGCGAGTGCCAGTGGCAAGTCCAAGGGCAAAGGTTTTGAGTGAACGTGCATCGTATCCAGCTGACTCCAACCCTTTTGTGTTAATAGCCCACTTATAGGTTTCTGTGCCACGCTCTTCGTCAATTGTTTTACTGGCTATGCGTGTGCCTTGGGCAAACAGTTTACCGATACCCTCCTGGTCGCGGATCATTTCCGCAACAGCGACAGCAGCATCACCATTACCGAAGTGCAGCTCAAGTCCATCCGGGTGAGCTTTACTGGCAAAGTCTTCTTTCTTCAGAATACCTTTTTCATAGCACTCCATTGCCCAACCGATAGTAACACCCATGCTGATGCTGTCCATGCCATCCTGATCTGATATGGTGATCAGCTTGATGGCGGCGCGTAAGTCGTTGATACCCAGGTTGGAGCTGTTAGCAAACAGGCTTTCGTATTCAATTCCGGTCATCGCGCCGGCGAAGGGTCCAGTCTTAACAATAGACATTTGCTCACAGGCAATCGGGCATTGGGCACAGGCGATTACCTTAACCTTGTGATGTTTGTCCAGGTACTCACCGCTAACCAGTTCAGCATCTTCAAAGACACCTTCCTGAAAATTACGCGTAGGTAACACGCCAGCTTTATTCTGACTGAGAAGACCTGTAGCGGTACCGTAAACGCGGTATTTTTCTGTATCCTTGCCTTGAGCAGATTTGGTGATATCAAAAGATAACTGATTCAAGGTGGCAGGATCGAAGACGCTGACGCCTTTCGTGCCCCGTACCGAGACTGCTTTGAGTTTTTTATGTCCCCAAACCATGCCGTGACCTGTGCGTCCAAGCTGGCGACCGTCGTTGGTGACATTGGCGTAACGAACCAGGTTTTCTCCGCAAGGACCGATCGTACAAGAGCGAATCTGATCGTCACCCAATTTTTCACGGATGGCTTCTTCAGTTTCAAAGGTTCCCTTACCTAAAAGGTAGGTCGCGTCGTTAAACTGGACCCGGTCATCGTCGATGAAAAGTTGGGTCCATTTGTCACAACTATTATGCAGGACCATGCCGTCCCAACCTGCCCTTTTAAGCGCAATTGCATACCAACTGCCTGAGAGGCTGTCGCCGATCACACCAGTCAGAGGCGATTTGGACGCCATTCCAAACTTACCGCCAACGGGTACAGGCGTTCCGGTAAATATGCCGTTTGCGAAACAAATCGGGTTGCCGTCATCCAACGGATCACACCCGGGAACGATATTTTCCCACAACAGGCGGGAAGCCATCGAAACACCGCCAATATAGATCTTGTACCATTCTTCCGGTTTGGTCTCGACCCAGTTCTTTTTGGTTTTTAGATCAATATGTAGAATTTTTCCACTGTATCCGTACATAATCACTCCTGTCTGAACATGGATATTGGCGAAGAGGTATGCCTTAATAAGAAACAACGCAAACCGTTTCGCCCATTGAGATCGCAATTATTAATTAGAAACATTTGCACTCAAAAGTATAACTCAAGTGTGAAAAACGGGTTTAACAGCAGCTGGCTTGTTTGGTGTAAATGCAAAGGATTTCGTGTTAGCGGAGGCTATTTTGATACTCAAAGATTGAGGTAAGCGGGAAACTTATTCTATTCGTGTAAGCTCCATATTATTCGCCTTTTTTCTTTTTTTTTAATTTATATCGCTTTCAATAAAAAGGAATGCAAAAAGGAACAAGCATGCCTGTTCCTTTTTGTCCTGTTCCAATGGTAACTCGTATATATCCTATCTCGACATACTCAGCTTGATCATTTCGCCCTTTTGGTCAAAGGTCATGCGGGCGAAGTGGTTGTGGCTCTTTGATTTGTACTCATACTGTTTTTTCAATGTGACCACATAACGCTGGCTGGATTTGACCAGGTCATACTGGCTGCGATGTTCTTCCACCTTATCGGGGTCAAGTGTGAAATTCGAGAGCTGCGGGTTGATTGCCACTGTAGCGTCATCCAATCCAGGCAAGTAATTCTTAATAACACTTTTGATCTGCCCCAGGATTTCGCTGGGCATTTCATCGGCAGCGACTACCAACTCTTCCGGTGAGTCACTGATTGTTTTCAGCTCTGGTGTTACGGTTGGACGGATTGCGGGCTTGGTGACTTCCTTAATATTCCTGGCTGTGGCGAGAGGATCACCAAAGAGCACGAATGAGAGAATGGTCTTCTGGTCTTCACCATCCAGGTAACCCTGGTCGGCAGTCATTTTCTTTGCCAGTGCCAACTTGGCTTGCATGAGAGCATAACCAGCGGACTGACCATCCACAATATGCTGCCAGAAATGCCAGGCGAGTAAATCGGCGGCAATCAAGGGTCTGCTGACAGAACCGTAAGCGATACAGGTTGAGCCAACGAAAGCACGTGAACCACTGGCAAGGAAGTTGAGTGCGATCGATTCTTTTACTGCTTTTTCGAGGATGTTTGCGCCATAACAAGCTTCACTCAAAACCAAAGATGGGGCAGAACTGCCTGGCGTGAAATTCTCAGGAAGCATTGCCACCGGATATTCCGGACCCTGCTCCCGTTTTGTGATGTCCTTCTGTCCATACCACTCTGCTGCATCCTTGAGTCCATGCAGGTTGAAGTAGGCATACTTCGGGTTGCTGGTTTGCCCTGTGAGCAGGTTGGCATTGGTAACCGGGGGTGAAGTTCTCAGGCGTTCAGCCCGATCTATGGTGGAAAACACCATCGAAGAAGGTGACTTCCAGACTTCAGCAGAACATGCCAGGTTGTTGCTCCTCTCAAAGCGAGTTGAAAATTGCATTAAGGAGCGGTTGAGACCCTCCAGCCAACGAGCAAAAGGATTGTTTTCGATTGACTTTTTAGTTTTAACTTTGACTTCGTATTCATTATTCAAGAAGCGTAATTGCTCCAGAAGATAACCGGCATCGTTCCCGAGTTCATCTGGCAGACGCCCAACAGGCCACTGCTGGATGAAATAATTCTCATCAATTGTGGCGTAAGGATTATCAGATGGAACATTGATATCACTGTCATCTGTAGGATTCGGCAACATGTGGAAAGGTACGATCTCGTCCCCACCGACAATCAACAGCGCACCGATCATTTCACCGCGAGCTTCCAAAACCTTGTCCAGGTCGGTCAGCGCCAGCTTTAACTTCCATCCATCCGGTTGATTGATTGGGCTTAAACCAAATTCCTGGGCACTCTGAGTATCATCAGGCACAAGTACGCAGCTGTTCCAGCCAGGAAGACTGACGATCTTGAGTGAAAGTTCACGCATGGATTCAATGATCACTGCTGCTGTGTTTTCGCCATACTTCTTGACCAGGTTAAGGCGGGAAGTCATGATCACGTAGGAGGGAAAACGTCCATCGGAGCGTGTTAATTCGGATTTCTTGATCTTGCTGGCGATGGTGGCGAAATCGGCCTCGATTTCTTCGATCGCCTTGAGCGCAGCAATGGTTTTGGGGTCCTGCACAGGCACACTTTTATTAACTGCCGGCTCCAGAACGGTAGTCGGGCTATCCTGGTATTGTTCAGGTGGAGTGGTGGCGATTTCTTTCGCAAAGAAGGAACTGGTTGGTACCTCTGAGTAATCCACCAGTTCACTTTCGATCTCATCATCCTCTTCAAACATAAAAGAGGAAACCTGGTGTGCCAGGGTTGGCTGTTCGTCCAATAATTCAGTCGCGAGTTTCTTGCTGTCAGGTAACTCAGGTTCACCTGTACTGACAAAATCAGATTTTGAGAGCACATTCCAGCCTAACTCAGCGGCAATTGTGGCGGGAACAGGCAGGTCAAGAAAAACCTTGAGGTCTTCGGGCCAGAGCGGTTTGAAATTATGATTGGGTCCAAGCAAGCGGTTCACCACCTGCCCACTGGCATCATGAGCGGCACTCCAGTGCAGTCTTTCGACACCCTGGGCATCATCACCATTCTGCAGGTCTGCCACGGCTGCCAGGATCTTGATCTGAACGCAGGAAGACCAACGGGATGAGTAGATTGCACTTAATGTTTGTAAAAGCGTGAAATTTCGGTTTTCGTGGACGATACGCATGTGGAATATCGCCGGTAGAGCCACTTTGGGATTATGTGCCAATGATTCCATGACAGCTTTTTCTGCTGAAGCCAGGTCGCCACTTTCATAAGCATTGCGTGCCTGGACCAGGGCTGGCAACCAGGCGGCACGGGCTGCCGAGCTGGAGGTGCTACGCTGCAGGAAGGCTTTACTGGCGGAGATATCCGGATTACTTTGACCTGTCAATTGGTCCAGAAGTGTGGCAGCTTCGGTGAACTCGGGGTCAAACGCCATGATCTTTTCCAGGTTGGTTGCTGCCATTTCTGTGTCGCCCAGTTCCGCCAGGATATGGGCATACATGTAATTGACCAGCAAATCTCCGGGATAGCTTGCCAGCCAGATCAAGGCAGCCTGGCGCGCAAATTGGAATTCCCGGTTGACCATAGCGGTCTGCAGCAATGTGAGGAATTTACCCCGACGTACAATTAAAACTTCATCACTCTTGTGGGCGGAATAGGGTCTCATTTTCGTTTCGGTGCCTCCTGGAGGTTATTGACCAGGTTCAAAGCCACTATCGCAGCTAACTGCCTGCGAATGCTTTGATCTGAAGGTGAAAGTTGGGCTGCCTGGCGCAGCATGTATTCTGAATTTCGGTAATCGCGGCTTTCTTTGTACGCGGCCGATGCCTGAAGGTATGGTCGTGGATCATTTCCAACCATATCGATGGCTTTGTGGTAGGTTTCGATTGCATTGTTTACTTCGCGTCGATCCTGGTAGGTCTGACCCAACTCGAGATAGGCATCAATCAGACTTGGATCCAGTTTGATGGCTTTGGCAAGGCGGGAAACAGCCTGGTCCAGGTTGCCTTTAAGCCGGTCGATCTTGCCAAGAGAAATCAGTGTCTGCGGGTTCTCTGCGTCGATCGACAGACTGTATTGCAGGTTTTTCTCGGCTTTCTCAAATTCCCTGGCTTCGATTTGGTAATCAGCCAACTGGTTGAGGACCAACGGGTTTTCAGGATTAGCTTCGGCAAAGGTCTGCAATGCATTCAAGGCACCGTGTGGGTTGGAACGGTGATCGAGTTCGATCAGGAGCAAGTCGAAGGGAATCGGATCCTCAACCACCGTCCTGGCTGTCTGGATAGTAAGACGGGCAAGATTGAGGTTGTCTACTGCCATTTCCGTCTGCGCTTTGAGAAGCAAAGCTTTAGGATGATCCGGATGTCTCTTCAGCGCCTGGTTGATTGCCTGTGTAGCCAGATCGATGTCACCTTTTGCCAGGCAGGATTCAGCGATTGAGACGGAATATTCCGGATTTTCTGGTTCCAGCTGTGCGGCTTTCTGCCAGCATTGGATAGCGATTTGATGTTCACCCAGTTGCTGGTTGATCTGAGCGAGGGAATCGAGCGCTTCCGGATTCTCCGGGAAGAGGTCGGACGCTTTTCCAAAGTAATCTTTAGCGGCATGATAATCTTTTTCCAGGAGTTTCACGTCTCCGAGCAGCTGCCAGTAATGGGCAGACTTGGGAGCGATGCGCAGGGCGTCCTCGAGATGTTCGGCAGCCTGTGGATAGCTGCCTGCATCCTGGTACATTGTTGCCGCAAAGGTATGCCACTCCGGCTCGTCTGACCAAACCTGCAGAGCTTTTTCCATGCTCTCAACAGCGACTTCCGGTTGATCCCGGTTAGCAAAGGCTGCAATGGCAAGAAGAATGGGATCTTGCGGTGTCTTTTCAAGCAAATCGTGAGCTATCGCCGCACTGTAGGCTGGGTCGAGGTGCAAGTTCAGAATAGCATTCTGGGTCAAAACCTGAGGATCTTCCTCGAAGGCGGTGAGGATCGCCTCGATCCGGTCAGGATTTACCAGGACCGAAAGAACCTGGGCTGCCTGACGACCGGAGTTGATCAGTTGGCTCATTTTGTTTTCGTCATCCCAATGACCCATAAAAACTGCCTGACCGATCTTTAAATCAGAGACCAATTGAGAAGGTTTCAGGAAACGACCCGCTGTCGCGATTTGTTCTTCCAACAATTCCGCCTGGTTTTGGGTCGTGAATAGTTCTGGCGCATGCCGGGTGATATTAAGAAGCATGGCATTGTTATGCTGCCGGTAATTATCACTGAGATACGATGCCAAAACTTGATTGGCGATCGGGTTGATACGTACAACCGTTATCGCGCTGGCAAAACATTGATTCGCGGTTTGCCAATCGGAAGCCTCCCAGGCGGCGATGCCGCAGGCAAGGCAAGCCCATATCCAGTCGAAATGACGGTTGATGTTGAGAGCGCCCTGTTCCTGTTGAAGTGCTTCCGCTTCAATCGAAGTACGAGCCTGATCAAGATGGGTCGCAATCAACCAACTGGTTGAGGACCAACAGGTTTCAGGATTAGCTTCGGCAAAGGTCTGCAATGCGTTGAAGCACCATCAGGTTGGAACAGTGATCGAGTTCTATCAGGAGCAAATCGAAGGGAATCGGATCCCTCAACCACCGTCCTGGCTGTCTGGATAGTAAGACGGGCAAGATCAGGTTGTCTCTGCCATTTCCGTCTGCGCTTTGAGAAGCAAAGCTTTAGGATGATCCGGATGTCTCTTCAGCGCCTGGTTGATTGCCTGTGTAGCCAGATCGATGTCACCTTTTGCCAGGCGGGATTGACGATTGAGACGGAATATTCCGGATTTTCTGGTTCCAGCTGTGCAGCTTTCTGCCAGCATTGGATGAACCCGATTTGATGTTGTTCACCCAGTTGCTGGTTGATCTGAGCAGGAATCCGAGCGCTTCCGGATTCTCCGGGAAGAGGTCAAACGCTTTTCCAAAATAATCTTTGGCGGCATGATAATCTTTTTCCAGGAGTTTCACGTCTCCGAGCAGCTGCCAGTAATGGGCAGACTTGGGAGCGATGCGCGGGCACGTCCTCAAGATCGACCAGCAACCTGTGGATAGCTGCCTGCATCCTGTTTTATTATTTGCCGCAAAGGTATGCCACTCCGGCTCGTCTGACCAAACCTGCAGAGCTTTTTCTATGCTCTCAACAGCAGCGGCTTCCGGATGATCTCGCTTAGCAAAGGCTGCAATGGCAAGGAGGATGGGATCTTGCGGTGTCTTTTCAAGCAAATCGTGAGCGATCGCCGCACTGTAGGCTGGGTCGAGGTGCAAGTTCAAGGTATTCTGGGTCAAAACCCGAGATCTTCCTCGAAGGCAGTGAGGATCGCCTCAATCCGGTCAGGATTTACCAGGACCGAAAGAACCTGGGCTGCCTGACGACCGGGTTGATCCGGTTGGCTCATTTTGTTTTCGTCGGCCCATAAAAACTGCCTGACCGATCTTTGATCAGAGACCAATTGAGAAGGTTTCAGGAAACGACCCGCTGTCGCGATTTGTTCTTCCAACAATTCCGCCTGGTTTTGGGTCGTGAATGGTTCTGGCGCATGCCGGGTGATGATAAAGAAGCATGGCATTGTTATGCTGCCGGTAATTATCACTGAGATACGATGCCAAAACTTGATTGGCGATCGGGTTGATACGTACAACCGTTATCGCGCTGGCGAAACATTGATTCGCGGTTTGCCAATCGGAAGCCTCCCAGGCGGCGATGCCGCAGGCAAGGCAAGCCCATATCCAGTCGAAATGACGGTTGATGTTGAAAGCGCCCTGTTCCTGGTGAAGTGCTTCCGCTTCAATCGCAGTACGAGCCTGATCAAGATGGGTCGCGGCGCTTTGCGCGTCTCCTGCCTGTTGAGCAAGCAGGGCTCGCACTGCCATCGTAAAGGCTGTGTCAGCCTGATCTGTCAGGAAGTGCTCCCATATCATGGCGACCTTGGGATAATCCTGCTGGATCATTGCATCCAGGCAGAGCATTTGCACCAAAGGATACCTGTTTGCCTGTGATTGTGATTGAGAAGTGAGAAAATCGAGAATTCCTTCGAGTTTCTGATTGTTGCGCAGGGCTAAAGCTAGTCCCGCCTGGATTTCGACCAGGTCTGAGCTGGAAGGATCGTTCTTTTGGGCAAGATCGGCGTGCTTTTGTGCAGCGTTCAGATCACCGGTCACTCGTTCCAATTGAATGGCACGTACGTATAGACCGGTCGCAGTATAGGGTGGGAAATCAGCCGGAGTTTCCAGCTGAGACTGATCTACCAGGCATTCATTTTCAACACTGAATTCAAGACTTTGAACAAGCGGGCTGAGCTTTTCCAAGGCTGGGAGGAACTGACGGTTGGCAGTCAGGACATCGCTGAGTAATATTGGATAACAAGGGTGGTTTCCCAGGGAATCAGACAACTCCTGTATCAGTTGCAAAGCGGCGGCAGCATCGCCCAACCGCAAAATGGAATAAACCAGGTTGCGGGTTTCCTGGAAATCAGGGGAGGGATTGCCTGATATTGCCCTTTGGATGATGGCAGAGGCTTCTTCTGTCTGATCGAGATGCAGGTAGAGATTGGCGACATCTACGTACTCCTCGGTTGTGACTCCATCAATCGACAACATACGGTCGAGTGTGGACTTGGTCTCTTCAAGGTCATTCAAGCGGGCATAAGTGCGGGCAAGAGTGAGATAGAGGGTCTTATCCTCAGGGCGAAGATGAATGGCATCTTTGAGAACCTGGATGGCTTCTCTTTCATTGTCCTGATTGCTCATAAATTCACTGAACCAGAGCAAGTTATCCAGATCTGCAGGGGCTATTTGCAGGCTGGCACGGGCAGTATTGAATGCCTCGTTACCCAAACCAGCTTTCAGGTACGCGTTGGTGAGCACATGACGGGTTTCAAGATCATCCGGGCTGACCATCATAGCTTCCTGGAGGGATGCCAGGCTGATATCATTCAATCCCAGGTTCAGGGCTGTCTTCCCGATTTGAAGCTGCAGGTGATGGTAGGATCGCGGTGATTTGGATTGGGGATTGTCCAGGAGTTTCAGATAGCTTTCGTATGCTGATTCGTGGTTCCCAATAGCAGCATTTAGATCCGTTGCCAGCATCGCCAGATCGAAATCCTGCTTCAACTTATCGCGATTGTTCAATAGGGCTTCGAGCAGACTTTCCAATTCCTTCTGGTTGACTTCCGGACGTTGTTTGTTCAATGCCAACAGACAATTGGCATATGCCAGGAGTGTATCCTCGCGATGGAGGCTATTCCAGGCAAATTGCAGTAATTGCCTTGCACTTACGGCATCATCCAACGCCAGGTAGGTTTGCCCCAACACCAGGGCTAATTCAGGATCGCTGGCGTAATCGTCCTCTAAAGATTCAAGCATGTCCCAGGCTTCCTTGGTGTAGCCTTGTTTCAAGAGTGCTCCTGCCAACAACTTACGTATTTCAGGATTCTCCTTGTCCAGGGTGATCGCTTGTTTCAGGACGGCGATGGCATCGGTAGTTTGTTCATTTTCAATGTAAAGCTTCCCGAGTGCGCTCAAAATTTGTGGGTCACCAGGAAAAGCCGCTTTGGCTTTGCGCAGAGCTTGGGTGGCGTTTTCATTTTCACCCAACTCGGTCCAGATTTTTGCCAACGAGAGCCAGCTGGCAGGTTTTTCAGGTGCGACCTCGGAGGCTTGTTGTAACAGTTCAACTGCCTGGCTCTTTTTACCTGAATTGATGAGGGCTTTACAGAGGATAACCAGAGCTTCACCATCCAGCTGATCACGCGAGAGAAAATTTTCCGTGATTGGTATGGCAAGTTCGGGCTGACCGGCTTTAATGGCGATCTCAGAGTAGGTCAACAAATCTTCCCTTTTCGGTTGGGCAGATTGACTGATCAGTTCCTGGTAGATTTCAAGTGCTTTGGGTTCCTGCCTGGTTTGAAGATAGAGCCTGGCAAGCTCGTGCTTGTTGGAAATATTTGCTGGTTCAAAGACGGACAACAGAGCGGATGATTCAATGGCGTCATCCAGATTTGCCAAACGCTGGTTGATTTTGGTCGACAGTCTGATGGTATTCAAATCGTTAGGGTCTTCCTGTAGTGCTTTTCGAATAAAGTCAGCTGCAGTTTTATAGCGTTTTAGCTCGAAGGCGTATTCTGCTGCCTTCAGGTTATCGCTCTGAAAATCAAAACGTGATGAACGGGTCGGCAGGGTTTTTCTTTGCAGCGCGCTGTCGAGGGCGGTGTGGACATCTCCTGATTTTTCGCGTAACTGTGGGTAACGCAATGCGAAAATGGCATTGATGTTTTCATCTTCTGATTCGTTTAAGAGATCGAATGCAAAATCGACCTCGTCCTGGCTGACCAAGAACTCAGCATATTGATTACGATAGTCGCTGTTATCAGGTTCGAGTTCTAAAACCTGTTCCCAGGTTTTTCGCGCTTCTTCGGGCTCGGTCCGTTCAAGTTCCAGCGCCATTTTATGTAAAATCGCCGCCTGGTTTCTGTTAATTGCTTTAAATGCAAGCGCAAGAGCTTCACGTGCCTTTTCTGACTGACCCGCGTACTGGTAAAGGGCAGCCATATTCTGACAGATTTCCACCTGACCGTCTTTAATTTCAGGATTTGTTTGGATCAAAAGATTATTAGCAAGTAGTTTGATAAAGGAATCAGAAACCACGCCTTGCAGTTGGTTCAAAACCTGAACCTGGAGGTGCAGACCGGCGTTATCCAGGAATTTGGCAGCAAAATCAAATTGCTCGTTCTCAGCCAGAGGCAGTTTTTTGAGCAAGGTGGTGATGCATTGTGCCATGTCATAGGCATCGCTTGATTGGGTCGTTGCGGCTAATTCTTCCAGCGCGTCTTCGAAATCCGGGCACAAGGCTGGCAGAACAGACAAGCTGGTTGACCAGGCATGCAGCCCTATTTTCCCTTCAGTCAGAAACCCAAGCAGTCCCTTCCAACTGGAATTCTTAAGACGGAACTCACGTAATGAAAATGCCAGCAAGGTGGCATCTTTCAAGGTGGCTGGTTCAAGCCCAGTCATGCGGACCGTATCCAGCGTTTTGACAGCTTTTTCGTTCAGCTCCTGTGGAACTGGTTTAAAAATATCCTTCAAATCCTTGTCAATCAGATTCTCGTCCAGAAAAAACAAGGAAAGCAGAGCAGGGTGCCATCTGTTTGAATCATTGTTGGCAAAATCGAACCACCTGGTAGGGAGTTCGCGGTTGTTCAATTCCCGCCATAAAAGCAAATTTTCGCGATACGCCGCAATCAGTTTTCGGCTGACCGTCTGATTAAAACGTGAAACGAGCTCTTTAAGCAGCCAATCTATCGCCATCATACATCCTTTCGCCTATTATTGATTAGGGCAATGGTCCGGTATAGGGTTTAACGAAGTAATATGCTCCAGCAAATAAAAGGATACTGAGGAACACGAGAAAGATGCCAATTCCGGTGTTGGATTTTGCCAGATCATTTAAGGACCCGATCAGCAAAGAAGCGTTTCCGACCAAACCTGAAACACCATCCGTGATTCCTTTATCTGCCAACTTGGTCGTCGCATCCGCGATGGTCTGGATATTGCGGTTCATGGCTTGCTTCGCCAGGATGAAAATGCTGAGAACCAGGCAAACAATGCCGAGCCCGAACAAAACTACCGATACGATCAATACAATTTGATTTCCGCTATCAAACATAAAAAACCTCCACACAGATTACTGTTGGAGGTTAAGATGCAACTCCTATGCCAGCGGTAATGGTTGTTGACCGGGTTTTGGCGGCGGACTTGAAATATCGAGGGGTAGGTGACCGAGGTCAATGGCAGCTTCGTCACAGAGCAAAACGGCTCTCTCCATGGCATTGCGCAGTTCGCGGATGTTGCCAGGCCAGCCATAGTTGACCAGGGCTTCCATGGCTTTTGGTGAGACATCCAGGATATTTTTACCCATACTCATGTTGTACTGTTGCAGGAAGTAACCAACCAGATCCGGAATATCCACTTTTCTTTCGGCTAATGAGGGCAGATCCAGGTCAACGACCTTGAGGCGGTAATAAAGATCTTCACGGAACTCGTGTTTCGCAATCATCTCCTGCAGGTTACGGTTGGAGGCAGCGACTACCTGGACATCCACACTGATCAAAGATGTACCACCTACACGGCGGAAGGAGCGTTCTTCCAAAGCACGCAGGAACTTAGCTTGCAGATCCATGGGCATGGAGGAAATTTCATCCAGAAAAAGCACGCCATCGTCAGCAATTTCCATCAGACCATTGCGGCGATGAGTTGCGCCTGTAAAAGAGCCCGCTTCGTGACCGAAGAGTTCCGATTCAAACATGGTCGATTGAATGGCAGGGCAGTTAACGTCAATGAAAGGTTTACTGGATCTGGGTCCACTTTCGTGAATATAACGGGCGAGGACTTCCTTTCCTGTTCCGGTTGGACCGGTGATGAGTGACGAAACAGAAGCCTCGGCTGCCCGGTGTGCCAGTTCGACGATTGCCTTCATTTTTTGGGTTTTGCCGACGATGAACTTATCCAGACTGGCTTTCCCCCGCAGATGGTTTAATTCCCTGCGCATGGCGACCATTTCAGAAGCTCGTTTAACCGATTTTTCCAATTCAAGTAAATCCAGAGGTTTTTCCATGAAATCCTGGGCACCGTTTTTCATAGCTTCCACTGCCATGCTCACTTCGCCGTGAGCGGTGACGATAATCACCTGGGGTCGGCGCGGCAGCCTGGCAGTCTCAGCCAGCAGATGAGGTCCGTAGCCATCGGGCAGGCGCACATCCAGGATGATGATATCAGTGCCATCCTGTCCCAGGATGGCTCGTGCTTCCGCCAATGTGCCGGCTTCCTGTACTTCAAAGCCTTTGGTTCTGAGAAACTCTGAAACAACCATGCGGGCGGTTTCTTCATCGTCAACAACTAAAATTGATGCAGCCATATAATTCCCTTCTTAAGCCCGTGGAAGCAAAACATGGAATACACTTCCTCCAGGAACGCTTTCGACATAGATATTTCCTTCATGAGCGGTGACAATTCGTTTGGTGATTGCCAATCCGAGTCCGGTACCGCTTGACTTGGTAGTGAGGAAAGGCTCGAAAATGTGCTCAACAACGTCATCCGGAATGCCAGGTCCGGTATCGGCAACGATTATCTCACATTGTGCTGGAATGATCTGAGGTGAAGCCGGAAACAGCTTAATGTTCAGACTGCCGCCACGCTCATCCATGGCTTCGATGGCATTGCTGATGAGGTTGACAAAAACTTGTTCTATCGCACGCGGGTCAGCTTTTACCAGCAACCTTTCTGATGGAGCGGAAAAACTGGATGTGATGTTCAACTTTTTCATGCGCGGATCCCATTTGTCGAGGATAGCTGGGATCAGGTCGGCAAGATCGACAGGTTGTATCTGATATTCAACTGGTTTCGAGAAAGTGAGGGTTGACTTAACCAGGTGTGTCAGGCGAGTGCAATCGTTCTGCAGCCGTTCCACCAACCCGGCATAAGGCGCATCGGGGGACATTTTCATACCGATCAACTGCAAACCGGTTGAGATGCTGTTGATCGGGTTCTTGACCTCATGGGCAAAGATGGCGGTCACTTCACCCAAAAAAGCGCGCTGCTCCAACAACTGAGAGTGTGCCCGGATCTTTTCACTTTGACTCAAGTCGCGCAGGATGAGAATGATGCTGCGCACGATACCGTCTTCTTTGACCGGCAGGCATAACACCTGGGCTGGGAAACTGGCACCCAGACGGGTGTTGAGACTGAGATGATGAGCAACCAGGGTGGGATTACCTTGCTGCGCATTTTTATAAAGCGTTGAAAGGGTTTCATTACCAATTAAGACCATCTCGGCTTTTTGTTGAAACACTTCTTTACTGGCGTACCCAAGCATGGACTCTGCAGCAGGGTTTAATTCCATGATGCGTAAATCGGGGCTCAATACGATCACGCCTTCTTCCAGGTTGTCCGTAACCGTCTGTTGAATTCGTGCCAATTTCCGGATATTGCGCATAGTAGTACCGGCGGATTCCAAGGTCAACAGGTGTTTGAGCCCTGAACTGGTATGAAGCGAGAGCAGGTGTAGATATCGCAGGGTCTCATTATCAGGAACCAACCCAAAACCACCTGCTAAAATCAACCCTTGCATTCTCTCATTGATACTGAGTGGGACGCTGAAAAGGTAGGTGGCTTCGATCTCCTGGCTAATTTCTTCAAAAGCAGAAAGCGTTGGTTTGCCTTCCCGCCATAATACGGTTGATTCCATCTTTACGAGGTCGACAATCCCTGTTTGTTCCGGGAAATATTGGGCTATTTCAGAATTGTGTTCCTGGATAAGATTGAGAGTGTCGCCATTACGTCGATAGACCAAAATGAAGTCTGGCTTGCAGGTTTTGGCAATGATGATTACAGCCATCTGGTAAAGTGCGCCAATATTTGGCTGCTCTGCCAATTCAGTAAGCAAGCGCAGATTATCGTACCGATATTCCTGGTCAAGAAGATCCTGCCTGAAGAGGTTCTCTGCCTGCAGGGCAGAAAAAACAAGAACAACCACTTGGTTGGTGGGACTGAGTGAGTGAACCCTCAAGAGTACCGGCAGCAGTTCTCCACTCGATAATTGAATGGAAATTTGCCTTGCTTCGTCGCTGGTGGGATTGGTATCCGGTTCTTCAGGTATCAAAGCCGAAAGCCCCATTTTTTGCAGGTCAGTCCTGGAATAACCACTTAAGTCCAAAAAAGGTTGGTTTGCAAGGACGAGTTGGTCCTTTGTACGGATATACACCACCGCTGGTTCTGGGATAAGGTTGAGTAATGAGGAATGGCTGAGAATCTGCAGATCGCCTGCGAGCATGGAGTCATTCAAACTACCCTGGGAGGATCGGTCCACGGATGAGCCTGCTTAACTTTTGGAATTGGAGCGCAAATGGGCAGGTAAAATTCCTTCCATTGAGCGATATTTGGCGACTGTGCGTCGTGCGATAGAGACACCGTCCTCTTCCAACATTTCCTTGATCTCAGAATCACTGAGGGGATGGTCTTCTCTTTCGATCATCTCTTTGATAATTGTTCTAAGCGAGAGACTCCGGTCAAAGAAGATAGCCATCGGAACAATCTTCTTGTTGGGTAGCTGGATCGTTTTCCCGGAAACAGCCCTCGAGATGGTTGATTCATGCAGACCAAGCTCTTCGGCAATCTTGGCGCGGGTGAGCGGAACCATATTCTTATCACCGCTGATGATGTAATCTTTTTGGAGAACGACCAATTGTTCCAACAGCAACTTCATCGCGTTTGAACGTTGTTGGATGCACTTGATCAGAAGCGATGCTTTTTCTATATCCTCTTTCCACTCCACCGCGTGTTCTTCTTCTACTGTTTTCAATGAATCCTTGAAGAGTTGATTGACCTTTAATGTTCCCCGTACAGGCAGGATTATTTCAACCACCAAAGGGTTGGCAGGATTGTCGTTTAGGTAATAAATCAGAACGTCGGGCTGGTGGAAAGCTTCTGAACCGCTCGCGTTGGGATTGCGCACGTCGCCCCAATGGGCACGGGCAGGAAAGGGGTTCAGATTTTCACTAATGAAATTGGCGATTAACTGAATCTGTTGAGTGCTCGATTTCAGGGCACGGGCAACATCGGAAAAATGATGCTGACTGACCTTAGGCAGAAAGTCACGGATCACTTCCCGGGTCAAAGCCGGTATCTCGATGCTTTCTTCCAGGCTCTCAACCTGGGCAAGCATAGCTTCTTCGGGGTTGGCAGAGCACACCCCAATCGGGTCACAGCGTTTGAGTAGGTCAATAATCTCCTGAATTTCACTTGGCAGCCGGTGATGATAACGGGCGATATCAATGGGTGTGATGGTCAGGAAACCATCTTCATCCAGGTGATTCAGGATATAGGCAGCGATCAGGCGGTCTTCCACCTTCAAATCCGCTGCGGCTTGTTTGAGAACGTATGTGGGCAAATCGATCATCTCGGAGGCATAAGGCTCGTCCGGGATCTCACTGGTGCCGGTACCGCTGCCAGCGTAAAAATCTTCACGGGGAGAGATGAAGACGATCGGGTCTTCAGAGTTTTCGGATTTAGGCTGGCTGCAAATTGGGCAGGGACCGGTTGGGGGAAGCAGACGCTTGCACATCGGACAACGGCGTTCTTCCACCAGCTCAAGCGCTGGATTGTTTGCCAGTTCTGAATCGATTTTCTGCTGCAACTCAGCCGCCGTCAGGCTGAGCAGCGTCATGGTCTGCGCCAGGTGAGCCGAAGTGTGAGTGGTGGTTTGCTGCCATTGGTTTTGAAACATCATTACCTCAAGGTTGCCAGGCTGCGTAAACGGGATCAGCCCTCTTGCAAGAATTATACCAAAGGAAATCGTTAATCTGTCATTGTAAAAGAATGGAAGTATCTATTTTGTTCAGCTAAATTGAAAGTATGGGCAGGTCACAGACCTGCCCATAAAGGAAATTATAGTTTGGTATTGGCAATTATTTGTTTATGATCCCGGCGCTTTGTTTTCCAGATCCAATTCAGATAAATATGTAGAAAATTCTTTAAAAACTTCAGTTAAATCGGCGTTCATTAAGACCCTCCGTGGAATCTTACAAATAATAGCCTAATTATGCCACTGTACAAACGCATTGTACTCATCTTTTACAACTACCCGTTTTTTTGCAGGGAAACAATCCATCATTGATTCCAACTTTCCTCGCTTATAATTGGTAGAAAAAAGGAGAAAGCTATCAACCTTATATGAAACAACCATCCAAAACTGTGGCGAATTTGAAACCTTATTTCTTTGCCGGTTTAAAGACCGTCATTGCTGATCTCCAGGAAAAAGGCGTGGATGTGATTCGCCTGGATATGGGATCCCCTGATCTTCCTCCCGCCAGCTTTATTATCGATAAGTTGATTGAATCAGCCAAAAATCCCAAAAAACATGGCTACTCACCAGCAGGCGGTTCTGAGGGCTTTCTAAAAGCGGTCAGCACGTATTACAAACGTCGCTTTAACGTCGATATCGACCCTAAAACTGAAGCCCTGGCATTAATCGGCTCAAAGGAAGGTCTTTTCAACCTTAACCACACCATGCTTAACCCTGGTGACATGGTCTTATTGCCTGATCCTTATTACCCGGTCTACCTGGCAGGTGCACAATTGGCAGATGCGCGTTATCATTTTATGCCCCTGACCAAGGAAAATGATTTTTTACCCGATTTTGACGCTATCCCAGAAAATGTTGCCAGAGAAGCCAAGATCATGTGGCTTAATTACCCCAATAATCCCACTGGTGCTGTCGCGGACCTGGATTTCTTTAAGAAGGCAGTGGCGTTTGCGAAAAAGTTTGACATCCTGATCGCGCACGATGCCCCCTATTGCGACCTGTGTTTTGACAGCTATGAAGCCCCCAGTATCATGGAAGTGGAAGGCGCAAAGGATGTTGCGGTCGAGTTCAATTCACTCTCAAAAACCTACAACATGGCTGGCTGGCGTATAGGTATGGCAGTTGGAAACAAAGAGGCCATTCGTTTACTGGCAAATTACAAGAGCCAGATCGACTCTTCCATTTTCATGCCCATTTTGGATGCCGGTCAGGCTGCTCTGACAGCAGACCAAGCCTGGTTGGTGGAACGCAACAAGATTTATGAAAAACGCCGTGATGTTGTCTACAACGGCTTGAAGGACTGCGGATTTGAGGTGGATTCTCCCAAAGCCGCCTTGTACCTCTGGGCAAAGTTGCCACCAAAATTCCACGATCCTGTGAAATTCTGCGCGGACTTATTAAATGATACCGGTGTCAGTATGACCCCCGGCGTGGTTTATGGTCCCAGTGGTGCTGATTACATTCGAATTTCGATTGTGATCCCGACAGACCGGATCGAGGAAGCGATCGGGCGTATGCAAGCCTGGATCGCAGCTCAGTAAGACAGGAAAACCAATTGCCTTTAACTCAACCGAATGAAGAACAAAGAGAAAAAGCCATTATGGTGGGAGTCCGGATTGGAACTGAAACCCACCAGGGTCTAAGTCTGGACGAGAGTCTGCAGGAACTTGAATTATTGGCAGAAACTGCTGGGATTGACGTATTGGGATCCATTACTCAGAATCTGGCTAGTCCCAATCCGCGCACCTATATCGGTACTGGCAAACTGGAAGAGCTGAAGTTACTTGCAGAGGAACTGGACGCAGATACCATCCTTTTTGATGAGGAGTTATCTCCCCGCCATCAGCGGGAACTTGAAAAGGAATTCAACCGGAACATAAAGGTGCTGGACCGGACTGCCCTGATATTGGATATTTTTGCCCAGCATGCCGACACGCGTGAAGGTATGCTCCAGGTGGAACTGGCGCAATATAAGTATCGCCTGCCCCGCCTGACGCGCGCCTGGACTCACCTTGCAAGGCAGACCGGTGGTGCCTCAGGACGAAGCGGGAGCGTGGGTGGGGTTGGTCTGCGCGGTCCTGGCGAAACTCAATTGGAAGTAGACCGGCGAGAGATCAATAAGCGCATTGATAAACTGGAAGATGAGCTGGAAAAAGTACGCCAACACCGCCACCGCTACCGCCAACAGCGTCGAAAGACCAATATTCCGGTGGTCGCGTTGGTGGGTTACACCAATGCCGGGAAATCAACCTTATTGAACTCTCTCACAGACGCGGGTATTTACGTAGCCGACCAATTGTTTGCAACGCTCGACCCGACCACACGGCAACTCGAGCTGCCGACTGGCGAGACTGTTTTGATGACTGATACGGTCGGGTTCATCCAGAAACTGCCCACTGACCTGGTAGCCGCTTTTCAGGCGACACTGGAGGAAATCACAGAAGCTGATTTACTTTTGCATGTCATCGATGGCTCGCATGAGAATGCTGAATTGCAACGCAAGACTGTCCTGGAGACGCTGGAAGCAATTGGGGCTGGTGAAATCCCGATTTTGACTGTCTACAACAAAATCGATCTCCTCAACGCGGAAGACCTGCAGGAATTGAAGCAGACCGCTGAACCAACAGCCCGTTTCATCAGTGCTACAGAAAGGGATGGCTTTGCCGGGTTGATTGAAGCGATCGCAGCAGGCGTTGTTCAGGGCTTTGAACACGTAAGTGTGTTGCTGCCTTATGAAATGGGTCGGTTGGTTTCGTTGTTTCATGAAAAAGGACATGTCGAGAAACTTGAGCATGAAGAAGCAGGCGTTCGGATCACCGGCTTGCTGCCAGTACAGTTATTGTCGTTTTTTGAAGAGTATGTAAAATAAAAAAATCCGGGCGAAAAGCCCGGATTTAGTTTTGATGAGTATTAGTACAAATTAGTCTTCTTTGTCGACAGAAATAACCTCGCGACCCTGATAGTATCCGCACTTGGGGCAGACACGATGGGGCAGACGAGGTTCGCCGCAGTTGGGGCAGTTCACGCTGGCGCTGGCTTTTAAATGGTCATGCGCACGTCGGCGATCACGACGTCCTGGGCTAATTTTTCTCTTCGGTAATGGTGTCATCTTACACTCCTAACTTGCACTGTATTAATTAACCTATATAGTTTACTCAAGAACCACAGAAAATGCAAGGTCAACTTTAAATATATGTAGAGTATTTTTGACAAACTTCTTCTCTTTCAGGAGCATTTTTTTCGTGTAATTCTCAAACTGGAATAATTCAGAATTATTGTGCAGTTCCTCTGTATAATTACAGAATGAACACGAGAAAGAGCAAGCGAATACTCATATTAGGCGGTGGGGACCTGGCAAGCGGCGTTGCCGCGGTGTTGCACCGAAACGGCTGGCATGTGGTCATTTCTGAATTACCTGAGCCGCTGGTTGTTCGCCGCGAGGTGGCTTTCGCCGAAGCGGTATGGAATACCCAGCATACCGTGGAAGAGATCCAGTCTGTACTGGTTCACAAGGATGAAGAGGTCGAAGCAGCACTATTGGCTGGAAAGGTAGCAGTGGTGGTTGACCCGGATGCCGCGATTGCGGAGCGTTTCGATTTCCAGGCAGTTGTCGATGCACGCATGTTTAAACGCTTTTCTCCCAACACCATAAGGCAGGATCTCCCGCTGATTGGCTTGGGTCCGGGGTTTGTTGCAGGAGAAAATTGCCTTGCAGTGATCGAGACTAATCGAGGTGCGAATTTGGGTAGGATCATTTGGCAAGGTTCTGCCGAACAAGACACTGGTATCCCTGGAATCGTGGAGGGTCGGGGAATTGAAAGGGTTTTATATTCCCCCTCCAGCGGCATTTTTAAGGGTTTGGTGAAAATTGGGGAGTTGGTCAGGCAGGGTCAGATTTTGGCTGAGGTCGGCGGCGAGGTGATAAAAGCGCCTTTCGATGGGCTGGTTCGGGGAATGTTACGCGATGGATTGAACATCAGGGCACATATGAAAGTGGGAGATATTGACCCGTGTTTTGACCGAGAGCTGGCTTTCCAAATATCTGATAAAGCCTTGATTATCGGAAAGAGTGTCCTGGAAGTGGTCGAAAGCCTGACATGATGGCTGGAATCCTGACAGAAATTGAACGCCTCCATAAGGAAAAGGGTCAAATCTCGGTTTCCTTAGTCGGAGCGGGGGGCAAAACCAGCCTTATGCGCTGCCTGGCATACTATTTGCCAGGATCGGTCATTTGCACGACTTCGACGAAATTATCAAGCGATGAAGCTGCTTTTTTTGAAGAGCACGTGGTCTGGCAAAAATGCTCATCTTCCCTACCTATATTGGATGGTGTGGAAAACAACTTGTTGTTGACTGGTGGACCACTTGAGGTAAATGGGATTCAGAAGCTGTCAGGCTTAACTGAAGAGCAGTTGATTATCCTGAACCACTACTGTACTGAAAAACAAATCCCCTTGATGATTGAAGCGGATGGCTCAAAAAGACGACCTTTAAAAGCACCGGCCGATTGGGAGCCGGTTATCCCTGCTTTTACCAACCTTGTGGTCGTCGTTATAGGAGTGGCAGGATTAATGAATCCATTGAATGAAGAAAATGTATTTCGTAGTCAGATCTTCTCCCGGCTAACGGGCTTGGAGATGGGCCAACCGGTCGATTTTTCTGCAATCGTGCGATACTTGAAACATCCTTTGGGTGGCTTGAAGGGGATGCCTGACCAGGCAAAACGAAGTGTTCTGTTCAATCTTGCTGGGTGCGCTACCATGGAATTGGTTGACAGGATTCTTATAGAAGAACAATTGAGTGGAGTGTTCGATGGAGTATTTTTTGGAAATGTAGATCTGTCGCCCTGATCTTTAGATGCGGAGGATCTTGATTAATCATTATTCAAGATTCTTAACTTTGTTCAGGATGAAAAATTCTTGCTTCAAGTTGCATAAGCGATCAAATTCTGTCAAAAATTGCCAAAGAGAAAACAATTTGGTACTACTGTATCGGTTATGATTAAGTCAGACTGAGTTAACATAATGCAAAAGATTCGAGAAAAATACTTCAAAATATTCCAATTGGAAGGCAGCCAGGGCTATGAAAACAGGGCAGTCATGGGCGGATTACAAGCGCTTGGAAAAGCCTGGCCTTCAGAAGCGCGCGAGCAGGGGGTGTCAGAGAGTTTGATCCCGCTGATCGGTTCGTTTTTAAACCGATACCCGGTTGTTGAGCCAGAAAACCGTCGCAGCATTTTACTTGAGATTGGAGACTTGCTCTCCATTCCCAGTATTAAAACCCTACCAGCCTACATCCCATCTGAAAAACCTGCTGTTAATGAACCTAACCCAACAAAACCAACTTCTCAAGCAGCCAAAGGTGCTCCATCGTCCAGAACAGCAGACCCCCAACCCGAAGAACAAGTTGTGCGCTCGAAAGTAAATACGCGACTGCGCGAAATTGCCAGTCAACCTATGGACGACGAAGCACACGGACTGGAAGCACCAGTCAGCGTCATTCGGGGGGTAGGTGAAAAACAGGGTGCCCACCTGGTCAAATTGGGCGTTCACAAGATAAAAGACCTGCTCTACCTTTTCCCTCGCCGATACGATGATTATTCCAAACTGAAGACGATCAATCAGCTCCAGTATGGAGAAGAAGTCACCATCCTAGCAAGAGTTGTCAGTGTGGATGCTTTTCAAACCAAGAAGGGAAAGCGGTTGGTGGAGGCGGTCGTTTCAGATACCACCGGCGCACTGCGTCTGCTCTGGATGAACCAGGACTGGCACGTGCGCTACCTGAAGAAAGATCTTTTCATTTCAGTGTCTGGCAAAATCGACACATATCTGGGCAGACCGGTGATCTGGTATCCCGACTATGAATCCATTGATAAGCAGCAGCTCCATACCAACCGGATTGTTCCTGTTTATCCCCTGACCGCCAAGATCACCCAACGTTGGCTGCGACGCACCCAATTCAACACAGTGCGCTATTGGGCTCCCAGGGTTAACGATTTCCTTCCAGAGCCGCTGCGTGAAGAAGCCCGATTGCTCAAGACTAAGGACGCGCTCCTTCAAGTCCACTTTCCTGAAAATAATGACGCTCTCAAAGCTGCTCAACGGCGGTTTGCTTTTGATGAGCTTTTCTTGCTTCAGGTGGGTGTGCTTCAGCAAAAGCAGCAATGGCAGCAGCTTGTGGGACATCCCTATACCGTCTCTGACGAATGGGTCAATAAACGAGTTGCCGCCTTGCCGTACGAACTCACTGACGCACAAAAAAGATCGCTGAATGAAATTCGGGTGGATATCGCCAAAGATCACCCAATGAATCGTTTGCTGCAAGGGGATGTGGGTTCGGGGAAGACCATCATTGCTGTCATGGGTATGGCAATGGTGATCGAAGCAGGTGCCCAGGCAGCCCTAATGGCGCCTACCGGCATTTTGGCAGAGCAGCACTATCAGACCATTCGCAAGTTGCTGACAGTTGGTACGGAAGAGCACCCAGCTTTTCTGCAGGGAGGACAGGTGCGTCTGTTGACCGGGGATACCAGTCAGGCAGATCGGGGAGAGATCTTTGCAGGTCTGGAATCGGGTTACGTCAAACTCTTGATCGGCACACATGCCCTGATCGAAGACCCGGTCACCTTCCAGAATTTACAGATGGTGGTGGTGGATGAACAGCATCGTTTTGGTGTATCGCAAAGAGCGGCTCTGCGAAACAAGGGCGATAATCCACACCTGTTGGTGATGACCGCCACTCCGATACCACGTTCGTTGCAATTCACGATCTTTGGGGATCTGGACGTGAGCATCATGGATGAGATGCCAGCAGGCAGGCTGCCTGTCACGACCATGATCGTCTACCCGACTGAACGTGAACGGGTCTACCAGACCATCCGCAAACAGGTGGAAGCGGGGCACCAGGCATTCATCATTTATCCTTTGGTGGAAGCCGGAGAAAACGAAGAAACCAAAGCGGCGGTTGACGAACAGATCCGACTGCAGGAAGAAATTTTCCCTGATCTCAAGGTTGGGCTGGTTCACGGTCGTCTGAAGCCAGCCGAGAAAGATGCCGTCATGCTTGCCTTCCGAGCCAGGCAGTATGACATTTTGGTGTCCACATCGGTGGTGGAAGTGGGTGTGGATATTCCCAACGCAACCATCATGGTGATCGAAGGAGCGAACCATTTCGGTCTCTCGCAGCTGCACCAATTCAGGGGACGGGTGGGCAGAGGTGAAGCACAATCAATTTGTTTTCTGATTCCTGATAATGAGAGTGCTTTTGAGAATCGCAGGTTACAGGTGATGACTGAAACCAATGACGGTTTCAGGTTGGCGGAAGTTGACCTGGAGGAACGCGGTCCCGGTGACTTCCTGGGCACCAGGCAAGCAGGTGCCATAGATCTGAAAATGGCGAGCCTGGCGGACACGGTGTTGATCAAACAAACCCGTGAGCTGGCAACGAAACTCCTGGAGGAAGATCCGGATTTATCCCAGGAGGAGCACCAGGACTTAAGAGCAGCTGTAGCTGCCTTTTGGCCGCAAGCTGACGGCGCAGGAGATGTGAGCTGAACATGAAAAAAGTGTTGTTTCCCGGTACTTTTGACCCATTTCATTATGGGCATCTGGATATTGCCAAGCGGGCGGCAAAACTGTTTGATTTGGTTGTCATCGCGGTATATGACAAGCCGATAAAATCACTTTTATTCGACCCGGATACCCGGATGGCACTGGTTAGAGAAGGAGTCAAGGACCAGGAAAATATCCAGGTGGTGGGTTATTCCGGTCTGACTGTCGCTTTTGCTAAAGAAATTGGTGCAAATGCCATTGTGAGAGGATTGCGGGTTTTTTCTGATTTCGAATTTGAGTTTCGCATGGCATTGGCAAACCGACGCTTGAATGAAGAGATTGACACCATCGCATTGATCACCGATGAAGAGAACACCTTCCTTTCCTCATCAACAGTCAAGGAAATTGCCTCCTTGGGCGGAGATGTTTCCAGCATGGTACCACCACACGTGAATGAAGCCTTATTGAAAAGGTACAAAGAACTTCAGTGAACCACTGTTGATAGCTACCGGATCGTTATTTCCGGGGTTCAACAGAACTGATCAGCAGTTATAATAGTGATACACTAAGTAGAAACAAGACATTGTCGGAGGAAATTATGGATATTTTGCACCTGGTTGACCGTCTGGAAGAGCTGTTCAACAACAGCAAACCGATTCCTCTCTCCCGGAGTGTCGTTGTGGACGAGAATTCGTTTATGGATATCATCGACCAGATGAGAATTTCCATTCCTGAAGAAATTAAAAAAGCCCAGCAAATTATTGCCCAGAAAGACCGCATCCTAGCACAAGCCCAGGAAGAAGCCAACCGGACGGTGACGATCGCTCGTGAAAAAAGCGAACGCATGGTTGAAAAATCGGATATTTATCAGTCAGCCCAAACCAAGGCAGAAGATATCACCCGCCAGGCACAATTGGATGCAGAGCAAGCTCTGCACGATGCTGATCGTTATGTGGCAGACACCTTGATGGGTTTGGAACGGGAACTGAAGCGTGTCTTAGCCCAGGTTGAGAACGGGATCAACGCCATCCAACCAAAAGAACAGGAATAGGTTTTTTAAGATTGTTTAAGAAAATCGCCGCGTATGCGGCTTTTTTTGTTGAGGCACATCATTGTTCGAAGGATTTTGAGTGGATTCAAAAATTTCATTGATGAAAATGATTAGACGCTGATTTTTATCAGTGCTTCCTTGCCAAGTCACTCGGACTGGTGACGCCGCTAGATCCCTGATATAAGGCAAAGGTAGGCTGCCATGACCGACTTATGGGCGTATGTGCTCTTCAAATACACTTTAGCAGGTTAACTCTGCGGCTGGAGGCAAGCCACAGCCGTACGGAGGGGGTTAATCTCCCTCCGAAACCTCAGTTAATCCTCTTCATCGTCGCGTGATACCTTCACCGCTTGCCGGCGGGATGGTTTACGCTTGACCGGGTAGAGTCCGTTGGCATATTTCAAATCGCCCGCAATCGACGCTTCACTCACCTGATCCATATGATCCACAAAGATGATATTCAGTTCTTTCAGAACCGCTTCAGGTACATCTACCAGGTCTTTTTCGTTCTTGCCGGGCAGGATCACGGTTTTCAGTCCGGAACGATGAGCAGCCAGGACCTTCTCCCGTACACCGCCTATCTGGATCACACGACCGCGCAAGGTGATTTCACCAGTCATAGCGACTTCATGCTTAACTGGTACGCCCAAAGCCGCCGAGATAAGGGCGGTTGCCAGGGTGATGCCTGCGCTGGGCCCATCCTTGGGGATGGCACCTTCAGGCACATGGATGTGGATATCAGTTTCTTCAAAGAAATCTTCAGGAATTTCGAAGACTTTCTGGCGCGATTTAAGATAACTTAAGGCAGCCTGGGCGGATTCCTGCATGATTTCACCGATCTGTCCGGTGATCTGCAAATTTCCTTTGCCGGATACTACCAGGACTTCGATGGGCATGATCTCACCCCCGTTTTCAGTCCAGGCAAGGGCGGTCGCCACACCGATTTCATCTTTAGCTTCGGCTGACATAGGGAAGAATTCAACGGGTCCCAACAACTGACGGACCAATTCCGCGGTGACCACGGTTGGATACTGCTCGCCTTCCGATTTTTTAGTGGCGATCTTTCGTAATACGGTGCCAATTTCCCGTTCCAGGTTACGTACGCCGGCTTCGTAGGTGTAACTGCCGATGATCAGGCGCAGCGCTTCGTCAGTGAATTCGACCGGGTCTTCATCCAGCCCGTTTTCAAGCATTTGTTCCGGAATCAGGAACTGCCTTGAAATAATGATCTTGTCTTCCTCAATGTAACCGGGAAATTCAATCAGTTCCATGCGATCCAGCAAAGCCGGGGGAATGCTGGCAATGGTATTGGCTGTTGTGATAAAGAACACCTTCGAAAGATCGTAAGGAACTTCAAGGTAGTGGTCTGAGAAGGAGTAATTCTGTTCGGGGTCCAGGACCTCAAGTAATGCCGCTGAAGGATCACCATGAAAATCAGCACTAAGCTTGTCTATTTCATCCAGCATGAAGAGCGGATTGACAACCTTGGCTTTCATCATGGTCTGCAGGATGCGTCCCGGCAGTGCGCCAATATAGGTGCGTCGGTGACCGCGAATCTCGGCTTCGTCATGGACGCCGCCCAAAGACATGCGGACAAATTTACGGTTCATCGCTGATGCGATCGATTGACCCAGAGATGTCTTCCCTGTGCCGGGAGGTCCCACAAAGCAGAGGATCGGTAGGCGGTTTTTCTTGGGGCGCAGACTTTTAACTGCCAGGAACTCGATGATACGGTCTTTGGCTTTCTTAAGACCATAATGATTTTTATCCAATACTTCGCGAGCTTTGCAGACATCCAGGTCATCTTCCGTAGCTTCTGACCAGGGCAGGTCGAGCAAACTATGCAGATAGTTGGAGAGCATTCCATTTTCCGGTGAAAGCGGCGGGGCTGATCGGAGCCTCTCAAGTTCCTTGACGGCAGTCTCATAGACTTCTTCCGGCAGGTTGGCAGTTTCCAACTGGGTTTCCAGTTTAAAGATATCGGGATCACTTGATTTTCCCTGGTTGAGTTCCATCTGTAAGCGGCTGATGTGTTCACGCAAGACAGTTTCCCGCTGATTTTTATCGAAATCCTCATGGATACGGCTGATGACTTGAATGTCCAACTCGAGCATGCGTATCTGAGCGACCAGTTTGGCATGAGCTTTTTTCAGACGTGCCAGATCGTTCACTTCCTGCAGCAAATCCATACGCTCATAGGGACTCAACATGGTGTTTATGCCAATGAAGTCCGCTAATCTTCCGACATGGTCGATATCTTCTGCAATCTTGATCGCCTTTTCGTCCAACGGGGAGGGTAAGGCTGCATAACGTGCCAGGCTGGCTTTGGCAGAACGCATCTCACTCTTAACCTCATTGGTCCGCCGGGCTGGGACATCCACCACCTCCACATCGGCGTAATATTGCCCCATCTGCTTGTGGATCTTCAAAATGCGAACCCGTCGGCGTGCCTCTGTATAAATTTCGTCCGAATATTCATGGAAATCTTCGTCAAAGTCAATTTCACGTCCAAAAGCCATCTCCAGACCGATTTCCCACACATTTTCTTTGGTAATCTCCTCGGTCTCTTCGTAGATTGGGTAACAGGCAACCAGGGTGAAATGCTCTTCGATTGCTTTGTGCATCAACAGGGGGTCACTGACATCCTCTTCTGAATCGAGCCTCGAGGCTGAATAGGGAAGCAGTGGTTCGTTATACAACATAATCAGCGGAGCAGTAAAGTTTGTTTCCTTCTTGTTTGAGGTGCGATTTTTCACCAACATGGTTGAAGAATACATGCGGTTATCATCACGAGAAAATTCTTCGTTATATTCATCTGAAAATTGTTTACGTTCTTGCACACTAATCCTTATTAACATCAAGTTGTGGCCAGATCGCTCTGGCTGCAGCAGCAATGAAAATGCTGCCAGTCACGAGTATACCCTTTGATTCACCCGCAAGATAGAGTGCCTGGGATAATGCTTCCTCGACCGGATTGGCTGCTATTACGGGTACAGAATATTCGTCGACTCTCACTTTCAGTTCCTCTGGTGTCGCAGCCCTGGGGTGCAGAGATTGAGTTGTGATGACCATTTCGCATCTTGGCAGGATGGCTGAGAGCATATCGGACATCGATTTATCAGCTGATGCCCCAAAAACAAGGATGAAAGGCCATTGTGGGAAGTATTCATCAATCGTCTCCACCAGACGCTGCATGGAATCTCCATTATGGGCAGAATCAATCACTACCGGAGGTTTTTCCCGCAGGATTTCGAACCTGGCTGGCCAATGGACTTGCCGGAAACCTGCCTGGATGCTTCGCCGGGTAATGTGATAGCCACGCAGTCGCAATTGGTCCAGCACCGCAACAGCGGTGGCTGCATTTTCGATCTGATGAGCTCCCAGCAGTGGCATTCTCAGTTTGAGTACCGAATTGGTGCTGATGTTGTGACTCTTGACTGCCTGATGACACGATTTGATATGGAAAGTTTGGAATTTCTGACTGTGTTCCAGTGGTTCAAAATCATATTCCCAGTTTGCCTCAATGATCGGGGCATGGCGTTCCTCTGCGATTCTGAGCAGGGTTTCTCGTGCTTCCGCCTTTTGAGGTGCGATCACGACCGGACGACCCGGCTTGATGATGCCGCCTTTTTCTGTGGCGATCTCAGTCAACGTGTTTCCTAAAACTGACATGTGATCATAAGAAATTGAGGTAATAACCGACACAAGCGGATCGACCACGTTGGTCGCATCCAGCCTCCCGCCCAAACCCACTTCCAGGACAGCGATATCCACCTTTTCCTGGGCAAAATACAGAAAAGCCATGGCGGTTGTAAGCTCGAATGTGGTGGTTTCGGGTACTTTTTCAGTCAACGGTCTCATTTGGTCGGCCAGTTCGATCACATCCCGCTCGCTGATCATTTCTCCATTGACGATAATGCGTTCACGGAAATCCTCCAAATGTGGGGAGGTGTAGAGCCCAACCTTGTATCCACTCGCTTGTAGTGTTGATGCGATCAGCGACGCAGTCGATCCTTTTCCCTTCGTCCCGGTGACATGCACCGATGGAAACTTATGGTGTGGAAAATCCAATAGTTCCATCAATTGGTTCATCCGGTCGAGCTTAAAGAAACGATGCTTGTCATCGACATGTCGTTTCATGCTGAAATCGACCCAACTATAGATCCAATCCAGCGTTTCCTGGTAGCGTTCTTCGATTGGCGGATGCATCATTTGCCTACTCATTTACCGGTGTGATATCCTCGATCAGTACATATCCAATGATTGCATAATCACCGGAAGTATATTCGATCAAAACACATTCACGATTAAATTCATCAAAACGTCGTTCTGGCATGGAAACCAACTCTACCGTCATCCCTTCACGAATTCTTCCTGGTGAACTGAAAGAGGCATAACATCCGGTTCTGACCCAGATGTCACGAATTGCCCGCACAAAAACCACGGGTGTGGGTGTGACTGTATTCGTCGGAGTCGGGGAATAATCCGGTGTTGGGGTGGTCGTGATGGTCGGAGTGAGGGTGACCGTGGGGGTCAGGGTGATGGTTGGTGTCATTGTGACGGTTGGAGTACGGGCAAGGTTGCGCTCATAGACCGAGTCAGAAATTCCCCTGGCTGCCAGGCTTATACCCATGATGAGTAAGACCAGCAGCACGATCCCGCCCACCCCGCCAACCAGGTAGGTGGGAAGGAAGCCGCGTTTGAGCTCCAGGATGCGGGGATCCTGGGGAAAGCGTTTGCGGGCTCTGGAACTGATGCGGAGCGCGTCGAGCGCAAAATTCTTGTTACCATTTTCAAGCGCTGCTTCTGCCCGCTGGATGGCATCTTCATTGGTGCTGATCTCGGTCTCAAGAGCACTGATCTCGTTTTCGAGCGAGAGACTCTGGGAGTCATAGGCATCCAACTGCCGGAGATAATCGAGGTTTTCGCGCGCGCCATTCACTTTCTCACGTGCTAACGCCGCAGTTGGAGCGTTGGCAGCTTCTTCTTTAAATCGCCGGGTGTTGTCCAGCAGAGATTGGATGGTAGCGGGAATGAGCAGATCAAGGCGGTTGCGCAGGCGACCCAATTGGGGGATTTCGCCGTATTTCATGCGAATTTTTTCGAGCTTGCTCCTTGAATCAGCCAGTTTCGCCGGCGGTATCTTACCACTCAGGCTGACGAGGTCGCTGACATCATTCAGCATGGCAATATCTGATCGCACCTCAGCAGCTTTATCGATGTATTCCGGGATCGCGACAGCACTTGCTGCGGTCTGGATCTTGCCAAGCGCTGAGACCAATTCGCCCTGGGTGAGCAAGTTAAGCCCTTCCCGGTAGACATCGTATGCCTGCATCTGGTTTTCAAGGTCGTGGCGCAGTTCTTCACCTTCGCGCCAGCGTTTGATACCGGCATCTTCCAGATGATCAAAGGCTTCGTCAAGATAGTTGAGCGCCACCTGGTAGCGGAAAACACGGGCTGCACTTTGAGCCTTACCATAAGCCTTGCCTGCTTCAGGGGGCAGCGCGACAGAAGGGATATTACCTGACCGCAGGTATTCCTCCGCTTCGCTGTGATGCTCCTGGGCGCGGGTCCATCCCGGTTCCATTTGGATCACTTTTTCATAGAGAGGGATAGCAACCTGGTAATTGCCTTTATAGAAGGCTTCTTCGGCTTCATCCATCAGTCGCTCCGCCTCCGGATCGTGCGTGGATTGGAAAAAGCGTTTGAGCGGATCGTTGTCGATGCCGCCCATATCATCCATTCCCAGATTGGTGCGGGTGATCGGGGGTGGGGTGGCTGAGAGATCCCCCAAAATGGGTCTGGGTGGTGTGACCGGGTCATCAGCAGAAGTATGAGGTAGTTTGCCAGCAGATCTGCTGCTAATTGGCGATTCAGGTTCGAACTCTTCGTTTAACGAGGAGGTTGGATTTGTGGGTTGGGGTGTTTCAACTGGCTGAGCAGATGTGGCTGCGGCTCCGGTTGCACGACGGCTGCGCTCACGTCGCAATTCACGCAGGAGGCGGTTGGCTTCTTCGAGCTCGTCGATACCGACTTGATCCGAAATGCGATTGGTTGCCAGGGCTTCCAGGTAAGTTGACAGACCAGTCTCAGCCAGGCTGAGCTGATCGTCACTGGGATCCTTACTGGAGAGCACTTTGATTGCCTGTTCAATTAATGAACTAACCATATGTTGTCCTTTCAAGAGGGGCGCAGGATCAATTCCGTTTGCTTTGCAAACCCTGCAGGGCAGCTTTCATCTCCGAAGGAGTCTTATAAAAACCGTCAAGAGCTTTTTCGAGGAATTTGATTTCCTGCTCATTCAGGCGATTTTGTACATCGAAAGAATAACTTGCCTTGTAATGCGTGGGCGCGTTGGCGATATCTTCGGGTCGGTTGGGACCAACAGCCACCGAGCCTGGGGCTTGACGACCAGTGAAAATGTGATGCAGCGCGCGCGAACTAAGCTGGATCATATCCGCCTGTTGAACCTCGGGCGAGAAATTGTCGGGCTGCCAATGACCGATGTTCCAATCGATGATGATCACCTTTTGTCGAAACTCGTTCCAGTAGTAATGCAGTAATTTGTGATCAAGGAAGCTGGCACCACGGCTGTGTGCCTCCTCAAGCAAGGTGCAGATCTGCACGCTGATATCCAGTACCTGCTTCATACTGAGGTTGCGAACAAAATTACCGCGGGTGTAGCCGGCATCGCAAAGCAGATAAAGGTTATCTTCCCAGCGGCGTTCCAAAAGCAGGTAAGGCAGCCAACCGTCCTGAATACGTTCTTCGAACTGAGCAAGAACATCCTCAATTTCGTCGACTTCAAACACTGCCAGATCACCTTTGATATTCACACCCTGACCCTGTTGTTCCATTTGTTTGGTCAATGGTGCGATTTCTGAGGGCCAGGTTGTATTATTGTCGGGTTTGAAGAAACCAGCCTGAAGCATGGGGGTCAAATTGTCCACACCGTTCAGGTTGGCAAGGATGTTGTATTCCTCAAGGAAGAGCGGTTTGGCGTAAGAAATTTTGTCATGCCGCATAATCTTGAATGCCGGGTCCCGGCTGAAAGGAGTCTTGCCGGAGGTGTGTTTATAAAGAAAGACGCGCGCGCTGGAACCGCCCGCTTCGGGGATGGCGAAATCGTGCTGACCAGCAGTCAGCCAAGTATCCAACGGTTCGGCTAAATAGTAACCGTCTTGAGAATCAAGTCTAATCTGTTGCATATTTCCTTCCGCAAAGTCAGGCTATTTTACCATTGTTGAAAGGGTGATTGTTCAAAGTAGCCAGCATCACGCCTGACCAGTTCATCGAACCAGGGTAACAAGGGGTGAATGCTTTCAACTTCCTGGATGCCCTGCCTGATTTTGTTACTGTCAGCGACTGCGAGAAGGTCCAGGTATTGGCGCTGCCAGCGTTTGAAGACCGGGCTGGCATTGCGGGTTGGATTGACAATCTCATCGATTTTGATCAACAAAAAGACCAGGTCACCGGCTGCATTTCGGGCAAGACGGGTCCGCGCCATCTCAGGTTGGTTGATGACCTCAAAGTTGCGCTGAAGGGATCGCAAAGAGCGGTAAAGGGTGAGCAAAACCTGGTTGATCTCACTGAATATGCTCTGCTGGTTTTGGGTTAACCAAACCGTGGCACGCGAATTGGAACGCAGCAATTGCTGCCAGGCATTGAAAAACGCGCTTTGGGCGATATCACTTTGATAGACCAGCTCGTTTAGAAGCTCAGGGTATAGTCCCTGTACTTCAATTTTTTGCCATTCGCAGATAAAGGTGTAGAGGTGAGCCTGTGCATCGGAAAGCACTGGCAAGTTAGGCTTGATCAGCTGCTTGTAATGGGTCGATTTCCATTTACGCTGCTTGATGTCAGTCAGGGCAGGTAACACCTCGTTGGTCCAAATCTTGGCTGCGGCTTGTAGATCATCCAATAGTGACCAGCCAGGTTCGAATCCTTCTGACAAAGATTGCATCAGGAACCAATCGCCGGCTTCCACCGCTTTTTTCCACCGCTCAGCCTGCTCTAATGCACGGGAAGCACTGCGTACATCATCAGCATCCTGGGCGGGAAAATTTTTTAGGTCAGGGCTATAAGGTTCACGCGGAATGCCAGAAAAAAGGAATTGGAATTCCTCTTCCAGCTCTTTATAGGATGTGTAACTGGCAGGCAGCAGGCGGCGAAGGTTGACTAATTGCTCCGCTCTGGATTGGGAATTGCGAAGCCGGCTGTGGAAAGCGCCCAGGACAGACTTCTGCTGCTCATCAAGCAGCGTTTGCGCCAAATGATCGTACGCTACATCTAATTTTAACCCCGGTTGATAGACCCATTGGGTAGGCCAGTCATGATGACGGGCAAGATCCTGCAGGTTTTCAAGGTTGATCGCACGGCTCATCTCATTTAACGCCTGGTCATACTTACTTAACCAGTCAGGTGTGCCCAGGTGTTTGGAAAGCTCATTTTCCCGCCCCAGCAGAGCCGCGGCAAACGTATTCACAGTCTGATCTGATTTCGGTCCGCTCTCAAAGTCGGTCAAACTTGTTTTCATCCGATTTAATGATTCTGCCAACGGAAGGAGATAGTCGAGCGTAGGCTCGAGGGCATAGAGTCTCTTAATGGCTTTCAGGCTGGCGTCAAGATCGGCAGAATTCCAGTTTTGGTAAACGTCCCGCGTGGTGGTAAGCGCCTTTTGAAGTCGCTCGGATAGCGCATTGGGAAGTTTTAGCCGCATGGCAGTCGCTTCACCCAAAACCTGGCGAAGGTCGAACAGCTGATTGCCAAGTACTTCGTTTAAAGAAAGTACTGACCAGCGTGAAGTGATGCTCTGAATTTTCGCTTGAAGATTTGTGAGCAATTGGATCAATTCAGTTGAACTGGAAGAAGCGGTTTGAAGATAATTTCGCTGTTTTTGAAGTTGCTCCGTGAATGTAAGAACGTCAGCGTAGATTGTGGGGGTAGAGACCGAATCTAAGTGCATATTGCGCATAGCGTATATGGCGGAAGAGAGCTGTTTGGTTGCGATATCTCTGTCAAGCATGCCTCTGGCTTGCCAAATGGCATCCACCCAATCGCAGTCAAAGACTTCTTTGAGCAATTCGCTGAGATCATCAATTGGAAGCGCTTCTTCCATCTTTAGCAGATAACTTGCCAACTGCCATTGCGGTGACATCTTTTCTTTCAGGCTGGTTTCAACCAGATTCAACATCTGAGCGATCTGTTCAAACTCCCCTTCGTGCAGCAGCTTGAAAAGGAGATTTTGGGCAGCTGAGCGTAAGTTGGAAAGGTCCGTATTGATGCCGAACTGGTGCAGTTCCTGGTTCAATTCAAGGGCTTGTCTAAGCGCATCCAGATCTGTCAATGAATTTGTGAAGCGCTCGAAGAGTAATTGATACTCGACTGCGCGCATGCTCAGGTAAGTTTCAAGATATTCGACCCGCATACGAAGCTGTGGAATGTCACCGGGTGCAATGGCTGATGAGTGGTAAGGCCAACCCAGGTCCTGGATCAGGTTAGGGGAAGTCTGATTGAGCAGATTAAGACCTTCCTCGACCATTTGAATGTAGTCCTGCCAAATCGGGCTGTTTTCGATATCCGCCTGCGGTTGAAAGAAAAATCCGTTGCCCCAGTCGATAAAACTCATCGTTTTAGTATCTGCATTCCAGAAGATGTGGTCCATTTTGACGTCGTTCCAGACCACGCCTTTGGAATGGACTTTTTCAAGGAGCAAGAGCAGGCTGGATAGTACTTTTAAGACCAAATTTTGAGGGATTGGTTGACCCGTGCTCAGTCGTTCAGCAAGGAGCGTGGAAATCGATTTGCCCCGGATTTCCTCGCTGACAATGAAGAGATTGACCGTGTTGGAAGTGCCTTCGATACTACGATCAAGCACCAACGGCGTATGCACTGTCAGATCGTTCCTGGTGAAATCGAGCCCATCCAGGGCAATCAGAATTTTCCCTTCAGTCTCGATCTGACCAGCCTGGCGTACGATGGTACCGCCGGAAACGTTCTGCACCGGGCGTTTCATCACGCCCTGCAGGTTGCCGGGTTGGGAAACGACGCGAAGAACCTCGCCAGCGTCACCGCTGCCGACCATCTCCTGGATCTGCCAGACCCGTTCCCGTCCGTTGACTGTTTTTGCCATGCAATAGATTATACGCTGGATGAAGATTGACCGATGCAAGGCTCAGTCACGTAGGGAAAAATTAGAGGGCATCCAGCGTTATTTTCCACTCAATTGCCCGCCCTCAATCATCCGCCAGAGGAAATAATCTTAACAATACCCTTTCTTACTAACTTGACAAGCAAGCTGCTGGGTGCAGTTGAAGGAGGAACTAATTAATCAATACCAGAAAGTAACGCTAAGGTTGGATAGTATATTCGAATAGTGTTTTTTTTCAATAACTCTCGGGTAGGGGACCTTGAGTCACACATACCTCTTGATAAAGAATCAATTGTTAATTTCTTCCTCTATCCGATTCCTAAGGTGGCGAAAACATGCTGTGTAAGCGCTTGTTTCATTTGGACGGGCACTTGAATATGTTTGCCTTGCGCACGAGCACGGATGATACTACTTAGGAAAATGGCATTTAGGTATTGGTCATCTTGCATGTAAATACTCTTGGAGCATGCCTCAAACCATTTATCCGGGATCATTGGAAGACCATTGATTTCAATTCCAAATAATTGGCTGTTAACCGAGAGCACGTCCAATCGAGCGTAATCGCGAATTCCTGCGCTGGCAAATGCTTTACTGGCAAAACCTGATAACTTATTGCGCAGATTCTCATCCGTGATTGGGATAGCTTGCGTTCGGTGTTGGTCTTTATCCGCTGTAGTAACAAGGCGCACACGCTTGCGAATCTTCAGGCGGATCTCAGCCGGCAGCAGCAACTTCTTATCTCCACTACCAATCAGCGCCACTGTGTACTCATGCAGGTTGTCTGCTCCACCTAAAAACTTTTCTACCATTACCTGCTTGTACTTCATCAGCAGCGCCTGTGCCTTAATGTACAGACTTTCCGGGTCAAACACAATCGAACTGCTGTCCAGCCCTCTGCTGTTGCCTTCACGGTCTGGTTTGAGGATGTAAGGAAAATCGGCTGCTTTCAAGGCAGTTTCCAGTCCTCTAGTCTGCCCGTTTTTCTTACGAAGCACGAAAAAGCGCGGAGTGGCAATGTGATCCTGCGTCCACCGCTTTTTTAATGCGCTTTTTGAGAGCACCAACTCCAGCGCATCCACTGGTGAACCTACTCGGCAGATTCCATATTTATCAATCAGTGCGTGGACATTAATAGGACTGCCATCTTCATTTATAACGTAATAATTAGCGCAGTAAACCAGGTCCGGTTGCTCATGATTTAGAAGTCTTAGCAAGGATTGTTCGGTTTCTACAGTGTGGTAGCTCGCCTCAATACCACCTTTTTTTAGGGTTTTTATCATTTTTTGGAATCTTTTCTTATCGAATAGTTCCCGTTCGGGACGATTTCGATTAATAATTAGAGCTTTGAGCATTAGACCTCTTTCGTGTTATAGATTTTGCTGAGGTTGGCATGGTGAACAGCCTTGAGGACATCTTCACAGAATTGAGTTCTTGTCGATGCATTGAAGTTGTGTACACTGTGTAGAGCTGGGAAATTGTTTAGAGAAAAACCATACCAGCAAGCGGGTGCCAGCATTCAGCATATTAACCCCGCCCTGCTGACATTATACCTTAGCGATATTTAAGTCCTCTTGCATCGATTATTACTCTCTGTCTATCAATTGCCATACAGTGTTTCCACAGTATCTATGGCTGTAATTTCTTCAAAAGGGAAAGGCGAGGTAAGGTCTTACCTAAAGTTTCTCATCAAATAAGGTACAAGACCCTATATTCTCCTTATTTCATATCAAGGGACTAAGTTTAAACGGTATTCAAAAAGTCTATGGAGCGACTGCGAGTATAGCGGAATCGAACCCCCAACCATCTGACAAAGTCCCCTCCGCGGGGATTCGAAGGAAGGAACATCCGTAAACAAAAAATGCCCCCGGAGAGATTCGAACTCCCAACCATCTGATTCGAAGTCAGGTACTCTATCCATTGAGCTACGAGGGCAAGCAGGCGATTATTATACCTGAAATCACTTAATCTTATTGTTCACTATTAGGTTTTGAATAATCAAGATAATGGTTAACAATCGTAAATCCAATCGATTGATAAAGCTCGCGAGCCGGAATGTTGGTAAAACCTGTGGATATACATGCCCGATCCATGCCGAGGTTCTTCATGCGCTGCAGACATTCCAACAAGGCAGCACGGGTCAAACCTTGCCTGCGATACTTTTCCTGCGCTCCGACCGGACCAATATCACCAATTTTGTTGACCGGATCGATCCAGCCATTCACATAGGCGGCAATGACACCATCTGGTGTAACCGTAACAATATCTAGGTCATGACGGTATGGCGGAATTTTCATGAACCACTCATATTGCTCCCGAAATACATCGCCTACCGACCAGGGCTGCCAGACATCGTGCTGGATGGCTGCCCGTTCCGCGACTTCGTCCAGCCCTAAAAACTCGCGAACCATAAAACCGTCCGGTAACTTAGGAGCGGGGATCGGGTTTGTCAACGAGCGCAGCATGTTAACTTCACTGAAATCACCACGATAAGTGAAGCCATGTTTTTCCAAAAACTCAATTCGCTTATTGTTGTCCTGGCGCGATCCCGAAACTAATTCTTCTCCCCATTTTTGTGGATCCCGCTTGCGAAGCTGTTCCAAACGCTCTTCTGCCCAAGCCATTACTTCTTCCTCAATACCGCTCCATTCATAATCAGGCAGGATTTGCCAATCGATGGCGGGATCTTCGCCTAGCAGGGCGAAACCAACCAGTTTCTCCTGGTCATACCAGAGGCGGATGTGATCCTCAAGTTTGAGATGAATCGCTGCCATAAAATAATTGAATGCCAACTCGCCGACGTGTGCGTAATGCCAATCACTGGTACGCAAGCGTGCCTCTATCAGTAATTCCAGCATATGTTCATAGTCCGATTGATCACAATATGAACGGGAAGAGATCGTCTTCATCATTACCTCCAAAAGGTAGGTATCCAATAAACTTGTGACATCCTGAAATTCAGGCAGATCAAAGAAAATAGTAAATTTTGATGTCGATGTAAGTAATTATTTCGTTTAAAAAGCAACCTTAAAAATGATTAATTATGTCACCAGCCAAATGCCAGACCGCGTTTGCCTAAAATCTGGTTATCGAATAAAACCTCGGCTGGGATTTGTGCCAGACCGGCGCAAACAAGCAGAGGCAGCAAATGCTCCTCACGAGGGTGGCAATATCGGGCAGACGGGGCTTGCTCCCAGTGTAGCAGGGCATTACGCGTGGAGTCATAAGAAGGGTGAGCGTTGGTTTCGATCAGCCAATCCTGGAAAGCATCATTGGCAGGGTCGGGCTTACCATTGGGTCTCCACGAAAAGGCACTCATGTTATGGAAAGAAAAACCCGAACCGATGATCAGAATATTCTCATCCAATAACGGGCGTAACGCTTCTCCTAACCGCAAATGGCGTTCCGGGTTCAGCCCACGAATGAGCGATAGCTGCAGGGTGGGGATATTTGCTTCAGGGTACATCATCAGTAACGGAATGAAGTGACCGTGATCGTAACCGCGATTGGCGTTGATTTGTGAGGGTACGCCGGAATCTTGGAGCATCCGCGAGATTTGAGCTGCCTTTTCTGGCGCGCCGGGTGCCGGATAGTTCACCTCGTAGGTTTCGGGTGGAAATCCGTAATAGTCATAGAACATGGGCGGGTTGGGCGAACCAAGTAAAGTGGGTATTGTTTCTTCCCAATGAGCGCTGATCACCAGTATCAGATCGGGTCGGATAAGCTGCTCTGGCAGAACTTTCATAAAGTCGATCATGGCTTTGTGACCCGGGTCATCGAGAAGGGGCAAAGGACCACCCCCATGGCTGAAGTAGACGATGAGTTTTTTGGTTGAATTCATTGTGTCTTTCCTGATTAGTCTGATTGTAAATCAGTTCAGTTTTTTCAAAAATGTCATTAATGCATCTTATACTGCCAGTGGTTTGGCTGGATTTTGTTAGTGCGAGGTACTGATCGTGCTGGTCTTCTAAACGTGCACACGACTTTTCGAATGAAGTCCATCACCAGGGAGCCCTACGGTCAAATCGTGTGTTCGGCGGGGACTCCGGCACGATTGTTATTGCAAATTATAGTAGTTGTAGACTGAAGCCGAGAGGCTGGCGAATAGCAGGTTGGCGTGATCGAAGATGACCTGAACAGGCTGATAGACAAAGATTGACAAAATGTAATCCCCACCGGGTGTATAGACGATTGCCGAATCGCCCATCGTATGTACAAATCCATCCTGCACCTCGTTTGCCCAGCCGTGCTTATGGGCGACGATTGTACCTCCAGGAACACCGGCTTCGATCAGATGACCGATCTTGTTCTTACTGAGATAATCCACCATCATCAGGCATTCTTCCTGGGTGATGGCACCTTCGAACGCCAGTGGAATCGAGCCGCCATAATCCTGGGCACAGTAATAGATTTCCTCCAGGAGAAGCCCCAGGTCCAGTACGGTGGTCTGACCATAGCGGTCCGGGTCAGTATCAAAATCGGTGCGGCTGTTGGCAGGGGTTGAGACCTCTTGTAAAAGCGGAGAGCCCAGGCTGAAGAAGCCAGCCCAAAAGGTATTCTTTAGACCCAGGGTTTGCATATCTTCCGTGATACGGATGGGTGCCAGGTTTGGTTCGATCACCTTCTTGGCAACCGAATCAGTCGATTCGTTGCTGGATTGCTCGACCATATCTTCAATTTCAGCCAGAATGCGGAGGTCATAAGGGCTTTCTTGGTACTTGAAGAGCGTGATCAGGGCAGGGATTTTTATGGTGCTCCAGGATGAAAATGCAATATCTGTCGGAATCTCCTCGTCGCCAATACGGCTGTGAGTAAAATGGATCACCAGTCCGTTCTGAAGATCTTTGAAATAGAATTCAACCATGCCATCGAATGTGGCTTCGTCAATAATATCCTTGAGCATGATCTCCAGGATTTCAAAGGAGGGCTTTTGGGGTCGGGTCTCAACCACCTCCAGATTGACTGTGCGGTGACTATTGGAAGACAGCGAGTCCAGAATTCGCTGAACGGAGATGGGATAATCCATGGCGGTACCCGTTTTGCCTGCATAGAAACCACTTTCACCCGGAATTGGCATGGGTGGGCTGGCTGGGATGTCATAACGGATACTGATCTCATTTTCCAGGTAATCCTGAATTCGTTTTTCATCGAACCGTGCCTGGAGAGGGATAGCCGTGGTAGTCATAGGTCGGTTCCATAAAAAATTCCAGAATCCAGACCAGAAGGGCTCGTTGGTGCGCTGCTTGTCGGCAGCAGCCAGCATATTGTTGATCTGAAGTTCAAATCCGAGGGTGGCAGGGCGAACCTGAATTCGAGCGTCACCGTATTTTAGTTCGATCGGTGCCATATAGACTTGCACCAGGCGTTGGGAGGCGGCTTCGAACTCAAGTCCGGCAATAGGGATGCCAGCAATGGTCATGCCTGTTGGGAAGGTGGCACGCACGCGGGCATAACGAACCAGCTGCAGGATCGCCAAAAAGCTTGCCATCACGATCAGTCCAAGGGCTGCCCAGCGAAGTAAAGCTCCAGTTTTTCGCATGTGCCAATTATAAACGGGTTAAGTCAAAGGTTTTTCACCCTATTAACTTTGACAGAGGGTAAGAACAATGATAAACTTTTGGTTGATCTAAGGCGCCTTAGTTGGCGTTTTTTTGTGAGGATGTAGTGCGAAAAATGATTCGGTATTCAGTGAAATGGATTGGTAACCACACCAATCATTTCAACGAACATCCATCAGGCTCACCACAGAAGCACGATAATGATATCCTCGACCCCCAAAACATGGCAAATCTGGCATCTAACAATATGAAGGAGTGCTGAAATGAAAGTGATCCTTACCGGCTCGATTGCGATTGACTACCTGATGAAGTTTCCAGGATTGTTTTCAGACCACCTGCTGCCAGAACATCTGGATAAAGTCAGCCTGTCTTTTTTGGTTCCCGAGCTTTCCCGCCGGGATGGCGGTGTGGGTGCGAACATTGCCTACACCTTGGCAATGCTCGGTGGAAAAGCCTGCCTTTTTTCCACAGCAGGACAAGACTTCCCGGAATATGCAAAACGGTTGGAAGCGGTTGGCGTGGATACCAGTAGTGTAAGGATCATTCCAGAGAAATTTACTGCTTCGTTCTTTGCAACCACCGATCAACACAACGCCCAAATTGCCAGCTTCTACACCGGTGCAATGGCGGATTCGGCAAATCTATCGCTTAAAGAGGCACCTTACGATTGCGACGATTTTGTCATGATCTCGCCAACTGACCCATCTGCCATGGCACGTTACATTGAAGAGGCACTGGAGTTGTGTTTGAAAACCCTCTTTGACCCAGGTCAACAGGTTATCAGCGTGGATGCCGATTTGCTTCGCAGAGGGCTGGATTGCGCGCACGGCCTGTTTGTTAACGAGTATGAATTTGAGTTGATGCAAAAACATACCGGATATTCAGAAACAGAATTACTGGCTAAGCCGGTTTTCAGTGTGATCACCCTGGGTGAGAGAGGTGTCAGAGTGAACTCAGCAGAAGGTGATATTTATGTCCCTGCACTAACTGGTTTGAACATCGTTGACCCTACTGGCGTTGGCGATGCATTCAGGGGCGGATTCCTGCGTGGATATCTGGCTGGGTTAAGCTTGAAAACCTGTGCTGAGATGGGCACAGTCACTGCCGCAGCCTGCATTCAGCAAAACGGAACCCAGGTGCATCACTTTACCTGGGATGAATTTGTTACAGAATATCGAAAACACTTTGATGATCAAGGTGAACTGGATACAATTGGAAAATCAAAATAATTGGGAGTATTAATGGATAACTACAATATCAAAGACCTGAACCTGGCCGAAGGCGGCCGCCGACGAATGGACTGGGCTGCCCACGAGATGCCGGTTTTGGCGTCCTTGGAAGAGCGTTTCCGCAAAGAACGACCTTTTGAAGGCATCCGCATGTCCTGCTGTATGCATGTGACCACCGAGACCGCTAATCTGATGCGTGCCATGCAGGCTGGTGGTGCTGACATCGTTCTGACAGCATCCAACCCTCTTTCCACCCAGGATGATGTCGCAGCAGCATTGGTTTCTCAATACGAGATCCCGGTGTTCGCGATCAAGGGCGAAGACGACAAGACCTATTATAAAAACCTACATGCCGCTTTGGACCACAAACCCCATATCGTCATGGACGACGGCGCCGACCTCGTGGGCACTATCCACAAAGAACGCCGCGATTTGATCCCGAACATTCTTGGTGGAACCGAAGAAACGACCACGGGTGTGGTCCGCTTGCGCGCCATGGCAATGGATAAAGTATTGGAATTTCCGATGATGGCAGTCAATGACGCCATGACCAAACACTTTTTTGATAACCGCTACGGAACCGGGCAATCCACCATTGATGGCGTTATCCGGGCAACCAACGTGCTCCTGGCTGGCAAAAATTTTGTTGTGGCTGGTTATGGCTGGTGTGGTCGCGGTTTGGCAATGCGCGCGCGCGGCATGGGCGCCAACGTGATTGTGACCGAAGTTGACCCGATGGTTGCTTTGGAAGCTGTGATGGATGGCTTCCGCGTGATGCCGATGATGGAAGCTGCTCCGGTGGGTGATATTTTCATTACAGTAACCGGCGATTTGAATGTGATCGACAAGCACCATTTCGAAGCAATGAAAGACGGCGCTCTGATTGGGAACTCCGGTCATTTTAACGTGGAGATCAACATCGCTGCTCTGGAGAACATGGCTGTAGGCAAAAACCGGGTTCGTCCATTTGTGGACGCTTATGAAATGGCTGATGGTCGCATGATCAATATCCTTGGTGAAGGACGTCTGATCAACCTGGCAGCAGCCGAAGGTCACCCTGCTTCCGTTATGGATATGAGCTTTGCCAACCAGGCACTGGGCGCGGAATACTTCCTGAAACATCGTGATAATCTTGAAAAGAAAGTTTACAATGTGCCTGAGGAAATTGACCGCGAGATCGCCCGCTTGAAATTGCTGTCCATGGGCATTGACATCGATGTCCTGACCGAAGAACAGGTTCGCTACTTGAATTCCTGGCAAGAAGGAACCTAAACCTAATATTTGTTGATTAAAAGACCCCTCAGATCATCTTGAGGGGTCTTTTTTTGATTATTTATAACAAAAAAGCCGACCCACGTCGGCTTTTTGCAACTTGATCTTATTCTTCGTCTTCAACACCTTCATCTTCACTGGGATCAAAGCTCTGATTAAGTTGTTCAGAGTCTGCCAGCCCACGAACAGTGTCTTCAATTTCCTGGCGCAGTTCGATATTCTGACTGAGATAGTTCTTGGAAGCTTCACGCCCCTGACCAAGTCTCTGGTCTTTGTAAGAATAAAATGAACCGCGTTTTTCGATGACTTCGAGGTTGGTAGCCAGGTCCAGGATGTCTCCAGATTTGGAGATTCCTTCGTTATACATGATGTCAAATTCGGCAGTTCGGAAGGGAGCGGAAACCTTGTTCTTGACCACGCGCACCCGCACTCGGTTACCGACGATCTCGGCACCAACCTTGATTGACTGTACCCGCCGCACATCCAACCGGACCGAGGCGTAAAATTTGAGTGCGTTGCCGCCAGTAGTGGTTTCGGGGTTGCCAAACATCACTCCGATCTTCTGGCGAAGTTGATTAGTGAAAACTACAGCAGTCTTGGTTTGGCTGATGGCTCCGGAAAGCTTGCGCATAGCCTGGGACATCAAACGGGCTTGAACACCCATAGTGGCATCGCCCATATCTCCTTCGATTTCAGAGCGGGGAACCAGGGCAGCCACAGAGTCGACCACAACCAGGTCTACTGCGCCGGAACGCACAAGGGTTTCGGCAATTTCCAATGCCTGTTCACCAGTATCGGGCTGAGAAATGAGCAGTTCGTCGATCTTCACGCCGCACCGGGCGGCATAGGTTGGGTCAAGCGCGTGTTCCATATCAATGAAGGCAGCAGTACCACCCTGTGCCTGGCATTCAGCCACAATATGTTGGCAAAGGGTCGTTTTACCGGAAGATTCAGGACCGAAAATTTCGGTTATGCGGGCTTTGGGGATACCGCCAACGCCAAGTGCCATGTCCAGAGAGAGTGAACCAGTCGGGATTGAGGCAACCTGCATGTGGCTGGCTTCTCCCAACCGCATGATGGAGCCTTCTCCATATTTTTTAACGATATCATGCAGGGCACGATCTAAAACGGCTTTTTTTGCTTCTTCGAGGTTTGGATCTGAAGCGTTCAGTGGGGTTGTTGTTTTTTTCTTAGTTGCCATGGTCACTCCGGTTGATAGTAGCTTTCCATTAAATATAGCACAATTGTTCGATGCGTCAAGAGTTGCACAAGTTAAAGGATACGACGTGCTTCCAGATAAAAACGTTTATCCTTGGCATGACCCATAGAGAAAGTTTTTCTGGGTAAAGAACCATCCAGGATTACAGACTTGAAGAAATTGTCCTTTTTGATGGGAGGTAGATAGAATCCCACATTACCAGGTTGCTGGCTAAGTTTTTCCAGCACATCATCGCCATGAACATAATCGATTTCAGCATCCGAATTTCGTTTGAGATATCCGTCCAGAAACTCCTGCAGGCTTCCCACAGAGAGATTGCTGGGAGGAGCAGTCAATTCCACGACCCGGTAACCAGCATTGGTAAGCATTCCAAATCGCTGTTTGCCTGATTCTGCACTTAAAACCATCGTTTTCATCGTGGTGAAATCGGGAACACTTTTGATCTCATAGTCCGGATCGAAATGCTTTGTAACCAGATATCCAAAACCATCGCCTACATTGAACATGACGCGATGGATCGGTTCAAATTGTAGAGAAGGATCATGCAGGTTAACTAATTCGACCAAAGCAAATCGGGCTGGATGGTCCGGACCAACACTTGGCTTGAGTTCCTCCCAAATACTTTTGGCTGTCGCCAAAGAGTGATTACCATCACCAACTGCAAACAGGAGAGGGTGGGTTTGATCAACTTTACCGTAACGAGCCTGGTATTGATTGGGCTCAATCAGCGCGGCAATATGGTCTATGACCGCATTCAGTGTTTCAGTTTTTTTGATGAAATGACCGGTGATATGACCACTGCCCTCCATCAGGTCAAAATCGTAAGCAAGCGGGAGGCTGTCTTTTTGCTCAAGCAGTGGGTTGAGCACCGTGAAATCGGGGTCATCATATAGGACCAGGATGTGGGGGAGCTCCAATGGAGCTCCGCGCCGCACCTGCATACGCGGTGGGAGCCGATCCAGGATCGTGCCTTCGGTAGCCCGGATCAAAGATTGCGAGCCTTTGTTGTAATCATAATTTTCCAGATCGAGCGCGACAATTAATCCAGTCTGGATGGCATTTCCAACTGATCTTTCAACAAGTACAAAACCTTTATGAGGCTCAAGCAGCCCAGATTCGACATATTCACTCATTTTCGATTGTGAATACTGAATCCGTTCTGACTTGTCTGGTCTGGTCAGCCATGCTTCTGGCAGGATCAGATGGTAGGTAGAAGGCGAATCTCCAACGAAAGCAGAGACTCGCTCCCAATACTCAGGTTGGGATGTAAACTGATCACAGGCAATGACTGCCCATTTCTTCAGGTCGACATCTTGTCCAGGTAGGAGTATTTCCGGAATCTGGATTCCAATTTTTTCAGCATTTGTCATGGGAAAGTCCTTTTAAGGTGAGTTTCCCTTATTGTAACAGAGCAAACTTAAAGTCTGAGCTACTTTCTCTCAGCCAAATAAACCAAACCCACAGTGCCGGGTCCGGTATGTGTGCCGATGACTGGACTGATCTCGCTCACAACCTCGTTCTTGATCTTAAAATGCTGGCGGGCATTTGTCACCATCTCTTCGCTGAGTTTCGGTGAATTTGCTGAGAGCACACCAAGATACTCTACTCGTCCTTGCTTGCCAAGATCAGCTTCTGCAATTTCAAAAACACGTTTGATCGCTTTTGAGAATGTGCGTACTTTCTCCAATGGAGCAATGGCACCATTTTGCAGTTTGAGGATTGGTTTGAGGTTAAGCGCGGTACCCAGGAAGCGGGATGCAGCTCCGATGCGACCTCCTCTGTGGAGGAATTCAAGTGTATCTACAACAAATAAGGTCTGGATTCGTTCGGAAATGTCGATTGCCAGGTTCTTGCATTCCAATAATGTGGCACCTTTAAGAGCGGCATCAGAGGTCATCATCGCCATAATTGCCAGTGGCATCGAGGCTTGCAGGGAATTCAGAACAACCAACCTCTCTTTGGGCAACCCTTCGGCGCCCTGGATGGCGGAATCCCATGTGCCGGAAATTTTGGAAGAAATAACCATGCTCAGGATGTCATAACCTTCGTCCAAAAGTTTCTTGTAAACTTCTGCAAAAGCACCTGCAGAAGGTTGGGAAGTGGTGGGCATGGTTTTCGAAGTGCTCAGCCGCTTGTAAAACTCCTGGGGTGTTATGTCTATGCCATCGAGGTAAGTCTGACCATCCCAATTAACTGAAAGAGGAACGATGGTGAGCTTCTGCTGCTCGACGATGGAAGGGGGAATTGCGACAGTGCTGTCAGTAACAATAGCTACTTTATTCATGTTTTTGTATCTCCTAAGCAAATAAAACACCAAAAGGTTAAGAGAGTTTCATGTTGGTTAGGATCTAAGAGATGATGATGGATCGCATTTGTGGAGACCTTCGGTAAATCCCCGATCTCAGCGGTGATGCAATGATGTTTACTCTATCAATTGAATTTCGCCTTTGTCAACCTGAGCTATTTTACGAAGGACCTTGGCGTTGGTAACTGCTAAAAAAATCAAGGCGTTAAGATCCTTCCCTTCGTTCAGTGTGTCATGTTTCCATTAAATGAAAATCTTCTTTCAGTATGACATTATTGCGGACTTTCTCTTTGTTAAGGTATGATAAGAAAAAAATTGAAGAGAAGCATCTATGTTTGAAAGTCTATCTGAAAAACTTACCGCTGTATTTGATAACCTCAAACGGCGGGGAAAACTGAACGAAGACGATGTCGATCTCGCTATGCGCGAAGTAAAACTGGCATTGCTCGAGGCGGATGTCAATTATGCCGTGGTGCGGTCTTTTACCAATCGGGTAAAGGAAAGAGCTGTTGGGGCGGAGGTCTCAAAAGCGTTGAACCCGGCTCAGATGGTCATCAAGATTGTCAATGAAGAGCTGATCAGCACGCTTGGTCAGCCGGTTGAACTGAATCTTAAAGGTGAACGACCACATGTCTTGATGTTGGTCGGTCTACAGGGTTCAGGGAAGACCACAGCGGCAGCCAAAATTGCCAAAAAACTGCGCTCTTCCGGTGAAAGAGTCATGCTGGTTGCGGCGGATATTTACCGTCCGGCAGCTATCAAACAATTACAAACATTGGGTGAACGCATCGATGTTCCAGTTTTCACCTTGCCGGGTGCCAAGCCTGTGCAGATCGCCAGAGAAGCCAAACAGAGCGCTCGAAATGGCGGCTATTCGGTGTTGATCATTGACACAGCCGGACGCTCACAGCTTGATAACGAGTTGATGGACGAGTTGGTTGGAATCAACCAGGCAGTGCCAGCCAACGAGATTCTACTGGTAGTCGACTCGATGATTGGTCAGGAAGCGCTCAATATTGCCAAAGGTTTTCACAAAGAAATCCCAATCACTGGGCTGGTCTTCACCAAGATTGATGGTGATGCCCGTGGTGGTGCTGCCATCTCCATCCGGGAAGTGACCGGTATCCCCATCAAATACCTGGGAACAGGGGAGGGATTGGATGCCCTGGAAGTCTTTGACCCAACTCGAATTTCGAATCGCATCCTGGGGATGGGAGACATCCTTGGGTTGATTGAAAAAGCAGAAGCTGCCTATAGTGGCGAAATTGATACCAAAGAAGCCGAAAGAATGCTTACCGGTCAATTCACATTGGAAGATTTCGCCAAGCAGCTGCGTCAAATGAAGAAGATGGGTCCGATCTCCCAGCTGTTCGGTATGCTGCCTGGTCAGCTCAGTGCTGTTGCCAAATCGGTGGACCCGAACGAAGCCGAAGGTCAGCTTAAAACTGTCGAAGCGATCATCAATTCCATGACCCCTGCTGAAAGACGGGATCCCAGGTTGTTGAACGCCAGCCGAAGGCGCAGGATCGCAGCCGGCTCTGGAAAAGACGTTCAGGATGTCAACCGCTTGATGAAGCAATTCCGCGATATACAAAAGTTAATGAGGTCTTTCCAAAAAACGGGTGGTCGTGGTAATATTGGTAGGTTATTTAGATAATTACGGATTTGGATAAGGAAATGCCCCTTCAGCATCTCTCAGCCTTAGACGGAAGCCGGATTAATTTTTTTAGGAATAGAATTTAAGGAGCAAATTGTAAGATGGTACGAATTCGCTTACGCCGTGTGGGTTCAGCCCACCAACCTCATTATCGTGTCGTGGTTGCCGACAAAGAAAGCCCACGCGATGGTCGTTTTATCGAGATCATTGGTTCATACAATCCCAGAACAGAACCTGGTACGATCGAATTGAACGAGGAAAGAGTTTATCATTGGTTAACAGTGGGTGCCCAGCCTTCAGAGTCAGTTCAGAAGTTGTTCAAGGTTGTCAAACTGGACGAGCGGTTTGAACGCTTTAAAGCTGGTGAAGACCAAAAAGCACTGATCGATGAAGCCAGCAAGCTTTACCAGGCTCGTGCTGCCAAGATCGCTGCAAAGTAACCAAGAGTCAGTGAGGATAAGAGCATGGCAGAAGACAACCTCCGCGGTCTGTTGGAATACCTGGCAAAGTCAATTGTTGACAACCCGGATGATGTGACTGTTGAGGAATTCGAAAGCGGCAAATCGGTCCACCTTGACCTGCATGTGCACCCCGAAGATATCGGAAGAGTCATCGGAAAGCACGGCAGGGTTGCCAATTCTATGCGGGCGATCCTAAGGGTCGTTGCCGCCAGGAACGGCAAAAAAGTGGAGATGGATGTCGTTGACCTTGACTGATCTGAAACATGACTGAGATCAAACACAACACAGCAGGCTCGTCAGCTCAAAACGAGCCTGCTTATCTATTAATCGGCAAACTTCAAAAAACTCACGGAATTAAAGGCGAGATCAGCATGCGTGTGATCACGCAGTACCCGGAACGATTGAGACCCGGCAAAGTTGTCTATTTGGGGGAGGAACACCAGGAATTCACAATCACCAGCATCCGGTGGAAAAATCGATTGATGTTGATCGGCTTCAAAGGTTATGATACTCCTGAGCAATCCACACAGTTGACCAACCTGGAAGTTTTTTCACCTGCACGAAACTTACCCAGACTGCCAGAGGGTCAGTATTATCACCACCAGTTGATCGGGTTAAAGGTCTGGCAAGAGCAAGAGTATTTGGGGGAACTAATAGAAATCCTGGAAACCGGTGCCAATGATGTTTATGTGATCCAGGCTGAAGGAGCTGCAGAACTGCTGATTCCTGCTATTCCTGAGGTCATCAAGTCCATAGATATAGAAGCACGCACGATGGAAGTACATCTGCTTGAAGGATTGCGTGATTGAGCAGCGAAGATGCCTTCTGGTTGGCTTTCAGCAACGTCCGCGGTATCGGAGCGGTTCGATTTCGTAAATTATTGAACTTCTTTGGTGAACTTTCGGCTGCCTGGCAGGCTGATCGAAGCGAATTGATCAGTGCCGGTCTGACGGAAAAAGTCGCAGACCAGGTCATCGAAACCCGTCGGAACCTCAAACCGGAAAATCTTGAAGGTGACCTGCACAGAAAAGGGATCCGATCTCTAACCTGGAATTCCTCAAATTATCCACGTTACCTACTGGAGATTGCTCAACCACCACCTGTACTTTATTACATTGGCGAGATATTGCCTGAAGATGATCTGGCGGTAGCGATCGTAGGAACACGCAACGTAACCAAGTATGGGAAACAGATCACACACGATACGGCAGCTTACCTGGCTGGCAGTGGCATCACTGTTGTCAGTGGGCTGGCAAGAGGCGTGGATGGAATCGCACATCAGGCAGCTATTGAAGGCGGAGGGCGTACATTCGCTGTGCTGGGTTCAGGAGTGGATGTGATTTACCCGCCAGAGCATCGAAAGCTAGCCCGGGAGATCATCCAAAATGGAGCGGTGATAAGTGATTATCCCCCCGGGACCAAGCCTGATGGGATCAATTTTCCCCCAAGAAACCGCATCATTTCAGGACTTTCCAGGGGCACGGTGGTGATTGAAGCCGGTGAACGAAGTGGAGCTCTGATAACCGCAAAATTTGCGTTGGAACAAGGGCGCGATATCTTTGCTGTGCCCGGTTCTGTATTGTCGCAGATGAGCAAAGGCACCAACCAGCTCATTGCAGAAGGAGCCGCGCCGATGACCAATCCGGTCATCATCACCGACACCTTGAACTTAGCCCGTACAGGCAAAGAACGGAAAACCGACCAAATAGAAATCAGCGCAACTGAAAACAACATTCTAAGGGTGTTGGGGGAAGAGAGTTTACACATCGACGAGATTTGCGCCCGCACCTCGCTTTCCATAGAGAAACTGACTTCAGAATTAACCATGATGGAGCTGAAGGGAATTGTCCAGCGTGAAAATGGAATGGAATACTGCCGAGTAAAAAAGTGGCATATTGGCTGAAACCTATCGCGATCCACTCTTGACAAGAAAATGAATATGGTATTATAGTGCCCGGCTAGTGTGGGAATAAACCAGCCCGGAGACAAGAATATGGAAGCTTATTGTTTAAAATGCAAAGAAAAGCGAGAAATCGCTAACCCTAAAGCAGGATTCAACGCTCGTGGAGCTGCTGTCACGACCGGTAGTTGCGCTGTTTGTGGGACGAAAATGTACCGCATTGGTACAACACCTGACCACGAAGGGCTGGAAAAGCCAGTTCTGGTCAAGGGTGAGACCAAAACAAAGAGCAAAAAAGCGAGTGCGCCGAAGAAGACTACGCTCAAGAAAAGCCTAAAAGCAAGCACAAAAAAATCCGCTCTCAGGAGCACCCGGGCAAGCGGAAAACCTTTAGTGATAGTCGAATCGCCTGCCAAAGCCCGTACGATCGGACGTTTCCTCGGTAAAGGTTATGATGTTGTTGCCTCTGTGGGTCACGTCCGTGACCTTCTGAAATCCCAACTAAGTGTGGACGTGGATAACGGGTTTGAGCCGAAATATCGTGTTCCCAACGAGAAAAAAGAAGTAGTTAGAAGAATAAAAAGCCTGGCAGATGGAACCAAGAAAGTTTTCCTGGCAACCGACCCTGACCGGGAAGGGGAAGCGATTGCCTGGCACCTGATGGAATCGGCTGAGATCGACCCTGCCAAAACAGAACGGGTTGTTTTCCACGAGATCACCAAGAATGCTATCGCGGAAGCCTTTAAAAAAACGCGCGATCTGGATATGGACCTGGTGGATGCCCAGCAAGCCCGCCGTATCCTGGACCGGTTGGTAGGCTACAGTGTTTCACCAATTCTTTGGGCTAAAGTGAAAGGAAAGCTTTCGGCTGGTAGAGTTCAATCGGTGGCTCTTAGGTTGGTTGTTGAGCGCGAGAGAGAAATCGACGCCTTTGTACCAGTGGAATACTGGTCCATCCATGCTCTCTTCAATCCCCATGGTAGTGACAAACAGTATCGCACCAAACTGGTGAAAGTGAATGATAAAAACCTCGACATGAGCCTTGAAAACGAAGTTCAGGCAATGGAAACAGTTGATTTGCTGCAGAAAGCCTCCTACAAAATTGGAGATATCAATGTTTCAACCAGACTGGTCCGTCCTGGAGCACCCTTCATCACCAGCACTTTACAGCAGGAAGCCTCACGCAGACTTGGATTTCTTACCAAGAGAACCATGTCGATTGCCCAACAGTTGTACGAAGGGCTCGATTTGGGCAATGGAGAAGAAACTGGTTTGATCACGTACATGCGTACTGACTCAGTACATGTTTCTGGCGAATCTGTGAAAGAAGCCAGGACGTATGTTCGTGAACGTTACGGTGAAAGCTATCTGCCCGAAAGGCAACCGCAGTATCGCACCCGTGCCGCCTCTGCACAGGAAGCTCACGAGGCTATCCGACCAACCTCAGTCAACCGCACACCTGAATCGCTTAAGAAACACCTGACGCGTGACCAATACGCACTCTACCGACTGATTTGGCAGCGCTTTGTTGCCAGCCAGATGAACCCAGCCAAACTTGAGATCACCACAGTGGAAGTGGAGGGATTGGCAGATAATAACGTTTACTTATTCCGGGCGACAGGTAACCGCGAAGTGTTTGCAGGATTTCGGGCAGTTTACCGATATGAAAAGGCAGACGATGAAAATGGTGAAGAAGAATTGGTTGACCTGCCTGTTGAAGTTCTTGAAATAGGTCAAAAACAAAATCTGGTCGAGCTCGACCCTTCTCAGCACTTCACCCAGCCGCCGCCACGTTATTCGGAAGCCACTCTTATCCAGGCACTAGAAGAAAACCAAATTGGGCGACCCTCCACCTACTCCCCAATTATTTCCACCATTCAGACACGTGGGTATGTAAGCCGTGAAAATAAGCGCTTGTATCCTACGGAGATTGGTTACCTGGTCAATGATCTGGTGGTTGAATATTTCCCTGGTGTGGTTGATTTGGGCTTCACTTCATTGATGGAAGATGAACTGGACAAGATTGCAGCCGGAAAGCAAGCCTGGGCAGATGTGATCAGTGAATTTTATACACCCTTCAGCCGTGAACTGGAGAACGCCAAGAAACATATGCCAAAAACCCAGATCGAACCTGAGAAAGTGGGAAGAACTTGTCCTGAAGACGGAGGGGAGTTGGTATTTCGAAATGGGAAGTTTGGAAAGTTCATTAGTTGTAATAACTTCCCCAAATGTCGCTATACCGAACCCTGGTTGGAGAAAATTGGTGTGACTTGTCCGACATGTGGGATTGGGGAAGTCATCGAAAAACGCTCTAAAAAAGGTCGCAAGTTTTTCGGTTGCTCACGCTACCCGGATTGTGATTTCACTTCATGGGATAAGCCAACCGGAAAAGCGTGTCCGAATTGTGGTGGTGTTCTGGTTGAAAAAGCCAATAAAACAATTGTCTGCACCAATTGCCACAAACGCTACGCCAGGCAAGAGCAAGAAGAATAAAGTGGTCATTGGTACAAAACGTGCACCTATTTGATGTAGAAGTACTATGCTGAAAGGTGCAGGTTATGGAAAACTTTACCGCAATCATCAAAGAAAAATTAGAGATACCGAGAAACCTGGCAATCGCTGCCGCCATTGGTGGTGTTCTGCTCGGGTTGTTGATCGGTTACCTGTTCCCGATCCCTTGGATGGATGCGTCGGCTGAGAATTTGCGCCCCGATCTACGGGTTGAGTATCTCCGTAATGCCATCACTACCTATACGCTTACGGGTGATAAGGCCAGGGCTTTGCAGGCATATGCGGAGCTTGGAGAAAAATCGGAAGAGACACTCAAAGAACTCACAGCAAATCCTGGTTTTCTAAATGTGGAACAGATTCAGCGATTTGGGACGGCGATCAATACAAGTGTGCCCGCCCCTGACACTGTTTTAGCTACTCCCGCAACGACACTGCAAGATGGGACAGAAATCCTGGTCGATGGGGTTGAGGCGGAAGAAAAGACCAACTCCCTGCTATGGATTGGTTTGGGACTCCTGGGCGTACTTTTGATTGGTGGTGGAGCCGCTTATTGGTTCTATTTCCGGGAACATGGGTTTAATTTTGGATCAGGTACTGTTCAGGAGATCACATCGGAAAACAAGCTGACCCCCCAGGCTGTACGACGACCAGTGATGCCTGCCGCTGTTCAGAGGCAGCCAGTTGCTGCAGCACCGGAAGAACCAAAGCCAGCTGCCCAACGCGCTTCCATCTTCGCTAACGGCACTAAAAATGGAAATGGAAACGGTAATGGCAATGGGGATAAGCCTATCGCCCAATTCATGTCAAGTTACATGTTCGGCGATGACCGTTACGACGAATCTTTTACTTTCGATGCGCCGAATGGTGCTTTTCTGGGTGAATGCGGTATCAGTGTCTCCGACTTGATCGGGGTGGGTGAGCCCAAGAAGATCTCAGCCTTTGATGTCTGGCTTTTTGACAAAAACGACATCCAAACAGTGACCAAAGTGATCATGAGCAAACATGCCTACAACGATCCCGTCATCAGCCAGCGGCTGGAGATCCGGGGTGAGCCAATTTTGGCCGAACCTGGTAAGCTCTTCCGGCTGGAGACAGCCACGCTGAGAATGGAAGGACGTATTGTGGATGTTTCGTATGGTGATCTTCCTCTGCCGGAAGACAGCTACTTCCAGAGAAATACGATTGAACTGGCAGTTTACCGAAAATAAGATCAAGTGCTGAAAACTAGCCGGGCTCTGTTACAAAGCCCGGCTTTTTGTTTCAGTTATCTGCACCATACTTCAGAACGCTGATATTCCTGAGTTCTTGTCGGTGCAGCAGCTTGGATCTACTCAATGTTGAGAATTTTATAGTAAATTTTTGAACCGTTTGGCAATGTTACTTCTGCCACATCGCCGATCCTTTTGTCCATTAAGGAAGAACCGATGGGAGAGAAGTATGATATCTTGTGGTGCCGCAAATCAGCTTCGCTGGCACCAACCAGGGTCCAGGTCTCTTCTTTTTGCCCATCTTCCTGGATGGTGACCTTATTTCCAATCTGGACTTTGCCATTGTTCTTGGGGGTATCTTCAGTTATTTCAGCTTTGGAGAGGATCGCCTCAATTTCCTGGATACGTCCCTCCAAAAAGCCCTGATCTTCTTTGGCGGCTTTGTAATCCGCGTTCTCTGAAAGATCACCCATTTCAATGGCGCTCTTTAGGCGTTTGGAAATCGCATCTCTGCGAGGACCTTTGAGTTCCGCGAGTTCTTGTTCTAATTGTATTTTGCCGGACGGCGTAATGATTAATGGTTGTTTCATGTTCTCTTTCTAAGGTAATACATTGACGTCAAACAGACGTTGATATTCATCGATGGCAAAGCGATCGGTCATGCCTGCAATATAATCACAAATGCTGCGCTCAAGCCCACGTTCGGCAATTAACGCCTGTACAGCAGGAGGCATTGCTGATGGGGTTTGTTGGTAGGCGGCGAAGATCCTGGAAAGAACCAGTTCAGATTTTTCTGCCATGCGTACTACACGGTAATGCCGGTAAAGGTTATTGAATAAGAAATCCTTCAACTCCCGGTTTCTTCGGTACATATCTTCACTGAAGCCTACGACGTTGTAAGGTAGTTTTTGTAATTCCAGTGCAGTTTTGATGTTACTTTTCCGCAAGTAGCGGTCGATAGATTGAACCAGATCCGTAATTTCAAAGCTGATCAGACGACGTATGATCTGGTGACGTGAAAGTTCATCCAGCGTGTCTGTTCTACGGCGTCCGATGCTTTCATTGATGATCTCCCAGATGGCAATGCCATCCAATTGAGACGGGGTGATCATGCCAGAGCGCAAACCGTCGTCCAGGTCGTGGCTGGTGTATGCCAGTTCATCGGCAACATTGGCAATCTGGGCTTCCAGTGAGCCGCGTAATTCTGGATCATAATCCTGTACGTCGGAACGGTCATAATCAGTTTCGTGCTTGACCATGCCCTCCAACACCTCCCAGCTCAGATTCAACCCTGGAAAGTCCGGGTAGCGGTTTTCGAGCACAGTAACAATTCGGAGTGAATGATGGTTGTGATTGAACCCGCCATGATCGTTCATCATTTTGGCTAGAGCACTTTCGCCCGAATGCCCAAAGGGTGGGTGACCAAGGTCATGTGCCATGCAGATAGTCTCAACCAGATCTTCGTTGGCACCAAGCGAGCGAGCGATGGAACGACCAACCTGGGCAACCTCGAGCGTGTGTGTCAAACGGGTCCGGTAATAATCGCCCTCATGATTGATGAAGACCTGGGTTTTGTATTCCAGGCGGCGAAAAGCAGTGGTATGTAAGATGCGTTCGCGATCGCGTTGAAAACGGGTTCGTAAATCAGCTTCTTCCTCCGGGAATTTTCGCCCTTTGGAATTCTTGCTGTAGATAGCATAGGAAGCCAGCTGCTGAGATTCAAATTCTTCTAATTGTTGTCTTGTATAAATCATATCGAACCTTCTTGCCGAGTATAGTCCAAAGTCAAGTTATTACCAAACAAGGATATCAGGAAATGATTGTACCTGAATGTGTGCCAGAGAGAGCTTTGAAAAGTTCTCCTGGCAGGCTGGCACGGAAAATTTCGACGCTTATTCCCGGATTTGCATTACAAATGGCTTGCATTTGGAATACCTTGGAACGCATTCCGCCGGTTACATCCTGATTATCAGAAGACCGCAGGTAGCTTTCCAGACCAGCCGATCTGGAAATGTGCCTGATAGGGTGCTGGTTGCGGGGATAATCGGCGAACACAGCTTCTTCCTTACCAGCTAACAAAATTCGGCTCGGATGTAAGACGGTCGCGAGATGCGCAAATAGTTCCTCGGTTGAAAAGATTGTACCGCCAAGAACTTTATCAAAGACCACATCACCATAGACCAGAGGAATTAAACCGTTCTCGAGGGCGTGCTCAAGGGATGCCGTGTTCCAGGAAACAACCTGACCTTTTTGCGAAAACAGGCTCGCGGAAGGTGGAAAAGAAATAAGATCCAGGTTGGCTTGCCGAGCGATGTCAAGAACGACCTGGTTCAACTTTCTGGCGCTTTCCCAGACTTGAAGAAAACCAAGCCACCCTGCCTTGGTGCTGACTCCATTTCGAGTGTTGAACTTTGCTGCGGCGTGGTGCCCAAAGGAACCGGAGCCATGCCCCACCAGAATTTTCTGCCCAGGGTTATCGTCCAGGTAGCATTTGAGGTCAGAAAGAAGGTTAAAGATCACATCTGGTAGGGCGGTTTCAGCCTGGGCTTTGTCGGTGATCAATGAGCCGCCAAGTTTCAGGAAGATGAGGTCAGAAGTCATTTTAAGATCTCCTCAGGTTTGAGGATTGTAAGGAAAGCTTTCCCACCAGATGCTTCTTGCAGTGTGGCGAGCACAGATTGCAATGAATCGTTATCTACCAGGGCCAGCATATGTCCGCCTTTGCCACCACCAGTCAGTTTGGCAGCCAGAGCGCCAGCCTCAATTGCTTTTTTAATTAAGTGGTCCAATTCCGGGCAGGAGAGCTCAAGCGTTTGTAGAATTTCCTGGTTGCATTTTATGGCTTTCGCCAGGTTTGCCAGATTTCCATCCACAAGAGCGTTCTTTCCCTGGAGTGCCAACTGCCCGATCTCCTCCAACATGGGTTGGATTCTGGCAGGGTTGTCTTGTAATTCCTTAGCGAGATTGGCGACGGTCATCCAGGTCGATTTGCGAACACCACTATCGGCAAGAACAAAAGTAAAAATACAACCTGGTTCCAGAAATTCAACCTCTTTTCCTTTTTGAAAGAGGATCGGTTTTTCGTAGGTGATAACTGTGTTATCGATCCCGGATGGCTTTCCATGCACGTGTGTCTCGCATTGAAAAGCAATTCTATTGACAGCTTCAGGATCCAGCGGATGACCGAGAAATTCCGATAAAGCTCTGCTGGTAGCCACAGCCAAGGCAGCGCTTGAACCCAAACCTGAGCTGAGTGGCAAAGTGGAAGAAATATGCAGTTTGCAACTGGGATTGTGCAGGACTTTCAGTTCGGCTAACGTAAGCTGCACAGACTGAAAAACCGGGTGATTTTCAGGCAGATTGTCCAACTCCTGATCCAAGTCCAGCACTGGCGAAATTACCCGGATTTTTCCCGTCGGAGCTAAAATCTGCGGCTCAATGCTGACCTTTACGTGTTTGCTGAAGAGTGGGATTGCGACAGCTGGTTGAGCGTGAACAACAGCATGCTCACCCAGTAGAATGGCTTTTCCATAAGCGTATCGACTTATTGCAGGCATGGAACCCTCAAAAAACGATATAAATGATCGCAATGACAGACAAGCCCCACAGAGCAATTGCGATCTGCAAAGGGCGGTCTTTTAGTAAAACTTCTTCAGGAGAGGAAGTGGTCAGATCACTCTGGATCAGGTAGAGGTAACGGAAAATTCCGTAAACAACAAAAGGAAGCGTCAGCATCATGGCGTAGTTGGACTGACCGGGGTGTGCAGAAAATGTGTAAAAGGTATAGGTAATCAGGATCGCTGTAAGGATGACCATGATGTATTGATTAAGGAGCGGAACAGTATAGCCATCCAGTGTTTTTCGGTGATTGACGGCATCTGTTTCCAGTAGCTTCAACTCAGCCAGGCGCTTGCCAAAAGCCAGATACATGGCCAAAAGTGTTGTCAAAACGAACAACCAGGGTGAAAAATAGGCGACGGTAATGACACTTAATCCAGCCAGCACTCGCAATACAAATCCGGAAGCGATGACAAGTACATCCAGGATCATGATTTTCTTCAGCCATAAAGAATAAGCCAGAATTAGCAGCGTGTAAGCGACAAAAATTAGAGCAAGGTTGGGAGAGAGCAGGTAACCTCCAGCCAGCGAAATCGCAGAAAGAACAATGATGAATATAATGGCTGTTCGTTTTCCCAACCTTCCTGAAGCCAGGGGTCGGTTGCGTTTTTGTGGATGGAGTTTATCTGCGTCCAGATCTAAAAGGTCATTAATGGTGTAGGTGACCCCTGAAACCAGGCAAAAGAGAAGTGCAGCCAGCAGTACCCGAAGGAACGGAGTCAGCTGAAGGAACTGTCCGTCGAAAATCAAGCCGGCAAAAATGACCAGGTTCTTGGTCCATTGGCGCGGTCTTAAGGTCTCAATCAATGCCTTGATCATAGAATTATCTTATCACAAAGACCCGGCAAAATTTGTTGTGTGAAAGCGCCCAGGCAACCACAACTTTCTGACAAGAACGTCCGAACCTAAACATACCAAAATGAATTGTGTCTATGAGAAGCTAACTGGAATGGTAAAATTAAACCTCAACAATCACAGATTTGAGGAGGGCGAAAAGTGAGCCCAGATCCAGAAGCAGAACGACAAAGCAACACTTTCATAAAAACATTCGAGAATTTTCGATTCCCACTTTTTCTGTTTCTACTCACTATCCTAACTTATGGCATCTTTAGCCTGCGTTTGGGTTTTTACCTGGATGACTGGTACATCATTCTGTTCAAGCAAAAATTCGGTCCTGAAGGGTTTTGGCTCTATTTTTCCGAAGACCGACCATTGGAATCCCTGCCTTATGTAATTTTCTTTTCAATTTTCAATGATTCGCCGGTTCTGTGGGCACTATTTGCACTCTTTATGCGTTGGATTTTTGGTGTTGTCTTTTGGATGGTTCTGAATCATTTCTTTCCTAGTCAACGCAAACTTTGGATTTGGTCAGTGGTGGTTTTCACTGTATTCCCTGGTTTTAAATTCCACAATTTTTCCATCATGTTTTCAATTTTTTACACATTCTTTAGCTGCCATCTTCTCTCTTTCCTTGGAATGGGTAAGGCGATCGATAATCGTGGAAAACCAAAAAATTTTTGGCTTTGGACTCTTCTGAGCATGATATTTGTTGTGATTGGAATCGTTCCAGTGGAATATTATGTTGGTGTGGAATTATTTCGACCGATCTTGCTCTGGATCATTCATGCCAGAACTTATCCAAGACAACCCAGAAAAGTGATCAAGTGGATCATCCTCGATTGGTTACCATATTTGCTCGTGCTGATCACCTTCTTAGGGTTTCGCATCAGCCAGCGAAATGCCTATTCTTACGAAATCAGTTTGCTCGATAAAATCAAAGCCACTCCTCTCTCTGCCTTGGCTGTGATAGTGAAGAATGCTGTTTTATCCCTCACGGATGGCTTATTCATGTCCTGGTTCGATGCAGCCCGGGTAGCGAAACACGAGATTATTGTGACACGGAATTATCCGTTCATGATCCTGCTCTTCGTTAGCTTAATTTTCTTAAGTGCTGGATTACTCTACTTGCTTAAGAATGAAAAAATTAAACAGCAATTCGAGAATCATAGTTGGATCTTGATGCTGTTAGGCGTTCTGTTATCTTCAGTATCGTTAATCCCTTTTTATGCAGGAGGATTCGAGGTTTCTGTGGATTTCCCCTGGAATCGATTTTTTCTCGCCATGCTTCCCGGTATTTCGTTATTCACTGCTGGTGCCTTAGACTATTTTCTTCGCACAGATAAGATAAAAATTCTTTTCCTAACCGTTCTTGGTGTCTTGGCAATTGGCTCGCACTTCATGGTTGGTACAGAATTTATTCAACAATGGAACAGGCAAGTAGATCTGATGCAACAATTGAGTTGGCGAGCACCGGCTCTTAAAAATGGAACTACATTAATGACAGCTGATTCAACTATTGCCAAATACTTTTCTGGATCAGCGTTGACCGGTCCAGTTAACTTGATTTATGATCCACTTAACACAGAAGAAAAATACAATTTTTTTGTGGTGTTAATGGATTCGAATCAGGCAGATGCAATCCCGAAACTGGAAACCATAAACGATTTCTCACTTACGTTACGTTCGATCGAGTTTATTGGGAACACCGAATCAATCCTGACTTATCTCCTCCCGGAAAAAGGTTGCCTCCAGGTCCTTTCCGACGGTATCGTTCCTGATGTTTCTGGATTACAGTTTGACCACAAAAACTGGCAGGCATTGGCACGAGCATCCAATCTTGACCTTATCCTTACCAAGCCGGATCAACCTGTGAGTCTTCCGGTACGTTATTTTGGGGAGGAAAATACCCAGCAGTGGTGTTATTTTTATGAGAAGGCGGACCTCGCCCGTCAATCAGGTGATTGGCAGGGGGTTATAGAGCATTACCAGGAAGCTCAGCTTCAAGGCTTTAGTCCGATAAATGGCAGTGAATATCGCATTTTGGTGGAAGCCTGGCTTAAATCGGGAATTGCCGATAATCCAAATACGCTGAAAGAACAACTTTCACTTCAATATCCGGATATTGGTGATAACTGGTGCACGGTCACCAAAGAGTTACTTTCATCCGACAACTTACCTCAAAACGATAGGGCGATATTAACCAACCTGAACATTCAGGAAGGCTGCAGTAACTGACCAGTAAGAAAACCACAGAAGGAAACTGGTACCCGTTGACGGTATAATAAGCTATACTGGATCGCTTATGGAAAATATTCGGAATTTTTGCATTATTGCCCATGTGGATCATGGCAAATCTACGCTGGCTGACCGCATGCTTCAGTTAACTGGCACCATCTCGGATCGGGATATGACCGAGCAGGTACTGGATTCCATGGACCTCGAACGAGAAAAAGGCGTCACCATCAAAGCCTCAGCTGTTCGCATGATCTATACCGATCCGGTTGGAAAAGATTATGAATTTAACCTGATTGATACTCCCGGACATGTTGACTTCAGCTATGAAGTCAGCCGGGCATTGTATGCCTGTGAAGGGGTGGTATTGGTAATCGACGCCACCCAAGGCATTGAAGCACAGACTTTAGCCAACCTGTACCTGGCTCTGGATGCCAACCTGGTCATTATCCCAGTTCTCAACAAGGTCGACTTGCAGTCAGCCATGGTTGAAGAGGTCACTCGGGACCTGGTGCAACTGTTGGGCGTGGAAGAGAATGAAATAATCGCAATCAGCGCCAAAACTGGTCTCAACGTTGAGGCAGTCTTGCAGGCAGTCGCAGAGCGCATCCCAGCACCAGAGGCTGATAAGGAACTACCTCTTCGAGCGTTAGTTTTTGATTCCCATTACGATTCATACAAGGGCGTAATCGCTTACGTGCGTGTTTTTGACGGCAAGATCAATGCAAATGAGAAAATCATGATGATGGCAACCGGCTCGAAAGTTGAACCGGTGGAAATCGGCGTGTTCTCTCCGGGGATGAAACCCGTTCCGCTGCTTGAGGCTGGTGATGTGGGGTATATCGCCACCGGATTAAAAACTGTGCATGATTGTCGGGTGGGCGATACTGTCACCTATGCTGCCAAACCAGCAGAGAAAGCACTGCCGGGTTACCTGAAAGCTAAACCGATGGTCTTTGCAGGCGTTTACCCGGTTGAAGGCGAAGACTATGCCAATCTTAAAGAAGCGCTTGAAAAATTGCAGTTAAACGATGCTTCTCTTACCTATGAACCGGAATCTTCTGAAGCACTGAATTTTGGCTTTCGTTGTGGCTTTTTAGGTCTGTTTCACATGGAGATCATCCAGGAACGGCTTGAGCGCGAATACGACCTGGATGTTGTCTTCACAGCTCCTTCAGTTGAATACAAGGTCGACTTAAAAGATGGTTCCACCATCATCATCGATTCTCCGGCAGATCTGCCTGATGAAGGAGAGATCGTGGATATTTATGAGCCGTGGATGGAACTCGAGATTTTTACACCCACCGATTACTACGGAGTCGTGATGGATCTGGTTAAACGGCGTCGTGGGATTTACGTTGACCAGGACTATCCGGCCGTAAACCGCGTTCAGCTGAATTTTGAAATACCACTTTCAGAAATCATCATTGATTTTTTTGACCTGCTCAAGTCGAGTACACGTGGTTATGCTTCAATGGATTACAAATTCATTGAGTACAGGGCGGGCGATCTGGTTAAACTGCAGATTCTTTTAAACGAAGAACCCGTAGACGCTTTAACTGCCATTGTTCACAAACAGGATGCTTTTCACAAAGGTCAGGCCTTGGTCAGCAAACTCAAGGGCATCATTCCTAGCCAAATGTTTGTCATCCCGATCCAGGCATATGCGCAGGGCAGAGTGATATCGCGTGCGAATGTGAAGGCTTTACGTAAAGACGTTTTGGCAAAATGCTACGGCGGAGATATCACACGGAAAAAGAAATTGCTCGAGAAGCAAAAAAAGGGGAAGAAGCGCATGAAGATGGTTGGCAGCGTGCAGATACCCCAGGAAGCATTCATGGCGATTTTGCGGCTGGAGGATTAATGTCCGAGCCAGCGGCAAAAGTAAATTTCAACCGATTCCTAAAAATCGGCATTCCTTTGCTGTTCAGTACGCTGGCGATCTGGCTGGTATTACGCAGGCTGGATTTTCAGGCAGTGGGAGATGCCTTCAAGCAGCTTTCCCCGGCTTCAATTGTGCTGATTGTGGTCTGTTTTTCGGTAGGTGCACTGCTAAGAGGTCTGGTGTGCTGGCTTCTGCTGGGAGGTAGGCTCAGTTTTTCCAACGTATTCTGGGGAATGAATCTGGGGTATATGTTGAATACTTTTATGCCACTGAGATTGGGCGAATTTGGAAGGGCTGCTTTTCTGACCGATAGGGGGCAACACAAAGTCAGTTATATGGAAATTTTTGCTTCCATCGTAGCTGAACGCCTTCTGGATTTGTTAGTTGGTTTTTCTTATTTACTTTTTTGTTTGTTTTTCCTGATCGAGAACACTACATTGAATCGGATCGCCGGTATTGGAATTGTAGTCTTGGTGTTGTCCATTGTTCTCATCTTTTATGCGACCCGAAATCAAGATAATGTGTTGCTTTGGATTACCAGACGCTTTCCAAACTCCCAGTTTTTGAAACATAAGGTAATTTCCTGGATTCAGCAACTTCTGACAGGTTTCCAATATTTTGTCAAACCTGGACGCTTCTTTTTAGCTTTCTCAATCTTGGCGGTTAGCTGGTCATTCTCGATGCTCGAATACCGCATTCTGCAAGAATCCATCCTGTCAAACTCAGAATGGTGGTGGCCCATGCTGGTCAATACAGCCAGCGCTTTCATCAATGCTTTGCCTTCAGCTCCAGGAGGGTTGGGAGTGTTTGAAGCGGGCACGGTGGGTGCATATGCCCTGGTTGGTGTGGATAAAGCACCTGCCTTAGCCATTGCTCTGGTCGTTCATAGTGTCCAGATCTTGATCCCGGCAATCTTGGGAGTGATCGCGCTGATCCATTCCGGTCACAGCCTGGGATCTTTGATTGAAAAAGCCACCAGGATCCGGCAGAAAGAGGAACTGCAGCCATGAGAATCTTGATCTCCTCAACCTATTTCCACCCTTATAGTTCTGGTTTGTCCGTATATGCACAGCGATTAGCAGAAGGCTTGGGGGAATTAGGTCACGAAGTAGTCGTACTGACCTCTCAGTTCAAGAGCGATCTGGATCTGCTTGAGGAAAAGGAAAAATTCAGGATCGTGCGTGTACCGGTCATGGCTCGAGTTTCCAAGGGAGTCCTGATGCCTTCGTTGGTAAAGGTTGCCAGAAAGTGGATCGAATGGGCTGATGTGGTCAATTTGCACTTGCCGCAATTTGAAAGTCTGTTACTCAGCCAAGCAGCCAAAGATCTCGGAAAACCGGTACTGGTGACTTACCATTGTGATCTGGTCATAAGTAGTGGGGGAATTCTGGATAATCTGGCAGCAAAAGTTACGACTGAAATTGGAAAGCAAGTCCTAAGAGATGCCAGCCTCGTCGTGCAAAATTCCCTCGACTATGCTGAGCACTCTCCTGTTTTAAGCCAGCTTCTCGATAAGGTCGTGGAAGTACCCACGCCTGTTAAAGCGAAAACTGTCACTAAAGAAAATCTCGATACTTTTCGCCAGAAGTTTGGAGTCAGGAAAGAGGACAGAGTCGTTGGTCTGGCTGGTAGAGTGGCGGCTGAAAAGGGATATGAATACCTTGCCATGGCATTACCTGCCATTCTGGAAGCCTATCCGGAAGCAAGAGTTGTGCATGCCGGAGCCTGGAAATCAGTGGTTGGTGAGCAGGCTTATCAAAAACAGGTCGAAAGGTATATCCAGCCGTTCGGTCAGAAGTGGATCTCGCTTGGCTACCTGGACGATGAAGATTTCGAAGCTTTTTTTGCTGCCTGTGATGTATTGATGTTTTCCAGCTTGAATGCAACCGAATCGTATGGAATTGTGCAGATTGAAGCAATGACCCAGGGGACGCCAGTGGTGGCATCTGATCTACCTGGAGTGAGGCAGCCGGTCTTACAAACCGGACTGGGGACAATCGTCCCCTTAAAGGATCCTGCTGCTATAGCAAAAGCGGTAATTGAATTACTAGACAAGTGCGGGAATGGTCGTTTCATTCCCACTGACTTCCTGGAAAAATTTAAGCAGGATGCAGTTGCCAGGCATTATGAAGAATTATTGTATCTGTTGGTGAATGATGACTAAACTGAACAGGAAGGAAGTCGAAAGCATCTGCGAGAAGCAACTTTTCCATTTACCCTATTTCAGAGGTATGTTACGGGCAGTGGAACAAAGTTTTTATGAGCAGCATGAACTTGAAGAACCGATTTACGACCTGGGCGCCGGCGATGGGCATTTTGCCTGGGCTTTGTTCAAAGACCAAAAGGTGATCGGTGTCGATCCATGGTGGCAGCCTTTGATGGAAGCGAAAGCAAGAAGGGTTTACCCTCTGCTTGTGAGATCAGAAGGTGCCTTAGCCCCTGTGGAGAGTGCAAGTTGCGGTTCAGCCATCAGCAATTCTGTGTTGGAGCACATACCTGAGGTACAGCCGGTTCTGGATGAAGTCGCACGAGTATTGAAACCTGGAGGGAAGTTCTTCTTTGCCGTCCCGAACCGCCGCTTTGTTACTGATCTGTGGGGAATGCAGGTGCTTTCTTCCCTTGGCTTGAAAAGCCTGGCAGTTTTTTATTCGCGTTTTTTTAATAAGATTTCCCGACATATTAACCTGGACCCGCCTGAGATATGGCTGGAACGCCTTCAGAAGTCAGGTTTTGACCAGGTGGAATACTGGCACTATTTTCCAGTAAGCGCACTGCACAAACTGGAACGCGGTCATGCCGCCGGCTTACCCAACCTGCTGTGGAAAAGATTGTTTGGCAAATGGGTGTTATTCAAGAACCGCAGAAATCCATTCATCCCTTTTGAGAAGGTTGTTCAACTGGTAGAAAATCCTTATGACGATGAGGGAACCTGTACATTCTACATTGCCAGGAGGCAAGCGTGAGGTTTATCCGCAAATATTTTTATTATCTCTGGTCGATTTTCGAATTATTGTTTGGAGTGAAGAATTGGAAGGTGTTATTTGAGATCTTTCTCGGACGTCCGTTCTTAGGTGTCAAATGGCTGGAATTGCGTCGCAATAATCTGAAGGTTGGTGTAGGCAGCAAGATGGAAGCCTGGTCAGTAAAAGAGACCCTGATCGATCGGTTTTATACCAGACTTGGAAGCGAGATCCAGAGTGATTGGGTGGTGGTTGATATTGGGGCAGCCATTGGTGAGTTTACTATTGAAGCAGCTCTTCAATTGACCGACGGGGCTGTGCACGCTTTTGAACCGAATCCTGGCTCAATCAATATTTTGCGTCAAAATATCCGGATCAACAACCTTGGTTGCGTCCATACCCATAACCTGGGGGTCTGGAAAGAAGAAGGGGAAATCCCCCTCCATTTTCTGAACAACGAACCACTTCAGGCTGTCAGCGGAAGCGGTGATAATGCCAATCTGCAGACGGTCAAGGAGACCACAATTCCTGTGATTACACTGGAACAAGTGCTTGAGGAAAAAGTTGGTCAGCGGATCGATTTGTTAAAACTGGATTGTGAAGGAGCAGAATATGAGATCCTGTTAAATCAGGATCCGAGGATTTTCAAGAATATCGATCGCATCGTGATGGAGTATCACGATTTGAATGACCAGTGCAACCATTGTGTGCTCACAGATTTGTTTGAAACCCTTGGCTACCAGGTTTGCCGCTATGAGAACCTTGTCCATGATGACCTTGGTTACCTTTATGCTGAAAGGGTTCAAAGGTCAGGCTCCTGATAAACGGCTAAAATATTCCCATGGATGATGACCAAACCAATCGCACAGAGGATCCTACGGTTCTCGAAGTAGTTCGAGGCTATTTCAAGAGTCCTGCAGAAGTTGAAAAAGTTTCTGATAATCAATTAGCAACCGAGAAGCGATATCCAACCAACCGGTTTGTGTTTTCTGCCTTGTTATGCTTTTTGGCAGGTCAGTTTCTGATTGAATTTTTGAGGGAAGCACTTGGTGTAATCGGAATTTTTCTCGTGCTGATTGGCTTTTTGTTGTCGATTATCGCGTTTTTACGAGATAGAAACCCTGAAATTTCACGATTGGAAAGCGATTCAGAAAAGGAACCCAAAGGCGAATTAAGCATACGTCTGATATGGCTGGTTGCGGCCTTTGCCACAGCCATCCTATCCAGCTTCATTTATAAACGGGGCAGCATCAACCTTGTTTCAGGATCGCTTTGGTTGGTAAGCATTTCTGCAATTATTGCTGCCTTTTATCAACGAAAAAGTAGTAAAAAGTTTGATATCCACTTCAATTTTCGCCAGATTGCAGCCAATCCCGTCAAATTCATTGCCTATTTACTTCTAATCATAGTGGTTTTAGTTTTTCAACTTGGCAGACTCGATGAGGTTCCACCGGAAATAATCAGTGCCCAGGTGGAGGCTCTTTACACGGTGGATGGTATATCTTATGGGGATTCATCCTTATGGTTTCCACGTAACGTGATCAGCGAACCAATCAGCTATTACTGGGCGGCTATTGTTAACCAGTTCTCGGGGGGATCATCAACTTTTACCGGTCTTAAGTTGGCTTATGTATTGGCAGGGCTGGTGGCTGTCTTTTTTATGTACAAACTGGGACGACGTTTGTTTGATGAGAAAAGCGGTTACGTTAGCGCATTCTTGTTGGGGGTTGGATATTGGCCGATCCTGCAGCAAAGGGCTGTTTTGGGGTTTGGTTTGGTGCTCCCGATCATGCTGCCTGCGCTTTACTACTTGTTCAAATCTCTACAGGAAGATGACCTGAATTCTCTGTTGATTTCTTCGATACTGACTGGTTTGGGGCTCTTGACCAATAAGATCTTCTTTGTGCTGGTTTTCGCGAACCTGACCATTACCATGGTTTACTTGTTACGAAAAAGCGAACCTAACCATAAGAATACGGTCTTATTACGCATAGGCATCGGGCTAATAGTTGGGATTGTTGTTATTTTGCCATTAGTTTTCGTGATTGCAGCCAACCCTGATAATTGGATTGCTCCGATCATCAACCAAATTTCAACAGCAAATAACCCTGATACTAACAACGAGCTGATCACATTTTTCAACAATCTTATTTCGGCTGCAGGAATGTTCAATTGGTCGAATCGCAGCAGTTGGGTTGAAGGTATTGGCAATCGGGCTGCCTTGGATTGGGTGAGTGGGGCGTTTTTCTTGTTTGGATTGTGTCTCACACTACTGCGCGATCTGTTTTCTAATCGCAAACAAACCTTATCTTTATGCATCCTTTTCATCATAATGCTTTTCCCCAGTGTGTTCTCCATTGCCCAACCAATGGAAAATCCATCGCTCAGCCGGGCAATCGGCTCTGCTATTCCAGTGTTCCTGATCGCCGGCAGAGGTTTCTCTTATGCAGTTCATAGTCTCTCATCTTCAACCAAAGAATCTCAGTGGGTACGGAAGGTAATATTTGTGGGTATTTTCGGAGTCCTGATCATTCTTCGCAATTTCGGATTGATCAACAGTACCTATGTCCAAAATTACAGAAGTTCATCCTGGAACGCTACCGAAATGTCAGAGGTCATTAGAAATTTTGATACAGGTCAAGCCAGGAACAGCCAGGCATATGTGGTTGGCTATCCCCACTGGGTCGATGCGCGCTCAGTGGCTATCAGCATGGACCAACCTTATCTCAACCTTTCCATTCTTCCACAAGACCTGGCAAGCACGTTGGATTTGCAGACAGCCAAGATCTTTTTGTTACACATCAATGACACCGAGAGCCTCAGTCAGTTACAATCCCTCTATCCGGGAGGAGTTGCTACAATATTCCAGAGTACGATTCCGGAAAAAAACTTTCTAATTTACATTGCGAGTCAATGATTTTATGCAAAACATAAACCAACAGCCTGTTCTGCGGAAAAAAAGCATCAATCAAGCCCTGATCACGGTCTTTTTGCTTGCCCTAATTTTGATCGTGGGCGGCTACTTTCGTTTTCTGAACATCAATTGGGATGAAAGCTACCATCTCCATCCAGATGAACGTTACCTTTCCATGGTGCTAAATAGTATCCGTCCAGTGGAGAGCATTAAGGATTACTTTAATACCCAAACCTCAAGTCTCAATCCGAACACGCATGGGTACACCTTTTTTGTTTACGGCACCTTTCCACTATTTCTGATCCGTTACTTCGGTGAGTGGATCGGGCAGGTTGGCTACGACCCAATTACGTTGGTTGGAAGACAGATGTCCGCCTTTTTCGATCTGTTTACTGTGATCCTGGTTTTTCTGATTGGTTACAAACTCTACAATCGTCGCGTGGGTTTGATCGCAGCAGCATTTTATGCTTTTGCGGTATTGCCCATCCAGCAAGCGCATTTCATGACTGTGGATACCTTCACCAGCACTTTTGGAATGCTGACAGTTCTGGCAGCAGTGATCATCCTGAAGCGACCACTGGCTGAGGAACCTGAAGGAATTGTTAGCGGTTTTACATTGCCCAAAATCTGGCCTTATTTACTGTTTGGTTTGGGTTTAGGCATGGCTACCGCTTCCAAAATCAACGCTGTTTCATTAGCGCTCTTGCTTCCATTGGTGGAGCTGGCACGCTATCTGCGCATGGAAGACCGTAGCGAAAATTTCGATTTGCTCAAGGTCATTATTCCTGTCGCTGTTGCGGGGCTGGTCAGCATCGTTACGTTTCGAATGCTGCAGCCTTATGCCTTTAGTGGTCCGGGATTTATCAGTCTAAAAATCAACCCGGATTGGTGGAACGGGCTCAAAACCCTGCAGGTGCAAAGCACTGGTGAGGTCGACTTCCCTCCAGCACTGCAGTGGACCCGACGGGCAAACACATTTTCGCTGTATAACTTGTTGGTATGGGGGCTTGGCTTGCCATTGGGGATCACGGCTTTGCTGTCCTGGCTGGGTATGGGTTTCAAGATTTTCAAAAACAAAGACCACTTGCATATGCCTTTATGGGTGTGGAGCCTGGTTTATTTTGTGTGGCAGGGGTTGGCTTGGGTTTCTTCGATGCGCTACCTCCTGCTGCTCTACCCGCTGATTGCGATCTTTGCTGCCTGGGGGCTTGGGCAATTAGTCAACAATAAGGCGGGCTTTCAGGTCAGCAGACTTGATCTTTCGCGAAAGCTATTACAAACCTCAGGCATTGTTCTCACAGCTTTGGTCCTTTTGACAACCGGAGCCTGGGCATTTGCCTTCAGTCGCATCTACACCCGCCCAGTTACCAGGGTAGCTGCGACAGATTGGATCTATGCCAACCTTGAGGGTCCAATCAACCTGGTGGTCGAATCTGAAGGGCAGGAAAAGAACATTCCAGTCGCCTACCGCTCAATGCACACACTCAGTTCGGGACAAAGTCTGACACTGCTCTATCAGGCGAAGGCAAATGGCTTTCTGACCGATCTGACTTACCCGGTTGTGCAATCGGTTTCATCGACGATTGAGACAGTGCAGTACCAGTTGAACGTGCTGGATGGACAAACCGGTTTGCCGATGAACTCAGAAGCATTAACAGGGCAAAACCCAGTTAATACTGAAGGTCTGTCCCAATCGACCCTGATTTTTCAATTTAACCCAGCCATCTACTTTTCCGAAGACCAGCTTTATAAGTTTGAATTGACTTTGATCACCGCAGACGCTCAATCTTACCTGAGCGGGGTGCCGATGATGAATTTCTACTATGATGACGGCTTGACCCGCCAGGAGACCCTGCCAAAGATCAACGAACAAATCACTCCTGGGCATGCTTACGAAATGAAGGTGAGCCTTCCATCGGTCGATTCCATAGAGCGGGTCGAAATCCCTGATATCACCGATATGAGCCAAACAGGGGGTGATAAACTTCTGCGTCTGACGCTTACTGCCAATACGCCATCGGGTCCTGTTACACGAATCAGCGAAATCGCTGACGATTTTCTGGGAGATGCTTCTACTCAAGATGAGAGGGCAGTCTTCGCATTTGATGAACCACTAATTTTAGGCGAAGGACAAGCTCAAGATCTTGACCTGACAATCGAGATGGTCTCTGATGAGGGTCAGATCATGATCAGCACACCGGGCGCTGCACTGGAAAGCAGCTGGGACGATGCTCTGCCGCTTCCGCGACCAGGATTTGTGCCCTACCAGGACAATGCCGGAATATTCAGAGGCGATCTGAATCTTGAAATGTACTGGCCCGATGATGCCAGCAAGATTCAACGCTTCTACACTATCTTAAATCAGGCTGAATACATCTTTATCAGTTCCAACCGACAGTTTGGCACAATTCCCCGTGTGCCAGAGCGTTATCCTTTGACCACCTTTTTCTATCGCCAATTGTTGGGTTGCGAGGAGGACCAGGAAACCCTGGATTGTTACTACCAGGCTGAGGAAGACGGTAGCAGCGGAAACCTGGGTTTTAACTTAGTGTCAACTTTCACTTCTTACCCGAACCTGGGAAGCCTTGAGTTTAATGATCAATATGCTGAAGAAGCCTTTTCAGTCTACGACCATCCAAAAGTACTCATATTCCGGAAAAACGCTGACTATGATAGTCAGAAGATCTGGGAGATGTTGAACTCAGTTGATGTAAACCAAGCGGTCTATCTGACGCCAAAGCAGGCAGATACTTATGTGGCTGGTGAGACTGACGCTGAAAATCAGTTGATGCTTACCGAAAAGGAACTTCAGACTCAACAGGCAGGCGGTACATGGACCGATCTTTTTGACCAGGAATCGGCGTTGAACCAGCACACCTGGCTGGCAGTGCTCGTTTTTTACTTGTTCTTCTGGCTTTTGGGGCTGGTTGTGTTTCCAATTGTCCGCCTGGCACTACCGGGCTTGAAGGACAAGGGTTACGCTTTTGCCCGCATTATTGGATTGCTGCTTTTCGTGTTGATCGCTTTCAATCTGGGCTCGGCGAAGGTGGCAGTCACTCCCACATTGCTTTGGGGTATTCTGCTGATCCTATTGATCGCGTCGTCGATCGTTGCCTGGCTGACGAGGAAAGACCTGATCATAGATTTCAAAGTGTTGTGGAAAGAGTTTTTGATCGAAGAGGCGATTTTCCTGCTTGCCTTTGCTTTCTTCCTGTGGATCCGCTACCAGAACCCGGATTTGTGGCATCCCTGGCGCGGCGGTGAGAAGCCAATGGACTTCAGCTATCTCAACGCAATCATTAAGAGCAGTACCTTCCCGGCTTATGATCCCTGGTACGCCGGCGGCTATATCAATTATTACTATTACGGACAGGTACTGGTGGCGATGCCGATCAAATTGCTCGGTGTTGTACCCGCGGTTTCCTACAACATTTTGATCTCGATCTGGTATGCGATGCTTGTAGTTGGCGCTTTCAGCATTGGCTGGAATTTTGGCAAGGCCGTCCTGGAGAAAAACCTGGAAGAAAAACAAAAGCTATTCCGGCTGGCGTTTTTGGCTGGTGTCGCCAGTGCAGTCTTCCTGGCAGTGGTTGGCAACCTGGGTGAGTTGGATGTTATTGCAGGGGGACTGAGAGCCCTTGGTTCAGCGGGTGCCAGTATGGAGGGCGCTACCCTAAGCCAAAAACTGGTCTGGTTGTTTAGAGGTATGGGGCAACTGGCGCGGGGTGAGCACCTGCCCATTGCCGCCGGAACATGGTATTGGAATCCCAGCCGTGCTATTCCGGGCGAGCCGATCACAGAATTTCCTTTTTTCACCTTCCTGTATGCCGATTTTCATGCTCACCTGATCGCGATGCCCATAGTACTGGCAGCGGTGGCGTGGTGTTTATCCCTGATCTTGCTAAAAAAGAGGGATGAGCAGCTGCAACTGAATTTCAAAATTATGGGTATACCGATACTGGTGATCGGTGCCGTGGTTTTGGGCGCTTTGCAGCCAACCAATACCTGGGATTACCTCACTTTTACCGCGCTGGCATTATGTGTCTTGGTTTACATTGGATGGCGTTATCTGCCTTCGGTACAGTGGCAATTCCTGCCTGCCTGGACCAGAAGATGGATTGCTCCGGTCTTCAGTGCTGTGGGCTTGTTCTTTCTTACTCGCGTCTTTTATTTCAATTTCAACCGCTTTTTCTTTCCGGGATACAACTCGGTCGGTTTTTGGAATGGAGCGAAAACACCATTAAAGTCATACATCACACATTGGGGTTTGATCCTTTTTGTGATCACCTGTTGGCTGATTTGGGAAACCTATCAATGGATGGCGTCCACTCACATCTCGAAGCTGGAGCCTTATAAGAAGAATCGCAACTTAATGGTGAGCCTGATCGTTGTCATAGTCGTGGGCTTCCTGGTGCTCTTGCTGCTGAAGGTCAAGGTAGCATTAATTGCCCTGCCTTTGTGTGTGCTGGCGCTCTTCCTCATCGTGACTACCGATGATGATGTTAAAAGACTGGCATACTTCATGATCGGAACCGGATTACTGCTCACAATCGTCGTGGAGCTGGTATACCTTGTGGGTGACATCGGACGTATGAACGTAGTCTTTAAACTCTATCACCAAGCATGGATGTTGTTGACTCTCCCTATGGGCTTAGCAGCGGCGACTCTCTGGCGGGATCTTTACAGATGGCGAACAAGAACCCAGATCGCCTTCCAGGTTGCTTTTATCGTACTTTTCTTCATTGCCTTGCTCTTTCCGGTGTTGGCTACCAAGGACAAAATCACCGATCGGATGGACCCCAATGCACCCCAGACCCTGGATGGGATGAAATATATGGAAACTTCCCAGTTTGCTGTCAATGGCATCGTGATGAACCTGGAGCAGGATTATCAGGCTATCCAATGGATGCAGGAAAACGTGCAGGGTTCACCGGTCATACTGGAAGCCCAGGCATATGAATATTATTGGGGTAATCGCTATACCATTTACACTGGTCTGCCGGGGGTGGTGGGTTGGAATTACCATCAACGCCAGCAACGGGCGGTATTACGCAATAACGCTGTCCAGGAACGAGTGGACGAGGTCAATGCTTTTTACCTGAGCCTTGACGAGGAGTTCATCAAGAACTATTTGGACAAGTACAATGTTGAGTACATCATTGTTGGGCAGCAGGAACAGGCTTTTTACCCGGCTGAGACATTGGTAAAGTTCGATTCTTATGATGGAATGTTGTGGGATGTGGTGTACAGTGAAGCTGATACCGTCATTTACAAGGTCAGATAAAACATGATCGACTTTCTAAAGTGGTTGTTCCTTATTGAGATCCTGGGGTGGATCAATCTTCCGCTAACCTGGTCGGTTTTTCAGAAATTGCGATCAAGAGGAGTTTACCTGTCCAAGGCGATTGGGGTCCTGTTATGGGGTTTCATTTATTGGTGGCTCAATTCCGTTGGTTTGCTTAACAATGACCTGGCAGGTGCGGTAACTGTCCTGGTAGTTCTGTTGGGGCTCAATCTCTTTTTTGCCTGGAAGATCGGATTTTCGAAATTAAGCGATTGGGTCAAGGTAAACAAGAAGATCGTCATCACTACAGAAAGCGTGTTTTTACTAACCTTCGTTCTTTGGGCTGTGGTACGGGCAGCCAACCCGGATATCATCCACACTGAAAAATTCATGGAAATGGCTTTCATCAATGCCATCCTCAAATCACCGACGATACCTCCTCAGGACCCGTGGCTTTCCGGCTACTCGATCTCTTATTACTATTTTGGTTACCTGATCTCTGCCTTGTTGATCCGGGTCAGTGGGGTTGTCTCCTCGGTAGGTTACAACCTGGTATCAGCATCCTGGTTTGGGCTGACTGCCCTGGGTGCCTATGGGATTGCCTGGGATTTACTGGCAGGCAAGAGAAAGTCAGAACAAGAAACCAATGAGCATATAAAACGTTCTTATTTACTGGCATTGTTGGCTCCCTTGATGATGTTGGTAGTTTCGAACTGGTTTGGATTATTGGATATTCTGCATGCCAGGGGCTTGATGGGCTCGCAGTTTTGGCAAAACCTGCAGATCCCGGCACTCACCAGCGAGCCCTACGGCTTGAATTGGTTCCCCAATCGAGGAGGGTGGTCCTGGTGGCAAGCCAGCCGCGTGGTCCAGGACTTCCGCTTGGGCGGCTCGATGATCGAGATCATTGATGAATTCCCATTCTTTACCTACCTGCTGTCTGATATTCACCCTCATTTGCTGGGTATGCCTTTTGTTTTGGTGGCTATTGCCCAGTCACTGAATGCCTATCACGGTGGTTGGGAAGGTGAATTGAGAGTGTTCGGGCTACGTCTACCAATCAACTGGAAAAGCGCAATTATGGCTGTGCTTACCCTGGGAGGGATCGCGTTCCTTAATACCTGGGATTTTCCTTTCTACCTACTTTTACTGGCAGTTGCATTTGTTTGGCATCTGGCGAGCGTCAAGGACTGGAATACCCAGCGATTAGGTCAGATCGCACTGTTCTGCCTGGTAGGCGGGGTGTTAAGTGTTTTGGCGTACTTGCCGTTTTATCTAAGCTTCTCATCGCAGGCGGGCGGCATTATCCCCAGCCTTGCGTTCTTCACACGCGGCTCGTACCTCTGGATCATGTTTGGTCCGTTGTTGGTGCCAATTTTTGCCTGGTTGATCCACCATCAAATTCAGACAAGACGTTTACCATCGCTTCAAGCTTTGTTATTGACTACATTGTTGTTTGCGCTGCTCTTTGCAGCAGGGTGGGGACTGGGGTGGCTGGCTGGTCGGCTCGAATCCCTGGATCCGCTGTTAAATAGCTTGCAAGGTGCTGTTGATAATGCCAGCCTGCTTTCTGGCTCGCTCCTGGAGCGGCTCAAACATCCTGGAACTTTTCTTGCCTTATTTATCCTGATATTGCTTGCTGTCGATTACTTTGTGCTAAAAGTCAAAGCATCGAAAACTTCCACCCAAACAGAGGTTCAAAATACCCAGACCCAACCAAATACCAAGGTCGAAACCAAGGGTTTTGTCTTAATGTTGGTATTGCTGGGTGCCTTACTTGTGATCGTTCCGGAATTTGTATACCTGCGTGACCAGTTTGGTACGCGTATGAACACCATTTTTAAGTTCTACTTCCAGGCTTGGATCCTCTGGTCATTGGCTGGTTCGTACTTTCTCTCCAAATTTCTATTGCAGGCAAAATCGCACATAATTCGCCTTTTCTCTTTACTGATCGTCTCTGTTGGCTTTCTCATGTTTGGGTTCACTCTCACTCTGGAAGGTGAAAGTTTTCCCTCAGGTTTTGGCAGCCATTGGTTGGATTTTCTGTTTTTATTCATTCTGATACTATTCCTGGCTTGGATAATTCAGACAGTGGTCAAAAAGCAATTTGCTGCCATGTTGGGTGTGATCAGCCTGATTGGAATCGCAGCTGGGTTGATCTACCCCAGCATCGAGCTTTGGAATAAGACCGAGGGCTTTGCACCTCGGGATGGCTATTCATTGGATGGAAAACAGGACTTTTACCAATATTCTCCCAACGAAATGGCGGCTGCTGAATGGCTGGCTGAGGCTCCTGTCGGTATTATGGCAGAGGCAGTTTCTGAGACCGGCGGTAGCTACACTACATACAATATCATCTCAACCTTCTCTGGAATGCCGACCATCCTCGGCTGGATCGGGCATGAAGCCCAATGGCGGGGAGGCTACCTGGAAATCGGGTCAAGACAATCGGACCTGAGGGTCCTCTACAGTACTTCAGAGTGGAGCCAGGCTGAAAGCGTAATCGACCTGTATAATATACGCTATATCGTGGTTGGTGAATTGGAACGCCAAACCTACCAGGTAGAGGAAACGAAATTCGAGGAGAATTTGCTCAAGGTGTTCGACACCGCCACAGTTGATATTTACGAGGTCAGCAATCCATAAAATGAACCAGGAAACCGCAACCGTATACCGACTGAGAACAAGAAAAGGGCTGAAACCTGCTTTCAGTTGGTTTCTACTGTCTTTTATAGTCGGATTGATCCTTAGGTTGGTTCTTCTTGATTCGATCTCCTTTACCCAAAGTGAGTTGGTGTTGGTCAATCAGGCGCTGCAGATTTCTCAAAGGATTAGCGCATCAACCAGTAATGTGCCCGCCTATACCGGGATGACAGGATTGCTGTTTTTCCTCTTCGGAGCTGGAGATATCCTTGCCCGACTCATGCCAGCCCTGATTGGAGCATCCCTTGTACTTTTACCGTGGCTTTGGAAAGATAAGATCGGGGAAAAGGCAGCCTTTATCTTGAGTTTGGCGCTGGCGTTGGACCCGACCTTCCTTTTGTTCTCACGGGCTGTCCAAGGTGGAATTTTTGCCATAGGTGGCATAACCTGGGCGATCACTCTGCTGAAGAAGAACCAACCGGGGCTGGCTGGCGCAGCTTTGGCGATTGCTTTTTTGAGCGGACCTTCTTTTTGGAGTTTTCTACTTATCCTCGGCTTGATCCTGTTGATGATACAAATCTTGAGACCAGACCTAGCAAATGAGCTTTATTCATTTTCTTTTATGAATAGAGAAAATCAATTGTCAAACCTTGCTGCCGGCTTTGCTGTCAGCGCCTTGCTGATTCTGACCAGTTTCTTGCTCCAGCCCTCAGGATTGGGCGGAGTTGGGAGTGGATTGGTTGCTTTTGTCAGGCATTTTTCTCAACCTTATGAAAAACCCATCTATCATTCAATATTCTTGCTACTTGCGCATAGCATATTACCTCTACTCGTTTTTCTTATTGGTTTTTTCAGATCGCGCTCATCTGAAATGGAGGCTGGGTATCGAATTGCAGCAATTTCCGTCCTCATTTCTTTGCTGGTTGGTGGGTTGATCTCTCGAGAGAGTTTTGAAATCCTGCTTTTACCTGTCTTGATTTGTTGGATTGGCGGGGCAATCTGGCTCGCACGATATCTATTAAAAACGACCCATTCATGGTTATCGACCACCTTATTAATGGGCTTTGTTCTCACGATTTTAACTTATCTCACCTTGAATCTTGGTCGTCTTTCTCAGGTTCCTCCAGGAACACCCCAGTTTTGGAATATTCTTCTGTTGATCGTGGCTGGCATCATTCTGATTGTTTCAGCCTGGTGGTTGGTTAGATTTGGCTGGTCTGACGGAAATGGTAACCAGGTTTTTTTGCTTTCCCTCCTCGTCTTTTTGGCGATCCTGAGTTTGGGCAGCAGCATGCGGAGTTTGTATTCTGAACAACAAGTTCGTTCACTCGAATATCTGGACAATCAGATTGTCTTACCCAATGATGATGTTGAAGCGATTCTGGCTGACTTTTCCCAGAATGGAAAGCCATTACAACAATTAGGCGGTTTTGGTCTGATGGACCTGCCAGAGGACTTTTCCTGGTATTTCCGCAGTTTTGATATAGAACGAAACCAACCTGAAACCAGCATGATCTTTACCAGAACGTCCAGCATGCCATCTCAAACTGAGCAATACCGAGGAATGAACGTAGTCGTGGAAAGATCGATCGATTTTCATAAAGAACCTTTGACTACCTACCTGCAAACCTTCACAGGGAAGGCAAAACCTTTTATTGACCAAAAAGGTGTTTTGTGGGTCAGGACTTACTTATTTACAGGAGCATCTCAATAGTATGTGTGAAAAAACAATCCAAAATCCGCCAAACACGATCGCTATCGATGGTCCGGCTGCCTCCGGTAAGTCGACCATTGGAAATTTAATTGCCAATAAACTCGGTTATATCAGTTTGGATACAGGAATTATGTATCGGGCTGTCGCATTCAAGGCTGTTCAGGAAGATGTTGACGTGCTTGATGGTGAAGCTGTCAGTGACCTGGCAGAACAAATTTCCATTGACATCCGTCCTTCGCAGGAAGATGATGGGCGGCAGTTTGACGTGATCATTGATGGTGTTGATCGCTCCTGGGATATTCGCTCTCCGGAAGTTAATCAGGTCGTCTCAGAAGTATCGGTGTACCCCAGAGTGCGTAATGCCATGACTCACCTACAGAGGGAAATTGCCAAAAACGGCAAGATCGTGATGATCGGACGCGATATTGGCACAGTAGTCTTACCTGATGCTGAAATGAAGATCTACCTGGAAGCAAGCGTTCAAGTGCGTGCTCAACGCAGATACATTGAGGAGTTGGCAAGAGGAAAAAAGGTTTGCCTGGACGAGATCGAGGAGTCGCTACGGCATCGTGATGAAATAGACTCGGGCAGGGCAGTGGCTCCGCTGCGTCCAGCAGAGGATGCGGTTATAATCAACACGGATGACATGACCGTCTTTGAGGTGGTTGAATTCGTAATGGATTTGATCAATCTACGATAACAAGCATTGTTACACTGGGGCAAATTATGACCTTGCTATTTGCGTCCACTTACAAATAGAGCAGGACCACACCGACCACTGTCACCAATGCGCCGAGTACCTCAAACCACTTGATTCTTTCTCTGAAAGCGACCCAATTCACCGGGATGACCAAAACAGGCATGATCGACATGATGGCTGCAGCTACTGCTGCAGGCGCATTCTGGATAGCCAACAGAGAAAACCCGACCCCCAGCACTGGTCCGAACAAAGCCCCGGTAGCGGTCATCCGCGCAGATCGCCGATCCTTGAGAAGCACACGCAGCTTTTGCCAATGGTTGCCGATCAAAAAGAACAGGAAAAAGCCAACGATAGAAGCGATGATACGTATCTGGGTGGCTGCAAAGGGGTCATAATTGCCCATGCCCTGTTTGCTTAGGATCAGTCCAACCGATTGACCGACCGCTCCCATCAGACCGCAGAAAACTCCATAGGAATTCACGCGCAACTTTAACTGTTTCTTTTCACCACGAGTCAAGATCACCAAAGCTATGCCAGCCAGGGTGAGAGCGATACCCAACATCGCCAAAGGCTCCAGAACCTCGCCGAAGATAATGAAGCTCAGCACACCAGTCAGGACTGGTGAGAGGCTCATTATCAGAAGCGTTATTCGCGTGCCATTGCGCACATAAGCTTCGAACAGGAAAATATCGCCGATTACGAAGCCAACCAAACCGGAAAGTGACAGCCACAACCAGGTCGAAGGTGGGGCATCATCAGCAAACGGATTCCCGCGGAGAATCCAAAGGACGATACTTATTATGCCTAAGGCGAAGATCATACGCAAAAAGCTGACTGCCAACGATGAGGTACGCTTGCTGGCACGTTCAAAAAAGGTGCCGGAGATGACCCAGAAGAAGGCAGTGAGCAGTGCAGAAAATTCACCGATATGGGTTGGATTCATGGTAGATTCCTCGAAGGCGCAATCTTATCACGAATGCTGAGTTGGTGGGGTAGATTAAGGTGAAAATTTGTCGCTGTCACAAATTTTCTTACGAAAGTTGGCTTCATTGAAGATTGCTTCAGGCAGCCGTTCTATGATTCCTTGATATTTCACAGATCGCTCATGCTATAATTTCTGATCATGGCTCAAGAATTCTGGAAAAATTTGTCGATCACTTTAACAGCGAGCTTGAGTGTACAGGCTTTCAAACCGACATCTCTGATATTTCCTATCGTTTATCTTGCTGTGATGGTTTTTGTTTGCCTTAAACAAGTCGATTTTTCTCACCTCAAAGAAGTTTTCGCAAATCGCTGGCTCTACATTCTTTTTTTGTTGATTCTGCCTTTTCTCTTTGCAGTCGTGAGACCCTTTGACGGAGAGGTTTTAGGATTTTTTGGCGAAATTATCAGTCCGGTTGTCCCGTTATTGAGTCTTGTACCATTGATGATCGCTATTGGTACGCTTGGACCACTCATTGGCATTTTATTGGGTGTTGTTACCGGTTTGGCTCAAATCTTGGCACTGGGGCAAGACCTCTCTGCCGTCCTTTTTTACCCTGGCATGAGCCTGTTATTTGCCATCCTTATCAACGAAACACCAGAGGACACGAGTAATTGGCGTACCGTCCTCAGCAAGCTCTTTGAAGCAGGGATGCTCAGCCTGCCTTTCTGGATGCTTTGGCAATTTAACCTTGCCTTTGTGCATGGATTAAGAGATGTGATCCTGATCTTGAGCCAGGCAATTTTCCTATGGGTCACGCACCTGCCTGAATTGTTGATTTCCGGTGCGGCTCTGTATCTTTTCATGCGCTTCCTAAAGGAAGAATGGACTCCCAAAAAATTTTTAATCGACCAGGGTTCAGGCAGCATCTTCAATGCTGTGATCATGCAGATCAACGAACTCAGTAAGGGAAATTTCGATTTTCAGAGCCAGGCAAGACCCCGTACCAATGGCGAAAAGGCGATTTTTGATTCGCTCGAAAATTTACGCCAGAGTCTGCAGATGCGAACCGATACACAATCGCGTTTGTTATCCGTTGACCCGACCCACTATTCCCGGGAAGGCTATGATTTGGTCATGGCTTCCATCCTTCGGGCTGCTCTGACAAGGGATGCCAGTTCCGCGCGCATCGTTTTGCTAGAAGCCGCCCCACAAAGTAGAAAACCTGAGATGAGGCTGCGGACAGGACAAGGCGAACAGACCCGGAATTATGCCTATCTCGACACCCTGATCCTTGAAAAGATGGCAGACCAGGAGCAATTGGTCCTCAGCAATATCAAGATCGACCAGTATTTTGGGCTAACGCCAGGCACCCCTTATCCGCAAGCCCTGATCGCCCTGCAATTGAGCGGCGAAGCTTCCTCTCAAGGAATACTTTGGGTTGGGTTTGAGCAAAACCATTGGATCAGCAATGAGGAGCTTGAACTATACAAAGAGCTTGCTTATCGGGCATCGGCTACCTTGAAGACCAAAGAGCAAATTCTCAAAGTTCAGACAGAGAAAAGTTGGCTGAATGAATTGCTGAACTCCATTCCAGATCCGATTATTGTGGTTGACCATAACGGTACAATTCTGTACCAAAACCTTGCAAGTAAGGATTTGGTCGAAGATTCACTTGGTTTGACCAAAAGTGGACCGCAAGGTCAACAGATCATACAATCCCGTTTGGTTGAGCTGACCCAGAGCAGTAAAGCTGCCAAAGAGCGAAACAAAACCATCACCCTGGCAAACCAGAAAGAATATGGTGTGGATGTGTTTCCGGTCAAGTTGGAAGGCAGAGATACCGGCACGATAATTTATCTTAAAGATTACCAATGGATCAACCAGGTAAACAAAGAGAAAAATGAATTCGTCAGTAACATCAGCCACGATCTACGCTCGCCCTTGAAACTTATGAAAGGGTATACCAGCCTGATAAAACATATTGGCAACCTGAGCAGCCAGCAGGAAGTGCTGGTCAATCGTCTGGATGCCGGCATTGAGGATATGAAACGCCTGGTCAATAAAGTACTGGACCTGGAAAGGCTGGATGCCGATATTGGTTTGATTTACACAACTTTTGACATCAAGGAAATGATCAACGAGACCATTGCCATGCTCAACATCCAGGCACAGCAAAAGAAAATTGCAGTGAATACCGATCTTGGGACAATTAAAGCACCATACATTTCTGCAGACCGGATCTTGCTGCAACAGGCAATCTATAACCTGCTGGAAAACGCTATCAAATTTAGTCCGAGGGGTGAGACGGTTTTGATCAAAGCAGAGAAAAATGCATCCTGGATGCATATCACTGTACAAGATCACGGTAAGGGTATTGCTCCATTAGACCAGTCGCGGATTTTTGAGCGCTTCTTCTACATCGATGATGAGCCGAATTTTGACAACCGTGGGCAGGGTTTGGGTTTGGCAATCGTAAAATCCATTGCCGAAAAACATGGTGGCAGCATCAGTGTGGAAAGTAAATTAGGCACAGGAAGTGTGTTTTATCTTGACATTCCCTTACACCGCCTTGAAGGACTGAAGAAAACGTCGTAAACTTAGTTAAAGCAAAATTCAGCGATATTTATACTTTAAGGACAAAATACTGAAAAAAAGTCAATATCAATCAACCAAAAGAGGAGAATCTGAGGGAAAATTGACAAACTCGACTCAAAATAACTTGACAGAACATAGAGATTAATCCTATAATATCAGTTTGCGAAATTATACGTAATAGACAAAAACACACTGGAAGAATAGGTTCCGGCGGGTTTTTTGTGTCTTAAAATATCCTCACCGTATTGGAGGTATGAGTGGAAACAAAAGCAATGAAAGCACTGCGAATTAACCTTGCTTCACCCGAGGTGATCAGAAGTTGGTCTTATGGTGAAGTTCTCAAACCCGAAACTATCAACTACCGCCGGCTGCGCCCTGAAAAAGATGGCTTGTTTTGTGAAGCGATCTTTGGACCGACCCGTGACTGGCAGTGTTATTGCGGAAAGTATAAGAACCCTCGTTACAAAGGAATCGTCTGCGATAAATGTGGTGTTGAAGTTACCAAGTCTTCTGTCCGCCGTGAACGAATGGGGCATATTGATCTGGCTGCCCCGGTAGCCCACATCTGGTATACCCGCCGAATTCCTTCTTATCTCGGTTTATTGCTGGACATCTCCCGCAAAAATCTGGATCGCGTGCTTTATTTTGCCCAATATATTGTTACTTACGTGGATGAGGATGCCCGTCAAAAAGCGTTGAAGCGCCTTGAAGACGAAAACAGTGTTTCAGAGCGTGAGTTGGGCGATCAATTAAATTCAAAAATCGCCGACACAAAAAAACATCGCGATGCTCTCTTGAAACAACTCGATGGCGAGATTGCCAATGTTGAAAAAGAATATGACGAGAAGGTTGCCAATTTATTCGAGCCGGTGATTGCTGCAGGTCAGGACCTGGAACGTGAACTGGGCGAAAAAACCGGTAAGACAATTCGGAAAGCCATTGTTTTCGAGGTCGAAGGTATTAAGCAAACCATTGTCGAGCCAGGCCAGGAAGTAACTGGAAAACACGTTTCATACGTGCAAGACCTGGTTCGTGAGCGCATGGAAACTCTGGAAAAAGGCCTCAAAAACGAGAGAAGCGAACGTATTGAAAAACTTGGCATCAAACGAGAAGAAGTTAAAGCTGAAGCTGATTTGACCATGGAATCTCTCCGCCTGCAAATGGACGATGAAGAAGGTTTGACCAAGACAGAAAATGCTCGCAAGAAAGATGAACTGGACGAACTGGAACCATTCACTTTCATGAGTGAATCCCGTTACCGCGAATTAAAATCACGCTGGGGTAACGTCTTTAAAGCAGACATGGGTGCGGAAGCCTTCTACGATATTCTGCGTCGACTGGATCTGGATGCTCTTTCTGAAGAACTTTGGAACGAAGCTCGTACTACAAAAAGCAAACAAAAAAGAAAGAAAGCCACAAGCCGCCTGAAGGTGGTGGAAGCATTCCGCCGCTCGACCAACCGTCCTGAATGGATGGTTTTGACCGCGCTGCCTGTTATCCCTCCCGATCTGCGCCCCATGGTTCAGTTGGATGGTGGACGTTTTGCTACCTCGGACTTGAACGACCTCTATCGCCGAGTGATCAACCGCAACAACCGCCTCAAGAGACTGCTCGAATTAGGGGCTCCGGACGTTATCGTGCGGAATGAAAAACGAATGCTCCAGGAAGCCGTTGACTCCCTGATCGATAATTCACAACGTGGGCGCCTGCTCTCACGACGAGGTCGCCGTGAACTTCGCTCCCTTTCCGATATGCTCAAAGGCAAGAAAGGACGCTTCCGCCGCAACTTGTTAGGCAAGCGTGTGGATTATTCCGGTCGTTCCGTCATTGTTGTTGGTCCGCATCTCAAGTTATTCCAATGCGGTTTGCCCAAAACAATGGCTTTGGAGCTTTACCGACCTTTCGTAATTGCCGGTTTGGAACACCATGGTTACACCAGTAACATCAAAGGTGCCAAGAAATATATTGAACGCAACCGACCTGAGGTTTGGGAAGTGCTCGAGGAAGTCATCAAGGAACGCCCGGTCTTACTCAACCGTGCCCCAACCCTCCACCGCCTTGGCATTCAGGCTTTTGAGCCTATCCTGGTTGAGGGTAGCGCGATTCAACTTCATCCTCTGGTGACCACAGCCTTTAATGCTGACTTTGATGGCGACCAGATGGCTGTGCACGTGCCGCTTTCTGAGAAAGCTGTTTTGGAAGCACGCGAATTGATGCTCGCCAGTAAAAACCTGCTCAAACCCGCCAGCGGTGAACCTGTCATTTCCCCAGGAAAGGACATGGTCTTGGGTGTCTATTACCTGACCATGGAACCGACTGTTCCTCAAAAGGGTGAGCTGCGCGTCTTTGGTTCGATCGACGAGGTCATCTTAGCTTATCAGCTGCAACAGGTAAAAGTGCATACCCGCATCAAACTGAGTGTTAAGACCTGGTTTAACGAAAAAGGCGAACGTTTGGATGCAGCTGAGAGACGCCTTCTGGATACCACGGTAGGTAGAGCGATCTTTAACGACATCCTTTCCGAAAAAATGCAATTCGTCAACAGGACCCTGGATAAGGGTGGTGTGCGTGATTTGATCAGCGAGATTTATGATACTCAAGGTCTCAAGGAAACTACGCGTATTGCTGACAGTGTCAAAGAAATTGGTTTCCGCTATGCTACACAATCCGGTTCTACTCTGGCTGTCTCAGACATTACTGTGCCGCCCGAGAAAAAAGAATACATTGAAGAAGCTTTGATCGCTGTTGAAGAGATCCAAAAAGCTTACAACCGTGGTTTGTCTTCAGAATTAGAGCAAAACAACAATATTATTCAGGTATGGCAGGACACGACGAATAAAGTCGGTCAGGCTGTAAGAAAACATCTTGATCCAAGCGGGAACCTCTCTACCATGGCACTATCCGGCGCAACCAAGGGTGGTTTCAGCCCGATTTCACAGATGGCTGGTATGCGCGGTCTGGTTGCTGACCCATCTGGTCGTATTATTCCGATGCCTATCCGTTCCAACTTCCGTGAAGGACTTTCTGCGTTGGAATACTTCATTTCCACCCATGGTACCCGAAAAGGTCTGGCAGATACGGCTCTGCGTACGGCAGAAGCTGGTTATCTGACCCGCCGTTTGGTGGACGTTGCCCAAGATATCATTATCAATAATGAAGATTGCGGCACCGAAGAAGGAATTTGGATCGACAGAGCCGATGATATTGCCGGTCAGCCTTTCGGAGATCGCCTTATTGGACGTCTTTTGGCTGCCCGCCTTGTTCACCCGAAAACCGGGGAAATCTTCGCAGAACGCAACGATTTGATCACGAAAGATTTGATCAATGAGATTATTGCCGCTGATATTGACAAGGTCTTTGTGCGTTCACCACTGACCTGTGAACTCGTTCACGGCATTTGTGCCCGTTGTTATGGCACCGACCTTGGTCGGGGCGAAATGGTCAAACTTGGCTCGGCTGTTGGTATTGTTGCCGCCCAGTCCATCGGTGAACCGGGTACACAGCTGACCCTGCGAACCTTCCACACCGGTGGTGTTGCTGCCGGCAGTGATATTACCACTGGTTTGCCCAGAGTTGAGGAACTGTTTGAAGCCCGCCGTATGCCCAAAGACGAGGCAGTTGTCTCAGAAATTTCAGGTTATGCTTCGATTATGCAATCGGAGAAGAACCCCGATCAACGCACAGTACGAATTGAAAATACTGTCATGATCTCTGATGAATATGAAATTCCAGCTGATTGGGAAATCAAGGTTAACGAAGAAGACCAAATCGGCAAGGGAGCTATCATAGCCAGTCACGATGAAACCACCATCACAGCAAGCAACGCCGGTCGTGTACGATTCGAAGGTCGCCGTGTGATCGTTTCTTACGAAGACAACCAGCACCAGGATTACGAAATCCCGACCACAGCCCGCCTCATAGTGAGCGAAAGACAGACTGTTGAAGCTGGTCAGCCCCTGACCGAAGGTTCCATGAACCCTCACACGATCCTCAAGATCAAGGGTCGCGAAGAGACTGAAATTTACCTCCTCAAGGAAATTCAGCAAGTCTACAGAACCCAGGGTCAAAACATTAACGACAAACATTTCGAAGTGATCATCCGCAAGATGCTCAACAAGGTTCAGATCATGCGGCCTGGCGACACAAAATATCTACCCCAGGACCTGGTTGACCGGCTCGAGATCCGTAAGGAAAACGAAGAACTGCTCGCCAAGGGTCTGCGCCCGGCACGTTACGCTGAAATTTTATTAGGCGTTTCCAAAGCCTCGTTGAGCACCGATTCCTTCCTTTCGGCATCCTCCTTCCAGCACACTATCAAGGTCCTGGCTGGAGCCGCAATCGAATCCAAGGTCGATCCACTCTATGGTTTGAAAGAAAACGTCATCATCGGAAAACTGATTCCCGCCGGAACCGGTTTTGAACCTGGCCGCTTCGATCAGGCTGCTGAGGAAGTTGTCCCTGGAAAACCGGATATCGAAGTCGAACAACTCCAAATCTTCCCTGAAGATGAAGTGGATCTGTTTGACGAGGACGAAGACGAACATCTTTATGATGAATCTGATTACGATAGCCTGGATGAATTGGAAGCTTCTCTTGAATCTGGTGAAGAAGAAGATCTTGAGACCATCACGTTGGATGATGAGGAGTTCACTGACGACAGCGAAGAAGACTTTGAACTCGATCTTGAGGAAGAAGAAGATGACTTGTTCGGAGATGAGGACGAGGATTAATCTTCAAGAAAATGGAGAAATCAAACACCCGGAGAGCCAAAACTCCGGGTGTTTGTGCTATAGTTAAGGGTTGTTAGCGCCCAGATGAAAAAATGGAATAAGAGTTAAAGGTTATGACCCCTACCAACGTCAATAAAGTCAACATCAATGCTGAAATGCAGCAATCCTACCTGGATTACGCAATGAGCGTCATTGTCTCGCGGGCATTACCAGATGCACGAGATGGTCTGAAACCTGTTCAGCGTAGAATCCTGTATGCCATGTACGATATGGGCATCCGCGATACCACGCCCCACAAAAAGTCAGCCAGAATTGTTGGCGAGGTGCTTGGCAAGTACCACCCGCATGGTGATACCGCTGTTTATGACGCTATGGCACGTATGGCTCAGGATTTCTCAGAACGATATCTGCTGGTAGACGGTCAAGGCAACTTTGGCAGCATCGATGGTGACCCGCCGGCTGCCATGCGCTACACTGAAGCCAGGCTCTCACCAATCTCCATTGAGCTGCTCAGACAGCTCGACCTGGAAACAGTTGATTTTACAGACAATTTTGACGGGACGCTCAAAGAACCATCAGTTTTACCATCCGCCATTCCGAACATGTTGGTGAATGGCGCATCTGGCATCGCCGTTGGTATGGCTACCAATATACCCCCCCATAATCTCAGTGAAGTAGTAGACGCCCTGGTGATGATGCTGGAGAATTGGGAGCGTATTGAGGACATCACCGTTGATGATTTGATGGTCCATATCAAGGGTCCTGATTTCCCAACTGGCGGTATGATCATTCAGGATGATGGTTCTGAATTGATATCGCAAATTTATGGCTCCGGTCATGGGACCGTTAAAATGAGAGCGCAGACCAGGCTGGAAGAGATGTCCCGCGGAAGAATGCGGATCATTGTGACCGAATTGCCCTATATGGTCAACAAATCGTCTCTGATTGAGCGGATCGCCACCATCATCCGGGAAGGCGGACTGGAAGGCATCACTGATTTGCGCGACGAGTCGGATCGACAGGGCATGCGCATTGTTTTCGATCTAACGAAAAATGCGGATGTGGAAACAATTCTGACGACGCTTTATAAACGCACTCAAATGCAAAGCACATTCGGTATCAACATCCTTGCCTTGGTTGATGGCAGTCCCCATCGTCTTTCTCTTAAACAAGCCCTGCGGGTCTTTGTGGAACACCGCATCGAAGTAATACGGCGCAGAAGTGAATTCTTGTTGCGCAAGAACGAAGAAAGATTGCATATTCTTAAGGCATTGCGTATTGCCATCCAACACATTGATGAGATCATTCGGCTCATTAAGAAATCACAATCCGTCGATGATGCCCGTCAAAGCCTGATGAGCAAATACGCGTTGGATGAGATCCAGGCAAATGCCATTCTGGAAATGCCATTGCGAAGGTTGGCTTCATTGGAGCGCCAAAAGATTGAGGATGAGTTTAAAGAGGTCAGCAAAACCATTGAAGAACTCAAAGCCCTGTTGAAATCACAGAAGAAAATGCGCCAGGTCGTGATCGGGGAACTGCGAGAAGTCAAAGAAAAGTATGGTGACAGCCGCAGAACACAGATCTATACGCTGGGTGAAGGCGAAAAAGCCTCCGATTTCCTCACTGTTACCGATGTTATGCCCCTGGAGCACTATTGGGTGGAAATCAGCGAAGATGGGCTGCTTTCTCGGACTGAGAACGATAAATGCAATCGACTTGGTGGTGAAAATGCTCCCTGGAGTTTGATCAGAACAAACTCTCACCAGACGATCTTCCTGGTGACGACAGAAGGAAACAGTGCGGCGATCGCTTCGCTTTCCATTCCGGTTCAACGCGATAACAACAATGCAGTCCCCGCCCACAAAGTGGCACCTTTGCATCCGAATGACATTTTACAGACTGTTTTCACGGTACCGATTGACACAGAGGATCTGCCGGAACGCTATGTAATCACTGTGACCCGCCAGGGAATGATCAAACGCTCTGCGGTCAAAGATTTGCCTGGCGTCTCAGTCAGTGACTTCGTGCTATGCAAAGTCAATCCTGATGATGAACTCTTCCAGGTTTTGATTTCTGATGGCAATCAGGATGTTTTGATCGCCACAGCCAGCGGTATGTGCATCCGCTTCAGTGAAACTGAAGTAAGGTCAATGGGTCTGGTGGCGGCTGGCGTAAATGCGATCAAACTGAAAGAGGGCGATTCCATTGTTGGTGCATCTTTGCTGTCTGATAAAGACGAAGTTGCACTTCTCACACGGTTGGGCTTGGCAAAACGCATCCCTGCCAGCGATTTCCCGGTCCAGGGACGTTACGGTCAGGGTGTGATCGGTTGGAAACTGGGCGAAAAAGATCAGATTGCGGCAATGTTGGTCGGTAAGCTGACAGATAAAGGCATCACCCATTTCAGTAAAACTGCCAGCAAGGTTTTCACAGTCACCAATGCTGTCAGCCGTAAACGAGCCGCAAACGGACAAAGCATGTATCCATTGAAAGCTGGCGACGAAGTAATTGGCTTTACTACCATGATGGATTATAGCGACTATTGGGGTGAAGAAAAGTAGAACCTTGCCTGGACAGGTCCTGCAAAACAGTGAGTATTGAAGTTGACTTTAGGTCTTCTTAATACGGATGATTCCAGCCACAGTGTGCAACAGCTGCAGACGCAGATTCATTCATTCTTTTATCTTAAGTTGGAATATTGCCTTCAAGATCCAAATCTTTGGCTATAGTGCGCATCGCAACAATTACATTTTCAACATGCTGCCACAGATCAATCCCGAATTCCTCAGCTGCCGCGGTTATCATGGCGCGGTCGGCTCCAGCCGCAAAGGAACGGTCTTTCCACTTATTTTTGACAGATTTTGGAGTCAGATCGTGTAGAGAGCGGGAAGGACGAACCAAGGCTACTGCGGTGATCAACCCGGTAACCTCGTCGCAGGCATACAAAGCCTTCGCGAGTAAGCTCGTACGCGGCACGCCGGTGTGGTCGGCATGACCAGCGATTGCTTCGATCACTTCCTCAGGCACTCCTTTTTCGCGTAACAAAGGGAGACCAAACAGAGGATGTTCTTCAATAGTCGGGTGAATTTCCCAATCGTAATCATGCAAAAGCCCAGTAACTGCCCAGGTTTCCTCATCCTGTTCCAGTTCTCTTGCATAAAATCGCATGGCGGCTTCAACGCTGAGCATATGCCTGATCAGGCTTTCACTTTTGACATGATCTCTTACTAATTGCAGGGCTTGTTCACGGTTCAACTTATTTTCCTCAGCGACTATGGAAAGATCGGCTCCATCTCACCCAATACAGGCAGCGGTTTCAGTACATACACATCCAGCCATGCCGCTACTGTAGCAAAGACCTCTCTCACATTCCAGAAAAGGTAACGCGACCGGATGTAACGTGATTGCTCCACCGGTACGCCGACCGCATCCAAATCCGAATTCTCACAGAGAAAGAGAGCACGGGGGAGGTGATAGGCTTGGGTTACAACAATCAATTCGTCCAACCCAAAAATGTGATGCGCACGGTAGCAGCTATCATAAGTGCGCCGACCGGCATAATCCAGTACCAGATCCTCGTCCGGTATACCTTGATCCAATGCATATGATTGCATTGCTCCCGGTTCGTTATAGGTTATGGCAGTGTTGTCACCTGAGAGGAGCAGTTTTTGAACCTTGCCGAGGCGGTAAAGCTCGATGGCGGCATCCAACCGATCCCTTAATGGAGCTGAGGGACCGCCGGATGAATTCAACCCTGCTCCCGGAACCAGGACAACAGCCATGGAAGGAACATTCTCCAGGGAGTATGTTGTATTTCTTGTAATAAAAAGCACTGTCAGGCGCAGCATCCCTATAAAAAAGAAGCCACCACAAAACAGGATGGTCAAGAAACGTAATAATCTTTTCATGTCTTAGCGGTTATCTTACCAGATCAGCAAGGCGTACATCGGTTGTTGTAAGAATGTCGCGCAGCGCCTGATAACTGGTGTCGTGCAGTGGTTCCAGTTGAGCCACTTCGTAATTCAACATCTGGCTCAACAAGCTCTTTCCGGGTTCTTCACGAGAAAAATTACGTAAAAATTCAGATATCCGGTTTTGCAGAGTCAATTCCATTTGTTTGGATACTGAAAGATTCAAATTAGGAATGATCGGTGGGGAGATCCACAAAATCGGAACATCAATAATGACGTCGGTAAGGTCACTGATCACTTCAGACGAGGTACGGGGATCAGCGGAGTGCGCATAGGTAACGGCGTAAGAGCAGATTCCTTTGACATAAAGCGCGCGAATGCTGGCGCTGAAACTATAAGTGAGGACCGGGCGGGTGTACGAGATATTATTTTGAGAAAGATAACCCAGTGGCAGCCAATAGCCCGACAAGGAATCTTCCTCTGTCAGACAAGGACGTAAACCTGATAATTGAGTCAGTGCCTGGGCTGGTGTTGCCTCGGATGTATTGGTTGCAGGATTGTAGAATGTCTGAAAATCTGCATCCTTGTGTCCCAGGAACTGAACACCAATGGAGGTGACCCCCAGGTGGTTGGTGACCAGCAAGGCACTGACCAGGTCTTTTTGCGAGGCAAGCAAATATTCAGGCGCAGTCAGCCAAGCCATGTCCACTTCGCCCCGCTGTAATGCCAATTCCAGGTCAACATAATTGGTGAAAATCATGTTCGTAAACGAAAGTGAGAGCCTTTCAGACAACTGCATCAGCACACTTTGAAGCGCTTCAGCTTGTCCTGCTACGTTTTCTTGAATGATCAAGCCAATCACGATCGGGTTTTCCGGTGAACCAAGAGGAGCTGGAGTGGGGGTGTAGGTAGGCATTGGCGTAGGCGGAATCAGTTCAGGTGTGGCTGTTTGCGGGTTGAATTCAAGGGTGGGCTGCACTGTTAGAGAACCGCAAGCGCTCAGGATGATCAGCGAAATGGCGATTGCCAGGATAGAACGCATACCAGTTTTTGCCATGTGTTCATTTTACCTTATTTGGATCAGGCTAAGCTAGAGCGGCGAGTGCTTCCGCTGCTGTTTTAATGGTTAACCTGCTTTCTTTCCAAGCGATCTGCTATTTGGAGAAAATGAAAAGCATCTTACTAATAGGCAAATAATATTAAAAATCATACAATAATCGAATAGCTAGAGTTTCTGCAGAACCGGGGTAAAGCATTCGGAGTCTGTTCGGTACAGATCGCTCCTGCTTATGTTAAAATGATGGAAACAATCTGGAGGGCGTTATGGAAATCATACTTGAGAGAGTCTATAAACCTGAAGAAACGAACTTTATCTTTGGTCAGTCCCATTTCATCAAAACGGTGGAAGACATCCACGAGATGCTGGTTACTTCCGTCCCTGGTATCCAATTTGGTTTGGCTTTTTGTGAAGCCTCAGGACCTTGCCTGGTTCGTTGGAGTGGCAACGACGAGGCTCTGATCGAACTCGCGACCGAAAATGCCATCAGAATCGGTGCCGGGCATAGCTTTTTCCTGTTTCTGGGAGAGGGTTTTTACCCTATAAATATTCTCAACAACCTGAAAAGTATCCCTGAAGTGGTTCACATTTTCTGCGCCACTGCCAACCCAACTGACGTTGTATTACTGGAAGCAGAACAGGGGAGAGCAGTTTTAGGAGTGATTGATGGTTTTTCACCCAAAGGCATCGAGACCGAAGAAGATATTGCCACCCGCAAGCGCTTCTTGAGAATGATCGGCTATAAAGCCTGACATGGAGTTATTCTTCGCCTGAGACCCAATTCTTCAATAATTTAAAAGTAGAAAAGGCCATGGCTCGATGGCTGATCTGATTCTTTCGTTCTGGGTCAAGTTCAGCCATTGTTTTGCCTTCCTGGGGGATCCAGAAGATTGGATCATAACCGAAGCCATTGCTTCCGTGGAACTCCTGGGTAATTTCACCTGCAATGCTGCCATGATTGTCACCGACCAAGTCAGGACGCACATAAAGTACAGCGTGACAATGAAAAGCAGCCAACCAGGGTTTGGGTTTGCCTTGCAGTTTTGAAAGCAGATACAGGCAGCGATCATGGTCTGTTGCTCCTGATTTGGGTGAAAAACGGTGGGAATGGAGACCTGGTTCTCCTCCCAGGGCTACCACTTCCAGTCCTGAATCATCTGCAAGCACCGCCATCCCACTTGCTTCATGAAATGCCCTGGCTTTGAGCAGCGCGTTTTCAAAATAAGTAGAACCGTTTTCTGCTGGTTCGAGAATCAGACCCAGTTCGGAAGGTTTGATTAGCCTGACCGGTATATGCGCCAGGATGGCAAAGATTTCCTTGAATTTGTGATCGTTGTTGCTGGCGATCAAAATATCTTTCATTGAGTGTCCAATCTATGCCAGGTGAGATCCACCCGGAATGATATAATTTAAGAAAATACTTTAACAATTGTAATTGACCATGGAAAAGATAAAACATCCCCTTCGCACCAATGTTGGCCACTTTCTTAATAAACCGATAGGCTACAGCCGGGAATTTGAGATCGATTTCCCACAAATTTTCATTGAACCTGACCTTAATGCGACCAATCTTCAAGGGAAGTATTCCTTTTCGCGAACCAGTGAAGGCTTGCTCCTCCAGGCTGACTTGGAAGCAGACCTTGAAAGTCAGTGCAGCCGCTGTCTGGAACCAATGCCAGTTCACGTGGCTACTCAGTTCGAAGAATTATATGTTTTCGAAACCCGCATGAAAGAAGAACTGGACGAAGAAGAGGTCCCCAACGACGGGTATATCGAGCTTGGAGTACCGTTTCGAGATTATCTTTTGCTGGAAATGCCCATCAACACCCTTTGCCAGCCAGACTGTAAAGGAATCTGCCTGGACTGTGGTCAAAACCTGAATACAGGCACCTGTGAACATAATCACGGTATAGAATACTAGAACCATTAATAGAAAACCTGAAAGGCACGGCAGATAATGATAAAATTTGCCGATGCTTAATATTGGGAGTACATGATGAATGAGAACATTTTAGTTGCTGTAGCCTGGCCTTATGCCAATTCTGATATTCACGTAGGGAATATCACAGGATCTCACCTTCCTGGAGATATCGTTGCCCGCTATCATCGCCTGAGAGGAAACAAGGTCATGATGGTATCGGGGTCGGATTCCCATGGCACTGCCATTACGATCAAAGCCGATCAGACTGGTCAGACTCCGCATGCTATCTATTCTCACTATCACCCTCGCTTCATTGAATTGTTCCAGCGTCTTGGGATCAGTTACGATCTTTTTACCTCCACCCATACAGAAAATCATTTTTCGATCGCTCAGAAGGTTTTTTTGACCTTACTTGAAAATGGTTATCTGAACAAATTCGTTTCCAAACAGTGGTACAGTCCCACTGCCCAGCGTTTTTTGCCTGACCGCTATGTGGAAGGCACTTGCTATATTTGTGGGAATGAGGGAGCCCGTTCTGACCAATGTGAGAAATGCGGCAACGAGCTGGAGGCGGAAAAACTGATCAATCCGCGCTCCAAAGTTGACGGGTCGACCCCTGAGCTCAAAGAAACAGAGCACTTTTTTCTGGATCTTTCCACCCTTGAACCGAAAATCCAGCAGTTCCTTAAGGATCGCGAAGACTATTGGCGACCCAACGTTCTGCGTCAGTCCCTGGGTACCATCCAATCGGTTGGCTTGAAACCAACTTCAGTAACACGGGACCTGGAATGGGGCATCCCTGTACCATTGCAAGGCTGGGAAGGAAAATGCCTTTATGTCTGGTTTGAAGCCGTGATGGGTTATCTTTCCTCGACAGTCGAGTGGGGTATGTTGAACGACCAACCTGATGTTTGGCGCGATTGGTGGACAAACCAGGACGCCAAATCCTTTTACTTTATCGGGAAGGACAACATCACCTTCCACGCCGTCACCTGGCCAGCTGAATTGCTCGGCATGGGTGCTGATTTTGACAGTCGCATGGATAGCCCTTCGCCACAACCCCTGGTATTACCTTACGATGTTCCAGCCAACGAATTTATGAACCTGGAAGGTAGAAAGATCAGCGGAAGTCACAACTGGGCGGTCTGGGGTCTGGACGCGCTGGATCGTTACGATAGCGATGCTCTGCGTTACTACCTGACGGTTGCCATGCCTGAAAACCGGGACACCGATTGGGATTGGGAAGAATTTTTCCAGCGCAATAACAACGAACTTGTGGCGACCTGGGGCAACCTGGTCAACCGGGTTTTAGCCTTTACCTGGAAAAACTTTGATGGACAGATCCCTGTTCTAGGCGAGCTGCGCCCATCCGACCTTGAATTGCTTGAAGTGATCAAGGCAGGCTTTGCTTCGGTCGGTGATCTCATCGAAAAAGTGCAGTTAAAGGCAGCATTGGCGGAAGCGATGCGCTTGGCGACTGAGGTAAATAAGTATCTGGACGTCCATGCGCCCTGGTTTGAGATCAAGAATGATCGCAGTGAGGCAGCCAAATCGCTCTACACTGCCATTCAGGCAATTGATTGGTTGAAGATCGTATTCGCACCTTTCCTGCCGGAAACCAGCGAGAGACTGCATCAAACCCTGGCTCACGAAGCACCTTTATTTGGAAAACCTTTCACTCAAGAAGTTTCAGATTCGCTTGGGTCACATCTGGTGCTTGGGCTGGATAATGAAAACTCACTGGCGAAAGAAGGTTCAGATTCCTGGAAAGCAGAAACGTTGGAGGCTGGCAGATCTTTCAATCAACCGGCAGCCTTGTTCAAAAAACTTGACCACAGCATCGTTGAAGAAGAACGCTCGAGATTAGGTAAAGCGTCTGATTAAAACTGACCCTTCTGTACTCTGCTTTTTGATCGTGCCGGCGTCCCCGTTTAGGACGCGATTTGACTAATGGTTGTGCCGGCCTCTCCGCCGAGCACGAGAATTGAACGAAGGTCTACTTCTGAAGGATGTTGGGTTAGGTACTTCGTAACCTCTTAGCGAGATATCTGGACGGTGACGAATCTGTCCAGATAAAACGGCAAATCCTGCAACAATTTCCCCATGATCCTCTCCACCCGTGTCTGCCAGAGCGAGTGGTTATTGTCGCTTTCTGAAGCGGTTGGTGAGACGATGTCGCTGACACCCCGTAGGATCAATCCCTTAACCCCGTTTGTTTTTAAGACCCAGGCAATGGCAGCGGATTCCCAGTCAGCTGCTGGCACACCAAATTCCTGGGTCAATAGCTCGAAGTTTCGATAATCAATATCCTGGTCAGCCGAAGCCAGCGTTGACCGGCGGGTATTCTCCGGCAGGTTTTCACCTATCCAGTCTGTCTCCAGGTTTGCGCGGTACTGATCGATGGCTTGCTGGCTGTCACCCATACGCTCAAAAATATCATAAATAACTGTGTTGGTGACAAGCAGAGATTCACCCAAAGCTGCGTATCCCTCCAACCCGCCGCAGGTGCCTAAATTGATCACCAGATCGGGTTGCCAATGATCGATGACGAATTGAGCGGCAGCAGCACTGCGTGTTTTTCCCCAACCGGAATGAAAGAAAACGACCTTGTGTGTTTCAACAATTCCAACAAACCACTCACCAAGAGGGGAAGTAAATATTTGGGAAGGATGAAGGAACTCAAGCGTGACCCGCCATTCGGAGTTGGCGGATATCAGGACAACAATAGGCATCGGAATAATTGAATTCAATTATTGTAGGGCAATTCTTTTACCAACTGAGGCTGCATAAACCACGAACCGTTCGACCTCATCCAAACCAAAGAGCTGGTTCGCCAGGCGGTCATCAAACGCGGCGATGGCGCATACGCCATAATCGATCGATTCAGCGCACAGGTAAAGGTTCTGGCAGACATGTCCGGCGTCCAGGTTGATATAACGATAGGCGCGTGTGCTGTAGCGCCAGCTGGTCCGGTACAAGTTGGCAGCCCAGAAGAAGGTTACTGCCGAGGTAATGACCTGTTTTTGTTTATAAGTACTATCGTGCGCTTTAAGAATCGCCTCGAAGTCCAAATCGAAAACCTCAAGCGCATGTCGTTGGGCAATATAGCGATACAAACCAGGGGTCAAGCCGTTGACCCTTTGAACCAACAGAAAAGTCTCAAAAGGGTGGCGTGAGCCGGCTGACGGCACAAAGCGATTGGTCAAGGTTCGTTTCTGGTCAATTTCCCGCACACCCTGTGTGTATTTTAACAAATATGACAACTCCTCAGTTGACATTTCAACGCTATCGTCATATCGTCTTAAGGATCGTCGCTTATTGAGAACTTTGATCAGATTGTTGTCCTGTGGGACAAAACCGGAACTATCCGGCAAGAAGATCAGAATGGATTCATCCCTAACCTCGTCCAGGTATTGCGGGAAAGGCAAACCTTGCTTTTCCGCTGAAACAGGCTGATTTTCGTGGTAACTTGCCTGGTGCATGCGGGAAATCACGTCGTGCGTTTCGTCCATAATTGCTCCTAAAACTTGAGCATGGAAAGGATCATCGCCAGGACAATGATGATCGCCAAAACTGCCATGATGATCTTATATGCGCCTTGCGATGAAATCTTGGTTTTTTTTGCCATGTTACTCCAATTCGGCTTTGATTGCGTTAGCTTTCTCAATCGAAATGCCTTTGATTTTTGCGATTTCTTCCGGCTCAGCCTCAAGGATACCCTGGATGGAGCCAAACTTCGCAATCAGTTCTTTTCTGCGGGCTGGTCCAATTCCAGGGATGGCATCCAGCCTGGAAGTCAACCCGATTTTACCACGCCTGTTACGGTGCGCGGTGATGGCAAAACGATGAGCCTCATCCCGGATGCGTTGGACCAGGTAATAGCCTTGGGAATGATCATCAAGTCGTACAGATTCAGACATATTGGGCAAAAAAAGCTCTTCTTCCTGTTTTGCCAAACCAACGATTGTGAATTGCCCAGTCAGGCTAATTTCCTCCAAAACATCCATTGCCTGGCGTAACTGCCCCTTGCCGCCATCTACGATCAGAAGATCGGGCAGGATGCTGAAAGCCAGGTCGGGTTTATAGCCGGGAGTGTCTTTCGCTTCATTTTCAGTGAAGTAATTTGAGAAACGTCGGGTCAGAACTTCACGCATTGAGGCAAAGTCGTCCGGACCAGTAACGGTGCGGATATTGAAACGGCGGTAAAGCTTTTTATTGGGGATGCCCTGTTCAAACACCACCATGCTGCCAACACTGGCGGAACCCTGGGTGTTGGAGATGTCGTAACATTCGATTCGGTTGGGCGGCTCAGGCATACCAAGTGCTTGCTGTATCTCGCCAAGCGCGTCGCGCTGCCTGTCCTTATCGGCTTTCCAGCGAATTTCTAGTGCTCTAAGGGTTTCGGCTGCGTTTTCAGCTGCCATTTTTACCAATTCTTTCGACTGCCCGCGTTTGGGAACGGTGATCTGCACTTTTTCGCCTCCGCGCCTTGTGTTGAGCCATTCGTTAATGATCATGGCTTCTTCCACTTCCTGGGGAAGCATCACTTTATTGGGGATATAAGCCGCCTGAGAATAAAACTGCTTGATAAATTCTTCCAGGATCTCAGTGTTATCCTCTTCCTCCGTGCCTTCAAGAATAAAGTACTCACGACCGATCAATTTGCCGGACCGGATGAAAAAGATCTGCACACAGGCTTCGCCGTTATTGCGTGCCATGGCGATCACGTCCGAATCTTTTCGTTCACTTGAAATGATCTTCTGGCGTTCCACAACCCGTTCGACCGCCAGGATCTGGTCACGAACCACAGCCGCTTTCTCGTAATTCAGCTGTTCTGAGGCACGTTCCATTTCGGTCTGAAGACGCTTGAGCACCGGGTCAGTCTTCCCTTCCAGGAACTTAGCCAGGTCTTCGATCATCTGGCGATAATCTGCCTTGCTGATAGCACCGATGCAGGGTCCGGAACACAAATGGATATCATAGTAAAGGCAGGGGCGCGGATCCTTACCCGTGATCTCGCGCGCACAGGTCAGATAAGGGAAGATCTTGCGCAGGATATCCAGAGTTTGGTGTACTGCCCAGACTGAAGTATAAGGTCCATAGTAGCGGGAACCATCCTGCACCATGTTGCGGGTAACGGAGACCTTGGGGAAATCATCCTGCCAGTGAATTTTGATGTAAGGGTAGCGCTTATCATCCTTCAGACGCACATTATAGAAAGGTCGATGTTCCTTGATCAGGTTCATTTCAAGGATCAAAGCTTCCAGTTCAGAAGCAACAACGATCCATTCGATATCCCGGATGTTTTCGACCATCCTGCGCGTCTTAAAGCTGTGATCGTTTGATTTCTGGAAATAGGACCTCACCCTGTTTTTAAGGTTGATGGCTTTTCCCACATAGATGATCTTGCCCGATTCATCCTTCATCAGGTAGCAGCCAGGCGACTCCGGCAGGGAGCCCAAAATCGTGTCAATTTTTTCTGACCAGGTCATGCTTTTATTTTAACCTATAGACATGAACTACACTTCGTTGGCTTGAGTATAATTTGGTGAAGGATTCGAATATGACCATCCAAAAGCTCTCCGATACCATCGCTTCTCAAATAGCCGCCGGCGAGGTGGTTGATCGCCCTGTTTCGGTTGTCAAAGAGTTAATCGAAAATGCGATCGACGCTCGCGCGAGCGAGATTCGTGTCGAGATCCGGAAAGCCGGAAGAGAGTTGATCCGGGTCAGCGATAATGGAGAGGGCATCCAGCCCAATGAATTAGAGCTGGCAGTCAGCCGGCACGCCACCAGTAAACTGAGCAAGACGGAAGAATTGTTTGATATCAAAACGCTCGGTTTTCGGGGAGAAGCGCTGGCTTCAATTGGCTCGGTATCTCATGTGCGGCTGATTTCGAGACCAGGAGACATGGAAGTGGCAGCCAAACTGACAGTCGATGGCGGCTCAAATTCACCAGTCCAAAAGGTGGCAGCCCCTCAGGGAACGGAAATCACGGTTGAGGACTTGTTTTATAACGTTCCAGCCCGGCTCAAGTTCTTGCGCAAAGACATCACAGAAGCAAAGCATATCACTGGCTTGGTGACCCGTTATGCCATGGCTTATCCGCACATTCGCTGGACTTTAACCCAGGATGACAGGCTGGAATTCCAGTCAACGGGCAGTGGCAACCGGCTTGAAATTCTGCAAGCCCTGTTTGGAACGCAAGAATCAAAATCGCTCATGCCGCTCAATTTTAGTGAAAAAGACCTGGCGATTGAAGGCTTTATCAGCGACCTCTCCCTTACGCGCTCAAACCGCAAAGACATCACCCTGTTTGTGAACGGACGCTGGGTGCAGGACCCCACCCTCACTGCTGCTGTGATCAAAGCCTATAACACGATGCTCATGGTAGGGCGTTACCCAGTGGTGGTCTTGTTTTTATCCATTCCAACCAATTTGGTGGATGTTAACGTTCACCCAACCAAGGCAGAAGTGCGTTTCAGAGAGCAGGATCAGGTCTTCAGCGGTGTGCAGCGGGCGATCCGGCGTGGGCTGTTGGCTTACACACCCATCCCTGATCTTAACAGTCTCAATTTATGGGGCAAACAAACACCGCCCAACATCCCTGTCAGTTTCGATGAGAATTGGGAGGTTCAGCCAGCCGAACCCACCCCAACAGAAAAGACTTACAACGGATCTGCTGCACAACAAGAGCCTTTTCCAGGCACTCATTTACCCTTATTGCGCCTGGTGGGACAAGTGGCTTCCACCTACCTGGTGGCTGAAGGACCGGATGGCTTGTATCTGATCGATCAGCATGCCGCCCATGAGCGCGTCCTGTTCGACCAGATGATGGCGCAGTATCGTGCTTCCATGATCCCTTCCCAAAAACTGATTGACGCGGTACCGGTTGAACTCAGCCCTGAAAAAGCTGGGATTTTGGCAGCTAACCTGGAAATCATGGCATCGCTTGGTTTCGAGATCGAAGAATTTGGTCCGAATACCTTCTTGATAAGAGCAATTCCGACGATTGTGGATCGAGGAGATCCGAAGGAGGCGATCTTGTCTGTCGTGGATGCCTTTGAAGAAGATGAAACACCCCTGGAACACGAAGCCCAGGCAAGGGTGGCTGCTCGGGTCTGTAAAGGTATGGCAGTCAAAGGTGGACAGCTGTTATCGGTGGATGAACAGCGCAACCTATTACTCAATTTGGAAGCCAGCCACTCACCGCGAACCTGCCCACACGGTCGCCCGACCATGATCCATCTGAGCGCGAATTTACTGGAACGCCAATTTGGCAGACGGGGGGCACTTTGATGAAGGGCTTGTGGCTGCAGGACCGCAAAATGAGTTTCAGGTCTGACCTACCTTTGCCTATATTGGAGGCAGATGAGGTGCTGATCAAAGTGCTATTGGCTGGGGTATGTTCGACCGACCTGGAGATGTTGAAAGGTTACTACGATTTCACCGGCATTCCAGGACATGAGTTTGTGGGTCAGGTAGTTGATGCCAATGGACACCCGGGGTTATTGGGTAAACGGGTCATTGGCGATATCAACATCAGTTGCGGTGAATGCGAGCGCTGTCTACAACAGGAGACCAGCCAGTGTATGCAGCGCCGGACCCTGGGAATCTTTGACTACAACGGCGTTTTTGCGGAATATTGCAAATTGCCTGCTAAAAATCTGACGGTTGTTCCAGACTCGGTCTCAGCTGTACTTGCAGTTTTCACCGAACCAACGGCAGCAGCCATGAGAATTTTGGAGCAGGTGCAGGTGAAACCCAGCGATCGGGTGATCGTGGTTGGTGCCGGCAGGTTGGGTCTTCTCATCGCCCAGGTTTTGAAGAATACAGGATGCGACTTGAAGGTGGTGGTACGAAGACCAGAACCAGCCACCATATTGACTGGTTTGGGCATCAAGGCGGTTTATGCTGATGAGGTTCGAGGGGAACTGGCAGACATCGTCGTGGAAGTAACCGGATCGCCGGATGGGTTTGATCTCTCCCGCTCGCTTACCAGGGCAAGAGGAACACTGGTGTTGAAGTCGACCTTCGCCGGGGATGTCAGCGTGAATTTATCGAAGGTGGTGGTTGATGAGATCACATTGGTAGGTTCGCGCTGTGGTAATTACCCAGCAGGCTTGCGTGCGCTGTCTTCGGGTTTGGTACAGGTGGGAGAGATGGTTGATTCTGTTTTCTCACTTGAACAGGGACTGGATGCGATCGAGCGTGCTGGTCAACCTGGAGTATTGAAAATCCTGGTTAAGCCTTAAGAAATCACCTGTGAAAAATTGCGATTGTGCTATAATAACGGCTCACGGGGCGTGGCTCAGCCCGGATAGAGTGCGCGGTTCGGGTCCGCGAGGTCGACGGTTCAAATCCGTCCGCCCCGACTGTAATACCCACGGTTCATTGAAACCGCATAACTATGAGGTCACCAGTAACCAATTTTCGCGAAAAATCGAAAAAGGAAGGGTACTGATGACCTCACGGTTTTTATTATCAAATGCAACAGAATTCTTTAACATTTCGTGCCAGGCACGGCGATTATCACCAAACACAATCATTGATTATTCCAGAACATTGCGCAAGTTCACCGAATTCACCAATGACAAAATGGTCGACCAGGTGACACGGTTTGACATTCGGTCATTCCTGGCAGCGCAAACATTCGGCAATAAGACTTTGTTGAATTACCATTGCGGTTTATCGGTGTTTTTCAAATGGTCCATCATAGAAGGATTGATCACTGATAATCCGATGATAGGCGTGGAAAGGCCACGTCCTGCAAAGCGCGTGATCGAACCGATCCCATTGGATCACATCAAGAAAATTATGGCAGCCGTCAACCGCAGTGCGCCATACCAACAAAAGGGAAAGACCTGCACCAACGACATGAGGAATTTTGCATTGCGCAATCGTGCCATGATTTTGTTTTTGCTGGATACCGGTGTCAGGGTGGGGGAATTGATCACGATCGAAAAGGATAAGGTCGATCACAAATCATGCAGCGTGAAGGTCCTGGGGAAAGGCAACAAGGAACGCATAGTTTTCTTTTCACCAACAACCAGTGTTGCCGTCTGGAAATATGCCAGTTCCCATCAATCCAAATATTTATTCGCAACCGAGCGCAACCGGCAACTGGACCGCAACAATGTGGGAAAGATCATCCGGCGCATTTGTGAGCGTGCCGGCGTGCCAGTCTATTCACCGCATGATTTTCGCCATACCTTTGCGGTGAATTACTTGCGCAACTATCCGAATATATATGCTTTACAACAAATGCTGGGTCATTCCAGTCTGGATATGGTCAAGCGTTATTTGGTCATTTCCGAACAGGATTTGAAACTTGCGCACATGCACGCGTCACCGGTCGAGAATTGGAATTTGTAGGCATTATAATAGGTAAAAGGCGGTGAATTATGGATGATGCTAGGGAAAAAAACCTGCAAGAAATAAGAGCGTATGAACAAAAATACGGTCAACCATTCTTATCCACTTTAATACAAATGCCAGAGGAATTGGATATTGATGAGTGTAAAAGATCTACAATGGAATTTGTAATTTTGAGAAATGGGTTCGACCACAAAGGTCCAAAAGGGCACATAGAAGAATACAGAAAGAATTTTCCTCTCTTATTTGAATTCGCTGACACATATCCATTGCCAATCGGTTTTTTTTCAATCCTGATTAATGTCTTTAATCGTTCAATATTTAAACCACCCAAACAACCTTTTCCAAACCCATTACTTGAATCGAAAAAAGTTCAGTTTGTTGGACTCACGAAAAGGTTTACCAATGATGACACAATCGGTTGGTTTATTGGCATGTTAGAAGATGAACACTTTGAGTTGGCAGTAAAATTATTAGAAGATGAAGACTTTGATTATTCGGAAAATTCCTACCTGCAACATACCCATCGATTCAAATTTATCGAAGGAGTCATCCTGCTTGAAGGCAGATTGGATGATAAAGTAATCAGTGATCTGAAAGAATACGAAAAGTATTACAACAAAAACATCCTGGGGAAAGTGATCACTGGCAGGCCGCCTGATGATCCTGAATACTGGTTGTATCTTTTTGGAAAAGTTGTCAAAAGTTATCCTGGCATAACGCAAAGGGAATTGGCAATGCGGGTACATTGCCATGAAAAAATGATCAGGTATAACTTGAAGAAAGCGGATTTTCCAAATTTCAAAGCATTCAAAAAGTCGATATTAGAACAGTAGTTCTTTATCCATTCTTATCCCTTTAATTTGCTATCCTTCTCATAGATCAACTATGAGGAGGTTGAATGCGAATACATCTTACACTTGACGAAGCAACCGGTTCAAAACTGGTTGACCTGGCGGTGCAGGAAAGGCGAGCGGCTATTTTACAGGCCGAAGTGCTGATCATGCAGGCGTTAGGAACATGGAATCCGGATCACATCCCGGCCGGTGACCATGCAAAATCCAAATATCCAAAGCAGAAACAGAGAGGGGGAGCGATGATCAATGAGTGATCAAAATGCAATCACGCCTGACGGCCAGGTCAAGCGTGATCAAGAGTCAACGCGCGATTCAACGCGCAATCCACAATCAAAGTATACCACGGCGGCAAGCCTGGCATTGGATTATATCCACGGTGATGCAACCACCAAAGGCACGATCGAAAAAAGCCTGGAATCCTTTGACCAGGATTTTCAAGCCGCATTCCTGCAATATGCCAACAATCCTTTGACTATTCCACGCGGTGCAACAAGGGTGTCAACCTGGACCGTCAATGACCTATTGGATGCTGATTTTCCAGAACCGATCTGGACCGTGCCTGGCATGATTCCGGTCGGATTGGGATCACTGGCAGGCAAGCCGAAAGTGGGGAAATCTTGGTTGGCCTTGCAACTGGCAATTGCGAGAGCAACAGCCGGTGATTTCCTGGGGATAAAGGTTGATCAGGCACCGGTGATCTATTTGGCACTGGAAGATTCACCATTGCGGTTGAAAGGCCGAATTACTGCGATGGGGATCAAGCGCAATACACCGATCACATTCCACACTGAATATCGCTTATTGAATGCCGGTGGATTGGATGACCTTTACAAGGAAATCCAGGAAACGGGTGCAAAACTTGTGATCGTGGATACATTCGGCCGCGCGGTTGGAAAGCACGAAATCAAGGATTACAGTGAGAACGTGAACCTGCTTTCCCCATTGCAACAAATGGCGCAGGAATTAGGCATAACCATCCTGGTGGTGGACCATCATGGCAAGGCAGCCACTGGTGACAATCCGATCATGGATCAGATTGGTTCAATCGGCAAGTCAGCCACATTTGATACCATCCTTGCATTGTATAAACAGCAAGGTATTGTTGGGGGAAAATTGATGGTTGTATCCAGGGATGCCGAAAACATGGAAATGGCGGTTGAGTGGGATTCAGTCACATGCACCTGGAAGGAATTAGGGGATGTCAAATCCTATTTCCAACAAAGCGTGTTGGAAGCCATTGCCACCATGAACAGCCTGGGTCAACTGGCAACAACCACGTCCATTGCAGAATATGTGGATGCTGATAAAGGCCAGGTCCACCGTGCCATTGCCAATCTGATCAATGCCGGAAAGGTCCAAAAACTGCCAAAAATTGGCGTAGAACAGCCATTTGAGGTGATTCCATGATGGACTTTCAAAGTGCAAAATATGCCGTCAAATTGCTTGATCTGGTGCCAAACATGCGTTATGTGGCATCAACCGGTGGGGGTGAATATGCCGGTCCTTGCCCCTTTTGTGGTGGTGTTGATCGGTTCAGAATCCAGGCACAATCCAATCGATGGTATTGCCGGCAATGCGGTGACGGTCACTGGCACGATGTTTTTGATTTCGTCATGAAGCGTGATCAATGCAGCCTGGTTGAAGCCGCAAAGCGATTGAACGTGCCGGCGCAAGTCCAATGGACTGCCAATCGCATGAAAGAGGTTAAACGTTATGGTCCACCGGATCAAGCCTGGCAGGAAATGGCAGGTGAAGTGATCGACCGATGCCGGCAACTGCTATTCAGTAAAGCCGGTGAACGCGGCCTGGATTACCTGCTTTCACGCGGCCTGGCAAGCCCAACCATCGAAAAATTCCACCTGGGTTATTCACCGGCGATGTGGGTGGGAAAAGTCAAGATTCCACAGGGGATCACCATTCCGGCAAGTTATGCCGGCGTGTATTGGTATATCAAAATCCGCAGCATTCCAGGCACTGATTCACCGCGCTATTTGTGCATTCCTGGCAGTAAGACCAATGCCATTTTCCACGGCGATGCCGTTAATGGTTGGCCATTTGCCATGATCAGTGAAGGGGAATTCAACGCCATGATCCTGGATCAGGAAGTCGGTGACGTGATTCCGGTTTGCAGCCTGGGAAGCGCGGTTAATAAACTGGATTTGTTGACATGGGGAAAATGTTTTCTATCACAACGATATTTGTTGTGCCTGTACGATAACGATCCAGCCGGAGAGAAGGGATTTGAAAATATGAAAGAGATGTTAGGCAAACGCGCAAAGCGCGTGACCTTGCCAGGCGAAAGGGATGTGAATGACTACTACCTTGCCGGTGGGGATATTTGGGAATGGTTAAGCGAGGCCTGGAATCAGGTCGATCCATTGCCGGATCAGGGTGGGGGAAATGATGAGTAAAGAATACATGAAAGGCAATGATCACGCGGTCAAACACGGCGGTGCAGCAGCCATTCAGGCATTGAGCAAAGGCAAGCCATTCACAGGATTGGCAGCCGATGCCCAAAAAGAGGTCGAAGCCGATCTGGAAATGAACGGTCAACCATCCTTGTTGGTCGAGAATGCAGTCCGGACCCAAGCCGTGTTGCGCTTGTATTGGAATGCGATTAACAAGGCAATGGAGGATGGGGATTTGGCATTGCTGGATCACTATACAGCCAGGTTTGGTTGGTTGGTCGGTGTTGCAATGCGTGCCTGGGATGTGGCCGCAAAGCATTCACCGGATAAAAGACCGACCAATGTGATTGACCTATTGAGAGGGGGTGACAATGACAGCCAGGATTGATTACAGCCGCGATTTTCCGGCATTTTTCAGCCAAATGTTCGTGGTTGAAGGTGCCTATGGACCGCAGCCGGTCGTGCCTGATTTCCTGAAAACCTGGTTGGATCTGGCATTTCCTTCACCGGATGGAAATCCCGTGGCACGAAATATCGGTGATTTCCGCACGAAAAAGGAAGGGAAATCCGCACTGGCAGGCGCGGTTGCACTTTACATGGCAAGCCGGAAAGAATACAGCGAAGTGGTGATCACGGCATCCGACATTGACCAGGCAAAGGATCGGGTATTACGCGCAGTCAAATACGCGGTTGAAAACGGTCCATTGGTAAGGCATGCCAAAGTCTATAAAGACACGATCGAAATGGATAACCGCAGCATTATTCAAGCCATGCCGAATGACTGGCAGGGTGCAGCCGGCGGCAACTATTCATGCGTGATCTTTGACGAATTGCACGCCTGGATCAGAGAAAACCAACGCAGGCAATTTGACGAAATGGTCATTCCACCAACACAACCAAATGGGGTGCGGTGGATTGCCAGTTATGCCGGATGGGAAGGGGAATCCAACCTTTTGAAAGAATGGTGGGATCGTGCCTTGCAAGGCGAAAAGGTCAACCAGGACTTGCCGATCTATCACAATCAAAAAGCGTCATTGCTGGCATTCGTGGATGTGGGGGAAGCGTCATGGCGCATGCCGTGGATGAATCCTGCATACATCGAAGAAACCAGGCAAAGTGAACGGCCTAACACCTTCCGGCGCATTTGGTTGAATGAATGGGTGAGCAGTGAATCACAATTCCTGCCGGCCGGTGCCTGGGAAGCCTGCTATTCACCGGAAGTCAGGCCATTAGGTCCGAATGAATCCGGTCGCTTGATCCTGGGTGCCGATGCATCCACTTCACGCGATTTCACCGCATTGATTGGGGTCCAATACAACCATGATTCCAATACCAGTGATGTGCGCCTGGTTCGTGTCTGGAAGCCAAAATCAGGTCTTTTACGAAGAGGAAAACCCACGATTGACCTGGAAGATACGATCGGCCGCAAGGTGTTGGAATTGCATAAACAGGGATTAGTCGATGCCGTCATTTGTGATCCTTACCAATTGCATTCACTGATTGTTGAATGGGAAAAAGCAGGGATCAGGGTGATCGAATTACCGCAAAGCAGCGGCCGGATCGAAGCCGATCAATCGCTTTACGATTCGGTCATTGCCAGGTCGATCCGGCATTACAACGATCCGGAATTGAACGCGCACATTCACAATACAGTGGCGGTTGAAACACCGCGCGGCATCCGGATAGCAAAAGAAAAAACCAGTCAAAAGATCGATGCAGCCGTGGCACTTTCGATGGCCTTGCATGGCACATTGAACATGCAAAAATCAATTGGCACCGTCAAGATTGTCAAAAACCCATTCTATGAATACGACCTGTTTGATGGTCATGGACCTGGATATGATCCAGAAACTGGCACGATTTTCACAAGCGTGAACAGTCAAGCCGGATTGAGCCGTGAATGGTTTGATCCGATTCAACAAGAACAAGATCAGCGCAATGAACGTGACCTGAATCTGTTCTGGAAACAAGTAAAGAATCGAAAGGAAAAAAATGTTTAGCAGTAGAAAGCCAATCAACACATGGAAGGATGCATTGCAGGAAATCCAGGATGCAAAAGATGAAATCCGGTTGAAACAAATCATGATGACCGATTATGAACGTGACCTTTACAGCCGTGCGGTCAAGGATAAGATCAACCTGCATTTCAACAAGATCGTCCAGGGGGTCAGGCAGGAACACAATCAGCGCATGGATGCCTATTCACGCGCGGTCAAGAACCTGGAAACCAAGCGGTCGAAGGAAAGTGCAAAATGGGACATGGTCCGATTAGGCAATGAAATCCAGGCATTCCAAATCCTTGTATCACAGGCAATGGAAAACCGGTCACAAAACCCACTGGCACCGCGCAATGAATCAGAATCAGCCAGGGTTCGAAAACTATACCAGGATGCTATGATCAGTAATGATCCCCACCGCATGCGAGCCGCAGCTGAAGTGGTTCGATCACTGGATGCCGGAAAACTGGGGAAGGATGGCGCGGTCGAAATGAAGGGATTGATTCGTGAAGCCGATGCCAGGTTGACCGAAATCAGGACCGATCCGGAAGTGGTCAAGGCAATGGATGAGGTCGAATTCCTGAAAGGTGAATTGTTGAATGAAAAGACCGAGATCATCAAGGTTGCCGAAATTGTTGGTGAACCGGTTGATCCCATTTATCAGGGGGGTGCATTCGGTCCGATGATCAGGCAGGTCCAGGTTGATCCGGCAAGCGGTGAAGTCAAGATATACAGCCTGGATGATCAGGCAGTCACCGGCATCGATTGGTCCAACCTGGAAAAGATTGCCGGCCAAGATGATTTCGATCTGAAAGTGGGTGAATAACATGACAGAAGAAAATCCAGTCGAAAGACCAACCATTCCACCGATCCCAACCATGCACAAACCGGATGATATGAGTTATACATCCTGGCAGCACGAAAAGTGGAAACTGCAATGGCCGCGGTGGAATGCCATTGCCAATTGCAGCAAGGCACAATTGGACCTGATTCGTGGCATGGAAATATCCGAGCACGAATACCAATGCGAATTGAACGCGCGCATTCCATACCAGGAAATGAATCAACCGGAATTAGAACGTCAAGCCGCAGCCGGAATTGGTCAAGCCGCATTGGAATTGAAACGGCGCAATGGGGAAATACCACGATGAAAATAATCAGGTTCACGATGCCAGGAAATCCGGATCATGTTTTTGAAATCGGGATAACGGATGATGGCGTGATAGTCAATCCGGCCAATTCAACCGATGAAGCCGTGATCAATCAGATCAAAAAACCGCAAGATTAGGTCAACACGGTCCCCCCATCCAGGTGCCAGGGTGGGGGGATTATCCATGAATGAACGCGTACAATGGCGCGTGTTAATTTTGCCGGCCAAAAAAATGCAGTCAAAAATTGTGAAAATCGGAAAACCTTATACAAAAACGATGCCAAATCCGGCAAAAATCAGGTCATTATTGGTCAAAAAGTCGGTCAATTTCCTGCAAAAAGTGAACAAATCGACATAATTACTTATGAGAATACGGATTCCCATAAAAGGATAACATCAATTTCACCGGCAAAATCAACCGGATCAGGGTCCAATAACAGCCAAAACGCCTGGAAAACCTTGTAATTTGGTTGAATAGAAAGGATGGGGGGTGTTTTTATGTCAACCACAACCACTTCTGAATAACCAACAAAAAAACATATATATTGAATCAATAAGTCAATAATATCAAAAAGGTCAAAAAGGTCAAAAAGGTCAAAATCATTATTGACATTATTGACATTATTGACTGCGTTATTTGCTGGATCAGGTCAACATTCCTGGATTCAACTTGACATTGCCGGTGAAAATGTTGTACACTGTGAATCAGCACATTCAATCGCGAATTATTGTCAACAGGTGACCTCACGGTTCATTGCGGTCGAAATACAACCTGCAACCACATGGTCAAGCGAAAATGCGAACCTTGACGTAACCGGCAACCGGAATGGCAATTTCGGTTCGGGTCCGCGAGGTCGACGGTTCAAATCCGTCCGCCCCGACAAAACACCTTTAGCAATAGGGGTGTTTTTTAATTAGAGCGAGGTCGACGGATATCTTACAGAACCAGGGCAAATCCATCCGCCCCGACAAAACACCTTTTGCAATAGGGTTGTTTTGATTCCAAAATCCGATTGAATTAATGGTTGAACTCGAAGGATCTCAACCAGAGTCTGACCAAATCCGTCTGCTTCAACAAAAAACCCCTGGTCAACCAGGATGATTGACTCAGAGGCTCTTTTTTTCGTAGGTTAAGTTTCGTCTCAGTTCTATCGTTGTGCGAATTTACTTGTTGATCATTGGCAAAGCCGACAAGAATAATGGTGGAGGCGTGTATCCTAAGTTGATTCCACACAGGTTCTGTTGCGTCCTACCGATCCATACCAACACGTAAGCGTAGTTAAAACCATCTACGATATTGTTCGTCACAGTATAAGTCACCTTGGTTTTGTTTCCAGTGCCAGTGGCAGTTCCGGAGACTGAAAGAATATCATCATACGCTCCAGAGAAGCTGTAACGTCTTAAATAGATGGTTGAATCAATAGGATCTGTTACTTCATTAGAATAGTTGAACCACATGCTTGTAATGGTTGAGCCGTGGGGGATGTTAACACTTCCACGCCATACATCACCTTCACCACCTGTGTCCACACAGCCTTCACCACCGTAATTATAGGTGATCGTACTGGAAGATGGAACATAGGTTGTGCCGCTGGACGAGAACCATGAGGTTACAGCGTTGATGCCATTTCCGCCACCATTCACAGCTGTTTGGCTTCGCTCTGCCAAGGCTTGCTTGACTTCGTCAAGTTTGAGCGGATATTCACCATTTTCCTGAATTTGTGGTGGCTCGGGCGCTTGAGCCCCAACCGGCATGGCGGTGCTGATCGAAATGAAGAGGGTCAATAACACTAAAACGAGAATCTTACTAATAGTAGGTTTCATTTTTCTCCTTTTCAGGTATGTAATTAAATGTAGAAGGAGGTTATCTGAATTCGCTCCTTTGGGACAACAGTGAACGGTAACTCCAGAATTACCAGACGGATGAAGTAAACGTACTCATATATAGTTTATACTGATATAAGCAGAATGATTGGCATCTGTACAATCTTTTTACAGGAAATTTTAATTATTTCGATTTTTATTCATGAAATCATTTATCGAGTAAAAAGACAGGATGAATTTTGCTTTTGCTCGTCTCTTACCATCAATTTTGACGATCCAGCCTGGCTTCAACAACTTTATCAATGTTACCAAAACCGATCAAAGAGGGTAAGTTCAGGTCATTTTTTGCAGGCTGGAAATGAGGACAAGCCTGCCTATTCTTTGTTACAATCAATTGATTCAAAACACAGGAGAAGCAAATGCCTTCAGATACACAAGTGATATTTTCAATGGTCAGAGTGGGGAAGATCCATCCACCTAACAAACAGGTGCTTAAAGATATTTCCCTGGGTTTCTACTATGGAGCGAAAATTGGCGTACTGGGCTTGAATGGCTCGGGCAAGTCGACCTTACTGCGCATTATGGCAGGAATAGACCAGGATTACATCGGCGAAATCGCACGTTCCAAGGGCTATACAGTCGGTCTGATGGAACAGGATCCAGTCCTGGACGAGTCAAAAACAGTCATCGAAGTGATTAAGACAGCCGTTCAGCCGATTGTTGACCTTCTGGCTGAATATGATGCGATCAATGAAGCTTTTGCGGACCCGGATGCGGATTTCGAAGCCCTGATCGAGAAACAAGGTAAATTGCAGGAAAAACTCGATCATCACGACGCTTGGAATCTGGACAGCCACCTCAAACTGGCGATGGATGCACTGCGCTGCCCACCAGCTGATACGCCCATCAAGGTGCTCTCAGGTGGGGAACGCCGGCGGGTTGCCCTTACCAAACTTCTGCTGGAAGAACCCGATATTCTCCTGTTGGATGAACCCACCAACCACCTGGATGCGGAATCGGTTGCCTGGCTGGAACATCATCTTCAGAATTACGAAGGAACGGTTATCGCGGTCACACACGACCGCTATTTTCTCGATAATGTCGCCGGCTGGATCCTGGAGCTGGATCGGGGTGAAGGTATCCCATGGAAAGGCAACTACTCTTCGTGGTTGGAACAAAAGCAGGAACGCTTGCGAGTAGAAGAAAAGACTGAAAGCAAACGCCAGCGTACACTCCAGCATGAACTGGACTGGATCCGAATGTCACCCAAAGCCCGACAGGCAAAAGGACAGGCTCGTGTGACTGCTTATGAAAAGCTGCTGACCCAGGAACACGAAAAGGTGCGTAAAGACCTGGAAATTTTCATTCCTTCCGGTCCGAGACTGGGAGATGTGGTTATTGAACTCGATAATGTGAGCAAGGCTTACGGAGATCGGGTATTGCTTGATAAGCTGGAGCTCTCTGTTCCGCCCGGCTCCATCGTGGGCGTGATCGGACCAAACGGTTCGGGTAAGTCAACTTTAATCAAAATTATTGCCGGTATGATCCAACCGGATAAAGGTTCTGTCACGCTGGGTGAGACAGTGAAGTTAGGATATGCTGACCAAATGCGCACCCTCGACCCGGATGCGACCGTGTTTGAGGAGATCACCGGCGGGGCGGATAATCTTCAACTGGGTGACATTACGGTCAATGGACGAGCTTATTGCGCGTCATTTAACTTCACAGGTTCCGACCAGCAGAAAGCGATTAAAACCCTTTCGGGCGGGGAACGAAACCGGGTCTTCCTGGCAAAAACGCTAACAGTTGGCGCGAACGTGCTGCTGCTGGATGAACCCACCAACGACCTGGATGTCAACACCTTACGTGCCCTGGAACAGGCGCTGGAAGAGTTTGCGGGATGTGCAATTGTGGTCAGCCATGACCGCTGGTTCCTGGACCGTATTGCCACCCATATCCTGGCACTGGGGGGAGAGTCTGAACCTAAATTGTTCCTGGGCAATTGGTCAGATTACGAGGAATATCAGTTGAAACAATATGGACGCACCATGGGTGTCAACCGCAAAGACACCATGAGGGAGTTGAAGCGGAATTGATTGCGAATCAACTCAAATTGTAGGGCGTGATTGGAAGCACCGGACCTGTGTAAGGAACGGGCTTGTCCCGTTCCACCTGCTATCGGAACGATGCGGGACCGTAATCTCCGACTTTGATAACAGTTAAGAGATAAAAAAAAAGCTGGCCAAAGGCCAGCTTTTTCTAATTTCTTCGAATGTCTTAGTCCAGAACTTTTACGTCCTGAGCCTGAGGGCCTTTAGCGCCATCGACGACACTGAATTCAACTGTTTGATCTTCTTTTAATGAGCGAAAACCATCGCCAATAATTGCGCTAAAATGCACAAAAACATCTTTGTCATTGGATTTTCTGGCAATAAAACCGTAGCCCTTTTCACCATTGAACCATTTGACCGTTCCAACTTCTCTTTCAGACATGCTCTTACTACTTCCTCTCTTGATAGATAAAAAAATATTCTGGTGTTTACACCGTTGTTGTTCATAGCTAACTGGTCCTGAACAACCTGATAAATTTACTACATTTTCATGGTTTGTCAATTTATTCGATATTTCTTCTGCCCTCCAAAAGTTCCATTACACCATACATGACCAACATAAACGCTACGCCTTCATCCAGATTGCCGATGATCGGCAGATTGTCCGGGATGAATTCGATCAGCCCAAAGGTGGGGTTCAGGATGTAGAGCAAGCCCAATGCCGCCAGGGCAAACACCGACCAGCGGGGTAAGCCGTACGACGAAAGAGGACGAAAGGAAAATGCCTTTTTTGTTTCTTCTTCAGGATCCGGAGGATTGCCAATATCGATAATTTTTGGGTCTTTCATTATTTTTACCTTATCATGAAAATCTAAAAAACTGGGGGAGATAGCTCTGATTCGAAATCAGGATTTCTTCCAGCACTTTTTCTGCCAGGTCCAGGTCATCTATGACTGGATCAAGTAGTAAACTCTGCAGGGCAAGCTGCCGGTCACCATGAACAACCGCATCAATACCCAGCTGAGCTGTGCTCACTTCCCGCTGAAGTAGGGAAAGCACCCCTCCTGGAAGGTCGAATTGGCTGAGCGGTGTAAAGCCATTTTTATTGACCTGAGCGGGGAATTCAACCACAGCATTGTCAGGGAGCCCTTCAATTGTTCCGTTATTTGGGATATTGACGGCTTCCCACACAGAGTTCGAATCGGTCAGCAAAGCTTCAATGATCTCAATTGCACCTTCAGAGTGGGTATGACTGTAATGATCCAAGTTTTGCCTAAGACGGATATCCTGCTCAACTTGTTTCCAAAGGTCAGTCCGGTTGGTTTCGAAATAATTCCAGTCATAAAGGGAGAGATCATACTTCTTCCAGGGTTGAGTACGGTTACAGCTCATCCATGGCAAATATTCGCATAGGTGTTCATCTCCAGGGATCGGGAAAAGCCCAAAAACCGAAAAAACCTTATGAGTGAGAGGTTCAAAGTTAATTGGGATCGCCTGCCAACGCTTTCGGAAAAGCGGGTAAAGGTCTTCGCTGGTAACACGATCCTGTAAACCGATCATCCAGGTGAAGTGATTCAACCCTGCTGCAGTGATTCTAAAATGCTGCATGCCAGCCAGAGCCATTTTTTGTTGAGCCTCTGCGTTTTCAGGGTCAGCATGCGAACTGAGAAAAGATTCTGAGCCTTCAATGGCATAATCACTTGCCAGGGCTTTGGCAACCATGGCATATCCGATAGCAAGTTGATGGCACAGACCGACTGACCTGATGCTGGAATATTCGTTGATCAAATAACAAATGCGGTGCATAGGATTGCTGAAGTTGAGATACCATGCCTGCGGACACTGTATTTCCATATCGCGTGTGATCTGCAAGATTGTGTTTACGTTACGTGCTGCATGGGCAAAACCTCCCGGTCCGCCGTTTTCAGCGTAAGGCTGTCTGAGTCCATATTGATTGCCAAGTTGAAAATCCTTTTGCCAAAGCCTCTCACGGGGTTGAACCTCGATGGCGCTGATGACAAAATCCGAGCCATTTAAGGCGTTTTGATGGGAGGAGTAACTGCTTATCACTTTTCCTGAACCCCACTCGGAATTGAGCCAGTTTGCCAGCTCACTGATAAGATCCAGCGATTCCTGGTTGATATCCACCAGGGAAATCTCGGCTCCCCGCAGGACTTCGCTTTGCAAGAGGGTGATCAAAGTGCTCAGCCCAAAGGAGTGGCTGCCGGCGCCCAAACAAGTTATCTTGGTCATAGTGTGTATCCCAATGTGCGGAAATGTGCCAACATGGCTGCTGCCGCTTTCCGACCGGCACCCATGGCAAGGATGACAGTTGCACCACCAGTAACGATATCGCCGCCTGCAAAGACTCCGGGAATGCTGGTGGCGTTGGTTTCTTTATCAACGATGATGTTGCCCCATTTGTTGACATCGAGAGCTGGAGTAGATTTGTGAATGATCGGGTTGGAGCCATTGCCAATGGCAATAACAGCAATATCGATTGAATGTAAAAATTCTGAACCGGGGATTGGGATCGGTCTGCGTCGGTTGCTTTGATCTGGTTCACCCAGTTCCATTTTTTGAATACGGACACCGGTCAGGTTTCCGTCAGCGTCTCCCGTGAATTCAATTGGACTGCTAAGATAAACAAAGCGAACACCTTCAGCAATCGCGTGTTCGATTTCTTCTCTTCGACCGGGCATTTCTTCCTGCCCACGGCGATAGATGATGTAGGTTTCTTTGGCTCCCAACCTGAGTGCGACCCGGGCAGAATCGAGGGCTGTGTTTCCTCCGCCAAAAACGCCCACAATCTTACCGTGCAGGTTGTGAATAGGTGTATCGACGAAGGGATACTGATAAGCTTTCATCAGGTTGATACGGGTCAGAAAATCGTTGGCAGAGTAGATCCCAACCAGGTTCTCGCCTGGAATTCCAAGAAAATGGGGCAGACCCGCCCCGGAGCCGATAAATACTCCATCGAAACCATACTCTTCCAGTAAATCCTGAATGGTAAAGGTGGCTCCGATCAGTGTGTTGGGAACAAAATTGACACCCAGTTTGTTGAGATCATTAACTTCTTTGGAAACAATCGATTTTGGAAGGCGAAACTCCGGTATACCATACCGCAATACCCCGCCAAAATCATGCATGGCTTCAAAAACAGTCACCTCCACACCAGCTTTAGCCAGGTCACCGGCACAGCTCAGGCTGGCAGGACCCGAACCGACCATGGCGGCTTTTGGAGCTTTTTCAGCGTGGGGAGGCTGGGGAATTTCCAGCCTGCTCTCCGCTAATCGATCGGCAGCAAAGCGTTCTAAAGCCCCAATGGCAATTGGCATCCCCTTTTTGAGAAGGATACACGCGCCTTCACATTGATCCGTTTGCGGACAGACCCTGCCACAAACCATGGGTAGGGAATTGTCTTGTTTGATTTTCAAGCCGGCTTCAACAAACTTCTTTTCCTTAAGCAGTTGAATAAAATCCGGAATTTGCACAGAAACCGGGCAGCCCACTACACAGCGAGGGTTGCGGCACTGAAGGCAGCGTTCGGCTTCAGCCAGGGCTTGCTCTTCGGTGAATCCTATGGCGACTTCATCAAAATTTCTGATGCGCGTGTCGATTGGAAGCTCAGGCATTTGCTGGCGTTGTTTTTCAAGGATAGCGATGTTTTCGAGCAATTCCTCTTCATCCAAATCAGCGATTTGCGCATCAAGACGACAATTTTCATCGTCTTTGTAGGCACGCGTACGTTGGATGATGCTGGTGTAATCCACCAGGTGACCATCAAATTCGGGTCCGTCCACACAAGTGAACTTGGTCTCAGCACCGACCTGCACGCGACAACCGCCGCACATACCCGTTCCATCGACCATGATGGTGTTCAGGCTGACGGTGGTGGGGATGGCGTAATTGCGGGTCAGATCACTGATAGCTCGCATCATAAAAAGCGGTCCGATGGCTAAGACGTGATCGAAAGTCTGACCTTCATTAAGTAGATCCTGCAATTTACCAGTCACAAATCCGTTGTAACCAAAGCTGCCGTCATCAGTTGTGAAGTATAGGTGATCGCTGACGTCAGTTAACTCTTCTTTGAGGATCAACAGATCCTTGGTCCGCGCTCCGACAATCGTTGTAACTTCGTTTCCTGCTTGTTTCAGGGCTCGCGCAACCGGGTAAGCTACCGCAGCTCCCACACCCCCGCCAACCACACACACTTTGCCAAACTTCTGGATGTCTGAGGGATTGCCCAGCGGACCAAGCACATCGTGAATGATTCCACCGACCGGGATTTCATCCATGTGGGTGGTGCTTTTCCCCACGGTCTGAACGATCAACCTGATGGTGCCGGCTTCGGCGTCGTGATCAACGATAGTCAGGGGAACCCGCTCACCCGACTCACTCAATCGCAGGATCACAAACTGTCCGGGTTTGGCTTTTTTGGCAATGTAAGGGGAATAGATCTGATACGACTTGACGCGGTCTGCCAGCGTCTCTTTTTGAATGATTGTGTTAAGTTCGATGGGAAGCTCCTGAAAAAATATTAAGGATATGGCTGTTCGATTTCTTCCACCAACATGCACCAATAGAGATTCTCACCCTTATTGGGATTGAGGGAATAAACCAAGCAGTAACGTCCGGGTTCCAAATCGGTTTCAGGAGTGAGTATATGGATATTGTTTTCTGCAGGAACAGCCTGGTAAGCTATCAGTTGGTCTTTCTGATCGTGCAACTCCAGTCGGTTCAAATTGACTACTAAAGTGTTGACCACAATTTCCGGTTTCAGATTTTTGGTGACTGGAACGCCATCTGTGCCTTCTGGAAGCACCTGGTTCATTGCCATTTCCACATATTGTTCATTTTCAAGGATGAATATGCCATTAGCCGGGGGCAAGACTGAGAGAACCTGGGTGGGTCGGCTGAGGTAAGGAATATCAACATTGAGCAAAGTGGAACCGATCAGGATGCCGATGATGATAAACACCATTAGTGTCAACCCGTATAGCATGATATCCAGCCAGGGTTTACGTGTACGTGTGGTTGTCGAGGTTTGGGAAGCCTGCAACAAATTCGGAGTTTCAGACTTGGTTGAAACGGCTGGCTCTGGCATGGGATTTTGAGCGGCAACATGGGCGGCAGCCTGGGAAGGGCTGATGGGAGGTTTATTAAAAACGCCAATCGGGCGGGTGTAATCCGAAAGTTTCTCGCCTGGTTTGGGCGGAATATACTTCTTGCGTTCAATGAAGGCTAAGCCGCGTTGGGCTGGGCGGTTGCCCGGATCGATCTCAAGTGCTTTCTTGAGAAAAATGGTTTGTTTGTCTTCGTCTTCGATGATGGCGGAAAGCCAGACCCACACATTGGCGTTCTCGGGTTCTTCGACGATCGCATCTTTCAAATGTCCCAAAGCCTCTTCCATCAAACCGGACTTGGCTGCTTCGATTCCTTTTTCTAAAGATGTTGTCATAGTGATGCTCCGAGTGGGGTCATTGATTAGGAAATTTTACCATATGGATAAGGATAAACTAAAATTACCTGACAAAAGGAGCCAGTATGAAAATTGCAGTGATCAGTGACACACACAATAACCTGAATAATATACAGGCGGTAAGGCAAATTCTCATCTCTGAAAATATAGATGCCATCATTCATTGCGGTGATGTTACCGAGCCGGGTGTTTTGGATTACTTTGGTGATTTTGTTCTTTACTGCGCTTTTGGGAATGGCGATTTTGGCATGGAGATCGAACAACGGGTACGGTGGTTTAATACACAAAATTGTGCGGATGACAATCTTGATCTGGTTCTGGGTTCAAAAAAGGTATTTGTGACCCATGGGCATGTGCTTTCCGACCTCAGGAAGGCAATTGAATCAGGAACCAATGATTATGTTTTCCATGGACATACGCACCGTTATAAGTATGAAATAGTGGGTAAAACCCGTGTCATCAATCCGGGTTCGTTAGGTGGAAAAAAGGTTGATGATCGCTCTTTTGTGATCCTGGATTTGGAAAGCGGCGAATTGAAAAGACTGATTGAGCCTTTTTGATCGGAGCAAAAGCCTTGCGAAAAAACCGACAATGTGTATAATAACTGCCTATCGGGGCGTGGCGCAGTCCGGCTAGCGTGCTTGCATGGGGTGCAAGAGGTCGAAGGTTCAAATCCTTTCGCCCCGACAGAAAAGACCCTGGGAGAAATCCCAGGGTCTTGTTATTATCCATTGTAAAAATGAATATCATCAAAATAGTAGTGCGATATAATTTTGAAATTCTTCGTTGAAATTGATTTTTCAGACCATATTTCATTGAAGAAAGGGCAAGAATTCATCTGCTTTGTTCATTTCCATTTAGCTACTTCACAACTGGAGCTTTGTTATGAAAAAAATCTGTTTGGCATGTTTGGCTATCCTGTTCATCTTCAATCTCCCTTCCTGCATGCTACCTGCATCAACGGAGGAAAGCATAAAAGAGGAAACCGAAGCCACACGCTCAACCTCGACCCCGCCAGAAATTGCGGAAACAGACTCTGTTGTGATGGTTGCATTTGCTGACCCGGTTCTGGAAGCCTTGATGCGCGCGACCATCGGAAAATCAAGTGGAGCATTATCGCTCGCAGAAGCGCAGACAGTTACAAGGCTGGACCTGAGTAATGAATGGCAGAAGTATGAGACGAGTCAGGATGTAATCCAACAAATTTCTGGTCTGGAGAACTTCACCAACCTGGAGTATCTGGATCTTTCCTATCATTCGATCAGCGATATTAGTTCCCTGCAAGGCTTGCATAAACTAAAGTTTCTCTCCCTTGCTGGAAACCAACTGGTCGATCTTTCCCCCTTAAGCGAATTGACAGGCCTGAGGAGTCTGATCCTTTCAGACTGTACAGCAGAGGACTACAGCCCGCTTGTTAATCTTTCCAACCTTGAAGTGTTGGTGTTAGATAACTCATCCATCTCAGATTTATGGACTCTGGCATCGCTGACAAACCTCAAGCGCCTGTTTCTGGCGAAGACTTCGGTGGAAGACTGGTTTGTTCTATCTGAAATTTACCCCAACCTCGAGCAAAAGGATTTCATCCTGCCTTCCACGCTCCAGGAATTAGGCTTTGTTATGGACAACAATAGCAAACAAGCCAGATTTGATAGCGACGAAGCTTCTGTTGTAATCAACCATTCTTCCTGGGGTATGTCTGAAATGGAATGGGACAGAGACATCATCAGAATTTCGTTGTATGTTGATGATCAATACAAAATGTCTGTCGGCTATTATGGCGATATCGATGCTTATGTTGTTCAAATCTATACAGACGGAAAAATGGATGTGAACTATGTATACGACGCAAAAACAGACAACTTAAACCTCGGAGAAGAGGATCGCCAACGCTTCGAAGCGATTGTTGGCAGAGCGCTTGGCAGCAGAGAAGGCGAAGATGTGTTACTTGCGCCTGTATCATTGTTTGAGGATGTGATCAGGCAAGTCTTTAATTTGAGCCCTGATACACTTTTTGCCCTGCCTTTCGAGCCGAAATCCCTCAAGAGCCTTGGTTTTTACCCGGACAAGGATAATGCGGTTTGCCTGTACGAGCAACGGGGTGATTGGGACTATAACCTCGAAATCCACAGACCAGAATGGGGCGGAAAGGACTTCGATGTGCGCTTTTTCACGCCGATCAGTGACGAATACCGCATCGTGGCAACTTATCATCTCGATAGTAACAAAATACGGGTTTCTGCAGATGATAACAACCAGGGAGGAGCAGCATTTTATTACTTTCTTGATACCAAAGAGCATGAGGATGAATGGTGCAGTTACGAAAATTTGAGTGTGGAGCAGTACTTCATCCAAGCCTACAACGACCCGGCAATAGTAGATATCTACCTGCATTCGGTGGATCTGATGACGCAATATTTTATCGATCGGTTCGGGATGACCTTTCAGGAAATGTTCGCATTACCTGGATGTGAGTAGTTTTGAAACGAATTATTGGGAGTTACAAACTGAATTTTGCGAACATCGTTCTTGCCAGCCTTCTCATGCCATAAGGATCTTTACCGCTTGTCTCCTTAATTCCGTCCTCGCCGGTCCGAACTTTGCCTGATAGATCGTTGCAAGTTTTAGTTTCCTGGCTGTTTTTTTCAATTTAAGGTCCGCTGCCTTCAAAGGAAATTTTTTGCTATGAACTTGACCAGATTCACAAGACTATGAAATATCCGATTCATTTGTACACCTGATGTTTGAATGTAGCTTTACACAAGATATAATAATACATACATAATTTTGATCAACAACTTAATATTTTTCAGCTCAAAATTCCAAGGAGACTTGCATGAATACCAAGCGATTTACAATATTACATTCCAATGATATGCATGGCGATTTCCTGGCAGAACTCGAAGCCGGAACAGGCGAAGCAATAGGAGGTATTGCCTTGTTATCCGGATACATCAACGAGGTAAGGGCATCAGAAAAGAACGTTTTGTACACAATTTCAGGTGATATGGTGCAAGGCTCAATTATTGATTCCGAATTCAAAGGTATCAGCACAATTGAGATCATGAATTACTTGTCACCCGACTGCGCCTCCCTTGGCAATCACGAGTTGGATTACGGACTGCCCCAGTTGTTGTTCCTGGATAAACTTGCCAATTTTCCGATCATCAATGCCAACATGTACATAAAAAAGTACAACAAGCGCCTGATGCTGCCTTACCTTATCAAAACTGTCGATGACTTTGATATTCTGTTTATCGGAATAGTTACTGAAGCGGTGCTGGATGCTCTCAAACTGGATTGCCAGATCGGCACTTTTATCAGCCTGGAAGATGCCGCTACGGAAATTGGACGAATTTGTGATGCCTACAAAAACGACGACATCGATCTAACGATTTTGCTTACTCATATCGGTCTCGACTCGGACAAGGAACTTGCAGCAATGCTTAAACCGGAGTGGGGCGTAGATATCATTCTTGGCGGACATTCCCACAGTTACATGGACCAGCCCGAGATCGTCAATGATATTCTCATTGCGCAGGCTGCGGTTGGAACAGACCAGGTTGGTCGATTTGATATCCTGGTGGATGATGACACGAATTCCATCGTAGACTGGAAATGGCGCCTGGTGCCAATCCGTTCGTCGGGGATTAAGCCTGACCTCGAACTGAATAAATTCATTCATTCATACAAAACAGCAGTGGATGCCAAATACAACACACTGCTTTGCCGTATGGCGCAAGTATTAACACATCCAAACCGAGAGGTAGAAACCGAGTTAGGGGACCTTATCTCCGACATTTTTGCTGAAAATTGGGATCTTGATGTTGCATTCATCGGAAGCGGTTCGATCCGAATGAAGGAGTTAGGTCCCGTAGTAACGCTCAGGGATCTCAAACAGCTCTTTCCCTATGATGACACCTATTCCCGCTACACAATTACCGGGAAGCAGTTAGAACAGCTTTTCACCTATATCATGAGAAAAGAAAACCGTAACGGAGAGGGAGAATGTTACCAGGTCAACCATGGCGTGAAAGCAGTATACGATGAGGTCTTTGAACGCTTGGTCAGCCTGGAAATTGGCGACAACCCTGTAGATCCTGATCGAACTTACCAAATTGGACTGCAATCCTATCACGCGATCAATTGCCAGGAAAATCTTGGATTCACAATGGAAGAGCTAAGCGAGCTAAACCCACCCAGGGTATTAGCAACTTCCATGCAATCGGTGATCGATGAATATTTACGCGAACATCAGGCGATCAAACGAGAAGTGGAAGGTCGGCTGGTTTACCGATAAAAATGAAATCTCATTCCCCCGTGATCAAAAGAGGAATATAGATGTCATAGAAAACCGATTCTTCCAGCCTGGCTTGAGCGCAATTCGAAAGTTGCGAGAAGCAAACAGCTCCGGTTTCAGCTGCCTCGACTTTGTAAAAATAATCTTGACCGAATTCAATGTTTGTGTCCTCAAAGCTGGTAGAGCTCACTTGACCAAGCCGGGTGAATGAGCCTGAACAGGTTGTCTTGCTACGAAACACGTTGTAAACGTCTGCATCTTCAATATCTTCCCAATTCAAGAGAATGGAATCAGTTAGAGCGCTGGCAGTGATTTGCGGGTCAGAGGCAAAGCATTTGCCTAACGGTTTTGCCAGGCTGGCAGTGGTTCCGACGCCTGCTTGAACAGTTGCCAGTGTGGCAGGCATGTACATCTTATCTATGGTGTCTGTGATCGTGTGATAGTGTGGGTTTCGATCCTCGGTTCCATTGCAACCATAAGATTCGTCATGCTCTTCATAATTCTCAAGGACTTCAATCGCACCTACATCCGCATCCCAAAAGGAAGCGTGATCGGAAGCACGAATTGCGCCAGTAGTTAAGTAATCGTAGGTTAAGCCCAGGTTGTAGTTATTGTTAACTTCGGTGAAACATGTTCCAACCTGATTGGAAGCAGCCATGGTTCCGACATGCAATTCGATGCACAAGTCCTGATCGTTATCATAACCAAACATGTCCAGGTTAACCACACCCACAATATGCTCCATTTCTGAAGGATGGTCCGCAACATATGCTTCACTACCCCATAAACCCTGTTCCTCACCAGTAAAAAAGATAATCTTGATGGTACGGTCAAATTTGTAGAGGCGTAACAGCCGGGCAGCTTCCATTAATGCGGAAATTCCGCTGGCATTATCTTCAGCACCTGGTGCAAGCGTCCATGGCTGGGAGGATGTGCTGTCCATATGAGCAGTTATGAGGACGATCTCATCGGAATTCGTTCCATGACCCGGTATTGTAACAACTTTGTTTTTCCAGGTGGCAACTTGCTTTGGTTCATTGAATGGAAGATGAGCATTTAACCCTGAATCGAGACGAGTGAATGTTTCCAGGTAAGAATTTTTGATTATGTCAACTGAATCTTCTGATTGTGTCTGGAGATAAGGTGTTGTGTAGACATGATCAGTGAGCGTGCTGCCTTGCTCATAACCAAGCTGCAGTAGTTCCTGGTGCAGATATTCGTACGCCAATGCGTTCACGTCTGACGAGAAAAGTTTCGAAGAATAACGGGTTTTGATAATTCCTGGAATTCCACTGATCAAAACTGAATCCGCCCCGCTGAAGTTACGTATCCATTTACTAATGCTGTCATGATTGATCTCAGTAAGTATCGTATTGACTGAACTATTCAGAGGACAAACAGGGACACCTATTTGAGCTTTGGCTTCCTGGGGTACCAAGGAAAAAACCAAAACGAATAAACTTAACACAAGGGCAAGCCTCGTTTTTTTCATAAATTCCTTAATCTGTGTACTTAGCAGGAGCCAACCTATAGTTTGCCGTGCGCGTAGAAGGTAGGGATGAATATGGTTGCCTGACCCTTGAGCCAGCTTTCCATTGCTTCTTCCTTGATCTCCAGGATCCGTTCTATGGGAGCCATGCCGCCAAGATCGTAGGCGATCATATCCCATTCTGATTCAAAAGCATCCAGTGAAGGTTGTCGCCATTCGCCGGCAAGCAATCCAAGATGCACACCTTGCAGACCTGCCTCCCTCATCATCCAGCCCAGTTTTCTACCCATGCTCAGGTTAACACCCTGAAACGCGAGCGAGTGGTTCTGCATCAACCAATGTGCTCTGAAACAATTCTGGAAAATCGATGCGGGACTGAGGTCCGGTTCTGCGCAGGCTACCACGTAACCGCCGGCTTTGGTGACACGTTTCATTTCCTTGATCACTTCCTGGGGGATTCTTGAGCCACAAGAGGAAGTAATGACAAACCGTGAAATCAAAGCTTCCACTTTTGAATGGCAGCCGGAAGCCATCTGCACAAGCTACTGGCGCTAGTGGTGATTGACTCAATGAAAATTCACACCGTTCCAGATCGATGTCCACCCCGAAAGGTTTCAACCCGTACTCAAAGTCAGGGAATAGGGCGCCAGTCCCTGAACCCACTTCAAGAACGGTCTGACCAGAAGTCGCTTTGAGTTTATCGAAGATAAAACGTCGCAGGTTTTAGTCCATCGGGCTTGCATCAGATAACGGTTGTGCCAATCAGCAGTTTTCATACAGTCTCCTTGCATTATTTTATTCTTTTACAACAAGTTCACGCCAACCAGCACTGATCAGATTGCCCAGGAGGTGCATCAGTAAGTCTTGACGGATTAATGAACCATCAGGCAAAATGGTATAAAGGTGGCTTCGTTCTCCGAGATTTCGGGGCTGAAGAGCCGAATGTGTTGGCTCATCGAGGCTGGTTGGACTGGGTAGGGGCGGTCATGTTCAATCACGATTGCTTTGTTGGAAAGTTGCTGGTTGAGATGGGCTGTTTCATCGTAAGCCTCAAGTTCAACGGGATAGAAACTGAGAGCATTCGCACCGGCGTCGACCAATCCGATCGCCCAGGAGTAGAGATCAGAACGATCATGAACAGGGAAACGGACACAGGTGAAAAGATCCTGATCAAAAATCCTTTTCAATTGGCTTGCATCTTCTCCTTTTTGAGGTCAAACTCTATGATCAGATGGTCAAGCCCGCTATCCAAAAACGCATCCAGGGTATTTTGGTCCTGGTAGATATGAGGTGAGGCAGAGATCAGTCCGGAGACCATACCAAGCTCTTCTGTGTAACGCAGTAATTCAAGCCAGATCTGACCGCAGGGTTGGTTCACCACCAATGAAAATAACCTGAGGAATTCCCGCATCGAAGGTTTTACGGATGAGAATTTTCCATTGTTCAGTGGAGAGTTCCTGGTATTCGCTGGATTGCGACTCCTCAATACGGTCGGTCAAACAGAGATTAATACGCAAGGGGAAATCTGTCGGTAAATCTGTTACCAGACTATCAAAGCCTGTATTGGTAAGCATGGGCGCTTGATCGGGGTTATTAATGATGGTTAAGATTTCGTTATCGAAACGCTTCAGATCAGCCTGGAGGATTGCTTCCTCGACGTTATAACGTTGCAGGGCAAGCTTCAGGATTTCGCTCTCAGATTTTCCTGCATCTCCAGCCAGGCAAAGTACGTTCCGGTTTGGTTGAGACGCAGGATGGACGCCGCGTTGACGATCAGGATACCTGTTTCATCGGGCAAGACCATAAATGCAGGCGGTACTGATTTGGTGAACCATCGGGCGTGTGATAGGAATAAAAACCAGTGGGTGTGGGCTCAAAAGAGAGGCTGTTGCGCGTAGTGGTTGAGGCATATTTATCTCCTGCTGATCACTAAATCACGATATATAGGGTGCGGTTATTGTTGATCTCTGGCAAGCGGGCAGCCTCCGCCGCACTCCTGCAAAAATCACAATACCTACATTCTGAAGGGATATCCAGTCGGTTGCGCAGGCTCAGGCAAAGGGGATGGTTCCAAATTTGGATCCAGGGGTCGCTGAGGATGTTTCCAGCTGCCTGGTAATACGATTGGCAGGGGATCACGGCGCCGTCTGGTTCCACGCACATATTGTAATATGCCGCAGTACAGCCCTTGATTCCCAAATCGAGCATGAGCGGATCAAAGTGGCAATATTGGGTGGGGTGTACCATATCAGACGTTGGTGGTTTTTGTTGGTCATCTCGATTGCCAGCGAAAGTAAGCCCGGCAGCTCTGATTCTCTCAGACCGGTATCCACTGTCTTGCCTTTGCCGGAATAGATCAGGCGTTGAATCCGACGGTGGGCACACCCTCAGACGCCAGAAATTCAAGCGTTTCGCGAAGCGCTCCGGCATTGTTGTTGAGCAGCGTGGTGTTGGTCATTACGTACAACTTCCTGTTGACAACGTTGCGTAATCCTGCCAGCGTCTTTTGCCAGGCTCCTGTTCTACGTACCATTTGGTCGTGAATTTGGGCATCATGGGACTCAAGCGTGATCTGAACATGGTCAAGCCCAGCTTCAACCAAGCTGTTCAGAAACGCCTGGTCCCCAAGGCGGGTACCATTGGTGTTGATTCCAGTGACCATGCCCTTTTGATCGGCATAGGCAACCAATTCAGGTAAATCATTTCGGAGCGTGGGCTCACCACCGGTAAAAACAACATGCGGGATGCGGATCTCCCAAAGTTTGTCAATTACCTTTTTCCATTCAGTAGTTGAGGAGCTCAGGATAGTTCCGTGTGCGGGCGTTGTAGCAATGGGCGCAATCGTTGTTACAGCGGTATGTGATTGCCAGGTCCATGCGATAGGGCGCGCTTGGTTTGGCAGAAAAGGGCATATTAGTAGATAAACCGAGATCACAAATAGGACAGTCATGGCTGTTTTCGTCGACCAGCGCTTCGATTTTCGCAATAGTAGCCTCATAATCTGCCTGAAGGTCGCTCTCTGCACCTCAAACCTATCCAGTAAAGTGTCAATAGCTTCAGATTGATCAACCTTATTCAGGTAAAGGTATGCCATCAGTAAGGCACTTTGGTTCAGGTAAATGATCCTGGATGCATTGATGACCAGCAATCCGGATAGATCTTCGTCGACACGAAGATGCAGCCTGGATTTCTGACTCTCTTCTGAGATGTCAAATTTATATATTCCGGGTTCCGGCAGAGCAAGTAAAGTTTCATTCATCAGCAGCGATCCAAATTCTGACCCCACCGGCACAGGCACTGGGCACACCCAGCACAGGCGCAGGCACAGGCGCAGGAATGACCACCTCCACACTCCGCGGAAACCGCTGGAGCCACTGCTGGGTCGACTGACCGGGATTGGATTGGTCCGATTGGTGACCGCACCAGTGAAGCCGGTCAGATCGCCAACAATCCTGCTGAGACTGCTGTAGCGCCATTGATGATCGAAGCAGCAAAGTCCGATCCAGGGATGTTGGGCATGGAGATAGATGGTTTGATCCGCTACCACCGGAAACCGATGCCACGGGGCTGGCAAGACCGGAAGACCCGCCAACAGCAGGGCTGGCAGAAAATCCTGGATTGTAAAGGTGCCACCAACGCGGAATAAACACTGGTGTGTTCACGAAGGTTTGCTGTGCGATTGTTGAACTGATCGTCCAGCATGGTCCATTCCAGGGTGTGGTCAAATTGAGCGCTCTTGATCTCGGGTGTCTGGGCACCTTCCACAGCCAGCCAGGCGCGCCTGGTGATATCAGTGTAGTAGTCTTTCGTTTCAGTTGGGCTGAAGCCCTTCATCTTATCCTGGACCACATCAACCAATTGGATCAACATAGCCTGGAGAGAACGACGCTGCTTGTCCTTACCGGTTTCGAAAAGCTTTGATGAAATTGGTCTCATATTCATAGAGACCTTCCGGCAATGGTTCGTTTTGCTTGATGGATAAGGGCTCTTTTCCAAGGCCGTGATCGCTTCTTTTTCAGCAGACCGAAAAGAACCATCGTAAGGATTTTGTCAAGAGGTTCCCAAGCAAAATACCAGCTTCAACTGCGGTCAAACCCCTCCGGATTCCTTTCCCATCGACGGCTAATTTCGGCGGAAAATACTGCAATTTTCGGGCAGAGGTTTGTTTTGGCTTACCTTTCTGGAAAATATCCCAACGCCAAGGAAAAACAGAACGCCAATAATGCAGGGCAGGCTGCGCAGCAGGTTGACAAAAAAACCACCAAAGCCGCTCACATCACCGGTAGGAGCGTATTCTTCATAATCTTCGGGGTCAGCGATGACACCTGCCGGGATGGCACTGGCTGGAAAGGCAGCACCAAATTCATATTCAGTGTGCACATTGGCGTTGCTAGTAAACCAGGAGTAGTAAACACGATTATCCTGGGTAAGTGCCGACTCACTGATGTCTTCACCAGGCCAGTTGCGGGGATTGTAATAGACACCTTGGTCCGCACCAACTGCTGGCGAGGACGATGGTCATGCGGTATTCAGTATTTTGCGAACGGTCATTTGACAGATCAAAGAAGTTGTGTAAATTGGAAATTGATGTAATTTTCCCTATCTGCTGGTCGTAAGGAAAAAGGATGTCTGTTATGCCTGGTACAGTGGCTATGACCGTGCCTTGAGCGCCGGGCTGGATCGCCAGGTTCTTCAAAGCCAGTTCAGCACCGTAACATAGGCAGAATCATTGATCTCTGGCATGGGTTGACCATCGATCGTTGCCTCGATGGCGCCCAGGTTGTAATTGGCATAAGGCAATCCCAGATCGACGAAATCGATCGGGCTGGCTGACGGGTCGTTCTGAAAAACCATGTAATAGCGGAGTGTCAGACTGCCATCTGCTTCAATGTATGCTTCCACCTCGTAAGTTGGCAAGGAGAATCGGTAGGTCTGGGCATTCGAAGGCGTGGCAGGCAGGATCGCCAGCAAAAACCAACAACAAACCGAACGCTACCAGGAGGAAGCGTTTGTCAAATCTCGTTGTTACCATTTGGGCTCCTCGGTGATCTGATAGGTGGTTCCGCAACTGGCATTGCACCAGCAGCCCCATTGACAATTTAATATCCGTGGGGTTGAGCGGGGAACCACAAGACTGGCATTTTACGGTGTCCATCTGGATGTTTCCAGGCAGATCAAGGTTTACGTTATAGACTGTATCACCCGCTGCTTTGGCTTTGGCAGCCAGGCGTACGCCTGCAAAAATCAGGCGAAGCCAATCATTAATCCAATTATCCCTACCACGAGCCATGAGGAGCTTCCGTCCGGGCTAAAGGAACCCAGGATAAACAGAAACGAGAGGATTATCGCGATCGCTGCCAGAATGTAAGAGATGATACTACCGGTTTTCATAATGAACTCCTTCCAGAGAGGTCTCACTGAATATATTAATCGAGGAAAAACGAATTCACTATAGATAATATATTCCTTTTATGATAACATCAAACTCAAAACTAATCGTTTTATGAGAGAAATTATAACCAAGGCAACCATGAAAAATGAACAAGTTCCTGAAACTGATCTCCAGATACGCTCTATGTGCAAACTCTGAATCAACTTTTAAAGAAGGAAAAGCGTCGTTTCCTCGTCGGAGTTAGGAGACAGGCTGAAGATAACCTCATCACAGATCCGCCGGGATTTTTCTTATTTCGGAGGTTTTGGCAAAAAAGGTACCGGTTACGACATCATTTCACTGATGGAGTCATCATGAAATATCTTGAATCTGAACCAGATTTGGCAGGTTGTGCTGGTCGGAGTTGGGCATGTCGGTCAGGCACTGCTTAATTATGATGGTTTCAGCCGAAAAGGATTCGAGATCATTGCAGCATTTGACGATTCACCCAAGGTGATCGGTAAGAAACATGGCGGCATGGAGGTAAAGAGCGTCAATGAGTTGGAGAATGAGATCTGTGCCTTGAAGGTCGACATTGCTGCCATCACTGTACCAGCCGAACACGCCCAAATGGTCTGTGACCGCCTGGTGAAGTGCGGAATTAAGGCAATATTAAATTATGCCCCGGTTGCATTGGAAGTGCCGGAGGGTGTAAAGGTATCAAACATCGATCCGGTATTAAAACTACAGATGATGACCTATTATTTGAAGTAAATAGATCACGAATTTATTTGAAACTTTACCCTTATTATTTTTTTGACGACTGGAAGCTGATATTTTCCGTCTACGACTGTGAATTCAGCGATTACATGTGGGAAGAGACAATCTCTAACCAAGTATAAAAATCACCCCTGTTTTATATTATCTTGATTGGCTTCTTTGGATAACTTCCAGCATGGGAAACGCCTTTGCCAGACCTTCCACCGTGCAGGTGACCGGGTTTTCTACAACATAGGCGGGGATACCAAGTGCAACTGTCAGATATTTATCAAGCCCTTTCATCAACGATGTGCCGCCGCAGAGGGCGACACCGCGGTCGATGATGTCGGAGATCAATTCTGGGGGTGTTTTTTCCAACACGCGCCGAATGGTGGCAACGATCTCTTCAAGCGGCGGCTGCATGGCATCCACGATTTCGTTGGTGGTCAAAGATGCCGGTTTTGGCAACCCGGCAACCTGGTCCTGTCCCTGGATTTCCATAGTTTTTTCATCTTCAGTGGGAATTGCCGCGCCAATGTTCAGTTTGAGCTGTTCAGCCGTTGTTTGACCAATGATCAGACCGTATTTTCTTCGGACATAGTTGATAATGGCGTCATCGATCCGTAGACCAGCTGTTCGGCTGGTTTCAGCACTGACAATACCGGACATGGAAACCACAGCAGCCTGGGTCGTTCCGGCACCGAGTGAAATGATCATGTTACCGGTGGGTGTGTTTATTGGTAAATCGATACCAATCGCTGCTGCCAAGGGTTGCGGTACGAGGTTGACATCGCGTGCTCCAGCGCCTAATCCAGCCTCTTGCACAGCTCTTCGTTCAACACTGGTGACACCATAGGGTGTGGAGATGATCAGGCGGGGACGGAAAAAAAGGGTTGGTCCGGTTACTTTTCGAATCATTTCACGCATGAAAATCTCAGTCAGCTCGTATTCTGCGATGACTCCATTGCGGAGTGGACGAACAACCTCGATCGATTCAGGCACTCGGCCCATCATTCCCAGGGCTGTCGTACCATATTCAACCAGCTTCATTTCATCCACGACAATCGCGACAACGGTCGGTTCCTGGATCAGGATTTGATTACCCTCTGCAATTTGGGTGTTGTACGTGCCCAGGTCGATACCTAATTCTCGTGAAAGTCCCATAATTTTCCTGTCGTAACTTGAAATAACGTAGCAATTTTACCATTGATAGCATCGTTTTAGGATGCCTGAATGACCAGAAACTTATGCCTGGAAAACGAAAAGTTGGAAGCCAGCTACAGACTTGAGAAGAACTGCAGGGCGTAGCGCAGCCTTTCTTCCACATCCTCACTAAAGTCATTCGGGATGCTTTGAACGGCAGTCTGCGCTTCAACCACGCTAAATCCAAGCGCAACCAATGACTCGATCACTTCGTCATCACTGCTGGACCCCTTGAACGCCTGGTAATTTCCGATGTCAGGGAATTTCCCTTGCAAATGGATGATAATTTTTTGGGCGGTCTTCTTGCCGACACCGGGTACGCGCACGAAATATTCCGGTTTTTCAGCCAGGACGGCATTCCGGATGTTATCGATGGAAAGGTTGGAAAGAATGGAAAGTGCCAGTTTGGGTCCAATGCCATCGACTCCCAGTAATAGGTTGAAAATCGCTTTTTCTTCCTGGGTCGTAAAGCCATAGAGAGCTAACAGATCCTGGCGGATCACCATGTGGATCAAGAGACGTAGAGGATCGCCAACCTGGTGCTCTGCCAAGAGATGTTTGTCGACAAAAACCTCAAAACCAACCCCCTGCACATCCAATGTGAGGGCATCGTTTGAAATGTAACTGATAATCCCGTTGAGTGAATTGATCATGATCGCACCTTTTTTCTATGTTGGTTATAGATTTGATAAAGCATAACACCAGTTGCAACAGAGAGGTTAAGTGAGTCACAATCCCCTTCCATAGGGATGCTGATCATGGTCTGACAAAGTTGCTGATAAGAGGCAGATAAGCCCTCCCGCTCGCTCCCCATCAATAGCAGGATTGGGTCAGGATAGTCAAATTCGAAGCAATCTTTATCTGCTTTATCGGAAGTGCCGATCGTGCTTAGAGCCGGATTTTGTTGTAAGAAAAGCTCTAAGACAGCCAGGTCAGCTCTAAAGACGGGCACAGTAAAGATTGCGCCCATGGATGCTTTGATGGCTGCCGGGTCATAAGGGTCAGTGGAATGATCAAGTAAGAGCAAACCTTTGGCACCAACAGCATCACAAGTTCGCAGAACTGTGCCCAAATTTCCCGGGTTTTGCACGGCTTCCAAAGCGACCCAGATCCCACGATCGACGCTTGAAAAATCATTAAGGTCTGCCCACTTTTGGCGGATAACTGCGGCAATTCCCTGAGGTTTGTCCTTACGTGCCAGGCTTTCGAAAACTTCCTTGCTGACTTCAATGATCTCAACGGAAGTGTTTTGTTTGAGTTTTTTGACCAGACTTTTACCATAGTCACTAATCAGGAGATCCTCACAATAAAGCAATTCCTGGATATGCACGTCCGAATCGACAGCCTGACCCACCACACGCAAGCCCTCTGCAAGGAAAGTATTGGTGGCAGAGCGTTCTTTGGAATCCGCTAATTTGCGTATTGCTTTAATGCGCGGGTTGCTGGTGCTGCTGATCATCAATCCTCAATTAAACGCTGCATCTGAAGATAGCCCAGATGGCAAAGGGCGGTCGCCAAAGCATCAGCAGCATCATCAGGTTTGGGGATTTCATCGAGATGGAGGCTGATCTTTACCATTTCCTGGACTTGTTTTTTGTCAGCATTACCGTAAGAGGTTACTGCCTGCTTAATCGCATTTGGGGAATACTCTGCCATCGGTAGATGGTGTTGAGCGAGGCAAAGGGTGATCACGCCCCGTGCCTCACTGACCGCCATGGCAGTTTTCTGGTTTTTCTGGAAAAACAACTTTTCCACTGCTGTATATTCGGGTTTGTATCGTTCGATCAGTTCAGTCAGTTCATGGTAAAGATAAATCAAACGGCTGGAGGTATCGCCTTCAGCCGTTGAATTGATTACGCCATGTTTGATCAGTTCTGGTTCGTTCAAGTCATTGAGCCTGATCAAACCGTATCCGGTGATAGCTATTCCGGGGTCAATCCCTAAAACGATCATTAATTGTCGAGGGCTTCAACGTGTTCGTCACCGAACTTCAGGTTGGAATAGACGTTTTGAACGTCATCGTTTTCTTCGATGGCGTTGATCAGTTTGAGCACGGAAACCGTCTCATCAAAATTCAATTCCACTTCCTGTTTCGGGATCATCCGAACACCGGCATCTTCAATCTGAAGTTTAGCTGCAATGAGGCTTTCGTGAATGGCTTTGAATGTATCGGCAGTACCAACAATTTCAATGTAGCCATCTTCTTCTGTGACGTCGTCTGCTCCCGCTTCAAGCGCGGCTTCAAAGGCTTTATCAAAGTTTTTTCCGTCAGATTTTACAGAATAGACGGCTTTCCGATCAAACTGCCAGCTCACAGAACCATTGCTTGCCATTTCACCGCCGCCCTTTGAGAGGAGATGGCGTAAATCGGCAACAGTACGATTTCGGTTTTCGGTCACACACTCAATGATGGCTGCAGTGCCTCGTCCAAGATAGCCTTCGTAAGTGATTTCTTCCAATTCGGCACCGTCTTTGTCTTCGCCGGTTCCGCGTTTGATGGCACGTTCAATACTGTCTTTGGGCATGTTGCTGTTCTTGGCGCGATCGATGGCGAGCTCCAAGCCAACGTTCATGCTGGGGTCTCCTCCACCTCGGCGGGCAGCGAGAGCAATTTCGCGTGCCAGGCGCGTGAAAACGGCACCTTTCTTGGCGTCAGCAGCGCCTTTCTTACGTTTGATCGTGGACCAATGTGAATGTCCGGACATGGGTATTCTCCTTACTAATTGGGTGTCAATGTAACTAAACTATTATACCACTATAGGAGCTGACAGATGGATTAACCGATCGTCAAATAAAGCAATATATCAGATGGGATCCATTGTAGAATAACACTTTAATTAGTGGCCATTTCTTGATGTGAGAATTGATCATCGATTACCGATAGGATACAAAAAGAAACCCTGCAGAGGCAGGGCTTCTTTTCCTATTTTTACCTGAACCTTACTTGAGGATCAAAGGCAGGTAGATATACCGTAAACCACCAACATGAAGGGTTACCGGTACGTTGATTGCTGTAGCGGGCGGATTCTTGACACGCAAAGTGGCAAAGTAATCACCCTCAGCCAATCCGGTTGAGTCATATGTGATTGTTACATTCACAAAATCATCTCCCGGGACAACGCCTGCAATGGGATCTTCAGAGAGCCACAGAACGTCTCCGCCAGCTTCCAGGTTCAACTCAACATCATCGAGGAAGAAATTTGCTCCATCTACTGTTACCGAGTCAAACATGATTTCATGCGTGCCACCATCAGCATAATCACTAACATCTACAGTTACGAGACGATAGCCAAGCACACCGCAGGCTGGATCAGTACCATCAGTTCTCCATATTTCTGTATCATCGATCACCAGAGACATGTAATTACTTGCTCCTGCCGCGCCGCAAACATATTGCTCTGCATAGAAACTTATCTCAGCTGTACCGGGTAGTATATCCACCTCTTGGGAGACGTAACCTGAATCACCAGACGCTGAGCCGCCGAACCAAGTCCAAACATCACCAATATTAGGTCCAGTACCAGTACCGGTACCGCAATCATCAACTGTACAGAGTGGGGTTCCATAAGTTGCGGAGAATTCATCCCAGTATGGATTGGGAGTGTATGCTTCGAAGCTGGGGTCTTGCAACAGTTGATCCGCCAAAATTCCTGCAAATGGCAGTTCAATCAGTTCAAACTCACCCTCTCCAGCACCAGTATTGGAGACTTTCAAGGTTTGGGTTGTAACGGTATCGGCAGCCTGAGTTTGCTCAAGGGCTGTCGGAATAACACTGATACAAGGAGCATCCAGTCGTAAGGTGAAGTCAACCGTGAGGGTTGATCCTCCAGCAACAACCTGACCAAATTCGATTTGTGAAACATAGCCATCCATCAACACCTCAATATCGTAGGTGCCTGCAGGAACAGCATAGCTAAAGTAGCCTTCGGCATTGGTAGTAGTTGTGAACTCGATCGAGCTTCCTTGCCAGAAATTGACCGTCGCGCCGCTCAAGACATCCGGATTGACATCGCAGGCTTCAAAGCCGTAAACATGACCATTAAAGGTGCCATAATCCGAAGGTGCCTCCAGATGCAGTACGACCGGAATGTTTGGATAGGTGTAGGGTGTCTCATGCTTGATCTTGAGTTCAGCCATGTAATCACCGGGCTGGCTAAGACTTGCGCCAGTCGGGTCAAAGATGATATTGACTTGAACTGTTCCTCCATCAGGAACTACACCACTGACGGGATCTTCGGATAGCCAGGTGACATCAGAACTGCCACCTGTAGTGAAGGCCAAGGAATCGACCTCAGCCCCGCCTGGGAAGGCTCCAACCAGCGTGCTGGCACCAGTGGTGATATCAATTATGCGCATCTCACCAGAGGTGGTGTAAGCTGCCCAGTAAAGCACACCGGACTCTTCTTCGTAGTCCATTCCCTGAGCGTAGTTAGCTGAAGCGCCAAGCCCACCGACCAGTGTGACTGCCAGTGTGGCAGGATCAACCTTGAAGAGGCTGTCGGTAAGGAGATCCACAATGTAGATCATGTCATCATCCGTGTTGTATGCAAGGTCAATGCCACAACCAATGCCAGCTAGTGCGCCGAGATCAACGGTCGCGCCAGTGGCAACATCAACGGTAACCAGATTGGAGGCTGAGCAGTCGGTTGTTAAACCGTACATCTCACCGAATGGTGTGCCACTTAAGCCTGAGAAGGTCTGCCCTGCAGGCGGCGTGGTTGTGCCAATCAAGAGAGCAGCGCCGGTTGTGGTGTCGACAGAATAAAGATTACTGTTATCGCTGATGGCATATAGAACGGTAAAGTCGCCGCTCAGGAAGTCACCAGCATAGAGGGATGTCATGGTAGTACCAATATCGGTCCAGGTTCCCGGAAGCGTCGTATCGGGGATGTACTTCAGAGCATCGTTACCAAGGTCGACCGCGAAAGCCGGAGCGCCAGCAAGGAGGCCAGCAAATGGGTTATTGGCGGAAGATTTTGTTTGGCTATTGGCGGCTGCCTCAGGAGCACGACCCATGGAAACAGGTCGGGTGTCTTTGGCCAGTTCACCCTCGAAGGTTGGGATTGAAATTTCAGGTAGTGCAAAGCCATTGTCCTTTTCGACCAGTTCAAAGGCTGCGGTAGAGGTTCCAGTGTTCCCGATGGTCAGGATTTCAGTATGAGCAGTTTCGCCCATCATCATGGTGACTTCGAAATTACCAGGGTTGAAGGTCAGTTGACCTGTGCCAAGGTAGAAGTCCTTCTCATTAATCGTATCTTGATCAACACTGACGGTCTCATTATCGCTGCCATACAAGGCTTTTGCAGCTGTAAATTCAACGTCTTCAGGATTATCACTAGTTGGTTGGAAGACCCAATACAGACCTTCACTTACTGGATCTTCAGGGATAAAGAAGGTTTGGGTTTCAACCGTATCGCTGAAAACGTCTGCACCGACCAAAGGCAGTTCAGTTAAATCATCGTATACATAGCCAGCCACAACACCGCCAGGGATGACCACGCAAGGCGCAGCGACTACCACCGGTTCTGCTACGGTCACAACCACATCATCAATGTACCAGCCAGCATAACTGTTCACCGAGCTGTCGGAGTGGAAGTGGAAGCGGAATTGGAAGTTGCTGACCGCGTACGCGGGATCAAGCTGCAGGGATTTTGGCGTCCAGGGATCAACTGAAGTGCCAAATTTCTGCCAGATGACATTCCAGGTTGCCCCACCGTCCATGGAGGCTTCCACGGATCCATAGTCCCAGGAGTTACTTTCGCTGCTGTACCAATGGACAAAGGAGACCGTTGGAGCCAAACCAACATGAGCGCTCAGATCAATAACCGGGGAGGTAATATAGGATTCCTCGCTGTTATTGTAGTTACCAGCCAGGTTAGTTGCCCAAACATTTGGTGCTGAATAAGGTGCACCAGGACCAGAGGTAGGAGCACCCCATGCCCAGGAGGAATTCGTGCCGCTGGCGACAAATCCGCCGTTATCAGCGTCAAAGTTGGTTGAGAAGACGGTTGTGGCTGGAGGAACAGGAAGACTTACCAAACCGATATCATCCACATACCAGCCTTCATACTGCACAGAGGAGTCGCTCTTGAAGTAGAAGCGGAACTGGAAATTGGAGACATTGTACGAGGAATCCAAAACGACAGTCTGCTGGTGATATTCTGTGTCCGTCACGCCGCCAACAGGCCCCCAAACAGTTATCCAGGTAGTTCCGCCGTCTTTGGTGACGTCCAGGCGCGCCCAGTCGTAACTGGCGCTTTCAATGTCCTTCCAATCCCACCATTGAATAGCGGTGGAATTTGTTCCATTGCCGGAAAGATCGATCATAGGCGAGGCCATCCAACCTAATTCGCTGGCATTGTAGGAGCCGCCGGGATTGGTGGCGATACCCTTGGTGCCGCTGTGTCCAGCCATGGGACCACTGGTAAAGTCGCCCCAGGCAAAGCTGGTTGTGCCGCCGGGCGTAAAGCCTTCATCGCTGCTCTCAAAAGAGTAGAAAAAGTCGTAATCCGGTTGGTAGCCAGGAGCCGCGCAGACCGCGCCGTCCACCGGGACGTAAATGTTATGTTCGTATTCGGCGCCTGTGGCGGTAACCAACTCGACCAGAGGATCGTAACCACCAGGAACCGGAGTGGTTGTGAAGGTGAGCTCGGTATCTGAGACAACTTCGATTTCGTAGTAGCCGGTGAAGGGATCCGTAAAGATGGTCTCATCGAAGCCCGGTGTCTGGATACGGATTGAGGAATAGAGCGGGTAGCCGTGTTCACCCAAGCCTTCCACACCGCCATCATAGACAATACCCGAGATTAGTGACATGTCCAGTTGTGGCATGGTAAAGTTTTGAATGGTGGTTTCATCTTCAACAATAACCACACCGGAAACAGTCTGTGCCTCATAGCCATACTTGGTGGCTGTCAGAGTATAAGTGCCATCAGTCAGACCGGTACTGAATGTGCCGTCAGCCATGCTGTAGATTTTTTTGGTAAAACCAGCGCCGTTGTCAGCAAAAATCATGACGCCTTCAAGCGGAGTGGTTCCATCGCTAGTGACAGTGCCCTGCAGGGTGCCCATTGCACATATTCCTGAAGCCTGGTTGACAGCTGCCAGAGCATCAATTTCACCCCAGCCTGTGGCAAAGTTCGGGAAGTCTGTCGGTGTGAGACTTGAACCGTCATTGTAGGTCATATCCACAGCCGTACCCTCAATGAGTGTTTCGGTGGCTGCATACTGGCCGACAAGACAGGGCGCAGCCTGCCAGATGAGCGCGACCAAGCCGGTGACATGCGGGGCGGACATTGACGTGCCAGACCAGCCGTCCTCATAGGCAGTATCACTTCCTGGTACTGAAGAACGAATGCTGACACCTGGTGCGAGAACCTGGGGTTTCATCATTGCGAATCCTTCTACCGGGTTCACTGTATCCAGGTTATCGGTCGGACCCCAGTTGGAGTGGGAGGCATACTGTCCGTTCTGCTCACCGGAAGAACCAACACCGGTCACATTGCCCGATCGGGCAGGATTACCGACGGTATTGAGTCCGGGAGGAGAAGAATAGCCGCAGTTGGAGGCATTGCCGTTTGAAAAAATGGGATAGGTGCCCACTGCATGCCAGGCATCAATGACACCGGCAAACCAATTGTCATAGGTTTGACCGCAATCACCCCAGGAGTTATTAACCGCGTTAGGACGCAGGTCCGGGTTGGCGTTGTTACCAGTCAGGTCGGTTGGTGCAGCCACAAATTCGGCACAACCTAAAAGAGCAGAGTCTGTACAGCCACCATCCGGGCAGCCCGCGCACGCCATCCATTCAGCTCCAGGAGCAATACCTATTTGGTTGGAGCCGCCATCGTCACCGACCATGGTGCCCATAGTATGCGTACCGTGTCCATGACCATCACGCGGGACGTCATCCCCCAGGTCATCCGGATTAAACCAGTTGTAGTTGTGATCAAACATGCCTCCGCCAAGGTTACCGCGATATTGACCAACCAATGCCTGGTGCGAATAGCGTACACCTGTATCGATATTGGCGACAACCAGTCCTGCGCCATCAATACCCGTTGCCCAAACGTCGTCTGCGTTAACGTGTGTCAGGTTGGGTTCAATCGCATTCAAACCGTTGTCTTGAACCGCAGCACTTTTATCGGGTTCGTAGAGCATGTAAGACTTACGAGCTTCGATCCTCTCAACCCCGTCCAATTTTATGATGTCGTTCAAAACAGCATTGGTCGAGCTGGTCACCAAAATGGAGTTGTTGATCCAGAAGCTCTTGTGCTCAACCTTACTGCTTAACAAGTACTTTTGAGCCTGAGACTGGGACAACTCAGCTTGTTTTTTGAGGGTTTGGTAGACAAACCAACCTCTGTCGCTCCAGTTCATTGTATAAGCCGGGCTTAGATCCACGTCATTTTTGAATTGAACCCAATAACTTGCCGAGCCTTTGGTCTGCATCTCATCCAAAACGGCCTGATCAACGCTGACTTCCTGTTCAGGCTCAACGGATTGGGCGGTGACTTTGGCAGGAGTGAAAGTTGAGAAAACCATCAGGATGATGATCAGTACAGAAAACAAACTTGCTACTTTTTTCTTCATATCAATTCCTTTTACTAATTCATTTTCGAAAACTTGAAACACGAAACAATACAAAAATGGAATTTTTGGTTTTTTTACCTCCTTTTCTCAAACTGGTTATGTGAAAGATTGATACTACTTCGCTAACAGCGATTACAAACTAATGGTGAATTGTGGATAGTATTATGGTCAATGTGACCGATCAAATCATTCTCCCTGATTGATACGAACATCGTCAGTTAAGAAATCTCACGGCATTATAAACCAATTCATCCAAGTTCGTCAGAAATTTCACATTATTCCTGGATATTGTTTGTTAAAGATTTTTAATCAGTGCTATGACAACAGCTTTTAAGAGCCTTTGTGAAGACAAGAGGAAAGTCGGTTTGACTTACGCATGGAAGAGATTTCACAAGGAGGAATCCGAGGACGAAACCCGGATTCGCAACATCAACCGCTCCTTACGGTGAATGAGGGCTGATAAAATGCTTTGGCGAGTTGTGGAATGGGGATTGTTTATGGAATCTTGCATCAGCCATTCAGTCATTTCAAGCGCTTTCTGATAGTCCTTGGATGTGTGTTCATAATACATTGCCAGCTCTAAAGCCGCTTCCGCGGAACCAAGTTCGTGAGCTTGCTGCCAGAGGGGCAGGGCATCAGTGTAGTTTTTGTTTCTTTTATGAATCCGTGCGCGCGAAAGCAGAGAGAGGATCAATTCCAGGTTGTTGGCTGATTTTATTTGCTCAGATGCGTACAGCTGCTCTGCCAGCACTTCCCGATTCAGGCTTTCCATCAGCCGACCGATGGAATAGATGTCTTCGGCATGCGAAAGTTTTTCAGAAGTCGGGTCTTCCAGGATGGCTGCCAGGGTTGTAAACAAGGCGGAAAGGCTGACAACATCGATCTCATTGTGGTAGAAGATACCGGCAATCTGGCTGGCATCTCCATCCGCTATGTAATTGCGGTAAAACTCGGGCACCAGGTAGCCGGGGATATCCTCGTTGGTGCGGTAAAACTCGAGGATTTCTTTCTCAATATTGCCGAGATTGCACTGCTTCAGCCTGCGTTTCCACACCCGCCGGGTAATATGCAGCAGGTCGATGTGTTCCATTGAATCAAAGGGATTACTGAGTCGGTTGAGGATGTATCTCGTGTTGATGATAGGAACGTCGAAAGATTTACCGTTATAGCTGACGATCGCTTTGGCGCCATCCACAAATTCGCTCAAGGCTGCAAGCTGGGCTTTTTCTTCCGCCGGATTACGTAAAAAGAATTGCTCGAGCACGAACTGATTACCAACGAAACGAGCCGCTCCGATCATAAAGGGAATCGTACCGGTACCGCCCGAAAGACCAGTGGTTTCGGTATCCAGGAAGATGAAGTCAGAAATATCGCTATCTGCCAGATGAGGTGCTTGCGCCCATTCACACAAGACCTGATAGCTGGAAAAGGGTTTCAGCGGCGCGATACCATGCTGGTGCTGATCTGAGTATTGGTGATTGGATGAAAAAATCTTGCCAAAGATGGTATCAAACTCGCGACCTGGAACCAGTGATTCGATTGGTATCTTCTTCTTAGCTGGAGCGGAAATCTCTTTGTCTTTCCCGAACTGTACCCCAAGTTTTTTGAGCTGCTCAGAAAGATCAGACCAATTATCCATAACGCAGCCCTTTGAGTAGCGCCAGGGCTTCGGTTTTACCGCCATACCCTGGTTCGCCTACTGGTCCGACACAAGCCGGGCAGCCCGATTCACACTGACAGCCTTCAATCACCTCAATTGCTCTTTCAATCCAGAACCTGCGCTGGTCAAAGAGCTTGCGGGAGAGTCCGATACCCCCTGGAATATTGTCGTAGATCAGGATGGCAGGGTTGGCATCGTTCAGGATCGATCGATTTTCAGAGAGGAGAGAGACGTCTTCCCGGTCACACATGATCAGCAGGGGTGCGATGCTGCGCAGCGCGTAAGCCGCGGCAGCCAGACCACTACGTACCATCACACTGATTTCCGCTTTATGGTGGCAGGCTGCACAGAGCGTGACCAGGTTGGACGCCTGGTTTGCGATTGCCGGATCAGTGAAGGTTCGGAATGGCTGAACATGATGCACGTGTAATTCAGATGGTTCGAGAGTATTACCGCAGGCGCGGCAGGTGTAGCTGTCGCGCAACAGAATTTTTTGGCGTAAACGCTTCCAATCCGGACCGTAGACGTTGGAGTCAGCCCCCCACAGATGATTGGTTCGCAAGGAATCGATCAGCTTGGGCGAAATCCCCAACCAAAAACCTGTGGTGTGCAGGTTTTGGGGAGGAAGGTCGATCTGACCGACACCCAGCAGTTCATTGGTCATCCAACGTTTCTTTTGGAAGGTATTGATCGAGATTTCCAGGTCAAGGCTGCCGTAATTGGCAGAAAAGTTCTGGTAGCCAACCGACGAGGTGAGGCTGTAATCAATGATCCGCGTGTCAATCACCGGGATGGTGAAATATTCTGACTGGCTGGGTTTGAGCAGGCAAATACCTTGGTCAAGGTCAAGTTCCACCACTTCGTACATTTCAGCATCGTGCAGATAGATGGCTTCTTTGTGAACATACCAGCGGGCAGCATTGGCATCCACGGAACCGATGGATTTGGTTTCTTGACCGTCTGAAACCACATTCAGGCTGACCACATTAGGGGTCGAAGACCGCAGAGATACTTCGGCTGCCGGATAACGATCTGCCAACCAATAATAGTCATCGCCTTGCCTGGTCAGTGATCCGGACTGTTCCAACAGTTCCAGAAAACGGGCAAGTTCCTGAGCGCTCATGGCACCGAAATTCTCATTGGATGAAAAAGGCAGCTCAAAGGCTGCGCAGCTGATGTGCTGTAGCAGGATCACCAGGTTTTGCGCGTCGATCAGCGCCTGTTCCGGGTTGCGGTCGAGCAGGTATTCAGGATGGGCAGCCAGATACTGATCCATGGCTTCATTGGTTACGATCAGGATGCCTAAAGAAGGCTGTTGTTTGCGACCAGCCCTTCCAATGCGTTGATGAGTGGTGGCAATCGTTCCAGGAAAACCAACCAGGATTACTGCATCAAGATCACCAATATCCACACCCAGTTCCAGGGCTGAAGTCGAGAAGACCGCTTTGAGAGAACCCGATTTCAATCCCTGCTCGATTTCACGCCGCTCCGATTTAAGATAGCCGCTGCGGTAGCCGCGCACACTTTCACGGTCCTGCACAGGTAACCGGCTGCGCAGGTAGGTCAGAAGCATTTCAACCGTGCGGCGCGTGCGGGCAAAAACCAGCGATTGGTGAGAAGCTCTCATCAGCTTTTGGGTAAAGATCACGCCGAAATCAATACTACTTTTACGAATGCCGAGCTTTTCGTCGACCAGGGGAGGGTTGTAGACCAGGAAATGAGCTGGTCCCTTGGGTGAACCGTCTTGATCGATCAAATGGACTTTTTGTTCCACCAGGCTGGTAGCCAGTTCTTCCGGGTTGCCGATGGTGGCAGACGTCAGCACAAATTGAGGGTAAGCATTGTAAAAAGCACAAATACGCTTGAGCCTGCGGATCAGATTGGCGAAATGAGAGCCAAAAACACCCCGGTAGATGTGCATTTCATCGATCACAACAAAGCGCAGGTTGGAGAAGAAACGCGCCCAGTTGGTATGATGCGGTAGGATACCCTGGTGCAACATATCCGGGTTGGTTAGTAGAATTGAGGCTGATTTGCGTATAGCCGTGCGTTGACTGCTGGGTGTGTCGCCATCGTATATTGCGGGTTTGATGTCATTACCAGGAAGCAGCCTGGCGTAATCTAAAAAGTTTTTATGCTGATCATTTGTCAGCGCTTTAGTAGGGAACAATAGCAGGGCTGTTGCTCCTGGCTGAACTAACTGCTGATTAAGAATTGGAATGCTGTAACACAGGCTTTTGCCACTGGATGTGCCAGTAGAAATCACAATATTTTCGCCTTCTTCCAGATAACGAAGGGCTTCAGCTTGGTGGGAATAAAGGGCTGTGATGCCTCTTTGCGACAATATGTGCTGCAGTGAGGGAAGGATCGATGCTGGAAAAGGTTCCAACACAGCCCCACGGGCTGGGGTTAATTTCTGAAAGGCGATATTTTCTGCAAATTCTGCCTCTTTCAGCCAATTTTCCAGAGATTGTGTGATATCCATGGCAGGAATTTTGAGTCAATCTTTCTTTTTGGAAGCAGATCGCACCATGAAATCCATAATGGGGTAGATCAGGTTTCCAAGACTGGTGCCGGCGAAGTACATGATCTTGGCTTCCATACCAGGCACGATGGCATACTTTCCGCGGGCAGCGCTTTTCAAGGTCTGCCTGGCAACCCAATCGGGGCTGATCGGTTTGGCTGTCCCGGAGATCGCCTTGGTTTCCCTGGGTTTGAATTGGTTTTCCCATGCCAGTTGAGGTGTGTCGGTGTCTGGTGGATAAAGCACAGAAACCCTGATACCCTTTGGTTTCAATTCCGATCGTAGGGCATCACTAAAGCCTTTTACGGCAAATTTGGCACCACAATAGGCGGTGTATCCAAAAATTCCGATGACACCCGCAATCGATGAAACATTGATGATATGCCCTGACCCACGTTCAATCATGCCGGGCAGGAGTAATCTGGTCATATTTACAGTACCAAAATAGTCGATATCCATGGTCCAGCGAAAAACGTGAGCCGGCAATTCCTGTACATAACCCGGGCGCGCGACACCCGCGCAATTGATCAGAATATCCGGAATTTCATGATTACGCATGTACTTATGGTACAAAATGCTCAAGGTTTTCTCATCTGTTACATCGACCGGAACGATCTTGATTTTTGCACCTGCGTGTTTTTCGAGAATTGAGTTTTTGGCGATCTTTAAGTTTTCATAATCCCTTGCCAGGAGGATGATCTTTGCATCTATCTCAGCCAGAGCATTAGCGATCGCAAAACCGATGCCGCTTGAGCCTCCTGTGATCAGGACAGATTTGCCCTGGTAGTAATTGTTATCCATCAATGGCTACCGCAGCTCGAGCAGTTGCCTGAAGAGCAGGAACCACACTGGTTGTTACCCCCCAGGCTGGAACCAGCACTAAAAGCGTTGACCACAGACAGCAAACGTTTGACCGAATCGGAACCGCAGGACTGGCAAGTCGTTTGCGCATCTGCTTGTGAGAAGGACCGTAGCAATTCAAAATTTTTACCGCAATCCAGACATTGATATTCGTAAATTGGCATGTTACCTTCTACTCTGAACTATATTGCTTTCGGATGCATGGGATCAAGTATTCCTGGAAAGCCCGTGTTTGATCGTAGTCAGGCTGCCAGCCCCAGTCGTTCCGGGCAGCTGAGTCATCTGTATCAGCAGGCCAGGTATCAACGATTCTTTGGCGTTTCTTATCGGGAACAAAGTTGATCCTGGCATCCGGGAAAGCCGCCATCGTGATATCGTAAATTTGATGGGCAGTCGGGTTGAAGCTGGTAACGTTATAGACAACCTTGCTGAGTTTAGTCCGGTCAGCATGCTCGAGCATGATCAGGGATTTGACCGCATCGGGCATTACCATGAAGGGCAGCACAGCATCGGGACGCACAAAGCAGTTGTATTCAACACCCTTGGCAGCAGCATGCAGCATTTCCGGTCCGTAATCACTCGTACCACCGGTCGGGATGGTTTGGGCACTGATTAGACCTGGGAAACGCAGGCAGCGGAAATCGACCGAAATTTCTGGGTTGTAATCGACTGCCAATTGGCGGTAATAGCGGCTATAGTAACGGCCCAGATTTTCACAATAAAGCTTATTGCATCCGTACATGGTGGTTGGCTCTGTGTACTGGTCTTCACGCACTTTTCCAGCGTTCATTTTGCATTCAAGCGATGGCAGACCATAAGCTGCGATCGAGCTGGGATAGATGAATTTGACTGGTTCTCCCTGCCATTTGGATTGCTCTACAGCCAGTCGAAGTAAGTTTAGTGTGCCTTCAACATTGATTTTATGGGCGGTCTCGGGATTATACTCAGCTTTCGTAGAAAGAATCGAGGCGAGGTGATAAATTGTCCTGATCTTGTGCTCAACCACCAGCCTGCCCAACAGTAATTGGTCCAGGATGTCTCCAACCATGTGATAGGCAACTTTGGACTGCAACTCTTTGTCCAGAGGGTTTAGGTCGATGGCAACGATGGTGTAGTCATTATCGGAAAGATAATTGATCAATCCGTGACCGATCTCTCCATTTGCACCAGTGATCAAAACAACATCTTCTCGCATTCTCTCTCCTTAAGAAACTTCTTTCCTGATTGGGAAACACACATATTCACGACGAATGTCCTTGAGGGTAGCTGGTGAGACCTTGAGGACGACCACGGTCATATCGTCACGCGGTCTGCCGCTGTCGTGTCCGATGGCTTGCTTCAATAAGTAATCAGCGACATCCTGTACACCAATTTCATCACTTTCTTCGTCGAATATTGAACTCAGTGCAGTACGAAGGTCGATCCTGTTGTCATTAAATGCGCCCGCATTCCGAACCCCTTCGGTAATCAGAATAAATGTCTGACCCAATCGGAGCTCGAATTGATAAACAATCGGGTCATATAGATGCGATTCTTCGTCTTCATCGAGTAATAGAAAACGACTTTCACCATCCTCATAGATAAGAACAGGCACAGAATTATTCTTGGTTATGACGATCGATTTCGAGAGCAGGTCGCAAGATAGTATCGAGAGCTTCACGTCCGCAGTCTCACGGTGTTCGTCCCGGATCCGCTGAAGCACGACCCTCGAAGAAGCCCCATCAGGCACTCCCTCGGCGATCAAATTCAACACGGCATGAACCGCTTTCATGGTCACGCCTTTTGAGCGGCTGCCACTTAGTTTACCTTCAGCCAGGACGATTGAGATCCCACCGTTTGGACGTTCAATGATCTCAACTTTGTTTCCTTCCTCATTGGAAGAATAGCGATCAATTTTCGCAATTGCAGCTTGGATTTCCATGGGTATCATTCTAAACCAAAAATCTCAACCCCATGGAAAATCTGGGTGTTACGGTAAAATTGAGAGTATGAAATCCAACAAACACCAAGCATACATCAAGCGATTTATCTTAGTACTCATCACATTGTTTCTGTTATTTGGTTGTATGGCTGTTCCTCAAAACAACCCAACTTTGCCAAATTCCTCGTCAAATATTTGTCGAAACAAGGCTGACCTGATGACAATCAGCCAAATTCAGGGAGCCAGTCATCGTTCGCCGTATGATGGGCAGGAAGTTCATTGCGTCACAGGCATCGTGACCGCGGTAGATGGTGGCGGATTTTACATGCAAAGCGAGACTTCGGATGATGACCCTTCCACATCTGAGGGAATTTACGTGGATTTGCTAGCCTTTGCTTCAGTAAAAGTTGCTGATAAGGTGATGCTTAGCAGTGGGGAGATCAGGGAATACAATCCGGCTGGGTTAGGTGAGAATTCCTTATCCAGGACCAGTATCCGCACAACTGAGGTGGAAGTGTTGGGCAGTGGTAACAGCCTGCCAGCGCCCGTTTTGATCGGAGAGGGCGGTAGGACGATCCCCGACAAAATAATTGAGAACGATGTTGAAGGTTATGTCGGGCGAAGCTCGGCACTGTTTGATCCGGAACAGGATGGAATGGATTTTTATGAGAGCCTGGAAAGTATGCGGGTGCAGGTCAACAATGCGCTTGCCGTAAGTTCGATCAATTCTTATAACGAAGTCATCGTGGTTGCGGATCGCGGAAAACATGCCAGTGGTTTAAGCCAGGCGGGTGTGCTTTTGCTTGCCGAGGAAGATCCTAACCCAGAACGCATCATGCTTGATGACAAATTTATCAAAATGCCGGACATCAGAGTTGGCGATGTTTTCACTCAACCAATTATTGGGATCATTGATTACGATTTTGGGAATTACCGCATTCTACCGACTGACAAGCTTTTATTTGAAACCAAGGGGTTGGTGCAAAAAATGGTCAATGTAGAACCGCCAATCTTGACGGATAGCCAGATCTTGGTTGTTAGTATGAATCTGCTCAACCTAAGCCATGTTGAATCGCCAGAGCGTATGGAAGATTTCGCCAGCATGATCGTTGAGAAATTAGGGGCTCCAGATATCCTGGTGTTACAGGAAGTAATGGACGATGATGGACGGATGGATTCAGCGGTGGTGAGTGCGGACGCTAACTTGCGAGCCTTCAGTGAGGCAATCAGCCGAAGAGGAGGTCCGGATTACCGCTGGTTCTCGATTGATCCGCAAAGGAACACTGACGGAGGGGTGGATGGCGGCAACATCAGGGTAGTCATATTGTTTCGCCTTGACCGCGGGCTTAAGATATTGAATTCCACACCCGGTGAAGCCGGTCAGCAGGTTGGTTTGACTGGTGAGGGTGAGCAGGTTGCTTTGACTCAAAACCCTGGTTTGATCTGGCCTAACAATTCTGCCTTTCGTCAAAGTCGTAAACCTATTATTGCTCAGTTTCAGTTCATGGAACATAATTTCTTTGTGATCGGTGCCCATTTCAACTCCAAAGGTCCCGATGGTCCTCTTTATGGAGATCGCCAACCAGCCAACCTTGACAGCGAACAACAGCGTATTGCCCAGGCAAAAGCCGTCAATGGCTTCGTAAAGGACATCCTTGAGATCGATCCTGAAGCACTCATCCTGGTGGCAGGCGATTTGAACGATTTTCCATGGAGCACCTCTATTCAGACTCTGGCTGGTTCACAACTGACAAATTTATTTAATACGATTGACAGGTCCCAGTGGTTCACCTATATCCACGAAGGCAATGCCCAGGTCATGGACCAAATTCTGGTTTCAGAATCTTTCATCAAGAATATCGATTCCTTCCGACCGCTCCATCTCAACTCGATTTTACCGGCTGATGAGCAGTTGAGCGATCATGACCCGGTGATGGTCATACTGGATTTTGCTACAAATGAATAAGAAACTCTTTACCTTATTATCAGTAGCAAGCTTTTTAATATTATTGCTAACTGCGTGTAGCAATAATGCAAACACCAAATCCATAGTTGATGGATCAGCTTTGCCCAGCGCAAATATTTTAATTGAATATGAAATCACTCCCATCCCGCTGCCAAAGGAACAAGCTGAAGCCTCGATGGAATATTCTGGCTTGGCTTGGTATGGTAACAACCTGATCCTGCTACCTCAATATCCCGAAGGGATCGATGGCAATCGAGATGGTTTCCTTTATGCTATTTCTCGAGAGTCTTTGATCGATTTTCTTGAAAATCCTGCAACTCAAGTGCAGATTGGATCAATCCCATTCGATGATGCTGGTCTTTCGAAGGACATTATTGGCTTTGAAGGCTTTGAAGCGGTTGTTTTTGTTGAAGACTCGGTTTATCTCACCGTTGAGGCGCGCGGCGGCAACCCAATGAAGTCATATCTTGTTAAAGGAAACGTATTAACTGAAGAGGGGCGAATCAGTTCAATTTTGCTGAATGCCTCCAGCCTGGTCGAATTGACGGTACAAAACACCAGCAGCAATGCCAGTTACGAAGCACTGACCACGGATGGGCAATACCTCTATGCATTCTTTGAACAAAACGGTAAAGCTCAGAACGATCATCCTTATGCGGTTCGACTCAACCTGGACCTCACGAACTACCAGGAAGTCCCTCTCGATTTCATTAATTATCGATTGACGGATGCCACCATTATGAATGATGATGGCGGGTTCTGGATCATCAATTATTTCTTTCCTGGCGACACGCATCTGAGAGTGGGGGACGATCCGATCTCTACCAGGTACGGTTTAGGAGAAAGCCATCAGCAAAATGAACCTGTGGAACGTTTGGTAAAGATGAACTTTACCAACGGGGAGTTTGTTTTAGCTGAAGAAGCGCCTTTGTATCTGCATCTTCTGGAAAACAACGAAGCACGCAACTGGGAAGGACTGGTGGAACTGGATGACTCAGGTTTCTTGATTGTTACAGATAAATTTCCAGGTTCCATACTTGTACATATCAAGATAAAGTAAAATTTACCGGGAATTAACGATCGCCATTTCAACTTATAGAAAATTTAAGAGAATAAATGGTATTATTGTTTATAATGAATTTTTGGATGATCAATGTAGATAAGCAAGAGAGGAGTTCTCTTTGACTGAAGCAACTATAAGCGTAAAGCCAAAAGTATCCGGCACTACTTTGCATAAACTAAGAACCAGGGAGCAAATTACTGGATATCTCTTCACCCTACCAGCCCTTATTGTAATTTTAGTTTTCGGTCTTTTCCCAATCCTTTACTCGTTTTACATGAGTCTCTTCAATTGGAGGGTAACCAAAGGGGCTTTTGTTGGAGATAAAAATTATCTGCTTATCTTTGGAAATTGGACCAATCTGCTGATCACCCTGGCGGGTGTTGCCCTGATTGTCGGAGCTTTTTGGGTCTGGAGCAATGCCTTCAAATCCCTAAGCAAAGGTGAAACAATAGCAAAAGTTCTTGCCGCGGTTGTCATGATTGTAGGGGGTGTCGTCTTTGTTACTGGTTGGGGTCAGATGTTGGACAGCGGAAACCCGAGTTTTCTGAAATCCCTGATCGTGACCTTGTATTATGCCCTCGGCACAGTACCTGCAGAGGTGATCCTCGGCATGATTTTAGCCTTCTTACTCTACCAGGATATCGTCGGTAAAGATATCTTTAGAATGATCTATTTCCTTCCTTATGTGACTCCTTCGGTCACATCGGCAGTAGTATTTCAGATCATCTTCTCCTTGAGGGAGACATCCATTGCGAACATGATCATTGGTTGGTTTGGCATCAGCCCTCAAAAATGGCGTTTTGAACCCAAACCTTTACTGAATTTGCTCGGATTGGACATTTCTGGTTTCCTCGCTGGTCCCAGTCTGGCACTGTTTTCGATCATGATCTATGGTATTTGGTCGTTTGTTGGTTACAATACGGTCATTTTCCTGGCAGGTTTGGGAAATATTCCCAAAGAAACTTACGAAGCTGCTGAGATTGATGGCGCATCCAAGTCCCAGATGTTCCGTCATATCACCATGCCGCTGCTCTCGCCGACCACCTTCTACCTGACCTTGATTGGCTTCATCGGTACATTCAAAGCTTTCAATCATATTTATGTCCTCCGGACCCCCAGTGCTGGTGACTCCGTGATAACAACCAGTCTGCTCATATTTGACAACTTCTATAAAGCGAATCAATATGGCGTGGCAACTGCCCAGGCAATTGTTCTATTCCTGGTCATCCTTGGGCTGACGCTTGCTCAGAACAAACTGATGGGAGAGAGGGTATTCTATGGATAATGTAGTGGAAAAGCAAAAACCAGTGGTAGTAACACCCCGTGTCAAGCGTTCCCGGTTCTACTATGTTGGGCGTATTTTGACATACGCCATCCTGATACTTGGTGCAATCGTATTTATTTTTCCATTTTTCTGGATGATTTCCAGTTCATTGATGACCCTGGGTGAGACCATTACCCGCCAGTTGATGCCAAAAGTTCCTCAATGGGTCAACTATGTGGATGCCTGGAATCAGGCGAAGTTCTCAAAATACTTCCTCAATAGCGTTCTGGTCACACTGGGAACGTTGGCAGGCTTACTGATCACATCCATACTGGCAGGCTACGCCTTCGGACGGATTGATTTCAAGGGAAAGAATATTTTATTTGGTCTGTTCCTGGCGACCATGATGATCCCTGAATCAGTCACTTTGATCCCCAATTATCTGTTGATCCGGGGAAATATTTTCCCAATCCCAGGTGGAACATGGCTCAACAAGTATTGGTCGTTAACAGTTCCATTTATCGCTAATGCGTTTAGCATCTTCCTGTTAAGACAATTCTTTGCCCAAATCCCCAAAGAATTGTGGGATGCTGCCCGCATCGATGGAGCCGACCATTTACGTTTCCTGATCCAGGTCGTTTTGCCCATCAGCAAGGCTCCCATAATGACGGTGCTTCTGTTTGGTTTCACCGGTTCATGGAACGCCTTCCAGTGGCCTCTGCTGGTCACAACCAACGATACATGGCGTCCGATCATGGTCGGATTGTGGTCGTTTGTGAATGAGGCTGGACCACAAACTCACTTATTGATGGCAGGTGCGGTGATCTCTCTGATCCCGATCCTGATTATCTATTTCCTGACCCAAAAACAATTCACCCAGGGTATTGCAACAACTGGGTTGAAAGGGTAGGATTAACACACCAAAAGATAGCGAGAAAATTCTCGATATCAAATTATTAGATTCAAAATGGAGGTTTTGAATATGAAGAGAAAGATGTTTAGTTTGATAGCAATCATTATGATTGCTGCCATGGTGCTCAGTGCCTGTGGCACGCCTGCCGCTGAACCCGAAACACCGGTTGAAGGCGCAGTGGATTGGACCAAAGTTACCCCTGCCAAGAACATTGTGTTCTGGCACCAACACACTGGTGAAGCCCGTGAAGCCGCTATGGCAAAAATCGTTTCCGATTTCAATGCCACTAACGAATACGGCATCACCCTGACCGCTGAGTACGCCGGCGGATATGGCGACATCTACACCAAGATGCTTGCCCTGCTCAACACTCCTGATGTTCCCGATATCGTGGTTGGTTATCAGAACCAGATCGCTACCTATCAACTGGCTGATTCCATGTTCGATATGAACACCGTCATCAATGATCCTGTCTACGGTATGGCAAAGGCAGATCAGGACGACTTCATCCCCTCCTTCTTCCAGCAGGATGTCTATCCTCTGTACAACAATCAGCGCTTGGGTCTTGCCCCGAACCGCTCCATGGAAGTAATGTATTACAACATGAGCTGGCTGAAAGAATTGGGCTACGATGCTCCTCCTGCTACTCCGGAAGAATTCCGTGAGATGACCTGTAAAGCTGCTGCTCAGCCCTACAGCGGCGCAAAAGCCGAAGGCTCGATGGGCTATCAGCTCAGCATCGACACCTCCCGCTTTGCCTCCTGGACTTACGCATTCGGCGGCGATATTTATGATGGAACCACCAATCAGTACACCCTCAACAGCCCCGCTGCTGTAGAAGCCTTCAAATTCCTGCAGGGTCTGTTTGCAGATGGCTGTGCCCGCTTGGTTTCCGAAAACTATGGCGATCAGACTGACTTTGGTAATGGCACCTTGCTCTTCACCATTGGCTCCAGTTCTGGTCTGCCCTATTACACCGATGCTGTCAACGAAGGCGCTGGCTTTGAGTGGTCTGTTGCTGCTTTACCAAGCACCGGTACACCCAAGCAGGATGTTTATGGCGCGAGTGTTTCAATCCCGAAATCCACTCCCGAACGCGAACTGGCTGCCTGGATCTTCATTAAATACTACACCACCCCCGAAGTTCAGAAATTGTGGGCGGAAGCCTCCGGTTACTTCCCGGTGCGCCAGTCTGTTGCTGACATGATGACCGATTACATGGCTGCCAACCCGACTTACAAAGCATCCTGGGATCTGTTGGAATATGGTTGGTTCGAACCTGCCGTGCCTGGTTATGACTTTGTTCGTGACGAAATTGAAGTTGTCATGGCTGCAGTCGTTGACAATCCGGCACTGGATGTTCAGGCTGAGTTTGACAAGCTGAATGAATTCGGCAATAAGACTCTCGCAGAACAGCTGGAACAAATCGCCAAATAGGTTTAGTAAGAAATATGTAATAAAGCCTCCCTGTACTTGCAGGGAGGCTTTTGCTTTGCTATAATGACAATGCAAGGGGATGCCAGGTCTCGACGGGAGAAGCTGGTTCCGGATTGCGAGCCGAGAGGTACCGACCTCGTGAAATCAGTACAAAACAACAAGTGCCAATCGCACAAGTTACGCAACCCTTCCTTTAGCTGCATAAGCTTATGGATTGGAAGCTGACCTCCTTTGATGAGGTCACGTCCCCTGGAGTCGTTTTTCTGACCGAATCCAGCAAGGATGTCATAGAAGTCAGAATGCTGGGCGTTGATTCGCGAGCCGCCCCTAAGAGAGCCTTCGGGTTCAAGCGAATGGTTTGCCGGTAGTTGTGCAGAACACCTTAAGGCGAACGAGACCAAATCTTCTGCTACGCTCGTAGAGATTCGAGAGTCTAATCTTTCGGACGCGGGTTCGATTCCCGCCATCTCCACCTTTAGCCCCCTTGACCGGGGGCTTTTTTTATTGGTCAGTTTACGTACAGAGGGGGCTAGTATCTCTCCGGTGTGAGGGAGACCCCTGCCCTGGTGAGGGTCCAAGGTCTTCCGACAATTTGGGACGGCGTGGAAGCCGTCCCTTACGTCACGCATCTTTGATTCCCTTGGGATGACAATCCGATCAACTTAATAATGACAAACCAATCAACTTCCTCAAATCCTCTTCACTCAAAATTGGAATGCCAAGTTCAAGGGCTTTGGTGTGTTTGGAACCGGGGTTTTCTCCTAATACCAGGTAATCTGTCTTTTTGCTGACCGACCCAACCACTTTGCCGCCATTTTCCTTGATCAACTCTTCCGCTTGCTCCCGGGAAAGAGTGGGAAGTGTTCCGGTGATTACGAAGATTAACCCTTCCAAAGGTTTGTTGCCTTTATTTTCTGAAATTGCTCTGACCGGCCATAAACCGATTTCGCGGAAATTTTCGAGCAAGTCCTGATTATCAGGCTCGCGGAACCATGCCCGAATATCTTCCGCCATAATGTTCCCAACACCTTCGACCGACTCGAGTTCTTCAGGAGTTGCCTGCGAAAGCAAATCGAGATTGCGAAACGCATCGCTCAACTTCTCTGCTGCCACTTCCCCCACACCTCTGATCCCCAAAGCCGTGATTAAACGCGGTAAAGTTTGGTTTTTCGAAGCCTGGATCGCTTCGACCAGGTTTCGGGCTTTTTTCGGTCCAAATTTATCCAACCCAACCAGATCTTCCTCCTTTAAGCGGTAAAGATCTGCCGTGGATCGAATCAGGTTGGCATCCACCAACTGCTTCACAATTTGCTCACCCAAGCCAACGATATCCATAGCTCCCCGGGAAACAAAGTGCTCAATGTTGCGGGTCAATTGAGCTGGACAGCTGGCATTGATACAATACCAGGCGACCATACCCTCATCCTTCTCGACTGGCGCACCGCATGAAGGGCAGGTGGTTGGAGGACGATAAAGTGTCTGGCTTCCATCCCGCTTTTCAGGTAGAGATGCCACGATATATGGGATCACTTCTCCTGCTCGTTTGAGTAAAACCCGATCTCCAACACGGATGTCTTTTTCAGAGATAAAGTCAAAATTGTGCAATGTCGCTTGTCGGACGATCACGCCGCCGATGGCGACTGGTTCCAATATCGCCAAATCGTCAATTTTGAAGCGCCATCATCGCGGTATGAACCTTTCTGTTAATGCTTTCCAGTAGTCTGCCTGTTGCTGAATATGGACCACTGGATATCGTACGCAAGACTGATCGCAAAGGAGTGTTTATGTATGAAGGGCATAAGTTACGCTTGGGCAAGGCGTTTCCAAAATGAGGTGGTTGTCCGTCCTTGTGATACAGCAGGTATAAGATTGAGGCTTAGCCTTTATAATAACAAAATAGCTCGTTTTGATCTGCGAGACAGCCAATGTTAAAGAATCAGACTGTCAACCATGTGTCCGAACACCTGTCAGCGATCTGTCCGGTCTATACACAACAGGAGGGCTTAAGGACAACTGTTGCGGAGGGAGACGAACCTCGCTCCATTGCTGGGCTTTGAGTCCAGCCGTCGTGCTACCCTCACACCCGTTCGTCTTGCTCGCCTTTGACCTTCGAAATGGAGAAACGTTAAAGAATCAGACCGTCAACCATGTGTCCGAACACCTGTCAGCGATGTGTCCGGTCTATACACCTGGTGAGGGTCCAAGGTCTTCTGACAATTTGGGACGGCGTGAAGCCGTCCCTAACGTCACGCATCTTTGATTCCCTAGGGATGACAATCCGATCAACTTAAGAATGACAAACCAATCAACTTCCTCAAATCCTCTTCACCAAAAACTTGAATTCCAAGTTGGAGGGCTTTGGTGTGTTTGGAACCGGGGTTTTCACCCAATACCAGGTAATTAGTCTTTTTGCTGACTGAACCAACTACTTTTCCACCGTTTTCCTTGATTAATTCTTCAGCTTGTTCCCTGGAAAGTGAGGGAAGCGTACCTGTGATGACAAAGCTTAATCCTTCCAAAGGTTGGTTGCCTTTATTTTCAGAAGTTTCACTGACCGGCCATAAACCAATTTCACGGAAGTTTTCGAGTAATTCCTGATTATCAGGCTCTAGGAACCAGGCACGAATATCCTCTGCCATGATTTCACCAACTCCTTCGACCGACTGCAACTTTTCAACCGAGGCATCCCGTAGAGCATCCAGGTCATGGAAAGTCTCACTCAACTTTTCAGCTGCTACTTCCCCGACACCCCTGATCCCCAAAGCCGTGATTAAACGCGGCAGGGTCTGGCTTTTTGAGGCTTGGATGGCTTCAACCAGGTTACGGGCTTTTTTAGGTCCAAATTTTTCCAATCCGACCAGATCCTCTTCTCTCAAGCGGTAAAGATCTGCCGTTGATCGAATCAGATTAGCATCCACCAATTGCTTGACGATTTGTTCTCCCAACCCGACAATATCCATAGCTCCACGGGACACAAAATGCTCTATGTTGCGTGTCAATTGCGCCGGACAGCTGGCATTGATACAATACCAGGCGACCATACCCTCATCCTTTTCAACTGGCGCACCGCATGAAGGGCAGGTGGTTGGGGGACGATATAGTGTCTGGATTCCATCCCGCTTTTCTGGTAGAGATGCCACGATATATGGGATCACTTCTCCTGCTCGTTTGAGTAAAACCCGATCTCCGACACGGATGTCTTTTTCAGAGATAAAGTCAAAATTGTGCAAGGTCGCCTGTCGGACGATCACACCGCCGATGGCGACTGGTTCCAATATTGCCAAAGGAGTCAATACGCCTGTGCGTCCAACATTGACCTGGATTTCCAGAAGAGTGGTTTCCACTTCTTCACCAGGATATTTATAGGCAAGCGCTCCGCGCGGATCTTTCCCTACGATGCCCAGATCCTCATAGAGCTTGTGATCGTTGATTTTGATCACGATTCCGTCAGCGTCATACGCCCAGCTATGCCGATTTGCAGACTGGGCTTCACAAATATCCACAGCTTGCTGGATGTTGTTTGCCTTCCAACGCAGGGGATTGACCGGCAAGCCGAAAGAGGCAATATACTCTAAAATCGCTTCCTGTGTAAGCGGCAACGCCTCGCTGGACTCAACAACCTGGTAAAGATAGATCTTGAGCGGCCTTTGGGCGGTGATAGCCGGGTCCAGCTGGCGCAGCGAACCGGCAGCAGTATTTCTTGGATTTAGGTAAGGTTTTTGTCCCCTGGCTTCCATTTCTTGATTAAGATTGTCGAAATCCGTCTTCGTGATGAATGATTCACCTCGAAAAACAATGTAATCAGGAACATGGATGCCTTCTTTTACCGGAATACGCAGGGGAATCGTGGGCAGTGTCTTCAGGTTATCGGTGATATCCTCACCAACAATGCCATCACCTCGGGTAGCACCCAGTGTGAACAATCCTTTCTCATAAGTGAGGACCACTGTGAGTCCATCCAGTTTTGGTTCAAGCAGATAGTCGGCTTGCGTCACTCTGGCATCAAAGCGGGCGATCCGCTCGTACCAATCAAGGGTTGCCTGGGAACCAAAGCCATTTGCCAGGCTTAAAATCGGGGCGGGATGTTTAACTTTTCGGAACTTCTCAGAAAGCTTGTTGCCAACTCGTTGCGTAGGGGAATCGGGTGTGATTAGATCAGGATAAATCGATTCAAGCTCCTTGAGTCGATTAAAAAGCAGATCGTACTCATAATCACTGATCTCGGGTTGGTCCAGCGTGTTATACAGGTAACTATGGTAATTAATTTGTCGTCGTAGTTCTTCGATTTCCTGCAAAACAATGGGGTCGGGTGTCATCGTAACCTCCGCTATGGACAAATAAAGAAAATATCTCCGCTGGGATTCGAACCCAGATTGCTGGCTCCGGAGGCCAGTGCCTTGTCCATTAGGCCACGGAGACGTGAAACAATATTATAACAACGATTAGGAAAATCGGCAGGTTGGAATCGACTTTGCCAACTGGATAGAGGTTTTACAGTGGGAGGAACGGGACTTCTGCATTCCCTGCCTGTGTCAAAGGATCACTTCAACTTCTCCAGCATTTCAGGATACTTTTCCACTAATTCGGGCATGCGCGTAGCATAGAATTTTATGGCATCGCCTTCAAAGCGGGGCAGGATGTGAAAATGAAGGTGATGGACCGTCTGGGCGCTATGCGGTCCGGAGTTGTTGAAAATTTGATAACTATCAATTCCAAGTTTCTGCGTGTAAAGCTGGCAAACCTTGTGGGTCAGTTCTGTCACGTCTTTCAGTACGCTTTCGGGAACATCCAACATGTTTTTGTAATGACTTTTGGGTATGACCAGGGTGTGATAAAGCGCCACTGGATTGTTATCCAAAAATGCCAGGCAGCTCTCGCTTTCCATAACCAACCACGGTCTGATCCTCTTATCTGCTAAGGCACAAAACACACAATTTTCCATTACCCCTCACTTGAAGAAAAATTTAGTCCAACACGTTCAATCACACACTCAGCCGGGTCGATGCCCAGAACTTGCAGCAGATCATCAGGTCTGGCATTTGCCCCAGGTGTGGAGGATAGTCTGAGTTTCAGGATGGTTCTTTCTGAGGCAGTCGCCAGAAGTTCGTTTTCAAGGATGAGGGCTCTGTAATTGAGCGTTTTTTCTCTCCTGGTGATTGGAATTTCCGCTTGAGAGAGCAATTGCTCCCATCTATGCTGGAATTCCTGGCTTGTTTCGTCTGTTGGTAATGTAATAACGTAATCACTGGATAGCAGTGAACCCTGCAGTGATGGCAGCGAGTTATCTACCTTGTACAGTTCCAGAATCCTGATCTCCAGAGGCAAAGCAGCCTGTAGTTTTTCCCGGATCTCCTCGATATCAAGAGGTTCATCCAGCCAGAAATCGAGCATTTCAGCTCTACCAATGAAACCCAATGGCAAAGCGCTGGCGAGGTTCAGACGAATGTGTTTACTGAAACCTTGCGTATAGCGGATTGGCAGCGTGGAACGGCGCAGGGCTCGCTCAAAAAGGCGTTGGGTATCCAGGTGACCAATAAACCGCAGATTTCCGGACTTGGAATAACCGACCCGCACCCGGAATGGTGTTTCGCTCATGGGCACCCCCAATAACAAACCGTTTCGGCAGGTCGCTGATCGCCGAAGGTATCCAGAATGCCGCAGGCAAAGCAGACATTCCGGCAATCCTCACGCGTTCGTCCAACCAGACTCCACTCGTAATCCCGCTTCAGGAAACGCTTGGTAACGCCAATGTCAATGTGTTCCCAAGGCAATAGTTCTTCCAAATCCCGTTCACGGTAAGAGTAAAAATCGGGGTCAAGATCGTTGGCTGCAAAGGCGTTGCGCCAGATTTGCAGGTTATCGCGCTCACCCCAGGCATCGAATTTTGCGCCATTTTGCCAGGCAGTCTGGATCACAGCGCCAAGGCGTCTATCTCCACGGGATAGCCAGGATTCCAGCAGGGTGGAATCAGGGATGTTATAAGACATTTTGATGCCTGCTTTACGCGTGCCTGCCTTGAGATGATCCAGCTTTTCCTGGATGACCTCAGGTCTCTGCACTGGAAGCCATTGAAAAGGTGTGTGCGGTTTCGGGATCAAAGAGGCTATCCCAAGATGGATCTTTACACTTTTTCCAATCAGCCGCCTACCGATTTGCTGGACTTTGATCCCAGCCTGCAGGATGGCGTCCACGTCTTCCATTGTCTCGGTTGGCAGACCGATCATGTAATACAGTTTGAGAGAGCGCCAGCCGTTTTCAAATATCTGTGTGACGGTTTGATAAAAATCGTCATCATCCAGAGGCTTGTTGATCACCGCTCTCATTCTCTCGGTGGCTGCCTCAGGTGCCAGCGTAAAGCCCCCGCCGGGTTTTAATTCTTTCAGTTCATCCATTAATTGGATGGAAAACGATTCGATGCGCAAAGATGGCAGGCTGAACGCAAGCTTGCGGTCATGATATTTTTCCTGTATCTTCTTCGTGATGTCAAGGACCTGGGTATGGTCGGAGGATGAGAGGGACAAAAGTCCGACTTCCTCAAAACCTGTCGAAGTTAACGCCTCATCGATCACCGGAATGATCTCGTCTACACTGCGCTGTCGGACAGGACGGTTGACCATACCGGCATGGCAAAATCGGCAACCGCGTGTGCAACCGCGCATGATCTCGATAGACATGCGGTCGTGAATGATCTCAACATTGGGGACGAGGAATTTAGACGGGTGGGGCGGTAACGCCGCCACGATGCGTTTGGTGATTTTTTCTGGGACGCCGGGCTGGTTAGGGATTATACTGGCGATTGTTCCATCCTGAAGGTAAGAAACATCATATAAGGAAGGGACATAAACACCCGGTATTTGGGCCAGTTCGAACAAAAGATCGTTTCTGCTTTTTCCTGATGCTTTCCAGTCATGGAAGGTCTTTGATATTTCAAGTGACACCTCTTCGCCTTCCCCAATGGCAAAGGCATCAAAGAAGCCAGCCATCGGTTCAGGGTTGTAACAAGCCTGACCGCCGCCCAAAATCAATGGATCATCCTGCCCGCGCTCAACGGTGCAAAGCGGGATACCAGCCAGATCCAGGACATTCAGGACATTCGTGTAAATGGATTCATACGGCAGCGTGAAACCAAGAATATCAAATTCCCGCAGGCTTCGTTTGCTTTCAAGCGAAAACAGGGGAATTTGATGCCGCCTCATTTCGGCTTCCATATCCACCCAGGGAGCAAAACTTCTCTCTGCCAGGATGGTTTCCCTGGCATTCAATATCTGATACAACATCGCCAAGCCCAGGTTGGCTTGCCCGATGTCATAAATATCCGGGAAGATCAGGCACCAATGAACATCGACTGAACTCCAATCTTTTAGGATCTGGTTGTGTTCACCACCAACGTAGCGACCCGGTTTCTCTACGGTATAGAGTATTTTTTCAATCAAATTAATATTATCTATTGGCACAAAACATCCTAAATGTATATTTCTTTTTCAAAATCAAACAGGTCCAGGTTGGGAAATTCTCGTTCAACCATATCAGACACTGACTTTAAATCTTGTTCAAGTAACACCAAGCTCGACCGGATCAGGCTTATTTCAAGGTCGATTTGCTGATGACTATCCTGGTTCGACTTTTCGATGACCGAAAGATTATACTTTTTTAAACGGGTAAGTAAAGCCGCCAGGATAGCACGCTTCTCTTTCAAGCTGTCACAGCGGTCAATTTTGAGCTTTAATTTGCAGTAGGCATAGGGCATGGTACCGATCAAGCCGCTTTCCTGACCGGATTCACGAGCGTTCCCAAACCTTCGATATGTACAGTCACGAGGTCGCCATTCACAAGAGGTCCCACCCCGGCTGGAGTACCGGTCAGGATAAGATCACCGGGAAAAAGAGTCATGATGGAACTGATGTAGATCACCAATTGTTCGGGATTGAAGTTCATGTCCTTCGTGGAAGCCATCTGGCGCAGGGCATGGTTGACATGGCAGCTGATCATGGCGTCACTGGGGTCAAACTCCGTATCGATCCAGGGACCAAGCGGACAAAAGGTGTCAAAACTTTTGGCGCGCGTCCATTGACCGTCGATTCTTTGCAGATCTCTTGCAGTGACATCGTTGGCGATGGTAAAGCCGAAAATGGACTCTCTGACATTATCCTGGGTTAGGTTTCTGGATTTTTTCCCCATAACAATGGTAAGTTCCGCTTCGTGTTCAACCCGGTTGGATTGCGAGGGGATAATGATGGGCTCGCCATTGGTGATCAAGGCAGAGGGGGGCTTCATAAAGATCATGGGATAGGCTGGCACTTCGTTGTTCATCTCTGCTGCGTGTTCTGCGTAGTTCCTGCCTACCGCGATGATCTTGCTGGGTTGGCAGGGCAAAAGAAGCTCCAGATCAGAGAGCAACAAGGTTGGTTCAAAACGCCGAAATTCGCCGAAAGGATCCCCCTGTATCAATCCTACTTTTTCCTGGGAAATCCAGCCAAATTGGACTTCATCATTTTTGTTTTTGAATCGTATTATTCTCATTTTTCGCTTATAATAGGCTTTCCGGGCGGATAGCTCAGTTGGTCAGAGCGCATCTTTTACACAGATGAGGTCGCAGGTTCGAGCCCTGTTCTGCCCATTTTTTATTTAAGTTTACACCGCTCCCCAGAAATCTATAACATCCTCCGGGACTTTTCGTTCATCATCCAGCAGTTCTTGCTGGAATTCATCCGAAGCAGTCTGTCCTTCTCTCCGATGGCAGTAGGACCGGTATTCACACCAGGCACATTTTCTTTGATCTGGCGTAAGAACGAATTCTTCAGCGCTCAGGCTGAGGATCGTATCAATCAAAGTTGTGATTTCCACTTCATACTTTTGCCAATCAGGTGGGGAGCTATTGATTTCGATCCCCTGATCCGGGAAATTAGCTTCCCAGTACACCATTGTTAGGTTTTCAACAGGTTTTCCATCAGGAAGCTTTCTGAAAACATTGGAAACTACCAACGGATAAACTTTACTTTGGGCTTGTCTCTGCAAGCTGGCGATTTTGGGCAGTTGGCGTGAAGTTTTCCAGTCGAATATTCTTACTGCATCGTCTTCGATCTGCAGTAAGTCTACTTTAGCATTCAAAGGATGATCGGCAATAATTGTGGTGTAGAGTGCTTCCGGATAAAGTTTGCCTTCCAATCTGGACACCGGACTAATGAAAAAGGCTTCCAACCAGTCTGATATCCTCGGGTCAGGGTCTGCTTCTGCAACTTTGCGTAAGAGGGCGTTGTCAAACCCCAGGAAATATTGGTGCACCAGCCGGTGAAAACGTACGCCAGCATCCCGGTCCTGGGCGTATTGCTGATCGCTGACAACTTGATCGGGCCAGATCAGCTTCCTGATGTACCGCAGGTAAAAACGCCGCCGGCAATAAGAAAAGGTTTGCAGATTGCTCTGCGAAAAGGCAAAATCGGGAGGGAAAAGGTCAGTCATGGTTATCCACCAACCCGGATAGATATTGAAAAGGCAGGGATGCACGTTGATTATTACTGGATCCTGTGTTCCAGCTTATGGTGAGCGACTTTTTCGCACGCGTCACTCCCACATAAAAGAGCCGCAGCCGTTCTCGGGCAACATCATCACGTGCATTTTGTTTGTCATAAGAGCGTAGCATGATCCCGCCGGAATGCTCAATGCGCATGGCTTCCAGGTCGTAGAGGAGTTCAGCTTCCAGGTTGCGTCTGTCTGCGACGAACCATTTTTCTGAAGCATAACCTTCCCCTTCAGCCCCTCCCGGATAGTCATAATTGTTGGCTGAACTGAGGAATACCTTGTCCCATTCCAGTCCTTTGGATTTGTGGGCTGTGGCTACAACAACCTTTCCGCGGTAGTTTTCAGGGTCAAACCCGTCTTCCTTTTGGCTAAAAGTGGCAAAGCCGCGGTTGTTCTTGGAGATCCCGATCAACTCTTCCATCACATCCAATTCAGACCAATGCGGGTTATTTTCCAGGAGAGATTTAATAAATCCGGACAGTTTATGAATGATGGCTAACTCAGCATCTTCAAGGATAAGATCCTGGGCCACTACCAGCACCAGTTGGTCGATGGGCAGGATCATGGCAGCGTGCCAGCGTTTAACCGCAGCACGAAAATCTTTCAGCATCTCAACAGAGCTGGGGTTCAGTTCCTCAGCAACCATCTCCTCCAGCCAATCTGTTTGATCTGGATAGAGGTAATCCTCCGTATTTTCGAGCTCGCGGATGAGCTTGCTGGCGGATTTAAGTAAGCGGTTCAGGTCAGGGTTATCCTGGTAATGGCGATAAAAGACCTCGAAACAGCGTGCCAGGTGACCAGAATTGAGAGGGTCGAAGAGCGATTTTAAAATCAGAACGATCGCGCCTGCAGAAAGACGGGTTGGCTCAGGCACTTTCATTAAAACATCACTGACTTCGATCTTTTCAGCTTTAAGATAATTGACAATCTCAGAGGCTCGTTTATTGAGGAAAGTTAGTATCGCGACCGTGCTGTCAGAATATTTTTTCAACCACGCTCTTACTTCTTTACCCAGAAAAATCAATTCCTGGTCTGAGGTCATAGTTCGATTAACAATGTTGATGTTGTTGGGCATTTCGTCCGGATTTTGCTGAGGGTCTCCCGGTGGAGTGGGCTGAATGAAAGGCGGCGATAAGGCATCCCGGATGCCAAAATTGGGATGTGAAGTTTGCACCCAGTCGATCAGCGCATTGGCGAGGTCGATGATGTTCTCTGCCGACCGCCCTGAAACAGGCAGATCCACTGACCGGACGTCCTCTCTTGAAACAAAGGTTTTTAGTAGGTTCGGGTCGGCTGTAGTAAAGCTCTCGTAAATAGCCTGGTTCGGATCGCCAACCCGCACCCAGTTGCCATTCTCCCCAACCAATGTAGTCAGGATTTCTTGTTGCAGTTTGCTTGAATCCTGGGATTCGTCTTCAAGAATGTATGGCCAGCGATAATGAAGCTGTTTGTGCAGGTCAGGGTCAAGCCGCAGGCATTCCAAGGCGTAACGGATGAGGTCATCAAAATCAATGGAGCCGCGGTAATTCAGGGCTGCCTGGTAACCACGGTAGATCCCGAGGCAGATTGACATCAGGGGGTTGGTATCCGGCTCTGCCAGCCATTCTTCCAGTTGGTTGATGCTGATTTGTTTGTCCTTAACTGTCTTGATCCAGTTTCTTGCCAGATTCAAAAGAAAGTCCGGGAAATCCGTTTTAATGATGCTTTCGCGTTTTTTCTCGTTGATATCTTCACTGATAAGGCTGGTCAGAAAATCAAAATGGTTTTCCATTGCCTGGGCAACCAGGTCTTTCATAATCTCGTTCGATTCTGCTTCATCGATAATGCCAAAGTCGTTTGAAAGCCCAACCAATTCAGGTCGCTCATGGATAATATCGTTGGCAAGTCCGTGTAAGGTACGCACGCGGTATCCAAAACCCTCGATCAACCCGTTAGCACGCAGCTGTTCGCCGATGCGGGTCGAAAAATTGTCGGCGGCGGAGTTGGAAAATGTGACTACCAAGATTTCCTGGTCAGGTTCCAAATCAGAGGAAAGGATCAATCTCACTGCCAGTTGCGAAAGCGTCCATGTTTTCCCGCTGCCAGGAACTGCCGAGATACCCATCAAACCACCACGATAGGTCATGATCTCTTGCTGGGAGGCTCGCAGACGAGGCTCAGCGCTCATTGTTACTCCTGATTGCTTTGCGGAAGAGGTTTTGGAAAATTGTCAGCAGCTGTCCGCGTTCTTCCACGCCGGCTTCATTGTAGTCAGAAGTGAGCGCAAAAACCTTCTCACGGCAGCGTAAAAGCAAACCGCTAATCGTTCGCTGCAGATTTGCCTGGTTATAGGCAGTCTCATCATCGGCTGTCCATTGTTTGCCTTCCTCCCAGTTTCGGCTCAGCACAATTGGATGCGTGAGGGGCTGTTCCAGGCGTTCATACCAACCTTTGCTACCGATGTTGAGCCAAAACTGGTAGTCCACTGGCTGGTTGCGCATAAGAAAGCTCAAAACGGGAGCGATCAAAACATCATCCTCCGCCTGGCCATCCCAGTCTGAGAGGTAAAAAGCCGAGATCAAGCCCGAATCGATGGCTTCGATGAATGCGTGTGAAGCCATTTTTTGGTCTGACTGCATTTTTTGATCCAGTGACAACGAAAACTTGTGGAACGATTCCATCAGCACAGCGGTACTGGTGCCTGCCTGTACGTTGTTCTCAAAGTGAAAACCGTGTTGGGAAAGTACCTCTCCGAAAAACCGGCTCAGGAAGTTATCCAATGGCTCGTCCGGGTCAGTTGAAACAAGCCAGCTGCAAAGGGCTTCATACCGTTCCAATAATTCTGTGGAAATGCGGTCAGATATCACAGGGTCGGGAAGTTTGTTCAGATAAGGATTTACAGGGTCAAAACCGCCAAGGAGCAAATGAGCCCGGTTGAGGTCCAACCCAGCAATAGAATTTGTGAGCGCCACCGCAGTATCGAGGAAACTGACCCGCATCTGCCATCCTGGATAGGCGAATTTGGAGAGCAAAATGAGGGTCTTGATAAACGGGTCCTGCATCAGGGAGGACGAAGGCTTTTGAACACTCACCTTCAGACCCAAGACTTCCAGATTATGGGTCAGGGAAAAACGCAGGCTGTCAGAGATATAGGGAGCCAGGATGGCAATCTTCTTGTCTTCTCCACCGGGTAAGGCGCGGATTTCTTCGATTTCCTTGGTTAATTCATCCAACAGTTCAGGGAAGAAACGCATGCGTTTGTTGGGAAACCTGATTGTTTGCCTGATCAAATCCTGGCTTGGAACGCAACCTTTGAGGTCTCGAAAACATGATCGCAGTTCCTGCAGGGCTTCAGAACTGACAAAGTTTTGTGTGGTAACGAGAGAATCCTGGCATGACTTTTCAAGTAAAAGCGCGGATCGTGGATCTGCACCCAAAAAACTGCGGTAGCCTGCCTGATCATCATAGATGATCAATGCGCTCTGTAAATTCGGGAGCCATTGAGCGATGATGTCGTGTACGTAAGGTGGGTCTTCTTCGGCATTATCGTAGATCAGGTGGGCACACTGGTTGGATAGATATTTTGGAAGGTTTGATTAGGCCACAAAGTGTGGCGAAAAGCCCCACTTGCAATGAATAATCTACCAGGTTATGCGCGAGGCAATAGGCGCGAAACTGGTTGACCGCATCCTGGACATCATTGAAAACATTCTGTCGGGAACTATCGCCAATGAAAGCTGAAGAGAGCCTCTGCCCAATTTCTGTGGAAGGAAATCCCACCAGAGCAGATTTATTCAGGTTGTCAATGATCTGACTGTAAAGGCGGAAAGGAGGGAGCGTAACATTGCTGAAGCGACCCTGGTCGATCATGGGTCTCACAATTTGCGCCATGTAGTACTGAGACGTTTCCAGTGTCAGAAATCGGGGCGCTTCGAAGGGTTGTTTGAATATCTGGTAACTGGCAATTACAGGCCAAAAGAGATTGATCATCCTGCGCACCATGCTGCTCATGGTTTGGATACTGACCCGATCGCCTTCAGCAATTTTCATCGCCTGGAGATTGTTATGGTAAGGCACGGCAAGGCTGCGTTGGGGAACGAGAACGAGTACGGGAGCATTTGTTGAACTATTAAGGATATTTTGCAGGCGCATGAGGGCAGCACTGGTCTTCCCGGATGAAGCTGGTCCACTGAGGAATAGCGTGGGGTGACCAGCGTAATCGGCGCTTTTTTGCTGGATCGCTGTGGGTGATTGCGGTAACATGCCTTTCATGTTGAGTGAATTATACCGGTTGAAATCGTTTCAATGGATTATGTGACCGCACAGTGTTCGTTGATATAATCTTTCTGACATAAATACGGAGAGGAACTATGCCATCATCGCTCAGTCCATTTTTTTAATGCAAAAGGTGTCGCCATATTGGGCGCATCCACCAACCCCAAAAACTAAGTTATGGAATTCTTGAAAACCTGCTCACTTATGATTACCAGGTGGAGTTTATCCTGTCAATCCGAACGCCGATTCAATTTTAGGCAAGAAAGCCTATCCCTCCATTGCCGATGTGCCCGATCCGGTGGAACTGGCAGTAGTGGTTCTGCCTGTAACGGTGATCATGGATACCATGCGGCAAATCGGGGAGCGGGGAATCAAAACGTCGTAATCATTACAGGCGGCTTCAAAGAGTTAGGTCCTGAAGGGGCTGAGATCGAAAATTCGGTCAAAAAATTGGCAAAAAGTTATGGAATGAGGGTAGTTGGACCCAACTGTGTGGGCACTGTCGATGTTCGTACAGGTTTGAATTCAACTTTCATCAAGGGCGTTCCTCCCGCCGGACCGATTGCGTTTATTTCGCAATCCGGTGCTATTTGCGGCGGTGTGATCGACCTGATCATCAATTCCAAGATCGGATTCTCCCATTTTGCCAGCCTTGGCAACGAGATGGATGTTACTGAAACCGACATGCTCGAATATTTTGCTGAAGAAGAGGATGTCAAGGTGATTGCCATGTATGTCGAAGGCATCCAGGATGGACCGCGCTTCATGCGCGTTGCCCGTGAAGTTTCAATGAAGAAACCGATCGTCTTTCTGAAAGCAGGCAAAAACGACGCCGGTGCCAAAGCAGTCAGTTCCCATACCGGTTCTTTGGCTGGTTCGTATGCTGCCTATCAATCCGCCTTGAAACAGGCAGGTGTGATCGAAGTTTCCACCATCAACGAGTTATTCAATCTGGCATGGGCGCTGGGCAGTCAGCCTCTGCCTAAGGGAAAACGGGTGGCGATAACCACCAATGCCGGCGGAGCAGCTGCACTTGCAGCTGACAGCCTTGATTTCAATGGCTTTGAATTGGCAAAAATCTCGTCAGAAATTCAAGCGCGTTTGAGGGAAAAACTTAATCCTAGTGCCCAAGTCTCCAACCCGGTCGATATGCTTGGGTCCGTCAGTCCGGAAGATTACCTTTGGAGTCTTGGGAACCTGGATCAGGATGAAGGAGTGGACGTCTTGCTTCCCATATTGGTGCCGCAAGCCCTGGTTGATACAGTGGGAGTCGCCAAAGCCTGGGTGGAGATGAGCAGTCAAACTGAGAAGACCTTGCTGACCTGCCTGATGGGGGAACGCAGCACCGCAGAATCAGAACAAATACTGAATTTGAACAATGTTCCTGTCTATCCGTTTCCTGATCAGGCTGGACCAGTCTTGAAAGGCATGTGGGAATATAGGCAGAGGTTGGAAAGGCGACCGTATGAGGAGGTTTCGTTTTCCACTGCTGATAAAGCCAAAATTGAAGATGCAAAGGTTGCAATTGGTCAGCGTAAAGTGATTGGCGAATTTGAATCCAGGCTGTTGCTTTTGGATGCCTACGGCATTCCGAATGTACCTGGCGGATTGGCAAGGACAGCTGATGAAGCTGAAACGATTGCAGAAAATATTGGTTATCCGGTTGTTCTAAAAATTGTAGCAGAAGGGCTGATCCATAAGTCAGACGCTGGTGGAATCGTGCTCAACCTCCAGAATAGCGAAGAGTTGCGCGTAGCTTATGATGAATTACTCGACAGGATACGGAAAAACGAGCCATCAGCAGAAATTATTGGAGCTATGGTTGAAAAGATGGCAAAAAAAGGGGTTGAAGTCATTGTTGGAATGAGGAGGATGTAACCTTTGGACCGCTCATGATGTTCGGAATGGGCGGCACGATGGTTGAATTGGTTAAAGATATCCAGTTCCGGGTAGCGCCGCTATCAAAAGAAGATATTCACTCGATGGTATCGGACACCATGGCAGGAAAACTGCTGAATGGCTATCGTGGGGCACCAGTCGCTGATTTTCACTCGTTGTATGAAGTGATTGCTCAACTCAGTCACCTGGCATTGGAGAACACTGAAATTCAGGAAATTGAGATTAATCCATTGATTGTCTATCCCCAAGATGAGGGAGTTGTTGCAATTGACAGCCGGATGATCTTAGCCTAGATCGTTGATATTAAAAGAGTTGCGTGGTTTGTTTCACACAACTCTTTTTGTATCTACTGAGTAACCTACAATTTATCTGACGGGGATTCTTTCACCCGATACTGACTTAGTGCCACAATGTCGTCGAGCGACCAGCGCTCCATTTCAACCGGAACCATGTAAAAGTTTCTTTTAGTGTCCTTGATGATTATCAGTGGATAACACTCCATATCCAGGTGATAATTGTTTGCCGCTTCCTGGAATGACTCTGCCTTGAAAATTCGAAACGTCTTATCTACTAAAACATCTGTCAAACCATCGATACAATACCAATACATTCATGCTCCTTTAGATTTACTTGTTAATGTTCTGATTGATTTGTTGGGGTGCAGTTGCAACAGCATGGACAAGAGGGTAAGCTGTTGAAAAAAGCCAACGAAGGGAATCGAACCCCCGACCGGGCGCTTACGAAGCGTCTGCTCTACCGACTGAGCTACGTTGGCGTAGGTTGCGATTATACCAAAGGTTCCTGATATTTGAACAGGAATATCTTTATTACTCTTTACCTCACTGAAAATCCTGGAGATACGAAATAATGTTGATTCCTGACAACACTTTTTGATGTGAATAGGGCTCAGGATGAACGTTGGGGACGGGATAGATTTCTTACGGCTTTTTTGGCTTCAGTGTATCAGCATGCCTGATAATATCCTTGCCGAAGCGTTCCCGTAAATCATCAACTGCTCTGGTGAGTTCTTCCTTTTTTGCTGCTTTGGTCATCCCATAACGCAAGCTGCCGGTGAGGTTTATCGAGGCTGGTCACACCCACACCCAGCAGGCGCACCGCTCGACCAGATTGCCAATGTTTCAGAAATAATCTCTGCACTTCGTCGTAGATTTCCTGGTCCAAATTGGTGCATTCCTTCATACTGGTTTGGCGGGTGTATGTTGAAAAATCAGCATAGCGGATCTTGATTTGTACCACGCTTCCAGCCAATCCGGCTTTACGCAATCTTGAACCCACTTTTTCAGAAAGACCTCGTAGGATTTTGAGTAAACCGACCTCATCGTCCTGGTCTTCATGAAAGGTCATTTCATTGCTGACCGATTTGGGATCACCACTTTCAGGGTAAATGGGAGTGTTGTCGATCCCTTTTGCCCTTCGTCGCATCGATTCACCATGGTGCCCAAAATAGTTCTTAAGATCAGCATCGCCTAGCGCTGCCAGCCTTCCAATCGTGGTGATGCCTCGTTGGCGCAGATGAGCGGCTGTTTTCGGTCCTACTCCCCAAAGAGCCTGGATATCCAGGGGTGCCATGAATTCCTCTTCGGTTCCCGGTTCAACAACGGTGATCTTTTGAGGAGAGCGGCCGGTTTTCACTTGTTTTTTTCCAAAATCGTTTGCCATCTTGGCTACCAGGCGGCTGCTGGCACAGCCGAGAGAGCACGGCAGTCCGGTTTCCTGCATCACCCGTTTTTGCAGATCCTGTGCGATCGAAGCGATCGGCTGGGGCATATCACTAACATCCAAAAATGCCTCATCGATGGAGACTTGTTCAACAATGGGTGTTGTGTCCCTTAGAATGTCCATAACTTTGTCGGAATATTGACTGTAATGGTGGTAGCCACTTCGGACTAAAAGTAACTCTGGAAAGATCTTAAGTGCTTCCCGGGTTGGCATGGCAGAGCGCACGCCGTGCATTCTTGCGGCATAAGAAGCAGACGTGATCACACCTCTACCGCTCGGGCTCCCGCCAACTGCGAAGGCTTTCCCTTTCAAGGATGGATCCAACAGCTCTTCTACCGAACAGAAAAAAGCATCGAGATCGAGGTGAATGATTTTTCGATTCATGGCTTAGAAAAATCGCCTGCGTAAGCAGGCGATTTGAAATCAGACATCCAGATTGCGGACCTCTTTGGCGTGGGTTTGGATGAAGCGCCGGCGGGGAGGAACCAGCGAACCCATCAACATGTCAAAGGTCTGATCGGCTTCGACCGCATCTTCAATATCGACCTGCAGCAGGGTCCGGTTTTCCGGATTCATAGTGGTTTCCCAGAGCTGTTCCGGGTTCATTTCACCAAGACCTTTGTAACGCGATAAAGAAGCTTTGGCTTTCCCACCCATTTTTCCTACGATTCGTTCCATTTCTTCATCGCTATAGGCATAAGCAACCTGATTTCGATAGCCAACGCGGTACAATGGCGGCTGGGCAATGTAAAGGTGCCCTTCATCGATCAAGGGCTGCATGTAGCGGAAGAAAAATGTCAGCAACAGGGTGCGGATGTGCGCGCCGTCAACGTCAGCATCGGTCATAATGATGACTTTGCCATACCGTAAGCCCTTGAGATCAAATGAATCACCAATACCGGTTCCGAGTGCTGAGACCAAGGAACGAACCTCACGGTTACCTAAGATTTTATCAAGTCGAGCGCGTTCGGTATTGAGGATCTTACCCCGCAGAGGCAGAATAGCCTGGAAGTGACGGTCTCGTCCCTGCTTGGCAGAACCGCCTGCCGATTCACCTTCTACGATGAACATCTCAGACTTTTTTGGATCACGCTCAGAACAATCTGCCAATTTCCCAGGCAGCGTCATGGATTCCAGCGCCGATTTACGGATCACAAGATCACGCGCTTTCTTGGCTGCGTCCCTGGCACGGGCAGAAGTAAGACACTTTTGGATGATCGCCTTACCAGAGGAGGGATTTTCGTCCAGGAAAGTAGAGATGGTTTCACCAACCACCTGCTGAACATAAGTTTGAACATCAGCATTCATCAGCTTGACCTTGGTCTGGCTTTCAAATTGAGGGTCAGGATGCTTGATGCTGATGATACCAGTCAAACCTTCCCGAGTATCCTCGCCGCTGAAGTTCGGGTCGGTATCCTTAAGATTGCCAGATTTACGGCCGTAATCATTGATACTGCGTGTAATAGCCGCTCTGAGACCGGTCAGGTGGGTGCCACCGTCACCAGTGTTGATGGTATTGGCGAAGCTGTAGATCGATTCGGAATAGGAATCTGTGTATTGAACTGCAAATTCAATGCTCACACCCGCTACTTCTTTTTCACCATAGATCATTGGATGTAGTACTTCACGGTTTCGGTTGACATATCGGGCGAAGGAGGCAATACCACCTTCAAAATGAAAGGTCATTTCCCTGCCAGAACGTTCGTCAATCAATTTAATGCTGACACCACGGGTCACAAATGCCATCTCACGGAAGCGCTGTGCCAGGGTTTCAAACCGATAACTTACCTCCTCAAGAAAGATTGAGCGATCGTATCGAAATGTAGTAGAAGTGCCTGTTTCTTCACCTTTGTAAGTACCAACACTCTTCACAATATCCTGCGGGATGCCTTTTTCATAACGCTGGAAGTAGATTTTATTGTCCCGATGAACGGTGACTTCACACCATTCTGATAACGCATTGACCGCCGATACGCCAACGCCGTGCAGACCACCTGAGACCTTATAACTGCCACCGCCAAATTTACCACCAGCGTGCAAGACAGTCATGACCACCTGTAAAGCTGAGATTTTTTTCTCAGGATGGATACCCACCGGAATACCGCGACCGTTATCTTTGACTGTAACACTTTCATCCGGGTGAATAATGATCGTAATTTCCGTTGCACTGCCAGCCAAAGCCTCATCAATCGAGTTGTCGACTACTTCAAAAATAAGATGATGCAGGGCTTTTGAGTCAGTTCCTCCGACATACATGCCGGGTCTGCGTCTGACGGCTTCAAGACCTTCCAGAATCTGGATCGCTTCTGCATCATAGTTGCTTGTATTTGTGTTTTTCAAGTTGATTCTCCGCTCAAGCCCCTGTCTGTATGTTGACAGGAGGTTCTGATATGAATGACTCTCGCACGCAATTGCGTGCGTCGATATAAAAGTGAAAACTCGCCACATAAAATATGGTGGTAACCAATGCATGTCCAAGAATGGCAACAATCAGCATCCAGGAGTCTTGCTTGGGTATCTGCCAGAGAAAATTTGTAGCGTAAGTAGCAACAAAAGCTATCATGAGAAAGATGGAAGTTTTCCCATTGGTCGGTCTGACAGTGCGAATACTGTTTTTAGCTGCGATCACAAAACTGCTTCCAGTCAACAAAATTTCATGGGCAGTAAAAAACAAGGGGATCAACGCAGAAATCACACCAAGGCTCAGTAAGAAGTAGCCCAAAGAACCTAAAATCGGCAAGATGGCACTGAATATGGAAATCAAAAACAGGGCTGGTGTCAATATGAAGATACCCACCAGCACCGTGATCACCGGGAGTGTAAATAGTGAAATGAGCTGATGAGCCATTTCGTTAGGAACAAGAGTAAAAGTATCCTTCTGAGTGGTAAAACGAATCACGGTCAGAAAAAACGCACCCAGGAGGAACCCTATAAGCGAGAAGACCAGGATGTAGAACATTGTACTGCCATACGAAAGAACCTGGCTTCCGGTGAAATCACCAAGAGGGTTTGATTCCAGCGGGCGGTAAGCCAACAGGCTTGGGACTCCGATAGGAAAGCTTCGCAAGAAAGCAGTCAGGCTAAAGTTTTCAAAGAGATCAAGAAAGGTTGTACTCAATTCTTCCCAGGACTTAATCACCTCAGTGGTAGCCGAAGAGGGCAGATTGACGCTGCCAACCATTCTTTCGATTTGGTCAGTTACCAATAACCGTTTCCCGAATAAAAAGAAAATGTCGAGTAGAATGGGAAACAGCAACAGGTAAATATGACCGGACAATGTGTCATAGCCTGCCTTGATTGCATCGAATACTTTTGGCTGTTTCTTAGCCGGAATTACGAATCTCATAACCTATAAATTATACCATTTAACCCAAGAAGATGCAGCTTTTGCTTTTGACAATTTCTCACAGAGGAAAAAAATCAGTGTTTTTTCTTTGTAAAGACCCAAACTGGGTTTAGGAGGTCTGTTATGGAAATAACGGGAATTTTCGACAGCGTGATAAAATCTTTCTATGCAAACTGAGCGTCACAGCAGCCTTTATTTAAATCGTTTCAGCATTGTTCTGGCTTTCCTCGCACTGGGATTTGCCATCATTTATCTTTTGCCGGTTGATATTGATGCCAGCCAGCTGGATATCCTTGGCATCCGGTTTGACCTTTCGTTTTATAGCTTTATCCCCTTTTTATTAGCGCTGCTGGCAGTCGTTGGAGCAGTTTGGATCTTCTCCACCCATCCTTTCTGGCAGACCGAGAGGTTCAATTTTATCCGCATCTTTCCGCATTTGATGCTCCCGTTTATATCAACGATGATCCTGGCGATCGTACTCAGTCAATCTGCCCGAACGCCAATTTGGTGGGTCGTTTTTCTGACCGGATATACCATCGTAGCGTTGTTGCTTCGGGCTGAATATGTCCTGATCGAACAGATGGAACTTGATTCACTTGGCTATTCGATCCTTGTGGTCAGTTTTTCCTTTGGCTTATTCCTTCTCCTAACCATCGCACTAAAAAATAGCAATGTGCGTATGATCGCCCAATTTTTACTATTGCTTCTTTCTTCGCTTTTTGTTTCATTTCGCTTATTGAGCTTACATGAAGAAAGCACAGATAAGTTTTTAATGGCATTACTGGCTTCCTGGATTGTCACGCAATTGGCAGTCGCGCTTCATTACATTTTTCTTCCGCCAATTCAATACGGGATTTTGCTTACGGGGTTACTCTACAGTTTCTCCAGTTGGTTGAGCCAGTTTCGACCAGAAAAAAAATGGCATCAATATCCTGAACCGATATTGATGTCATTTGTGACTATTTTGTTGATTGTGATCAGCTCAATCCTGTAATTCTTCTTTCTTTTTCTTCAATTCGGTCAAATAAAGCCATTGCAAGTTGCGAATGTGAAGGTCCTGAGCCAAACCACCCATGCTTATCCTGGTTTTGCCGCTGTCTTCCACCGATTGTGAGCGTAAGAATTCCAATGGATCGCGGCGTCTGAAGGCGGTTTTTACCAGTTTACGCACCGATTTCAGATAATCCAGGTGGTTGTTTGTAACTTCGTCTATTTCACCACGTAACACCACATCTCCATGTCCCTGGATAATATTTTCTAGTCCCATGTCACCAATCTCAGTAATGGTGTTGGTCAGAACATCGATATCACCGCCAACAAAATACGGAACAGGCATGTAAGCGTCACCACTGAAAAGGATGCGGTCATCTTCAATAAGTACTGAAACGCAATCATCTGAATGCCCAGGGGTCGAGAAAACTTTGATGTGCTTTTTGCCGATACGTATAAATAATGAACCCTGGGCAATGGTGATCTGGGGCTCTTTGATGCACAGACTTCGGAAGAGTGGGTTCTCTTTGCCCGCTTCTGCAAGGGCACTTTGACTGCGGCTTAGCATCAATTCGCGGCACAACTCATGACCGATCACAGTTGCTGTTGGAAAAAGACAATTACCCCAGCAGTGATCGGCATGGTGATGTGTGTTGATGATGTAACGCACTGGAACCATTAGTTCATCTTCGATAAAACTTCGAATTTCAGGAGTTTCTTCTGGCATTAAAGTATCTATCAGAATAGCCCATTGAGGACCGATGATCACACCCGCTGTTACTTGTGCGTAAACTTCACTTTGAAACCAATATACGTTATCTGATACTCGCTCTTTTTGCATTAACAATCACCTCATAGCCGATGCGAGATAGAATAGCATAAGTGAATATAAAAGTCAAAAATTAGCGTGTTTTTCTCGTCAAGTATAGGTACAGCACAACTATACTGACAATAATTGCAGCCCCCGTCAAAAATAGAATCCCGTTCTTATTTCCGTCTCCCGTTTCGCCCTTGTCCAGGATCACACCAGGATTAACCGTTGGGCGTTTTGTTTCGGTTGACTTGAGATTTGTCGGTTTCTGGAAGGGCTCCAGTGTGGGTGTATCAGTGATCAAAGGAGTTACGCTTGGTGACAAGGTTATTGTTTGAAATGTGGGTGTAAAGGTGCGGAAGGAATTCGTTGCAGTACGGAAAAGGGTAGGGGTTCGTGTTGGTACGCGAGTGCTGGTGGGGCGTGTTGTTGAGGTTGGGCGAGGCGTATTGGTTGGGGAGGTCGTATTTAAACGAACAGGACCGATAGATTGTTGGATGGAACCATCATTTGCAATCACTTGCAAAAGATAGTAATAGGTCGATGAAGGGCTGGTGTTGTTGTCTTCGATCAGATACGATCTGCCGCTAAGAGAGCCACCCAGGGCTGGCATGCTTGCTCCCACCTGTATCCATGGACCTGTTTCTGATAAGGCTCGCATCACCTTGAAAGCAGATGTGTTGCTTTCACTGCTTGTGCTCCAATTTACCGTAACATTTCCATTAGTCTGCTCAACCGGGCGCAGAACAGTCACCGCTGTGATGTCAAAACCGACCACAAATGGTATGAAATTGAGATCGTTGACCAGGTTAGGTCGACCGTTATTGTCAAGCACAACCTCAATATTTTTAGATTGAAGATTACAACGGGTTTCCTGACCCGGATAAATATCTCCTCCAGGATTGTCGCCAACGTTGTCCCAGCCGGCTGTAACATTGGTTTTCACGTCAATCCACATCAAAGGAAACGTTTTCATCGAACCCGAGCCGCAAAGAGATATGGTCTGAATGGCTTGCTCACAAGCGGCGCTGGCAGCATACGAAAAGCGCAGGGTCATGTTGACAGGCTGACTTGTTTCAGACAGAAAGATATCAAAAAAATTTCCACAGGCAGTCAGGTCAGCTACAGCCCGATCAGGAAAAGGGATGGAGCTGCCATGATTGATAACATACAGCTGAACGTCATCATCACTTTTTGCGGAAAACCCAAAAAAATCTGAAGCAGGGTAAGTTGAGTTCAAGGATTGTAGTGTGGCTTGAACTCCGGTCGGTGAGCTCACGATTTGTGAACCTAACATACGGGAATTTTCAACCTGGCAACCCTGGGTAGCTTGAGTCGCTGAAACTCCTGCGCCCCAGAAGTTATGGTTGGCATCATTATTATTGTTTTGGCAAATGACCTGGGGCTGGCTACCATTATTGAAAATATTATTGGCAACCAGCTGAAGCCGGGAGGTAACCTCGGTATTTTCACTTAACAGCGCATAGCCGTTGTTATTATTGATCTCGCTGAAGCGAACAGTCAAATCTCCGAGATTGTTTTGATGAATGATCGCATTTCTGCCATTTTCAAAAGTCGAATTCTCGATCAGAACATCCAGGCTGCTGTCGACAACAACCAGATCCCGTGAGAGAGTATTGCATTCGCCATCTGTGATGTGCAAGTTTCTGATAGTAACTCCAGAGGTGATCAGTAAAAGCGGTTCTAGGCAGCTTTTGCTTGATGTGCTGAACCAACCCGAATCCTCGCCGATCAAGACAACTGGTCGATCTATTGTAACGGACGCTGTTTTAATTTCATACGGTGAGAGAATATGGATTTGATATGAACCACCCTCTGGGTGGTTTCTAACATAGTTCATGGCTTTGTTTAAAGCAACTGATTGGGGAGTATCTGCTTCATCATTGAAAAAACATATAGGTTGAGGTAATCCACTACACTGGCTTAAATCATTGGCCACATATAGATCATGGTCGTCAATAGCTATTGTCTTTGAAGTCAATCCGGATAAGCAGAACAGAATGACAACAAATTCTAATATTAACGAAAAGAACTTTCTGGATTGCATCAATTTAGATTATAACCTCGATGTTCTCAACGTTTCTTGTGTTAAACTTAATCAATGCAAAAATCCCTGTCATTCTTGAGTAAAAACATGTTTTTCATCTTCGCGAGCGTATTAACTTATCTGGTTGGAACAATATTTGCGGGGTTTGAAAACAACCGCCTCGATTTCTTTAAGTTGATTATTGGACTATCAGTTTTCTTTACGATTTTTGCTTTGAAAATGCTTTCCCATCATCTGAGTTCTTCCAAAATCGATCCATACAGCCGCGTGAGCTTTGAACGGGGAAACAAAAAAGGCCAATTGTTCATCCTGACATTTATTCTGTTCATCAGCTACCTTTTTCTTGTTTATGCGATTCTCAGGATGAATTTGTTGATCGGTGTGAACCTGGTCTACATCAGCCTGATAACGGTATTAATGTTGATTACGATTTCCAGGCTCGGAAAATTACTGGTCCAAACCTACGGAGTGTTCATCGAGGGAATCATCATCTCTCCATTGATGTTGCTTTTCGGAGCAGGGATGCAGGGGATGAATCCCACGAATGGTCACCTGTTATTAACCATGGCTCTCTTTTTCCTTTACATCGCTAACCGGACCTCCTTGTTGTTTGAACAATACGAACGGGATTTTAAGATTGGTGAAAGGTCGCTTTTAAATTTGATTGGCTGGGATAACGGGATCAAGATCCAGAACATTTCTTTGTTCCTCACTTACCTGGTTTTTCTGCTTTACTTCTACCGGAACGGATCCTTGGGACCAAATTTACCGGTCATGATATCTGCAATCATTGGTGTATTTAGCATGTATCTACTCATGCGGATGGCAAGAGGGTTGAAACCTCAATGGCAGGTCATCAAAATTACTGCTTTTCTGCACTATTTTGCAGTGTGCTATTTGTTAGTCTACCCACTATTCTAAGGAGGATCTATGTTAAAAGAAGGCGTTTTAGCTCCTGATTTCGAGCTGCCCGATCAAGAAAAAGTTGCCCATAAGTTGTCAGATTACCGTGGTAAAAAAGTAGTTCTCTACTTTTATCCCAAGGATGATACGCCTGGCTGCACCAAGGAAGCATGCAGTTTCAGAGATAGTTTCGGAGATTTTCGCAAGAACGGCCTGGTCGTCTTAGGCGTCAGCAAGGATAGTGTCGCATCTCACGCGAAATTCCAGGAAAAGTATTCATTACCTTTCCCTTTGCTTTCAGATACTGACACGGAATTGATCAAAGCCTACGAAGCCTGGGGTCCAAAAAAATACATGGGCAAGGATTATATGGGCGTCCTTCGGGTTACGTATGTTATCGACGAAGAAGGCAGAGTCCTAAAGGCTTACGAACAAGTCAAACCGCAGGACCATGCAGAGGAAATTCTCAGAGATATTCTGTAAGTAATTAATAAATCAGTTCATTCTTGGATTGCCGGGCGGAAATTACCTGGCGATGTTTTACAAACTGTTAAACAAAAAACCTCTCTAATAAGAGTTTTTTTCGCATTCAATCTTCGATATCATTGCACGCTAAGTACTATCTTTGCATTCTGCCAGAGACTTTCCAGATCAAAATATTCTCTCAATTCAGATGAGAAGAGATGCACGACCACATAACCGAAGTCGAGTATCACCCAGCCTGTCTGACCGCTTCCTTCAACCGAAGCGTTGTATCCATGCTGTTTTTTGATTTCTTCTTTAACGAAAGTTGCCAGGCTATCCAGAAGCCGTTCGCTGCTGCCAGTGGCAATGACAAAACAATCTGTAAAATCGGAGATGCCTTTTAGATCCAGTAGCAGAATCTCTTCAGCAAATTTCTCTTCAAGTATGTTGACAATTTCTCGGGCTAAAACAATAGGTTCCAGTAGAACACCTCGATTCTTTTTTGTTATTTTACCGCAACTGAAAAATGTGAACAGATTTGTACACCGGTCCAGAGGGGGTCAGAGAGCTCTCGATCAATTCAAATGAAGCCACTTGGGTGATACCAAAAGTTTGTGATTCTTGTAATGACAGATTCTTTGCGATCAGAACATTCTCTTCCTTGCTCACCCAATCGGATACTCTGGCAAGCGTGAGATGGGGGGAGAAACGTGCTTGTTGTTCCAGTCTCAAAAAACCTGTGGATTCAATCACCTGGGTGAAAAGCTGATGTAATTCAGTTGAAGGTTTGGTGCCTGCCCAAATCGTACGAACGGCCATCCTGGAACCAAAAAAACCGCTTCCCTCAAACGTCAGGTCAAAGGGTTTGACGTTTCTTGCTGCACATTCCAGGCTTGAATTCAGGGGAGAAATCTGGTTTACATCGGTATCTCCAATGAATTGAAGTGTCAGATGGAATAGGCTAGGATCAACCCAGCGGATTCCCTTGAATGGCAGTTGCTGCTTAAGTTCCTTTTGGAAGGAAATCAGTGAATCAAGAGTCGATTGGCTTAACTTGATGGCAACAAAGAGTCTCTTTTTCATGCGGTCTCACAATGTATAGAACTTTCAAAAATGTGCTTACCTTTTTATGGTATATTTTACTTACCCTGCTGTGTTTGTGATGCGGCAATACAGTTTTGTACCAACACCAACATAAATGGTTTGATCTCACACCAGGTGACGTGATAGACGCAAGTCAAGACTGATCTTGGAGGAAGAACCAACTCCTGCTTTTGCAGGTTCAAAACCATTTCGCACACGGCATAGCGGGGATTTCATATTACAATCGTAGTTATGACCTTTCAAAACAAACTTTTCATTCTGATATTTCTGTTAACTCTGACTGTCACAGGCTGTTCTGCCTTCCATGATGGCAAAATAAGCCAGGACCTATTACCTGGAAAAGAATCCGGTCAGGTCTTGTTTGAGGATGATTTCTCTGACCATTCCTCCGGATGGGAGATCGTCAATAATGCCTATGAACTAAAAGGATATTCAACTGGCGGGTACATGATTTCTGTCAACCAGGAGGGTTCAAGGGCAATTTCGACCACTAATTTGAACTATACCAACACCACGATTAGTGTTGAGACTCAGAAAATTACCGGCGCGCGAGATACACAATTTGGAGTGGTTTGCCGTTTTCAAGACAAATATAACTTCTATGCCTTTGTGATCAGTGCTGACGGATATGCAGGTATAGTGCGTGTAGTTGACGGAGTAAAAGAACTATTGGGATCAAAACAATTCTTTCGTGTTGAGAGTATCCTGACGGATGATGGTATCAATAAGATGACAGCTTCTTGTGAAGATGATAAATTCAGGCTGGATGTCAATGGCGAGACTATCGTTACTGCACAAGACGAAACGATCAACAATGGCGATGCAGCTCTATTTGTGGAAACCTTTGGTACCGCTGAAGCTGCAGTTGTTTTCAATAACTTTGTGATTATAAAACCCTGATGAAGATATTTCTTGATATGGTAGGCTGCCGCCTGAACCAGGCGGAAATTGACGCCATGGCGATTGACCTTGCAGCTCGTGGTGCTGAGATTGTTTCCGACCCATCAAAAGCCGAAACAATCGTAGTCAACACCTGCTGTGTAACCGCCAAGGCTTCTGCCGATTCGCGGAAAATGATCCGGCGTTACAAAAATAACTACCATGCCAAAGTTGTAAGCACAGGCTGTTGGGTCAGTGTGGCGGGTCCTGAAGCACTTGAGATCAGTGATCTGGCTTACCTCAACGATCAGAAGGAACGGATACCGGATTTTTTGTCTAAAAGCCGTGCTGACACGATGGTTGAACTGGAACGTAAACCCAGACTGGGCTACCGTCACCGTACCCGCGGGTTTGTCAAGGTACAGGATGGTTGCAATAATACCTGCAGCTTTTGTCTGACAACTATTGCCAGAGGATTTTCGGTCAGTGTCACAAAAGAATCCGTTTTAGAGCGTGTCAGGCAGCTTGAAAGAATGGATATCAAGGAAATTGTGCTTACAGGCGTCCAGCTGGGTTCCTGGGGTAAGGATCTTGAGCCGGATGCCCGAATAAGCACTTTACTTGAATATCTGATACAGAATAGTGAGATACCAAGGTTCCGACTATCTTCCATTGAACCCTGGGATATTGATCAGGCGCTTGTTAACCTTCTCAATCATCCTCGCGTCATGCCTCATCTTCACATCCCTTTACAAAGTGGGTCAGATGCAATTCTAAGATTAATGCGTCGCCCTATGAACCAGGATAGATTCAAACGGGTTCTTGAGATGATCAGGCGGGAAAGTCCGCGAACTGCCATCACAACCGATGTAATCTCTGGTTTTCCGGGTGAGACTGACGAATTGTTTGATGAATCCTTCAGGTTCATCAAAAATTGCGATTTTAGCGGCGGGCATGTTTTCTCTTTTTCACCAATGCCTGGAACACTTGCTTCTGAGATGAAAGATAAAGTTCAACCGGCAACCATCAAAACAAGAACCGGTCTACTAATATCCCATTTTTCTAAACAACAAGAGTTGTTCAAAAAACAAAAAATCGGCGGGATCGAAGAAGTATTATTCGAGAGTAAAAAACACTCTCCCAAAGGTACGTACTATCAAGGATTTACCGGTGATTACCACAGGGTTGTTTGTTACGGCTCCGAGGTATTGATGAATCAAATCAGGCAAGTAAAAATGGAAGGATTGGATGCAATAGGCAATTTTATCGGCATTATTGTTCCTCAAAACCAGCCTTAGTCTGCCTTGACTGGTGAGGTAAATACGGTAGAATTGAGAGGTTATGGATTTGAAAAATAGTCCCGCTTTGATCACGCCTGTGACGAAAAGATGGGATTTACTGAAAGGAATGCGAGAATGACAAAGAGGACCTATCAACCTAAAGTAAAACGACGTGTACGTGTACACGGTTTCAGAGCCAGAATGGCAACTGCCGATGGGCGTCAGGTGTTGAAACGCCGCCGTTTACGTGGTCGTGCCGAACTGGCGAAAACTTCGAATAACCACGTCAAGCGCGTGCGCTGGTAAACAAGTAAAGAATGCAGCGGGTATGCCAGGCTATTTCAAATTGGCAACACTGCGCAGTTCACACGAAATTAGTGCTATCCGTAAGGAGGGCAAAACTTATTCGAACCGATATTTTGTGTTAGTCGTTAGAGCTAATACGCTGCAAATCAGCAGATATGCTGTTATCGCCAGCAGAAGTGTCGGAGGAGCTGTGGAGCGCAATCGCTGCAAACGCCGGATTCGGTCCAGAGTGGCAAAGTTAGCAAGCAAATTGACATCGGGCTTTGATCTTCTGATCATTGCCCGTATTGCTTGCCTGACTGTAGAGCCAAAAATCCTGGACAAGGCTTTTGAACAAGTATATGACCAGGCTGGACTGATTGATAGGCATGTGTGAGCAAATGGCAGGGCAAGAAATCCAATATACCGATCCTCCCTTGAAGGATTTACCTGCTACTGTAAAAAATTTTCCCCGCCGCGTTTTACTTTGGTTAATTAAGCTTTATCAAATGACCTTTTCAAAAACACTTCCACCAAACACCTGTCGCTTTTATCCAACCTGTTCTCACTATGGTTATCAGGCGGTTTACAAATATGGTGCTATCAAAGGTGGTTGGATGGCAATAAAACGAATTGTGAGATGTAACCCCTTCAATGAAGGTGGAATAGACCCAGTTCCTTGATCGGAGATTTATGAACAAAAAGGTTTTACGACTTCTAATTCTGCTCATTTTAGCAGGCGCAGTCCTCACTGGTTGTGCTGCTGGAGTACGGGCAGAAAGCACACCAGGGGTAACTGTTACCGATAGCTATGTCTATCTGGCGTATATGAATAGTCTTTATCAATTAGACCGGGCAAGTGGTGCACAGCTCTCTTCTTTCCCTGAGAAAGCCAGCGCTAATCTGGCTATGTATGCCCCTCCGGTTGCTGAGAATGGTTTCGTTTACTTCGGCGATCTTGCCAATGATTTTCACAAAGTCAGTGAATCGAATTTAAACCAGGTTGTCTGGACTTTTGACCAAGCAAAAGGCTGGTACCAGGCAAAACCAGCGCTGGATGGCGATCTTATTATTGTTCCATGCACTGATCGCAATATATATGCGATTAATATTGAAAATGGGACACAAACCTGGGTCTACGAAGGTGAATATGCCTTTATTGCTCAACCCGTGGTTGTAGAAGATAAGATCATTGTCAGTGCCCAGGATCATCACGTGGCGGTTCTGAATGGGGCTACCGGTGAAGAGCTTTACCGTGTAGACGTAAAAGGGGCAGTTTTAGCTCCTCCTCTCTACGATCCTCAATCGGATTCCGTGTTTGTTGGCAGTCTTGGACGCGAAATGGTCTCCTTCAACCTGGCGTCAGGCGATGTGAATTGGGCATATTCCACTAATGACCTTGCCACTATTTGGGCGACTCCGATACTGTTGGACAATCAACTCATATTTACCGACAAAAACGGTAAGATCATCGCCCTTGATCCTGAATCTGGTACTGAACTGTGGCAGAATAATGCCGGTGGTACTGTGATTGCCGGCGCTACATTAGTTGGCGACAAGGGTTTCCTGGTTGCCCGCGAAGACGGTACCATTTCGTATTACTCCTCCGAAACCCAAGGCGGCGACTGGACCGTAACCGTTCCTGGAAATATCTATTCCAAGCCTGTTGTTGATGGTGACCAGATTTTTGTGCCTGTTGTAAAGGCTGATGCCTTGATCTACACCTACAATACTGCTGGCGTACCTGGCTGGTCGTTCAGCCCATCGAAATAGGAGCACAACTATGTGGGATACAATTATTGTTCAGCCATTTACTAACCTTTTACTCCTGATCACTATGTTGGTGAAGAATTTTGGTATTGCCATCATTCTCTTCACCCTTGTGATCAAATTGATCACCTATCCGTTGACTGCAAAACAGCTGAAATCTTCCATGGCTATGCAGGATCTGCAAAACGATCCTGGATACAAAAAGAGAATGGCGAAGTATAAAGACAACCGTGAAAAAGCAGCGGAAGAACAAATGAAGATCTACAAAGAAAAAGGGATCAGTCCTTTCGGATCTTGTCTTCCGACATTAGTCCAATTCCCGATCATTATTGGTCTCTATCAATCCATTATGCGGGTCATGGCGTCAACACCGCTGGAACTTGTTAAACTGGAACGAATTGTTTACCCCTTCCTGGATGTAAACAAAATCCTGCCTATTCAGAACCGTTTTCTCTGGATGGATCTTGGGCAGCCAGAGCGTCTCTGGATTGGAACCATTGGCATCCCTGTTTTGGCGATCCTGGTTTTAGCAACCACATTTATTCAATCCAAGGTGATGCAACCGCCCACACAAGGTAATGATCAAAGTGCTGCCATGAATAACAGCATGATGATGATGATGCCCTTCATGATGGGCTGGATGGCTTATCAATTCTCTGCTGGTTTAGCGCTCTATTTTCTGGCAAGCAATATTGCCACGGTGGCACAGTATTCTGCCATGGGTCGTGTAGACTGGTCCAAGATTTTCCCCTGGGTAAAACCGCCGGAACAGCCGAAAACCTCTGTTGTGCTTGATTATGAAGAAGAGGACGAGGAAGAAGAACCGGAACCTGTTAAAGTGGTCAAGCCATCGGCAAGAGCGTCAGCAAAACGGCAGCGACCCAAGATGAAAAAGTAAGGTGGGTGGTGTATGAATAACAGAATGACCCTCGAAGTCATTGCTCCGACCGTAGAAGAGGCGATTGAAAAAGGTCTCGATGAACTTGGTTTGGGTATGGATGATGTCGAAGTCGAAGTTTTGGATGAAGGAAAACGCAATCTCTTTCGTTTTGCGGCACGCCAGGCACGTGTGAAACTCACGATAAAATCTGCCGAACAATCTGCCGTCCAGTCTATGGACGCTTTTGAGCCAGTTTTTTCCGGAAAAGAGGAAGAGGATGATACCGAATTCTCGCTGGAATTTGAGCAAGATGAAGAAATTGAAGAAGACTTGGAATCATCTGAGCAAGGATTAAATTACAGCATCGTTAAAGCCCGTGTTACCGAGATCGTGAAGAAACTGCTGCAACTGATGAAGACAGATGCGGTGGCAACGGTCGAAGTAAGGAATTCTGATGATGATGACCGGCAAATAATCAGCTTGGAAATTGAAGGCGATGACCTCAGTTTCCTGATTGGTCGTCATGCTGAGACGTTAAATGCGATTCAATATCTGATCAGCCTGATGGTGAGCCACGAATTTAATCGCTGGATCCCTATCCAGGTTGATATTCAGAATTATCGTTCCCGACGCGAAAGGGAACTTCAGAAACTGGCTCGTAGATTGGCTGACCAGGTTGTCGCCACAGGCAGAAAACAAACTTTGGAGCCCATGCCAGCCAATGAACGCCGCATTATCCATATCGAACTTCGCAAACGGGATGATGTTTTCACCGAATCAGTAGGTGAGGATCCTTACCGCAAGGTGTATATATACCCTGCTGATTAGAGAAAGAGTAACAACATGAGAGCAGTGGACCTCATCATTAAAAAAAGGGATAAACAGGAACTTTCTAAAGAAGAAATCAATTTTCTTATTCAAAATTTCACAACTGGCGAAATTCCTGATTACCAGATGTCAGCCTGGGCGATGGCGGTACTCCTGAATGGAATGAGCCACCAGGAAATCACCGATTTGACCCTGGCCATGGCTGCTTCTGGCGACCAGTTGGATCTGAGCGAGTTTGGTGGGGTTGTGGTCGATAAACATTCCACCGGTGGTGTTGGGGATAAAACTACGCTTGTCGTTGCGCCGATCGTGGCTGCATGTGGTCTGCCGGTAGGCAAGATGTCTGGCAGAGGTCTTGGTTTCAGCGGTGGTACGATCGATAAGCTTGAATCGATCCGTGGTTTTAAATCGAATCTTAGTACCGAAGAATTTATCACCCAATTGCGTGAGCATGGTATCGTCCTCACCGGACAAAGTCTGGATCTGGCACCCGCCGATGGAAAACTCTACGCTCTGCGGGATGTGACTGGAACCGTACAGTCGATCCCTCTGATTGCCTCTTCAGTGATGAGTAAAAAAATCGCTTCCGGAGCAGATGCCATTGCTTTGGATGTCAAAGTGGGGCGAGGCGCTTTCATGAAAAACCTCGATGAAGCCCATGAGCTGGCAGAAGTAATGGTAGCCATCGGAAAATTGAGCGGTCGTAGAGTGATTGCAGTCCTTTCTCAGATGGATCAACCTCTGGGAGTCGCAGTCGGCAATGCACTGGAAATGAAGGAAGCCATTGAAATGTTGAATGGCACTGGACCTGAAGACTTTCATGCTCATTGTATTGACCTCTCCGCTTATATGTTGATATTAGGAAAGAAAGCGACTGAACTCGAATCTGCGCGCAGAATGGCGCAAGAAGCGATCGACAATGGCAGCGCATTGAACAAATTTAAAGAACTCATACAGACCCAGCACGGGGACGTGAGTGTGATTGATCATCCGGAATTACTTCCCTCAGCCAGCCTGGTTATCCCGATTACGGCAGATTCTTCGGGCTGGGTCAAAGTAGTGGATGCCCAGGACGTTGGCGAGAGTTCGGTCGAGATCGGGGCGGGTCGCCAGAAAAAAGGTGACGCTATTGACCAGGCGGTAGGAATTATGGTAAGAGTCAAAGTCGGCGATAGGATTGAAGCCGGACAAACACTTTTTGATGTTCATATGAGTGATCGTAAAGCCTTCGAGACAGTATTTCAAAAGCTGAAAACGTCAGTAGAAATTTCTGATGAACCGGTTGAGCCACCGCCTTATTTTTGGGGCGTGATAGGATTGTAGAAGTAAAAACCCGGTTAGCCGGGTTTTTTCTTGGAAATAAATAGGATAAAAATGGAAATTGAACGTAAAGACATCCGCAATATCGCCATCATCGCACACGTTGATCATGGCAAAACAACATTGATCGACTCGATGCTCAGACAAGCCAAAGTATTCAGACAAAATCAAAAAGTTGTCGAGCGAGTGATGGATTCCAACGATCTCGAGAGAGAGCGTGGTATCACTATCCTGGCGAAGAACGCTTCCATCAGCTTGCCGGATCCAATCACAGGCGAACTGGTCAAACTAAACATCGTCGACACTCCAGGACACGCCGATTTTGGCGGGGAAGTTGAACGCATCATGAACATGGTCGATGGCGTTCTCCTGCTAGTGGATGCGGCCGAAGGTCCCAAACCGCAAACCAGGTTCGTCCTAAAACAAGCCATCGCAAAAAACCTCAAAACCATCGTTGTGATCAATAAATTGGACCGAAAAGATATCAATATCGAACAGACCATCAACACAACTTTTGACCTTTTTGTTGAGTTGGGTGCGAATAATGAGATTTTAGACTTTCCAATTATTTATGCCGAAGGCATTGCCGGCCGGTCTGGAAAACAACCTGACCTGGAAGATAGCCTGATGCCGCTTTTTGAGACGATTCTGAATGAAATCCCGGGACCAACTGTGGATATGCACCATGAATTCCAAATGCTGGTGACGAACCTGGGGTACGACGAATACAGTGGGGTTACAGCCACAGGTCGCATTTATGCCGGCACGGTCAAGACGAATGCGCCATTACTGCGATTGAAGGCGGATGGAAGCCAGGAACGGATCCAGGCAAAGTACATCTATGCCTATCAAGGATTGGAAATGAAGCTTGTAGACGAAGCAGAAGCCGGGGATATTGTTACCATAGCAGGCTTGAAAGATATCCAGATCGGAGATACCTTGTGTGCTCCTGAAAATCCGGTTGCTCTCCCAAGAATTGAGGTTCAGCAGCCCACAGTCAGGATGACCTTCGGTGTGAACACTTCACCACTGACCGGCAGAGAAGGTAAGTGGAGCACTTCCCGCAAGATCATGGAACGTCTGAATGATGAGTTGCGGAAAAATATCTCGCTACGCGTGGAACAAACTGAGCAAAAGGATGTTTTCATGGTGTCTGGCAGAGGCGAGCTGCACCTGGGAATTCTGATTGAGACCATGCGTCGCGAAGGCTACGAATTTCAAGTTAGCCGACCCGAAGCGATTGTGATCGAGAATGAATTAGGTGAAAAATTCGAACCCTTTGAAGAAGTCCATATCGAAGTTGATCCAAATTATGTTGGCGCAGTAGTGGAAATGCTGGGACAGCGGCGTGGTCAGATGGACGACATGCGTCCCAATCCCGATGGCACCACTCATCTCACTTTTACCATCCCAACCAGGGGTCTTCTCGGTTTTCGTTACCGCTTTTTAAATGCCACTCATGGTAAAGGAATTTTGAACAGTTTTTATATTGGTGAACGTCCTTTGGAAGGAACGATCATAAATCGAAATAGCAGTTCGATCACTGCCATTGAGGACGGCATCGCTACAACCTTCGGGTTAAAAAATGCGGAGCAACGCGGAATTTTGTTTATCAGTCCGGGGGAGGAAGTATACGAGGGTATGATTGTTGGCGAGACAGCCAGGGCACAGGACCTGGCGATCAATGTGACCAAGAAAAAACACCTCACCAATATGCGCCAATCAATTCGCGACCTGGATGAACGCCTGGACCCACCCAGGATAATGAGCCTGGATGAGATGATCGAATACCTTGGACCAGACGATTTGCTGGAGGTCACTCCTCAGAATCTACGGATGCGAAAACGCATCCTGAACACCCACGATCGCCTGAGATTCGACAAGACGGGGAACTTATGATCTGAAATAAACTAAAACTGCGCGTAGTAGTAGATATATTTTAATCTAAAATGTTAATAAACAGCATGCCGGAATGATTTGCATTATCTTATTTTGGCTGGAAAGAAGAATCTAAGCCTTCCTCAATGTCATCCTTCGAGACTGTGTCTCAGGGTGACATTTAGAATGATCTTTTTTACATCGTGACGATATTTATCATCCTTCCAGGCACCTCCAGCTGAACTGCAAACACATCACCAGCATAAGGCTGCACCTGGCGTTCTGCATTTGTAAGACCTTCCCAAGCGGATGTAATAAAGAGGGTCTTCATATCTTTACCCCCAAAAGTTACCGATGTTGGTCTTTGAATTGGCATTTTTATTTCAGCCAAAATTTCTCCAGCCGGGCTGAGCTGAAGTACCTGCCAGCCATCCCAGATGGCTGTCCAGATATTTCCTTCAGTATCAATTGTTAGCCCGTCAGGTGTCCCTTTTTCGGGCGTGAAGAAGGGGGTACGGTTTGATATTTTTGCGGTCGGAAGGTCGATATCATAACGGTAGATAGTGTGATCACCCGAATCAGTATGATAAAAGAATCGCCCATCAGCAGACCAATCCAACCCATTGCTGATCCAGAGGTCACTGATTTTGACCTGTAGATTATTCGCGTCGAACATCCAAAGATTGGAGGTTCCTTTAGGTCCTTTGGTCCCGATCCAAAACCTGCCATGAGGATCAACTTTACCATCATTGAAAAGATTTTCCGGAGTGGCGTGCCTTACCGGCAGAAAAACCTTCTTACAATTATTTACTGGATCCCAAGAGCTTAAACCTGACTCAGTCGCCAGAATAAAGCCGCCATCTGAATTCATAACAAGGCAGCCAACTTTTTCACCCATTGACCAGGTATCTGTTTTTTGACTGGATGGTTGGTAAGCGTGGATAAGGCCATTCTCGATATCTACCCAAAATAGTGCTTGTCTTCGGTGGTCCCAGACGGGTGACTCACCCAGGGTATCCTGGGAAGAGAGAAGGGGATTACAAATTTCTATGGATTTCATCTCAGCTCGTAAATTTCTTTGGTTTGATAAGTTTACCCGGTGATGCTAAAATCAGTCGAAGATCAGGAGCGTAATGAACCAAAGGACTATCGATCATTCAAACAATTTCTTCGTGCCAGGCTTTTTGAAAATGAGAAAGCATCAATACCTGGTTAGTGTCAGTCTGATGCTGGTTTTTGCAATCGTCGGTTTCCTGGTCAGCCTGGTTCTACAGCCAAAATACGAGGCAGAATCTTTCCTGATCACTAACCTTGAGTTGGTTCAGGATACGAACGTAACAGAAGTTATGGTGGATTCCCAACTGGAGTTGATTGGACAGTTGATGTACCATCCGGATATCACGAATGGTGTACTTGAGCTTGAAGCATCCGCAGGCAACTCAATCTCCCTGGCTGAATTGAAGAAAAACAGCCTGATAGAACGCAGGCTAATGACTACCGTAATCAAAGTACGTGATACGGATCCGGAATCTGCTGCCAGGATTGCGACCAACTGGGTGGAGATTGCCCATAAAAGACTAAGCGAGGCTTACACGCATGCTCTTCTGGTTTCGGAAGCTCAATGGACGATTACTTCCATCGAAGATTGTCAGACTGATCCTTTGGTATTTGAAACCGGATTTTGTCAGAATCTGACACCCGAAGAGGCAAATAATCTGACTAATGAATCCCAACAAGTGATTCTCGCAGAAGCCCCCAAGTCATTGGGTTTGACCAAAGATCTTCAGATCAGTCAATTTCAACCAGCTTCAGTTCCCGACCAGCCGATCCAGGGAGCCAGAAGCAATTTGATGCTGGCAGGCGCGCTGATTGGTCTTATCTTTTCTTTTATTGTGTTCGAGTTACCAGAATTTAAAAATCAGGCCGAGCAGCAATGACCCGTTCTGAAAGTATTTCAATCTTTCTGTGGAATGCCCTTCTTGTTTTTCTACCTGTGAGCAGCTTCACCTTACTTTCCAAAGTTTTCGGTGGAACCAGTGTAGCTCCTCTGGCACTTATACCTTTGGCTGCTATCCTGTTTTTTTGGTGGCTGCCGGTATTCCTAAAGAATGGCTTAAAAATTGCTTATCAGGTTAAGCCTTTAGTCATTTTCTTCCTTTTTGGGATCATATCAACTCTCCTTTCAAATATCCATTCGGTCCCAACATTTCGAGATATCCCCTGGATACGCAACAGTGCCGAGGTTCTTGTCACATTTTCAATGGGACTCGGTTTTTACCTTGTGACCATTTTTATGGTTAAAGACGCAGAAAAATTGAGATCCGCCTTGCTGTGGATAAGCATCGGTGGTATCGCGTTGATGGCTGTTTCCTGGATTCAATATGGCGTCTGGTTGGTCTCTGAAAATTATCCTGAATGGATGTATAAGTTTCAGGCAATTGTTTCTTCCAATGGAATGCTCTATCCAGCCCGTGCTTCAGGTCTGGCATACGAACCATCCTGGTTGGCTCACGAGTTGAATATGATCTACATTCCTATATGGTTTGGACTGAGCCTTAGTGGACAGAGTGCCTTCAAAAACAAACTATTCAACAAGATCCAATACGAGAAAATCCTTTTTCTTCTGGCTGTCGCCACATTGTTTATCAGTTTTTCCAGGATCGGTTGGATAACCATGATCATGATGGCAGCTTATGCAGCATTCCGGATGACAAACAACTGGATTGATAGGGTTAGCCAGAAAAGGAATGTAAATCAGAATTTGGCCAAGCAACGCGTATTTCGGGTGGCAGTTTGGTGTGGATTGTTGCTGGGATTGTTCGGAATGGTGCTTCTGGCAGGTTTTGTTATGACCAAGATAGAACCAAGAATGGCAGGACTCTTTGATGTACAGCGCTTTATAGATTTCGGTTTTTTGGGTTGGGCATCAAAGTTAAGCTTTGCAGAACGGATCATTTACTGGATGGCTGCCTATCATGTCTTCCAAATTTATCCGATGTTAGGAGCGGGTTTCGGTATTCCGGGTTACTATTTTCGAATGACTGCCCCAAACTTTGGTACCCGCTTGCCTGAGATCAACAAAGTCGTCCTAACGCAAAACTTTATTCCTAATGCCAAGAACCTTTGGGTAAGGTTGCTTTCTGAAACCGGGATCGTTGGCTTTGCCCTATTTGTTTCTTGGGTACTGATTCATTGGCGCAACGCTGACGAGCTTGACAAAATTTCAAATCAAGGTTTGCTCAAGGCGATGGGGTTGGTTGGCAAGTTGATTGTTTTAGCTATGATCATCGAAGGTTTTAGTCTGGATACCTTCGGCTTGCCTTACTACTGGATCGCATTGGGTCTCATTGCCGCAAGTTGGCTGGTCAGAGATCAGGAATCAGCCAATATTGGTGCGAACATCGAAGTCACAAGGGACATCAAAGCCTGAGCGTAGCGATTTTCAACCGGTAAAAGCTGATTCAGACTGGTCTGAGATTCAATATAATAGACCCGGGAAAGGTTGATCGTATCCTCGCGGATGGAGGCTCTTTCAAGGAATGCTTTCATCTCACGCATAAGACTGCCATCTGGCTGGTTTTTTTGTTTCCAAAGTTGTCGAAATGCTTCCGAGTTTGTTAATCCTGTCATCGCAGGAAAAGTCTTTTTGCGAGTTGAAAGATCTGTGCTGACTGATTTTCCTGTTTCTTCAGAAATTCCCCATATACCGAGGAAGTCGTCCTGGATCTGAAAACCCAGACCGAGGTCGCAGCCTATTTGTTTCAGTTTTTCTGCATACTCTTCATCACTGCCCTTTAATTTGGCTGCAATGGAAAAAGATGCCGAGAATAGGCGGGCGGTCTTCAGGCGGATCATGGCAAGATATTCTTCGACACTGATCTGATCAACCTTTTCATACTGGATGTCAAGTTGTTGCCCCTGGATCACCGCAAGGGCAGCATCCTGGAATTCATCCAAAGCTTTCTTTTGATCCGTAAACGGAAAAATGAATGGCAGGTTTCCCATCAAGTGCTGACTAAGCGCTGCCAGGTAATCACCGATGTTGATGGCAAGGGGGACGCCAACCTTCGTCCAGAGGGCGGGGTGTCCATGCCTGGTCTCGCCATGATCCTGGATGTCGTCGTGGATCAGTGTGAAATTATGGAAGATCTCTAATGCGCTGGCAGCCTGAAAGGCGTCTTCTGGTTTACCGCCCAAGGCAGCGTAGGTGAGGATTAGAAACAATGGGCGCAAGCGCTTGCCGGATACGGATGCTGAGCCGTCCCAACCGAAATGGTAGGCAACCGAGTCTCGCAGACCCAGGATCTGTGAGGGACAATTTTCCAAAACAATACTTTGAAAATACTTTTCAAAATTCTTCCTGAGATCAGAAATCAGATTTCCGGTCATCGTCTCTCTCCATTTCCACTTTGGACTGTAATGATATCAAATCGGTTGAGCCGCTGACAAACATGGCAACTTTCAATTCCAGGATGATCAACTCGATCGTGTTCTTAAGGATTTCATAACCTGAATTTGCCGCAATGATGAATTTTCTTGCAAAACCAGCCAGGTCTGCTCCCAGGGCAATCGATTTAGCAACGTCCAATCCACCTCGTAGTCCTCCGGAGGATATTTTCAAAATGTCCGGAGGGAGCTCATTTAGCCCTTTTAGCGCTTCAGCCGTTGGGATTCCCCAATCGATGAACGTCTCACAAAGAGCTTTACGAACCGGATCGGTCTGTCGGTACATCTCAACTGCTGCCCAGGAGGTACCCCCAACACCTGCCACATCGATGCCGCGAACACCTACATCAACTAGTGAACGAGCGGTCTTCTTGTCGATACCACAACCGACTTCTTTGACGACTACCGGAACTGGTAGACTCCTGGTGATTGCCTCAATTTTTTTGAGCAAGTAAGTGAAATCGCGATTACCTTCTGGTTGCAGTGCTTCCTGCAGAGCGTTCAGATGAATGAAGAGCGCATCGGCTTCCAACATGTCTACCGCTTTTAGACAATCACCAACACCAAAACCTTCATTCAGCTGGGCGACGCCAATGTTAGCAAACAGGAGCGCGTTTGGTGCTTCTTTTCGCGCGATTGCAAAGGTATCTTCCAATCCATCATATATGAGAGCTGCGCGTTGGGAGCCGACACCCATGGCAATGTTAAATTCACCAGCTGCCTGAGAAAGAAGCTGGTTGAAGTACTTGGTCTTACCGGACCCTCCCGTCATGGAAGAGATCAGAATGGGCGCATCCAGTTTCTTGCCCAAGATTTGCGAGGAAGTATCAATTTTTGCTAAATCGATTTCAGGAAGGGCAGAAACTTGCAGATGGACCTTATCAAAGCCGTTAGGCACCCTGGAAGAAACCTGCTCTTCAAGGCATATTCTCAAATGTTCGTCTTTTCTGGTAGAAATATTCGTAACTTGCTCGTTCATTGTGTGTTTACTCTTTCATAATCAGAGACAGTCTTGATATAATCTTAACATCAAAAAGACTTGTGAGGAAAGACAATGGATAATACATTCGAAGTTGTGAAAGAAGTGGTAAAAGACGTTTTGAAAATTGATGGCGATGACATCAACCTGGAAACACGCTTCATTGAAGATTTGAAAGCCGATTCGATGGATCAATTCTTTTTGATCGATGGTTTCTGCGAAAAATTTGATATCAACATCACCGATGAAGCTGCCCGCAATATCCACACCGTTGGAGACGCTGTCCGGGCAATCGAAGAAGTTCTGCAATAATCGTTCTTACAACCCACAAAAAAATGCTGCCTTGATGGCAGCTTTTTTTGTGTTGGGTCATATACAATTTCAATATTCCTTTTGCATAGAATTATTCAACTAATTATCTCTTGATCATGACAGGAATATCACTTAGCTTTCCTGCGATTCGTACGCCTGAATCTCTTAAAGCTCCTGTTTTTTTCCCCAGTGTATCCAAAGAAAGGCTTCCACTTCTTGAGAAGAAAGGCCTTAAAACAGAGGTCGACAGGCTTTCTCCCACAATGTAAGCAATCACTGGTTTAGTCACGTTTTCCATGATGAACGAAGCCGCTCTCATTTCGCTGTCACCACCAGGTCCGCCTATCAGAACGATCTGGTCAGTATGGGGGTCTGCTTCAAAAAATTCAAGGCAGGTCAGGTAATCGATGCCGATAATAGGGTCATCACCGATTCCTATAGCCGTGCTCACACCGATACTTGCATGTTTTAGCGTATCCACAATTTCATAACAGAGCGTACCTGAGCGGGAGATCACACCAACATTTCCCTGGATGGCGATGTCATTCGGGAATATGCCCGCATTTGCGATACCAGGAACAAGCACACCCGGCGAGTTAGGACCAACCAGCAGAGAATCGGAATTTTTCAGGGCGGACTTTACGATCATCATATCCTGTAAGGGAATAGAGCCCGTGATGGAGATGATCGTTCTCACACCGCTGTCAATCGCTTCCAGGATGGCATCAGCTGTCGAATGAGGCGGGACAAAAATCACACTCACGTCTGCGTTGGTGGCATCCACACAATCTTTGACCGTATCGAATATCGGTAAGCGACTTTCGTGGCACCAATCACCACCCTTACCTGGAGAAGTACCACCCACGATCTGATTGCCAGCTTTTAGCATCTGCAAAGCATGAAAGTGACCTCTGCGTCCGGTAATACCCTGGATCATAATTCGGGATTCTGCACCGATAAGGATGCTCATTGCTCTTCACCCCTCAACCAACTGACCGCGGCATTCACAAGTGCGTCAGTAGTGCCAAAAAAGGTCAAATTTTCGTTCTTGTGCAGCAAATCAAGACCGGAATCGTCATTTGTTCCTTCAAGACGGATAAATATTGGTTTTTTTGGCAATCCTCCACCAAGCGCCTGAAGCAAACCATCCGCGGCTTCATCACAGCGGGTCATCCCACCGAAAATATTTATGATGATTACTTTCACTCTTGCATTTGAAAGGAGCATTTCCAGTGAGGATGCAATGGAGGTACTGGTTGCTCCTCCATGAATGTCGATCATTGCTGCTGGCATCATGTTTAGCCCGATAAGTTGGTCGATGGTTAGATAAGCCAATCCCATTCCATTGACAATGCATCCGATCTCACCTGGAAAACTGTGATAATCGACATCGTACTTCAATGCCTGCCGTTCATCCCATCCAAAATATGATGGATCGAAGGAGTCATACAAACGCTCCTGACGAAAGAGCGATTGACCATCGACGCTGATCCTGGTATCAAGCGCGAATAGTTGGTTTTGTTGGGTCACTACCAGAGAGTTGATTTCAACCAGAGTGGCGTCATATTGGCGGTAAACATCGTAGGTTCTATGGGCGATCAGCTGAAGTTGTTTCCAAAGAGAAGGATCAATGCCTAATTGAGTGATCAGCCTGCGAATCTGGAAATCCTTCAAACCTACATTTATGTCAACCGGCTGATCAACACAGCGGGCATTTTTGAAAGACTCGGGCTCCAGGTAGGTTGCACCGCCAGCTTCCGAGAGTCTTAACACCGGACAGCCGGCATCCAGGTCTGAAATGACAGCAAAGTAGTATTCTTTTGAAAAGGTGAAGGCTTTTTCTACCAAAATGAATTGGATCGGATGTTGATTGAGGACTAATTTGAAAATCTGGTTACTGATATTCTCAATTTCGTACTCATTTTGAACGATCCTAACCCCACCTGCACGTCCCCGACCAGGCTCAAGGGTCTGTGCTTTTAAAACCACAGGATAGCCAATTTCAGCAGCTATCCGCTTGACCTGCACGGCATTGGTCGCCAATGTGGAAACTGGCAAGGGTATACCCGCATCCTTTAGAATCGACTTTGCCTTGTATTCCTGAAGTTTCATGGAGTGTTCTACCCCCATTATAACAAAACAAAAAGGCTGAGGTCATATTCCTCAGCCCAATTTTTAAGTATTAGTAGGTTATCCGTTGAGATATTCCTGGAGTGCTTCTTTAGTCAGGCGGTAGGCACTACCTATCTTGCGTGCTTTCAATTCGCCTGCGTTAATGGCTGCCAAAACATCTTCTTCAGAGACTTTCAGGAATCCAGCTGCCTCAGAGGGAGTCATGACATCTGGCATGGCTGCTGAAGCGCCTGAGCTTGTCGGCTGGGTCTGGGACTGTTGATTTTGGGTCATGCCTGCCAGAGAGCCGGACAGAACGTTGCCAATACCCATACCAGCTCCGATACCTGCCGTCAGGCCAGCGCCGCCAGAGGGGTTCTGGGCAGCATCGCGCATGGCATCTGCAGCCTGAAGTTGGGTATAGGTTTGCATATCAAGCATACCCATGTCGCGCAATTCTTTGGCAGATTTATCTGAAGGCTTCAGGTTGCCAATGTAGAATGATTTCAGGATCAAACCAACACCCAGGAAATCGTCTTGGGCTTTTGCGCGAACAGCAGCACTTAATTCATCGGTCAGACCAATCAGATCAAGAACATTATTCTCCGATGTGGTTTCACCAAGAACGTCCTGCAAACGGGAGAGCAGCATGGTCCGCAGCCGGTTTTCGATATCAGCTGTGCGGAAACCGCCCAATTGTCCAACGATCTGTGTGACGAATTGCTGGGGATCATTCACCTGAAAACTGTAGGTGCCGAAACCCTGTAACAAAGCGATTCCGAGACCGACGCCAGTATTCCGAACGATGATTGGTTGCGGGGTTCCCCATTTGCGATCAGCAAATTCCCGCATGGAGACGTAGTAAACTTCTGCCGTGAAGGGGGTGCGATCGCCAAAGAGTTTACCAAGCAAACCGGTCAGCAAGGGTACATTCGCAGTAGTAATTGTGTGACGTCCTGGACCTAAAACGTCCAAGGCGCGACCATCACGGAAAAATACCGCAGCCTGTGATTCACGAACGATCACCTGGGAGCCCAGGCGCAGGTCTGCGACGCCAGTTTCTGGGAAGCGATGGACGATCTCATCGACCATCTCACTGGGGTATTCAACGACATCAAAAATTCTAGCCATATTAATCCTCCTCTAAGATCAATAACTAAAGGGTGATACCCTTGAGAGCATCAGAGCGTTTGTTGAAAGCATCAACCGCTTCCTGTGAGACAGCTGTTAGATGGCGTATCGAGGCAGGCAGACCATCCGTGCCAATTGAAGCCGAAACATTATCGATAGCACTGCTGATGACATCAGCGTGCTCCAGTAGTGTCAGATCATATTGATAGATATTTGCCAATTCTTCTTCCCGGATCTTGATCGCGTCAAATATGCCTGCATAACCATAAGATGCCGTTTTGATCCGGTCGATAAATTGGCGTACCTTTATGGCAGCGCTCTCGAGATCATCGATATAAGCCAATCCGCCGTTTGAAATGAGATCACGCTGCAAGGAAGAGATCCTCTGATATTGAACCTCGTACTCCTTGGCAACAGTCTCGCGTAAAATTTTGTCAGACATACGGCGGTCGCCGCGTTCGACATAGCCCTTGAAGCCAGGAATCTTCCCGATCAATTTTTTGATGGGATCCTGATCTCCACTTACGATATTAAAAATATCAGTCATTTTTCTCCTTTTCTAATCAGGCTTTCTAAAATCGTATCATCAGCAAGATGTTCTGACAGTAGAAAATATAAGGTTTTGCAACTTACTAGTCTTAATTATAATAGATATACTACTACTCGTTGAAGGAGCTTGCATGAAAAACGGTCCATTCAGAAATCTGGGACCTTTTGAATACTTTTTGATCATCATATTAGTGTTGATGGTCTTGTTTACTGTTTTTACAGTATTTTGGCCTGCCATCCAACTTTTTTATCAAAACACGCTCCCGTAATGACGACGAGACCTCTTAAAGGTTTAGCTCGAAATACTGCCCGGACTCTCCTGGATTGGCTGTTTCCGCCGACCTGCCTGGGCTGCGGGGAGGAAGGTGTGTTTATCTGCTCTGAATGTTTCAGCAAAATCAAGTTGGTTCCTAGGGATGTGTGTAATTATTGCGGAGCATTTACCAGCAAGAAGGGCAAATGCCCGAATTGTGATCATAGAGAGCTACCATATTCAGGCTTCAGAGCCTTTGCATACTACGACGGAGTAGTCCGGAAAGCCATCCACCATTTAAAGTATCAAAACGATTTGACTATTGGTCGTTACCTGGCTGGCTGGCTGCAACTGGTCTACCAGAGGGCAGGTTGGGATGTTGACCTGATCGTCCCGATTCCGATTGGTGAGCAGAAACGACAACAGAGGGGATACAACCAGGCTGAAAGATTGGCAAAACCTTTGTCAGAACTGCTGGAAATTGCTTATAGCCATGAGGCATTGATCAGGATAAACGAAATATCTTCACAGGTGGGCTTGAACCATGAACAAAGACAGGAAAACGTACGGCAAGCTTTCATGGCGAGGGCTTCGGAAGTGGAACGCAGACGGTTGTTGTTAGTTGACGATGTATTTACCAGCGGTGCAACCATGGAAGCCGCTGCCGCTGAGTTGATGGCTGCTGGCGCAAAGAAGGTTTATTGCCTTACGGTAGCCAAGGTTAATCATTTGATTGACTGAATTGATTTTTCGATGATGAATAATGTATAATTTGTAAAAATCCCAGGAGGTTAACTATGGCATTAGAAATTGGCATTTACACTAAGGACCTGGAACTCACAGATCGAATCCAAGATTACGTGACAAAGAAAGTCGGCAAGCTGGAACGCTTCCTGAATGACATCGGGGAATGCAGGGTAGATTTGAGCTACGCCAAAACAGCCCGGAACGCTTCTGACCGCTACATTGCGCAGATCACCATCCGAGGCAAAGGCTTTATCCTTCGCTCGGAAGAGAGGTCGGATAACATGTTTGCCGCAATCGACGCGACAGTGGATAAGATGACCCGCCAGATTGATCGATTCAAGGGCAAACATTGGCGTAAGCGCGTTGGCGAACCTGAGCCAGTGGCTACCCCGGTAGTGGAGGAAACTGAGGAAGAAGCAGTGCCTTTGATTGCCCGTCATAAGACTTTCAACCTTGAACCCATGCACGAAGAAGAAGCGCTTGAGCAATTGATCCTGCTTGGACACGATGCTTTCTTTGTCTTTTATAACATTGAAAATCAGCGGGTTAATGTACTTTATCGTCGGCGAGATGGCAGTTATGGTTTGATCGACCCTGTGATCAAGTAAAACTTAACAAATTGTTGAAAGCAGTCCATTTCATTGGACTGCTTTTTAATATACAATTAGCCCTTAGCGAGGCACAATGAGCACACCAGAAGAATACCCAACAGAAATGGCCTATAAACCGATCGACAAGAAAAAGATCGTTGAAGCAGTTTCACGAATGCTAGAAGCGTTTGGCGAAGACCCTCAAAGGGAAGGTCTTGTGCGCACACCCCATCGGGTAGCCAACGCTTATGCTGAGATCCTTGAAGGTTACACTATGGATCCGGTCAAATTGGTCAACGGGGCGTTGTTTACGGTAGATTATGATGAGATGGTTGTTGTGAAAGATATCGAATTCTTCAGCCTGTGCGAACATCATTTGCTGCCATTTTTCGGGAAGGCACATGTGGCATATCTTCCTCGTAACAAAGTGATAGGTTTATCAAAGATACCCCGGATTGTGGACATGTATGCGCATAGATTACAAGTTCAGGAGCGTATGACTCAGCAAATTGCCCATTTTATCCAGGATACAATAAATCCATTAGGGGTGGGGGTTGTGATCGAAGCGCAGCATCTTTGCATGATGATGCGTGGTATCAAGAAAGAACAAGCATCGATGACTACTTCGGCGATGTTGGGTGGCTTCAGAACCCGCCTCGAAACCCGGATGGAATTCTTGAATATGCTTCAGCGCTAATTGATCAGGATTGTTCTTATCTGTCTGCTTTCAAGAAATACCGCGAAGCACAGGTGAGGTACGGATAGCAATTGAAGCCCTATCGATTTGATTCCTAAATGCTTCTTTGTCGACGAATCTGTATACCAACTTTGGAAGTTTTGCTGACAAAGTTTACTTTCTCAATTTTTATGCTGACAGCATCAACTGGGGTTTTTTCGAACAACTCGTTGACCAGGTGTGCAGCCAGGGCTTCCAATGTGTAATACCTACTATCCTGGATCGATTTTCGGACCAATTTGGCGACGTAGGAATAACTGATCGTATCCTCGATTGAATCACTTACTCCAGCCTTGTCCAATGGGTATTCGAGCTCTATGTCCAGCAGTAACTCCTGTGGAAATTCACGTTCAGGTTCTTTAACGCCCACAATTCCGTTGGCAATCAGACCGGTGATCAATATCTTATCCATTGCGACCTGCTTTCAAACAATATTTTCTCCGCCATCGATCCTGATGATCGAGCCGGTCATGAAATCCTGGTGCAGAATGTGAAGAACGTTTTCTGCGATGATCTCCGGTGAGCCGATCCGGTTTAACGGGATCTTTCTGGCAGCAACCTCATCCATATCGATGTGCTCATACCCAGCCAGCGGAAGCATAATACCAGGCGCTACGGCATTCACCGTGATTCTTGGAGCGAGTTCAAGTGCAAACATGCGTGTCATCTCGTACAGTGCTTTTTTTGTGAGGCGATAGGCAAAATGATCGGAGGCAGTCCGGAAAATTCCGGCATCGCAAATGTTAACGATTTTTCCCTCCTTCTCGGGAGGCAGCTGCTTCATAAAAGATTGGATCAACCACCATGGAGCAAACAAATTGACATTAAATGAGGATTGCAATGCGACAATATCAGTTTTTAATCCGCTGCCTTTTCTGTAATTCCCGGCATTGTTGATCAGGATATCCGCCACACCCATCTGGTCGTTTACTGCCGACATTAATTGTTCAAGGTTGGAAAAGTCCTTTAAATCAAACTGAAACGTTTTTGCCTCGACTCCAAACTCTGAAGCCAGTTGTTGAACTTCGACCGCCTTGTCCTTGGATCGGTTGTAGTGGATAGCCAGGTTGCAGCCTTCGCGAGCCAGAGCCAGCGCAATTGCCCGTCCAAGTCTGATGCCGGCGCCAGTAACCAAAGCAGTTTTTCCTCTTAATTCCATGATTTTCCCTTTTCGGTTTCTTGTTCGAGTCGGAACCATTGTGGTTGATGGTAAAATTTTATCATCGAAAGACCTTGTAACCTGCTCGCGCAAAGGGTCTTATTCAGCAAATTAAAACTTATCCAAATTTTCAGAAAGTTGGAGCGCCATGAATAATTCAGAGTCTGTAAATGCACTTGGTCAGTCAATTTGGTACGACAATATTGAAAGAGAAATGCTGCGTGATGGCAGTATGAAAAAGATGATAGAGGAAGGGCACATTTATGGCGTCACCTCCAATCCAAGCATTTTTGAAGCTGCTCTGAAAAACAGCGCTGCCTATGACGATGTGCTGCAATCCCTTGCCTGGTCAGGGTTGAGTAGCGATGCGATTTACGCTCAATTGGTCAAAGAAGATATTCAAAAGGCTGCCGACCTGTTTCTGCCGCTCTACGAAACCAGTGGTGGTCAGGATGGTTTGGTAAGCGTCGAGATCAACCCTTTGTATGCTTATGATGCCAAAAAATCAATTGAGGAAGGTCGTGCCCTTTGGTCCCAGATCGATCGTAAAAATATCATGATCAAAGTCCCAGCCACTCTGGACGGGCTGGAAGTGATCACTGATCTGATAAGTGCAGGGATCAATGTAAATGCGACATTGATCTTCTCAGTTGAGCGCTACAAAGAGGTCATTGAAGCCTACCTTAGCGGATTGGAAATGCGAGTCGCCAAGGGTCTGCCGATTGATTCCATAGCGAGTGTCGCTTCGTTCTTTGTTTCACGCATAGATACAGCGGTTGACCAGCTTTTGGATGCAGTAATTGCCTCACCAAGCCATCTTGCCCAGGAAGCAACGAATGTCAAAGGGAAAATTGCCGTCGCAAACGCCAAGATCGCCTACCAGGCGTACCTTGAGCAGTTTTCCAGTGAGCGCTTTGTGCAATTGAAAAATTTGGGTGCCAAACCGCAAAAACCTTTATGGGCATCCACAGGGACCAAAGATCCTAACTATTCTGACACGCTTTATGTAGACAACCTGATAGCCTCGGGCAGTGTCAACACGATTCCGCCCAAAACCTTGGCAGCTTTCCTTGACCACGGTCAACCAAGCCTTTCGATTGAAGGAAATCTCGAACAAGCCTGGTCAGCCATGCAATTGCTGGAAAATTTAGAAATCGATTTCTCGTCGGTGACCAGGCAATTGGAAGAGGAAGGTGTGGAAAAATTCAAACAAGCTCACCTGGCATTGCTTGAAATCATTGAATCCAAGCGTGTTCGCTTTGTCGGGAATTTGAACGGATTGGCTGGTCACCTGCAGAAGGCTCTGAAAAATGCAATATCTGAACAATCCGTAAGCCGCATGGTTGCCCACGATCCTCATTTTTGGACTGAGGATGAAAGCGGGTTTACTGAGATCCGTAACAGATTGGGCTGGCTGGGCTTGCCCTCGCAACAACTGGCACTGATCCCGGAACTGGAAGCTTTCCGAGATGAATTGTTGGCTGAAGGTTTTACTGACGCCTTTGTTTTGGGAATGGGCGGCTCTTCTCTTGCTCCTGAGGTGATCAGTCAGGCTATTGCCACAACACTCGTATCAGGCAGAGGGCTAAAACTGCAAATCATCGATACTACCAACCCGGAAGAGATTGCTTTCCGTTGTGAGGGAATTGACTTGACCAAGACGGTCTTTGTGGTCTCCAGTAAGAGTGGCGGCACCAGCGAAACACTTTCAGCCATGAAGTATTTTTGGTATGAATTGGAAAAACTGGGTGTCCAGCATCCTGGCTATAACTTTATAGCTGTCACGGATCCTGATACTTCTCTTCAGCACCTGGCGGAATCTAAAAATTTCCGTAAAGTGTTCAATGCGCGACCTGATGTAGGTGGTCGTTATTCCGTTTTCACTCATTTTGGGCTGGTACCGGCTGCTCTGATGGGAATTGACCTCTGTCGTTTCTTAGGTGAAGCGATTGAAGCCGAAAAACAAGGATCAGAATCTGTTCCATACTCTGCTAATCCTAATCTCATGTTGGGATTGCTGATGGGTGAGGCCGCCAAGGCTGGAAAAGATAAACTGACCTTTATTGCAGAAGATTATTCTGCGCACCTGGGACCATGGCTGGAGCAGCTGATTGCAGAGAGCAGCGGTAAAGAAGGCAAAGGAATTCTACCCATCGAGGGTGAGCCAATTCTTGAAACTCTGGAGTATCCTGCAGATCGACTGTTTGTCTACCTCATGGTAAACGGTGAAAAAAGCGATTTCGTTAAGACACTTGCCCAAAAAGGGTATCCGCTGATCGAAATCACCATCCAGGATCCGTACCAATTGGCAATGGAATTCTACCGTTGGGAATATGCCACAGCTGTTGCCTGCGCTGTCTTGAAGGTCAACGCTTTTGATCAGCCCAATGTACAACTAAGCAAGACCATCACCAAGGATGTGATCAAACAATACCAGGAAAAAGGACGACTGGAAGATGGAACACCGCTTTGGGAGAATGAGGATATCGCTGTCTATGGCGATCCTGTTCCAGGTCTGGATGAGGTCGATAACCTGAGTGAAATCTTAAAGGCTTATGGCAAAACAGTTCAAGAAAATGGTTTCATCGCCCTTAACGCCTTTGTCGCTCGGCTTTCCAAAAATGAAGAATTGTTGCAGGGTCTGCGGACCAATCTGCTAAATTACTATAACAAAGCGACCACACTTGGTTTTGGTCCTCGTTTTCTTCATTCCACCGGACAGCTGCACAAAGGTGGGCAGGATGGCGGTCTCTTTATCACCTTTACCAGGGATAGCGAAGTCGACTTTGACATCCCGGGTGAGGGAATGAGTTTTGCCACTTTGCAGCGTGCTCAAGCCTTGGGCGATATTGAAGCGTTGCGCCAAAAAGGGAAGAGGGTGATCCGGATCCATCTGAAATAGGTTGGATTTTGTTATGAAATTCTTAGGAATCGACCATGGAAACGCCAGGATCGGGGTAGCTATCAGTGATCCAACCGGTATTCTGGCACGCCCGTTTCAGATCATCAAACACACTTCCCGGGCTGAGGATGCCCGGGTTGTTCTCAACATTGCCGTTGAGGAAGGGTGCCAGACGATCGTGGTTGGGCTGCCTCTGGATTCCGACGGCAGCCTGGGACCCAGGGCAAGATCAGTGAATCGCTTTATTGATGAGCTTCAAAGCCAAGCCGACCTATGTGTCATTGCCTGGGATGAATCTCATTCCACTCAACACGCAATGCGCGCTTCCATTTCGAGGGGCGAAGGAAAGAAAAAACGTCAGGATCCCATGGATGATCAGGCGGCAGCCATCATTCTTCAGGATTATCTCGATCACCGTCACCAACAATACCAGGAAGAGGTAAAAGCGTGACTCGTACGCGCAGACGACCTCCGGTTTTGTTGATAGTTTTTTTCCTGCTCTCAATCGGATTGGTGCTTTTTATGATGTTCGCTGTCTACAATAATGGTCAGGTATTGGGGGCACCAGGCAGCAATGTGAGCATGCTCAACAATTTACGCTACTCCATCCGTCTTTACAGAAACCTGGATTTGTTACAGCAGCCAATGGAATTTCACGCTCAGCCTGAGCGAAAGTTCACGATATCAAGCTCAGACAGTGCCCTGGATGTGTGCTACAAGTTGGAATCTGAACAGTTTGTTCTTTCGGGAGTTGGTACCTGTGATATTTTGACTTATAAAGGAACGGACCGTACACTCAGCCCTGGAACCTATACGCTTCCCAGCGGACTAAATGCCATTCAAGTAGCCGATATTATTACGGATGGCAGCAACCGCGATTTACAGTTTACGATCTTTGCGGGTTGGCGGTTGGAAGAGATTGCCGCCGTAATTGACCAACTTGGTCTTAGCTTTGATGGAAATGAATTTCTCAACTTCGCAGTTGCCCCTACCGCTGAAATTGCACAGGTGGTTGGCTTGCCTGCTCAAAGAACACTTGAAGGCTATCTGCATCCGGGTTTCTACAGTTTGAAACCAACTATTACACTTGAGGATTTTATTCTGCAATCGGTAAACCGTACAAAAGCAGTTGTCGATGAGGCAAGTACCCTCCTGAATAGTCAAAGTCGGACTCTGACCACCGACCAACTTATCATTCTGGCTTCGATCATTCAGCGGGAAACGCTGGAAAGCTCAGAAATGCCCAGCATTGCCTCGGTCTTCTTCAATAGATTGGCGATCGACATGCGGCTGGAAACTGATCCAACCGTACAATATGCTCTTGGTTTCGATCCCGTCCTGCAAACCTGGTGGAAATCACCGCTTACATATGACGATCTAGCCACTAATTCCGACTATAATACCTACCAGGTGCAGGGGCTACCACCAGGAGCAATCTGCAACCCTGGACGGGAAGCTATTATTGCGGCATTTGCACCCGAACAAACCGGTTATTATTTCTTCCGGGCAAAGTGCGATGGAAGTTTTACGCACAATTTTGCAGTAACTTACGAAGAACACCTGGCAAACGGGTGTGAATAAAGGAGGAATCATGATTGTTTTGGGAATTGATATAGGCGGCTCTGCAACGAAAGGGGCGCTGGTCGATACAGAAACCGGGCAACTGGTTTCTGAGCGAATCCGGCATAAGAGTGACAAAAGCAAGAAGCCCAAGGAAATCGTCAAAGATATCCAAAAAATCGCCAAAGAGTTGAACTATTCCGGCATCATCGGTGTTGGTTTCCCTGGTATTGTCAAAAACGGTGTGATAAATACCTCCGCGAATCTTCACAAAGATTGGATTGGAGCTAAGCTGGCAAAAATGATCGAGGACGAAACCGGGAACAAAGCCTATATCCTCAATGATGCAGATGCCGCTGGTATGGCTGAATTCCGTTTTGGCACAGAAGAGGCACGTAACGCGAACGTTGTTTTGTTTCTGACCATCGGTACTGGAATTGGTTCAGCCTTATTTGTTGAAGGAAAATTATTACAAAATACCGAGTTGGGACATATGCTATTGGGCAAGTTTGAAGTTGAGCAATATGCATCTGCGGCCGTAAAAACCCGTGAAAAATTGACATGGAAACAGTGGGCTGTGCGTTTCAACGAAGGACTGAAAGCCTATGAGTTTTTGTTAAATCCGGACATTTTCATACTCGGTGGCGGTGTAAGTGCACGTTTTGACAAATTTTCACAGTATTTGACTGTGAAAACCAAGGTCATTCCAGCAAAACTGGAAAATCTGGCTGGAATTATCGGTGCAGCCGTTGCCGCCCAGGAAAAACTGAATTAACTCAGAAAAGTTAACAGGTAGAGCAGGTATTTCACGAATACCTGCTTTTTTAAAACCAATGCAACAGGAAAATAATTCAAAATCACCCTATCTTCTGCTTGTCGTCGGGATTCTCGCGGTTTCCACAGCCGCTATCCTTATCAAATCAGCACTGCCTTTTGCGAGCCCGATTGCAGTAGCTTTCCATCGTCTTTTCTTTTCGGCAATTATCGCGATTTTGATTTTTAGTTTCACAAAAACCAAAGAAAAACTCCATTTCGACCCCAGGTTGATCGGTACTCTCTCATTATCTGGTCTGCTTCTGGCGCTACATTTTGCCTTATGGATCTGGTCTTTGGACCTGGTCTCTGTCAACAGTTCAGTAATTTTTGTAACAACTTCACCTCTCTGGGTTGGTTTCTTGTCACCTCTTGTCCTGAAAGAAAAAGTACCCAATCGATTCTATGTCGGTGTGCTTTTTGCGTTTATGGGTGGTTTACTCATTGCTATTTTGGGTAACAATAACGGGGGCTCAAACACGCTTCCAGGGCTGTTGATGGCATTGTTGAGTGCCTGGATGGTCGCCGGCTACTTGCTGGTAGGCAGAAAAGTTGCTAAAAGGATGTCAACTGAGTTATATGTCAGCATTGTGTATTCCATTGCTGCTGTGGTTTTAGGATTTTTTCTTTTGATCATCGAAAAAGGATTACCTACTTATCCACCCAGGATTTACTTGATTTTCCTGTTATTGGCTTTGGTTCCACAAACATTGGGTCACACCTCCATGAATAAGGCGCTGACACGCTTGCCAGCCCGGGTCGTCTCTCTGGCACTACTTTTTGAGCCGATTGGTTCAAGTATTTTGGCAATACTATTTTTAAAAGAATTACCGTCAGCTGTCGAAATTGCTGGCGGTATTCTGATCCTTTTTGGATTGGGTATCGCTTTAAGCGCGAAATCTAATGCGGCATAACGGCGTCACCACGGTGAGAGTTGAGCCATTGGGTATAGCGCGCCTTTTCTTCTGCTGACAGCCGGCTGTAGAGCAAGTTCAGCCTGCGGATCCTGGTGTTCAAGGAGGAAGTCAAAGCATCTGGTTTCATGCGCCATTTCCAGTTTCCTGCCGTTGTGCCGGGCAGGTTGATGCGTGTTTCTGCACCAAGACCCAGGAAATCCTGGATTGGGGCAACCGCGTAGCGCGCAACAGACTGCCAGATCGCTCTGATCATGCCTTCGGCAACTTGATCAGCTTGCTCAAAATGTAAGTATTCCTGGCAAAACTTTTGTTCAGCTTCAGTTGCATTGTCGTACCAACCGCGGGCGGTGTTATTATCGTGAGAGCCTGTGTAGGCAAAACAGTGGACTGGGTAGTGGTGGGGCAGAAAATCATCTTCCGGATCCCCTGAAAATCCAAATTGGAGGATTTTCATACCGGGTAATTGAAAGCCATCTCGCAAGGCTTCCACATCTTCTGTGATCACACCCAGATCTTCAGCAATGATTGGTAAGGAAGGAAATTTCCGCTTCAGTTCTGTGAAAAGTTCAACCGCTGGACCAGGGATCCATTCACCTTCAATGGCTGTTGAATTACCAAACGGTACATGCCAGGCTGCAGCAAAACCCCTGAAATGATCCAGGCGCACCATGTCCACCAGCTCAAGCGTCGCGCCTAAACGGGAGACCCACCATTCAAATTTGGTTGCAAGGTGGTATTCCCAGTCGTAAAGCGGATTACCCCATAACTGACCGGTGGCGGAAAAATAGTCTGGCGGAACTCCAGCAACAAAGGTTGGATTCAGATTTTCATCCAATAAAAACAATTCGGGTCTAGCCCAAACATCGGAACTGTCCAGGGAGATCACAAACGGCATGTCGCCGATTATTTCGACCTTCTTTTCAACGGCAAAAGATTTCAACCTAAGCCACTGCCTGAAGAAAAGGAATTGATTAAATTTGTGCTTCGAAATCTTATCCGCCAACTCGGACTTTGCATTTACGATCGCGTCTGTCTCCCTGGTTTTTAGCGGTTCAGGCCAGTCCACCCATGGGTGAAGGTCCTGGGTTTCCTTGATCGCCATAAAAAGAGCATAATCTTCAAGCCAGGCTTTTTTTTCTTCGCAGAAGCGCGTAAACTCCTCTTTCAGTTTCAAGGAGCCTTTGTTAACAAAAGCATCGAAGGCTTTGTTGAGCAGGAGTGTCTTCCATTCAATAGCTGGACCATAATCAACTTCTTCAAGCGGAAATTCGGGTCGCTCTTTCAGGTCTGCGCTGCTGAGCAAACCATCTTCGAGCAATAAGATCGGGCTGACCAGGAACGGATTTCCAGCAAAAGCCGAAAAGCATTGATAGGGCGAGTCTCCATAACCGGTTGGACCAAGCGGCAGGATCTGCCATAGTTGCGTGCCGCTCTTGCTTAAAAAGTCGAGCCAAAGATAGGCTTCCGGTCCAAGATCTCCAATGCCATCCGGTCCGGGCAGGCTGGTTGGATGGAGCAAAATGCCTGATTTTCTATCTAATTCCATAGAGTGTGTCCTTCATCAAAGTGATTTATATACATCCAGATATTTCATTGCCGATGTTTTCCAGCAAAAATCTGTAGTCATGGCATTCTTTTGCATAATTTGCCATGCATCCTGATCTTCATAGACATCCAAAGCAAGATTTAGGCTTCGAAGCAAGCCTGCGGTTGTTTTTTCGTCGTACAAGAAACCGGTGGCAGTCTGTGGGTCAGCGGAGTAATTACGGATTGAATCGATCAGTCCGCCAGTAGCCGTAGCCAATGGCAAATTTCCATATCTCATGGCAAACATTTGGGATAATCCGCATGGCTCGTAGAGCGAAGGCATCAGGAAAATATCACCAGAGGCATAGAGCACCCGCGAGATCACATCATCATACTTGATAAAGCAAGCTATCCGGTCAGGATGAGTTTCAGCTAGTGTCCGGGCTCTCGCTTCCAGCTCAGAGCTGCCCGATCCTAATAAAGCAAACTGCCAACTGCGATCAAGCAATTGCGGTAATGCGTCGAAGATGGATGGAACCCCTTTTTGTTCTGAGAGACGGGTGACAATAGTCAACAAAGGAATATTCTGGTCTACTTCAAAACCAAGCGCCTTTTGCAGGTCGAGTTTGTTTTGAACCCGTGAAGCCAGATCATCTACTGTGAAGTGATGCGAGATGGCTTCATCTTCACCGGGGTTCCAGCGATCTTCATCGATACCATTGAGGATTCCCATCACCTTATCAGAGTGCTTTTGGAGGTAATTTTCCATACCGCAACCATACTCTGGCGTGAGAATTTCCTGCGAGTAGCCTGGAGAAACCGTCATGACTTTTAAGGCAGCAGCAATGCCCATTGGAAGAGGCGTATACTTCGCCCAGTCAGGCAGGTCAGGGTCCTGGCTGGCTGTGAAACCAAGCCGGTTCATGGCTTCTTGCGAACCCCAGCCATTGTACGGAAGGTTGTGTATGGACAGAACAGTTTTCACACCAGAGAAGAAAGGATCATTCATATAGGTGGTTGCAAGTGCGTGCACAGCCAGGGCAGTATGCCAGTCATTGGCATGCAGGATATCGATTTTCCAATTCAAATAACGCAGGGCTTCAAGCAAGGCAAGGGAGAAACTGGCATATTTCATTCCATCCAGCTGCCAGTCACCATGGTACACCGGTGAATCGTGATTGATGTAGGCGTTGTCAAGCAGGTAGACAGGCACACCGTCGATATCCGAAATAAATAACTCACAGTCGAGCTGCTGGTCATTGGCTTGGAAAGAAAAGTCACCAATTTTCTTTCTGGGTGGGTTCTTGGACTTGACAACGGCATGAAAAGGCATGATTGTGCGAATGTCAATCTCGTCTGAAAAGTTTTGCAGAAGTGAAGGGGGCAGCGCTCCACCAACATCACCCAATCCGCCGACCTTTGCAAAAGGTGCCGCTTCAGCAGTTGCAAATAATACTTTGAGTTTACCGGTTTCTTCAGTCATTTTGCCCTCAATTGATCTTCATACGATGCTCAACCATTTCCAGGTAGTCTTGTGTGACAAGTTCGGGGTCAGTAACACCCAATTTCTTGAATAGATCATTGATCAATGCAGATTTTTGGTCGGCATCTTCCCGGCTCCAGGTGCGGCTCTTAATTTCAAGGAATTTTCCCAATTCAGGTTTCATCAACGTGTCAAGGTTGACAAAGAACTCTGTGCCCTCAAATTCGATCAGGTATCGCAGCCGGTCTTTTTCAATTTCAATTGTTTTGATCGGCTTGAAGTATTCCGTATAGAAGCGCAAGCTGTGGGTGGCTGGAGCAAAGTAGCGGGATCTGGAGAGCAGTACATTTTGAGGGTGATCACTGTCTTCGTCCATCCTTTCGCCGATTAAGGTGAGTCGTGAACGAACGCTTACGATCTTACCTTTATCATCCAGGAATTCGTCTTCCCGATAGCGCAAGCGACCATTCTTTTCGTCCTCAAACTCAAAATAGGTGTCATATTCGTGATAATGTCGCTTTCGCAGAATCTTGATCCCATGGTCGGTTAAGGCGTCAATAATGGCACTTCTGTCATCAATGGGCACCTTTGCCTGGATCTCAAAACTCTCTTCCTCAGCTGCGCCACCAATGGCAATCAACTTGGAATGAACGGATTGTTCCCTTCCACGCAGGAATTCATCAATGTTGTGTGCTACCACGCTGGCTTGAGCGATCAGTTCCTCTTCGTTGAGGGTCAACAGATGTCTGTCCTTCATCAACCACGAACCGTTGACCATCACATCTGTGACATCTGTCGATTTGGCTGCATAAATGATCTGAGCGTAGACACTGTCGGGATTTCGGCGGAAACGGGGCTGATTGTGGATTCCGTTCAGATCAACCAAAATCAGATCGGCTCGCTTTCCAGGTTCAAGGCTGCCGGTCAAATCTCCCAGGTGAATGGCTTTTGCCCCAATGCTTGTCGCCATCGCCAGAACTTGTTTGGCAGGCAGGACAGTGGGGTCTTCAGCAGTTGGTTTGGCGATAAAGCTGGCAAGACGAATTTCCTCAAAGAAATCCAGGTCGTTGTTTGACGCCGTACCATCGGTACCAATGCCTACATTACAGCCCAACTCCATCATTTTTGCCACGGGAGCGAACCCTGAAGCAAGTTTTAAATTGGAAGAAGGATTATGCGCGATGCCTGAACCAGCATGCATCAGAGAGCGGATCTCGCCTTGGTCGATATGGACACAATGGGCGGCTACCAGGCGTGTATCCAGCATGCCAAACCTTCTGATATAAGGGACCACGGGGATCCCGTGTTCGTTGCGAACATTGACTACTTCATCAGCGGTTTCTGAAACGTGAAAATGGACGATCGTATCCGTATCCTGTGCCAGTTTCACACAGGCTGTCAGTACATCCGGGGTACAGGTGTACACTGCGTGAGGAGCGATCGCAGGGACAATCAGAGAATGCCCCTTCCACTTGTCAATCAACGCACGACAGTGATCGAGAGATTCTTCAAACGAACTGGAATCAGGGGAGGGAAATTTCATGACCGTCTGACCGACAACAGCCCGCATACCGACTTCGGCAGTTGCCTCAGCGACATCATCTTCAAAGTAATACATATCGTTGAAAGTGGTGACCCCTGATCGGATCAATTCAGCACAGGCAATTTTTGTGCCAAGACGGACAAATTCCGGTGAGACAAATTCCCTTTCCACCGGCATCATGTAGCCCATCAGCCAGACATCCAGGCGAAGATCATCAGCAAGACCGCGCAGCAAGGTCATGGGAACATGCGTGTGAGTGTTCACAAAACCAGGCATCAGAACCTTGCCGGCACAATCGATCACTTCTTTTGCCTCATACTTCCCAAGCAGCACTTCTTCAAGACCGACTTCAACGATTGTTTCGCCATCAATGGCAATGGCACCTGGTTCATGGACACGATATTCCGGATCCATGGTAAGTACTATAGCGTTCCTCAAAATAGTGTTTACAGGTTTCATCCTTCTCCTTTCAACTTGTTCAGCATGGTGCGAACTTGATCAAGACCAACATTGAGAGCCCACCGGGCTGCATCTCCCGCAGGTCCACCATAAATGCGCTGGTATTCCTGGATATTCTGGTCGTGCAAGAGAGCAACAAATAATTCCAGATGATGATCATATGGTGTGAGCATGACGCCTAAGACAAAATTCGCTTGTTTTCTGTCCTGATATTCCTGCATCAGAGTCTTGAAGGTGTCATGTGTAATATCTACGTCTAAAAGCTGTCCCGACAATAATTCAGGGGAGAGATGGACAGCCAAGGAATCAAAAATCAAGCCCTCAGTTCCGACCTCCAGCACACACAATGAAAGATCTTGCCTGGTCAACTCTGCCGCAACAACCGATTGAATGGTATCTTCGTTTTCACCAAAAATGTACTCAGCCAGTTTCTCACGGATTTCCTGAAGTACAGGTTCCATCATAAGCTGGGCTTCTTCAGTCGATCTTGCTTTTGCTGTGACCCGCACATCGGTCTGACCAGGATGAGCCAATAAGCCAACCGTGGGGTTATTCAGTTTCTCCATTTCACCGATGATTTCATCAATGCTGGATTCGCCTAAAGATACTGTGTGGATCACCCAGGGCAGGATGATTTCGTCCTCAAGATGATAACGATCTTTCAGGTAGTCCACCACGAATGTCTTCATGATGTATTCCATTTCACGCGGAACACCTGGAAGCGCTATCAAGGTCTTGACGCCCAGTTCCACAGCAAAAGCGGGTGCCGTGCCAACATCATTGCGTATAGCGATTGCGTTAGCCGGAATATATGCCTGGCGCTTGTTATTTTCAGAGGGGGTGCGGTTGAAATACTTGAATCGATCGAGTATCTGATCCCATAGTTCTTGTTTGAAAACCAAACCGACATTGAAAGTATCCGCCACTGCCTGGCGGGTGGGATCGTCGACAGTGGGTCCCAGCCCACCGGTTGTGATGACCACATCGGCGCGCATCAGCGCTTCCTGTAAAGTTGCAGTGATACGTTTGATGTTATCACCTACGGTAGTGAGTCGATACAGATCAACGCCAATATCTCTTAATGCCCTGGCAATAAAACGGGAATTTGTGTCATGGATTTCCCCAAGAAGTAATTCTGTACCGATAGTTACGATTTCTGCAACAGCCATTGGATTCCTTTTGGAAGTTGATTTGCCCCATTGATGGGATAGTTGGTTTATTTTATCCTAAAATCATTTATCTTTGGCTGTTTCAGAACCTTTAGGAAGAAGTTTAACGAGGTTATACTACTGTTATGGGCACAGACAACCGCTATCGGAAGAAATTGGGAGCCTGGGGCGAAACTTTCGCCGCAGATTTTCTTTCCAGGAAAGGCTATCTTCTGGTCGAAAAGAATTTTCATACCCGTTATGGCGAAATTGATTTGATCATGAAATCTGCAGAGCAACTGGTGGCAGTCGAGGTTAAAACACGCAGATCCGGCAATTATGGCATCGCCGAGGATAGTATTACCAGGAAAAAATACCAATCGATCCAGGCAGCCATGTCGATCTTTCTTGAAAAACACCCTGAACTGCGGCATGAATGGCAGTTGGATATCCTGGTGATAGAAGCGGCTGCTGGTGCAAAGCCTGCCATCATCCATTATGAAAACATTTACCTGGACTATCTGAATGAGTGAGAACCAACCGAAAGTTATCATGTTGGTCGGACCAACTGCTTCAGGTAAAACTGGTCTGGCTATCCAGCTGGCTCAAGCATTAAAAACAGAAATCATTTCAGCGGATTCGCGTTACCTCTACCGCCAATTAAATATCGGCACGGCTAAACCAACCGAACAGGAACTGTCTCAGGTTCGGCATCACTTGGTTGATTGTGCTGATTTGGATCAGCCCTGGAGCATTGGTCAATACAAGGAGGAAGCGGAGAGGTTGATCCAGCGGTTAAATAAGGACGGGAAAATTCCAGTTCTGACAGGAGGTACTGGTCAATACATCCGGGCGATCCGACAAAACTGGCAAATTCCCGAGTTGGAAGCAGACACTCGTCTGAGACATACACTTGAAATAATTGGGGAGAAGATCGGCTTTGAGACACTCTATGAAAATCTAAGGGTAATGGATCCGACCGCAGCTGATTTTATTGACTATCGCAACCATCGTCGCACTGTGAGGGCGCTGGAAGTGATTTTCAAGACAGGAATTCGGTTCTCACAGATCCGATCGAAAGATGAATCGCCATTTGATTCATTGATCATCGGACTGCATTGGCAAAGAGAGGAACTCTATCAAAGAATTGACAATCGCATTGATCGAATGCTGGATGGAGGCTTCATTGAAGAGGTTCGCGATCTGGTCAGCAATGGTTATAAAGAACCGCTATTAAGAATGGGTGTTATTGGATATACAGAAGTGATCGCCTTCTTGGATAACCAAATCGACCTCGAAGAGACCAAGACCTTGATCAAACGCAACACCCGTAAATATGTCCGCCGACAAGCAAACTGGTTCAAACCAACCGATCCTGAGATCCATTGGCTAAATGCACAAGATCCAGCCATCCTGGAAAAGATGCTGGATCTTGTTAGAGATCATTTCAAAGCGAACTAAATCGCGTCGAAATAGGGGATACCCTGATTCTTCTCGTTGGGGGAAGGGAATAGTTGTTCAAACTCCTCTTTAGAGAGCGTTTCCACCTCCAATAGCTTCTCAGATATCTCGATCAACTTTTCCTTATACTGAAGCAGAATATCTTTTGCGGTTTTGTAGGCAAAATCGACCAGTGTATGAACTTCTTCGTCGATAGTCTGGGCAACCAATTCTGAGTAATCGCGCTGTTCAGAGATCTCGCGTCCAAGAAAAACAAGTTCTTCCTTCTGTCCGTAGACCATGGGTCCAAGCTTTTCGCTCATACCAAGCCGGGTAACCATGCGCCGTGCCAGTTTGGTCACACGCTCAATGTCATTGGATGCACCGGAAGTAATATCACTGAACATGATCTCTTCAGCTGCCCGACCACCAAGCATGGTGGACATTTCAGCCAGGAGCATTTTGCGGGACTCAAGGTACTGATCCTCAAGCGGTAGAGAGAGCGTGAACCCACCAGCCATACCACGGGAGATAATGGATACTTTTTGGACCGGGTTTGCTTCCGGTAAGACGCTTGTCACAATGGCATGACCAACCTCATGGTATGCAATGATTTTCTTTTCCTTCGGATTCATCAATTGGCTCTTCCGTTCCGGTCCAGCAATAACACGCTCAATCGATTCTTCGAACTCATCGCGGGTGATGATCTTCTTGTTACGTCGTGCCGCAAGAATGGCTGCTTCATTAACCAGGTTCTCAAGGTCTGCGCCAACAAAGCCAGGAGTCGATCGGGCAATTTCTCCAAGGTCAACGGAAGAATCGACCGGCTTGCCTTTGGTGTGTACTTTGAGAATGGCTTCACGCCCGTTCTTATCAGGCTTATCCAGCATCACACGCCGGTCAAAACGGCCAGGGCGGAGCAGGGCAGGGTCCAGGATATCGGGTCTGTTGGTTGCTGCAATCACGATCACGTTGGTGTCAGTTCCAAACCCGTCCATTTCAACCAGCAGCTGGTTGAGGGTTTGTTCGCGCTCGTCATGGCTTCCGCCAAGACCGGCACCACGATGACGACCAACAGCATCGATTTCGTCAACAAACACAATACAGGGAGAATGCTTCTTGGCTTCGTCAAAAAGATCGCGCACACGGCTGGCACCCACACCGACAAACATTTCCACAAATTCCGAACCGGAAATGGAGAAGAAAGGCACGCCAGCTTCACCAGAAACTGCTTTTGCCATCAAGGTCTTACCGGTACCAGGTGAACCAACCAACAAAACACCTTTGGGAATGCGGGCTCCCAGTGCAATAAACTTTTGTGGTTCTTTCAGAAATTCGACCACTTCCTGAAGTTCTTCTTTGGCTTCATCCACACCGGCCACATCTGCAAAGGTCACAGTCGGGTGTTCGCCCGTCAGCATCTTTGCCCTGGATTTTCCAAATGCCATCGCGGCGTTGTTGGAGCCCTGAGCCTGGCGGATAAAGAAGAAGAAGACAAAAGCCATTAGTATGAATGGCAGAAAGTTGATCAACAATGTAGCTGCGTTCGCCCAAAAGCCTGGTAGAACGATCTCAATTTTGAGGTTAGGATCGCGCAATTTTTCAGGCGAAACTCCCAACAGAACCAACTCCTCGATCAAACTGGTGTCAGGATCCTTTGCTGTAGTGGTTGCAGCCCGATTTGTGACGTCACGATAGGTTACAAAGATATCGTCGCCTTTGATTTCGATTTTTCCTACCAGATCGGCTTCGATATCAGCTGCCAGTTGGTTGATCGGAATCGGCTGTGTTCCAAAAGCTTGCTCCTGGAAACCATAAAAAACCATCGCGACTATTGAAAACAACAATAGTGCCGAGATGAAAAAAGACTGATTACGAGATTTCAATACTGCCTCCGTTCAACGGTAATTCCGTTGAATTAAGATTATACCAACAAGCCTCGTTGAGAAAATGGCTTGAATAGGAGTAAGGTTGTTTTCTGATGAATCTCTGATATTAATTTACGCTGTCAAACTTATGGCATTGCCCGCAACCAATATTGGGGTCTCTTACCACTTGGTGTGATTTTGAGCACCAGGCTTTTACTTTTATTCTTTTCTTGAATAAGAATGTTCCGGTAAAAACTGAGTAGACCAAATTTTCACATGAATTGTTCCGTAAATAATCGGGCAAGGGGCAGCCTGAACAAAGTTCAGATGTCCAGACTTTCTTGTCTTCAGGACTGCTCAGAGCCCGGCATTCCTCAAAATTGCGGCCGCGATAGTAATCCCCATAAAAGAATTTACATTCGCGACCGTCTGGTATTCTCATCAAAAATCAGACCTGTTTACACGCGGGTTACGTAATCGCCAGTACGGGTATCGACCCGGATGGTGTCGCCCATATTGACAAAGGCAGGAACCTGCACCTTTAGACCCGTATCAGTGACAACGTGTTTTGTCAGACCGGTGGCGGTATTGCCTCGCGCAGCTGGTTCGGCTTCAATCACCTCAAGATCAACCGTGGTAGGCAGTTCGATGTCCAAAGGTTCACTGCCATAATAGGTCAGTTTGACTTCCATGTTTTCTTTCAGAAAGCCTTCGTACTCGGTTACGAGGGAAGCCGGAACTGCAGGCTGCTCGAAGGTATCCATATCCATGAAATAGAAGAAATTATCATCGCGGTATAGATATTGGACGTTGTGATATTCCAGGCGGATATCCTGTACACGGTCACTGGAAATGAATGTCATATCCAGCGTCGTGCCCTTCCGCAGATCACGGGCTTTGATGCGGATGGTGGCGCTTCCGCGACCGGGTTTGTTGTGGGAATATTCCAGTACTTTGTAAAGGCTGCCGTCCTGTGTGAACGTGACACCTTTTCGTAATTCATTGACTTCGATCATATAAAAACCTCTTTCGCGCTTGAAACTTAGCCCACGAATTATAGCGCAACAACCGATGCTTTACAATCGTTTCCCCTAATGACTTTGTGAGATCCGAATAAGTCAATTTGTATCCTGTTTTCAATTTTTAGGTTATAACATCTGCATTGTGGTAATTATTAAGCCATGACTGGAGGCTTCATGCTCGAAATTTTGGATGTAAACACGAAATCGCTGCAAAAAGAGTTCGTAAATTTTCAATATGTTCTCTACGAAAACTGTCCGCAATTTGTTCCTCCTTTCCGATCTGATATCTTCATGATGATGAACAAGAAAAAACATCCCTTTTATGATCATTCCGATTCAGATTTCTTCATTGCCAAACGGGATGGCAAAGTAGTGGGCAAAATATCTGCGTTGGAGAACAAACCCTTCAATGAATATCACAAAACCAAGGATAGCGAGTTCTATCTTTTTGATTGTATCGATGACCAGGAAGTTGCTAATGCTCTTTTCGATAAAGTTGCGGAATGGTCGAGGAAAAGAGGGTTGAATCGTATTGTTGGTCCAAAGGGTTATGGACCCCTCGACGGTTATGGCATCCAGGTGGAAGGGTTTGAACACCGCCAGATGATGAATATGATGAATTACAACTACCCTTATTACCAGAAGTTGGCTGAGACCTACGGTTTCGAAAAAGAGGTGGATTTCGTCTCCAGTTTCTTAGCTCCTCAGGGTTATGTATTACCAGAAAAAATTATCAAAGCAGTCGAGATTGTTAAGAAACGTGGAAAACTAAAGGTAATGGACTTCCACAATAAGAAACAAATAATGGAAATCAAGTACAAACTGAAAGATGCTTATAACCGCGCTTTCGTTCATAACTGGGAGTACTATCCCCTTTCAGATCGGGAACTGGATTATGCTGTTGACAATGCGATTCAGTTCGTGATACCGGAATTGCTAAAACTGATCCAAAACGATCAGGGTGAGGTCGTCGGTTTTGTGCTGCCGTTCCCGGATGCATCAGCTGCGATGCAAAAGAACAAAGGCAGACTGGGCCCAATAGGCATCCTTCGTCTCTTGTGGGAACTTAAAACTACACAATGGCTGGATTTCAATGGGATCGGGATATTACCTGAATACCAGGGAATGGGCGGCAATGCGTTGGTTATGGATTCACTACTTAGAGCTGCGCAAGCCAATAAACGTTACATCAACTCAGAGTTGACCCAGGTGGCTGAGACTGCTGTTCAAATGCGCAAGGACCTCGAAAATTTGGGTGTGAAGTACTATAAGAATCATAGAGTGTATAAGAAACATCTTGATTAGGTAAGGATATCTAATTGAAAGCTGCTGGAAACTCAGCAGCTTTTCGTTATTCACAGTAGAATAATGGAAGAGCGGGTGATGGGATTCGAACCCACGAATGTTAGCTTGGGAAGCTAATGCCTTACCACTTGGCAACACCCGCGTGAGGTCATTATTTTACACTGTTTTTAGATTCTTGGAAGAGAGCAATGCCCAAAAAAGCAACAACCGAAGCAGAACAGTTTGTAAAAAGTAGAAAGAACTCTTTTCTTGCGGCTTTTCAAGGTTTGGCCTTTGTTTTAAGAACCCAAAGGAACGCCTGGATCCATTTAGCGATGACCATAATCGTGGTTGGGATCAACATCTTCCTCCATTTGGATATTGGAGAGTGGATCACTATCTTATTGGTGATCGGGTTGGTATGGCTGGCTGAGTTTCTCAATACCGCCTTTGAGGTGCTTGTGGACCTGGCAAGCCCGGAAATTCATCCTCTGGCAAAGATAAGTAAAGACGTTGGAGCGGCATCGGTTTTAATTGCTGCTATACTTGCTGTGATCATAGGAATACTCATATTAGGACCTGCGATCATACAAAAATTTAATATTATTGGTTAATCTTTGCAGTTGTAAATTAAAAAGACAGCTGTATACTTTAACAAATTTTGATCTTATTGGAGAAATATAAAATGTTTGAAGAACCTATCAATGTTACCGATGCCGCTTTTGAAAAATCCGTTTTAGAGAACCCTCTGCCTGTTATCGTCGATTTTTGGGCTCCCTGGTGTGGTCCATGCCGGATGGTGGCACCGATCCTTGACAAAATTGCCAAAGAATATGCAGGAAAACTCATCGTAGCAAAAGTCAATACCGATGAAAACCAGGAATGGGCAGGAAAATTTGGCGTGCAAGGCATCCCAACCATGCTAATGCTTAAAGATGGCAAAATTATACACCGCCAGGTGGGTGCTTTACCTGAATCAATGTTGAAAGATACAGTCAATCAGTTTTTAGAAGTTGCCCAAGGTGGATAACTCTGATTATCATCAAAAAGAGCCGCAATTTTTGCGGCTCTTTTTGATGACTGCTGAGGATGGATTAATCTGCGGTAGTCACTGTTCGTTTTCGCACAATATCCGCTCCGAGAAGTTGAAGTTTTTCATCAATCCGCTCGTAACCCCTGTCAATTTGCCCTACGTTGCGTATAGTAGACTCGCCTTTAGCAGATAATGCCGCCAAAACCAGCGCAATACCAGCCCGGATGTCAGGGCTGTCCAGTTTTTCTGCGTTAAGACGGGTGGGTCCATTAACGATACAACGATGGGGATCGCACAGAACGATCTGAGCGCCCATCGACACCAACTTATCGATGAAGAACATCCGGCTGGGGTACATCCAGTCATGGAACAGGATCGTTCCTTTGGATTGAGTAGCGATCACAATGGCGATACTCATCAGATCTGTCGGGAATGCTGGCCAGGGCATCACGCTGATCTCAGGAATGGCATTACCCAGGTCAGGCTGGATAACTAATTTCTGATCGGGGGGCACGACGATGTCATCTCCTTCAAAGACCATCTGCACACCAAGACGACTCAAAACCAATTGGATCATGCGCAGGTACTCGACCCCAGCATCCTTGATCCGGATTTCTCCTCCAGTTACCACAGTTGCGCCGACAAAACTGATCACTTCCAGGTAATCTGGACCAATCGTAAACTCTGCGCCATGCAGTTGGTCTACACCCTCTACACACAGAACGTTTGATCCGATGTTGTCGATTTTTGCCCCCATGGCATTAAGCAAGTGGCAAAGTTGCTGAATGTGTGGTTCAGAGGCAGCGTTCCGGATAAAGGTGGTGCCTTTGGCTAGTACGGCCGCCATGATCGTGTTTTCTGTGGCTGTCACACTGGCTTCATCAAGCAATATATCCGCGCCCACCAAACCATCGGTAGAAAAATCAAAAGAATCTTCGTAAACAAAATTGGCCCCCAGTTTTTCCAGCGCCAGGATATGGGTATCTACCCGCCTGCGACCAATCACATCACCTCCGGGAGGCGGGAGTTTTATCCCAAGATAACGGGCTGTCATTGGTCCGGCCAGCAGAATAGACGCTCTGATCTGGCGGCACAGCTCCGGGTCAAGATCGCCCGGAGTAATGTTGGATGCCTCGATGGTCCAGGTTGATGTCGGAATATCTTTGGTGATTGTCACGCCCAGGCTCTGCAGAAGTAATGCCATCGTGCGCGTATCCTGGATGTCCGGCATGTTATGAAGCACGACCGGTTCGGTTGTTAAGAGGCAAGCTGCCATCAGTGGAAGAGCAGCGTTCTTGTTTCCAGATGGACGCATTGTTCCTCGAAGAGGCGTCCCCCCTCTGATGATGAATTTATCCATGAGATTCTCCTTGGTTGTCGTCACCCAACAATTGGACCGGAAGCAATGACTTCAGGTCCTACGTTGTTTTCATATTTTTTGAAGTTTTGGACAAATTTTTGTGCAAGCGCTTTCGCTTCAATTTCATACTGGTCGCGATCCTGCCATGAAAGTTCAGGGTTAAGTACTTCGTTTGGGACACCTTGAACTCCATTGGGTATCGCCACATTGAATATTGGGTGAATGTGAGTAGGGACGTTGTCCAGTTCGCCCTTCAAGGCAGCGCTGATCATCGCTCTGGTGAGAGGAAGCTTGATCCTTTCCCCAATGCCAAAACCACCACCTGACCAGCCAGTGTTCAGGAGCCAAACATGGGTGCCGTACTTTTCTAGTTTTTCTGCCAAAAGTTTGGCATAAACAGTCGGTTTTAAGGGGAGGAAAGGCGCACCAAAACAGGTTGAAAAGGTTGCCTGTGGTTTATCACCCAATCCTCGCTCAGTTCCAGCGAGTTTGGAAGTGTATCCGCTCAAGAAATAGAACATTGCTTGTTCTTTGGTCAGCCTTGCCAGGGGAGGCATAACGCCAAAGGCATCAGCTGTCAGAAAGAAGATGTTTTGGGGCTGTCCCCCCATCCCGCCGGGAGCATAATTACTGATGAAGGTCAATGGATAGGAAGCCCGGGTGTTTTCGGTAATGCTGTTATCATCGAAATCTGGATGATTATTCTCATCTAATGGTACGTTTTCGAGCAAAGCACCAAATCGGTTGATTGCTGACCAAACCAGCGGTTCGTACTTCGGGTTCAAACGGATCGTTTTAGCGTAACAGCCGCCCTCAAAATTGAAAACTCCGTTATCACTCCAACCATGCTCATCATCACCAATGAGAGCCCGTGCTTCATCAGACGAAAGGGTGGTTTTGCCAGTCCCGCTCAAACCAAAGAATAAAGCTACGTCGCCGTTTTCGCCAATATTCGCAGAGCAGTGCAGCGAAAGGATGTTTTGTTTTGGCAAGACGTAGTTCATCAAGGTGAATACGGACTTCTTAATTTCACCGGCGTAACGTGTGTTACCAATCAGGACCAATCTTTTGTCAAAATTCATAGCAACCATGGCAGCTGAACGAAGTCCGTCGCTGGTTGGATCTCCAACAAATTTTGAAGACACTATCAAGGTGAAATCAGGGTCGATGTGGGGTTCATTTTTGCTGTTAGCAATAAACATATTCGAAGCCGCCAAACTTTGCCATGCCAGGTCTGTGATCACCCGGATACGGACAGTGTTCTGGGGGTCAGCACCTGCTAAAACATCGCGCACGTACAGTGTGCTTCCTTTGAGAGAATCAATCATTTTTAGACTGAGAAGGTCGAAGTTCTCTGACGACATCGCTTCAGTACCTGTTGCAAAGTAAAGATCCGGGTCGCCGTTTTCTACCAAATACTTATCATTAGGGGAGCGACCGGTAAAAGGCGAGGTGTTTACAACAAGGGCACCAGTATCAGCCAGCTGCGACTCACCATTCATCAATGATTCGCTTACCATTTCTGGAATATTCAGGTTGTATTTGATTTCCTGGTCTTCACTAAAGCCTAATTTTATAAGCTCAGCCTTCAGTACTTCGTTGATTTGATTCATGATTGGATCTAAGTTCTCCTTTATTGATTGTGAAATAGGTCAAATGCAGGTTTCCCATAAATCGATGAGGAGAAATCTGTCATTTGCATTGCTGGAAAATATCCCCGGGAAGCTATACCTGAAACCCAACCCCGCGATGAAATCGCGTTGAGATAGGCTAAATAGAATTCGGTCTGCGATTCCAGGTCAACATTGTAGCTATTGTAGGCGACGTTCGTACTGCTGATAATTGACTCTGAATGATCACTTCCACTCATATCAGTGGTGGCAAAGGAAGGAGCATTCAGACCGAGATAGACCGGTTTTTGCTGCGATTCATAAAAACTATAAACAACGCTGTCTATAAAACTGCCAACTGTGTCAGCTGTGTAGGTACCCGAACTGTTAACGTCCGAATTGAACAACAGGTAAAATCCATGGGCCTTCTCATAGAATGAGTATGACGCCAAACTGTCAGAGGCAACTTCCTGGGCTAAAAGGACCTGACCTTCGTAATATTCATCGGTCTTTGTCAACAAGTCAGTCCAAATTTTCTCACTTGTTTTTGGTGTGCCGAAGTTTTCGCCGACCGTTTCCATGGCTCCCGGATAGGTATTAGCAACATCAGGACCCCCCAATATAAGGTGATCAGCCTTGATTGTGGTAGCGAGTTTAATGGCGTGCATCGTCATGCGTTCATATTCCGCGTACCATTGCTGCCACCATATCATCGATTTGAGTGAATTGTTCCACCAACTGGTAGCATCTGAAGGGAAGATCAGTTGCGGGTAAAGAGCCACTTTTATGCCGGCTTCTCGGGCGGTCATGGCGATCCTGTTTAATTCAGAGGAGGGTATGGTCGTCGAAGCATCGCTGTCAATAAACGGAAGATCTTCATTCATTCCGACTTTCCAGGTGGGTGTCAAAATGAGCCAGTTGAATCCTTTTACCTTGATCGGGTCAACCAGACCGTACAATGCCATCAAATGGTTGGATGCATAATCAGGGTCAAGCTCCACACCTACCAAGGCTTCGTCATCGAAACTAACTGGTGAGTCGGCAGAACTGGCTTGAGCTGTTGGATCCCACATCCTCCAGGCGTCTATCGTATCCCGCATCTCACTTACCGTACCGTTAGTGAACGATCTCGGGGTCGAGTTTGGATAGTTTTCTTCCCCAATCAGGCAGTCCGCGTTCCGGCAATAACGGTAGGTGATAGCTTCGTTGGATGCTGAACGGGGATTGTAGACCAACATCCACTGGTTATTTCCCATGGGCCACATCGGGATAGGATTGCTCCAGGAGCCCGGGTTAAATTGGATGTAAACCTGGTCGGTTGAATTCAGATCACCCGGGGAGGTCACAAAGAAAGAGATGGCATTTTGCTGTTGGGATCTCCAGGTCGCAACCGTATCAGTGACAATAACATCTTTGTCCGGCACGATGAACTCTCTGAATATGCGGTTGCCATCCTGGCTTCGTTCAGTGTTGATCAAGGCGTCGCCAAGCGTATATTGATAACGAATCCAGCTGCCTGCATGCAGGTCGATTTGGGTGATGTATTTTCCATCAGAACCCCGAGTCATTAAAGGCATATTGACAGCCTGCGCTCCCAGCCCTGCCAGCATATCGGCATAAGTCTGACCAAATTGGCGTATATTGCCTGCAATTCTTACAGGTGCGCCAACTGCTTCGTTCGGGGGTGTCATCACGAAAGTTACAGTAACCTCTGGTAGAGCCGTCATGCGAATAATTGCCAGGGTCGCCAGGTTTTCAACCATATTGACTTCTTGCTGAAAACTTAGAAAGCTGCCATCAGAAAGGGTCGCGACTAAATTATGTACCCCGACTGGTAAACCGCGGATAAAAAACCTGCCGTTCATGTCTGTCAGGGCAGTTTTGCCAGCAACATTGATGAGAACGTCAGCCAGGGGAGCCTCAGTATCATTGTCTGCAACAACACCATTGAGATCAACCAGGGGACCATTGTAAGTAGCTTCGGGCCAACCAGCGATCAAATCGTTGACGATCAGATTTTCACGCACAACAACCTGCCGAAAAGACATTTCTGAACCATCCGGAAGCGTCTCGCCAACTTCAATTGGGTGGGTGAGGGTATACCTGTAAGCGATCACGGCTCCTTCAGGTAGTTTTACACGCAAGCTGTATTGGTTGTCAGCCTTTTCTAAGGTATACCTTTCACGATTGTGGCTAATTCCGGCGACCAGGTCAAGAATATCTAATGAGATTTCGTCTTCTTCTGAGAAACTTCGGAAAGGATGCGTCACAAACTCAACTTCTACCAGGTTCGTTTCCGAAAGTTCTGAAGGAAGGTTTTGGATTGCTATTGGGATTTCAGGTTCCTTAGGTTGAAAACTCAGCGAACAGCCAGACAATAATCCAATAGAAAGTGTCAGGCTGATGATTACACAAGATAATAAATTTTTATGGCTCACTTACTCCCCATCACTCTTGTTGGACTGAATGATTATGTCTAAATTTGCTGCCAGGCTGCCAAGGACACCATTGATAAAGCGGGGTGAGGAATCTGTACCGAACATTTTTCCCAGTTCAACAGCCTCGTTGATGCCAACTTTTAGAGGCGTCTTTTGATAAAAAGCTACCTCCCAAAGTGCCATGCGCAATATGTTTCTATCGACGATGGCAACCTGGTCCAGAGGCCATTCGGGGGCGTGTTCGCTGATCAATTTATCCAAAGTTTCTGTTGATTCACGAACACCGGAGATAAGTAGACGGGCAAATTCGTATTGACCCTCGTCAAGTTTTTGATCAAGTGATCTTTCATCAAGAACCTCACCGAGTAAATGATCGGTCATGTCCAACTCAAACAGAACTTGCAATGCAACTATTCTTGCCCGTGTTCGTGATTTCATAGCTCTCTATGCTTCAATATCTACATCAATAACATGTACGTTGATCTTAGCAACTTCCATGCCAACCATCTCTGTGATGGCTCGTCTGACCCTTTGTTGTATTGATTCCGCAATAAGACGAGCGTTGTGGTCACTGCTGATGATGATATAGAGATCGAGAAATATCAAGTCATCTTTTACTTCGACTTTGACACCCTCATTATCCATGGAAGAGAGCTGTTTGATATCTGCCATACGGCTAACACCAGGCACATCCAGTGTTGTTAACTTGGCAATGGTACTCAGCACCGTAGGAGCAATGGTCGTTTTTCCAACACTGTGCGTATTTACGTTATCAGACTGGTTATCAACCATTTTCTACCTCTTCTTCTCCGGGTAACAATCCGGTGCTCAGAATGCTAAATAGCACGATCTGATCATCGGTCATATCCAGCTGGTCACCTTCTTTTCGTATGGCTTCGATGAGTTTCGGATAATCGAGACCTTCTGGCCAACCTTGATCGAATCCATGAAGTGCGTCAGGATAAGTGGGTGTCGATGTGGGAAGTTTGAATCCAAGGGCGGAAAGTGCTTTATCAAAGACTTTAGAATTCTTTTCAAAAAGTTGCGACCAGGCATTCAGGATCACCCTGACAATGTGGGGATTCGTTTCAAACATTTTTTCTGTTTCCCGCACCAGCAGCCTTTTCGGTGCTGTAAGGGGATTTCGAAAACCACTGACTTTTACTTCGCTTTTTAGCGTTTCTGCCAGGTCTTTCCGGGTTTCACTGGTATAAGGTGAAAAATCTGTCAACACCTTTTCGATAATTTCTTGTCGAAACCAGGCTTCAATAAACACGTTGATCACGTGCAGAGGTTGGAGTTCGCTCATTTCATTCCTTTCTCGAGGTCAAATCGACCAGGACTTATGATTATTCTTCTTCGTCGTCGAGTTCGTCTTCTTCTTCTTCGACTTCCCAAAGACTTTCAGTCTCTTCATCTTCATCCCAGGCTTCAATTTCCTCGTCATCCCAATCGCCGATCGATTCTTCATCGTCGACAGGGCGATAGGTAAGGCAGCCGGCATCCGGGCTTAGGTCGATCGCAGCTGCGCTACAGTAACGCTCATCCAGGAATAAGCAGTCAAGGTACTTACAGCGAATTTTGGTCATAATCTTCTCCATAATATGCTTGCATTTCGCTCGCATTTTACCTTAGACCAGGATAGGCGTAAAGCCATCAGATGCTTCATCCAGGTCGGATGCGGATAGCCTCGATTACATTAGGCAGGTTTTCAAGTCTCGCCAAAACCCGGCTAAGCTGATTGATACCCGGAACTTCAAGAACCAGGTTGACCTTAACCACGTGCTGTCGGGTGGTCATAGAAAGATCGATCAGACGTACAGGCTCGCTCGAAAGAACGTTGGAGATATCGCTTACCAAACCTTGGCGGTCATAAGCCGTTATTTGAAGGGGAACAGGGTAGGTTTGCTGGGCAATGCCCCAGTCTACTTTGATCAGTCTTTCGGTATCCTTGATGCGCAGGGCATTCGGGCAATCCATGCGATGGATGGTGACACCGCGCCCCCTGGTGACATAGCCAATAATTGGATCACCAGGCATCGGGTTGCAACAGCGAGCAAAGGTATGATCCATGCGGTTCAACCCCATCACAGTGACAGTGTCATCGGCTTTGACCTTTCCGGGTGCCTCCAGAACCAATTCTTCGGTTTTCAGAGATTCGGTTTTTATTTCACCGATCCGATTGACCAATTTCCCGATGGGGATGTCACCGCAACCAATTCCAACGTAAAGGTCTTCTGGTGTTTTGACACTGAAAGCGCTTAAAACAAGGTTGAGCTCAAAATCTTCAATGCCAAGACGCTTGAGCTCTTTTTCGACCAGGATTTTTCCATGTTCAAGATTCTGACCGCGATCCTGCTGTTTGAACCATTGTTTGATCTTCGAACGGGACCGGCTTGAACGGACTAAACCAAGGTTGGGGTTGAGCCAGTCACGGCTGGGACCTCCTCGGTTGACAGTCAGAATTTCAACCTGATCACCAGTTTTGAGTGAGTAATCAAGCGGAACAAGCTTCCCATTGATCTTGGCACCGCGGCAGCGGTGACCAATATCTGTATGCACCTGGTAGGCAAAATCGATGGGTGTGGAACCTTGCGGTAGGTCAACCACTTCACCTTTGGGGGTGATAACGTAAACACGGTCCTTAAAAATATCGGTCCGCATACCTTCCAGGAGTTCCTGGTTATCATCCACTTCCAGGCTCCAGGCGCGCAGGCTGAGCATTTCGCTGATCTTTCTTTCGTATTTCCCTGACAAATGCTGCTTGTTTTCTTTGTATCTCCAATGAGCTGCGATACCGTACTCAGCATTTTGGTGCATTTCCCAGGTTCGAATCTGGACTTCCAGAGGCTTGCCATCAGAATAGATCACGGCAGTATGCAAGGATTGGTAATTATTCGGCTTTTTTGCTGCGATGTAGTCGTCAAATTCGCCTGGGATCGGAGCAAAATGGGTATGAATGATACCTAACACCTTGTAACAGGTTTCAACATCATCCACGATTATGCGAACTGCTCGTAGATCACGAATACCATCAAAACTTTTTTCTTTATTCATCATCTTGCGATAGATGGAATAGATGTGCTTGGGGCGACCGGTGATCTTGGATTTTATCTCTGATTTCAGTAGCAGATCATGGAGTGTCTCAATGATTTTATCGACTTCCTCCAACCGTTTGGTACGACGTAAGGTCAGGTTCTCCGCAATTTCTTTGTATTTTTCTGGATTAGTATAACGAAAGCCAAGATCTTCAAGCTCCCATTTCATTTGCCAAATCCCGAGACGATTGGCTAACGGCGCAAAGATATCCAGCGTTTCCTGGGCAATCTTTTTTTGGCGGTCTGGCGGCAGAGCATTGAGTGTGCGCATGTTGTGAAGCCGGCAAGCCAGTTTGATCACCACAACCCGCACATCATCTCCGATTGCCAGCAGCATTTTGCGTAAGATTTCAGCCAGATCTTCATTAATTCTTGTTGAAGGGGAAGGCAAGCTTTCAGCTAACGGTTTTCTTTCATCCGGATGTTGATCTGCTCTTGAAATGTAAGAAAGGCTGGTTATGCGGGAAACATCCTCCACAAATTGAGCGATGGTCTCACCAAATTCATCTTTAACCTGCTTGCCAGTAACATTGCAGTCGACAACAACATCGTGCAAGAGTGCGGCTGCCACAATTTCAGGGATTGCATCCATTTCCATCAGAATATTGGCAACACCAACAGAATGCGAGAAATAAGGCTGACCATTGGCCCGGGTTTGCCCCTGATGGGCTTTTTCGGCAAAACGATAAGCCTTTTCGATCTGCTCGCGATCGGCGCGTGTATAGGCGTCAGGCAGTTTGCTGAGGAATTGTTCGATTTCCATGATACTGTCCTAATTGTAAGCGAAATCGTACACGCTGATGCTCGGCACTTGTATCAACAGGTATAAGTTGAAGAGCCTATTAAGATTGTTATCTGCAGCCAACGGCAGAATTACCCTTCACCAAACAAGAACAGGATGACAAAAAATCAGTCTAATTGGCTAATACTTCGCTACTTGAGCATTTCCTTGCTGTCAAAGGTACGGTCGTAGCGCATCCTGTACAAACAATCCACTTCGGTCCGGCTCAACTCTCCGGTAACTGCATGCGTCAACAACTGGGCCACGCCCGGACCCAGCATGAAACCTTGCCCGCATGTTCCTGCGCCAACCAGGTAGCCGTCAATGCCATTGATTTTGCCTATGATTGGATTTCCATCTGGCGTCATGGGGTAGGTTCCCCTCCATGTTCTGCGAACTCGAATGTTCGAGAGGATGGGCATGAGCTCCACCAGTCGCCTGCAAGATTGGGGCAGAAAAGAGCTTGTGTTTTGGGTGAGGTTTCCCCAAATCTGTGGGGCAGGGGTGAGACAGAAAATGATCTTTCCTGTAGGATGCTGATAAAAATAGAAATTGCTGGAGCCGGGATATTCACGAATGTCCACGATCATAGCGTCAAACATCGGTTGGACTGGCTCAGTGATGCCAGCTTCATGCGCATCTGGCTCGATGGGAATATCTACACCAATCATCTGTGAGATCTTGCGTGACCAACCTCCCGCAGCATTGATAAAGGTGTTACAGGCATAGGAGTCCTTGTTGGTTCTTACTCCCCGGACTTTATTTCCCTCAACCATCACATCGGTAACAGGTTCATCAAAATGAAACTCAGCACCAGCCAATTGAGCATGCCTCCAGAATGCGAAACAAGATTTAAGAGGTGAGGCACTGCCATCCTCGGGTGAAAAAGTCCCTCCCAATAGTCCATCAGGATTGAGATGAGGAGCTATGGCAAGATTTTCTTCTTTTCCCACCCATTTGATGTTGAGACCAAGTGCACGCTGTTGGTCCAGGAGACCTTTCAGGGTTCTTTCGACGCCTTCATTATAGGCCACAAAGTTGTAACCGCCAGAACGCCAGTCAATGTCATCTCCGTAGACTTCATTCCAGCTCGAAAACACCTCAATTGATTTGGTGCAGAGGTAAATTTTAGAGGGATCAGAATGTGTAGCCCGGATGCCGCCAATTGCATGTTTGTTGGAAGCCTGACCTGGGCTGGCTAACGCCTCAATGACTAACACTCGTAACCCGGCTTGCGCCAGGTAAAGGGCTGTGGGAGTTCCGATGGAACCAGCTCCGGCGATGATGACATCATAGGTGTTGTTCCGGCTCATCGGCTCGTCCCTGCACTCTCTTTTAAATGTTCAATGAAATCTTTAACGGGAACTTCAACGAATGCAGGTCGGATGGGTGGATCAGTGACTTCAGCAAGAGGAACACCTTCAGCTGCAAACATTCGTCTGATCAGGTTCAGACAGGTTTTGCCACCGCAAGCACCCATGCTGGCATGTGTGATTGCTTTGATTTGGTTGATATCCTTGACACCCATCTTGATCAGTTTACGAATTTCACCTGCCGTGATACGTTCACAACGGCAGATGTAAGCATCATCATCCAGATCGTCAATAAATTCCGAATCCGGATCAAATGCTTTCACCTGGCTTTGTTGGATAACTCTGAAACCTGCAACTTGTTTGGAAATTTCAACCGGCACTTCAATACTTAGCAAGCGCGTGCCATCCTTGTAACCAGTAACTGTCTTGATTTTCTCGATCTTGAAATTGCCAAGCGGGACCCCGTCAGTATCAGTTACTTCAATATCGTTCCCAACAGCAATATCCGCATAATTTTGCTCCACTGGCAGGCTCACCAGCGCAGTCTGACTGCGTTTCCGAAAATCGACCAAACTGACTGCCAAACCTGGGCAGACAGCCACGCAGCGACCGCAGGCAATACATTCATCAGCACGCTCCTCATTAAAATGGGGCAGGTGGCGGATATCTGCTTCGTCGATATAGATCAGATCTTTCGGGCAAACACTTGAGCAAGGATTGCAGGGAATTTCCTGTACGCAATGAAAAACCGGAAAAACACCTTCCAGCTTATCAATGTAGGTCTCAGGCACGATCATTCCAGGCTTGGATTTAAGGATTTCTTCTGTCTCCATCCAGGAGGCAGGAATATCGGGAAGATCTTTTCCAAGCTTCTTGGCGATTTCGTTCCCGACAATTTTTCCAGAGAAAATCGCAGCCGAGGCTTCAGCGATCTCATTCGCATCACCAGCCGAATAGACATCCATTCCAATGGTCCTGGCAATTTGTAAAAACTCATTAACAGGTTCCAGACCGACTGCAATCAGCAATGTATCGCAATCAATGACTTTTTCAGTGCCTGGTATAGGTTTGAACTGTCGGTCCACCTGTGCGATCACCACCGATTCTACTTTGTCGGTTCCCCTGGCTTCCAGAACAGTGTGAGAGGTGTAAATTGGTACGCCAGAACGGGCCAGTTTGTCTTTGTGCACTTTGTATCCGCCGCATTCTGGAGCGGCTTCCACCAGCCCGGCAACGTTAATGCCTGCCTGGATGGCGTGGTAGCCAGCGATCAGACCCACATTCCCTCCGCCTATAATGAACAGATTTTCACAGGGTCTCACCAGGTCCCGGTTCACCAAGGTCTGGAATGCACCAGCACCGTAAACGCCAGGCAGAGTATTACCAGAAAAGGAAAGACTGCGTTCTCTCGCACCTGTCGCAACCAGAAGTATGCGAGGTTTTACATGAATGTTTTCCTTTTGGTCGCGATAGACCGCCACAACCTTGTCTTCATAGACCGCGATAGCGGTTGAATTCGTCCAGATCTCAACACTGGGGGGCTCTTCCACCTGTTTTGCCAGGATTTTCGCAATATCGACTCCTCTGGTGCCAGCATACACAGCATTGGTGGAGCCGAAGAAACGGTGCGTTTGCAGCACCAGTTTCCCACCTAAATGGTTCTTGTCATCAACCAGGAGCACCTGTACTCCAAGCTTGCCCAACTCAATCGCTGCTGACAAACCGGCTGGACCAGCACCTAGTATCAGCACCTCGCATTCCTTGAACCGTGGAAAAGTGTTTGTTTCAGGAATCGGTTCAAAAATTTCTGGTAAAGTCGGCAAACCGTCCGCTGGCAGAACTTTCATGCCTTGTTTGACAGCCGTCATGCAGGCTTTTACAGGCAGACCATCGGCAATCACCATGCATTGTGAACACTGCCCATTCGCACAAAAAATGCCTTGTGGGCTGTGATCCTTCACATGATGTCGAAAAACCTGGATGCCCTGGGCAATCAGAGCAGAGGAGATCATTTCGTTTGGTTTGGCGTAAAAGAGCTTGTCTTGCCAGTAAAACGGTACTGTTGCTTCACTTTCATCGATCAGAATGGGGTGAGATTTGATACGATAATCGCTCATAAACTCCTCAAAGGGGTTAGTTTGGTGCTTAATATTACCACCAGAGGTTTTTTTCCTGTCATTCTAGTTCAATTCGGTTAAGAATCATGATGTAACAACTTTCAGGTGTAAATCCGAGTAGGGAACGACCACCGGGCGTTCCGAGACAAACTTATACATTTGAAAAAATTGACAATAATTACTCCCCCTCCAGCGAAGCGATGGGAGGGGGGTAGGGGGGTGGGTGTATGAATGACGATGCGGATTTGAAACTAAGATACATCGCTGAGTCCAGTATGACAATCCTTAATATTGATTGGACAAATAAAACCCGGACAATTATGTCCACCTTCTCCAATGAAACGCACGGACTGTTTGCTTGCCGGAGGTTGGGTAGAGGGGTGGGTGTTGCTTTTTAGGCGAAGATCCTTCGCTTCTCAGGATCACAAAATTCAATCGTCAAAAATCTCCTGGTACTTTTTATCTAGCTCGTCATCAGCCAGGTGCGAATAGCGTTGGGTGACTGCTATGTTGGTATGTCGCGCCAGAACCTGGGCTAATTTGAGGTTGCCCGAGCTGCCCAGAATCGTTGTGACGAAGTAATGCCGGAAGGAATGGGGAGTGATCGTTCCAACAGCCTCTTCTCCAAGACATTCTCTCACCCTCTCCCTCACGATCGCCCTGCCCGTTGTTGTCGAAATCGGCTTGATCTTTTTCCCGGTTGCCTTATCATGCCTGGCAAAGACCGGTAGGGAAGCCAGCGCTTTACCGCCAACACCATCCAATTCAGCGCGGCTTTGTAAGTAATCTTTCATTGCTGTAAGACTTCGTTTCGAGAAACGCAACACCGCCTCTTTGTTACCTTTCCCGATGATAACAGCCCGGCTCTCGTGCCAGTCGATATCGCCCCGTCGTAAATTGCAGGCTTCATGTACCCGTAAACCAGTGTCTGCCAGAGTGATCAGAAATGTCCTGTCGCGAAGATTGATCAGGCGTTCCTCGCTGCTTTCAGCAGCCTTTTGATTGAGCTCTTCAGCATAATCGAGCACCTTTTCTATATCTGTCTTGGGAAATTGAGGTAGCCGTACGCCTGGGCGGCGGGTGCGCTGCTTGATCAGAAGCCTAACTCTGGGTAAATTGATTGGTGCCAGGTTTTCTCCGGCGATATACTCGAATAAACCCACTACAGCAGTCATGTAAACTTGTTCTGTGGCAGAGGAGAATTCCTTTAAAGCTGCCGCTATCCAGATCACAGCGTCTTCCTTAAGCTGGTCAATCGTGTTTGCCTCGATATCCAGGTCGTTTGCACTCAAAACATCACTGAAAAGGTGCATCGCATTAGCATAAGTGCGGTAGGTATTGGCACTGCGTGATAGCTTGACAGAACTCAAAAATCGTTCAATACATTCATTAATATTCATTTAACACCTGAATTATCGTAAGATTGCGCATAGTATTTATTTTTGGGATAACTTATCATAACCATATTATACCGTCAGATTGGTGGAATAGGGTGGGGAGTCGGTTATATAATGATTATCAGTTTACTCCTGAGAGAGGCGCCGATATGGAAGAAGTTGAATGTTCGTTTGTATCTGGTAACAAATGGTTTCGATTGCGGGCGTGCGGGATTCTGATCAACGAAGGCAAGGTGTTAGTGATCAGAAATGATCGTGATCCTTACTATTATTCGGTTGGTGGAGCGGTGAAGCATGGTGAGACAACTGAAGACGCAGCCATTCGGGAAGTTTGGGAGGAAACCGGAGTCAAATTTGAAATTGATCGACTTGCCTTAATCCATGAGAACTTTTTTCAAGGAAATCGTGACAGCATTATTGAAGGTTTGAGCTGCCATGAAGTGGCGTTTTATTACCTAATGAAATGGGAACCAAATTGTACAGTGAATGACAGCAGTTTTACGACGGACGGGCTCCAGGAACATCTTGTCTGGATCGACATCGATGGGTTATCCGGCACGGACATGACTGTCTATCCAGAATTCTTTGCTCAGGAATTGAAACAGATAAGTATCACACCCAAACACATTGTAACAATTGAATAAATCGTGTTAGAAGCTCATAGCTAAGCAAGCAGACTCCCCACTCTTATTTCCTCGTTACTTTAGTTTACGATAATGATACTTATCATAACCTTAGATCAAAAAAATCGGTTTTTTCTGACCTCCCTATTGTCAACGATTGCGTGGAGTATCCATCAACAATGGATCAAATGGATCGTCGCAGCTTAAATATGAGAATATTCGCGTTTAATTTTAATATCGCAATCTCACTAATGGCTTCTCTGCTCGTTATGGAAGTTTTTGATAATTGAAACTTCAACTTAAAAAAAATAAAATCTACTGTTGTTCTCTAACTTCTATCTTTCAAAACTTTCCATGCACCAAGCCAGGGTTCACCCAAGCGATTTTTGTCGGAAACTTCAATCTGATTGAAATGCTGAGCCACCAGGATCAGTTCTGTCGCAATTTTTCCCCAGTCCTGAACCAAAACAACCGCTTCCAAAGCCATCCTGCGTCCTGCCGTCCATCCCCATTCCATCCGAAAACGATCTGCCTTAAGCCAGTAATCCCGCTTTTCCCAGGCTGTCGCACTTGTATCAACAGATTCTTCTATCTTTTCCAATGCAAGAACCACAAAAGCAGCCATATCCAGGCTTTCTTTGTCAGGCTGCCCCTTTTGCATCAATTTTCTGATCGCCAATACGATAGACTTGGTCAACCGATTTCGATATGTTGTGCCGCTTTCAGTATTCTTGACTGTCATAATGATTTTCCCATAAATAGCAATTCCGGCTATTATACCAACTCCCCCACCCCGACAAGTGGATTAGTAGAAAATCGGCTGTTATGTATATACAATACTTGTGAAATAAATATCAATTACCCCGTTTTACCCTTCCAAGAAATTTCCTTTTCATATATAATCCCCTTAACAGATTGATGTCTGGAAAACTGAAAATCATTATATAGAGGCGCGGCGGATCGCGTAGAATCTTTGTAAACACTCCAGTACTGGAGGAAGAATTGAATTATCCGTTGCCGAAGGGTTAAAGGAGAGTCCTCTCCCCCGCCTTGGTGTCCCGAAACAATTTCGGCCACTGTCATGCAGTTGCATGGAGCGCTATGTGTATTTGTTGACACATAGCGTTTTTTAATCTAAAGGAGATACGATGAATGAGGTTGTAATCAGGTTGAGAATCGGGGCAGAAAATGCCCATTATGGTGGTGGACTGGTGGATGGTGCTTTTCTTACCAAGCTATTTGGCGATGTCGCCACCGAACTGCTCATTCGACGTGATGGTGACGAAGGACTCTTCAGAGCCTACGACAATATCGAGTTTCTTGCTCCGGTTTATGCTGGGGATTTCATCGAAGCCAAGGGATGGATCACCAGTGAGGGCAATACGTCCCGAAGAATGGCTTTTGAAGCCTGGAAGGTCATCTCTCCCCGACCTGAGATCAGCGATTCCGCCGCAGAAGTGCTGGCTGAACCGATTTTGGTTTGCCGGGCGAGCGGCACCTGCGTGACCCCAAAAGATAAACAACGCCTTGGATGAAACCAGGCAGAAAAATTCCAAAGGAGAGAGTAATGAGTACACACAAAGTGATCATCACCGCCGCAATCAGCGGTGCCGAAGTGACCCAGGAAATGAACCCTGCTGTCCCCTATACCCTTGAACAATATGTTCGCGAAGCCAAACTCGCCTATGAAGCTGGTGCGGCAATCATCCATTTACATGCCCGTTTCGACGATGGCACCCCCACGCAGGACCGTGAACGCTTCCGAATCCTGATCGATACTATCCAGGAAGCCTGTCCTGAAGCTATCATCCAGCCTTCTACTGGCGGTGCCACGGGTATGACTGCTGAGGAACGCTTGCAACCCACCGAGCTAAACCCCGAAATGGCTAGCCTGGATTGCGGCACCATGAACTTTGGTGGTGATGATATTTTTGTCAACACTGAGAATATGATTATCGAATTTGCCGCCCGAATGAACGAACGCGGTATCAAGCCCGAGCTGGAATGCTTTGACAAAAGCCATGTTGACATGGCTCTCCGTTTGGTTCGCAAGGGTCATATCAAACCGCCTCTACACTTCAATTTTGTTTTAGGTGTCAACGGTGGCGCAACCGGTACACCTCGTGACCTGTTGTTTCTGAAAGAATCCATTCCTTCAGATGCCACTTTCACCGTTACTGGTGTTGGGCGCTGCCAGCTGGACATGAACGTGTTGGGCATGCTGCTGGGTGGTCATGTACGGGTTGGCTTTGAGGATAATCTAAAATACAACCGCGACCGAATGGGCGTTTCAAACGCTGAGTTTGTTGAACGCATCGTCAGGATCGCCAAAGAACTGAATCTTGAAATCGCAACGCCGGCAGAAGCCCGCCAGATTTTGGGCATGCCAGAGCGTGTTTAGTAAATAAAATATCGGAGGAATTATATATGTCAATGGGTAATAAGTACGGCGCACATCGTGTTATCGAACCGAAAGGGCTGCTTCCGCAAGCCGCTCAAAAGATCGACAACACCATGGAAATCTACGACAACGAGATTCTGATCGATGTCTCAGCACTGAACATCGATTCAGCCAGCTTCAGGCAATTGTGGGCAGCATCGGAGCAAGACGAAGCACGCTTGCGTGACATGATACTTGGCATTGTAGCCGAGCGAGGTAAAATGCAAAATCCGGTCACGGGTTCGGGTGGCATGCTGATGGGCACTATTGCGCAAATTGGCTCGGCGCTACAGCATCGTAAGGATATTAAGGCAGGCGATCGTATTGCCTCCCTGGTTTCCCTTTCACTGACCCCCCTGCACATCGAGGAAATCCTGGCTGTACACCCGGAAATCGACCGGGTAGACATCAAAGGTCAGGCAATTCTGTTCGAAAGCGGAATCTATGCCAAACTCCCCGAGGATATGCCCGAAGCTCTGGCGCTTGCTGCTCTGGATGTTGCTGGAGCGCCTGCCCAAACTGCGAATATCGTTAAACCTGGAGATTCTGTATTGATCCTGGGTGCTGGTGGTAAGAGCGGCATGTTATGCGGTTATGAAGCGATGAAGCGAGTTGGACCCTGCGGTAATGTTGTCGGTATGAGTCGTAATGATAAGTACGAAAAAATCCTGCTTGATAATCATTTTGTGCATAAGTATTTTGTTGCCGATGCTGCCAATCCAGTTGAAGTGCTTGAAAAAGCCCTGGAATGCAACGACGGAAAAGAATATGATGTTGCCATTAATGTAGTCAATATACATGGGACTGAAATGTCAACGATCTTACCGGTTCGGGATGGCGGACTGGTCTACTTCTTCAGTATGGCAACCAGCTTTACGCGGGCAGCTTTAGGTGCGGAAGGCGTCGGAAAAGACGTGACCATGATCATCGGCAATGGTTACACTAAAAACCATGCTGAGATCACCTTGCAGGAATTGCGGGAATCGCAGGCGCTGCGAGAGATTTTTGAAAAGAATTATGTCTGATCAAATTGAATCAGACTGTCCTTTACACAACTGTCTGTTTTTACCTTGAGGAGCCAGGCAATGAAAGCTGAAGAAAAATATATCAACAAGCAGGGTGAAGCCAGGAGGAAAGCGCTATTCCCGGATGTGCCGGATGAAAAATGGAACGACTGGCATTGGCAGGTTTCGCATCGCATTCCCGATGTTGACACACTCAAAAAATACTTGCCTCTGGCACCAGAAGAAGAAGAAGGCTGCCGGAAAGCTCTTGAACATTTCCGTATGGCGATTACACCATATTATCTGACCTTGATCGATCCCAACGACCCCAACGATCCAGTCAGGAAACAGGCTGTGCCAACTGGTAATGAAGCCTATCGTAGTCCGGAAGATCTTTTGGATCCGCTTGAAGAGGATGGTGATTCCCCTGTCCCAGGGCTCACCCATCGCTACCCGGACCGGGTGCTGTTTTTGATCACCGATCAATGCGCCATGTACTGCCGGCATTGCACACGACGTCGTTTGGCTGGGCAAAAAGATGGTGCCAGAACACGAAACCAGATAGACGATTGCATCGAATATATTCGTAACACTCCCGCTGTTCGTGATGTCTTGTTGTCTGGTGGTGATGCTTTATTGATGAGCGATGATCGTCTTGAATACATCCTCTCCGAATTACGTAAAATTGACCATGTCGAGATCATTCGCATTGGAACGCGCACCCCGGTCGTGCTTCCACAAAGAATAACACCCGAATTCTGCACGATGATCCGAAAGTACCACCCAGTTTGGCTGAATACCCACTTCAACCACTCCAACGAGATCACACCGGATTCAATGCTGGCTTGCAGCCGGTTGGCGGATGCTGGCGTTCAGCTGGGCAACCAGTCGGTTTTACTGCGTGGAGTCAACGATTGCGTTCACGTGATGCGCAAATTGGTCAATGGTCTGGTTTACATGCGTGTCCGTCCTTATTACATCTACCAGTGCGACCTCTCGCTGGGGCTTTCTCATTTTCGTACTCCGGTGGCAAAAGGGCTGGAGATCATTGAAGGCTTACGTGGTCATACCTCAGGCTTTTGCGTCCCAACTTACGTGGTGGATGCTCCTGGCGGCGGTGGCAAGATCCCGGTCATGCCCGATTATCTGATCTCGCAGAACCCTGACCACATCGTTTTACGCAATTTTGAAGGCGTCATCACCACCTATAAAGAACCGGAGGAGTACAAAAACGAATGTCACTGCCCGGTATGTCGAGGTGAAGAGAATGTTGAGCTGATTGGCGTAGCCAGTCTGCTGGCAGGTCAACGAATGACACTGGAGCCAGTCGGTCTGGAACGCAATCACAGGAAGCATAAGGAATAATCGTTTGAAATGGACGCGCTGACGATGGAGGCAAAGGCTGGTTTGCTTGAGCTGGCAGGATTGAATGAGCTGCAGTCTCTGGCTTTGATCGGCATGTCGAAAAATGCCGGTAAAACCACATGCCTGAACCACATAATCACTGCCTGGCAAGCATCCGGTCAAACCCGTCAGTTAGCTCTTACGTCAATTGGTAGAGATGGTGAAACCGAAGATATCCTCAGTGGTCGGGCAAAACCTCGCATCTACATCCCTGCTGGGACGTTAATTGCCAGCGCTGAGGATGCCCTGCAACGCAGCGATGCTTTGCTTGAGATACTGGAACTAAGCGATGTCCGTACTGCTTTTGGCGAGGTGATCATTTGCCGTGCTCTGAGTGACGGTTATGTCGAACTGGCAGGACCAGGCGCATCAGAAGAAATCGCCGTCATCTCTGAATTGATCCGGCAACATGATCCTGAATGTCTTTTTATTATTGACGGAGCGCTGTCCCGACGTTCTCAGGCAGGTTCCGGGCTCAGCGAGGCAGCTATCCTGGCAGTAAGTGGCATAACAGCAGCCGTCCCGGAAATTTTGGCAGAAAAGGCCGCCTTCGCTTTGGATTTACTCCAGGCGCGTTTAGTAACTCCTGAAATTCAGGAAAATTTAATGCCTTTGATTATTAGCCATCCCACAGCTCGCGCCATCCTTTTGAGCCAGGGCAAGCACCAAATCGAACATAAGGCAATCGAACTGCCCAGCCTGGTTGGCTTTGGATTGGATATTTCCAAAGAGCTGCAGAAAAATTCCTCAATTCTCTTTTTGCGTGGTGCCATAACTGACCAACTTATCAATGAACTATTGAAAGAACCTCATTTTGCCAACCTGCTCTTGATTGTGGAAGATGGAACTCGATTGTTCCTCACGCCTGGGACAGCCCACAAATTGCAACGACGAAAAATTGAACTGGCAGTTTTGAATGCGCTGGATGTCCGCCTGGTTTGCCTGAACCCCACCCGTTCCAACGGGCAATTACTCAATCCGGAACCATTATTGGCAGCTTTGCGCCAGAAAATAACCAACATTCCGGTTGTCAATCTCGGACCTTCAAACATGTGAGCCAACAATGCATTCCTCGGTCATGATCACTTCAGATTTACTGCAGCAGGTGGGTTTACCAGCCGTGCTGGAGGCTTGCCACTGCCGCACACCCCAGGGAAGTCGTCTGAAGAATGCTGTACGTTTCTATAATGACCAATCAAGAGAAGAATTGGAAAAGGAACTGGCAGCAATCAGCCGACTGACTGTCTTGATCACCGAAAAACACCCGCAGATAGTGGAAGCCTTAACCCAACTGGCACGATTGCGTGAATTACGCGGAACCTTCAGCCGTCTGGAAAAGGGCGGCCTATTGGATGACACGGAATTCTTTGAGCTCAAAGGTGCCCTCATAATCTTTAGTCGTTTGACTAAACTTCGAGATATTTTAATTTCTGCTTCTGTTAACTTTGAAGACACATCCGCCGCCACAGCCCTCCTGGACCCTGGTGGCAGAAGTAACCCTGCCTTTCACATTTACAGTGAATACTCACCATCACTTGCAGAAATTCGCAGCAGGAAAAAAGAGGTTGAGTGGCAAATCAGCCAAAACAAAGGTTCCCAGCGGAGAACTTTGTTGACGAAACGAGCTTTGGTCATTGCTGAGGAAGATCAGGAAGAAGAACGAATTCGCTGGGAGTTGGGAGCAAAATTAGCGGACTGGCTGCCCCAAATGCAGCATAACGCCGATGCCTGTGGGTTACTGGACTTTCGTCTTGCAAAAGCTGATCTGGCAGTTCGGTGGAATGGAGCCCGTCCAAAATTGGTGGAACAAGGGCTGCCAGCAGTCCTGGTGGATACGCGCCATCCAGAAGTGGCTGCAAATCTTGAAAAGCATGGCTTGCAGTTCACACCCATCTCGATCGAAATACAGCAAGGAACTACTGTTCTAACTGGTGCCAACATGGGCGGAAAGAGTGTAGCCCTTAAGACCATTTTCCTGGCATTACTGATGACTCAATTGGGATACTTCCCGAACTGTCAGAGCCTGCAAACACCCCTCTTTGAGTTCTTCGCATTCGAATCCAGCCAGGAAGGCGACATCAATCGCGGACTTTCATCCTTCGGGCTCGAGGCTGTGAGTATCCGTGATCATTACCGCAGAAACAAGATTCAACGAGGATTAATCGTTATGGACGAACCTTGTCGAGGCACCAATCCGGCAGAGGCGGCTGCCATTGTGAATGCCATGTGCAAAACGTACGGGAGGTCGGAGAGTAGTTTTTTCATTGCCACTCACTACCCGGTTTCTTCGCAATCAGGAATCCGTTTTTACCAGGTAATAGGTATAAGACCAGAGGTATTACATCAACTGCCTCCTTACCAGGAAAGGTCAGCCTCTGATCAACAAGAAGTGAGCGAACCAAAAACTGGCATTACAACACTGGTCAAAGTCGATCAACGTGAAGATCTGACCCGCGTTCGACGGATTCAAAATTTAATGGATTATCGGCTGGAAAAAATAGACGGAACGCATGCTGTGCCTTCCGGTGCAATCAAGATTGCCGAGCTGTTGGGAGTGGACGAATCACTGCTCCGTGAAATGCTAGCAGCCTGGCAGGAGGAATAATGGCTACTCTTAGACTGGACTGGGAAAAGGTTGATCAAGCCCGCCAAGCCGCCAGGCAGATCGCGGAAGACATCAACGCATATACCCAACAATTCACCACCACGACCGTAGAACGCTCTATCTGCCGTTTACTCGGTATTGATGGTGTCGACAGCATGGGCGTTCCCCTGCCCAATGTCATGATCGAGCATCTGACGTCCCGTCAGCTGTTGGGACACGGTGTCACATATTGGCTTGGGCAAGCCGTAATTTCCTCAGGAAAAGAACCACAGCAACTGGCAGAGGCAGTCGCCAGTGGTGATCTGGATCTGACTCAAACTGATTCAGTCGATCCATTTGAGATACGCCTATGGGCAGAGAAAAAAGCCGAAGAGGCGGTATCCAGGATCCATGTCAACCGCCTTGTTCGTGAAGAAAAAATGCGCGAATATGGTGATCATAGTGGACCGTTGCTTTATGTGATCGTGGCGACAGGCAACATTTACGAAGATATTGTCCAGGCAAAAGCGGCTGCCAGACAAGGCGCGGACGTGATCGCGGTAATTCGTACGACTGGTCAAAGCCTGCTCGATTATGTACCGTATGGTGCCACCACGGAGGGGTTTGGCGGCACAATGGCAACCCAGGAAAATTTCCGGCTTATGCGCGAAGCACTGGATGAAGTTGGTGAAGAACTGGGACGGTACATCCGTCTCTGTAACTACTGTTCGGGTCTGTGCATGCCCGAGATCGCAGTCATGGGTGCCCTGGAACGGTTGGATGTCATGCTCAATGATGCCTTATACGGCATTCTTTTTCGCGATATCAATATGCAGCGTACACTGATCGACCAGTCCTTTTCACGACTTATCAATGCAGCTGCAGGCATCATCATCAACACCGGTGAGGATAACTACCTGACCACATCAGACGCTTATGAAGAAGCTCACACTGTTCTGGCTTCGCAATTTATCAACGAACAGTTTGCCCTCCAGGCAGGCTTACCCGAGGAACAAATGGGGCTTGGGCATGCCTTCGAAATGAACCCTGATCTCAAGAACTCATTCTTATACGAGTATGCCCAGGCACAAATGGCACGTCAGATCTTCCCAAACGCACCCCTCAAATACATGCCGCCAACCAAATTTAAAACGGGGAATATCTTTAGAGGATATATCCAGGATGCTTTGTTCAATATGGTCACTGTGATCAGTCATCAACATATTCACCTTTTGGGAATGCTTACAGAGGCAATTCATACGCCCTTTATGGCTGATCGTGCGCTGGCGATCGACAACGCCCGCTACATCGCCACAAGCCTGGCTGATTTTGGCAGTGATATCGAATTCCGGGAAGGTGGAATCATGGAACAGCGAGCCAATGAAGTGCTGGATCTTGCGCTCGATCTGTTGCAGAGTATTCGTAGAGACGGTTTATTTCGAACCCTCGAAGAAGGACGCTTTGCTGGTGTAAAACGCCCATTTGAAGGTGGCAAGGGTCTTTCAGGTGTGGTATCTAAAGAAGACCATTACCTCAACCCCTTCATTCCTCTTCTGTTGGAGGAATCCCGGGAGGGTTCAGAAAGATATCATCGCAACAGAATTCAAGCCGAAGAAGGAAATAGCTATGAGTAGCGGATTGTATTCATCGAAAAAAGCGGATTTTGACACCACACTGGACCTGACCAACCTTAAACCCTACGGCGATACGATGAATGACGGTAAGGTGCAGCTCTCCTTCACATTGCCAGTTCCTGACAGTGATGTGGCGATTGAGGCTGCCAAACAACTGGCGATGAAAATGGGATTGACGGAGCCAATTGTCTCGCATCATGCCTCATTGGATCAGAATTTCACTTTCTTTGTAATTTATGGAAATTTGAATCATATCATTGACTACACGCAAATCCATGTAAATTCGGTTGATGTCAACGCGATGACCATGGATGAAACGGATTTATTCATTCAACAACATTTCGGGCGGAAAATCAAGGTGATCGGCGCCAGTACAGGGACGGATGCCCATACTGTCGGTATTGATGCGATCATTAACATGAAGGGTTACGCCGGTCACTACGGTCTGGAGCGTTACAGGATGTTCGAAGCGCTCAACTTGGGAAGCCAGGTCACTAACGAGGATTTTATCCGCAAGGCAGTCGAGTTCGACGCGGACGTTTTGCTGGTGTCTCAAACCGTGACCCAAAAGAATGTTCACGTACAGAACCTGACTGAGCTGGTAGAACTACTGGAAGCAGAACACCTCCGTAAGCGTTTCCTTCTAATCATTGGAGGACCCAGGATCAATCACGAGCTTGCAAAAGAGTTGGGCTGTGATGCCGGTTTTGGGCCTGGAAAATTTGCCGATGATGTCGCCAGTTTTATTTGTCAGGAATTGGCTGCTCGAAAACAGCAGAATTAACGAATAGCAAAAAAGGTAGGAAAGATGAACAAATTCATTAGTTTGGAAGATGCAGTAAAACTTGTACGCGATGGCGACACCGTCATGGTCGGTGGATTCCTTGGTGTAGGAACACCTGACAGGCTAATTGACGCCTTGATCGCCAAGGGAACCAAAGATCTGACCCTCATTTGCAACGATACTGCCTTTGTAGACCGAGGAGTCGGTAAGATGGTGGTCGCCAAAATGTTCAAAAAGATCTATACCTCCCATATTGGCACAAACAAGGAAACCGGACGCCAGATGATGGAGGGCGAAACTGAAGTTATCCTGGTCCCCCAGGGAACACTGATCGAACAGATCCGAGCCGGTGGCTTCGGGCTGGGCGGCGTGCTCACCAAGACCGGTTTGGGTACCCTGGTCGAGCAGGGCAAGCAAACTGTGGAAGTGGATGGCGAGAAATATCTACTCGAAAAACCGATGCGCGCCAATGTTGCCCTCTTGTTTGCCGAAAAAGCTGATGTCAAGGGAAACCTTTCTTATCATGGAGCGACACGCAATTTTAATGTTCATATGGGTGCGGCAGCCGATATTTCCATCGTTGAAGCACAACAGGTGGTAGGTATTGGCGATATGTGTCCGGACGAGGTTGTTGTTCCAGGCGTTTTTGTTAATTACATTGTAGATGGAGGTGTGTTGTGATGGATAAACAACAAACACAAGAATTTATCGCCAGGCGGGTTGCTTTAGAGTTGCAAGATGGTGATCTGGTCAATCTGGGCATAGGACTGCCAACACTGGTAGCGAACTTTGTTCCGGAAGGCAGAGATGTACTTTTCCAATCTGAAAATGGCTTCATCGGACTTGGTCCTGCCCCCACTGAAGACCAGGTAGATCCATGCATATCCAATGCCGGCGCTATGCCAGTCACGATCGTCCCGGGAGGAAGCTTCTTCGACAGCGCCATGTCATTTGGAATTATTCGCGGTGGGCACGTGGATACCACGGTCCTGGGAGCACTTCAGGTTGCAGAAAATGGTGATATCGCCAACTATATGATCCCTGGAAAAATGGTTCCTGGTATGGGTGGTGCCATGGATTTGCTAAGCGGCGCCAAAAAGGTGATCGTTGCCATGGAGCACACCGCCAAAGGCAATCACAAGTTGTTGAAAGAATGCACCTTACCGCTCACTGCCGTGAATGCTGTTGATTTGATTGTTACTGAAATGGGCGTGATCGAGGTGACAGCTAAAGGCTTCGTCCTGATTGAGCAAAACCCGGAATACACACTTGACCAGATCCAGGAAGCCACTGGAGCCAAACTGATCATCAGTCTGGATTTAAAACCGATGGCTGTATAGACATCAATCGATAAAGGGTGCCAGTTGGAATCCGGCACCCTTTTTCTTACCTGTTTTCGCGCTCGCTTCGGATCGCCTCCGTCAGTTTTGGCACAATCTTAAAAGCGTCTCCCACTATCCCGACATCCGCCACATTAAAAATCGGAGCGGTCGTGTCACTGTTGATCGCGATGATAAAATCGGATTCTTCCATTCCTGCCAGATGCTGGATCGCTCCTGAAATACCGCAGGCAATGTATAAGACTGGTCTCACGGTTTTTCCTGTTTGGCCAACTTGCTTTGATTTGTCCTGCAAACCAGCCTCAACTGCAGCTCTCGAGCCGCCGACCTCGCCTCCTAAAACATCAGCCAGATCTTGCAGTAAGGCAAATCCTTCCCTGCTGCGCATACCGCGTCCACCAGCCACAATAATGCGGGCATCCTGAATATCGTGTTTGCTTGAACCTTTTTTCAACACATCCTGGATGGTGGTGTACATCTGGTTTTCGGTTATGCTGCCTTCGAAGGGTATCACTTCAGCAGTAGCTTTCTCCTCAGGTGTCCGCTTGATCATTACACCAGGTCGCACTGTGGCCATTGCCGGACGATGTTCCGGGCAGACAATGGTAGCCAAAAGGTTGCCGCCAAAAGCTGGACGAGTCATCAGAAGCCGATCGGTCTCTTCCTCAATTTCGAGCGCTGTACAGTCAGCTGTCAGACCAGTATGTATCCTGGCTGCTACTCTGGGCGCCAAATCGCGTCCGATGCTGGTTGCCCCAAACAGAACGATTTCGGGTTGATATTGCTCGATAATCTGACTGATAACCTGGGTAAAAGGTTCAGTACGGTAATGTTCCAGATCTAAATGATCTGCGATTACAACCGCTTGAGCCCCATGAACAATCAGCTCCTGAGTCAAATTAGTCACCTTAAAACCAGGCAATAGCGCGACCACCTGGCTGTCCAGTTTTTCTGCCAACTCACGCGCTTTACCGATCAACTCAAAGGAGACAGGTGTAATTTGACCATCCACTTGTTCCGCGAAGACAAATACTGCTTTTTCTTTGATAGTCATGTGTGCACCTCTCATAGTAAATATTTCTCTTTGAGTTTGTCCATCGCAAATTGAACTGATTCCTCAACGCCAGTCTCAATCTTGATACCAGGTTGTTTCATCTGTTTTGGGAATGTTTTTGTGACACGAGTAGGAGAGCCCTTTAACCCGATATCTCCATCCGCTACCGGGATGTCCAGTCTAGTCCAAAGAATGATCTGTTTTTCCCGGTATGCTTCAAATATTCCTCCAGGTGTCATATAGCGCGGTACGTTCATCTCCCCCAGGGCTGTGATCAACGCCGGCATTTTGGCTCTAAGAATTTGATAGCGGTCTTCGAACTGGCGTTTGACCACCACTTCAGATCCTTCTACGTTAAGATCTTCGCAGTAACTGATGTGTGGGATGCCAAGATGTTCCGCGATTTCCGGTCCAACCTGTGCCGTATCGCCATCAATTGCCTGTCTTCCTGTGATGATCAGATCGTAATTGAGCTTGGTGATGGCAGCCGCCAAAGTACAGGAAGTTGCCCAGGTATCAGCACCGCTAAAGGCAGAATCTGAAATCAAATAAGCAGCATCGGCGCCCATTGCCAAAGCCTCTCTCAAGACTGTATCAGCCTGACGTGGTCCCATACAGATCACGGATACATGTGCGCCTTGTTCGTCTTTCAACCTCAAGGCTGCTTCTAAACCCGCTTTATCGTCTGGATTCATAATAGAGGGCACGCCTTCCCGGATCAATGTCCCTTTCACCGGATCAATCCGAACCTCTGTTGTGTCCGGTACTTGCTTTACACAAACTATGATTTTCATCCGCGCCTCCTACTTCAACAGATTCCCGGAGATGACCATCTTCATGACTTCGGATGTGCCTTCATATATCTCCGTAATTTTGGCATCCCGCATCATCCGTTCCACCTGGAATCCCTGGATAAAGCCGTAACCGCCGTGTAATTGCACACATTCACGGGTAACCTCAGCAGCCACCTCAGATGCTTTCAATTTTGCCATTGCTGCTTCCGTTGAGAAGGCTTTCCCGCTATCCTTTTTGAGGGCAGCATTGTAAACCAACCAGCGGGTCGCCTCCACATCCGTTTTCATTTGAGCAAGAACAAATTGGGTGTTTTGGTACTTGGCAATAGGTGAATTGAATTGTTTGCGTTCTTTGACATACTGAATAGTTCTTTCCAGGGCTCCTTCGGCAATACCCAAGGCTTGAGCGGCAATGCCGATCCGTCCCCCATCCAGGGTGGACATGGCAATCCCAAACCCCTTTCCTTCCCTCCCCAGCAGGTTGCCCTTGGGGATATGGCAATTCTCGAAGATCAATTCACAGGTTGATGAACCCCGGATGCCCATCTTCTTTTCTGCGGGTCCGAAAGAAAAACCAGGGGTCGCTTTTTCAATGATGAAAGCAGAAATACCTCTGGTACCCTGTGCCTTGTCAGTCATTGCGAAGACAATATAGGTGTCTGCCACCTCAGCGTTGGTGATGAATATCTTCGTCCCATTCAGAACCCACTCATCACCATCCAGCACGGCTTTGGATTGCTGACCGGCAGCGTCTGTACCTGCCTCAGGTTCGGTCAGGGCAAATGAACCCAGTTTTCTTCCTTCTGCCAATGGTCGTAAGAATTGTTCCTTCTGTTGCTCTGTACCATAGTTGTTGATCGCATCAGCCGCCAGCGAAGTGTGCGCCGAGAGGATCACGCCCGTTGTTGCACAGACCTTGGAAATTTCTTCAACCGCCAGGATGTAGGTTAGCGTGTCGCACCCCTGACCACCCATAGATTTGGCAAAGGGAATTCCCATAAGACCACAACTTTGCATTTTCCGAACAGCTTCCCAGGGAAAACGATGGAACTCATCTGTTTCTTCCGCCCATGGTGCTACCTCGTTGTGGGCAAAATCGCGAAACAATTGTTGTGCCATCTGGTGTTCTTTAGATAAATTAAAATCCATACATATTCCTTTCAGGCATGTTTAATAAACCCCTATCGAAACCACGATCTGGTTTAGTAATGGTAAAAACCCTCGCCGGTTTTACGCCCCAGCTTTCCGCCCCTCACCATTTTTCGCAGCAAGGGATGAGGACGATATTTGCTGTCCTTGGTCTCTTCAAACAAGACCTCCATGATTGCCAGGCAGACATCCAACCCGATCAGGTCTCCCAATTCCAGGGGACCCATGGGATGGTTGGCTCCCAGCTTCATAGCAGTGTCGATGCCTTCGGCACTGGCAACGCCTTCTGCCAGGATGCCTGCAGCCTCGTTGATCATTGGAACCAAAATACGATTGACCACAAACCCAGCCGATTCCTTAACCTCGACCGGGGTCTTTCCCAAAGAAATCGCAATGTCGATCACCTGTTTGACAACTTCTGGTGGTGTTGATAGACCAGGGATCACTTCCACCAGCTTCATGACCGGAGCAGGATTGAAAAAGTGCATACCTACCAATGGATGGCTAAGACCTCTCGCAATTTCAGTGATGGACAAAGAGGAAGTATTGCTGGCAAAAACACATTCGGGCTTGGCAACGGCATCAAGCGTTTTAAAGGTTTCCTTCTTCACTGCCATCTCTTCCAATACAGCTTCCACAATCAGATCACAATCGCCGCAATCTTCAAGCAAACCTGCTCGGATGCGGCCATTGATCTGATCAACAGCTGCCTGCTCCATTTTGCCCTTATCAACCCGGCTTTGTAACCCTTTGGCAATACGCTGTTGACCCTTTTGAGCAAATTCCAGGTCAATGTCGGTGAGGATCACTTCGTACCCTTCGGTTTGTGCAAAAGCCTGGGCAATACCACTGCCCATGGTTCCTGCGCCAATGACTGCTACTTTCATAGATTCTCCTTTGCTTTGAAAACCAGCCTGTCAATTTACAGGCTGGTTGTTTGATTAACAATTCTTAAAAGTTCTATCTTTTCGCTTTTCCAGAAAAGCCCGCATGCCTTCTTTTTGGTCCTTGCTGGAAAAACAAGCGCTGAATAAGCCTACTTCAAGCTGAATGGCGTCATCGATCGGCAGATCAAGCCCTTCATTGACCGCTTTTTTGATGTTGCGGATCGCGATAGGAGCTTGTGAGGCAATGCGATTTGCCATCTTTAGCGCTTCGACCATCAGATCTTCAATTGGATGGACAGCGCTGACCAGACCGATTTCTTTTGCCTCTTCCGCCTTGATGTTTCGACAAGTGAAAAGGATTTCCTTGGCTTTTGAGGTCGACCCGATTACACGCGCCAGTCTTTGCGTACCCCCGAAGCCAGGAGTGATGCCAAGCCCGGCTTCTGGTTGACCAAAAACGGCATTTTCTGAACAAATCCGAATGTCACAGCTAAGTGCCAGTTCGTTGCCGCCGCCCAGTGCATAGCCATTGATCGCTGCGATCACCGGAATGGGCAATTTTTCAATTCTTCTGAAGATCGCGTTGCCCAATTCACCAAACACTCTGGCTTGGTCTTCATCCATACTGCTCATCTCAGCTACATCTGCCCCGGCGATAAACGCTTTTTCACCGGATCCGGTGATGACCAGACAGCGGGTAGTCTCTAGATCGATTTGGTCCAAAACCAGGTCAAGTTCGATTAACACGGCATGGTTTAGCGCATTCAATGCCTCAGGACGGTTGATCGTCAGGATTCCCACTTGACCTGAGACTTCATATTGAATGTAGGTCATATCCTCACACCTCCGGTTTCGCGATTGCGGTGGCACACCCCATCCCGCCGCCGATACAAAGCGTTGCCAGACCCAACCTGGCATCCGGTTGGCGCTTCATTTCGTGGATCAAAGAAACCAAAATCCTGCAACCGGAAGCCCCGATGGGATGCCCCAGTGCGATTGCACCGCCATTCAGGTTCACCTTCTCACTGTTAATGCCCAAATCGCGTAAGACTGCCACAGATTGCGCGGCAAAAGCTTCGTTGGCTTCAATAATGTCAAAATCAGCAATAGTCATGCCCATTTTTTCCACCAGTTTCCGGGTGGCAGCCACAGGACCAATACCCATGATCGCCGGATCCACGCCTTCCAGGGCACTTCCTAACCAAATCGCTTCAGGAATGACGCCCAATTCACGCGCTTTATCTTCGCTCATCACCACCACAGCTGCAGCACCGTCATTGATGGTGGAAGCGTTGCCAGGGGTGACCACCCCATCCGGCTTGAAGGCTGGTTTGAGCTTTGCCAGTCCTTCTGCTGTTGCATCAGCACGGATACCTTCATCGTCAACAAAGTTGACAATGTCTTTCTTTATTCGTACTGGAACAGGAACAATCTCGTCTATGAATTTGCCCTCAGCCTGGGCTTTGGCGGCTTTTTGCTGTGATTTTGCAGAAAATTCATCCAGCTCTTTACGGGTCAAGCCCCACTGCTCAGCAATATTCTCCGCAGTAATGCCCATATGAAGTTGACTGAAGGCATCAGTCAGCCCGTCATTCACCATCGTGTCTACCAAAACACCATTACCAAGGCGGTAGCCAGCCCTGGCCTGGGGCAGCGCGTAAGCAGCGGCAGACATATTTTCCATACCACCAGCAACCACCACATCCGCTTCACCCAGTAAGACCATCCTGGCTGCCATGTTGACCGCTTCGAGTCCCGACCCACAGACAACGTTGATGGTCACTGCCGGCGACTCCACGGGGATGCCCGCATTTACAGCAGCCTGGCGGGCAACGTTTTGTCCCTGCGCTGCCTGCAAAATACAGCCCATGTAAACCATATCAACATCGGATGGTTGGATCCCTGCCCTTTTGATTGCTTCCCGGATGACGACCTCACCCAGTTTTGCTGCAGGCACAGTAGAGAGCATTCCGCTCATCTTCCCGATTGCAGTACGGCACGACCCTGCAATGACGACTTTCTTGTTCATACGCTACCCTTTCTCTACAAGTCTGAGTGAGAAATTAGACAGCAAACAAGCGCGATTTAAACCAAGGCGAGCTATTCACTGCCTCCCAGACCGGATTGTCTGCCCCATTATCTCATAGAATGTCACTTCTGCCCTCTCTTTTTACCGTATTTGATAAATTTGTAACAATCTCCAGTCTTTCTATCACAGCCCAACACAGATCAGGTTACTCAATTTAGCCTCATTTTCTTGACATTAGAACAAGTGTTCTATATAATTAGAACATGATGGAAAACTATCGCTCTGACTCACTGACCCTTTTCCAAATGCCGTTATTACCCAAGCGTTTTCTCGCCATCGGCGCGCACGCCCTCTCTGAGCGCATGCTGCAGCTCATCTCTGCCCTGGCGCTGGGGCAAACAGTCACCGTGCTCGATTGCGGCAATCGTTCCAACATGTACGCCGTCGCCAAGTTGATCCGCCCCTACACGTCCGACCCGGTCAGTGTGATGCGCAACATCCGCCTTTCCCGTGCTTTTACCTGCTACCAGGTTCTGGCAATGGTCCGGGCAACCGCCAAAAATCCGCCCCGTGAGCCATTGATATTGTTGGATTTGCTGGCAACTTTTTTGGACGAAGACGTGGAACTCAAAGACAGCCAGCGCCTGCTCACCCACAGCCTGGATATTCTCGAAAGTATGAGTCATTTCGCGCCGGTGGTGATCAGCACACGCCCGATCCCCGCCATTGCCGAGAACCGCAGCGTTTTGCTCGAACAACTCAAAGCCAGCGTCGACATCTGCTGGGAAGAACCACTCCCCCTCCCCACAGATCAGGAGTTGCAGCTGGCTCTGTTTTAAGTGAGGCAATCATGGGAAGAACCATTGCATCCATCACCCAAACCTGGCAGGAAGAAGAAGCCGCCCTCAACCGCTTCAAACGTGCCCTGCGCAAGGATGACCAGGTTATTTTGGATGAGCTTCTGGTCATGTCGCGCCTGCACCTGGCTGAAGCCTCATATGCTTCCAACCTCTACCCACTCGATATGTACCTGATCGCCATTTTGCTGGAGGTCTATAAGCAGCTCAAAGCCACCCAACGCCAATTGTACGATCACGATCAGCACAAAGACCAGGCACGCCTGGAGGAGGAAGACGTTTTCCTCAAGCTGATCACCAATTACCTGGAAGCGCCATCTGAAGAGCAGCAGGAAAAAAATATACCCGTACCAGAGGAAGAAGAACTACCAACAACTGAGCACGAAAACTGCTGTACTTACAGCGACTTCGAGGAGGCTCCATGAGCCACACCCGCACCTTCACCGGCTGGCTGCTGGACCTTTACCTCAACCAGGAGGAGGGGCTGAGCCTGTGGTTCATCTCTGCCGATGACGACAGCCGGGTCTGTTTCAGGCAGCGTTTTCCGGTCAATTTCTACGTTGCCGGTCAGAATGAGACCTTGCGCGCCCTCTGGAAGCTGGTTTCGGGGCGTCCGGGTGTACTTTCGCTCAGCCGCCAGCACAAGCAGGACGTCTTTGAAGAACAGCCAGTGGATGTGATGCAAATCGAGATGGAATCGCCCGCCAGCCAGGTGAAGCTTTTTCGTGAGATTGAAGAGATCTACCCGGACCTGACCTATTATGGTGCCGATCTGACCATCAGCACGCGCTACATTGCCCGCTATGGCGCTTTCCCCTTGGCGCTGTGCCAGCTGGAGGTGGACGAAGACAATGTGATCCAGTCCATCCAGACACTCAACGACCGCTGGGAACTTTTCCCTGACCTGCCGCCTTTGCGCGTCCTGCGCGTCAGCCCGGATGCTGACCCCAACCGCAGCAGCGTGCAGTCGCTTTTGGTACACTCTGACCGTTTTGAACAACGTCTGGCGCTCGATTCGCAGGGCGTCTACCTGCAAACGCTCGACCAGATCCTGGCGGAATACAACCCTGATATCCTGGTGACGGACTGGGGTGACAGCTGGCTGATCCCGTTTTTGCTCAAAGAAGCGGAGGAAAAGGGCATCCCGCTGCAGCTCAACCGTGACACTAACCGACCGGTGCGCTGGCAAAAAGAAACCACCTATTTCTCCTACGGACACATCATCTACCGACCTGAAGAGGCGCATCTGTTTGGTCGCTGCCACATTGACCGAAAATCTTCCATGATGTGGTCGGATTACAGCCTGGCAGGCACGCTGGAGATGGCACGCGTCACCACTCTGCCGATCGAAAAGGCGGCTCGTGTTTCCCCGGGTCAGGGCATCTCTGCCATGCAGGTCATTACCGCGTTGGAGAAAGACATCCTGGTTCCATACCAGAAACGCCAGTTCGAGGAATTCAAAACCGGTCTGCAGTTGATCCAGTCTGACCGGGGAGGCATGGTCTACCAACCGCTCACCGGACTGCATACCGATGTGGCGCAGATCGACTTTATCTCCATGTATCCCGCCATCATCATTTTGGGCAACATTTCGCCCGAAGTACCACTGCCGGATGGCTTGACCCCGGCACATGACGATCTGGGTGTGGTACCGCTGACACTCAAACCGCTTTACGAAAAACGGGTTGCCATCAAGCAAAAGGTGCGCACCTACCCCGAAAACCATCCCCTGGTCGCCAACCTGAAAGAGCGCGCTCAGGCACTCAAATGGCTGCTGGTGGTCTGTTTTGGCTTTTTGGGCTACAAAAATGCCCGTTATGGACGCATTGAGGCGCATGAAGCGGTCACCAGGGGCGGGCGCGAGGTTCTCCTGCGTGCCAAGGATGTGGCGGAGGAAGAGGGCTTTGAAGTGCTGCACATGTATGTGGACGCCTTGTGGGTCAAGAAAAAGGGCTGTAACAAACCGGAGCACTTCACCGAGCTGATCAAAAAGATCAACCACCGCACCGGTCTGACCATCAACCTGGACGGGGTGTATCGTTGGGTGGCGTTCTTGCCTTCCAAGGTCGACCCGCGCGTTCCGGTTGCCAATCGCTATTTTGGCGTTTTTCAGAGCGGCGAGGTCAAAGTACGCGGACTGGAAGCGCGCAGGCGTGACACACCCCTCTGGATTGCGGCAGTACAAAAAGAGATGATCAACCTACTGGGGCAAGCACGAGTCAAAGCAGAATTGGATAACTGCATCCAGGAAGCCTTCAACTATTATCAGCAGGCACTGCAAGAATTGAAAGCGGGCACGGTCACGCCGGAACAACTGGTGATCAATGGTAAAGTCAGTTACGCCCTGGAAGCCTACAAAGCCAGTACAGCGGCTGTGCGGGCAGCCAGGCAGCTGCAAAAAGCCGGTTTTCCAGTCAAACCCGGTATGCGTGTGCGTTTTGTTTATACAAGAGGTGAACCCGATGTGGTTGCCTGGGATTTGGGAGTGAGAGTCGCACCTACCGAACTTGATTCCGCCAAATATGTCGAGCTCCTCATCCGCGCTGCCAGTTCGGTCCTCTCCCCCTTCGGCGTCTCGGCGGACATCCTGCGCGAATGGTCGCTATCGGATGGTTTACAACTTCATATCCCAGTTCTAACGAACTAAATCCATTTGCCATTTGTGGCTACACGCATTAATAGAAAAAATGTCAGATGCAAGAGCGAATACATTACTGGGAGCGCTAATCGGCCACTATTATCATTTTGTTATAAGCGCCTATTTTCCATTGCAACTTGTTAATCGTTTTTTGTTCAAACTGAGGTTAGAGTTTGGCGTAGGGCAGGTTGCGGTTTTCAACCTGCCGTTATGAAAACGTGTAATGTAGAACCGGATCGTTTTCCTGAGGTAGAGTGTGTCGTAGGGCAGGTTGCGATTTTCAACCTGCCGTTATGAAAGCATGTGTTGTAGAACCAGATCGTTTTTCCATGGAAAATTCGTCGGCAAAGAGCAGGCTACGTTTTTCAACCTGCAGTAACAAACACTTGCCATCGATGATCGGCTCTTTTTCGTTTCCTCGTTTTTTGGATAGATAAATTGTAGTTACTATATTGCCAAAGCCCTTGTGGCTACGCGCATTATTTTAAGGAAAAAACAAAGACATTGATCATTTCATTTCAATTGTTTTGTGGAAATAATGGCAAATATACATACAATTTTAACTTTGTTTACATTGCCGTCCAACTTCTGGATAGATACCCCGTTTTAGATGATATTTTTCCCTATTTTGTGCAAATTACTATACATTTATCGCATACATTAAGTTACAATAAATGTATGCGAAAAAAGACACCCATTTACAAAGAGATTCGTGCCGATCTGATCCAGGAGATCGTAGACGGAAAGTATTCCAACAAGCAGCTACCCACCGAGGTGGAGTTATGCGAGAAGTACAAAGTTAGCCGGATGACTGTGAATAAAGCTCTCACCATGTTGGTCCACGAAGGGCTGATCCGCCGCACTCCTGGCAAGGGTACTTTCGTTAACACTATTGAGATCCAGAAGCGTATTGCGGAACCGCGAGGTTTCAGCCAGGATATCAACAACATTGGTGCAGCGCCAGGCTCCAAGGTACTGGAGTTTAAAATGTTGCAAGCCAAGGATGTGGATGAGATCGCCAGGATCTTCCGTCTCCAGGGCGATGCGCTCATTTACTATTTCGTACGCCTTCGCAGTGCCAATGGCGCCCCTGTTGCCATTACACGAACCTACCTTTCCGGTGAGGTCGTCAAAGATTTACCCCAACAAACGCTGGAACAATCTCTTTACGCCTACCTGAAAAATGAGCTGGGTATCCTTCCCAAATGTGATGACTATCAGCTGCGGGCACGTAATGCCACCAAACAAGAAAAAACCTGGCTGGGAACCACCGATGAACCGATCCTCGAGGTAAGGCATATCTCCTACACCCAAACCGACATTCCCTTTGAATATAACGAATCTGCCTACCTTGGCAGTAAGTTCTTTTATGTCTCAAGTTCAGATTATCATACACGATTCAAAGGCGACGAAAAAGAAAGTTAGGTTTGACTCTCGTACTCTGCTCGCATATAATCATTCGTTCGAGGGGAAGTGCTGGAATTGGCAGACAGGCATGACTTAGGATCATGTGCGGCGACGCGTGAGGGTTCGAGCCCCTCTTTCCCCACTTCAACATTAACTAAAGAGGTAACTATTGAAAACTGAGAAGACTTTTACTGAAGATCACCAGGTCCGTGTCCGGGCCGAATTTGAGCAGGAAACCCTGGATGGTTTCAAGCGTAAGGCTGCACGCAAGATCGCTCAAAGCACCCGCATACCAGGCTTTCGCCCTGGCAAAGCACCCTATGCCATGGTTGTCAACCATGTCGGCGAAGCTGCCGTACTCGAAGAAGCCATCGATCTGATGCTTAACGATGTTTATCCCCAGGTTCTGGAGCAAGAAAACATCGAACCTTATGGTCCTGGAAATCTGGAAGATATCCCCAGCCAGGAACCTCCCGTCTTTGAATTCGTCATTCCCCTCAGCCCTGAAGCTGAACTTGGCGATGTCGAAAGCCTTAAGAAGCCCTATGAACCCCCTGTAGTAAGCGACAGTGACGTCGATGAATACGTCACCCAGATGCGTCAAAACCAGGCAAATATTGTTCCTGTGGAAGGCGCCGCCAAAATTGGTCAGTTGGTTTATATGACACTGGAAGCCACCGATGAGAACGCCAAAACCCCTGAAGAAGCCATAATTGTAAAATCTGCTCCGCAGCAAACCCTGATTCCGACCAAAAAAGAAGAAAAAGATTCCGAGTGGCCTTACAAGGGCTTTGCCCGTGAACTCATTGGAAAAAAGGCTGAAGATCACTTCTCCCTGACCCACACCTTCCCTGCCGAAAGCAAGGATGGCGCTCTTGCTGGTAAGACCGTCCGCTTCGATGTCAATATTCAGTCAGTCAAAGAGCTGGAACTGCCTGAGATGAACCAGGAATTCCTGACATCGGTTGGAGGTTTCGAGAGTGTTGAGACCCTGAAGCAAGCGGTTCGTGAAAAAATGGTAAGCGACCGTACATCTGAGTACGACGATACTTATTATCTCGAGCTGGTTGACACGCTTCGTGCTGGCGCGACCTTGAAATATCCTCCCCAGATGATCAAGGACGAAGAAGATGATGTTCTTCATCGCATCGAGCACGACCTTGAACATCGCGGACTGGACCTGGATGTTTACCTGAAGATCCGCAAGATGGATAAAGACCAATTTATCGAAGAAGAAGTCAAACAAACTGCGAAAGATCGCCTTGAACGTTCGTTAGTGATGGACGCGATCACCAAGAAATATGACGTAAAAGTCACTCAGCAACAAATGCAGGCAGAAGTTACAGGCGTCCTCAATTCTCTACTCATGAGCGGCGAATACGAGCAAGCCGAAAAGCAGCTTGGCAAGAAGCGCTTCACAGAAGCCATCTCGAACGAAGCCGCCAACAATGCCCTCGAAAAGGCGATACGGCTCCAGCTGAGAACCCTGGCTGCTCCAGAATCATTGCCAGTCGCTGAAGAAGTTACCGAAGAAGAAGCTGTGGAAGAAATAATGGATGCTCTTCAGGCTGAAACTGCTAATGATGTCGTTGAAACCGATCCAGTTGAGGAAGACCCTTCAGAAGAAGTGGTTGAAGACTAACGATATTCTAATACTGAGCAGGTAAACTGACGCAAGAAAGGACACGATTATGCAAAAAAATGATTTCCAATCAGTGATACCCATGGTGGTCGAACGAACTGCCAACGGTGATCGTGCTTATGACATCTACTCTTTACTGCTCAAGGAACGCATTGTTTTTGTTGGCTCAGCCATCAACGACCAGGTCGCAAACGTTATTGTGGCTCAGCTGCTTTACTTGAGCCAAATTGACCCGGAAAAATCGATTCAAATGTACATCAACTCTCCTGGCGGCTCCATTTATGCCGGTCTGGCTATCCTGGACACGATGCAAATGATCCCCAATCCGATCAGCACGGTAGCTGTTGGCGTTACTGCCAGTTTCGGCACTGTGTTGCTTGCCGGCGGGACCAAAGGTCAGCGCTATGCTCTGCCCCACGCAACTATCCACCTGCATCAACCCCTGGGTGGAACCGAAGGACAAGCTTCAGATATTGAGATCATGGCAAAAGAAATTCTGCGTCTCAAATCGGAACTAAATCAGTTCTTTGCCGATGTGACCGGACAGCCTTTGGATGTTATCCAGAAAGATACCGACCGCGATTTTTACATGACCGCTGAACAGGCAGTGAAGTACGGGTTGATCGACAAAGTCTTAACTCCCCCAGAAAAGTAGAAATGATCACGGATCATTTCCCCATGCTCAAAGGCCTCATCCTCGATATGGATGGGGTCCTTTGGCATGATAGCCAGCCTATCGGTAACCTTGCCGATGTCTTTTCGCAAATTCAGGATCTTGGGCTTAAATTTGTTTTAGCCACAAACAACGCCACCAGGACCATCCAGGAATACGTGGAAAAACTGGCTGGTTTTGGGGTCCAGGTAAAACCTGAGCAGATCCTCACCAGTGCCGTAGCGACTTTTCATTTTTTGCAGGATGTATATCCAGACAAGAAAGTGCTTTTTATTGTTGGCTCCGATTCTCTAAAAAAAGACGCACGAAGAAGAGGTTTTACTCTATTGATGGAAGGCGAACAAAGGCAGGCTGACCTTGTTATCGTGGGGCTCGACCCCAAAATGACGTACGAAAAAATCAGCTACGCTGCAAAACAGATCCGATCAGGCGCGGAATTTATTGCCACCAATACAGATGCCACCTTTCCGACCCCCCATGGGATGATCCCGGGTGCGGGCACCATGGTTGCCGCGGTTCAAACAGCTTCAGGCAAGGAGCCCTTAGTAATTGGCAAACCTTCCTCCAGCTTGTACACGCAGGCGATGAAGGTGATGCAATTAAGACCAGACCAGGTTCTATGCGTCGGTGACCGCCTCTCCACCGATATCCTCGGTGCACAGAAGGGCGGGTTTCATTCAGCTTTGGTACTTTCTGGTGTAAACACGCTCGAAGACCTGGCAGACTGGGAGCTGAAACCCGATATCATCGCGAAAGACCTGACAGCATTGATCCATGGATAAACAACTTCTGCTCGACCTAAATAAAGAGGAACTGGCGGATGAGCTCAAAAAGCTCAACCAGCCCGCGTTTCGCTCAAAACAGATCCTCGAAGGCATTTATAAGCACCATTATCGTGATTATTCTGCTTTTGGGAATCTGCCCAATAGTCTGAAAGAAGAACTGGACGCAATTTTTCTGATCGACCCCATCATCTCCAGCCAATCGATTGTCTCCCGGGATAAAAAGACTATCAAATACCTGTTTGAAGTTCAGCAAGGCAGCCGCATTGAAACAGTCCTGATGAAATATTCTGACCGTAACACAGTGTGTGTTTCCACCCAGGTTGGATGCCCGATGGGTTGCGTCTTTTGCGCTACCGGGCAGATGGGCTTCACCCGCAATCTCAGCGCAGGTGAAATCTTGGGACAAATATTGTTCATTATGCGAGCTTTGGAAGCTAACGGTGAAAAACTGACGAACATCGTTTACATGGGCATGGGAGAACCATTTCTCAATTTTACCGCCGTGATGCGTTCGATCGAGACCCTCATCGATTCCGACCTGCTCAATTTTGGTGCCCGCCGAATCACCATCAGCACCGTCGGGATCCTCCCCAGGATGAAAGAATTCACCGAGTTGGATTCCCAGGTTAACCTGGCAGTCAGCCTGCACGCACCTGAAAACGAACTACGTTCCCAACTCGTTCCCGCCAACCGCATGCATCCTCTCAAATCACTGATAGCCGCCTGCAAAGAATACACCGATAAAACCCGCCGCAGGATCACGTTCGAATATGCCTTGATCGATGGCATCAACGACAGTGAAAACCAAGCAAAGCAGTTGATCAGCCTTGTCAAGGGCATGCTCTGCCATGTGAATCTGATTGCGCTTAATCCCAGTAAGGAATATCCTTTGCCTGGTTCAAGCCGCGAACGGGTGGATGCCTTTGCCAAAATTCTGACTGATTACGGCATCCCCTGCTCAGTCCGCTTACGCCGCGGTATCGAGATCAATGCTGGCTGTGGTCAGCTGGCGCAATCCCAGCAATCCAAATGATATAATCCAGAGCCTATGGACAATCTATTCAAGAAATGGCGTGACAGCCTGCAAAAAACACGTGAGACCACTTTTGGCAAAATAGCCAACTTGTTCGGTGCCACTGAAATTGATGACGAAACTTTTGATGATCTGGAACAGTTGCTGATTCAGGCGGATGTAGGCGTAAAAACCACCCTGGATCTGGTGGATACTGCCATTGAGAAAACCGACGAACTCGGGCTTACCAAGACATCACAATTGGAGTCCTTGCTCAAAGATGAGCTCTCTGATCTTTTGTTTGAAGCAGTCGAGCCGGACTTTTCTCAGAAGCCTACCGTGATCATGGTTGCTGGAGTAAATGGCTCTGGCAAGACTACCTCCATCGGCAAACTGGCTGCCAGGTACAAAAAAATGGGCAAATCCGTCCTCCTGGTTGGGGCAGATACCTACCGGGCTGCCGCTGCCGATCAGCTTGAAATCTGGGCGGAACGCGTTGGAGTACCGATCATCACTGGTCAACAAAACAGTGATCCGGGTGCGGTTACTTTTGATGGCATTCGTGCTGCTGTATCCCGTGACATCGACGTGGTCCTGATCGACACTGCCGGGCGTTTGCATACCCGCTATAATCTGATGGAAGAGATCAAAAAAGTCTATCGGGTGGCAGAAAAAGCCCTGCCAGGCGCACCACACTATTCCTGGATCGTGATCGATACCACCACCGGTCAGAATGCCCTTAACCAGGCAGAAGCATTTGGCAAAGCCGTCAACCTGAACGGAGCGATCCTGGCTAAGTTGGATACCTCCGCCAAAGGCGGCATGGTGTTTGCGATCAAGGATCAATTGAAAATACCCGTCATCTACGCAGGGTTGGGTGAAAAAATTGAAGATCTGCAATTGTTCGATAAGAAATCGTTCATTGACAGCATCTTTACCAAGAATGAAGGAAATTAGCATGGCTGAACTGACCGACCGTATCAAGTCTTTGGAAGAGCAATTCCAATCTCTCCTGGAGCATCTTTGACTTAGCTGAAAAAGCTGAAGAATTATCCAAATTACACAAACAAAGTGAAGAGACCGGTTTTTGGGATGACCCAACTAATGCCCAATCGGTCATGAAACGTATTTCCAATCTTGATGATCAAATCCGGGAATGGTCAACACTGCAAACCCAGGTGGAAGGGCTCTCCGCCCTGTGGGAACTGGATGATGGCAGCCTGACTGAAGAAATCAATCATCATGTGGATGAGATGGAAGACCTGGTCGCAAAAAAAGAGATCAGCCTGCTCCTTTCCGGTCGCTATGACCACGGCAACGCCCTCCTGGCTATTCATGCCGGTGCAGGCGGCACTGACTCGCAGGATTGGGCGGGGATGCTCGAACGCATGTACCTTCGCTGGGCTGAGAACAGCGGCTATAAGACCGAAGTTCTCGACCGCACCATGGGCGAAGAAGCTGGCATTAAGTCTGTCACCATATCTGTCTCAGGAAAACTTGCTTACGGCTATTTGAAGGCAGAAAAAGGCGTACACAGGCTGGTCAGGCTTTCACCGTTCGACGCTGCCCACCGCCGACATACATCGTTTGCCCTGGTTGAGGTACTTCCGGAAATCGAAGGCAATGATGATATCGTCATTCGCCCTGAAGATATCGAGATTGAAGTCTACAAATCTTCCGGTGCCGGTGGACAGAACGTTCAGAAAAACATGACCGCAGTGCGTATCATCCACCTGGCGACCGGGTTGGTAGTAACCTGCCAGAATGAACGTTCCCAGACACAAAACCGCGAATCTGCCCTCAAGGTGCTGCGGTCGCGTCTGTTTGAACTGCAGCAGCAGGCACATGCCGATGAGATTTCGGATCTAAGAGGTGAATTTAAGAAAGTCGAATGGGGCAGCCAAATCAGATCCTATGTACTGCACCCCTACCAGATGGTCAAAGACCACCGCACCGACTATGAAACGGGCAACACTCAATCGGTTTTGGACGGCAACCTGGATGAATTCATCGAAGCCTATCTGCGGATGCGGTAGAAATTTCGTTGGCTTAGTCCCGTTCCCGCCCTCCTGAAGGTTGAACCCGACAGCGAAGCCAAAACCACTCTCTCAGTACAGAAAGACATTAGCAAAACGACAGTTTTCAATAACATAAAAAAAAACGACCTCTTCACTAAGGTCGTTTTTGCTAACAAATTGTGGAAAAATTTAAATATTAATCCAAAAGTCGGGCTAACTCAAAAAGATCTGAATCGAGCTCTTTGGTTTTGCCAACAATTTCCTCGTAAGGAGTGGTGGTCACTTTATTTTGGTTTAGTCCCACCAAAACGCCATACTCTCCTCTTACAAGTGCCTGTACCGCACCACAACCCAACCTTGAAGCCAAAATACGGTCAGATGCCCCCGGTTCACCACCCCGCTGTACATGGCCGAGAATGGTGGAACGAACACTGAAACCCAGACGATCCCGATGCTCTTTAAAGAACTCGGTCAGTTTTGCAGCATTATAATCAGCGCCTTCAGCAGCGACAATCAGAGCATGGTTTTTACCATGTTCATAAGACATGCGTAATGTTTCTGCTATTTGTTCCGGATCAGTTTCCCGTTCTGGCACTGTGATTGCTTCGGCGCCGCCTGCCAGGCCTGCAGTCAATGCCAGGTAGCCGCACTTGCGTCCCATTACCTCGAGGATAAATGCACGTTGATGCGAACTCGCTGTCGTTTTCAGACGGTCGATTGCTTCCAGAGCAATATTCAAAGCGGTATCGACGCCAATGGTGATCTCTGAGCCTACCAGGTCGTTATCAATCGTGGAAGCCACGCCCACCACCGGAAATCCCATTTTATTCAGTTCGTAAGCGCCGGTCTGCGAACCATTACCACCAATCACTACCAGCGCTTCGACCCCCCTCTGGTTGAGATTTCTGATTGCCAGGGCGCGTCCTTCGACAGTGGTGAATTCCAAACAACGGGCACTCCCTAAAATGGTTCCCCCCCGCTGCAGGATCCCGCCAACATCACGGGTTGTCATTCGTTCAAATTGACCGTTGATCAAGCCCTGGTAACCATTACGAACACCGTAAACATACCAACCATTCTTTATACCTGTCCGTACAACAGCGCGAATGGCTGCATTCATTCCGGGAGCATCCCCTCCACTTGTTAATACTGCAATACTTTTGTTCATATTATCTCCTCGTCAACAATACCATTGATGCTATTATAATTCAGCAAAACCTATTTGGAGGTTTACTTTGAAAAGAGATATCCTGGTTGCTTTATACAGTGAAGATCCTTACGTCCTGGATTGGATGTCCTTGCTGGTCGTTCGAGATTGGCGTACGAGGGTTGTGGCTGAGCTTACGACTCCGGATGAACTCTCAGAATTTCTCAGTCAGGACCATTTCTTGTGTGATGGCATTGTTATGGATATCGATTGCGCCAGTAACCTAAAACAGGCAGGTAGCGACATCGAAAATTCCAGCCATAATCTGAAAGTGATCGGACTTTCTCGCAACCAGCGACCTGACTTCTTTAGACACTTTCCCAGTTCATCCATTGTCGGTCTGCTTGAAAAAAAGGAAATTGAAACTTCCTTGGGCTGGGCGATCACGTTTGCGGCTGAAGGCAAACCAGTTTTTACTCCCCGCGGGTTGCAAGCCGCCTGGGAGGCTAACTTTTCGGTATCAAAAGATCGGCTCGTGCTGAGATCCAGAAGTTATCCAGGTCTGACTGAGAGACAAAGTGAAATTGCCCGTCTGGCGATCATTTTCTCCATTGGCAGGCGCGATCTGGCAGATGAATTGAAGATTTCTGACCAGTGGAGTTATGGTGTTGTCAGTGAGCTCTATGACCATCTTGGGTTGAGTGAGTTGTTGGACGAGAACCAGGATTTCCACAGCATCCTTGAAAGTGACACTGTCATAAAAGCTCATATCGATGAAATATTGGACGATCTCGGTACCAGCAAAAAAGCCCGCGACCTTGAAACCCTCGCCTTTCATCTCTTGACAATGCCTGTGATCGAATAAAAGTTCCTCGATCTCCAGTTACGATTTGACAGGCTGGCATTCAGAACGAAGTGAAAAATCTTTGTTTACAGAAATAACATTCACTATTGATTATGTGGCTACGCGCATTTAAGGCTTAATTACAAGGTCGGCAAAAGTATTGCTCGGCATGGGGCGGCTTCGCGCGATTCGAGTTTTAGCGGTAAACAGATCAACTGGTACATCCCAGGTTCAGCTTTTCGTAAATCAAGTGTTTCCAATATCACGACATTATTGGAGAGCAAAATTTCGTGCGGAGCAACAGAATCGTTGTAAGGAGCAATGGAGAGGTAGTCAATCCCTGTCAGTTTACAGCCATGCTCCACCAGCCACTGTGCTGCATCGGGTTCGAGTGCGACATAATCAGGATTGAATGGATGAAAGAAGTCGTACCACAGTCTGCTGTTAGGGGTTTTGAAGAGCACCCTGGTAACATCTTCTAGCTGAAGAGAGGCAAGGAAAGCTGCATCAATACTTCTATTTCCTTCCGGAACTTCAATCACGGTTGCCCGACCGATCAAAACCGACAGATCCAGGCTATCCAAATTTGCAGCTCCATCGATGAAGTGTAGGGGCATATCGATATGGGTACCGACATGCGCCCCAATTTGTATGGAACTTACATTCGAAATTGCCCCGTTAGAAATTCGGCTCTCCCAGCCAATCTTCGCCGGCTCATCGCCTGGCCAAACCAGCATTTTGTTCCTGATCCCAACTGTAATATCTATGTATTCCATCCCAACACCTCATTTGTATTGCTTTTGATAGCTTTCGAAAGCAATCTTGCTTACAATATTGTAACTGAGTAACGCAGATCAAGGACGCTCAACCGTAGGGAGGGGGCTCGTCTCCCTCCGCAGGATTGGATGAAACCTGTCAGCCGTTTGATTGAAAGCGGTCCGTAGGGAAGGGGCTCTATTGCCCTGTAAGGGTGCCCCCCTCCGTCAAGCACGACTATGATTAAGCATAAGGAATTTGAGGTTCTATGAATAAAGTTTACATCGCAGGCATCGGGCAAACGCCAGTTTCTGAAAGCTGGGACAAATCTCTTAAAGAATTAGCCGGTGATGCCGGGTTGATGGCAATGAATGATGCCGGCATCGGTTATCCAGACGCGCTCTTCGTGGGTAACATGATGGCGATCACCGCCAACCGCCAGGCTCAATTGGCAACCCTGATGGCGGACTGGCTTGGTTTTCATCACAAGCCCGCCATCTCCATCGAAACCGCTTGCAGCTCGGGTTCAGCAGCCTTCCGCATGGCTCTCATGGCGATCGCCAGCGGAGAGTTGGAGAGCGCCCTGGTGATTGGCGCAGAGAAGATGACCGATTCGCCAGGTGACGAAATTACAGCCAGCCTGGCTACAGCTGCCGATGCCGAACTGGAAGCCGATTTTGGGCTCTCGTTTGTTGGTCTAAACGCACTTCTCATGCGCCGCTACATGTACGAATATGGTTGGGAGCATAAAGACTTCGCCAATTTTTCAATCAACGCCCACGCGAATGCTGTCCACAATCCCAATGCCCGCTTCCAGGAACCGATCACCCTCGAATCGTTCAGGAAATCACCCATGATTTCGGACCCCATTAACCTGATGGATGCTTCCCCGGTCTCTGATGGTGCCGCAGCCATTGTCTTGTCTGCCCATCCGATCCGTAACGGTAATAAAAACGTCTCCGTAATTGCCTCTTCTTCCATGACGGATACTCTTTCCCTCCAAAATCGTAAAGTTTCCACCCGCCTGACTGCCGCAGAGTCCTCTGCCAAAGCCGCCTATGGTCAGGCAGGATTATCCCCTGCAGATATCGGGGTTTTTGAATACCACGATGCCTTTTCGATCATGGCAGCTTTATCCCTTGAATCCGCTGGCTTCTGCCAGCCCGGTGAAGGTCCTAAGCTGGCAATTGAAAACAAGATTCAATTCGATAGTGACATTCCAGTCGCGACCATGGGTGGCTTAAAAGCCCGCGGTCATCCGGTCGGAGCTACTGGCATCTACCAATTGGTGGAAGCCACTCTCCAACTACAGGAACGGGCTGGTGCGACTCAGGTAAAACGCCCTAAATATGCCATGACCCAAAATATCGGCGGCTCTGGTTCGAATATCATCACGCATATCCTGCAGGCGGAGTGATACAATTTATAAGTTATCAATAATTAAATATTTCAACTCAGGAGAGGGACCGATGAAGGAATTTCACGTCACTAAACAAGCACGCGACAAATATCAATTTGATGAGGTGTTGTTCTCAAAGAATGGTAATGTCATTTTTGCCAATTTCCATGCCTCCCGAGAGTTCGCCCATAAAATCAACCAGTTAAGAACAGATCCCGAAAACCTGGAAACGCTCGCCTCACCGGCTGACATCAACGCCCTCGGCTTGATCGATGAGATCTTCCACCAAGTTGTTGAGGAATACTACAACACGCATGGTCGCAGCATCCAAACGGCATTGGCTCGCTTCCTGCTTGAGCGCCTGGGTCGTGAAAAAGCAATTGACACGCTGGTCAAATTCAACTTGCAGTTCCCTCCTGTGGCTGTCTACAACGGCGAACAGACCATCCAGGAATACTTGAAGGGTTCGGATAAAGGCATCAACAACTATGATGTGACTGTGGAAGAGTTGTTGATGACCTGGCTTGCCAATGTAAACCCAGCCGCTCTCCGTTATCGCGAGATTTTTGACGATCGCCCCTTGTATTCAAGCAGTGAATATGCCCCCTTATTGGATGGCATCCAGGCATTTTTCAAGACTCAACCTCCTTTCGGACCAGACAATCAGGACCTTATAACCATGCTGCGTACGCCGGCGCTGGAATCACCGGACTCTCTCACCGGTCAGCTGGAGTACATACGTCAAAACTGGAGCTCTTATCTGGGTGAGTTTTTAACACGCCTGCTTGGCAGTCTGGATCTTTTCACCGAAGAAGCCAAAGCCCGAGCCATGTTCTTTGCTGCAGGTCCTGATTTTTCTCAGGCGGAAACCTTCGTTCCTGATTACAAATTAGATCCCTGGGGCGATAAATTGAGCGAAATCGAAAATTTCAGTCAGGACAGTGACTGGATGCCACGAGTTGTGATGATGGCAAAAAACACCTTCGTCTGGCTCAACCAGCTCTCCCGCGAATACCAACGTCCCATCGATCGCCTCGATCAGGTCCCGGACGAAACCCTGGATCAACTGGCTCATTGGGGGTTCACCGGTCTTTGGCTGATCGGGCTTTGGGAACGCAGCGATGCTTCACGCGAAATAAAACAGATGACTGGCAATCCCGACGCGGTGGCTTCTGCCTATTCCCTGGCACGCTATCAGATCGCGGCACGGCTGGGTGGAGATGAGGCATATTACAACCTTTCCCAACGATGTGGAGCTCGAGGGATCAGGCTCGCCAGCGATATGGTCCCTAATCACATGGCAATCGACTCTGACTGGGTCTATGACCACCCGGATTGGTTCATCCAGGCAGATCAACCTCCCTTCCCTGCTTATCAATTCAATGGACCTGATCTCTCCAAACGTCCTGGCATTAGCGTCAACCTGGAAGATCATTACTACTCCCGCACTGATGCAGCTGTGGTATTCAAACATTACGACCACAACTCCGGTCGAACCCGTTTCATCTATCATGGCAACGACGGAACTAGCATGCCCTGGAACGATACGGCTCAGTTGAACTATCTGGATCCTCAGGTACGCGAAGCGGTCATCCAGACCATTCTTGATGTCGCCCGAAAATTCCCGATCATCCGCTTCGATGCAGCCATGACCCTGACCAAAAAACACTATCAGCGTTTGTGGTTTCCGCAGCCAGGCAGCGGTGGAGATATCCCTTCCCGCGCCGATTACGCCATGACCAAAGAAAGCTTCGACCAGGTCATGCCGGAAGAATTTTGGCGTGAAGTGGTGGATCGGGTTGCAGCAGAAGTTCCGGATACCCTCCTTCTGGCTGAAGCTTTTTGGTTGATGGAAGGTTACTTTGTGCGTACGCTTGGCATGCACCGGGTTTACAACAGTGCCTTCATGCATATGCTCCGCAACGAAGAAAACGAAAAATACCGACTGTTGATCAAAAACACGCTGGTGTATGATCCACAGATCCTCAAACGTTATGTTAATTTCATGAACAACCCGGATGAAAAGACGGCTGTGGAGCAATTTGGGAAAGGTGACAAATACTTCGGGATCTGCACGTTGCTTTCCACCATGCCGGGTCTCCCGATGTTCGGGCATGGACAAATTGAAGGCTATTCAGAGAAATACGGCATGGAATATTACCGCCCTTATTGGGACGAGACCCCGGATCAGGGCTTGGTTGACCATCACTCCACAACCATCTTCCCACTGCTCCATCGGCGTAAGGTTTTTGCCGAAGTTGAAAACTTCCGTCTTTACGATTTCTGGAGCGACGGAGGGTTTGTAGACGAGAATGTGTTTGCGTACAGTAACTTCTTCCAGGGTCATGCAGCCCTGGTGGTCTACAACAACCGCTTTGGCGACAGTTCCGGCTGGATCAAGCAATCCGCTCCCTATCTTGTGAAAGACGGGAATGAAGGTCAGTTGCACCAGAGCGATCTTGCCGATGCGCTGCAACTTCATGGCAATCATGACGACCTGGTGCTCTTCAGGGATAACAATTCCAAGCTATGGTTCCTGCGAAAACTGGGTGAGATCCGGGAACGAGGTATGCATTTTGATCTTCAGGCTTATTCCCACCAGGTTTTGCTCGATTTCCAGGTCGTCAGCGGACCTCAATTTAATACGTTATTCGAAATCTATAACGGACAGGGCATCGCCGACCTTGGTGGAGCACTGGAAGAAATTGACTTTGCCCCCCTGCTGCAGCCTCTTCGTGCAGTTATCAACCCCCAAACCCTGAAAGCATTAACCGAACCGCCGCTTTCATCTGCTGAAGAGAGTTTTCCAGGTGACCAACACCAGGAAACCTTAAATCAGCTTTTGATGGCTGGGAAATCCCAGCCGGAGGCTTTTGATTTGGATGAAGCTTCCCAGAGAGCGAAGGAACTGCTGATTACTCTTTCCAACCCTGAGAAGCTGGATGGGAAGCTGGCTCTCTCGGCTATGGTGACTACGCGCAGCGCCTATGATAATTTGATGGATAAGCTTGAAAGCGATCCTCGCCGCCGCTATGCTCTGGTGGTTTGGGCGATCTTGAGTAATCTTGCAGGTCCAGGCAACCAGCTGCGTGCACAGGAATTAAATCGGGCAATTTCCCAACGAAAACCGGTTGTGAATCTGATCAATCGCACTCTTGGGCAGTTGGGTTTTACTGAATACGAGTCCTGGAAAGCGACCCAGGTCATCCAGACTCTGATCACAGACCTCCAGCCATTGGAAGAGGAGGTCAGTCCCAGATCACTCCTGGAAAAATGGGTTGAAGACTCTTCTGTAAAAACCTACCTGGAAATCAACGAATACAATGGCATACGCTGGTTCAATAAAGAGCAATTTGAAAACCTGTTATGGTATCAACGTGCCGCCAGGCTGCTTACTTTGGCAGTCAACCAGGAATCGGATTCGACCGAGATCCTGGGAGCGATCCTGAGGCAAGAACAACATTTCTCGGCCATCAGTGAGGCTGAAGAAAAGTCGGAATACCAGCTCGACAAATTGATCGAATTGCTCGATCAGGCGTAGAATTCGTTTTTTGCTCTAATCAAGGTCTGAGTGAAGACACTGTCGGCTCTCAGACCTGATTTTTTATCCCGTACTTTCGCCAGTGACGCCGCAATATCTGCATCAATATGATCGCCTGTTACCAGGTCCGTCAGCCAAACTGCCATTGCTGCGTAGGCAATGTTGTTTTGCGGCTCGATGCGATGAAATTCCTGGTGGAACCAGCCGCAGGATGAAAACATTCGCTGTCGTTTGATCTGGGCTTGCATCAAGGTGTTGATCTTCTCCAAATCTGAGATCGAGAAATGTGTGGCGCCTTCTTCCGTGAGCAAATCAGAAAGGACTTGTTGTCCATTAAAAACCTTGATGTACTTGTTGCGGAAGCGCCATGGGTCTGCGACAAATCCAGACATAAAACGAACAAAAGACTGATCCAGCCAGCCAGCTACATCGCATAACGACCGGTAAAGCGGCGCTTTCCAATCGGCACCAGGGGTGCAATCACACGATTTCTGCCAGCGATCCACACCATGGAAGCAAGACCAGGATGAAGGTGATACCAACATTGCCCTGGCGTTGACCTCATTTTCCTGCAGCCATTTACCCGGGTAGGTCCACCGCAACTCACCATGAGAGTTGCTTGCATTAACGACATAGGTAAGAAAGATGTCGCGAAATTTTTGATGATGACCGTAAAGTTCCCCATCACTGGCGATGATATTGAGCCCGTTTTGATCCTCAGCCAGTCTTTCGCGTATGGTCTGTAGAAATTGATCGCCATTCTGGGTGCTGCTTGGAATAAAACTTACCATTGTGCTTAGCTCTCTCTGGTAAGGAAAGACGATCATAGGTTTTCTTCCACCTGGAAGATCAACCAGGTAAGGACCCGGCTTGCCATCCACCGACCGCACCTGCCAGGGTGCCAGGATGGTGAATTTAATCCCCAGGTCAGATAAAACACACAGCGTGTTGATATCGGCGCCGGTCTCCGGCAGCCAGATACCTTCCGGCTTGTGGCCGAAGCGAAATTCAAAGTCATACATCCCCCAATAAACCTGGGTAATGCGGTCTTCCGGTGTTGCCAGGGGCAAAATTGTATGGTGGCAACTCTGAGCCATGCCGTTGCCTACTCCGTAAGTATCAAAATTGTCTTTCTCCTGGTCTACGATCTTCTGGGCAATATCAGGTCTATATCCCCACATCCAGCGGAAGAGGGTCGGTCCAATATTAAAACTGATCTTCCCGAAATTCCCAGCCAGTGCGTTCGGCTCGTAGCATTCCGCTAATATCTTTTCGTTCCAATTATTGAAAGGTTCTGCACCAATTTCTGAGGGGATGTAGTTCGAGATAGGGTCTTCGCGAGGGGGTTGATAAAAATGACCGTGGATGCAGAGGTTCATAGATTGGGATGTTTTCCTTTGAGGTGCGTTAGTTTTTGTTTCATCCTGGCAGGGTTGATTTCAAAAATTCTGGACATACTGTCCAGGGAAGTAGTTCGGTTTTCAGCCAGGTAGTCCATCCAGTATACATTAATTGGTGGATTCTTCATGTTGTTTTCGATCATCTGAGTAAAGAAACTATATTGGACTGGAGAAATAGTTAAAAATCTTGGAAGTTTTCCCATCGCCTGTCCAACCAATGCGACAATTTCCCGGTAGCTCAATTGCTCCGGACCGCCAACCTCAACGATTTGATTGGCAGTCTGAGGTAAATCCATCGACCACAGTAGCGCCGTAACAAAATCGTCGATCCAAAGTGGCTGCAGCAGGACCTTTCCTTCTCCTGGCAGGAAAAAGAAACCGAGGAATTTCTTGATCATACGGGCAATCGACTGGGAAAAATGGTCATCTTCACCAAAAAGCCAGCTGCTGCGAAAAATGGTGTACTTTAATCCCGATTTTTTGACGATTTCTTCACCCAGCCCTTTGGCTTTAAGCAGACCGTAGGCTGAGTTCTTATCAGCTCCAAGATGGCTGATGTAGAAGAAGCGTTTTACGCCAGCTTGCCGGGCAACACTTGTGAAAATCTCAAGGTTTCTGATCTCAAACTGATTTAAGTCAGCTTTCAATCCTTCTTGCTCGACTCCGGCAAGATGAAAGATTGTATCCACCTGGTTAAAAGCGGAACGTAAACTGCCAACATCTTCCATCGAGCTGAGAACAAGATCAAAATTCTTTCCTTTTGGCAACCCACCGCCAACCGAACCTGGAGTTAGCAGCAATCGGAAATTTAAAGCGTTTTCCTCCAGTTTTCTGACGAAATTTTTACCAATAAAACCCGTGCTGCCGGTGACCAAAATCATGCTTGCAATTATATCAGAAGTAGAACTTGGCATGCTACTTGCACTTAATTATGTGGTAAGAAAGGTGGACGGAAGAAGTTATGGAAAAGAAAATTGGTTTTCATTATTTTCAAGACTTGAACCATTACCAGAGCAGAGATCTGGCTTTGTGGAAACCTGAGTTGGAATCTTTGCAATCCGGCTGGTTGGTGCTGAAAGCAAGCCCCTCCTATGCCATCCCTGAAGAGTTTATCAGTGGATTGCTGGATTCAGGCGTGCAGCCAATTATTCACTTTGATTTTCCAGTCAATTCAGAAATTCGTGCTGAGGATTTGCGCATCCTGCTTAGCTCTTATGCCAAATGGGGAGTCAGGTATGTGGTTTTCTTCGACCGACCCAACATGAAATCCAGTTGGCTGCATGACACCTGGTCGCAAGGCGATCTGGTTGAACGCTTTCTGGATCGTTATTTGCCTTTTGTACGGGCAGCAGAGCAGCATGGTCTCATCCCGGTCTTTCCCCCCTTACAACCCGGTGGTGATTATTGGGATCTCTCATTCCTGAAGAAGGTCCTCACCCTGGCTAAACAGCGTCGCTCGCTCGATTTCGTCACCAATCTGCACATTGCAATCAGCTCCCAGACTTTCAATCATCCTCTCAGCTGGGGTTCCGGCGGAAAGCGAAATTGGAAGGTCCCGCGTCCCTATTCAAAAAGTGAGATCGGAGAAGAAGATCACATCGGCTTCAACACCTGGCAATGGTACGCTGATCTCGTCAACAGTATTCTGGGTGTCGACCCCAAGATGTTCCTGTTCTATTTTGGCAGTTCCGATATTCGCAGCAGTGTCCTTGACCCTAAGGTCACGTTTGAAGAGCTGATTGAGTTTGCCCTCAGTCCCTCAGAAGAAGCTGGTCGAGCAGCCGATCAAAAAAACAGCATCCTCGGGTGTCTGTTCTGGATTCTCAGTTCCAGTGAAGACAGCAAGGAAGGCACCACCGCTTTCTTTGACGTGAGCGGACAACCAAAGGTGGCTGCCATTCCAGCCTACAAAGAGAAACTGGAACATACTCGCAAACAAACCTTGGAATATGCGGTGTCTGATCGGTTGGCATCCTGGATTTACCCGATCGATCATTACCTGCTGCTCCCATCTTATGAATGGGGCATCCCTGAAAACACGCTGGATCGCATCAGACCAATCATTCGCGATTCCCGCCCAACCATCGGTTTTTCACTGATCGAAGCAACAAACGCACGAAAAGTAACCGTGTGGAACGAGAACGGTGCCTTCAGTGTGCACGATATTGATATTTTACGAGAAGCTGGCTGCCTGATCGATGAACAGATCATCAACAGCATTGGTATTCCCGCATAATTTGAAGGAGAGAAGAAATGGTTCCAACTTACACGAATATGAGTCATCTATCCCCTACTGTTCCAAAGATTGTAGTGATCGGTATGGGCGGCGGAGGTTCCAACGCAGTCAACCGTATGATTGAAGGCGGGATGCAAGGCGTCACCTTTGTGGCAGCCAACACAGACGCCCAGGCGCTGGGAATCAACCTGGCTCCCAACAAAATCCAGTTGGGTCCAAAATTGACCCGCGGGTTGGGCGCTGGCGGTCTGCCAACGGTCGGCGAATCTGCAGCCGAGGAGAGCACCAAGGAACTCGCAAACATCCTTCAGGGTGCCGATATGGTTTTCTTGACCGCCGGAATGGGTGGCGGAACTGGTACAGGTTCCATCCCGATCGCAGCCAAAGTTGCCAAAGCCTGTGGTGCAGTGACTGTTGGGATTGTCACCAAACCCTTCTCCTTCGAACTTGGTCGCCGGCAAACAAATGCCAACACAGGTATTGAAAAATTGAAGGAATACACAGACACACTGATCGTCATCCCCAATGACAAATTGCTTGAGGTCGCGCCCAGAGATCTTCCGCTCGAAATGGCATTTACATTGGCAGATGACGTCCTCAGGCAAGGCGTCCAGGGAATTTCCGAGTTGATAACTGAAACCGGGCTCATCAACGTTGACTTCTCACACATCAAAAACGTTATGACTCGCGGTGGCGGTGCTCTGATGTCCATCGGTACGGGTAGCGGACCAAACAAAGTCCACCAGGCAATCGAAAAAGCCCTGCACCATCCCTTATTGGACGACATCGACCTGTATTCCGCCTCCGGGATGATCGCCAATTTTACAGGAAGCGAAGATATGTCCTTCCGGGATGTGACCGAAGCGTTGAAGACCCTGCAAAACGCCACCGGTGGGCATGCCGATATTATTCCAGGCATTATCACAGATCCAAGAATGGAAGATCGTGTTCAACTGATTTTGATCGTTACAGGAATTGGTGCACCAAAAGCAAATTTTCAGTCTGACAGTTTCACCGGATTGGCTCAAACCAGGACGGAAGAGCCCCGTCCGTTTGAAACTGAATCAGAGCAGGCAATGGAAGAGCCAAAAGTGAACAATGAGATCGGTCTTGAGCAATACCCACAGGTAGACGCAAGAGATAACCTCTCCGTACCCGCATTTTTGCGCCGGAGAGTCAAGAAGTAAAGCAGGCAGCATGAAGACAGAAGCTATCCGCAAGGTAACTGAAAAAGTCGTTGGTAAGCATCCAAAACTGGCTGGGAAAAACCCCAAGGTGAGTACGCTTTCACCTGGTACATATCTGCTTCAGTACAGTTTTAGTGATGATCTGCCAAATGGGAAGTCGATCTCTCAGACCATTCGAGTTGTAGCGGACGAAGAAGGCAACATCACCAAAATGTCTTCCTCAAGAGGATAGGACAGGAGCACAAATGACCGCCACAAGTTTCCCAATGGAAAGTTTGAAAGCTGAGAAACGACGGAAAAAGGTTCGCAAACAAACAGAGCCTGACCAACCGGTTCGGCTTTCTTTTGACACACAACGAATCTTCGCAGCCAAACAAGCCAGACCTGTTGAGCAGATCCTGTTCAATGCTTCAGCTTTGGAACAGATGAGTTATCAACCCACCGTTCGACTTGAAGTTAAACATTATTCGCCCGAACTTCAAAAGGGCGTCACCATGATGAATAAAGTCGGCAGACGCAACTTCTTCAGAACTCAGGCTTTTACTCTCGTGACAATATCTGGCATGGGATTGTTGATCGGCTTTTTTATTGCCTACTTTATTTGAATCATTGCCAAAAGGCACACATAGTCAAAAAAGACGGTTCAATAGTCGGGACCGTCTTTTTCTTGTAAACCATTCCATGTAACTATCTCAAAATTGATGTTGAAAATGTATTCTAACGACGGTGTAAAAGAATCTTTTTCCTCTAAGTTTCGTAGAATTATCATAGGTATCCTCATAAATTCGATTGTCTCTCTGGTCATTTAATGTATAATCTATTGATACTTGATTTTTAAGAGGATTTTATGACCGTTTCACCCAACAAGAAAAACTCAAATTACTGGGAAAAAATTGAGATTGGTACCGATGACCTGCAGTATCTCACCAATTATTTGTTTGAAACGGAAGAACCTCTCTCCATCCAGAACCTCAGCCGCGTCTTAATCAACAATCGCCTTGAAAAGTTGGCAAAAGAGGAAGCCGCCCGCCAGGCTAAAGCTGGTCTGACTTACTTTCCAAGAGAAACCTACCAACCTGGCGATAAAGTGAATTTTCCGGAACTGGAGGATACCTCTGGTGTGATCATGTCTGTCCGCGAAGGTGACAATCCGGGCTTAGGCAGTTTCCAGGTGATTGAAGTTGAATTTGAAGATGGCACCACCAAAGAGTTTGCTTCAGGGCTTACAGACCATCCACTAAATCAAAAAAACTACCAGACCACTCCCGGTGAGGAACAATCCCCGGAATCAATTGGCAGAATCTACGGGCGCAGCATTAGCACCTTGCTGCGTACCGCCCTCGATGAACAAAATGATCTGATCCGGATCGGTGACACATGGTTCCCTCGCTCACTCCTGATCGATGTCGGTGCCGGTCACCTGAACATTGCTGAAGCCATCCTCGATTCCATGTCAGGCGGTCCGATCAGTATCCAGGAGTTAATGAGGCAGCTCGAACTAACTGACACAGGTGAAAACCTGAAGCTGCTGGAATTTTCCTTGAATTATGCCCTTCAGGAAGATCCGCGTTTCGACGAAGTCGGCACCACCGGTCAATTCTCCTGGTTCTTGCGCAGGCTGGAACCTGCTGAAGTATTGGAAACCCCACCTTACCTTCGCACTGAAGGACTTTCCATTCTTTCAGACGAACTGGATGACAACACCTATCAGCTCCTGGATGAATTGAATGACGAGCTATCCTTCACCACTGAAGATATCAACGATGCTGAACCCACCGACAGAATCTCAGTTACCCTCACTTATCCACACTGGAGAGCAGGCAGTCTGCCTGTTTCACCGCTGACCAACCAGGTTCTGCCCTCAGCCCTGGAGTCTCACACCATTAAGGTGGCATTCATCGACGAACAAACCCAGGAAACGATCTCAGCCTGGATCGTTCGAGACCATAACTATGTGATCGGTCTGCGGGATTGGTATGAAAGTAAAAGCCTAATTCCAGGCAGTATCATTGAAATTTCACGCACAGATGACCCGGGTGTGATGAAGATCACCCCTCAGAAAAAGCGATCGAACAAAGAATGGATCAAGACGGTCCTGGTCGGCGCCGATGGCGGGTTGGTTTTTGCGCTTCTGCGTCAGCCGATCTCAGCTGGTTTCAATGAGCGCATGGCAATCGCCATTCCTGATGTGAATGGATTGGACGATGTATGGAAGAACCGCCAAAGCAAGTCACCGGCTCTAAAGACCGATATCATGCGCATGATGACTGAACTCTCCAAACTCAACAACCAGCGCCATGTCCATTTTATCGACCTGTATGCAGCCATGAACGTTATTCGAAGAACGGCACCGATGGATCTGCTTGATGTGCTGCTCTCGAGCGAAGAATTCTTCCATGTAGGGGATCACTACTACCATATCACCGAGAAAGCTTAGGAGGATCAATGCTAAATAAATCCAGTTTGATGAAACCGAACAGGAAAACAAAATTTCGCATTGATTTTGATTGGTGGAAATCCCAGGATCGTAATTGGCGCAATTCTTTGATCACCTTTCTCTGTCCGGAACATAGAGAAGCATTCGCGCATTTTAGTGATGAAACCATGTTGGACCTGGTGGATCTCCAGACAGGTGAAGTTACTAAAGGTGATGCCCTCATCCACACCCTGATCACCCATTGTGCTCGCCAGGAAGATTTCATCACTGCCAACGCACCTCTGGTGGATTCGATATTCAAGATTTTTCTCAGCAAGAACAACCAACCGATGGATTCGGAAGAACTATCCGAGATTCTTCGAAAACCTGCCATGACCATTTTAAGTACCATCGGTACGACCCGGGTTTATAAAGGAATCCGCCCTGTCTGATATTCTTCTTGTCGGGAAGGGGCTTGACCCCTTCCGGACCGACGAAATCACACCCCTCAGTTTCCGCCGAGTACTTTTTCCCTCCGTAGGGAAGGGGCTTGACCCCTTCCGGACCGAATAAAACACGCCCATCCTTTTCCGCCACGAAGCATTGCCTCTCGTAGGGAAGGGGCTTGACCCCTTCCGGACCGAAGAAATCACACCCCTCAGTTTTCGCCGCCAAGCCTCGCCTCTCGTAGGGAAGGGGCTTGACCCCTTCCGGACCGAATAAAACACACCCCTCAGTTTCCGCCGCCTAGCATTCCCTTTCGTAGGGAAGGGGCTTGACCCCTTCCGGATTATCAAAATGGACCATATACCGTCCGTTCCACATGATATTCTCAAGCAAAAGGTTTTCCGCTATCCAATTTATCAGCTGGTTGTAGATCACGGAATACTAATCTTTTTTCCGATTTAACGTTATAATCTATCGGCTAGCCCCCGTAGCTCAATGGACAGAGCACCAGCCTTCTAAGCTGTTGGTTGTGCGTTCGAATCGCACCGGGGGTATTTCTGTTTTTTCCGGCAAAACATCTAGTCTCTCGTCGGGCTCCTGACCGTGCCAACAGATATTGTCTGTGTTTTCGCCGGTCCCCTGACAGAGCGAGCAGATTTGCCGTTCATTCAAAATAAATGGAGACCCAAGGTCAATTACCTTTCATGGTCAGGTGACCATGAAAGAATAAAAAAAGTGCCGGGCAGTACCCGACACAAAACCCAGCCGTCCATGTTACCCATCCAACGCATAAACCCCACCACTCAATGTGGCTATGCGCATTGTTTTGTTCCCACAACCTTAGATAATCTACTTCTCACAATCATTTTTTAAGTGATAATAAAGATATAGTAGAAAGGACTACCATGAACTTAATCAAAAGATGGCTTGTTATCATGCTGGCAGTTTTTGTCGCTGCCTGGCTCATTCCCGGAATCCGCGTAAATGGCAATGGTTGGGCTGCTTATGCAATTATGGCGGCTGTACTTGCCTTGTTGAATGCGATTTTACTCCCGATCCTTAAGACCCTCTCCTGCGGTCTGATCATTCTTACTCTGGGGTTGTTTAGTCTGGTCCTGAATGCAGCCATGTTCATGCTCTCATCCAACATATCCCAGGCTTGGTTTGGGGCTGGTTACACAGTAGACAGTTGGTTGGCAGCTTTCCTGGGCTCAATTATTGTCAGCATCGCCACCATGCTCTTCGCCAACGATAGATCACGTCGAAGAGATAAAGACAACGACTGATTTCTTGACCACATTGAATGTCAGGGTGAAAGAATAAATTCGCCCTGACAATTTTTCCCCAAAAAATCTTTGTTGGTTGATGCTCATCTACAAACCCCGATAACCTTGATAATCCTCACTGGTTGGGCTCATAATCAGCCATCCATCATTGCCCCATTGGTTAGCAGTCAGCTGCTTTGAACAAAAATCGTCCGGATAGCCGAATTTCCTTGCAAGTTTTAGCATTTGTGATAAACTTGCCCTGTTAAATTCGGCTTGAGAGCCGAAAATCAAACCTTCCACTCCTGCCCGCCAACGGCAATAGCAGGAGCAAACCCGAGGAAAGGAGCCTCGAAGCATGCATAAATACGAACTTATATTTATTCTCCAGGCAGACCTGGACGAAGCAACGCTTGACGCTGCTGTCGAAAACATCGAAACCCTTATTAAGAATAATCAAGGTGAAATCGCCAAGACTGACCGGTGGGGTAAACGTAAACTGGCTTATCCCATTCGCAAAACGAATGAAGGCTATTACGTTTTGATCAATTTTGACTACAAACCTGAAGAAGTTGCTGCACTCAAGCGCACAATTGGCTTCAATGAACAAATCCTGCGCTCAAGCGTAGTTCGCGTTGATTAATCTGGAGGAAGAATGACTGAATATAGATCCAATGACCGTGGCGATCGCAACGATCGCAATGACCGCGGAGACCGTGGCGACCGCGGAGGAAACCGCAATCGCCGTTTTGTCTCCCGCCCCAAATTCTGCCAGTTCTGCAGTGATAAAAAACTGGCAATTGACTACAAAAACGTCGAATTGTTAGGTCGTTTCGTCAACGAAACTGGCAAGATCCGACCCCGCCGTCAGACTGGCACTTGCGCCAGGCATCAGCGAGAAGTTGCGAAGGCTATCAAAAATGCCCGACATATCGCCTTACTTCCTTTCGAAGGTGATTTCTGGGTAGATAATAATTAATCACCGTTGAGAGAGAGTAAATATGGCTACCAAACCACAAACGCCTCACAAGGTGACGAAAAAGCATTTAGCAAGAAAGCAGCAAGAAGAAAAGCAGGTTAAAACCGCTGTAACTGTGACCATTGTTGTTTTAGCAGTGGTTGCAGTTTTACTGGGTTATGTTTTGGTCGACCGTTACATCATCAAGCCTAACGTTACCGTTGCCCGTGTCGGTGAGAGTGAGATCAAGGCTGGTGAATTCAGAAGCAGCACAACTTACTCTCGCATGAACATGCTGAACCAGGCAACCCAATATGTCAATTATTTTGGAGAATCCGGTAAACAATACGCCCTTTCTTTACTGCTTCAGATGAAGGACCCTACGGTCGTTGGTGAGAATGTTCTTAACCAACTGATTGATGAAGTCCTCATTCGTGAAGAAGCAGCCAAACGAAATATTGTTGTCAGCGATGAAGATGTGGAGCGGGAGTTGCGCGAACAATTCCGCTTCTTCCCTGAAGGAACCTATACGCCGACGATCACGAGCACCCCGGTTTATACCCCGACCTGGTCGGCTGCCCAATTCGAACTGATTGGTCCCACTGATACGCCTGAACCTTCCGCCACCCCTACCGAAACACCGGAAGGCTGGGTGCCAACGGCAACTGAGTTGCCCGAAGGTTTCCCAACCGAAGTCCCAGCGACTCCGACTCTTGAACCTACGCAAGGTCCCGAACCAACGGCAACTGCAATTCCTACAGACCCGCCAACACCTACGCCATTTACCGAACGTTTGTTTAAAAAAGAGGTCGCAGATTATTTGGATTCGTTATCGATTTATGGGATCTCAAAAAACGATATTGAACAGATCCTTTACAACGGACTTCTGCGCGACAAACTGATTGAAGATGTAACAAAAGACCTGGAACCGGTTGAAGAACAGGTTTGGGTACGTCATATTCTTGTTGATAGTGAAGAGCTTGCCAAAGAAGTAAAAGCCAAGCTTGATGCCGGCGAAAAATGGCTGGATCTTGCCATCGAATATTCAACCGACGAATCAAACAAGAACAATGGCGGCGACCTGGGTTGGATCGGTCGCGAGGACAGCTACGACGCAGACTTCCTGACAGGCGCATTCGCTTTGAACGATGAAGGACAAATCAGTGATCCCATCCAAAGTCAATTTGGATGGCACCTGATCCAACTCGTTACCAAAGCAACCAACCCGGTGACCAGTTCAAAGTTCACTCAGATCAAGCAAAACTTTTTCAACAATTGGCTCGAAGAAATTCGCACCTCACGTGACGACATTGTCATTGAAGACAATTGGACTGAGTTCGCTCCTGAGACCCCGGCAGTGCCTGATGATTTATACAACTATGTCATCAGCCCCAGCACTGAAGGGAACTAACCTGGTCAATTCAGGATGATAAAAAAAAAGCCAGCGAAATGCTGGCTTTTTTTTATTCAGATACTAATATCTTTTAGGATTTTTTGTGTTGGCTTCTCCTCCGGACAAGCTGTTTGACGCACATCCTCCTCCGCTATCCCCTGACAAAGCTTTCATCCACCTCGTCCAGCCTTAGGCTGATCACCTGGCTGGCAGAATCCTTGCCCATCGTGACACCATAGATCACATCAGCCGCTGAAACCGTGTTGCGGTTGTGTGTGATCAGAATAAATTGGGTTTCACTGGACAGGTCCTTGAGCAGTTCGATAAAGCGACCCACGTTGGATTCATCCAGCATGGCATCCACCTCATCCAGCACACAGAACGGTGTCGGTGAAACCTTGAGTAGTGCGAAAACCAATGCCACAGCAGTCAGACTGCGTTCACCACCAGAAAGTAACACCAGTCCTTGTTCCCTTTTTCCTGGAAGCCGGGCTTCGATTTCAATACCGCCTTCGATCGGTGATTCTTCATCCCCCAACAATAAACGGGCAGAGCCGCCGTTGAATAATCGCGAGAACATGTATGTGAATTCCGTGCTCACAGCGTTGAAAGTCTTTAAGAACTCCGACCGCATCACCTTATCCAGCTCTTTGATCATTTGTTCAATATCAGCCAGCGCCGCTGTCAGGTCTAAGACCTGGGTTGTGAGACTGTCATGTCGTTCTTTAACTTCCCGATACTCCTGGTCAGCCTCCATATTGACTGTACCAATTCTTCGGATCTGGATTTTTTGTTGTTTTATTGTTTCTGCTAAAGTTTCAGGAACCTCCTGAATTTCAGGCAGTGTGTCTATGACCAGGTCTGGGAATGGCAGGGGTGCCGATTGAGTGTATTCCTTCCGGTATTCCATCTCGATTAAACTAAAATCATCATCGATGCGGGTTTTTAAATTTTCAAGACGTTCCTGCAGATGCGCCAATTCCAATTGATAATGGATCACCTGGCGATCTTTGTCGGTCAGTGTTTTTTGGCTTCCAGATTCTTTTTGGGAATATTGGCGGCTCAGGCTTTCGAGTTCCCGCAACTTGTCGAGTTCAGGATCAAGAGATTCATTCTGTAAAGCAGCAATCTGGGCTTGGTCTTTGTCGATCCCTTCCATCAAAGTCGCGATCTGTTTTTCAAGATCACTTAACACCTTATCCTGCTCATTAATACGGGCTTGAAAATTGCTTCTACGGGTCTTGTCAGCCTCAAGCCGTCGGCTTTCGGTCTGCAATGTCTCCTCCAGGTGCGTTAAAGACTGCGAAAGCATCTGCTTTTCAGTCTCCAGGTAGCGATATTGGTTTTCAATGTCCTGAGGTTGAAATTCCGCCCGTTTTTGTCGCAGATTTTTCTGGTTGATCTGCAGTTTTTCATGCTTTTGCTGGTTTTCCTTCTCTAGTTTGATCAATTTCTCAATATTTTGCTTAATCCCATCCTGCGAAGTTTGGTTTTCGTTTTGTTGGCGTTCGATCCAACCAGCCCTGCTGCGATTTTTTTCAAGCGATAGCATGGCGGACTGAAGTTCCTTAGCCAGGCTGTCGCGGTAGGCTTGTTTTTGGTCCATTAAGCGCTGGTTGGTACTGATTTTTTCCTCGGCAGTTTTTAGTTTGGCATCCAACTGCTCGATCACTTTGGTCATTTTTCCGGCAGAAACTGCCACATCAGCAAGTTCATCGGTAAGCTCGTTGACCAGGCGGGTATAACTTACTTTACTGCTCTGGTTTGCTTTACCAATGATGGCAATCCCGTTCTTTAGGATTACTTCTCCAGCTATAGTCACAAAATTTAGGTCTGGGTTACTTTCACGTAAAGAAAACGCATCCCGAACGTTTTTGGTGATCACAAAATCCCCCAACAGCAAGTCTACAACTGGTTGAAGTGCCTCTTCCGTTTTCACAATTTCGCTGGCGTAGAATATACCTTCCGGCAAATCCCTTGTTATTGATTTATTTATTTCAAAAGTCCGGCTTAAAACTGCAACCCGGTCTTCAAGCCTGGATGAAAACTCTTCGATCAGATTTGAACCCAAACGATCATTCTTAATGATGAGTACATCCACAGCTTCACCCAACGCTGCGCTGATAGCAGTTTCATATTCTTCGGGCACTTCGATGTGAGTTGCCAGATCGGTTAACTCACTGCGAAGTTTCTTTTCGCGACTGGATTTTAAAAGACTTTTGGCTCCATCAGAGAATCCAGCCAAACTCTCCCGGCTTTGTTTGATCAATTCCAATCTGTTCTTTACGCGGTTTTTCTCCAGGTCGAGCTTGTGGCTGCTCTGTTGGTAAGAATCAAGCTCTTTGACTAACGTGGTCCGCTCTTCAAAAACCTGGTTGGTTTCGGCTTTCAGGTCGAGCAGGTCTTTTTCTGCCAACTGGACCTTCTGGGTCAATTCATTGATCACTGCATTCAACTCGGCTTTTTCACTCTCAAGTTCTTTCCAATTGGCCTCAATGGATGCCTGGCTCGCCTGCAATGTTTGCATACGTTCTGTCATTTCCTGCTTGCGGGAACGGATTACGACAGCTTCTTTCTCCACTTCTATTTGTTCCTCGCGTAAGTTTGTTTCTTCCTTTAGCAATCCGGCTTCTTGCTCCATGATTTTTGCCCTCGAAATGCTCAGGACCTCGAATTGCTTTTGGACAGTGTCCAATTCTTCACGGACTTTGCTCTCGTCTAGTTTACGGGAAAGAGAGTTTTGTTCGCCAGCACGGATGACCTCTTCCAGGTTAACCAGGTCATTCTCAACTTGTAGCCTGGCTTTCTCGGCGGCACTTTTTCTTTCATCCAAAATAGCAAGAGTTTGATTGTCGCGTTGCAGCTGATCACGCAGCTCACGCAGATCATTCATCAACGTATTTACTTTTACTCGCTGGGATTCAATCTCCGACCGAAGGCTGTTCACTTCCGCCTGTTCTTTATCAAGGATCTTACGTGTAGATTGCCTTTCCAATTCTGCGGCATTAAGTAGCAACTGGGTTTGGTTTACCTCTTTTAATGCTTTAAACCAATGATATCCATACCATTCACGCAAGCTCTGCTTCAGCGCATCCTGGACGGTTTTATACTCCCCTACTTTGGCAGCTTGTTTTTCAAGGCTGCGCACTCTCGGTTTGATTTCCGCGATGATATCCAGTGCCCGTTCCAGATTGCGTTCGGTCGTCTCCAATCTATGAATGGCTTCTTCTTTTCGGCTCTGATACAATCCGATCCCAGCCGCTTCTTCAAACAGCTTGCTGCGTTCATCCGGTCGGATGGAAAGAGCTGAGTCGACCAAACCCTGACCAATGATGGTATAGGTGCGGTCGCTCAGACCAGTTTTTCCCAGTAATTCGTTGAAATCCCGCAGCCGAACACGCTGATTATTGATCAGATATTCATTCTTCCCGTCGCGGTAAGCCCGGCGGGTCAACACCACTTCGGAATAATCAATCGGCAGCCACTTGTCCTGGTTGTCAAACTTGATCGAAACTGCCGCCATGCCAGCCCGGGCTCGATTATCAGAACCAGAATAGATCATGTCCTCTGTTCTCTTTGCTCTTAGCAGAGAATAAGACTGTTCACCCAGAACCCAACGGATGGAGTCTGCCACATTCGATTTCCCTGAACCGTTCGGTCCAACAATGGCAGTGATCCTCGAAGGGAAAACAAGATTGGTTTCTTTGGCGAAAGTTTTATAACCTTGTAGATCTAAGCCGGCAAAATTTGACTTATTCATAACGTGAAAATTCCCAATTTCTTAATACTGTTTTGTGCTGCATTTTTCTCTGCAAGCTGTTTTGATGAACCTCTGCCCTGGGCGACTTTTTCGTTGTTGATCATCGCAACCACTACGAAGCGCTTGTCATGGTCGGGCCCATACTCTTCCAGCACAACATAGCTGGGAGCGCTAAACCCCTGGGCTTGAGCCCATTCCTGCAGTCTGCTTTTTACATCTTCTTCTGAGTGAGACTTGAGGATCTCTTCCGATTCCAATTCAAACAGTGGAATGATAAATTCCTTGACTGTAGTCAGACCACATTCCAGGTAAATGGCTGCGATGAGTGCTTCAAAAGCATCACATAGGATCGCATCCCGTTTTCGTCCTCCGGCATTGGCTTCACCCTTACCCAGCAATAATGCCGGACCCAATTCGATCCGTCGGGCAAAGGAAGAGAGTTGTTGAGTGTGCACCAATGCAGCCCGTACTTTGGTGAGGAAACCCTCATCCTTTTCCGGAAAATTGTGGTAAAGCCATTCCGCAACAATAAAGCTAAGAATCGAGTCGCCTAAAAATTCGAGGCGCTCGTTATCTTCAAGTACTTCCCGGTTTTCGTTTAAATAGGAACGATGGGTCACTGCCCTGGTGAGCATAAAAATATTATCGAAATTCCCGGGCAAATGCTCCCGCAATTTCGCCAATGCATCTGGTTCAATCATAGTCACTCCCTGTTGAACCGCCGATTCGTTTAGCATCCTCTTGGCGATCGATATCAAACGAATCTGCAGTTTCTTTTTTAGTGGTTTACCCTATATTTTAGCCCATTACCGCTAAAAACCAAAATGTTAATTCCATCAGTAGTAATCGGTCTCGCCTTCAATGCTGCGTACACCATGGCAGAGGTGGGTTCAACGTAAATCCCCATCCTGGCAAGCTCTGTTGTGGCAGGCTCGATCTCATCCTCCGCGACCGCTACTAATTCGTCATATGTAAGTATCAGTTCCCGTAAAATTTCCTTTCCTCTGGCTGGATTCGAGACCATGGTCCCTTCCGCCAGGCTTGGGAGATTCTCCGGAACAAATTGTTGCTTCTTCCAGGATGACACAAGCGGTGCGCAGCGTTGCGGCTGAACGCCAACCATCCTTGGTCTGGCAGAAATCCCAAGGTAGCTGCAAATCGCCTTGAATCCAAGCAAAATCCCTAAAAATAACGAACCATGCCCGATCGGACAATAGACTGTACCTGGCAGCCGACCCAACGCTTCATAAATTTCAAATGCGATCGTGGCATATCCAGCCATTCCAAAAGGAAGCATGGCGTGACTGGCGTATACCCTGTCTCCCTTTTCAACGGCTGCCAAAGCCGCCTGGTGGGCATTTTCCCTGGGTCCTGAAACCGTCTCAACACTGGCACCGCACGCTCTGATCTGATCCAGCTTGGGTCCTGTTGTGCCAGCAGGTACAAATATTTGCGCCTTTACGCCGAAACCAGCAGCGTAGAGTGCCAACGATGCGCCGGCATTTCCAGAGGAGTCTTCGACCACAGTCTTAATTCCCCTGGCATTCAGAAAACTGGTCACAATTGCCGAGTTGCGGTCCTTGAACGAGCCGCTGGGGTTCAGGCTTTCCAACTTGGCGTAGAACCTGACCCCATTTTGCTCGCGTTCCACCAGGGCTGTCTGTCCTTCACCCAGAAAGCACACCGGATTTTGTGCCACACCCAGGTTTTTTTGTATGCCCAAATTCCGGGCAGATCCTGTTTTTCTCGTGGATCATAAACCAACCCGGAAAGCGTGAAGATGCCCCCACAATTTGGACAAACATAAGGCAGCCCCATGGATGGGTATTCCAACCCGCAATCAACGCAAACAAATCTCGTCATTTTTCCTCGTAGGAATTAAGTATACTTGCAATGCTCCCAAACTTTAGCCCGGCTCGGCTATAATTCAACTATGGCAAAACTTTGGCTGCATCAATCTGATTCCTACGAGATCACCACGGAGGTCTACTCCGGACCGCTCGACCTGCTGCTTGACCTGATCCAAAAGCTGAGCTTGACATAAGTAAGCTTGCGCTTGCCCAGGTGACCGATCAGTTTCTGGCTTATATCGAAGAGAACCAGGATGCAGAACCGGATTATCTGTCTGAATTTGTCATCATTGCCGCAAAATTGGTTCAGATCAAGTCAGAAGCCCTCCTTCCACGACCTCCTGTCAGGAGCGATGACGAAGAAGACCTGGGTGAAACGCTTGCCAGGCAGTTGATCATTTACCGGGAGATCAAGAAAACCACGGAATGGCTTTCCGATCGTATGAAACGGGACTTGCGCAGTCACCTCCATATTCCACGCACCTATCCAGTCAACGTCCAGTTAGACCTCAGCGGTCTGAGCATCGACGATCTGATTTTTGCGCTTGAAAACCTTGCCAGCCAGCAGCCAGTCCTCCAGGATGGCGCTCTCATCAGCATTCCAAAGGTTACCATCAAGAAAAAGGTGGAAGAAATTTTGCATGTTCTGCGTGCCGACCAGAAGACCAGCTTTTCTGAGATCATGGGTGAAAGCAATGACCGTTTGCAGGCAATCGTTGTGTTTTTGGCGATTTTAGAATTAGTTAAACAGCGTCTCATCACCACAGAACAAGCATCAAATTTTGGGGATATCACCTTGCTGCCAGAACAGGAATTGTTTGAAACCGACGAGGCAGAAATCCAGATTGACGAGCTATAACGTTTATACATTGATAATATTTACCAGTTATACTGGTATATAATCATTCGTAGAGGTTAACATGACAGAAGAGCCGACACAGAAACAATTGACAACAACCGCATCAACAAATTTGGAAGAAACGCCTGAGAAAGGCAACAAGAAAGCAACCGTTGCGATCGTAATCGTTGTATTGGTTGTATTAGCTATCATTGCCGGGATCGTTCTCCTGGCATTCTCAGATGCAGATACTGTTTCCATTGTAAGGGATATCTTCATCATCCTGATGGCGTTGATGATGTTCATCATCGGTGTTGCCCTGGTTGTTCTGATTGTTCAACTGGCTGATTTGACAAATTTGCTTAAGAATGAAGTCAGACCGATCATTCATTCAACCAGTGACACCGTCAATACCCTGAAAGGGACTGTTAGGTTCATGAGCGATAATCTCACAGAACCAGTAATCAAACTGAACGAATCTCTGGCAAGTGTCAAAAAGATTGCCGAGCTGTTTCGTTTCAAAAAGTAATTAATAGACAATAGGAGATAAAAATGTCAGACGAAAGTAACTTTGGATCATTTGTAATGGGTTTTACCGTAGGTGCACTTGCTGGTGCAATTGCCTCTCTACTTTTAGCTCCCCAGACCGGTGAAGAAACCCGCCAGGTCATCAAAGAAAAGGCGATTGAACTCAAAGATAAAAGCGCAGAATCTTACGAAGAAACCAAACGGCGTGCAGAAGTAGCCTATCAGGATGCTATCCGCAAAGCCGATGAAGTCGCAAAAGTCAGAAAAGAAAAAACCCAGAAAATTCTGCAAACTTTCAAATCCGGGACTGAAGACGTCGTAGAAGAAATCAAAGACGCCGCAGAAGACGTGGCTGGAACAGCAGAAGCCTAATTCTAACGACAAAACGGCAGACAACACAGTCTGCCGTTTTTTTATCATGTGCGCAGAAGGATTATGATTGGTAAGACACGTCTGCAATTTTCAGGTTAGTCTTTAATTGCTCTAAGTAATCTGAGAAGTCAGGAAAATTTCTTTACAAATCGACCATTTTGCAGTCTTTTTACTTGACGTATCAAAATCAGCATGATAAACTTCTTGTTCTGTGGGGGCGTGGTGTAGTGGTCAAACATGCGGCCCTGTCAAGGCCGAGACCGCGGGTTCAAATCCCGTCGCTCCCGCTCAAAAAGAAACTCCTCAAATGAGGAGTTTCTTTTTTATTTATTAATTCCCGTTGCTGATGCCAAATTCTTTGGCACGTTCTTCCAGGAGTAAGCGTTGTTTCTCCCGATCTTTGGGATAAGTAAAATAGAAGCCGGTGAAAAAGATCGCGCACAAAATCCACGGGATCGGTATTGTCCAAAACATGGCTGTCTGCAGATCGATTCTGTCTGCAATCAAACCAAAAATGAGGGCAACTATAGCGGCGAAGCCGTTTTCCACGAAAGTCGTCATGGCAAAGGCAGTCGACCGCAGCTCAGGAGGAACGACCGCTGCCATCATGGGCTCTTTTGAACCTTTACCAGGCCAGCTGATCAACAGGGCGGTTCCAAAACAGAATACCATTAAGGCTGGAAGACTCCAGTTTTCCGTTGCAGTTAACAAAATGATCGTCAGTGGGATCCCGAAAATCACTGAAATTTGACCAATAAAAGCACGTCCATATTTTGGATTTTTCTGATCTGCCCAATCGCCAATATACCCGCCCATTACATTGCTGATAGCGGTACCGATCAACATCACTCCGAACACCACCGGGGCTTGTTGTGTTGATAGTCCACGTTCCTCCACCAGCCAAAGAATCAGAAAAGCTCCCATGATCACCCAGGGCATCGAGCCCGATAGCCCTTGCAAAATCGCCACCCGAATCGTGGGAATCGTGAGCACCTTGCGCAAGTCTTCAAAGGTCACCTTATGCCGCTCAGCCTGTTCGTAGGTGAGTTGGCCCTTCATCTCCGGTTCTGACTGTCCGCGAATGGGTTCGTCGACAAAGATCATGATGATAATACCTGATAGGATGCTGGCAACTCCCAAAATAATAAAACCATACCGCCACATCTCAGGGGTTGCCAAACTGCCCAACCCTACTGTGAAAATGATGATGCCCAACACGCCCACACCTTCCAGGTAGCCAAGCATGCGACCGCGAATCTTTGGTGGGAATGTGTCAGCCATGATCGAAAAGGTTGCTGGCATTAGACAGCCTAAACCTATACCGGATATTACCCGAACTAATATCAGTTGACTGAAATTTTGGGTCAGCCCGACCAGGATGGTCCATAATCCCCAAAAGCCCGTGCCCCAGAAGAGCACCTTCTTCCGTGAATATTTATCTGCCATGTAACCCCAAAATGGGGAACTAAGTGCTTGCAGCAGACTGCGCACAAAAGTGATCCAGGACAGATTCCCAACGCTGAGGTTCCAAATCTGTCGTAAGACCGGACTAAAAATCGACATTGCTTGCGCTTCACCCTGATCAACAAAGTAACCACTGGCTAAAGCGAACAAGTTCTTAAATCTACGAGGCTGTTTTTTGGGGGATTGAAGTTCTGAGTGTTCCATAAACCTTCCCTTCAGATATTTTGACTGATTCTAATCGAGTTTTTGCATTCTTGGCTAAGATTGATCTAATTATGATTATCTATGTTCATATTTTCCTGATGTTCCGGTAAAATTCCCATATTAATCTTTGAAGGAACTCCGATGAGCCAAATAAAACCCTCACTATCCCCGCTTGCTGATCCTGGAGCAATCGTTCTTTCTGGTCAGGCACGCTTCACAGTCCTCACCAGCCGTTTGATCCGCATGGAACTGGACCCGGATGGCATTTTTGATGACCGACCAAGTCTGACCTACTGGACCAGACTGCAGCCAGTTCCAACCTTCAATATCAAGCGTTCCGATGGCTGGCTAACCATTGAGACAGATGAATTGGTTCTGCACTTTTACGAAAACAACCGTTTCCATTGGCGGGATTTATGGATTGAGTTGAAAAAGACCGGACAGCAATGGCGTTATGACGATCAGGACCATAGCAACCTGGGCGGCACCATCCGCACCCTCGACAGCACCCGTGGTCCCGTTCCGCTTGGTGATGGATTGGTTTCCCGTTCAGGCTGGGCTGTGGTGGATGATAGCAAGAATCTGGTGCTCGATGAAAACCTATGGCCGATCCCAAGAGAAAAATCCATAGCTTACAAGGATATCTACTTTTATGGCTACGCGCAAGACTACCTGGCAGCCATCCAGGATCATCAACTCATTTCAGGCAAACCGAATCTCCTTCCCCGATGGGCTTTAGGCAACTGGTGGAGCCGGTACTGGGCTTATTCTTCGGACGAACTGATCAAATTGATGGATGATTTCCAATCGAAACAAGTGCCATTGTCTGTCTGTATCGTTGATATGGACTGGCATAAGACTAAAACAGGCAACGCTTCTTCAGGCTGGACCGGCTATTCCTGGAATCGCGAACTCTTCCCCGATCCGGAAGGATTTATCGCTGAACTTCATCGCAGAAACCTCAAAACCGCTTTAAATCTCCACCCTGCTGAAGGCATCCACAATCACGAAGATCAATACCCCGAAATGGCTGAGCGAATGGGTGTCGACCCAATATCCGGTCAGCCCATTCCCTTCGAAATCGCTGATCCTCTATTTGCCCAGGCTTACTTTGAAATCCTGCATCACCCGCTCGAAAAACAAGGCGTCGATTTCTGGTGGCTGGACTGGCAGCAAGGCAGTCGTTCAAAAATTGCCGGCTTGGACCCGCTCTTCTGGCTAAACCACCTCCACTTCTACGATCAAGGTAAAACCCCCGAAAAGCGCCCGTTTATCTTCTCTCGCTGGCCCGGTTTAGGTGGTCAGCGCTATCCGATTGGTTTTTCAGGCGATACGGTAGTGGACTGGTCTACGCTGGCTTTTCAGCCAGAGATGACCGCTGCTGCTTCCAACGTCGGCTATGGCTGGTGGAGCCACGACATCGGTGGTCACTGCGAAGGAGTCGAAGAACCGGAGCTTTATTTGCGTTGGGTTCAATATGGCGTTTTCAGCCCGATCTTTAGACTGCATTCAACCAATAATGAGTTTATTGATCGCCTGCCCTGGAGTTGCGGGCTGGACCTCTTCCAGCACACCCGTTCCGCCATGCAGCTGCGGCACCGGTTGATCCCCTTCATCTATACTGCCAACGAAAGAAACGCCCGCACTGGCAAGCCCCTTGTTTTACCGATGTATTATTCCTGTCCCAACGAGGAAGCTGCCTACACCTCTCCGGGTCAGTATACCTTTGGTCAGACGATGCTGGTCGCACCTGTCACCAACCCAACCGATCCGATGACCGGATTTGCGCGAAAGACCATCTGGTTTCCGGAAGGGTATTGGACCAACTTCTTCACCAATGAAGCTTATCAGGGCGGTTATTGGTACAGCCTGTATTGCGATCAAGGCGACATCCCCGTCTTCGTGCCTGATGGAGCAATCATCCCGATCAATGCCGATCCGGTCTCCAATGGCGTTGACCTGCCTGGAAGTTTCAAGGTAAAGGTTTTTGTGAGTTCAGAAGGTCATTTCGATCTGTATGAAGACAGCGGGGAAGATCAGGCTTATCTGGATGGGGTTTATAGTCAAACCTTGTTAACCCAATCCTTTGATCAAGGCATTTTGCAGATTACGAAAGAAGCATCAAGGGGTAATTTCGTCAGTCAGTTACCTGCGCATAGAACCTGGCAGTTCGAGATCCATAATATCAGCGAACCCAGCACCATTGAAGTTCGTGTTAATGGAGAACGTGTTGAGGTACAAACCCAATATTCCAGTGATCTCAAAACTCTTTACATGGAAGCTGTTTTGTGCCCAAATACCGCCAGCCTGGAGATAACAGCCAATGGGATTTCAATTGAGCGGCATGAAAGCAGCCCTTATGAGCGAATTCAAAGGCTGATCCAGCATGCAAAGCTACCCTCAATTGTGAAGCAGCAATTCATGCGCAAGTTGCCGGATCTGATGGTCAATCCACTCAACATCTTTGATATCGCTCACACCTTCACCAGAAGTCAATTGCTGGCGATTTATGAAAGCCTCGTACCAGCCAATTTGGACAGACTAGCAGAAGAGGTTAATACCGCTTTTGAAGATATGTTGGTGAGTTTAAGAAAGTTGGGAGTGGGCTGAGGAAGGCGATTCTTTTTCCTCGATATCCGATTGATTGCTTGAGGTGTCCGGATGGTGTTCCAGTTCGGACGCTTCTTGTTCTTGTTGTTTGACATGCGCTGGTAAATCCAGCAAGCTCTCATCAAAGATCTTGCGCGGATAACGGCGGATTTCATCGGTCGTTTGAATGACGTCCCGAAAAAGCTGGCCACGGCTCATTTTTCGGATCCAGCTTCCCAGGTCGCGGCCAGTTTTCACCATTTTTCCCGGACCAAGAACGATGAAAGCCAAAACTAAAATTAAGGCTATCTCCAACCAGCCCAAGTTTAAAAATTCCATTGCCTATTCCTGCGGCTTTTGATCGCTGTCTTTCGTTTCTTCTTCTGAATTTTCAGGTTGGTTCTTTCCGCTCAAGCCGTCTTTAAAGGCTTTGATGCCTGACCCAAGTTCTCCACCAATTTTTGAAATTCTTCCAACACCAAAAATCAAAAGCAAGATCCCAACGATCAACAGAATCTCAGGTAATTGCATACTTCCCATAGTAACTCCTTATTCCTCCACCTTTGCCGGTTTTTTGGCTAAGGCAGAGAGTAAAATGCTTAACAAATATAATACAAAAAGCGGCAGCATGAAAATCAGCATATTGATTGGATCGCCAGTTGGCGTGATCACCGCTGCCAAAACCGCGATAGCAACGATCGCAATCCGCCAGCCTTTAACAAGCAATTTCGGAGTAACGATCCCGATTTTCGTCAACACAAAAAAGACCAGCGGCAGTTGAAAGCTCACTCCGATCCAAAACATGATGTTCGTCGTAAAACTTATATACGATTTCAAGCGGATACTGGTGGTTACATCCAGGATCTCCTGGAAGAAACCAAGTGAAGCTGGCAGCATCACATAAAAAGCAAAAGCGACACCAGCCAGGAACAGTAGAACCGCAAATGGAAGTGCCAGATAAATGCCCTTTCGCTCGGTTGGTTTCAATCCTTTGCCTACAAAGCGCAGCAATTGAAAAACGATCCATGGCAGCGCGATGATCAGCCCTCCCAACAGGGCAACCCGCATATAAACTGACATCGTCTCAGTAACTTCGATTGCCTGCAAATTTTGGAGCCCACCAATGGGCTGGGTCAGAAAACCCAGGATAGGGTTGACGAAGAAAACTGCTGCGACCACACCTGCGATCAAACCTACCAAAGACCAAAGTAGTGTTTGTCTTAGTTCTTCAAGGTGCGAAGAGATGGGTAATTTTTCGGCTTCGTCAGTCATACGGCAATTTTATCCTGCCAACTCAAGGCCAGTTTGTAGAAGTAAAGCTGCTGCCAGGCTCATCGCCCGTTCGTCAAAGTTAAAGCGAGGGTGATGGTGTGGATAGGGGCCGCCATCATCATTACAGCCAGCACCTAGCAAAATGAAACAACCAGGCGCTTGCTCCAGGAAAACACCCACATCCTCTGACAACATGGTTTGGTACGAAGGATCGATTTGAACCTGTCTGCCCAGCTTGGAGGCTGCCACTTTAGCTTTTTCAGCCACGAATTCATCATTGCTTGTTACTTTTACGAGCTCCTCGAGTTTTAATTCCACCTGGCATCCCATGGCTTTTGCAGTGTTTTCGCAAATTTCTACCAGCCTTTGGCGTATCGTTAAGTAAATGCTTTCACTCAAGTACCGGATTGTTCCAGACATCATCACATTGGAAGGAGTGATGTTGAAACTGGTTCCCCCATGAATACTGCAAACACTGATCACAGCCGAGTCAAACGGATTTAAATTTCGGCTGACAATGGTCTGAATCTGCTCGATAATCTGGGCAGAAGCAACAATCGGATCGATGGAGCTCTGTGGTTGACCGCCGTGACCGCCTTTACCGGTCACATGGATCTCAAAGGTGCCTGAAGCAGCCATCAGCGCTCCGCCTTTGATCCCCAGCCAACCATATGGCTTTTCGTTCCAAAGGTGAACGCCCAAAACATAGTCAGGCTGGTTTTCAGCCAAAGCGCCTTCCTTCACCATCCGGACGGCACCCTGACCAATTTCTTCAGCCGGCTGAAACAACAGCTGGAAAGAGCCGCTCAACCGATCATGAATTTGGCGGATCATCCAGGCAATGGTCAAACCAATAGCCATGTGTCCGTCATGACCGCAAGCATGCATTTTGCCAGGTGCTTCAGAGCAATAATCGATTTCATTTTCTTCCATCACTGGAAGCGCATCCATATCAAAACGAAACAGAACAGTCGGTCCTGCTTTTCCGGTGTCAAAACTGGCAATCACTCCTGTTCCGGCAATACCATTTTTCACAGAAAATCCCAAAGCTTGCAGCCTGGTAGAAATATATTCAGCAGTTTTGAATTCCTCGAAAGCGAGCTCAGGATGGCGATGGAAATGTCGCCTGTCAGCCTGTGTTTGGGGAAATTGGCTTTCAGCCAGGTCGATCAGGCTCATTACACTCTCAGGATCACACGTCTGAAATGTTCATAGTAATTGCTATCGCTCTCGGTGGTTTCCTGCCTGCGTTGGTTCCATTTTTGGACAAAAACCGCCGGGTCGCCGATTTGAGAGACATGCTTTTGGAGCGCTTCCAGGCGAATTTGCCAGTATTCAGACACGTCCAGGGTGAGATTAGGGTCAACCGTGAGGCTCATCCACAACTCTCGGATTTGGGTAGGTTTCAGACCCTGCTCAATTTGCTCAGGGAAAAATCCTGGGTTTCCGGCTGCTGGAAAGACCGCTTCCATGGTCAATAATCCAGCCGCGCGGTGGTCAGGATGGTTGATGTAATGGGTGTGAAAATAAGTCTGGGGATCGCTGCTGACAACAATATCGGGCTGACGTTTGCGGATCTCAGCCACCAATTGGCGTCGGTTTTCCAGGTTTACCTCCAACAACCCATCCTGGTGATCAAGAAAATCGACCGGACCAACTCCTAAAACATCAGCAGCGTTGCGCTGTTCAATTTTTCGGATTTCTTTCAGTGCTTCACCATCAGGAAATTGCTCGCTTACGCCCCGTTCCCCTTTAGTCAGAAGCAGATAACTGATCTTATGCCCCAGTTGACTCCATAAAGCAAGCGTTCCACCCATAAAAAATTCCGGGTCATCCGGATGAGCAAGGATGACCAGGATATTCATCTTCTCTTCCCAGTCTTGAAATCTAACGGGATGGATTGTTGTTGCTGCCATTTTCTTTTACTCTTTTTTTCGAGCCAGTGTTTCGACGGTTCCGTCGTGAACTTGAACGGTGCATTCCGGCGTCTTGTTGAGTTTCAGGATTGCTTCTTGCGCCTTCATTTGTCGATTCGGAACGATCCTTTGTTCTTTCATGAAAAGAGTGTTCCCGGGCTGGTCGCGATTTATTTCTTTTGTTTCCTGCTTGCCCTTCTTCAGTTCTTTTTGGACGGCCAATATTGTCAAATCGCACCATTTCCACGTCCTCATTTGGGGAGGAGTCGTCCGTATCGTTGCTTACGGGAATTGGTTTTTTCTCTTCCATTTTGCCCGATTCCAGTTCAGAACGGGTGATCACACGTTGACCGACTTCCGGGATGTAGACGATCACAGAATCGCTCATCGGCAGAACCTGGGTTACTTTGCCTTCACCCAACGGTGTTTGAATCGTTTTCTTTACTTTGGGCAGCAATTTCCGTGCTTCCTCATACATATCGTGTTCATATGCCAGGCAGCAGCGTAAGCGCCCGCAAATGCCTGTGATCTCCGAAGGTGTCAGTGAGACGTTCTGAGATTTCGCCATGCGGATCGAAATGGAACTGAATTCAGTCAGGAAACGTGAACAGCAGCGTTTCTCAATACCGCAGGCACCCAACCCGGAGACTTCCTTTGCCATGTCTCTGGGACCCACCTGGCGGATCTCCAGCCGTGTGTCGGGATACATCGGGGCGGCTTCACGAATAAAATTTCGCATGTTGAAGTTTGGCACTTCGTCATAAGTCAAAAAAAGTGTCAGCCGGGCAGAATCAAAAGAGTACTCGGCATCCAGTGCTTTAACTCCCTCGTATTCCGGCTTTTTAAGAAACTCACGTGCCTTTTCAACGGCTTCGGCTTCTTTCTCTTTGATCATATCCCGCAGGATCAGATCCCGCGGGGTTGCCTTGCGCTCCACAGTTTGTACATCCTGATCGTGTTCCGGAGGCAGGATGGAAGAAGCGGTCACTTTGCCAATTTGCTTCCCTCGTGCAGTGTTCACGATCACAAACTCACCCGGTTGAACATCCATTTCTTCGGGTAATAGAAAATTATACGATTTGCCTACAGGCTTGAATTGAACTCCAACGAGTTTTTGTTCAGACATAATATTTTATTATATCATCCTGCCTGATTCTTCCTGAAAGCTTCTTTACTCGCTTCTGCGGCTATGTTTCGGGCAATCGCGACCAGTGCTTCTCCAGCTTGGCTGAGAGGCTCTTGGGTTACCACCGGACTGCCGATGTCCCCTCCAACCCCGATTCTGGGGTCAAGAGGAATTCTTCCCAAAAAGCGAGCTCCAACCTGGGAGGCAAGGTGCTCACCGCCTTTTTCGCCAAAGATGTACTGGTGCGTACCATCGGGCATCTCCAGAAAAGCCATGTTTTCCACGATACCAAACAAGGGTGTCTCCAGCTTCTCAAACATGTTAACTGCCCGCCAGGCATCATCAACAGCCACTTGCTGTGGAGTAGTCACGATTACTGCTCCACTGATGGGCATGGATTGAGTCAAAGACAATTGCACATCGCCCGTTCCAGGCGGCAGATCGACCACCAGGTAGTCAAGATCGCCCCAATCGAAATCAGTGATAAATTGCTGGATGGCTGAATGCAGCATGGGTCCCCGCCAAATCAGCGGCTGCCCTGATTGCACAAGGAAACCGATGGAAACGACCTTTAGCCCGTGGATTTCGGCTGGCTTGACTTTTTTACCATCATTTGATTCGGGAAGCCTGTCGATTCCCAACATCCGTGGAATGTTTGGTCCGTAAATATCGGCATCCAGCAAACCCACCTTGGCACCATCTCTTACCAAAGCCAGCGCGATGTTCAACGAGACCGTGCTTTTTCCGACACCACCTTTTCCAGAGCCGATCGCGATCACATGCTTGAAACAGTTTCCTGAAAGATCGAGCGTTGTCGATTGGCTTACTTTGGAAGTCATATTGATATCCACTACTTTTGCTTCGGTCATGGTCAGCACAGCCCGGCGGGCATCTGCTTCAATTTTTGACTTCAAGGGACAACTGGGGGTAGTTAACACGATGGAAAAACTGACTTTCTCATCTTGTATTTCGATGTCTTTAATCATGTTTAAACTCACCAGGTCACGGTTCAAATCTGGATCCATGACATTGCTGAGCGCGTTGAGTACTTGGTCTTTTGTGATCAATGCTTTCTCCTGTGAAAATTTTCTTCGTTTATTCTACGGTGACAACCGGCTTTTTTCAAGTTAGAAGCCTGTTAATCCTGTGATTGTCATCTTTTTGTTCAGGCCGGTCTTTTGCTCAGCACCACTTTAGTGCGCTCACAATGCACGCTTTTTGCATGTCTTTTTCCTGTTATCCTGAGTGAAAAGAAGGATCTTATGTGTTGAATATTAAGGCTCTTCACTTCTTCAAGAATGAAAGGCGAAAAGCCTCATTCTCACATCACTCCACCGTGACCGACTTTGCCAGGTTCCTTGGCTGATCAACATCCAATCCATGCAATGCTGCGATGTGATAAGCAAACAGTTGCAGTGGAATGATCGTAACAGCCGGGCTCAACAGCCAGGGTGTCTTTGGAATCCAGAAAATGTCGTCTGCAATGGTCGGGATCAGCTCATCACCTTTGTTCGCTACCGCCAAAACCTTTCCACTGCGAGCCTTCGCCTGTTCAATCTGACTGATCATTTTGTCATACCAGGGGTCCTGGGTGGCAATCACGACTACTGGCAGGCTTTCATCTACCAGGGCGATTGGACCGTGTTTCATTTCTCCTGCTGGATAACCTTCCGCATGGATATAGGAAATCTCTTTTAGTTTCAAAGCGCCTTCATAAGCAATGGGCATGTTTACACCCCGCCCAATGTACAATGCCCCCTTGGTATCCTTGTATCGACTGGCTATTTCCTTGATCGCTTTTTCTGTTTCCAGTGCTTTTTCGACCAGGGACGGGACGGACAACAAATCTTTAACCAGCTCCAGTCGCCTTTGCTCGTTAATCACACCCCGCAGATCCGCAAGAAATACAGCGATCATATAGAGGTCCAGGATCGGAGCGGTGAAGGCTTTGGTCGAAGCCACACCAATCTCGGGTCCCACTTGCATGGAGATGCATCCATCGGCTACGCGCATAGCCTGAGAGCCAATCGCGTTCACGATCGACCACAAACTCGCACCTTTTTTGCGTGCTTCTTCCATCGCAGCCAACGTGTCAGCTGTCTCGCCGGATTGTGAAATCGCCAGCACCACTGTACCAGCGTCTAAAATCGGATCGCAATAGCGGAATTCTGAGGCGACCATTACCTCAACCGGAATCCTGGCGATATGCTCGATCAGGTATTTTCCCACCATCCCGGCATAAGCTGCTGTACCGCAGGCTGTGATGAAAATCTTTTTTATCTTCCTGGCTTTTTCTTCGGTCAAGTTCAAGCCCGGTAAGATGATTCTGTAATTTTCGAAATCGATTCTCCCGCTCAACGTATCGGATAAGGATCGTACCTGTTCGTGGATTTCCTTCTGCATAAAATGTCGGTATTTTCCTTTTTCAGCTGAAATAGGGTCCCAGGGAATGTTCTGAACCTCAGCCTGGATCTGGTTACCCTCCAGGTCCTGGACGGTAAATCCATCTCGTCTTACGATCGCCAATTGACCGGATTCCAGGAAAACAATTTTCCGGGTATGACTGACAATGGCAGGGATATCGCTGGCTATGTACATCTCGTCTTCACCTACGCCAATCGCCACTCCGCCAGCGTTCCCTAACCGGGCGGTGATTAGTTTTTCAGGTTCAACGGTAGACATTACCACCAATCCATGAGCGCCTTTGATCATTTTCAGAGCTTTTTGGACGGCACTGGAGAGATCGTTGGTCTCATTGTAAAAAATCTCGATCAGGTGGGCGATGGTTTCAGTGTCGGTTTCAGATTTGAAGTCCACACCTTCAGAAATTAATTCTTCCTTCAAGGATAGATAGTTTTCAACGATGCCATTATGAACAATCACGATCCTGCCTGCCATACCCAGGTGTGGATGGGCATTCAGTTCACTGGGAGCTCCATGCGTTGCCCAACGCGTATGTCCAATACCAGTTGATCCTTGAACCGGATTTTTCTCGATCAGTTTTTCAAGGAATTCAACTTTGCCAGCAACCCTTCGGATCTCGATTTTTCCATCATCAAGGATGGCGATACCAGCCGAGTCGTATCCACGATATTCCAGTTTTCTGAGACCATCGACAACAATAGGCGTGGCATCCTGCCCGCCAACGTAAGCCACAATTCCACACATAAGTGCTCCTCGATTTTTTGTTTTTTATCCTGGAAAAAGGGTTGACCCTGAAGGCATCCGCCGATCTATCGATTTTCCCATGTTGCCATGGTTAGTCTTCCCTCGCGGGAAGAAACCTTCCACCTCGTCACCTGCATCGGCAGGTCAGGCGCTTAGTTTTCCAAGTTGGTTATATTATACTTTAGCGTGCAATTCCCGTACCCACCTTCGATCGAACACTATTTTTCGATTTGTCATCCTGAGCTTCAGTTCCGAATGATCTATGCAATCAATTTAGGTATATTCTTCACCTTTTTCAGAAGACAATGTCAGATTGACCCACTCACAATCCGAAGTGGTCACGCAACGCCCTATAATCCTCCGGTGTGTCGATATCTCTCGCCATCCAATCATCCAGCCAGGGCAAGGTCGTATGCGGACAAGCCGAGATGATCTGTCTTCCGCCGGCATCTCCCTCCAGCGTATCAAACAACGGAAAACAAGAGGCAGGAAAGTACACCGGGTTGGCACGCCGGTCATCGATGATCGGTGTAACCACCTTACCGCTTCTCAAACCTTCCTCAACCACCGCGTCGACAAGATTCACTGTGAGATGAGGTTGGTCACATAATAAGAACAGGACCCCGTCCACAGTGTGTCTTATCGCGGTGACTCCAGCCTTGAGCGAAGTGCTTTGTCCTTTGTCCCAGTCCGGGTTGGTCACCACCTGCACCGTCTCATTATCCAAACTTGCCTGAATTAGCCCAGCGTTTGCCCCCAGGACAACCAAAATCGGGTCGAGACCTGCCAAGGCGGTGGTCTCAACCACAGTATTAATGATATTTTTATGTTTCCAGGGCAGCAGCTGTTTAATTTCACCAAACCGGCTCGAACCACCCGCAGCCAGGATGACCCCGGCAACCTTTTTTGAAATCAAGGCTTTACTCGTAATCCCAGAAACCAACTTCGTGCGCAGGTAGTTTGCCCAGACCCCTTAAAACAGTCTCATCGGTAAGCGGGAAGCGATTGAAACGCACCCCGGTCGCCTGGTAGACAGCCTCAAGAACGCCAGGTGCAAAGGGAAGATAAGGCATTTCTCCGACACCGCGGGCGCCATATGGACCAATTGGATCAGCCAATTCCATGATCACGCTGCGGGTTTTGACTGGGATATCTCTTACCGTCGGAATCAGATACCTTGAAAGCCTGTCCGTTAAAGTTTTGGCATCCTTTTTCTTCCAGTCTTCCATCAACGAATAACCCGCAGCCTGGACGACAGCACCTTCAATTTGCCCTTCCACTAATTGCGGGTTGATCGCCTTGCCAACATCATCAACGCTGATCACTTCACGCAGCTGCACATTGCCCGTGCGGGTATCAACATCCACCAAAAAAGCCTGGGCTACATATCCATAAGTAAAGTTCGGGTAACAATGCCCATCCACTGGGTCCATCGGAGTTGTTTTTGGCGGTCGGTAGACAAAAGATCCAAGCGCAGGTCGGTTGCCCTCCGCCCATCTCTCCAAAGCCAATTTGGCGGCACCAATAATGGAGTTACCAGCCATGTGAGTCATGCGCGAAGCCGAAACGCTGCCGGCATTCAGGGAAGTGGCTGTGTCAGAAAAGTAGGTGTGGATCTTGCTCAAAGGCAGTCCTAATGCCTCTGCCGCGATCTGGGTGAAAATGGTGTGCGAACCCTGACCAACTTCAGCTCCTGAATGGTAGAGCCTGGCAAGTTCAATTTTCTCGTCACCTTCCAATTGAATGGTGGCACCACAGTTTTCCGGTGCGCCGTAAGAAAAACCTACATTCTTAAACCCACAAACCAGGCTCCATGCTGATTTAACATCCGCGTTCTCTGATTTTGGAGGAATAGGTCTCGTCCAACCCGTCTCCATTTTGGTCCAGCCAGCTTCGAGCGCACAGCGTTCTGTCACTTCACGGATAGTAACACCTTCAGGGAGGACCGAGCCCATGGAAATAACAGAACCTTCTTTGAAGAGGTTGCGCATTCGCAGCTCAACCGGATCCATCTTCAGCGCGTCTGCCAGTTTGTCAACCTGTAATTCAGCCATAAAAGCTGCCTGTGGACCTCCAAAACCCCTGAAGGCTCCTCCAGGAATATCATTGGTGTACACGGCATACGCATCTGTAGCTACATTGGGAATTTCATACGGACCACTTGCCAAAAGTGTGGCATTGCCCAACACCTTGGTCGAGGTATAGGCATACGCTCCGCCATTCGCCCAGATTTCACACTGAGCAGCCAGGATCTTGCCATCTTTTGTTGCACCCCATTTCGCCTTCATACTGTAAGCGTGGCGTTTGGCATGACCAACGATCGACTCTTCTCTTGACCACACAATTTTTACCGGTCGGTCAATCCCTTTTTCGTGTAATCGCAGAACCGCCAGCCCAAGGATGATCTGGATGGACATGTCTTCCCTGCCCCCGAAAGCCCCACCAATGGCTGGATAGATTACACGCACTTTCTCAGGTTCAAGTGAAAGAGCGTGCGCGATCTGTTCCTGGTCCTCATGAGTCCACTGTCCACCCACCACTACAGTGATCCTGCCTTCATCATCCAAAAACGCCACCCCGGCTTCTGGCTGCAGGTAAGCGTGTTCTTGCACTGGAGTCTGATATTCACCTTCCACGATCACATCACAACTCTTAAAGGCTTCTTCCACGTTGCCATGCCTGATGATATTGTGGTGAAATATGTTGGATGACCGACCTGGATGAAGCAGGGTCGCGTTCTCTTTCAGAGCGTCGCCCAAAGTTTTTACGATAGGAAGGTCTTCATAATCAACCTTGATCAAGGATAGTGCTTTTTCAGCGATTTCTGCGCTCTCGGCGATCACCAGTGCAACCTGGTCGCCTTCAAACCGGACGATATCCGTCCCTTCCTTATCCGATCCGGGTCCGCAAAGAACAGGTTGGTCATTGTAGATCAGACCATATTCATTGACAGGAACATCGCGGGCGGTCAGAACAAGAACAACACCATCCAGAGCTTCGGCAGAGGAAGTGTCGATAGAAAGAATCCTGGCATGCACACGTTTCGAAAATAAAACTTTCATAAATAATTGATCGGCAAAGGTGAAGTCGCCAGGATATTTGGCTTTACCGGTCACTTTTGCCAGAGCGTCAATACGTGTGGCAGATTTACCAACCTCGTTCATTGCTCACCTCCAACTCCCTGGCAAGCGGCTTCGATTGCCTGGACAATCTTGTAATAACCTGTACAACGGCACAAATTACCTGAGATGCCATCCTTGATCTCATCTTCAGTCGGATGAGGTTTTTCTTCCAGCAATTTTGCAGCTGCCATGACAAAACCGGGCGTGCAATAGCCGCACTGCACAGCCCCGTGTTTGATGAATTCTTGTTGCACCGGATGAAGTCGGCCTTCTTCTGCCAAACCCTCAATCGTAGTGATGTTTGCCATATGCGCTCTCGGTGCTGGTACCAGGCAGCTCACCACTGCCTTGCCATCCAGGTACAGCGTACACGCCCCGCACTCCCCTTCTTCACAACCAGGCTTGGGACCGCTATAACCTACGCGCTCCCGAACAAAATTTAGAAGGGTACTTTTGAACTCGCCCCCGAATTGAAGGGATTGTCCATTGATTGTCGTCTCAATGTGTTCCTGGTCCCATTCTCCATTTGGCACTGTCTGCCAGCCTGCCCCCTGGCTCAACGTTACAGGGTTTTGTGGAACCTTTTGGTCCTGTCGGTTCTCCATCAGTTCTTTGAGAGCATCTTCAACAATAACCTGCATCATGTACCGACGATAATCGGCACCACCCCGAATATCACTGATAGTCCTGGTATCCATGGCTGCCAGTTCCGAAGCTCTCCTGGCAGTCTCAGCACTTAATTTTGTTCCTCGCAGGAATTCTTCAGCTTCCATGGAGTGGATCACGGTGGGTGCTACTGACCCCATCGTAATTACCGCATCCACGATCACATCCTCATCCAAATCGATCAGCACACAGCAATTCAAAGTTGCGATTGCCTGAGTTTTTCTCAGGGCTTGCTTGATGAAACTGCCTTTTTGGCTGGGTTTCAATGGTTTAAAGACGATTTCTCGCACCAATTCATCAGGCTGTCTCACCGTCTTACGCAGTCCGAGATAAAACTCATTCAGTCGCACCTGCCGCTCGCCCCTGCTGGAAATCAGCACAAGGCTGGCATCCATCGCCATCAATGGAGTGATCGTGTCATTGGCAGGAGATGCGGTCACCAAATTGCCGACCACAGTAGCCCGGTTGCGTAATTGCGGTGAGGAGACCCGGTAACAAGCCTGGTAGAGAGGCGAAGCAAGTTCACGAAGCAAATCCGACTTGAGAACGTCATTATGGGTGACATTCGCCTGGATATGGACCAAACCTGCTTCATCCAGGAAGATGGCATCAAGATTCCGGACCCTGGAGATGTCGATCATATCCTCCAGTCCAGGCCATTTGCCATCCCTGATCTCGACCATCAGGTCGGTTCCTCCGGCAATGATTTTTGTCTGGCTGCTTGCATCGCTCAACAGGTCGATCACCTGTTCAACCGTTTCTGGCATGTGATAGTTTTTCCACATAGGGTCCTCCTGGAGGTAAAAATTATCGATTTCTAGCCTGGATAACTTCAGCCAAAATACTGATCGCAATTTCGTCGGGTGTTTCAGCTTCAATATCAATGCCAATTGGCGACTTGATCAATTCGATCCTCTCTCTTGGAACCCCTCGTTCTAAAAGAGCTTTCTTGGTGGTGCCCCACCGTTTGAGTGAGCCGATCATCCCGATGTAAGCCGGTGTGTATTCAAGGATGGTGGGTAAACCAAGAATATCCACGTCACTTCCACGCGTCACTCCCACAATGTATACCTGCTCATTGATATCAAGATGGGAAGGGATCTCTTCCATTGGGATTGGCAGGAATTCCACCTCACCTGGTATCTGTTCGCTCGTACAAAGCTCTGCCCTGTCATCCGAGACAATTATTCTGAAGTCAAGCAATTGGGCGAATTTGGCAACTGATCTTCCCACATGACCAGCTCCCAAAACCAGCAAGACCGGTCGCACAGATTGTGGTTCGATGTAAACAGTAACATCTCCCCCGCAAACTCCCACCGCATTTTGCTGTTTTGGGTCAAGCGTGTATCGGAGGATTTCCGGCTGACCAGTTTTCAATGCTCGCAAAGCTGCATCCACAGTCTCATTTTCCACCTGCCCGCCGCCCACTGACCCAAAGGTCAGGGCATTGGGATAGACCAGCATCTTGCTTCCGGCATGTCTTGGAACAGCACCATTGGTCTCGATCACCACGCACAGACAAACTGGTTGACCTAATTTTGTTGCTTCATACAATTTTTCGTAAAGTTCTTTCATTACACCTCAAGTAAGGATAAGATTATTGGTAATAATTGTTTCTTTCGAGATACCACCCCAACCGCCAACAATGTCCCATCGGGCAAAGGTTCGTAAGGTAATTCATCCAAAGCCGGCGGAGCATCCACAAATATCATACGGCTGCTGCCCTCCACCACATCGGTGACCATCAGACCGGCAAAATCGAGCCCTTGTTCTTTTACAAGACCTATCAAAGCAGCCCGTAAAGGATCAACATATTCGCCAATTTGGTATAGATCAGTGGTTTCAACCTGGGCGATCGCGAATTTGAAACCGCCATTTTCGTATACCTTCATATCAGTTCGAACGATCACATCCGGCTCTTGTGTCAACAATCCTGCCCCGGCACGAACAATGCTTTCACCCCAGCTTTGGATATTTTCATTTTCCAATGGGGATCCGGCCACAAACGCCCAACGCGACAGGACATTGGCAATTGCCTTATCCCGAGCTGTAGTCGTTGGCGATGTCAGAATCAGCGTATCGGAAAGTAATCCTGCCAATAGCAGACCAGCAATTTCGGGCGGAGCACTCAAACCAGCCTCCGAGATCTGTTCAGACACCAATGTCGAGGTACTGCCCACAATATCGACCGTAAATTTAATTGGATTATGAGTCGATTGGTTGCCCAGACGGTGATGATCCAGGATTTCGAGAAGCTCGCTTTCCTCCAGGGAAGCGATCGACTGTTGCGGTTCGTTATGATCGACCAATACCACCTTGATTCGTGGCGGATTGACAATATCACGTTGGCGTGTAATGCCCAGGTAGCGGTTGTTTTCATCCACCACCCAATATTCATTGAATTCCTGTCTTAGCAGGCGATTGATGACATCTTTGATGCGAGTCTGGGGCTGGAATTTCGGAATATTCCGTGTGGCAGCTTCCCGGCATTGAATATCCAGCATCTCTGAAATGGTCATATCCCGAAATTTTGGATGCGGTCCGATGATTTTTCGAAGGAAGTCAAACATACTGCCGCCAGTGACCATGCCATAAGGCGTTCCATCGTCGTTCACTACCGGTGCGATCCCACCGGTCCTTGAAAGGATCGTCCAGGCTTCATTAAGTGATTTTTCAGGAGAAACCACATCCAGTCGCCGCATAACGGAATCAAACCGGGGACTTGCGTCGGTTAAGAGCAATGGCGGCTCGATCCCGAGCGTCTTCAATACAAACGATGTTTGCATATTGATCGCCCCAGCCCTGCTGGCAACCGTCGGTTCGCCATCTCGTTCATTCAGCAGCCAGGCATAGCCAACTGCAGATGCAATCGAGTCGGTATCAGGGTTGATATGACCTGTTACGTAGATCCGATCGGATGCTTTCTTCTGATAAATTCCTTTTTCCATTCACATCTCACTTGTTTTTTAAGATACGCCATATTTTTTCTGGAGTGACAGGATTGTCCAAAATGCTTGCTCCGCATGCATCCAGAACAGCATTGCCAATTGCAGGTGCTGCCCCATCCAACGGGATTTCTGCCACTGCTTTCGCGCCAAAAGGACCGGTCTCTTCATAGGTTTGCACAAAGATCGAACGGATGTTGGGCATCTCGTCTGCTCTGAAAATGTGATAATCCACCAGGTCTTTTTCACGGGGTTGACCGTCTGCGTCGTAAACCATCTCTTCACAGACTCCATAGCCCAGAGCCTGGGCAATGCCGCCCTCGATCTGACCGGACGCTGCGATCGGATTGATGATCACACCGGAATCGACTGCCATGATCAAATCTTCGACCGTGACCTGCCCTGTCTCGAGGTCAACCAAAACAGTCGCGAACTGCGCCGCGAAAGGTGGCGGCGAATTTGGTGAGACATACGAAGCGCTCGCCATGATCTGCTCTTGTTTGCGCCAGTGCAGGGAATCCAGGGCGATTTCTGCCATGCTGACTCGATCGCCATTGGGTGCTACTGCGTGATTTTCCCTCAAAACGATACTTTCAGGAGCAAATTCAAATCCGCGATCCGCAAAAATGATCGCTGCCCGTTCCTTTATGCTCTCAGCAACCTTGTCAGCAGCTCGTTTGACAGCAGTTCCGGAAATATAGGTGGTCGAAGAAGCATAAGCGCCGACATCAAAGGGGGTTGTATCCGTATCTGAGGACGTCACGATCATGTCCTCAACCCTTACTCCCAAGACTTCTGCGGCAATTTGAGCCAAAGCGGTATCACTGCCAGTGCCAAGGTCAGTGGCGCCGACCATCAGGTTAAAGCTGCCGTCGTCATTGATCTTGATGTGAGCGCCGCCCATATCCAGATAGGGGATTGCCGTGCCTTGCATCACTGTGGCAACGCCAATTCCGCGTCGCAGGTGGGGTTTGCCAGGAACCGAGTGCCAGTCTTCATTGCCAAATTTCTCGTCCCAGCCAATAGCAACCTTGCCCTGTCGCACGCACTCTTCCAACCCGACAGTATAGATAATCTCTGGCACGGGTTCGCGTCCTTCGTTCCAGGCTGTGCTGAATGGTTGGAATTCACCCGGTCTCAAAGCGTTCTTCAAGCGGAATTCGGTCGGATCCATCCCCAGCTCACGGGCTATCATTTCAAGATGACGATCAAGAGGCCAATAACCCTGGGGCACGCCGTAGCCTCGGTAGGCACCGGATGGCGGTGTGTTGGTGTAGACAATATCGGCGTAGAAACGAATATTGGGTTTCTTTCGGTACTCGCCATCGCCTACATACAAACCCATGGATTTCTGACCAGTGTTGCCGGTCACCGTCAGGGCATGGCAGCCATACGCGCCGGTGTCTGACAAGGCATACATCTCGTTAGCGGTCATGGTACCGTCGTTTTTCACACCGGTTTTCATCCGAATGTGCATCGGATGCCTGGAACGCGAAGCAATGAATTCTTCCTCGCGCGTCATCTCATAGAGTACTGGTCTGCCAGTAGCAATAGTCAGATGAGCGGCAACGTCTTCAATCAGCACTTCTTGTTTGTTGCCAAAGCCGCCGCCTATCCGCGGTTTTATCACCCGTATGCGTTTGACAGGCAAGCCGATCACAGGTGCGATCATCCGTCGTACATGGAAAGGCACTTGTGTGCTGGTGCGCACCACCAGGCGATCATCCTCATCCCACCAGGTCAGGGTGACATGCGGTTCGATGTGGGCTTGCTGAACTTTGGGCACCCAATATTCCTGTTCGAAGATTCGATCAGCTTCAGCAAAACCCTTCTCAACATCATTGATATCGATCCGGATCTTGGCAGCCAGGTTAATGGTTGGGTCAGAGTCGGCAAAATTTACATATTCGATTTCGTCGTGGATCACCGGAGAACCCGGTTGCATCGCTTCCCGCATGTCGATGATCGGAGGGATGACTTCATACTCGACTTTGATCAGGCTCAATGCTTTTTCAGCGATTTCCAGGGTTTCCGCGGCAACCATCGCCACCCGGTCTCCCACAAAACGGACCTTGTTATCCAGCGAGAACATATCCAGCGGTCCTGGAATGGGGTCAGACTGACCAGCTGTCGAGTGAACCACACGCGGTAGGTCTTCCCAGGTCAAAACTGCCGCCACGCCGTCCAGGGCTCTTGCCTGGCTGGCGTCGATGTTTTTTATCCTTGCGTGAGCGTAGGGTGAAGCCAATACTTTCGCGTGCAGCATGCCTGGCATCTGCCAGTCAGCGGTAAAGGCAGGTTTGCCTTGCACCAACTTGGCAGCATCGACTTTGATCTCAGATTTTCCGATCGTGGCGGTGGTTTCACGCTGATCCAGCGTGAAAATCTCGGGCTCATAGGCTGAAATGTCAGCAGGGGTGCTATCCCATTTTGTCATCGCCCGGATTTTTTCAGCAGCAGCCAAAACAGCCTGCACCGGTTTCACGTAAGCCGTGCACCGGCACAAAACGCCAGACAAGGCATCGCGCACTTCTGCTTCGGTTGGCTCTGGATTCTGATCCAGCAAGGCTTTTGCCGCCAGGATCATTGCCGGCGTACAATAACCGCATTGCACAGAACCGCTCTCAATGAATGCCTGCTGCAAAATCGAGTATCCATCGGTAGTCTTCCAACCCTGCTGAGGATGTTGTCCAGCCTTCTCAATGGTTTCAATTTCATGTCCCTGGGCTTGTAGGGCAAGGAACATACAACTGTTGATAGCTTTACCATCCATCAAAACAGTGCAGGCACCGCACTCCCCTTTGACACAACCCCCGGACTTTGCGCCCAGGAATCCAAGTTGGCGTAAGACGCCCAGCAGCTTCTCTTCCGGTCTGACATCGACCTGGAATTCTTTCTGATTGATAAGAAGAGTTATGTTCATTTCGCCTCCTGATGACCTGCCTGAAGGTGCAGCTTTTGCAGCGCTCTCGAGAGCAGCACTGCCCCCACCTCCTGACGATATTCTGCGCTTGCCCATTCATCATCAGTGTCTGACAATAATGACTTGATCTGCTCCTGACCATCGTCATCAAAACCCTGCAATGTGAATCCGGGAAGTACCTTTTTGGTTCCTCCAACAGCCACACGGATGTTGCCATCTATGCTTTTTGCTGTAGATACACAGACAATCGGCAAGTCTTTAGGGCTTCTTCCAACGCTTTCAAACGCCAGAAGTTTTGGTTCGGGCATGAAAAGGTTGATCGCAGGATCCTCCGAAACCCGATCCAGCAAAAACTGAGTCAAAGAGATTTCTTCAGCGTTATTCAACGTTGCGATTCTTGATCCAAGCGCCATCATACAACACAAGACCGGAGAACGTCCGTTGGTCTGTGACAAAAAATTGCTCAGGCTCAGGCTGTTGCGCACATTCAGACCATACTCAATATTTAGAGCTTCCCGAAAATCAGCCACGTCAAGGGCTTCTTCCAATTGCTTTAAGGTGGTCAGTCCGCCAAATCTCAGACCAGGACCAGTCCACTCAATGTCATCCAGGTTGGTATCCTGCAAGTCGATCAGGACCTCTGCGTTTTCCTCCAACCATGGTTGAAAATTACCTCCAAAGAGAAACTGGGCTTTGTCACCAAATTTTTCTTTCAGGGCCCAGGCTTCCTGCTTAGAAGTAGGTCGCAAGTATTGAATCAATTTCTCAGTCATCTGGATACACTTTCCACCCGGAATCCTCCAGGTTGTCTTCGCCAAATTTTTCTGTCACATCTACGAAAAAAGCCTCGCAGGTTGCCAAAACGACACCATCTTTCGTTTGTATTTCACTGTAGCCAACCGCCATTCTTCCGCGTTTTTTCACTGGTTTTCCAATCACGACAAGGGGCATTTCAGTTGGCACAGGTTTTATGTACTTAACTTTCAATTCGCTGGTCACCATGAACCGGTCCGGGTCATCCGTTGTGAGTGCCCTTCCGGCTGTCTCGTCCAGAACTGCCACGATGTTACCACCGTGCACCATCCCCGGATAGCCGGCATAGTTCTCAGAAAAACTGAACTCGGAGGTGACTTCTCCGTTTTCAGTAAAGTAAAAATCCAGTTTCAGGGAGATCGGGTTCTCTCTCCCGCAAACATAGCAGCCTTTGCTGCCAGGTAATTTTTGCATCAATTCTCTTTCGCAAAAGTATCGATCAGTAGTTTGGTGTTGCCGCCCACACCGTACAAAATCGGGCAGGTACAGCCATGATCGATATACTCCTGCACTTTAGCGCGGGCTTCATCCGGTGTGCCGCTGGCTGTTATGCGATGGATCAGGTCTTCCGGTACCAGGTGTTTGGCAGCCTGGATTTGTTCGTGAGTGGCAGGCCAGCCTAAAATTGCCTGGATGCTTTCAACCACATCCTTGGAAACACCGGATGCCTGGGCAATATGCGGTTGCTGCGCCAGGTATTGGGTCAGTAATTCACGGGTCGTATCGATCGCCCTGTCATGATCTTCGTCCACCGAGCACACCACCAACTGCGGACGGTCGAATTCTTCCATCTTCCGTCCAGCTTGTTTTAAGCCTCTGTCAAGTTGTTCCAGGGCGTAGTCGTTGTACTCCACCGGAACACAATAGTTCATCACGATACCATCAGCAATTCGCCCGGTCATTTCAATCATCTTGCCACCGGTTGCGCCGATATAGATGGGCACATTGCGCGGTTCACGGCGACCATGCACAACATCCAGTTCGATGCCGTTCACCTGTACAAATTCACCATCGAAAGTGACATTTTCCATATTCAGGAGTCGACGTAAAACCGTGATGGTTTCTTCCATTGCCTTGAGTGGCTTGGTGCGGTTGATACCCACATTTTTTGCCAGCGGATCCCACCAGGCGCCAATACCGCAGATGATTCGGTCCGGTGCCAGGTCATCCATGGTCAGAAAGGTGGAAGCCAGCAGACCGATATTGCGGGTCCAGTTGTTGATCACTGCGGATCCAACCTTGATCCTCTCAGTCACAGCTGCATAGGCTGCCATGGGAACAATGGCGTCTCGTACCAGCCGGCTTTCAGCCTGCCAAACGGAGTGAAAACCTTTTTCTTCGGCATATCTGACGATATCGAGACCATCGCGTAAATCATGGGCGTCCTGGAGGTATAGAGCAACTTTTTCGAACATGGTGAGAAGTCCTTTCTACTCAGTTAATATATGGATTGGATTGATCTTGATTTTATTATAGATTAGTAAATCGTGAGGTGTATCAAGGTCCTTTTGGATATTCTTGTTCAACCAAACGATGAGTTCCACGGCTCGGTTGGCTGCTTGTAAGACGTGCTTTTGAAAAGAACGCCTTCCGTATTGGGGCTTGAGCAGTCCAGGATGACTCAGAAGAATTGCGTTGGTACCCCATTGGCGTTCATCCGGAACAATCGCGATAAATTCTCCTTCCCGGCGAAGCTTAAGAAGTTCTGCCAGGTCCTGAGCTGTCATCCAGGGCAAATCGGTAGGGATGATCAACACCTTCCCTGGGTCATTTTCCATAATGAATTCAAGCGCTTGAGATACTGCTGCGTTGAGGCTACTTTGTCTCTCTTCTTTTAGCGCATAGCCGCCCATCTGACGGGTGGTTTCCAACACTGCTTCATCCTGACTCACTACCAGGATGCGATCTATGCCTCTGCAGGATTTAAGTTTTAGAAATGTTTCTTCGAACAAACAGCGATTGAAAGCGCAAATTTCTTCAGCTTTCATGCAGCCATGCAAACGTGACTTCCCTCTGGACAATGGTTTGACCGGAAGCACTGCCCACAAAGTCATTTGCCTCCTTCGATGGAAAGAAAATGTTGAAGGATGGCAATGGCAAGCTGCATCTTATCCGCTTCGTCAGTCATGATGGTTTGCAGTTGAAGGGTTTCGATACCTTTTGGAATATCGCTGGACGACATTGGTTTTTCACTGGCATCATAGACAAACAGATCAATTAATTCGGAATAGTGCTCCAACACTGCCAGGCTGGATGGTTGGATACCAAGCTCGGCAAACATCTTTGCTGCCGGACCCTTGATGGCTTTGCCCTGAATGATTGGGGATACTGCTGCAACATATTTTTCCTTTAAAACTTCTCTGACACCTTGCAGTTTCAGGATAGGGTCAATGCTTACCCAGGGGTTGGAGGGGGCAATCACCACCAGTTCTGCCTCCTGGATGGCGAGCAGTGCTTCTGGTAAGGGAGTCGGTCCAAGACCGCCGTGCAGCAGAATGCGGTTGACCTCGGGCTGCGCCTTTTCCCGCACCAGGTAATCCTGGAACGGCAAGATCGTTCCACTTTTCGTTTCGATCAGGGTAGGAGCATCCTCGTCACTCATGGGGTAAATATGGCTCAAGATGCCCCATTTGGCACAAAAATCTTCAACAACCTGGCTGAGTTTCTTGCCTTGTCCCAACTGGCGGGTGCGTTCCAAATGGGTTGCCAGGTCGCGGTCGCCCAGTTGAAACCAGGTCGGCGCTCCCAAAGCTTCCAACGCATCTGCCACACTCCAGGTCTCACCTTCCAGCCCCCAGCCATAGCTCTTGTTCGCCAAACCAGCCAGTGAATAGCAGACTGAGTCGATATCCGGGCATATTTTCAACCCAAAATGGGTGAAATCGTCACCAGTATTTACAATGGCAGTCAGATTTCCAGGGGAGAGCACTCGGTCCAGACCGAGCACCAGTTTTGCTCCGCCAACACCACCAGCCAGCACAGCAACTTTCAGCGTAGAAAATTGAGGAAAGGTATATTCGCTCATCTGAACAGATCTCTTTCTTTGTCACGGATCAATTCAGTCACAGACCCTTCCCTCAGCGGGTATGGAAAACCTCTTGCGAGCACAACCGGAGTACCTTCACTGGTCTGACCCATCAGAAGCGAAGCTGCTCCAGCCAGTTCATCAGCGGCTGCAACGGTGGTTACCCGCATCTTGTAGCCATTCATATCTTCTGTTCCCCGCATGTCCACCAAACCAGGCAATCCAGATAATCCAATGGTCGTTCCCACAATGCCGTTTCGCCAGGCGCGACCATGAGAATCAATGATCAACACTGCCAGCCTTTTGCCTGTTTTTTCTTCAAGACTTTTGCGGATAAGTTCAGCACTTTTATCCGAGTCTTCCGGAAGCAGCAAAACCCAGTCATTGTCATCACCCCAGGGTCCTTTGACGTTGGAATGGTCGATACCGGCATTGGCACAAACGAAACCAGCCTTGTGCTGGACGATGATCGTTCCAGGACGGGTTCGCAATACTTCCGAACTCTCTCTGAGGATCATTTCGACCAATTCAGGTCGTTTATCCAAAAAGGCGGCTAATTCAACTGCCTCCGCTGTGGGAATGACGGTTGTCAGGTTGACCAACCGTCCTTCCGACTTGGAAACGATCTTTTGCGCCAAAATCAGCACATCGCCATCCATAAATACCATTTCACAGTCTGCTGCCGCCTGGTAAATGATCTCTGCCAGGTCGTCACCTTCCTGGATGAGCGGAATTCCAGTTATAGCGCTGAGTGTGATTTGTTTTGGTTGGCTCATTCGATCCCAGTAATACGAATTCCGGATGAAGGTACTTTGTATTTCATATTCAGACCGATGAGTATCGACGTCATCCCTTCGACCACAACCGTATTCTCAATCACACCAGCATCCCAGGCCTTCAAACCAATATCTTCCGCCAAACCAATCACGATTTCACGGGATTCCTTATTGCCGCCAGCTACCAAAACGTCACATTCAATTTCTTCGCCCGATAACAGGTGTTCAAAAGCAATCGTTTGGAAAGCATCCACCACCTGCACCTCAGGTCCCAATATTGCCTTGGCTTGCAATGCTGCGCTGCCTTCGGGGGGCATCTGCACCTTGCTCACCTTCGGCGGCACCAGGGGAACACAAACGTCGATCAATAACTTTCCTTGCAATTCTTCTTTGAGTCCTTCCAGCGTGCTTGCATGCGCTGAAAATGGGACGGTCAACACCGCGATGTCACAGGCTTTAACAGCCTCCGCATTGGACGTTCCGGAAAGTTCTACTTCCTGCTCGCCAATCTTCTCGAACAGGGTGTCTACAGCAGCCAGTGCTTTTTCTTCCTGGCGTGAACCGATGATCACTTTGTGTCCAGCCAACGCCCAGCGATAAGCCAATCCACTGCCTTCTTTTCCAGTACCGCCAATAATTCCAATCGTGTATTTCATCTGTTCTCCATTACATTAGTGCGACGCGAGCCCATGTCTGGGCAGCAACTTCGCGTGATTTTGCAGCAATTTCCGCTTCATCCAGGAACAGGAGCTTGCGGTCTTTCATCAAAACCTTCCCACCCGCCATGGTCATCGTGACCATCCCATCCCGGAATCCAAACAGGATGTGCCAGGGTAGATTCCCTGCAGTCATGGGAGTGATTGGGTGATAATCGACGAAAATGATATCAGCAGCTGCACCTGGTTCAATTACGCCTACACGCAAACCTTCCCAGATTTGGGTGGCAAGTCTTGAATTATTCCCGACTGCAATCTTGATGACGTCATAACCATTCATTGCCCTTGGGTCGCCCTTATGGTCTTTTTGCAGCAGGTAAGTGAAGAACCATTCCTGCCACATAGCATTCGAAAAGCCATCATTACCCAAACACAGATTGACACCACTTTCCAGCAATTTTTCCACTGCTGCCACGCCCACTGCATTGTTCATATTGGATCTCGGTTGGTGGGTCAGCCAGCTGCCACTTTCAGCCAGGAGTCTGATCTCATTGTCCGAAAGATGAATACCGTGTGCCAGTATGCTCCGCTCGCTCAGGATTTGTTTGTCCCAAAATCGCTCTACCACCCGCTTGCCGTACTTCGCCAGCGAATCTTCTTGGTCAACCATCCCCTCAGCGGCGTGTACATGAAAGCCAACTCTGTTTCCATTCGCCTCGACACATTTATCTAGCGTCTCATCCGAAACGGTCAGACTGGCGTGTAAGCCAAAGTGGGCTTTGACCATAGGGTCGATCTCACCCGTCTCTACCCGGCTGATAAATCGGCTGTTTTCCCGGATACCTGCCAGGGCACGCTCTTCACCGTCACGGTCAGTGACTTCGTAACATAACGCTGAGCGCAAGCCAGACTGCCTGACGGCTTCATAGACCACATCCAGCGAGCCATCGATGAAATTCGGTGAGGCATGGTGGTCAATGACGGTCGTTGTGCCGTATTTAATGGCATCGATCAAGAGCGTCAGGGCAGAATAGCGAGTACCTTCTTCATCCAGGGCTTTGTCCAGTTTCCACCAGAGTTTTTCAAGGATCTGCTGGAAATTTACCGCTGGCTCACCCGGAATCGCCATCCCACGAGAAAAAGCCCCATAAAAGTGAGTATGAGCACAGATGTTGCCAGGCATGATCACCTGACCCTCCGCGTCCAAAACCTCTTCTTGTGGGAACCTTTCAGTCAGCCGACCTTCCGGCTCGATCGCTCTGATGATTCCGTCCTGAACAAGGATCTCATGCCTTTCCAGGATCTGGTTGGGTTCACCCCATGTCACAATGCTGCCGTTCTTAATGATCATGTTGCCTCCTTGTGGCTTTTTGGTTCAGTCAGTCAGTTGGTAAAGTTCGATCAAAACACCATTTCCAGCCTTGGGATGGATGAATGCCATCTTACGTCCTGGCAATACTTCAGCAGTCTCATTGATCAGTCGTACGCCTTTTTCTTTCAATTCTGCCAATTTCTGGTCGATATCGTCCACTTCCATGCAGAGGTGGTGCATGCCTTCACCTTTTTTCTCAAGGTACGCTGCCAGTCCGGTTTCGCTGCTGGTGGGCTGCACCAGTTCAACTTCACTGTCACCAACAGGAATGAACGCAACCCGGGAATGCTGGGATGGGACCACTTCGATATGGTCCAGGGACAAACCCAGGCTCTCTTCCCAAAATTTGAGTGATTCCTCGATATCCCGTACAACGATCGCCACGTGGTTTACTTTGGTAATCTTTGCCATCTCTCTCCTATGAATGTTTCCCTAAATAAAATTGGGGGCAACGTATTCTCCCCAAACTTTCCTCAACCGGTTACAGATCTCACCCAGCGTAAGCCTGTTTTCCACACATTCGATGATGACTGGCATCAGGTTGGCATCGCTGTTGGCGGTCTGCTCAAGCTTGTTCAACAGGGCTTCAACCATTAGGTTGTCACGCGAAGCGCGCAGTGCAGCCAGGCGTTCGTGTTGGTCTTGTTCGATCTTCGGATCAATTTTCAACGATTCCAACGATATTTCTTCATTTACCTGGAATTTATTGACACCAACCACAATGTCTTCCAGATTTTCCAGGTTGCGCTGTGCCTGGAAGGCGGCTTCCTGGATCTCATTCTGAATATAACCATTTTCAATCGCAGCCAGCGCCCCGCCAATAGCATCAATTTTGTCGATGTATTCAGAAGCTCTTTTTTCAATTTCATCGGTCAGGTATTCCACCAGGTAGGATCCCGCCAGGGGGTCAACGGAATCCGCTACGCCCGATTCATAACCAATGATTTGTTGGGTACGCAGCGCTACTTGCACCGATTTTTCCGTCGGCAGCCACAGCGCTTCGTCCATGCTGTTGGTGTGAAGTGACTGGGTCCCGCCCAATACAGCTGCCAGAGCCTGCAAAGTGACCCTGACAACGTTATTTTCAGGCTGCTGGGCCGTCAGCGTTGAACCGGCTGTTTGGGTATGGAAGCGCAGAAGTTCCGATTTAATTTTGTTTGCGCCAAACCGTTCACGCATGATCTTGGCATACAAACGCCTGGCTGCCCTGAACTTGGCGACCTCTTCAAGAAAGTTGTTATGCGAATTGAAGAAGAAGGAAAGCTGATCGGCAAACTCATCCACATCCATACCTGACTCAATGGCTGCTTCAATGTAGGCGATCGCATTTGCCAGCGTAAAAGCAATTTCCTGAACCGCTGTGGAACCGGCTTCGCGGATGTGATAACCAGAAATGCTGATCGTATTCCAGTTGGGTACTTCCTGCCTGCAAAATTCAAAAATGTCGGTGATCAGGCGCATACTGGGTTTGGGTGGGAAGATATATGTCCCGCGGGCGATATATTCTTTCAGAATATCGTTCTGGATGGTTCCGCGTAGTGCCGTGGAAGGCACACCTTGTTTCTTCGCCACCGCGATGTACATTGCCAACAGAACGGCAGCCGGAGCATTAATAGTCATGCTTGTAGAGACTTTATCCAGCGGGATCTGGTTGAATAATGTTTCCATATCCTCGATCGATGAAATGGAAACGCCCACTTTACCCACTTCGCCAAGAGCGATTGGATCATCGGCGTCATAGCCAATTTGTGTTGGCAGGTCGAATGCCACGCTCAATCCTGTTTGTCCTTGGTCCAGTAAAAAGCGGTAGCGTTTGTTGGATTCTTCTGCGCTGGAGAAACCGGCGTACTGGCGCATCGTCCACAAGCGTCCGCGATACATGGTCGGCTGGACCCCACGGGTATAAGGGTAGGTTCCGGGAAGACCGAGTTCTTCGTATTGTTCCGGGTTGATCTGCTCAGGTGGTACAACCGCTGGGACAGAGATATTGGATGAAGTCTTAAACTGCTTTTTTCGTTCTGGGAAACGCTTGATGGCTGGATCGTAGCATTTCTCCTGCCATTCATCAAAATTAGTTTGGTCTGTCATACCTCTCCTCAAGAATAGGTTAATGGTTAACAATTTAAGTATACCTGATGGAAACCTCGAACGGTAAAAAAAGCCTCTGTCACCCATTTGTTTCTCAGCCCTCTTTTACTGTGAACCTGAGCCTCGTAAATTTTTATCATCCTGATCTTTGTAAAAGTCTGTCATCTTGAGCAAAGCGAAGGATCTTAGCATCAAAACCGTCAAGAACCTTGTAAAGCAACCATGCTGTTGAAACCAAGGCTTAGGATGAAAATCCTAATTTTTCTGCTTTACAAACCACATTTTGTGGTAATATTGACCGGCTTGGATGTTGTACCCTTCATCCACCATTAAATCACTTAGCATAGAAAGGGCTAGAAATGAAAGTTTTGTTAGTTAAGGACGTTTACAAATTAGGCCGCGCCGGCGATATCAAGAAAGTCGCCAACGGTTATGGCCGCAACTACCTCATCCCCCAGGGTTTGGCAATTCCCGCCACCGAAAGCTCCAGTAAGGTCGCCGAAGCCATCGCTAAACGAGCCACCGAACGCCGTGCTGCGCTCAATGTCGAATTGAAGAGCGTTGCCGATGTGCTCGCCAAGTTGGATCTCTTCTTCCCGGTCAAAGCCGGTGAAACTGGCAAACTCTATGGTTCAGTCTCCGCTCAAGCGATCGCCGACCGCATCAAAGCTGAAAAAGGCATCGAACTGGAACGCACCCAACTGGTCACAGAACCGATCCGTAACCTGGGCGAATACATGATCCCTGTCAACCTGACACTTGACCTGGTTCCTGAAGTTCGTGTTGTTGTTCACCGTGAAGGTGAAGTCTTCGTGCCCGCCGTTGAAGAAGAATATATCGAAATCGAAGAGACTGAAGACGATTCCACTGAAACTGAGACACCTGAAGCATAGGTCTCTGGATTGTAAAAAGGGTAGCAGCCTGCTGAGTTATTTCAGCAGGCTATTTTTTTGTTAGAATCAGCATCATGGCTTATTCAGGTTCTCAGCTTAAGAAAATCCGCCTGGAACGCAGCATCTCTCTGGAACAGATTGCTACTGCTACGCGCATCCGTTTGGCGATCTTGCAGGATTTGGAAGATGAAGAATATTCAGAGCTCAGCTCATCCACGCAAACCAAAGGTTTTCTAAAACTTTACGCCGACTTTTTAGGGTTAAAAGAAGAACTTGCGGAAGAACCTCCCATTGAATTACCAATCCCCGAAATCAAACCAGAGCTAATTGATCCAAAACCTATGGTCGAAAAGGCGAAAAAGAAAAGAAACCTTCTCACCCGACTCACCCAACCTTCTGATCAACCCTCCATTGTTCCTCAAAACGAACCTGAAGTGACAATCGAGACGCCTACTCCAACTCTTACAGCCGCAGAAACGCCTGAATCAAACGAAGCGTTGATGTCGATCGGTCGAGAATTAGCAGCCCGCCGTCGGTATCTCAATATCACCTGGGATGTGATCGAAGAAGAGACCCATATCCCGAAGGATCAATTGAAAAGTATCGAACGCGGCGACCTGGATGCCTTCATAAATCCCATGCAATTCAAAGGTCACCTGCAATCTTACGCCCGCTTTCTTAATCTGGACGTAGCCGGGGTCATGATCCGTTATGCGGACGCCATCCAAAAACGCAGGCTCGAGAAGAATAATGGCGTACCTCGCCAGGGCAAGACTCCCAGAATTCTTCCCAAATTCCTGGTTAATCTGAAACGGTTTTTCACCCTGGATCTTTTCTTTGGCAGCCTGATGATCCTGGGGATTGTCGGTTTTCTCATTTGGGGCATATCCCGTATGTCATTCCCCCAGGAAGAACCCCAACTAACAGGTACTTTACCAGCCGTAGCTGAAGTTCTGCTTTCAGAGCCAACCGAGGTTGTGACCGAAAATGCGCCGACAATCGAAGCAGAAATTGAACAGATCATTCCCACCGCCACCCCCTTTTATGTGACTTCAGAAACTGATGCCAACCTCGAGATCGTCCTGCTGATCCGCCAAAATGTTTGGCTCAGGATCACTGCAGATGGCGATATGATCTTCCAGGGCAGACAATTGGCAGGTAACGTTTTAACCTATACAGGTGATGAAGAAATAGAACTGGAAACTGGAAACGTTTCTGCTATTGAGATCATCTTCAACCAGCGTAGCGTTGAACCAATTTCAGAAGCTCTTGGCACACCAGCCCGGCTTTTGTTCACGACAGAAGGCATGACAGAATTATCTATACTTGACGCCGGTGAAAACCCATAGGATATCCATGAAAAGAAACACCTTTCACCTCATCAGCCTTGGCTGTGCTAAAAATCTGGTCGATTCCAACGTTCTGGCTCAACTTCTGGAAGCAGAAGGGCTCACATATTCACAATCACCCGAACAGGCTGAATTTGTTCTTGTCAATACTTGCGGGTTCATCCACGATGCTCGTCAGGAATCCCTGGATACCATCCGGGACTTCGCTGGTCTGAAAAACACCAGGCAAAAACTGATCGTGACTGGCTGCTTATCAGAGCGCTGGCGTGACAATTTGTTACAAGCCCAACCAGGCATCGACGGTCTGATCGGCACCCGCCGCCTGGAAGATATCATTCCGTTGGTTCGCAGCCTGAAAAAAGGAGTCACAGTTGGTGCCTACTTGGGTTATCCTGAACTCGAATACGCTCCCGGAGCCTCCTACACGACCATTCAAGGCGGCAGCAGCTATCTTAAAATCGCCGACGGCTGCCATCGCTCCTGTGCTTTTTGTGCCATTCCGGGCATCAAAGGCAGCCTTGTCAGCCGTCCAGTCGAAGACGTTTTGAACGATGCCCGTTTTCTCCAGGAGGTTGGTGTCAACGAGATTAATCTGATCGCTCAGGATGTTACAGCCTATGCTGCAGACCGGGGTGAAAAGGATGGCTTGTATCATCTTCTCCGCAAATTGATGCCGGAAGTCCCGGAGGTGCCCTGGTTGCGGTTGCTCTATACCTATCCGGGTATGATCTCAGACAATCTGATCGAATTGATGGCGACCTCTGATCAACTTTTGCCTTATCTTGATATTCCTCTTCAACACGCCAGTTCGGATGTGTTAAAAAGTATGCGCCGACCTTCTGACATCGATTGGGTCAGACGCACGATCCAGACTATGCGAGACCGCATCCCAGCACTGGTTGTGCGCACAACCCTGATCGTTGGCTTCCCAACCGAGACAGAAAAAAGTTTCGAAGAACTTTACCAGTTTGTCGGGGAAATGCAGTTTGACAACCTGGGCGTCTTTACCTATTCTCCCGAAGTGGGCACATTTGCTGAAAATCTGGGAGATCCAGTCAGCACACAAGTAAAAGAAGCCCGCCGTGAAAAACTGATGGAGCTCCAGTCACGCCTGGCTCTGCAAAAAAAGCAATCCCTCGTCGGGCAGACATTGGATCTCCTGGTGGAAGGTGTGGATGAAGAGCAAGCGGTCATTATCGGCAGAACTTATCGTGATGCCCCGGAAATCGACGGCTTGGTTGTGGCAAATGGTCGCGCTGAAGTTGGCGATATGACCTCCGTTGTAATCGAAGGTGTCGGACCGTACGATTTGTTTGGCAGCCAAGCCTGAGTCCAGGTTATCATCCTGAATTTGCTGTCATCCGGAGCACCACCGAAGGACCTTGATGTGCGATGAGTCACGTCCTTAGGCAGTCAGTTTCCAGTCCCTTGCCGAGAGTGTATAGATAAAAAACCGGAGGCAAGCTCCGGTTTTTCTCATCACAATTGTCGTAAATTCGCGAAATCCTCCCGGATCACAACAGCAGCCACTGCCAGCCCCAAAACTGCCCCCGCCACTGCCCCGATCAGGGTTCCCGCAAATCGCGGAGCATAATTAAGAGCGGCAAAAGCCGCTCCTCCACCCAAAGCTGCCCCAATCAATCCCATCAAGAAGGATTTGCTTAACCTTAGCTTGGACGTCAGGTGGGGGTTCAGGAGCACCAACAGCAATCCTGCCTGCAGCGAATAAGCTAAGGTGTTTGCTGCTGCAATGCCCTTCGCCTGCAATGCCGGTGAAAGCACCAGGCTCAATAATATGAAGACGACCAAGGTTGCCACAGCTCCCATAAGTGGATACTTGGGTTTTTGCAGGGCGTAGAAGCTGCGCACAAATAACTCAACCATCGAATGACCTACAATCCCAATCAGGTAAATTCGGGAAACGTCTACCACGCGGGCGGTATCCGCCGGCTCCAGACCCAAGAAAGCTTGGATGGCTGGTGTCAGCACCACACCGGCTACAATGGCAACTGGTATGGTCAGTGCCAGCATCACCTTACCGGCGCGTTCAATTTTCTCTTTCAACTCGTCAAAGCGTTCACTGCTGAAAAGTTCCGATAGTGTTGGAAGAATTGCGGTGGCGATCGAGGTGCCCAATAGTGTCTGAGGGACTTGCATGATCCACCAACCGTAGGTGAGCGCAGTCACTGAGCCCACTTCAAGCCTGGAGGCGAAATTATCTTGCGCCATGAAAATCATTTGAATACAAAACATGCTGATCAGGCGAGGAGCCATCATGCGGAAAACCTTGCGTGTCTCCGGATCGTGAATATCAATTTTCGGGCTCCACTTGAAGTGATACTTGATCAAACCCGGCACCTGGATCAGGAGGTGCAGGGCGGCTCCAAGAATGACACCATAAACCAGTCCATCCACGCCTAACCCAAAAGCTGGCAGTGTGATTCCCCCAATCCTGTAACCTTCTGTCGGTGCCAGAATGAGCGCGCCAAATATCTGTCCCAGGTCATACAAGATCGGGGCGAGTGCCGGCAGGAAAAAGTGCTGGTTCGACTGCAACCCAGCCATCACCAGTCCGCTCAAAGAAAAGATAAGCGTGGAGATCAGGTTCAGGCGGAGCAATCGAACGGTTGCATCGGTTTGCGCTTCAGTGAAACCAGGCGCAATACCCAATTCATTCGTGATCAAAGGTCTTGCCAGGATCGCCACAACCACTGCCGCAATCGCCGTGATGATAAAGGCGATATTGAGAATATTCGAGAAAAGCACCCAGGCTTTGTCACGCCCTTTTTGAGTTAACACTTCCGAAAGTATCGGGATAAAGGCAATCGCCAGGGCGCCACCCGAAATGAGCATAAAGAGCATATCAGGCAGGTTGTTGGAGGCATTAAAGACATCCAGTTCGGCAGACAGTCCAAATTGCCGCGAGATGATCATCTGCCGTGCCACACCCAGGATCTTATCGATCCCAAATAACACTGCCAGTAATAGTGAAACCTTTGTAAGTCGACTCAATTTTTTCATAGCGCTCCAATTAATGTTCCAATTATGCCATAAACTCTCTGTTTGAAGAGAGCGCGTCCACCGTACGACGGGGTCTCTATTGCCCTGTAAGGGTATCTCCCGCCGTCCAAGGTCTCTTTGAAAACCATCGCGGTTCCATCATTGCGACAAACGGACCTGCTTATAAAGGCATGCTTTATAATTCGGGAGAAGGAAGTTATTATGTCAAAGAATCCAGGGTCTCTTTTCGTCGTAGCCACGCCCATCGGTCACCCAGCCGAGATCACCTCGCGCGCAATCGAAGTGCTGACGCAAGTCGATCTGATCATTTGCGAAGAACGAAAGGTTGCTTCCCGGTTGCTCAAAGGTTTGGAAATCTCCAAACCTCTGCTCGAACTGAACGAACACAATGAAGCCGAAATGGTGGAGCAGGTTTTATTAAAACTTCTCGATGGTCAGAACCTCGCCCTGATCTCCGATTGTGGTACGCCGGTATTCTCAGATCCGGGTCGTAAATTGCTCGAGATCATGTACGGTTCGCAAATCCCCGTTGTGCCGATCTCCGGTCCATCTTCACTGATGACTGCTATTTCAGTTTGCCCATTCGACCTGAAGCAATTCCATTTTCTTGGCTTTCTTCCTCCCCAAACCGAGACGCGAAAACAGGTTCTTTTGCGCCACACATTCTCCCAGGTTGCTCTGATCCTGATGGATACGCCTTATCGAATGGCAAAATTACTGGAAGAAGTAGCCAACGCCTTCGGAAAAAAGCAGACCATTTTCCTGGCAACCGATTTGACCTTGCCAAGTGAGAAGATTTACATCGGAGAAGTGCAGGAAATACAGTCTAAAGTTCAGCAGCGAAAAGCCGAATTTATCCTCATCATTGAGAAAGTCCAACGGAGGCGCACATAATCCCTCCCCGCTCTCTCCAGGTACGCGACAAACAGGTAAAATTGCCGGTTTTCATGCCAGATGCGACCTACGGTTACGTGCGCAGCCTCACCAGCCAAGACCTGCGCCAGGTGGGCTTGCCCATGCTGATGATGAACGCCTTCCACCTCATGCAAAGACCTGGCTCGATTATCATCCAATCGTTGGGCGGTCTGCACAAAATGTCAAATTGGGAAGGTCCCATCATGACCGATTCCGGCGGCTTTCAGGCATATTCCCTCATCCGCCAAAACCCCAAATTCGGCAGCCTGACACCCAAAGGTATCCTCTTTCGGCCTGAAAATTCTGATCGCAAGCTTAACCTCACACCCGAAAAAAGCATCCAGCTTCAATTCGCCTACGGTTCCGACATTCTGATCTGCCTGGATGACTGCACCCACATCAATGCCAGCTACGCCGAGCAAAAACTTTCGGTGGAACGTACAATTGCCTGGGCAAAGATCGCCAAGAAGACCTACCTGCAGCAGCTTCGCTCAAGAAGTATCACAGAAAGCGAGCGTCCATTGATCTTTGGCGTGATCCAGGGAGGCGCCGAAACTGACCTGCGCAGGCAGTGCGCGGAAGCTCTTCTGGAAATCGGATTTGATGGCTTTGGTTTCGGCGGTTGGCCCCTGGATGAGAACTCCAACCTGATCACCGATATTCTTGAACTGGTCCGCTCGCTTGTTCCGCCTGAGTTCCCAATTCACGCGCTTGGTATCGGTCACCCGGAGAGCATTGTCACTTCCTACAATATTGGCTACGAGATGTTTGATAGCGCCTTGCCCACTCGCGATGCCCGCCATGGGCGTCTCTACCGCAAGGATGGGCTCAAACTGACCCCCTTTACGCCGCCAGGTTGGCTGAAATTCACCTACATCAATACTGAGAACTTCATTCGTGACCCAAATCCCATTGAAGAAGGCTGTGATTGCCCCTGCTGCCAGGATTACAGCCTTGGCTACCTCTACCATCTTTACAAAATGCGCGATCCATCTTATTTTCGCCTGGCCACCATGCACAACTTACGCTTCATGACCCGCGTCATCGAGGATTTGAAGGATAGCCATGTCTGAGGACGAAGAACTCGAAAATTTCGTTACAGAGGTCCAGGAAAGTACCAAGTATGCGCAACTGGATTCCGGTCTTGTCCGCCAAATAGCACTGGAAGAATGGAAAAATCAAAAGAACAGGCGGGATGCACTCAAAACGACCCGCACTCGCCTGCACCGCCTGGCAGGAGCTTTCCTCGCTCCTAAGATTCGCTACGCGAAGTGGCTTGATAATTTCCGCTCTTTGCCTCCAGAAGATGTCGAAGCCTTTAAGGAGACAAGCAAACGCATGATGAAGCTGCATGCCTCAACAGAAGAACGCCTGCCCTTTCTCGACACTTTCTACCAAACCTGTCTGGCATCGATCGCACCGGTCATTTCAGTCCTCGATCTGGCATGTGGACTTAACCCGCTTGCCATCCCCTGGATGCCGCTTCGTAAAGACTGCACCTATCTCGCTTGCGATGTGGTTGAACCCCAAATTGACTTTCTCAATGCGTATTTTTCTCTCACTGGTCAAAACGGGTCTGCTTTCACCTGCAACCTGCTTCAATCCATCCCCCAGCAAAGGGTACAGGTAGCGTTTTTAATGAAATTGCTGCCTATTCTTGACCAGGTCGACCCAGCCACTTCCTCAAATCTCCTGGATGCGCTGCAGGCGGACCATCTGCTCATCTCCTACCCTTCCAAAAGCCTGGGTGGACGATCCAAAGGAATGAAGCAAACCTATTCCGAGCATTTTGATCGAATAACATCGGGAAGAAAGTTCAAAATCCAATGGTTCGATTTTCCCAACGAAACCGTTTACTTGCTGAGCCGATGAATACGATCACTGAGAACGAAGTCAGGAAATTGGTGGACGCGGTACAGAGTTCCCGCAAGTATCGCGAGCTGGCATTACCGGAGGATATGCTGCGGGATCTTATTGCTGTCAACCTTCCCAATTCCAGGAATATGGCTGATTTAAAGACGAGTTTTCGCAAAGCCCTGCACAATGTCATCGCCCCTTATCTTGAGGATATCGACTACGAGAAGGAAATTCAGCGATTACAGGCTGAGCGATTTAACCTGCAGCAACCGGAAAATCTCAAATCCTATTGCCTTAAAGTGATGGCAAAACATGCCTCAACGAAAGAGCGGATTCCCCACCTGCAAGCATTCTTCGACACAATTTTTAAGACCATCGGCTCGCCCAACAGCATCATGGACCTGGCTTGCGCGCTGGATCCACTCTGTCTGCCCTGGATCAGGTTGGCACCTGGTGCAAGCTTCAAAGCCTATGACATCAATGGTCCGCGTGTGCGTTATCTGCAGGCTTTCTTCGCTTTAACCTACCCAACTTATCAGGCGATCCAGCAGGACATCCTCCTCAACCCACCCGTCGAAATAGCAGATTGCGCTTTCTTTTTCAAAGAAGCCCACCGGCTGGAAAAGCGCCAGCCCGGTTCTACCCGCATTCTGCTTGAAGGAGTGAAAGCAAAAACCGTGGTGCTCAGCCTGCCTGCCGTGGATTTAAAGGGTCATCATTCCCTGGAAAATTTCCATCGTCACCTGGTAGAAAAAGCCCTGGAGGGGACCACCTGGCAGCAAGACCTGCGCCAGGTAGGCAATGAATTGCTCTTTTTCATTCACAAGGAGCCTGCCCATGAGCCCGCTTGATGAATTCACCGCTGCCCTCCAGCGCTATCGACCTTATCTGGAAGAAGCCGATTATGCCCGACTCGTGGAAGAGTCCGATCAAATTGCCCCGTCGGCAGTCCGGTTGAACTTGCTAAAATCCGAAATTATTCCCATGGAGCGCTTAAGCTACCTGAGTGAGAGATATTCCTGGATCACAAAGACGCTTCCTTACTCTGCCGATTCAGTCCAGGTGTTCGATTCAAAAGTTTTTCCAAGCCAAACTCGCGAATTTCAGCTGGGTCAATATTACCTGCAGGATGCTGCTTCGATTTTGCCGGTATCGCTTTTCAGCAAATCGAACAAGCCGTTGATCAAGCTGGATATGGCAGCCTCTCCTGGCGGGAAAACCACCCAAATGATTGATGCAGGGTTAGATCGAGATTTCGTGATCGCCAACGATTCCGCTGCTTCTCGTTTGTCCGCACTCCGCACCGTTTTACAGACCTGGGGAGCTGTCAATTATGCCATCACTAATTATCCCGGTGAACGCTGGGGCGACTGGTTCCCTGAAACCTTTGACCAGATTTTACTGGACGCGCCTTGCAGCATGCAGAGTCTGAGGGTATCTTCCAGTCACCCTCACCGCCCAATCACAGAGGATGAACGCGGGCGTCTTGCCAACCGGCAGCAAGCACTCCTTTTTTCTGCAGCCAAAGCCCTGAAAACCGGGGGAGAATTGGTCTATTCCACCTGCACGCTTGCACCGGAAGAGGACGAAGCGGTCGTCTCTGCCCTGCTTGAGACCTATCCAAACGCTTTCCACATCGATCCGGCTGCTGCCCGCCAGTACCAGGTTTCGGGCTTGCTCGAGTTTGAAGGTCAAAAATTCCATCCTGATTTAGTTCATTCCCTCCGCATTTGGCCCTTTGTTTTCCAGACCAACGGATTTTTCGCAGTCAAGTTGGTCAAAGACAAACCTATTCCTGCGGATCAAAGCCAACCACCGACCCGCGTTTTTAATGCCACCGGGTTCAAACCCTTGTCTGCAAAACTATCCCAGGAGCTGGACGACGCTATCTCAGAGACCTATGGTTTCCATTTCACATCTCTTCTTGAAGAGCTTGCCTTGGTGCCTATGCGCAAAATGGAGAATATCCAGCTTATCCCTCAGGTTTATCTGGATAATTTCTCCACCCTGCCCTATAACGCCATCGGGATGCCTTTGGGTCGCTTCATTCGGGATCAATTGGAAGTCAGTGTCGATTTTATCTTGCGCTTTGGATCCCAATTTTCAAACAATGTTTGGCAGATGCCGGAAGAACTGGTAGAAAAATGGATGAAGGGCTTTGATATCCGCGGCATCGACCCTGAAGGAATCTCATCAGGAACGGTCATCGCGATCCGGGACGAAGAGGGAAACAACCTTGGTGCGGCAAAATACTCAAACAAACGACTCCGAAACTTGCTCCCCAACCGTCACATCAGCCATTAAAACCACCATCCCCAGGTCAGGCAAACCAAACCTATCCATCAGGTTGTTTCAAATGGTTGTGATTCCTTCTCAAAAGCTGGGTATTTATCGGACTTTACACCCTCAAACTGTCAACGATATTGCGTAAGATAGCACTGCCAGCGATGCAAGCTGTTTCCATCCGCAGGATACTATTCCCAAAGGATATCTGTTGAAACCCATATTCTTCAGCCAGCTTCACTTCTTCAGCGCTAAAACCGCCTTCAGGACCAATCAATAGCACCAAAGACTTGTGGTCAGCGTTGATCAGTGGATGCAAAGTGTCCGCACAAATTCGCTTGACGATAGCCGTGCCTTCCCACGCAATCAGTTTCAGGTCATGGTTGTACGTTTGTTTGAGCATCTCTTCATAAGATGACACCGGCAGCATGACGGGCAGTTTCGCCCGCAAACTCTGTTCTGATGCCTCCCGTGAGATCGATTCCAGCCTGTCTTGCCTGGCTCGGTTGGTTTTTAGCTCCTGAACCAGTGAACGGGATGAGACATACGGAAAGAACTTGGTGATCCCTAGTTCGGTTCCCTTCTGCACGATCAATTCGATCTTTTCTCTTCTGGCAAGGCTGTACGCCAGGCTGAGTCTGATGAACGGCTCTTCGCGCCCCTGTTGTTTGTCCATGATGTGACCAGTGACCAGATTACCTTCCGTTCCATCCAACTGCACAAGGTATTCCCAACCGGAATTGTCGAGTACGATGACGGCGTCCTTCCGAACGTCCAGTCGCAGCACTTTGCGGATTTGTTTGGATAAATCCTCAGGAAAAGTTACAGCCCCCTCAATGATTTGCTCTGGGTGTAAGAAGAATCTTTCCATACCTCGATTTTACCCGATAAGTAAAACTCTATCGATCACACTACCTGCTTTGGATCAAACTTGCTCCCACAGCAGTCGCAAATTCAGCATGCTCTGGAACAAGAAAAGATAGGTTATACAAACTGGAAAAACCATCCAGCACTTTTCTGCCAAGCGGTATCAGCGAAAGGTTGCCAGTGATCACGATCTGATCCAACTTCTGCAGCCTGGCAGCCAGCACAGAAGCCGTTCCAACCGATTGAAACACCAGGTTCACGATTCCGGCAGCAATATCCTCAGGTCGGACCAGGTCTTCAAGTTTGCCAAAATTCGAGGCGGTCGCATCAGCAGTCAGACCTGGAATTTCAGCGCTTGTGATATCGCCTATACTCAGATCGACCATCCCGAGATCGCCTTCGCTTGCCAAATCTGAGATTGTCTCAAAATCCTGGATATTCAGCATTCGTTCAGCCAGTCCCTGCAAGGTTCCGCCTCCGACACCAGAGCCGATGATATGCTGCACACTATCTCTTCTTGCAGCCACGATCGAGGTTCCAGTGCCCAGGCTCACCACAATTGCCTGCTCCAATCCAGCCAGGTGGAGCCCCCCCAGACCAACGCAGTCAAATTCAGGCACACTCCGCGTTGGACAGCCGAAGATATCTCCATTTAACTGTGAAGCACCCACTCCAGTGGCGTGAATTTGTTCAACATCACGCAAGTCTTTACCGATAACATTCAGGAATTTCCCCAAGCCGCCGCTGGCTGAAGTGAAAGGGTCGCTCGCCTGCACCCGAACGAAGCCAAACAACGTCCCATTTTCATAACCGATGATCTTGGTCGTTGTTCCTCCGATATCGAGTCCGACAATCAAACCCATTTTCACTCCAATTTCTGATAATGGTTTGTCACCCTGAACCTGAGTATCCCGATGTCACCCTGAGCCTCAGTTGCGAAGGGTCTTGTGAGCCGGCATTCAGGTTCTTCACAGTATTCAGATTGGCAAACCAAAACACCCAAATCGACAGCATAACCGATACTGAATTGTAGTATAGAATATTCCATATGGAAATCAAAGCGAACGATAACAGCAAAGCCATCCACTTCAAATACCTCGACCTGGTTATGGTAGCCTTTACGGTCATCCTGATCCTAAGCAATTTTGCGTCTTCAGCAAAGATCATCGATTGGGGCATTTCCATTGGCAAAATTCCCCTGGCTTTTGATGCCGGAACCGTATTTTTTCCCTTTGCCTATATTTTTGGCGATGTTCTCACCGAAGTCTATGGTTATTCGCGTGCCCGCAGGGTCATTTGGGTTGGTTTTGCTGCCCTTATCTTCACTTTTCTGATGTTCTGGCTTATCCGCGTGCTTCCTGGTGAAGCGCTCTGGCAGCAAACCGTCGGACAGGAAGCCTTTGAATCAGTTTTGGGCGGCATCAGCTTCGGCGGGATCGTCTTAGCCAGTGTTTTGGGTTACCTGATCGGTTCCTTTGCGAACTCGGTCATCATGGCAATTATGAAGAAACTGACCAGCGGCAAACATCTGTGGACGCGTACCATCGCCAGCACGATCATCGGTGAATTCCTCGATTCAGCCATTTTCATCGCTATCGCTTCTCTGACCGGTGTTTTTCCGTGGGATTTGTTCTGGAGCCTGACCCTGACCAATTACATTTTCAAGGTTGCTATCGAAGTGCTCTTTACTCCGCTTACCTATTGGTTTACAACAAAACTCAAACGCGCCGAAGGCGTGGATGTGTATTCAGACCTTCAGGATCTGAGTCCTCTTTCGTTTTAGTCTTTACTTTTCGCAGCCCTTCAATACTGATCACAAACTCTCCCCGGATCGTTTCGCTGGAGAGTGTTTCAATGATCTCGGAAAGCTTACCGCGGTAGTGACGTTCAAACTTCTTCGTCAGGTCATTGGCAACCACAGCCTGGCGGTCTCCCAGGATTTGCAGACAATTATTTAGAAAAGCAACAAGCCGGTACGGGCTTTCGTAGAAAACCAAGGTGTGTGGGGATTCCACCTCCATGGCAATGAAACGTTTACGAGGACCCTCTTTGTTGGGTGGAAAGCCTTTGAATGTGAAGGAATGCAAGGGAAGATCTGCCAGTGTGAGTGCCATGATAACCGCCGACGGACCTGGTATGGACTGCACTTCAATACCTGCTTCAAGGGCAGCGTGCACAAGCAAATAGCCGGGGTCAGAAATTCCAGGAGTACCCGCATCCGTGACCAGGGCGATTGTTTCCCCTCGCTCCAGCCGTTCCAGTAGTTTTGGCACTACTTTTCTCTCGTTGAAATTGTTCAATGCTGTCTGTGGTTTCGAGATTTCGTAATGCCTGAGGAGTACGCTGGTCTTGCGTGAATCTTCGCTGGCAATCAGGTCAACGCTCTTTAATACCTCAACCGCCCGATAAGTCATATCACCTAAATTTCCAATGGGTGTTGCAACAAGATACAGCATTCGGTTTCTCCTTGCCTCAATTATAAGTGGACTTTACCCCCGTAGGGAACGTGGCTTGTCCCGTTCCGGGTTTTCCAATGTGGGCAACATGCCCTGCGCGTTCCCTTCTTGTCTTCAGTCACTGTGAGACTCCGTGTCTACCTCGGTCACTGCGAGACCCTTTGCCGTCATGTAACCTATGAAATTAGTAAAACCTGGCTAGGCAAAGGGTCGTGGTAGTCTGCTTTTTTTGTTA
>JAXGJN010000002.1:0-380463 GCA_040770225.1 Anaerolineaceae bacterium
GCCTGGTATCGGATTTAAATGGACATTTGGGCCAAAACTTCCCAAAATTGCTAATCAAATTGAAGAAAGACTGAAATCTGAAAATATTACAGCAAGTGTAATAGCACTAAGCTATGGTGAGGAAGACTCTTGTGGCAACTTTCTATTATATGCAATAGATTTGCAACTGGAATTAAACGAGCAATTAATTGATGAAACAATGAATAAACAAGAAGCAATAAAAAAGGTTAGATCAGTTATTGAGCACACGGAAATCCGAAATTTAGGTAATGTTAGACTAATTTGGCAAAACAGTGGAGAGACAACCTCTCTAAAACATGATGAAATACATACTGTTTCTTCCGAAATATCCTACAACAAATTTTATCAACAAAGTACAACTGAACAATCAAATTCTGTTTTTTACCTCTAGTATTTGAAAAGTATTCAATTCCAGAAATTATAAGAAAAAAAGTTTACATCATCGTGTATGACCCTATTTTGAGCAATGAAGAATATCTGAGTGATTACCTCGGCTGGTGGGATCATAATCAGTTAACACAAGAAACTATTGATTTCTTTTATCAGACCTCACGTGAAAGCTTAATTTATGAAATTGCGGATTTCACATTAGTTAACGCTTGGCCTACAAAGATTGATGGTTTTCAATATACAGAGACGGAATATTTAGCTGCTTACAACGGAGAAGCCGAATATCATTCACCAGATTTGGTTGATTACAATCTCATAGTAAATTCACCATTATTCAGTATTTGTGAGAAGGCTAATCAAGGAAAAATCGATGAGGTTTGGATATACAATGGACCGGGATTTGGTTTTTATGAGTCAACACTTGTGGGACCTAATGCATATTGGTATAACTCTCCCGAAGTACCTGGCGAGAATTCATGTGAAAGACTAGTACCCATAATGGGTCCAAATCCAGAGAGGGAACTCGATTGCGCTACACACAATTTTTCGCATAGAATGGAATCTGCAATGCGACAGGTATATGGGAGTTGGGAACAAAATCGAATTTCCCATAACTGGGAAAAATTTGCCCTCGTTGACTTCCTATCACCTGACTATTCATATAGTGGTTGCGGAAATTCTCATTTTCCACCTAACGGTGTCGGTGATTATGATTACGGGAATACAGCAACAGCATATTCAACGTGTGAAGATTTCTTATACTATCCCGATTTAGGTAATCCATCAATTACTAAATCGCCAGTAACTTGTGATTTATGGGGTTGTAACCATCTAGGATTCTTAAGATATTGGTTTTCTCACATACCATCTTTTAGAGGATGTGGTCCGGACAATATTGCGAATAATTGGTGGAAATACTTCAGTACACCAGAATTAGCGCTTGATTCATCAATATCCTGTGAATAATTATGTTGATTTTCATGACATTTCAAAATTATTTTTCAGTGGATTTTCCGAATATTCTGAACATGTGAGAACGACATAGGGAGAGCTTACATTTTGGAAATGATCGGCATTGATGAAGGTAAAGTATAATGATACATATGGTGATACATAATGCAAAAGGACAATAATGGTAAGAGTCTAATGCAAAAAATATAGGTCAAAAACAGGTCGGAAAAGAGTGCCCAACGAGGCGGCTATACGCAATTAAGCCAAGTGGTAAGGCAGGAGTCTGCAAAACTCTCATCATGGGTTCAATTCCCATCGTCGCCTCTTTTTATTCCCCGTTTTTTACTGACGTCACAAACATGTATTGAGAAATGATTGGTCAGTTTCCAGAGTACAGGATCCTGAGTTATTCTGAACAAGGATGTTTCTACTTCTTTGTCATCCTGAGCCTTTTTCCGCAGGACTCTTCGAGTGCGAAGGATTTTTTCTTGAAAAGGTCGACCAGGGTTATTTGGTGTTTGAGCCACCAAAAATTGGTTGGTTGAAATCGAATTATCTAAGATATTTTTTTCCGTGCTCATCTGTCACTTTTCCTTGATCTACCTCACCTTTTCACAGCATGTCAATCCTCTGCGACCTACCCTGACAAAATGACGACCGTCAGTCCAAACATGAGTTGAAACCTTGGTCAGAAGGCTTTTTCCGGGACCAGAATTCAACTTTTTTCATGAATTATTTCTTTACTTTTCAAAAAATACAATATAATAATGTTGTGTATTGCTAAACATTTATCCTGGCTGACTGGAAAAAAAAGTGCGGCTTACATTCCATTTAGCTTCGGGTCATTAAGATAACATCGCACAACTTCAAAATTCATAGCATTAGCACTTTTTCAACACGTTTACAATCTTTCAACTTAGTAATAAATAGGAGCCCTCATGACACGCAATAATTACCTTTTTCTTAAGGCAATTCTTGGTTTAGTTTTTTGTCTGAGCCTTGCGTTTGGGTTGACCGATTCGGTACAGGCAGATACCTGTACATGGGATGGGGATGGCAATGCAGATTGGATGTTAGCCGGGAACTGGAGCTGTGGTCATGTACCTCAGGCAGCCGATACGGTGAATATTCCTGTTGTCACAACAACTTACCCGGTAATTTATGCGAATTCTGAATATCAAATGATCGGGGTTTCATCGTTGACCATCGATGAGGGAGCCCAACTAACTGTCAATAATGGCAATAAGGGTGTGGCTTTAGACGCAGCCACAATGACCATTAATGGTACGCTATCTGCCAATACGGGGGATAATAGTTGGGTCTGGCTTAACTGGAACGGCGGCACCGGAAGCGGGGTTGTAAATGTTGGTACCACTGGCACCATCATCAAGCAGGGTGCTACAGGAGATTTTTATATTTACTCAACCTTCAATAATGCAGGCAGCCTGATCTTTGAGGACTATGAAGCTTTTTCAAATGGCGGTGTAGTTCTTTTTCGTGGTGGAGATCACACAGGTATCTTTCAGGGCGAATGGCTGCAGTTAGGTGAAAGCTCTATCTCGGGGCAGGTTTTCAATTTCAACAATGGTTCACAAATTCGTGTCAATAACCTACATGCACTAAAAGGGACAGTAAATATTTACGGCACATATTCCCAGCCAGCAAATACAGGAACATCATTTGCTGTTCAGCCATCAAGTGGAACTGTGGTTGTCTACTTTAAAACCGGTGCTGGTATTTTGAAAGTGCCTGAATATTTCAATATTAATTACAATGGTAAGCTGATCCTTGAAAGCCAGATTTACAACTATACCATGGCAAAAGTGAACCTGGATTATCTTGGTGAACTTCAGAACAATGGTGATCTGACCATCACTACACAGTTCAATTGGTTGGCAGGTAAACTAACCGGCAATGGCACGACAACCGTAGATACGACTGCAACTTTCACCATGGGAACGTCAGCCTATGCACAAAATGACTTTATCCTGGACAGCCAGACACTGGTCAATAATACGACAGCCAATTGGAGTAAACGTGATCTGAACTTAGCCAATTCTGCAAATTTTATAAATAATGGCACATTCAACGCCAATGCCACCACCACCATGAACGGCGGTGAGAGTGTCACTTTCACGAATCATGGGAACTTCTTCAAAAACACTGCTGCGACAACTACCACCATGAATGTGGGTTTTATCAATAATGGTCTCGTTCAGGTCAATGCTGGCAGTCTGGTATTTCCATTGGGAATGGATAATGGCGAGGACACAACCCTAAATTTAAACGGCGGTACGTTGGATCCCGGCGACAATCTGACGCTTGAGGTAGGCGACAGCCTGATCGGCTCGGGTACACTTGCAGCCAACCTCGTCAATTACGGAACCGTCAGCCCGGGCAACTCAGCTGGCAGCATTACGGTAGATGGGGATTTCACCCAACAAGTGGATGGCGTATTTGAGATTCAGCTGGGCGGAACGACTGCTGGCACCGGACATGACCAGCTGATTGTTGACGGACTGGCTACCATGCAGGGTATCTTGAATGTCAGCCTTCTGCCCGGTTTCACACCTCAGTTAGGCGATACCTTCTTCATTATTGATCACACCACCGGCACTGGTACCTTTGAAACAGTCAACCTGCCAACCCTGTCTGGCGGCTTGAAGCTCGAAGCTGCTTTTGCTGATCCAGGCGTGACCCTGACTGTCGTGGATTCCGGCGGTTCCAGCGGCTCCATCAGCGGGACAGTAACTTGCGGTTCCACTCACACAGTGTTTGTGGACTTGTTTTCAGACACCACAACCCCGCCACCGGAAGATACTGTTCACATTGCCTGCGGTGGGACGTACAGCTTTACAGACTTGCCCAACGGCACCTACTACGTAAATGCCTGGATCGACCTAAATGAATCGGGTGACGGTCCTCCAGATCCGGACGAACCCACTGCCTGGTACGGCGATCCTCCGACTGCCCTCAGTATCATTGACGGAGACACCCTTGAAAACATCGATATAACCATTGAATTGGCTGCTTTCACGCTCTTCTTGCCTCTGATCTTGAAGTAAGTAAGATTCTTAACTTCTCATTCGATTTTATATATGGGTCAGAAAAATATGATTTCGATTCTGGTCCGAAAAATTAAAAACAATTCTTGATAGCAGAAATAACGGAGGAAAATCATTAATTTTCAATATTCAAAGATTGTCATGTTCAGTTCGTAAAGAATTGTGGAGGATAGTTCGTTATCCTTTCACCCGCTCAAGTTTTTTTTAGTTCCTTAATTCAATTGAAAGATCGTATTTTGAGCATCCGTTCAATGCTGGCGTGTATGCATCGAGGTGCATCAAGGGGGTAAGACCTGAAACTTTTTAAGAGGGCAGCAGCTTCCTGCCTGAAGTTTTTTGGGAGATAAGTCATGAAAAAAACCATTTTCCAACCCATTCTTTTAGTAATGATGTTAACACTGCTGATGAATTTGTTTTCAGCCTCACCGGTCAAAGCATCAAGTGTTATGGATGGTTTTAACCCAGCCCCCAACAATAGTGTCTTTACTACAGCCATCCAACCAGACGGCAAGATTCTTGTGGGAGGATACTTTACAACTATTGGAGATCAGGCAGTGGACCGTCTGGCGCGTCTAAATCCGGATGGCTCACTGGATGCGAGTTTCAGCACACCAACTATAAATTCCTTTGTACGATTCATAACATTGCAGCCAGATGGTAAGATCCTGATTGGAGGAGAATTTACTTCCGTAGGTGGGGAAGAGCATAAATATATAGCCCGCCTTCTTCCGGATGGTGATGTCGATTCAGAATTTACGGCGAGCATCAGTACCAGTGAGCTCTACGCGATAGCAGTCCAGGATAATGGCAAAATTTTAGTGGGAGGTTTATTTGGCCTGGTGAACAACGTGGATCGTATCAACCTTGCTCGTCTAAATTCGGATGGAACATTGGATACCACCTTTACCGCTCAAACCGCTCCATCTGGTTCAATTCAAGCATTGGCAATTCAACCAGACGGCAAAATTTTAGTCGGCGGTTCATACGATAATCTGGCTGGGAGTGGAAAGAATTATTTCGGCAGGTTATACCAGAATGGCGCTTTTGACAGCACTTGCAGCGGCACTGTTACCGGTTCAGTGAACACGATAGGACTGCAGGCTGATGGCAAGATCGTGATCGGTGGATTAGTCTATAAGGTGGATGGCGTGGACCGCACCTTGATTGCCCGGCTTAACCCGGATTGCTCGCTGGATGCTGCCTTTAACCCACTGGTTACAGGGGGGGCGACACGATTAATGTCCCTGGCAGTTCAACCAGATGGGAAGATCGTGATGGGCGGCGCATTCACAACTGTTAACGGAGAAGCCCGCGCATCTCTTGCTAGGCTCAATACTGACGGTAGTACGGATCTGGTTTTTGAATCTGGTGCCAATTCCTATGTCTATACCGTGACAGTCCAATCAGACAGAAGCATCCTTGTCGGAGGAGACTTTAACGCCCTCGGAGGTGTGGCGCGCAACAAACTGGGTCGTCTGAATCCGGATGGCTCGCTGGACGACAACCTGGCGACCGGCACAGATTTATATGTGAATACTCTCGTGCTTCAACCTGATGGAAAAATATTGTTAGGCGGTGGGTTTGAGAATGTAGGGGGCAGCCCTTCTGCCAAAGTTGGTCGTCTGAACGCAGACGGCACCAGAGATCTGAACTTTTCCAATCCTGGTATTGTTGGGACGTGTGTCTACGCCATGGCAGTGCAGCCTGATGGAAAAATTGTCGTGGGTGGAAATTTTTGGCAAATAGGAACCGAAACTCATGTCAATATCGGGCGTTTGAACGCTGATGGGACAGTGGATTCTGGCTTTACAGTCAGCGCAAACGGTGAGGTTCGTGCCCTGGCGGTGCAAAAAGATGGAAAAATTCTAATTGCTGGGCTTTTTAATTACATTAATTCAAGCCCGCGTGATTATGTAGCCCGCCTGAACGCAGACGGCACGCTTGACACCAGCTTTATTGCGCCGGTAGGTGGACAGGTGCGAACTCTGGCAGTGCTGCCGGATGGCAAGATCCTGGTCGGTGGAAACTTCATCACTGTTGGCGGAGTCAGCCGAAGTAGAATTGCCAGGCTCAACGCGGATGGATCGCTGGACACAGACTTTACCACCCCTGGGGCGAATGCGATGGTACACAGCCTTGTTGTTCAGACCGATGGAAAAATCCTGGCTGCAGGTGAGTTCACAGCCTTAGCTGGTGTATCTCGCAGTCGTCTTGGAAGACTGAACACGGATGGAACCATTGATGCCGACTTCCTGGCAACAACGGATTGGGATGTCTATACACTCGCTCTGCAGGCAGATGGCAAGATATTGGTCGGCGGGCAGTTTACAATTCTGGCCGGTGAGACATGTTATAGGATTGGACGGTTAACCCCTGAAGGATCATTGGAATACGACTTCAATGGAGGTACGGATGATAACGTCTATGCCGTTGCCCAACAACTTGATGGAAAAATTATTGTGGGCGGTCAATTCTCAAGCCTGGGTGGGATAAGCCGACAGACTGTCGGTCGCGTTTCAGCTAGCGAGGCAGCCCTTCAATCTGTATATGTTGACGAAGACGGCACAACACTTCAGTGGTTGCGCAGTGGTTCTGGTCCGGAGTTTGTGCATACCACATTTGAGATCTCCTCTGATGCAATCAACTTTTCAATGCTTGGTAACGGTGAGCGTCTCTCAGACGGTTGGGAATTGAGCGGCTTGAGTCTGTCTATCGGGCAGAACCTTTTCATCAGAGCTCGTGCTTATACCATTTCAGGTCTGGAAAGCGGCTCAAACTCGCTTTCTGAGGTAGTCTGGAACATTTATCTTACGCCCCCACCCATGTATCTTTATTTACCTATGATCCTGAAATAATTACAAGGTAAGCCGGCAGGTCAGAGCAACTCCTACCGGCTTTTTCCGAGTAAAACGTTGCTCACAGAAGTTTCGATCTTTGATAATGATTGTGTAATTTCTGTTGGCTTCCTTTGATCGGTTTAACCGTGGAAGAAAGGTGTTGCCATGAAAATCATGCGTTTTTTTGTCCTGTTGCTAGTATTTTCACTTCTGCTTTGCGCTCCTTCTGAGATAGCTGCTGGTCAAGAAATGAATTCTCTTTACCAGCTATACCTCCCTTTGGTAATGAAACCATGCGTCAAGCCCATGTTGATCGCTCCGGAAGACGAAGCACAATTAGACACTCTAATCCCCAGTTTTACATTCGAAGTACCCCCGGTTACGCCATCGATATTTATCCTTCTAGAAATTTCGAAAGATCCAGGATTCGGAAGCTCAGCTTATAACATGGGAGGACACTTGTCTGGTGGAACTGTTACCTGGCAGCCCTTTAGCAATCTTGAGCCTGGCACAAACTACTATTGGCGGGTTAAGGCCGATTGTGGCAATTACGCAGTCACATATTCCGACATTCGAAGCTTCACCACGGGTTCCACAGGCGAAATGTTACCTCCGCCAGTCTTACTAGCTCCTGGTAATGGGACCACAACCGGCTCCACAACAGTCACATTTGATTGGGAAGATACACCCAGAGCAGTTCGATACGCGATCCTCTACCAGGTACAGGATTCCTACTGGCTGCTAACTTATGTGACCGAATCGACAATCACGCGCAATCTGCAAGCTAGCACAACCTATAATTGGTATGTAGAGGCGATAAATGATTATGCCTATGGAGCCAGCTCGGATTTATGGACCTTCACCACACCAGATCCTTAAGGGTCAGGAGGAAGAATCTCATTTCTGAGGTATCGTGAGGAATAACTTCCTCACCGCTCTGCCATTTTTTTTGCAAATTAAGACATTTACCCGATACGATCAAAAAAGGCTGGTGTGATCACTCCACCAGCCTCTCTGTTGAAAAAATGCTGACTTATTTGACGATCATTGGCAAGAAGATCTTCTCCGGCTGCCATGCCATCACCCCTAGAGAGAATTCGCTGGTGCCAAGATAGTGCGCTCCATCAAACTCTGAGGCGGTCGCGGTCAAGCAGGCACCGATGATGTTAGTGGGATAAAAATCACTGATGTGCCAGATGTTGGAATTGCCACTGCTATCTGTCGTGATGCTACCGTTGTATGCGAAGCCCTGTTTGCCCTCACCATACCCATTACTGCCGCAAAAGGGGCTGGAAAACACTTCGATATAGTATTGCTTGTTAGGGGCAGAGTGCAGGCTTACATCAAATGCTAATTGTTTTACTGCCCCAAAATCCTGAACCACAACATTGGAGATCACCGGGAAATTCTGCAGCCCGTTGGGACCTGAATCTGCATCCAGATTGTCGTTCAAGGTAACGCCATCGTCTCCAAGGTCAATCCCCATTTCTCTGTTGCCATAAATCTTGTTTTTGGAAATCGGAAACACAGAATCCATCTGCACCACGATACCGCTTCTAAAATTCGTGATTGTGTTGAAGGATATTTCAGGAAAACCAGTAACTTTTTCAGCGAAGATGCCATCCCGCTCTGCGCCGGTTGGGAAAACATATCCAGTCTTCGAAATTCCGAGTAAATTGTGTTTGATGATTAAACCTGTGTTATTCCTTGAATTACTTTCTACAGAGATACCCTGCGGAATAACGTTGCCATAAGAGGACGTTTCACCACCGATTCTTAAATAGGGGCTGTCAAATACTTTTATGTCCCCTCCCATGTTCGGTATGTATGCTGTACCGGTTGCATTGGAGCTGAAAGTGTTCCCCTGAATCGCCGCGTAACTTGATTCTTCAATGTAAATTCCAAAATTTTGATTGCCTGCAATTAAATTTCCCTGGGTCAGATAGTCGCCGCCAATGTTCAGAATTCCTGAATTCTTGATCACTGTAATTCCGTTGGTGATGTTAGGTTCTGGCGTTGTATCGTCCACCATGCCAATGTAATTATTGAAAATAACGATATCAGTGTTAGGATTTTCGTTTTCAATATAGATTCCAGACAGATAATTGCCAGCAATCACATTTCCTTCCTCAGCATTGTAGCCACCAACCCAAACTTGATTTGTGCTATTTACTGTTGACACGTCCTTTATGTAGATACCTTTGGAATTGGAATTACCCGATTCAGTATAGGGATCATATCCAATGTAATTGTGCGTAACATGAACAGTACCCTGGCTCTCATCATTGACATTGCTTATGATCAACCCATTCTCATTGTCAATAAATACATTTCTGTTAATTACATCCGTTCCTCCAAAATAGACAAAAACTGGGGCTAAACGGAAATTCATAAAAATTAATCCTTGTATGGTTGTATTTTTGTCACCGGAGATTACCAAACCGAAATGGTTCTTCCCATCGATAGTGATGCGCTTCATCGGATCATCGTTGATGATGTTGGCTTGGGTATATGTGGGCAAATCATCATTGAGTTCGATCGTAACTGGTCCAAGTAGGTTGTTGAAATTGATGTTGACATCATGACCAGCGTTTGTTAATGGCTTGGATTGTTCCAGCGCAGCCCTCAACGTGCAGTCGTTTTGTGCGTCCGCACAGATATTATCTGTAAGATCATCATCACTGGTATCGTTATTACTGTCTATTGCAAAATAGTAAGTATTCGCGGAGGATACAGAATTTGGACTGACAAAAACTGAGAAAATCAGAATTACACAAATGGAAATCCGTTGGAAAACCTTGACGTTCATGGCAGCCCTCCTGATATGAAGTTAAAAGACAAATTTGGATAATCCAAGTAATTATACAATCATAAATACAAGTATGCAATATAACAAATGGGAAATTGTGAAAAAATATATTATTTTGAGCAACAACTAAGGACCTTTACAGCAGAAGCTTAAGATACTTGCGAAACACACTCCGTGTCATAACTAATGCTCAGGATGGCATATAAAAGGCAATCAAAATTCACTTAGGCTGGGGATCTGTCAAAGACCCCACAACACGATGCACCAAAACCGCCACAACAATCAGCATTCCTAATGCACGGTGCAGCAGCGCCATCTTCTTGCGTCGTTCTTTGTCTTTCTGCTTGGTCAGTCCAAAGCCCAGCACAGACTGTGTCAGCAACAGCAGCCCCGCAATCAATCCTGCTACCGGAACAAAGCCATATTCTGTATATTGCAGGAAAAAGTGCAAAACGATCGCTCCAACTGCCACAAATCCGGCGTAGCGGTGCGATTTCGTTATGAAATGGTAAATCTTTTTGAGGAATTTGGGCACAGCTTTCCCTTGTTTGCGGAATTGATCGACCACCATCTGCAGAAACGGACGGGAGGCAAGGTAAAGAACGCAGATCAAACCAAGAATTCCAAAAATACCGCCAGGATTTTCCATGACTCCTCCAAAAAGTAGATTAATTCGAAAAAACTTGCAGCAGATCTGCCAAATTTTCACATACCAGATCAGGCTGATAAATTGTATCAAGAAGGTCTTCAGATTTGGTCTCACCGCTCAGAACCAGACAGGTTTTCACACCGGCTGTTTTGCCCAAAGCAATGTCGGTGTAGAGTCGGTCGCCCACCATCAGGATCTCACTCACATCCAATCCCCACCCCTTTGCTAATTCCTGGACAATACCGGGGTTTGGTTTACCCAGAATCACATCGGGTATCCTGCCGGTACTTGTTTGAATGAGCGCCATAAAAGAACCAATGTCTGGCAGGGGTCCAAGTGGTGAAGGGCAATTCAAGTCAGGATGGGTGGCAATGTAAGGCAAATCGTGCCTGAGATAATGGCAAAAATCGACTAATTTCTGGTAAGTCAGCTCGGTGTCATAGCCCAAGACCAATACCTCCGGGTCCTTCTGAACCAGTTCAATACCTTCTTCCATGAAATGACCTCGCAGGCTCTCGGTGCCTACTAAAAAAATGCGCTTTGTGGGGAAATTTCTTTTCAGATAACTGATGGTCGCATCGCCTGCAGTATAGATGCGCGCGTCCTGAGCGCGCACACCCAACCCAGTCAGAAAACTGACGTAAGCCTGCTTGCCTTTGGAGGTATTGTTTGTCAAAAAGGTGAATTTAATCTCTTTTTCGTTCAGCCAATCAAGAAATTCGAGCGCGCCTGGTAAAAGCGCTTCCCCCAAAAAGAAGGTGCCATCCATATCAAGAATAACAGCAGAAGGTGGTTGCATCGTAGGTTATTCCACAGTAAATTGAATTTTGTATAGGTAATTCATATAATCGTTCCTGATAATAACATCAATACGATAACGAAAGGTCGATTATGGAAACTAAAACCTATTCTATCCCAAACATACACTGCATGCATTGTGTCAACCGCATTCAGCAAGCCATTCAGGCAATCGAAGGCGTTGATTTCGCTGAAGCCGACCTGGCATCTCTTTCACTGACCGTTGATTTTGAAGCACCAGCGGATGACCAAACCATCCGCCAGACACTGGAAGCCATAGGATATCCGGCAGCAGCATGAGCGAAAAAGAACACGTCAATCTGCCCATATTGGGTATGACCTGTGCCAATTGCGCAGTCACGGTTGAACGTGCCTTAAAACGGACAGAGGGGGTGGACGAGGCATTGGTTAACCTCTCTTCAGAACGCGTAGCTGTCACCTTTGACAGCGACCAGACCGTATTGAACGACCTGGTTTCCAGCATTCAAAACGCTGGATACGATGTCGCAACTGGTGAAGCGGTTTTCTCCATTCCGGAATTAACAGACCCGGTAAACGCCCAACGTCTTGAGAAGGCTCTGGAAAACAAGGCAGGCATCATTTCGAGTAAGGCAAACCCGGTCGCCGAGACTCTCAACCTCGTCTACGTGCCGACCATTACCAATGTCACTGAGATCATGGACCTGGTTGTGAAGGCTGGTTTTACACCCACGCTGACCGATCGCGACCTGGACGACCCCGAATCGAAAGCACGACAAAGGGCGATCCAGGAGCAAAAACGTCTCCTAACAATTTCCTTAATTTTAACGATCCCCCTCTTTATCCTGCAGATGGGCAGTGAGTTTGGCCTGCTGCCTGCTGTCATCAGCCAGGCTCCCTGGCTGAATTGGGTGCTCTTCGCCCTGGCAACCCCGGTGCAGTTTTATGTAGGTCGTTCTTACTATATCAACGGCTGGAAAGCCCTTAAAAATGGCTCTGCCAACATGGACGTGCTGGTCGCTCTGGGCACTTCTGTGGCATACTTCTTCTCCCTGATCGTGATGCTTGGCATCCTGCCAGGCATGGTTTACTTTGAGACCTCAGCTACCATTATCACACTGGTCAGGCTGGGAAAATACCTGGAGACCAAAGCAAAATCCGGTGCTGGCGACTCGATTAAAAAATTGCTTAGCCTGAAACCAACCAAAGCCCGGGTCCTCAGAGATGGGCAGGAAGTTGACATCGACTCTGGCGACCTGGTCCCCGGTGATTTGATCGTTGTTCGCCCCGGTGAGAAACTACCCACCGACGGGGTGGTGATCGAAGGCAATTCCAGCCTTGATGAAAGTATGATCACAGGAGAGTCTAAACCGATCGATAAAAACCCTGGTGACGAGGTTTATGGAGCTACCCTCAACAAGAACGGGCGCATCGTTTTTAGGGCGACCAAAGTGGGTCGCGACACATTTCTGAGCCAGATCATCAAGATGGTGGAAGATGCCCAGACCAGCAAGGCTCCCATCCAGCAGCTGGCAGACAAAATTTCAGCCATATTTGTGCCGATCGTGATTGCAATTGCAGTCCTTACTTTTGTGCTGTGGTATTTTGTTATCCCAGTTCCAGCCCACGAGACCATGCACGGTACCATCACACCATTAGCAAACGCGATCATTAATACGGTTGCTGTGCTGGTGATCGCCTGTCCCTGTGCCATGGGATTGGCAACCCCAACGGCAGTGATGACTGGTACCGGCAGAGCCTCTGAGCTCGGTATCCTCTTCAAGTCCGGGGAAGCCCTTGAAGCTACCGGCGGTGCTAACACAGTCTTGTTTGACAAGACCGGCACCCTGACAGTGGGCAGACCACAACTGACGGATATTCAGGCACTCTCTGATCGTTATGACCAGGAAGAATTACTCAACCTGGCTGCCTCCGCCGAAAGCGGAAGCGAGCACCCGCTGGCAGACGCGATCGTCGCAGAAGCTACACTACGCAATCTTTCTCTACACCTGCTGAGCGCATTCAGGAACTATCCGGGCAAAGGCATCCGGGCGACCATTGATGACAAAATTGTACTGGTGGGCAATAGCCGCTTCATTTCCTCGCAAAAGCTGGAAATTCCAGCTGAGGTAACCGAAAAGATGAGTGATCTTGAAGCGGAAGCGAAAACCGTGGTATTGATAGCCATCGAAAACGCCATCGAGGGACTGTTCGGTATCACCGACGCGCTCAAACCCACAGCCAAACAAGCTGTGGCTGAATTGCAGCAAGCCGGTTTGACCACAGGAATGTTAACCGGCGACAACCGGATAACAGCAGAAGCGATTGCCAGCCAGGCTGGGATAACCGAAATTTTTGCCGACCTGCTGCCGGGTGATAAAACCGGCATCATCAAGCAAGAGCAAGAGAAGGGTCGCAAAGTGGCGATGGTAGGCGATGGCATCAACGACGCCCCTGCCCTGACCCAGGCTGACAGCGGCATTGCCATTGGCACTGGTACGGATGTGGCAATTGCTTCGGCATCCGTGGTGGTGATCAGCGGTGACCCGCTCTCGATTTCGCAGGCCGTGCGGCTATCCAAACGCACCCTGCGGACGATCAGGCAGAACCTGTTCTGGGCGTTTATTTACAACGTCGTTCTGATCCCAGTAGCGGCAGCGGGCTTACTTCACCCTATGTTCGCCGCAGGTGCAATGTCCCTGAGCAGCATTTTTGTGGTCACCAACAGTCTTAGGTTGAAGAATTTTGAGAAGAAACGTAGATAAGAGGCTTTGATCGCACCGGTCACTTACACAGCACCCCTTTAGTGGGCTGACTGTATGTGGGATTTCACCGAAAGAGTCCACTATTTGTTCGTAGGGGAGACCTGCTATGGTCTCCCTTTCGCTTTAAGGTTCTACGGAAAGGCACAAAATCATTCACATAATTATCTTGGAATCGCTTTTCTTGCCAATTCATCGACGCGTTCGTTCATTCGATTCCCGGCATGTCCCTTGACCCACACCCATTCAACCTGGTGTTTTGCCAGTTCAAGGTCCATCTCTTTCCACAGATCGACATTTTGGAGTTGCCCTTGCTTGCGTTTCCAATTGCGTTTCTTCCAATCTTCCAACCACGATGTCGCCCCATTCAGTAAGTATGAAGAATCTGTGTGAAAAACAACATGTGACGGCTTGGTCAGGTTGCGCAGAGCTTCCAGGGCAGCCGTAACTTCCATGCGGTTGTTGGTGGTCTCCTTATCTCCCCCGCTGATCACTTTCTCATGGCTTCCAGAGCGCAAAATTGCCGCCCATCCACCCGGGCCAGGGTTGCCACTGCAGGCTCCATCAGTATAAATCTCGACAGCTGGCAACGTGCTCAAGGTCGCTGCTCCTGGTTGATCTGGGTCGTCTGCCCAAAGACATCTAAAATACTGATAAAGTAATCGGCATCAAGGTTATATATACGCTGATAAGCATCCTGGAAGACCAGCCGGACAGATGCCCAATCGGGGCTCTCTGGCACAACCGTGATGGTCGGAGCGCCTTCCAATGATGCCGCCCAATAGGGATGAGCACTGGCATAATCAGATGCTATCACAGCAGGATTGCCAATTGAAGGCCAAAGACCGTGAATCTCAACCAGGCGGGCTTGTTGAGCAGGCTCCATCAGCCACTGGGCAAAAATCCAGGCTGCCAATTCGGAATTGGAGTCAGATCTTTGAACTGCAAATGAGAGTGGTTCGAGCACAAGGTGTTTATCACCGTTCGAACCGGGATAGCCGAGCGTGGTCCAGTCATCCTGAAAGGTACCAGACTGTTGGTAAGCCGCTTGGAATGGCAGACTTTCCAGCGAACCCTCTGTGACCACGGCATAACGTTCAGAGAAGTACCGATAGGATGTCGGTTCCAATCCCAACCAGCTCTGGTTCGCATCAAATGTAGATTTCAGAAAGTGAAATGAAGCCAACAAGGGTTCCGGCTGGGGGGTGAAAACACCTTCCTGTGTTCCAAACTCACCGCCATAAGACCTGTACCAACTCTGGGCAGAAAGTGGGGATTGTGAAAGCCAGATTCCCCCAGTCCCATTGTTAAAATAATTGGCGTCAACCTGGTTTGCATCTCTTGCTGCCTGAGCCAGTCCCAATAAGCCTTCTCTATCTGCAGGCAAACTGGTGAAACCCAATTCTTGAGCCCAGCTTTGGTTGTAAAGCAAAATTCCGGCATTATATGCAAGCGGAATGGTGTAGTGGACTGAATCCCCAAAGCTTGGAGTAAATTGAGAAAATGGTGAGTCTGTCTCATACAGACTGGTAACGCCAAATTTTTCATCACGAGCGTAATTATCCAGTGCTAAAAACTGGGTGTCAGGCTGTGCCGCCAGTAGATCTGTGCCCATTCCGATCACCAGGTCATCCTTCACCAAACCGTCGTTCAGATCGTTAGCCAGACCTGCCGTACCGCCGGAAGCCACACCGGTCGCATGGATTCCCCACAAATTATTCAGATTAAAGTCACGGATCATCTGGTTGAACTCATCGCTGGCATCAAAGAAAGGATGTCGAATGGTTATGTCCAGACCCTTCAACAGTTTATCTGTGATGGCAATTGTGGGTACTTGCGTGGCAGTCGGTACCGCACTTTCCATGGTCTCCTGGGTCGGGACGGGAGTTGGCGTGGCTTTTATCAATGTCGGTTCAACAATTTGTGTGCTGGCTGGAACGAATGCTGTGCATGCAGCCAGCAGTAGCTGGCTGAACAAAAGAACAGAGAGCAGAAGTAGTAGATGTTTTCTTTTCAATTATTCCTCACATAAGCGGGAATGGATGGGAGTCGAACCCACCTCGGCTCTTGCGACCCGACACTGATTTTGAAGACCAGGAAGCCCACCAGGACCTAACCATTCCCGCATGAAGGATAATTCAGACGGGCAATTTTTTCAACCTGGAAGTTTGTTAAATCGATTTTGTTTCGCCTGATATTCGAGCAGAATGGGTGCACGGTTCATTTAAATTTCAAAGAAACGATTCACAATCTGGAATTATTCTATACATTGTGATAAATTAGTTGATGCATTAACTAAATTTACATTTTGCGAGAATAGAGGCTTTAAGAAAGAATGAGCAATCACTATAACATTACTCCAAACTGGGTCAAAAACGCGGTGTTCTACCAAATTTTCCCCGATCGTTTCGCCTGGAGCAACCAGGTCCTTAAACCAGGAAACTTTGAGAGCTGGGATAGCCACCCCACCCCAGATGGTTTCAAGGGCGGCGACCTGATGGGTGTTTATGAAAAGCTGGATTACCTGGAAGATCTTGGTATCAATGCCATTTACTTTAACCCGATCTTTACGTCGGCATCCAATCATCGGTATCACACCTTCGATTACTACCAGGTCGATCCGCTTTTAGGTCAGGACAAAGCCTTTTTTACCCTGCTCGAAGCCGCACATAAACGGGATATCCGCATCGTGCTTGATGGTGTTTTCAACCATGCCAGCCGAGGTTTCTTCCCATTCAACCACATTATGGAACTGGGCGACAAATCCCCCTACTATGATTGGTTTAACGTACGATGTTTACCGCTCAACGCTTATACCAGTAGAGCCAATTATGATTGTTGGTGGAACCTGCCCGCCCTGCCTAAACTGAATGTCAAGAACCCCCAGGTTCGTGAATACATTATGGCTGTAGCTCGGTATTGGGTAGAAAAAGGCATCGATGGCTGGCGCTTGGATGTCCCTTTTGAGATCGATGATGATGGATTCTGGGAAGAATTCCGGGATGTCGTTAAAACCGCTAACCCGGAGGCTTACATTGTTGGTGAAATTCCCAGTGAAGCCCAACGCTGGCTCAACTCAGGAAAGATTTTTGACGCAGTCATGAACTACCAGCTCACCCACGTCATCCTGGCATTTTTTGGTGGACACATGACCGACCAAAAATTGGCTGAAGGCATGATGGGCTTACACGCGCCTCACGCGGTCAACGCCAGTGAATTTGCTGCCAGGACAACCCAGCTGCTTGAGATTTACCCCAAAGAATTTTCCTACGCGCAGATGAACCTCCTCGATAGTCACGATATGCCCCGCTTTCTAAGCCTGGTACAAGGCGATGTCCGCCGCCTCAAACTGGCATATCTGTTCATGATGACCTATCCTGGAGCTCCAACTGTCTACTATGGTGACGAAATTGGCATGACCGGTGGGCGTGACCCCATGAACCGGGCAAGCTTCCCCTGGGATCAGAGCCAATGGAATCAGGACCTGCACGATTATGTGCGCGAACTGATCATGATCCGCCATTCCATGCCCGTACTTCGTACTGGCAGCTATCAACCGATCCTTACTGAAGGTCAGGTTGTGGCTTATCTCAGGCACGAATTTGAAGAAACGGTGCTCGTAGTGATCAACGCCGATGACCGCCCTCAAACGGTCACAATTAACCTGAATGGAGCTTTTGCTGATCAAACAGTCTTGCAAGACCAGATTGGCGACGGTGATTACATCGTTGAACACAACGCCTTGAATCAGATCACCATCCCCCCTCAAAGCGGTTTGATCTTAGCGTAAAACAAATCTAACTGAAAAGAGACCAGCAATGGTCTCTTTTTTTTCTATGCTATCCTCCATCAGCTATCAGCTATCTATTGATGTCACAATACAGCCGGGAAATACTCCCCAACCAACCTGATGAATAGCGGGAAGAGCAGCATCGCCAGCCAGCCGCTTACCAACCCGATCAGCCAGCCAACCACCACATCAGAAACGTAATGCAATGCCAGGGCTATGCGGGAATATCCAACCAAGAACACCCACACAACCACCAAAACTGTCAGCCAGACGTTCCCCAGGCTGGAGAAAATGACCGCGATTGCCATCGCCCTGGCAGCGTGACCCGACGGGAAGGAGTGTGGATCAGTGATACGGTAAATCTGCCCGAAATCACCCTCCGGGCGTGGGCGTTTGATGAGAAACTTGGCAGCTAGGACCACAATTGCCAGTAATGCCAATCCAAAAGCCGTGAAAATTGCCATTTGACGGGGTTTTCCTTCGGTGGCTGCCCAAATCACCACCAACCCGATCAGCCAATACCAGGAATCACAACTGTGACTGATTGCTTCCAAGAATGAACGTAAGAAGCGCTTATCTTGTGAGATAAGTAATTTTTGAGAAAGCTCGGCATCTTTTTCTAGCAAACTACCCACTTGGATAACCTCTTATCAATTAAAAAATGGAATGGCTGCGATCACTGCGAATGTCAGAAATACCAAACCGAATGCCAGCCATGCGTCTTTGGTGGTTCGTTGGTCAACAAATGCCGGTACTCCATTAACTCTTTGGATCGACCAGCGCGTCCCAGCCAGAAATGCGAAGAACAAACCAGCAATCGCGCCCCCCAGATGCCCCCAATTATCAATCATTGTCCCGGCACTTAACCCGATCATCAGGTTGACTGCCAGGATCATGGCGATATTGACCAGGTTATTTCGCCCTCGATTGGCAAAGAATTCCCGGTTTTGCCAGATAAATACAGCCTCCGCTACCAGCAGTCCAAAAGTGGCAGTCGAAGCGCCCAGCGAGTTGTACTTCCCCAAAACAAACGATAAGACATTGCCACCAAAAGCACTGATCAGGTACAGTAATCCAAAACGTAGGTGCCCATTGATCGTTTCATTGGATCGCCCCAATATGTAGAGTGCGTACATGTTCGCCAAAAGGTGCAGGGGTGAGGCATGTAAAAATGCGGGTGTGATCAAACGCCAGAACTGACCAAGCAATATTGCTTCATTGACTTTACCCAAAAGGAAAAAGAGCAGGTCAAAACCATAAACTTGTTCCACTCCGACCTGAGCCAGGTAAAAAAGCACCGTCACCCCTATCAAAACATAAGTGATGATGGGTTTTACGCGTTTTGGTCCACGCAAATATTGGGGGATTGACGACGTTGGCGGCACCTGATTCTCAGGCTGCTCAGGGTTGGATTGGAAATCACTCATAATTCTACTTTTCTGGGATGCGTCTTCAGGTGCTCTGCTTTGATTATTGCCTGGATATCGGCAATGGTCTGATCAAGGTGTTGGTCGGAGTTCACCACCAGGTAATCAAATTGGTCGATCATGGCATACTCTTTGGCAGCCACACAAAGCCGTACTTCCAGTTCGTCGGGTGTCTCGCTGCGTCGTTCAAGCAGGCGGTTGATCCATTCCTCACGGCTGCTGGCAGTCAGAAAGATCAGAATCGCGTCAGGACACAGGTTTCGGATGGTCATCGCACCCTGGACGTCCAGCCGCATGATCACATCTTTTCCAGAAGCAAACGCCTCTTTTACCTGGGATTTTGGAATGCCTTTGTAGTCCGAATAGACCCTGGCATATTCAATCAATTCATCATTGGCGATTTTTTCTTCAAACTCTTTGCGGCTGACAAAAAAGTAATCGACCCCTTCAACTTCATCAGGTCTGGGAGGGCGGGAGTTCATTGTAATCACGAAATGGGTATCAAGATTAGTCTTGCGCAGCAGCCCAACAACGGCATCCTTACCAATTCCCGAGGGTCCGGAAATCACAATCAGGAGGGGGTTGGTTGGTATCTCGCCAAAAATCATTTCTTTATCATCCATGGTCATCTCTATCAATGTGTTAGCCTTGATTATAAATGAAGAAACTACAGCTCTCAGAACTGGGAAAGAGCCAGTTATTCCAGCTCTGCCAACAACTCCTCAAACGATCGTATCTTTTTAACTTGATCAATAAAACTCTTCAAACCAGTCGATCGCGCGCGTAATTGTTGCACCGCCGGACCAACAGGGTCACTCCCCGATGCGCCACCACCAGGAGTGTCATTATACGAACCATAAAATGCAAAATATGCCTGGTTGAGTTTGCGAAGGCGGTAGCCATTTTCCCAGAAAAACTCACGCCTCTCATCCATGTAACTCTCTGCCCGCTTCACTTGCCCGATGGAGAGCAGGTAATCCACCACAAGGCGGGTTTCACGCATCTGTTTCCGATAATTGAAAGCTTCCTGCCTTCCTTCAGGCAAGACTGTTGCCGGGTCACGACCGGGCAGATAGTACATGCTGACATACGCAGGATAGAAATGGATCATCACCTGCCTGCCTGCTTCTTTACCAGCCAGGTTCGCCGTGGTCTCATTGATCGATCGCATGCGGTCGTTGTTAAAGTATCTCACTCCCAGCGGAAAGAACGTAAGATAGTTGTGGAACCATTCGTGTGCGATCACTTCAGTGAGCCAATTGATACTGCGGGTGCTAATGACCATGGTCGGATATGCTCCAATACCACCCACTGGTTCGACCAATGCGGAGAGATCAAATTGCTCATACACTGCCTCTTCCAGCGCTTCCTTCTGCAGGACATCCATGCCAGCCTTTAGGCTGATACTTCGTAACGTGCTGATGCTCTCCCGTGGGGAAACGATCAGGTTCAGAGGCAGGTCAGTCACTTTGAATAGCAGCGGAGGGAAAAGTTGTCCTCCGACGCCAAAGCCCATAGTCACCAGACTTCGTTCCGTCTGATTTTGCAGGATTGATTCGGCGATCCGTCCGTATTGATGCATACGCTCGCTCTCTTCCTGCAATCGTGCATCGACAGCGGCGATCTCTCCGGTTCTTTTCCTCAGGTTAGGGTCAGAATTGAGTTCTTCCAGGCGGAATTCAAGGTTTTCCACTTCTCCGATTTGATTAAGATACTCGAGTACGATTTCCGCCTGCTTGTCATCGTCGATAAAGTGCTCCAACCCTAACGTAGCATTCGAGAATTTATCAGCCAAGGCAGAAACCACCCAGGACACGTAGTTGAATTCATCCCAACGAGTTAGATTGCTGAGGGAAGAAAGTGATCCATCAAAGGGAATAGCAGAGGAAAAAAAAAGGAGCGTCATGGCAACAAAAAGAAGGCACAGCTTGCCTCTTCTGTGAAGTTTGGTCCAAAAATTCTCGTTTTTCATCGCGGATAAATTGTAACCTGAAGCTGATTTTGTCTCACGAGGACCCTGTCAAAGAGAATGGCTCTCATGCAACTGAAGTTGTAGTTGATATTAGCATCGATGATGTCAGCGATCCCACACTGTACCTCTGGCAATCCTTCTACTACGTTCAACAAGAAAGCTAGAAAATCTATCCTGCCCGCATAAGCTTGTGCTTACAATATCAACCAAACAAGAGGTTGTATAATCAACCAGGTAGAAACACTACCAGAAAGTTCGAGGATTCATGAATTCCAATAAGTCCATTCCGATCATCGCGATCGTCCTGATATTGCTGGTTTTTTGCCTTTGTTGTCTTTGTCTGGCTGCTGCTGGTGTTTTCATTGCCAACGTTGCGACCAACGCAGAACCATCTGATTTCACCATCACAGAACCATGGGTCGAGCCCTGGAATGCTGAGCCCACACCCGAGGTCACCATTGATCCCGGTACGATCAACCTTGAACCCGATCAGCTCGCAGAAGCTCACGAAACACTCGAGGTCCTCAACGAAAATATCGTACCGATCAATGATCCCATCGACCTGGTAGGCAGATTGGGTGGCAAACCGGGCGTTCCGGATACCTTGATCGACGAAAACGCGCCTTACAATGTTGGCGCACAAAAAGATTTCTGGGTTTCTAACACAGACACAAATGAAAATTTTCAGATCAGTGCCACACTCCAATATGTAGGAGACAACATCTATTTCTGGATCGAAGATGGTGTGAGGTTCAATCAATCTGATCTGGATCGCCTTGCCAGCACCTTTGACCAGGAGATCATCCCAACCAACCGGGAGTTCTTTGGACAGGAGTGGAATCCGGGTGTGGATGGTGATTCCCGCTTCTACGTACTCTATGCTGGCGGCTTGGGTAATTCCTTGGCAGGCTACTTCTCTTCGGCAGACGAGCTGCACCCGGACGCCCACCCCTTCTCCAACGCTCATGAAATGTTCCTGCTCAGTTCGGATAACGTGCCTCTGAATGATTCTTACATCTACGGAACCATGGCACACGAATTCCAGCATATGATCCACTGGTACCAGGATAAAAATGAGGAATCCTGGGTCAATGAAGGCTTCTCCATGTTGGCAGAACATGTGAACGGATACGATACTGGCGGATTCGACTGGGAATATATGCGCAATACAGACATGCAATTAAATGACTGGGGCGGTGATGTCGGACAGAATGGTCCTCACTATGGCGCCAGTTTCCTGTTTATGGTCTATTTCCTCGATCGTTTTGGGGAAGACGCTACCAAGGCTTTTGTCAGTCATGATGAAAATGGTTTCGCCAGTCTGGACGCGGTTTTTGCTGAACTGAATATCCAGAATCCGACAACAGGCAAGCTCTACACCGGTAATGAGTTCTTTGCTGATTGGGTTGTAGCCAATATGCTCCAGGATACCGGCATCGAAAACCAACGCTACGATTACATCAGTTACTCGCCCTATTCGATCGACAATACGAAAACATATTACGAATGCCCAACGTCCATTACCGGTGATGTATTTCAGTACGGTGTGGATTATTTATCGCTCGCCTGCCCTGGTTCATACACCGTGGAATTTGCCGGCAGCGAAGTGGTCAGTTTGCTGCCTTTCAATCATCCCAGCTCAGGAGAGAATTTTTTCTGGTCAAATTTGGGTGATGAATCCAACATGCGCCTGACGCGTGAATTTGATCTGAGCCAGGTGAGCGGACTAGTAGAGTTGCGTTTTAACACCTGGTACAATCTTGAAGAAGACTATGACTATGCCTACATTTCTGCGTCTGTCGATGGTACCAATTGGGATATTCTGGACTCTCAGAATTGCACCAGCCTTAATCCTTCCGGCAACAGCTATGGTTGTGGTTGGAACGGCCAATCTGATGGCTGGATCGATGAAGCAGTTGATCTTTCTCAATATGCTGGAGAAAAGGTGACCGTTCGCATTGATTATGTCACCGATGCGGCTGTAAATGGCAAAGGTATGGCTATCGATGACCTCCGCCTGGATGCTGTTGGCTACGCCTCCGATCTGGAATCTGATGAGGGTGGATGGTTGGCTGAAGGTTTTGTGCGCGTCCAAAATACGCTCCCTCAGTCCTTTTCTGTCAGCGTTATCCACGCAGGGAACCAACCAAAAGTCGAACAGTATCAACTTGAAGCGGGAGAAAAGTTGACGCTGGATGTCGAAATCGGCAATTCTTTCGATGAGGTCATCCTGGTCATTTCAGGTACCACTCCTGTGACCCGGGAGAAGGCAACCTATCAGGTAGAAATTCGTTAAGGCACAAGCTGAACTACAAGAACCCCTCGTTATCCAGTCTTCGGATGAAGTTGATGGTAACGGGGGATTTTTTTATTCTGATACTTAAAAAGCGGTCATATGACCGCTTTTTTGTTGTAACAATGAAAATAGTTTAGATATCAGCCACAGCTTCGACCAGGCTGTCATAAGTTGGAAAGTAGGGCAATATTCCAATCAGGTCCATAGAACTTTTTACATTTTCGTTCAAGCCAGCTAAAACGACCTTGCCGGCGTTTCCCTTCTGAAGCTCTTTGTAAGCCCGGATGATCGCCCACCAGCCAGCGCTGGAGACAAAGGTGATGTCAGACATGTCAAGAATGATCGTCTTTCTTTCTTCGACCAACTCATTCAATACTTTTTCGATATCAGGGGCAGTCGCACTGTCGATACGTCCCAACCCTTTTACCACTTTGCAACGTTTGTAATCGGTGATTTTAAAATCCATGCTTACAACCTCCAGTTCATTGTTGAGATTATATCATCATACGCATTCCCAACACAACAAAACGCAAAACAAAGTCGCTGCACGATGATCGAGCCTTTCAACTCAGGTATAATAGCGCCCTATGAAATATCATATCTGGACAGAAGGCTGTCAAATGAATGTCGCCGACAGCGACCGCCTTGCCCGAGCCCTGGGGACTCTGGGTCTCGAAGAAACTGCGGATGCCTCCCAGGCTGGGATGATCATCCTCAACACCTGTGTTGTCAGGCAGAGTGCTGAAGATCGCGCCCTTGGTCGCCTCAACTCTCTCCGCCCGCTCAAACGAGAGAATCCTGATCTGATCATCGGATTGATGGGCTGCCTGGTCGGGATCAAAGGCAACACTGCCATGGAAAAACGCTACCCCTGGGTGGATATCTTTGCCGCACCATCCGACCCCGAGCCCTTTTTACGTTTTTTGGGCAACCGGTTCGACCAGGGTGAATCTGAAACCTGGCGTCAGCAAGTCGACGACGTTTTGGATTCAGAGTTCGGTGTAACCACTGAAGCCCGCCACACAGTGTCTGAAAATCTGCCAATTGTGCTCGGCTGCTCGCACGCCTGTGCCTATTGTGTGATCCCCGGCAGACGCGGCAAAGAACAAAGCCGCCAACCTGAGAAAATTCTGGCGGAAGCCCGGGTCATGGTGGAGCACGGTGCGAAAGAATTGGTCCTGCTCGGTCAAATCGTTGATCGATACGGTCTTGATCTGCCAAACGGGATACTTTTACCCCAATTGCTGACGAGTCTATCTGAAATCGAGGGACTGGAGCGAATTCGCTTCCTGACCTCTCATCCCAACTGGATGACAGATGATCTGATCGATGCTGTCGCAGCCCTGCCCAAGGTCATGCCACATATCGAGGTACCGGTTCAGGCTGGCGACGATGAAATTTTGTTGGCAATGCGCCGCGGCTACAGCAATCAGAATTATCGCGATCTTATTGCCCGCATCCGCGATCGCATTCCCGATGTCTCGATTGGGACCGATATCATCGTCGGATTTCCTGGAGAGAGCGAAGTTGCATTTGAACAGACCTATAAACTGTTGGAAGATCTGAAATTGGATGTTGCTCATTTGGCACGCTATTCACCCCGGCCCAACACGTATTCAGCCAAATTTCTTCCGGACGATGTGTCTGCCGAAGAGAAAATGCGTCGCTTTAGAGCCCTTGAAGACCTGCAGAAGCAAGTGGTAGGCGGGATCAACCAGAAGTTCCTAAAACAAAGCCAACCGGTTCTTTTTGAAGGAAAATCCAAAGACCGCTGGCGCGGACGCACGCCCACTAACCGCCTGGTTTTCGTAGAAAGCAGCTCGAATCTTATCGGTCAGATACGCGACGTCCGCATTAATTGGGCAGGACCTTGGTCGCTTCTTGGCGAATTAATATAACCACAGCGAAGAGAAATAATTCCGCCGTATTTATCTGCAGCCGTTGATTCAACCTAAGCAATCACCATCAGAGGGATATGAACCCCCTCCGTACGGCTGGGACTCGTCCTCAGCTGTTAAGTTTGCCTAAATGAGTGTCAGGCGAGTGAGATAAACCCCCTCCGTAGGGCTGGGGCTTGTCTCCAGCCGCTAATAAAACTGCTTATCCGGATAATCGCACAAATCGAGCACCGGGCATCCGGAGCATTTTGGCTTTCTCGCCTGGCAAAACTGCCGTCCAAGACTGATCAAATTTAGATGCAGATGACCAAAATCAGCAGGATTACCGATCGCCTCCAGGTATTCATGGGTCTTTTCGACATTCAACTTCTCCGGTCTCAACCCGATCCTGCCGCTCACCCGGTAAATATGGGTGTCCACCGGGAAAGCCGGCATACCCAATGCAAATATCATCACGATGGCTGCTGTCTTGGGTCCCACACCTTTAAGGTTGACCAACCAGTCTCTGGCTTCCTCAAGTCTTAGATTTCTAAGCCAATCCAGATTGAATTCGCCGTTTTTGTTGTGAATTTCAGACAATGCCGCCTGAATATTCGGGCCTTTTTGCTGGGCTAACCCGGCGATACGGATAACATACTGCAGTTCGGCTGGGTCAGCATCCATCACCTCCTGCCAGGAACCGTAGCGAGCTTTCAAGGCTTTGAAGGCGATATCGCGGTTGATGTCATTGGTATTCTGGGAAAGAATGGTACAGACTAATTCATCCACCGCTGGCAAGGGGTCGTGCCAGTCCGGTTCTCCAAAATAATCGAGCAGCCTCTGGCTGACGCGCTCGAGTTTTTCCCTGCGGGCGAGGTCCGTTTCACTCAGTTCCATGGCTAAGAGAAGAATTGGATCGGTCTTGCAAGTCGGATCTTGCCAATTTCGATTCCACGGAAGTTTCGCAGCGTAGGCTGGTTGAAATTGGTGTAGGCTTCAGAAGACATCTCTTCTTCAAAACCCAATGCTTTCAATAATTCCGCAACAACTCGTTGAGTAGCCCTTCGGGAAGGGTCTCCATCGGCAACTTTGATGGCAATCCCGATCCCTTTGGAATTTCCAGGAATCGCCCCAGGCATAATACCAACTAACTGGTAACCTTCCGCGCCGCCTTTCGCGATTACTTTGCCGTTCATTACCTGCATCAGAACGGTGTCCAGCTGTCCGGGTCCTGATACCATGACAGGGTAGGTCTTCATGGCACTGGTGATGCGCTGGCAGGCAATTTGACGTGCTTCGTCCAAATCATGCGGGTCTACCAGGCGTGCGATCGCCCAGGCAAAACTGCTGAGCGGCATGGCGTAGACTGGTGCGCTGCAGCCATCGACCCCAAAAATCATGTCATCTCTGTGGATTCCACACATCGAAGCCACAGCCTTACGGATGTTTTGTTGGACCTGGTGGACTGGTGCCAGGTAATCTTCCAGGCTTTCTCCCAGAAGTTTGGCTTGTGTAAGCATTCCACTGTGTTTGCCGGAGCAATTGTGCCGATAGGAATCCGGCTCTTCACCACGCATGCGCATCTGGAAACTGGTTTCCCTGTCGATAGGCCAGTGCACACCACACTGCAGGTCATTCACATTAAGACCTACCTTCTGATGGATCGATTTTAGAACGCGTACATGCTCATCGGTACCCGCATGAGAAGCACAAATGATTGCCAGTTCTTCCTCGGTCAATCCGAATGCCTCCATTCCGCCTTTTTCAACCAAAGGTAGTGCCTGAAAAGGTTTCATCGAGCTGCGGGGGAAACTGACCATGTCGGAATTTCCATAGGCAGCCAACAGGTTACCGTCAGAATCCATCACCGCCATTGCCCCAAGGTGAATACTCTCAACAATTCCTCCCCTGGTCAATTCAACCAAGGGTTCAAATCCAGAACAAACATCCATTGTTAACCTTTCTCGCGACAATTAAATTCGTAATACGTGGTAATACCCCAATGAAGTCGGTTATAGAATAGTTCACTGTTGAATAGATCCAGCTGGCTGAACATTCCCAGAAGTTGGGGGATTTGGTTGTGCCATTCTTCCAGGGGCGCGTTGTTTTCTTTTAAGGGATCAAAGGTCTTCCGGATATTCGAGATTTGCTTGATCATAGCCTTCACCTGGTCGCCATCGACCACGCCGCTTCGAGAGGATACTACCAGGTAATCTCTATACTTGTCAGAGCAAAGGTCTTCAAGGTCTGCTTCCCAGGTCTGCAGGTTGGCATAAGCCAGGAACGGAGGCTGCTCAACCACCACGGAATCGCCAACAAAAACGACTTTTCGTTCAGGGATGGTCACCCAAATCCCGGCATGGTTTGAGCCGGCACGATGCTGCAGGTCAACCTGCAAGCCATCGAGATGAAGACTGAGTTCGCTTTCAAAAATTATCTCGGGTGGAAGCATCCGGGTCCCGCTCATTACCACATCGGGATTTTCAGAATGCTGTTGGGAATCTTCACTAACTCTCGGATTACGACTGCGGATGGGTGTGATCGCGGCTGAATGGGCGACAATGGCGCATTCGGTTCCCTTAATGCTCAGCAAGCGGTCATAATTCGTATCCAGGACTACCATGTAACAATGTTGGCAATCCCGACCCTGCTCTGCACAGCCTTTCCATAATCCACCTTCAGGGGTCGCAAAGGGGAATCGATCAGCAGCATCCCTGATTCTGATTGAATAATCCCAGTATATATGCCGAGAGAATTTTGTTCGATAAATACGTCAGATGCGATTTCCTTCATGACTCACCTCCAGTCCCGGGAATTATAGTCAAGCCTCTGGAAAATATCCACTTATTGCTGTGGATAGCAGGATGGGCTTCCATGTGGAGCATTGGCGGCATTCAACGGCATGCCAAAATAGGCTGATGGGTCAATGGTATTTTCGATCTGCAGCTCGTTCAGATACTTGCCATTACCATCATCCTTGACGATTGAAATGTGCAGATGAATTCCGGTTGGCGAGCCGGGATAGCCCGAGTAATTGCCCTGGTACCCCAGCAGATCACCTTGTTTAACAGCAATCTCCCGCGTTCCTGGTGGGAAGACTTCCTCAATCAACGAGTTGCCTTGCGAATCAGCCAGGTGGGTCATGTAAACCCAGATCTGTTGACTGGGGTCGAGTGGATCTTCCGGAATTCGTAAAATTAAGCTCGATTTCCAGTCGCTCTCACGGGTAAGGAAACCATCATAAGGAGCATAGATGGGGGTTTGTCCAACACCTTTTCCACCAAAGATATCCAATCCAGTGTGCAACTTCAGAGGTGTAAACGAGTCGTTGTAGAGATAACCAATGAAACCATGAGTCGGGAAAACAAAGGGAGAATCTGCACAGCGGCTGAGAGCGTCCAACTCCCATTCGCTGTGTTCCTGCGGGTAACGGATGTAATCCATGACTGCCTTGTTTCGTCCACTCACCCAGGTGCGCATGTAGGCAAACACCTTGTTACCGAACACCGACCCAATTACAAGCACACTTAATAAGATTAATGAAACAATAATCAACCATGTTTTTTTATTTTTGCGTTCATTCGCCTGATTATAATGCGAACTTAGGACTCTTCATTTTATGCTCTACTCGCTAAATCGATGTCTACGCGCATCTTCTGCTCTTAGTATCAGGTTTTAACTGGTATTTGCTTATATCAAAGTTGTATAATCTCAATAGTTGTTGGAACTTTTTCAGAAGTTGTTGCGTCTATCTTAAACAAGACTAATTACCTAATGACTATGTAAAGGAGTGGTAATGAAAACTAAACGACTATTTGTATTCCTTCTGGCAATAACTTTGCTTCTTCCCGCATTTTTCGGCGTGAGCAAAGTCCAGGCAGCGTATCCAAGTTTTACTATTGCAGACGTAAAGACTGATACTACGGTCACAATTTTTAACAAAAGATATGCCCAAAGGCTATGACTTCAAGGTTCTCCTGGGTGAATACAACACCCGTGGTGAAAATGGCATCGAAGTAGCCCAATTCAATTCTGCAGACGGTGGTTCTTTCCAAGTTACGGTAGACATTCCTGCCGCACTTAAAGGTCGCGCGATGATCTCCATCCGTATTGAGAGCCTTACCGGTGGTTACTATTACTACAACTGGTTCTGGAACGATGCCGAAAATGGCACCTGGCCTGGTGTAACGCCGCCCGTGCCGCCTCAGCCTCCTGTTCAAACGTATCCTTCCTTCAGCATCAAAGCAGTTGATGCAGGCAAAACTGTAACGATCCTCGCCAAAGACTTCCCCAAAAGCCATGATTTTGTGGTGCGAATGGGTAAATATGGCACGCTGGGCATTGGCGGAATCGTCGCAGCCGAGGTGACCTCCAGTGACACCGGTGCGTTTGAAGCCACCTTCCCCATCCCGGCTGACCTGGCAGCTGAAAAAGTGATCGCCATTCGGCTGGATGCCAAGACCGGTGGTTGGTATGCCTATAATTGGTTCTACAATACCGCTGCTCCAGTTGAGCCCACCCTGAGCCGACTCCGGAGCCTGTTGTAAAGTATCCAAGCTTTAGCATCGCAGCTGTCGTAAAAGACACCAGTGTCACAATCAGCGGCATCAATTTCCCTGCAGATACCGATTTCACGGTTCTGATGGGCAAGATGTGGACACAGGGCATCAATGGTATCGAAGTCGCTGAATTCAACAGCGGTGCCGGCGGGGCAATTGAAGCCACCTTTAATGTTCCAGCTGCTTTGGTTGGAGAAACACGCATCGCCATCCGTACCCAGGCAAAGACCGGTGGTTGGTATGCCTACAATTGGTTCTGGAACAGCACAGCCAACTAACCAAGCAACATCTCTCGTCCGAAGACCCACCAATGGTGGGTCTTTTTTTAATCGAGGACTACTTGAACTCCATAAAAAATGCGATCTTTTTGAAGATTAATTATGGTATCATTCGAACCGCTATGAACAATAAGATCACCATTATCGAAGGTCCCACCCCTGAATTCCGGACGCTTTCAGACAACAATTTCAACGATGGTTCTCTCAACTGGGTCAATGGAATTCTGGAAGGTCCTTTTCTTTATGACAGCGCATTCACCAACCTGCGCACCTTTGATGCTCAAAAACTTCTGGACCGCTGCCTTGACACCTGGGCTCGGAAAGAGACCATGTACCTGGAATATAAGGACCGCATCGGCTTGAAACAAGAGGACCCCATCATCGCCGCCCGGGCTGTCAGTGTGGAAGAAGGCGACATGCTCCTGCTTTGGGTGCGCCGGGAACTTTCTGATACAGAAGACGAAGAGAATAACAATTTTGGCGACTTCGACGAGAACGACAATTTCGACGAAAACGACGACCTACCTTTTTAGAAAGCAACGGTAAAAATAGTTTTTTACGTACGGAACGGGGTGCACTACACCACGCCATTCCTTTTTGTTCTTAAGCCCTCCTCCACTCGTGGGGGAGGGTCCACGCAGTTGGGGTGAGGGTCAGAACACCGGGGGACCTTTCTCGATCTCTCCTCAAAAAGATTAGCCCTCACCCCCGTTATGAACACCAATGCGTTCTTTACAGACCGATGTGAGTTGAGCTCACTCGGTTTAGTTGCTCCGCTCACGGATCCTCCGCTTAAGGGAAGGCTTTAAAAAACGTGTTATTCTCATTTCCAACTGTCCTGAATGGCATCTTAACTCAAAAACCACCTTTCGGTGGTTTTTATACCCCAGGAGGGAATCGAACCCCCAACCTAGGCGTTAGGAGTGCCTCGCTCTGTCCATTGAGCTACTGGGGCAGGACTGGAGATTATACCATCCCTATGGCAGGTAATCCCATGGGTTTACGGGCATATTGGCATAACGGATCTCAAAATGCAGGTGAGGTCCGGTTGAATTGCCGGTCGTACCTGCCAAACCAATCACGCTGCCCTGGAAAACGTTCTCTCCACAACTCACATGCACTTTGTCGAGGTGTTCATACAAGGTTGTATAGCCGTTACCATGGTCAATCACCACAAAATTGCCATATCCGCCGTTCATCCAGCCGGCATATACCACCGTTCCACTGTCGGCGGCAAACAATTGCGAACCAAGCCCTGCTCCAATGTCCACGCCGTTGTGCCCTGGTCCAAAATTGTTACCAGTCAGGTAATGCACTGCGGATGGCCAGATGAAGAAACCGTTCCCGTAAATACCTACAGAATCGAGCAGGCATGCCCCTGGTCCGTCCCATCCGCTGATCAGCCGCCCTTCAGCGTCACGCGTAACAGCTGCATAACTGATCGGGACCAGTTCGCGCCTTCCTCCCGGAACCATCACCTTGGTACCCGGCTCGATTTGCGGATTGGAGAGGTCAAGATTATTGCCGATAAAAAGCAAAATATCCTGGATTGTTGCACCATAGCGCGACGCTACCGAACTCAAGCTATCCTTGCTGCGCCAGGTATGATAAATGCCATTCACCGGCGGGATCGCGATCACCTGCCCAACCATCAGGTTGTCAGATTTATCCTGCAGGATGTCGTAGTTGGCAAAAAGAATCGATTCAATTTCTACATTATAAGTTTGGGCAAGTGCCCAGATGGAATCACCGCTCACGACCGTGTGGTAGACCATTTCCAGGCGGGTGTTCGCCTGCCCTTCAGTATAAAGATTTTGGTCACGGGTCAATTCAGCATCGGGAAGGGTTTCATTAAAAGCAGGCAGGCTGGCTTCTGTTTCAACATCGTTGAAATCAAGCGTCGCTACCTCCTGCGGGCGGTTATACAGCTCCATAGATTTAGCGATCCTGGGCTGCCAAAGAAGCATGGTTAACAAACCCAGGCTGAGCATGATCGCCACAACCCAGCTGGCAACCGTAATTACCAACTCACGGCTGGCTTTCTTTGTCTCTTCGGTTTGTTCTGACATTGGTTAATCCTCTGACAAATATATACTACATATCTGCCAGAGTTTCCAGAAATTCCACATTCGTCCTGGTTTTTTCCATTCTTTGTAAGATCGCTTCGGTTGCCACTGCGGTATCCATGCCAGCTCCCTGGGGAGGGTTGGACACCATTTGCAGGTACATTCGGCGCATCAGCCAAACACGCTGCAAAATTTCGGGAGGCAGCAAAAGGTCATCGCGGCGAGTGGAGGATTTTTCGATATCGATAGCTGGGAAGATACGTCTTTCCTGCAGACGCCGGGAAAGGATCATTTCCATGTTGCCTGTGCCCTTGAATTCTTCATAAACAACATCATCCAGCCGGGACCCGGTATCCACCAGGGCAGTCGCGATGATGGTCAGGCTGCCGCCATCTTCCAGGTTTCGGGCAGCCCCAAAGAAACGTTTGGGCGGATAAAGCGCGGAGGGGTCCATACCGCCGCTCAAGGTGCGTCCGGATGGGTTGACCACCATGTTATAGGCGCGCGCCAGACGGGTAAGGGAATCCATCAGGATCACCACATTCAGCCCGTTCTCAACCAGCCTTTTTGCTCTTTCGAGCGAGACCTCTGCCATACGGACATGTGCCTGAACGGGTTCGTCGAAGGTGCTGGCAATCACTTCTGCATCAACTGAGCGGTCCATATCGGTCACCTCTTCCGGTCGTTCACCGATCAGGGACATAATTTGGCGAACTTCAGGATGATTGACACTGATGGCATTGGCGATGTCTTTGAGAATGCTGGTCTTGCCTGCCTTGGGAGGTGAGACGATCATCGCACGTTGACCGCCGCCAATGGGAGCTACCAGGTTGATCATCCTGGTAGAAAGATTCATGGGATCATGCTCAAGATTGAGCAATTCGTTGGGGAAAATCGGCGTAAGGGCTTCAAATTTTGGTCTTTTTCGGGCTTCATCCGGTGTCAGTCCGTTCACGGATTCCACTTTTAGCAAACCGTGATGCCGTTCTGATTCACGCGGAGGTCTGACATGCCCAATCACCAGGTCGCCTGAGCGTAACTCATAGCGGCGCAACTGAGCCTGTGAAACATAGACGTCATCCGGACCAATGCGATAGTTGCTGCGCAAAAAGCCGATCCCTTCGTTCATGATCTCCAAAACACCGCCGCTTATTTCAAGCCCTTCGGCTTCTGCCAGCGCTTGAGCGACTTTTACAATTAATCCATCTCTCTTGAGCCGTTTGATATTCTCGAGGTTCAGGTCTTTGGCGATTTTTTGAAGCTGTTTTGTGGTTTGTGATTCCAGTTCAATAATTTCCATGTATTTGTCTCTTTCTATACCCGTCTGCAGGCAGAACCCTACTCTCTTTCAAAGCTGTGTGCTCGTATGGAACGACGTTTGTATCCAATAAATGTCCATAAATGTAAAAGGTAACAGAGTGAGTGGGGATAACCCGGAACGATTATTTTAAATAACCTGTGTAGTATTGATAATTATATCATTTTTCACGCGATGTGCAAGCAAAAACATCAACCTTTATTTTTCCTTTTTTAAATTTCAAATTGACATGAGCCGGAACTTTCTATATAAAAGAAACTAACAATTTTCTGGCATTTTTACTGATAATTTAAATGTTGACTCACAAAATCTATCACAGAAGAATGAGGCTGGAATTATATCCAGCCTCATTTTCTGTTTCATCTGATCAAAGCAAGATCAGGGGGATCATCCTCATAACCGGTCTTATCTTAAGATAAGAGGCAGATAGATGTTCTTGATGGGACCAAGGATGGTTACTGTCGCAACAGCACCTTCCTCGACTGTGCCCACCTGGTCATTATCGTGTAGGGCGATATTGGTCAGCAAGCCAGCAGGAGCATCCTCGTCCACGGTCACCTGGAAGGTGATCACTTTGGATTCCGCTGGAATGTATTTCCAGTCAAAGCAGATGGCAGAACCATCCTCGATTGACAGCGCTGGGTCGTTATAGCTGATCAGAGTACCTGCGGTGCCATCAGCATTCTCCAAACCGATAGTTGCTGTAGCTTCGGCAAGTAAGTCAGGATGAATGTTATCAAAGGCATACACGATTTCGTAGGCACCAGGTGCATCGTCCGGCTGCAGGAAGTACCCTACTTCCACATCCAGGGTCACAGAGGTATCACCACCCCAGAAGTAAAGGTCATCATATTCGATAACCGCGAATGTGCTGCTATCGCCAACCATGGTAACACCCTTGTTTGTGGCGGCGTCGTACTGGATCACAAAGTCATCCCAGAACATCGCGAGAATGTTATTGGGATCCAATGGATTGGGCAGATTCTGGTTAATAAAAGAAACTCCATCCATATCAAATCCAGCGTAACCATCATCGGTAAATTCCATGCCAATGTAGTCCAAACCGTAATAGTTGAAAGCTGGGTAAGAGGAGAAAGTTCCGTACCATTTGGAGTCTCCGTAAATTGAGGACGATGTAGAGAAGCCATAACTGGTCGTTTTCAAATCCAGGTAGGCATCGGTCGGGTCGCCATCAGCCAGGATTGCCAGGCTACAGGCAGCATCCTCTGCGCTGGTTGTGCTCAGGTATTTCCAGGCGCCAGCAGCTACGGTGCCTTCCCAGGAAATGGCATTGGTCCCGGCATCATAAGTAGCGCCGCCTGTCACAGAATCCGGCACATAAGTTACACCCTCCGGTAAAACATCTTCGACAGAATAAAGCGTGTCGGTATCACTGAAATTGGTGACTTCGATCGTGTATGTGATCACATCGCTGATCTCGGCTTCAGAAACATCGGCAGTCTTCACCACGTCATCAGCCAGGCGAACAATATCCACATCAGTTGCACCAATCCAAAGGTCGCAATCGGTATCTGCACAGGTGTCAAAATACCCATACATCCGATCGCCTTCAGTTGTATCTTCATCCCACACAATGTCCATGCTGAAAGGTTCACCGGCAGGATTGGTCTCTGGAACAACCACATCGTAATTGCCAACTTCGGGTACCAAAGGTACAATGGCGCTCGCGAGGGTGACAGTGTCACCCACCGCACCGTTCCAGTTTTGAACAACAATGAAGTAGGTATACACAGAAGGAAAGTAAATCCAGTCCTTGGGCGCGTTCAGATATTCCAAGACTGCACTGGTCGCGCTGGCGGCCACCTGGTAGTCAGCCGAAGAGAGGACACCATCACCGTCCTGGTCATAATACAGGAACATGTCCAGGTCAAGCGAGGTTGAAGCAGTGATTTCAGCAACAAGGCGGATGGAGTAGGCAGGCACATCAAATTTCTTTACAAATACCTGGCTGACATCATCTACAGGATCGTCGTTGGTCGGATCTGGATCCAACGTGAAGGTTTCCAGATCGGCAACAACCAAACCAGACTCATAGGTGTTACCGTCTGTGATTGCTACCGCGACAAGGTCGCTCACTGTCTCAAGACCGGCATCACGATGGGTCTCAAAGCGCAGGAAGGAGGGAATGTTGCTTGAGGTCGGTAAAACTGCCAACGGAATGTGTGCATCGGCGATTGGATCGCCAGCTGGAAGATTCAAGACCTGTACGTCGTCAACCCACCAGGAATCTGCACAGTTTCCGCCGTAATTGAAGGCGATATATATGCTTTGCCCAGCATAGGCAGACAGGTCAACGCTGATTGGAGTTGTGGTCCAGGCATCTTCGGGAGGAGTTGAAGGCTGAGCAATTTCCACAAAATCTCCAACTTCAGGATCGCCGCTTCCAGTTGACACAAGAATTCCATGATACTCTAAATCACCTGTGTAATCTCCTCGTTGGTTGAATTGAAGCAACGTGGAACCGTCTGCGGGAATGGCAGTAAGTGGAGTAACCAACCATCCATCTTGATCAGCACTGCAACCAAAACTGTGTTTTGCGGAGGCAGGAGCAGAAGATGATTGTAAGGTATCTCTTACCCAATTCGTAGCCTGAGTATCATAATTGTAGATAGCCCAGTCAGTAGGCGGGAAGGTTTCAGAGGTGAAGTCTTCAGTAAACACAACCGCAGGTTCTCCTTCGCCAGCAAATGTGCTGTCGGTCAGGAGTTCAATGGAGGCAAAAAGCCATTCTTCGCTGGCAAATGTAGAAACATCAGCGGTGATTGTGAGTACCTGTTCCGCTCCGGGGTTGATTGTGAAGCTCGCGGGCGTAACAGTGACCCATTCAGGAGCGTCAACTGTATAAGTCGCGGGCAGGTTGGCAACGCTAGTTAAAGTTCGCGTCCAGGTACATTCGCCCACGCACTTGCTGCTATACAGGCTGGCAAGGTTCAGGCTGGCAGGCATTCCATCCAGGGTGGGATCAGCTGCCTCAAAGTTTTCAATCGTCTCGTCCATCACCAAGCCAACCATGGCGGCGTTTTCTAGCGCGATACGGCCAGAGCCTTCATCCTGCGGGGTTGCAGGGCGAATAACGCCTTCGACAGTGAAGCGATCAGCTCGTAGACCATCTTCCGCAGTCATCATCATGGCTGAACGGACTTCCATGGGCGTCCAATCGGGGTGCAGCGCCATCATTAATGCGGCAGCGCCGGCATTATGCGGACTGGACATGGAAGTGCCCTGGTACAGCTCGATTTCGTAATCGGTGCTTGGAGCGATCGTTCCATCAGCCACAGCAGCCAGGATGGAGACACCCGGACCAGTGATGTCAGGTTTCAAGACATCGAAGGTCGTGTTGGGTCCGTATGAGCTAAAGCCAGCCACGATATCTTCGTAGTTGGCATTGTAAATGCGGCTGGTATCAGCGTGCATTGTTGCTGTGGCAGTTGGGTTGGCATCGATCCAATCGATAATCGCCAGGCCATCTTCCATGCTGATCATGGCAGCACCAGTCACAATGCCAGCCATTCCAGCAGGAGCACCAGTGCGGCTGTTGAAGATCAAAACATATTCTGCACCAGCAGCATAGGCATTGGCTTCCTTGACTGAGAAGTTACAAGTGCCGCGTTGGATGAGAGCGATAGCCCCGTCAAAGAAGTCAGCAGCAAAAGCCGCACAACCGTCGACATTGGCAGGATCGTATTTTATCGGCAAGTCCACCAGGTCAGCGGTAATGTAAGGTTCCGCTTGCACAGCTCCCAGAGCGGTCAACTCGGGTGGAACAGGGGCTGGACCAGTGATATCCACGGCATTGGCAAAAATGCGGCCATGCGAGGCAGCAGCCACGGTGGATACCCAGGGCGAGCGATGCGCCACAGAGGAAGGACCGGTTGTATCGCCGGCATTACCGGCAGAGGTGGATACAAAGATTCCTGCTTCAGTTGCAGCCAAAAAGGCTAATTCCACCGGGTCGGAATAGGGATTCGCACCACCGGAGATGGAGTAGTTCAAAACATCCACACCATTAGCGATAGCATCATCAACAGCAGCAACAGTTGCATCTCCATAGCATGCGCCGTTGGGTTCTTCGGGAACACAGACATCAAAAGAAATGATCTGAGCGTGGGGAGCCACACCACTGATGGTGGTAGTTACACCTTGATACTCAACTTCGACAATGTTACCTGCAACAGTAGAAGCAGTGTGGGAACCATGACCTTCCGAGTCTTCAGGGCTGGAAGTCTCCACAGGATCATCGGCAACGTAGGTAAACGCGCCGACCAGCTTATCGTTACAAGCCGTGGCATAGTCAGGATCTCCAGCAGGAGCACAAACACCCAGATAATCGCCAGTCCAATCATAGACATAGCCATCTTCCGGGGTAGCGCTGAAGGAGGGATGGTCAAAGTTGATACCTGTGTCAATGATACCGACCAACACGCCTTCACCAAAGGTGTCCATACCGCTCGAAGTTTCACCGTCCCAAATTGCAGGAGCGCCAATCAGGTCAGGACCTTCATCGGTGTCGGGATGTTCTATAGGTGCACGCAGCACCTTGGCACCAGTTTGAGCTGCTAACAATGCGGCCTCATCGGGTGTCAACATCATCGAAAAACCATTGGTACCGTACTGATACTGGAACAACACTTTGGGAGTGTAGCCCAGTACGTTTCCGGCTGTGCTCAGGAATGCTGACTGTTGAGCCTGAAGAAATTTCAGGTAAGCCTGGCTCTCAGGGCTCTTGACATTCAGTTTTGCGCCAGTGACCGAAGGAGCTGTGGCAGCCAAGCCAGCAACCTCACCTTTGTAGGTAGCCAAGGGCTTGTCCGGCAGGATGACCACAAATCGAACCGGGTCCTTGCCATTCACTTCATAGGATTCAACAGCTGTCTCCTGGGTGAATTTTTGGACAGGCCCCTCCGCTTCTGGCTTGCTGAGCAAGGTTGAGCGATCAACCACAGGCAGTCTGGAGCCAGTGGGCGGAGTGCTTTGGGCACTGATCGGGGAAACGATCATCCCTAGAACAATAAGTATTGCGATAAAACGAGTTAACTTAGATTTCATGCTTTTCTCCACTTTCTATAGATTTTTTTTTGAATACGCGCCTTGCACGTTAACAAAACAAGCGGAACAGATATTGAATACCAAAAAACGGAACTATCAGCCTATATTTAAGTTGTCTGGCAACTCCTTTGCATAATCAGTGAAAATTCCCCAGGAAAGGTTCTGTGTGAACAATGAAATTTCCTATACGATTCCAATCCGGAATCTATACTCAAATTATAGCCATTCCCCCCTTACCGTCAAGGCATATTTACATTCCTCATTTTTGGAAACGATCGATTAATCAAGATGATCCTCCCAAAGTGTATAATCAACCCAGGAATTATCGTGGAGTATTTATGGCAAACCGGACTACCAACAAAAAGACAACAACATCGAAAACCAGGACAACGGCAAAACCCCGCTCAACTTCCACCCGTTCCAGGAGCGTGACTGCAGCCAAAAAAACACCTTCCAGCAAGGCACGAACATCCAGCAGGACATCTAAAAGGACAACCCGGTCTGCTCCTAAACCCCAGCCAAGAGTTCCCTCGACTCCCCGTACACCCCTCTCCGGAGAACAAAAAGCCGATATCACCGGTATCGTACTGATCGTTATCGCCCTGCTTTCTCTCATGGCTGCCCTCACTTCCCAATCCGGTCAGTTGACGCGTTGGTGGACAAATTGGCTACAAACTGGAATCGGTTGGGGAGCTTATGCTTTGCCGCTTCTTCTGCTGGTGTTGGGTACCTGGTTTTTGCTTTCCCGCGTCGAAAACCTGCCCAAGGTCAATCTCGAACGTGTTATTGGTGTGGTTCTCGTCTTTTTCAATTTGTTGGTCTGGTTCGAATTGATCGACCAGAGTTTTCCACCGTCTGGTTCGCCCAGTGGCGGCGGTTGGGTCGGCGGCAATGTTTACCGAATTTTCGAATCCATGCTTGGTAAGGCTGGAACCGTAATCGTATTGATAGCCTGGCTCCTGATCGCCCTGATGCTGCTGGTTGACCTCTCTATGGCAGACCTGGCAGCCTGGTTAACCGCTAAAGTGCGATCTTTCAAGGCGAAAGTGGACCAGAATATTCAGGAAAAACGAATCCAGCGCTCTCAGCAAAAAGCACAAGCCCAACTTTCCAGTGAACAACCTGCCCTCCCCACCAAAACAGAGCCTGAACCCCGGGTTATGAGAACTCTGTCCTCTGACGAAGCGCCCACACAAGATTGGGAAGAAACTGAACCAAAGTGGAAACTGCCCGTACCCTCCGAGGTGCTCGACCCGGTCAAAGCCGCCCCGATGGATGAGGAATCCGACGAAGATCGTGCCCGCGTAATCGAAGAAACGTTGCGTTCTTTCAACGCGCCGGCAAAAGTGGTTGAAATTCGACGCGGACCGACCATCACCATGTTTGGCGTGGAACCGGAATATATTGAATCACGCAACGGCAGAAAAAAGGTGCGGGTCAGCAGTATTACCGAACTCTCAAATGATCTTGCCATGGCACTCAAAGCCTCCCGCATCCGCATCCAGGCACCGGTGCCAGGCAAAGGTTACGTGGGTATCGAAGTACCAAACGTGAAGAGCGCCATGGTTTCCATGTTGGACGTGGTCGAGAGCCCCCAATTCATCGGTCACCCCTCATCGCTCAAATTCGCCCTCGGTAAAGATGTGACCGGCAAGCCCTTCACCGCCGATCTGGCTTCCATGCCCCATTTACTGGTAGCGGGCACGACCGGTTCCGGTAAATCGGTTTGTGTCAACTCTATCTTGAGCGGCTTTTTGCTCAATATGACCCCCGATCAACTGCGCCTGCTGCTGGTGGACCCCAAACGGGTGGAGCTTTCGATTTACAACGGCATTCCCCACTTGCTGGCGGATGTGATCGTTGATGCTGAAAAAGTGGTGGGAGCGCTGGACTGGATGCTGCGCGAGATGGACTTGCGTTATCGTATCTTCGAAAAAGATGGTGCCCGCAATATTGATGAATTCAACTATCATAAAACCAAGGCGGGTGAAAAGACTCTTCCTTATATTGTTGTGGTCATCGACGAGCTGGCAGACCTGATGATGCTGGCTCCGGATGAGACCGAACGTTCCATCACCCGTCTGGCTCAGCTTGCGCGCGCAACTGGTATTCATCTGATCATCGCCACCCAGCGCCCTTCTGCCAATGTCATCACCGGTCTGATCAAAGCTAATTTCCCGGCTCGTATTGCCTTCGCGGTCGCCTCCAACGTGGACAGCCGCGTCATCCTTGACCAACCCGGTGCGGAACGGCTGTTGAGCAAGGGCGATATGCTCTTCCAGGCACCAGACGCAGCTGCCCCGGTACGCCTGCAAGGCACATTTGTTTCCGACCTCGAGCTCGCTGAGCTCACTGATTATTGGCGTGGTCAAAATAGCCTGGAGGGTGCTCCTGAACGTCCGGATAAAGCCTTCATCCCTACCCGCTCCAACCTTCCCATGACTCAGGCTCCGCTATGGAAAGAGTTGGAAAAAGATCCCAATGCCGATCCGATCGAAGACGAAGCCCTCAAAATTATCCGCAAGGAAGGTCGCGCCTCTGTTTCCATGCTGCAAAGAAAATTACGCATTGGTTACACCCGCTCTTCACGACTGATCGAAAAACTGGAAGAAGATGGCATCATCGGTCCTCCCAACCCCCAAACCGGCACCCGCGAGGTGCTGGACTGGGGCGATTTCCCTCCGTTGAATGAGGATTAAGCGGTTTTAGAATTGTTGCTCCGATAAAAGACAAAAAATTGTAGTTTGGAATGAGATCACCAACAACTCTTGGACACCCACGAAATTCACGCGATCTCACTCCGACATCCTTCCAGCCAGTCAGGCAACCCCGAACGGTGCAAGACACTTCCCTTCGTAGGGCTGGGGTTTATCCCCCGCCGCATTATTTCAATAGTTCGATCCTGGCGAATTTATCGAACGGTCTGGGTCAAAAATCCTCTCTATTTAAGCCTGTGAGCCACATGTACCAATCGTTTCATGCTACACAAAGGAGATTCGAACTCCGTGAGGACAAATTTGTCCAATCCCTGTATGTAGAAAAGGGTTGTATTTCTTTTTCATGGTAGAATTTTATCTCGGACTAAGTATAGAACAGTTGGGGGAGGTTCTCCCGAATAAAGCTAGCCATTCCCGCTTAGGTTTTATTTGCGTGATTTCCACCTTCGGTCTATAATGATGCCAAATCTTAATTCATTGGAGCATTTTATCAATGTCAGACAACGACGCCGCTATTTTACAGGAGAATAATCAGGAGAACGAACCAGAAGTTACCATGGAAAGCCTATTGGGCGAATATTTCGAAGCAGAAGGAATGAATCTCGATATCCCTACTGCCGGTGAAATTCGCGATGGCATCATCGCCAGCCTTTCAGACAACCGCATTTTGGTGAGCATCGGAGCAAAATCCGAAGGCATCATTGAAGGCAAAGAGTTCGATTCAATCCCTAAAGAAATTTTAGCGACCTTCGAAGAAGGCAAAGCGATCCCGGTGTATGTTATTACCCCGGAAGACCATGAAGGCAACCTGATTCTCTCATTTGTCCGAGCAGTGGAAGAACAAAGCTGGGTCGAAGCAGAAGAACTGCTGAAATCCGGAGAAAGCTTCTCATCTACCGTGGCAGGATACAACAAAGGCGGTCTGATCGTCCCGCTTTCAACCATTCGTGGTTTTATTCCTGCATCGCAACTCAGCTTGAGCCGCCGCTTCAACATGTCTGGCGGCACACCTGAAGAGAAATTCAAAGAATTTGTCAGCGAATCCGTTGATGTCTGTGTCATTGAAGTCGATCGACAACGACAACGCCTTATCCTCAGCGAGCGCGCCGCTAGCACCGAGACCCGCGATATGATCCGCGATAAGATCCTCGAGGATCTGCACGAAGGTGATATCCGCTCCGGGCGTGTTACCAGCATTGCTGACTTTGGCGCTTTCGTCAATATTGGCGGAGCCGACGGTTTGATCCACCTCAGTGAAATGAGCTGGGATCGCATTGATCATCCCAATCAATTGCTAAAAGTTGGCGAAGAAGTGAAGGTCAAAGTCATCAGTGTCGACCGTGACCGACGCCGTGTTGGACTCTCCCTGCGCGCACTTCAGGCAGATCCCTGGAACGAACAGGTCAAAGAACTGAAGATCGGTCAATTGGTGGAAGGCGAAATTACCCGCCTGACCAACTTCGGCGCTTTTGCCAAGCTGCACCTGCCCGGTGACCTGGAAGGTCTGGTTCACATCTCCGAACTGAGCGACAAACGCATCGACCACCCCAAAGAGGTCCTTAAATCTGGTGATGTTGTCACCCTGCGGATCCTCAAGATCGAAGATAAAGACCACCGCATTGGTCTGAGCCTCCGCCGTGTTGACTCCCCTGCCTATGCAGATATGGACTGGAAGACACTCGTCGAAAGCTACAACCTTGAAAGCAGTGATGAAGGTGCGACCATCGCCGAGATGGTGGGCGAAGAAGTGACTGAAGAGCCCGTGGAAGAAACTGTGACCGAGACTTTCTCAAATGCCGTTGAAGAATCAATTGAAACTGTGGAAGAAGAAGTTGTCGAACCAATTGAAGAAGCCGTTGAAGAAACCCTTGAAACGGTCGAGCAAGAAGTCGTCGAACCAATTGCAGAAGCCGTTGAAGAAACCCTTGAAACGGTCGAGCAAGAAGTCGTCGAACCAATTGCAGAAGCCGTTGAAGAAACCCTTGAAACGGTCGAGGAAGAAGTTGTAGAACCGACCGAAGAAGACAAAGAGTAATCTCTGTTGAACCATCGCGTCGGAGTGAGAGATCACTCCGACGCTTTTTTATGCCGATGAACATCATTTTTGACGCCCACCAGGATCTTGCCTACAACATTCTTTCTTTTGGAAGAGATTACAGCCGCTCAGTTTACGAAACCCGCCAGCTTGAAGCCACCCATTCTACTCCTGGACTGACATATCAATCCCTGCTTGGCTTCCCTGAATACAACCGTGGTAAAGTTGCGCTGGTGTTTGGCACACTCTTTGCCGGACCGGCACGTTCTGAAAAAGAACACTATCCCAACGCACAGATTTACAATTCACCTGAAGAAGCCAACCAGGTCTACTGGAACCAGTTGAGACTTTATCATCAGTTGGCAGATGAAAAACCAGAAGTCTATCGACTGATCACAACCAAAAGTCTGCTAAATAACCATCTAAACCAATGGAAAAACCAGCCGCTTGCTCCCAGACCGGAAGAATACCTTCCGTTAGGTATTGTTCCCAGCATGGAAGGCGCGGAAGGAATCATTGACCTCAAGGAATTACCTGAATGGTGGGAGAACGGCTTGCGCTCCATCGGGCTTGCATGGGCTGGCAATCAGTTCTGCGGCGGCACTCGCGAACCCGGACCACTCACCCCTTTAGGTCGTGATCTGCTCCATGAGATGGCAGAAACAGGTTTTATCCTCGATCTCTCACACATGGATGAGCCGGCAGCCCTGGAATGCATCCAAACCTACCCAGGGAAAATCATCGCCAGTCATTCCAATGTCGCCTCCCTTGTGAAAGGCTATTTCACAAACCGGCTGCTATCAGATCAGGTTGTCAAAGAATTGCTGGCGCGAGGCGGCCTGATCGGTGTGGTACCTCTCAACGCCTTCCTGAACTGGGAGTGGCGGGCTAACGGCGGCAGAGCGGCAGTTTCGCTGCGCCTGGTAGCAGAGCAGATAGACCACATCTGTCAGATAGCAGGAAATTGCGATCAGGTTGGTATAGGCAGCGACTTTGACGGTGGTGTGGGTCTGGAACACGTTCCTTTTGAAATCGATTGCGTTGCCGACCTTCAAAAGCTGGCTCCCTTCTTACAGGAACTTGGGTACAATGAAGGTGATATCAAACAAATATTTGCAGGTAATTTTCTGAGAGTGTTAGAATCTGTTTTACCTGAATAGAGTTTTGGATGAAATTTAGCGATAGAGACGTTCTCATTGACCCCTGTAACAACCTTGACCGGCGTGCCAAGGATTACAATTTTCCTCACACCCAAATCCGGGCAGGGCTGACCTTAACCTTACTCGGTCTCTTGGTTTTGATCGTTGGATTGAGACCGGACCTTTTTGGGTTGGACCGCGGGCTGTATATAGGCTTCACCCAGATCATTATGATCCTGATCGGCATTGCTTCTCTGACCATCGGCGCGAACAGTGCCTTTAATGCCTTTTGGTCCTGCACCAACAAGACGCTCCTGGCTGACATTGGCGCACGCCTGATCATGACCGGGTATGTCATATGCGCTTTCACAGCTCTTGCGGATGCTTTCGGCTTCGGTACTAATCCACCTCCAGAAGTCATCCTCGGTGCGCTGCAAAGCCGTGGTGTGGTTATCGGTCTTATTGTCATCCTGGCAGGTCTGTTGATGAAGATACGCTGGCATGCCGACCGTCGTGCACCACTGGTACAGGAAGCATAGAATCGGTTTTCTCCTTGATCAAATTGGACAGAATCGACCAGCATCCCCACTTTTTCCGCCTTTCCAATGGCTTGCGGATTGCCTTAAAACCGATCCACACCGCCCCGATTATCAGCACATGGCTTTGGTACAACGTCGGCTCCCGTAACGAAGTGCCCGGTAAAACCGGACTCAGCCACTGGGTCGAGCATATGCAGTTTAAAGGCACTTCAACCCTCACTGGAAAAGAAATGGAAGACACCATTGCCCGTACCGGGGGTTATTCCAATGCCCTCACCAGTCCGGATTGGACCACCTACTTTCAAACCTTACCCAGCTCAGACCTTGAAATTGCCTTTCGTTTTGAGTCGGATCGCATGGTCAACAGCCTTTATGAGCCCGAAGAAGTTGAAACCGAACGAACTGTTATCCTGTCTGAGCGGGAAGGAAATGAGAATGACCCGCAGTTTCTCCTGGCAGAGGCAGTTCAATTGGCAGCCTTTTCCCAACACCCCTATCGAAACGAGGTGCTTGGTTCCACCCAGGATTTGCTCTCGCTGACTCGCGATGATCTCTACAATCATTACCGTAATTATTATCAGCCCGGTAATGCTCTTCTCTGCCTGGCTGGCTCTTTTGAGATCGACCCAACCCTGGCTCTGATTAAGCGCTACTTCGAGCCAATTGAAAACCACGAGCCTGTCCGCTCCATCCCAACCCCTGAAGATGAGATTACCGCTGCTCAAAAAGTCGAATTGCAAGGTCCGGACGAGGCGGATTACATCCAGATCGCCTGGCGCTCGCCCAAAGCCAGCGACCCGGATTTCTTCGCATACACCTTGACAGAGAGCATCCTCACTGGACCCTCCAGCCTCAGCATGTTTGGCAGTGGCGGCATCGGTAACCGAAGCAGCCGGTTTTATCGCGAGCTTGTAGAAAACCAACTGGTGGCGTCAGTTTATGGATCCCTTACCGCCAGCATAGACCCGGGTACTTTTAACCTAAACCTCACCTGTCGTGGGGACCATACCCCGGATGAAGTAATAAGGAAGATCGATCAGGTTGTCGAAGAATTTTTGGAGCACGGACCCACAGTTGAAGAGATGGCAATTGCACTTAAACAAGCCCGTGCCAATTTTGCCTACAGTTCTGATAACATCACCAACCAGGCATTTTGGCTCGGCTACGCGCATAGCTTTGCCGATTACAGCTGGTTTACCCACTACGTCAATCGCCTCGAGCAGGTGTCGCTTGAGGATGTTCTGCGCGTCGCCAGGCACTATCTTGACCCAACCCACCGTGTGACCGGTGTTTATCGCAATCGGGAGAGCTTGGCTAATGGCTAATTTAAGTCCAAAAACTGCTCGGCTTCCCGGCTCTGACACGATCTTCCGAAAAGAACTGCCAGGTAATGGCACCTTCCTGGCATACCCCAACCCTACCAGCCCGGCAGTTTACTTCAGAGGTTATCTGCCCGTTGGCAGTCTTTCTGATCCAATCGGGAAAAACGGTCTCTCAAACCTGCATGCTGCCATGCTCTCAACCGGTACCCAAAAGCACGAATTTCGTCAGTTGCATACACTGATTGAGAGTTGCGGTGCCTCCATTTCCATTAGTTCAGGTTACCTTTCTACCGTCTTTTCGGGACAATGCCTCAAAGAGGACTTGGCTCTTATCCTGGGAATATTACTGGAAATGCTCTCCCAACCAACCTTTCCACAATCGCACTTTGAGCGTCTGCAGCAGCAGTTGGCAACCATTTTCAAAATTCAAGCACAAGACACTGATGAGATGGCTTCGCAAGCTTTCGATCGCCTTTACTTTCGCGGACATCCCTATGCCCACCCGCAAATCGGCTATCCTCAAACAGTTTCCACAATCAGCCTCGAAGATCTGATGATTTTCCACGATACCGCCTTCGGTCCCCACGGGTTGGTTGTCGCTTTCGCAGGAGGCATGGACAGCGAAAGGACCGCTGCCTTGTTCGAGCAGGTATTTTCCAACTGGTCTGTTCCTCATCAGAAAACACAAGTCGACCTGCCCTCCTGGCAGCCTCATGGTGAAGATCTTAGGGAACACATTACCATCCCTGAGAAAAGTCAATCCGACCTTATCATCGGTACCTCCGCGCCTGCAGCGATGAGTGAAGATTACCAGGTTTGCTCACTCGGGAATAGCATTTTGGGTCAGTTTGGCATGATGGGTCGCATCGGCGAATCGGTGCGGGAGCGCTCAGGGCTGGCATATTACGCTGGCTCCTCGCTGGAGGTTGGGCTTGGTCCTTCCTGTTGGAAAGTGACAGCGGGAGTCAATCCAGATAACCTGGATAAAGCCCTAAGCAAGATCAAAGAGGAACTCAGGCGTTTTATTAGTGAGCCTGTCACCCAGGCTGAACTCTCAGATGTCAAACAACAAGCCCTGGGTCATCTTCCTCTCTCATTAGAGAGTAATGTTGGTATCGTGCGCTTCCTGCTCAGCCTTCAGCGCTATAATCTCAGCCTCGACTATTTACGCGATCTGCCCGCCATACTGGAAGCAGTAAGCGCGGAGGATATCCTGGCATGCGCCCAAAAACATTGGGGGCTGGACAGGCTGGTGACCACCTCAGCCGGGAGAGCACTATGATCAAATCCGGGATTGACCTGATTCGCACCAACCGCCTGGCAGACGTGAGCCCTCCTATCCGTGAGCGTTTCGTCCGACGTGTGTTCACCCAGGCTGAGCAAGCACAGGCGAAGGATGATAACGAAACCCTCAGTGGCATATTTGCTGCCAAAGAAGCGGTTTCCAAGGTGTTGGGAACCGGTATTGGCAAGGTTGCCTGGCAGGATATCGAAATCTTGCATGAATGGACTGGCGAACCATTAGTACATTTACACGGTAATGCCCTTTTGGTAGCTGAGAAAAAGGGGCTCAAGCACTGGAGTGTCTCCATCACACACGAAGGCGGTTTGGCAGCAGCCGTAGCAGTCGCGATTGGGGATACCGCATGAAAATTCTCGGACTTGCCGATGTGGAAGTTCCAGCGGTATACAACCCTCACATCAAAAAACGTTTTCGCGATATCGAACTGGTCATTTCTTGTGGTGATCTTCCCCCTGCTTACCTGGAGTTCGTCGTGAGCATGCTGGACCTTCCGCTTTATTATGTACACGGAAATCATGTCCAAAAGATCCGGGATGATGAAGGCAACATCCACACCGAACCTCCTGGTGCGATCAACTTGCATGAAAACATCTTTTACGACGAGAAGAATGACTTGATCCTGGCAGGGATTGAGGGTAGTTTAATTTACAACTTTGGTCCCTATCAGTATTCTCAAAAGCGAATGTGGAAGATGGTCTATGGATTGGTGCCCAGATTAATGATGAATAAGATGACCTATGGACGCTACCTCGATATTTTCGTCACCCATGCTCCCTCTGCCGGAATCCATGATGAGGATGACCCGGCTCACCAGGGTGTGGATGCCTTCCGTTGGTTGATTGAGACCTTCAAACCCCGTCTGCATCTGCATGGTCATGTCCATGTTTACAATCCTTTTACAACCCGTGAAACCCAACATAACGATACCCGCGTGATCAACACCTACGGCTACCGCGAAATCACGCTTTAGCCTAAGCAGCTTAATAAAGTTTTTCGTACGGGCGGGTTCCAAACCCGCCCTTTCTTGGCTACCAACCATAAAGATCCTTCGCTTCGCTCAGGATGACAAGACCAAATTCAGGATACCCAGAACAAGTCATTGAGCATGTGACAGCCTGCATCCAATACTCACCCTCTCCGGGGACTGCTTGCGTGCCGGAGGCGTAGGGGTGGGGTGTGGGTATTTTGGCATTGATTTTTGCATTGAAACACCCTCTCTGGGGAGAAAGCTGGAGTGAGGCTGCTTAGTTGTAAACGGTTGCGTTAAGAAAGCCCTCTCCTGGGAGAGGGCTGGGGTGTGGGTTTTTTTGTAGTTTCTTGTTAAGAATTCTTATAGACCAATGCTAAACAGCGGAACCAACATCTCATCCACGTGCAAGCCGCCGTGTCTGCCCTGCATTGTGTTCGGTCGGTCTGGCCACCATAAATAGCTGCTCCCCAATGGGATCACCACTAAATCCCCAATCCGATCCTCCAGATCCGGATGATCCTGCCCGTTTCCCAATAATTTCATCTCCAAGACCTGTTCGCGCGTCAGGAATTCGAACTCACCTGGCCAGGAATGTTCAAAGTAAGCCTTAACTGCCTCTATAAGACCTTGTTTCACATACAAAAACGGCAGCCTTCCTTCACAGGTTGGCGGTAAGGTGAGCATTCTGGTCAATTCAGGGTGTTTCATCAGGTTGTAACCGTCATTCACCGGTGTCTCCACTGAGCCATGATCAGCTGTCAGCATGATCAGACTGTTTTGCCTGACCGAAGCGTCCAGTCCGCCCACCAAAAGCCGGAACAAAGCATTGCTGAAATCAAAAAACTGTTCGGTGACCCGTTCGTTGTAAGTTCCATATCGATGCATGAGCGAATCGACATCGCTCCAGTATGCATACAGATACCTTCTGCGCTTACTGGGCTGGTTAAGCAGATCCCGCATGTTCAGGAAGAGGTCGCTTTCCACAGAGAAGGCGTGCAAGGTACTGCCAGGCAGGTGCATTTGGGAGAGACCGGAATTGGCGATCGAGACCGGTAGAAAGGCATGGCTTTCCACACCGTGGTTGGAAAAACGCTGACCAAGAGTTGCCTGGTTCATAAAACGGGTTGGTTCAAAGCCAGCTCTGCTCAACCCGCCTACATCGCCTTTGTAGGTAATGGGAGTGTGAAGAATATTGTTCATCACCAAGCCCAATTCTTTGTGCCACATCTCGTAACCAATCACACCGTGTTGATTAGGCGCGCTTCCGGTCCAGAGCGTGGTCAGGGCGGATGCGGTCGTACTGGGGCTGATACTGGTGATCGGGAAAAGTTTACCTTTTTCCAGTTGCGCCTTCCAAAGGGAAGCCCGCCCCTCTTCCATCAATCGTCTAAGCTGGTTGTAGCCGAGTGCATCCACCAGGATGACAACCACGTTTTGGTAGCGCTCCTGAAATTGGTCAAGGATAGCGTTCCCAAAAATTGGCGCAGGCAACTGCCCGGCACCCAGCCAATGAGCAACTGTGGGGGTCAGGTTCACCATTCCATAACCATCATAACTTGGCATTAACAGCTCTCTTCGATGGTCCAGTTCGCCAAGTGCCCCGGAATCCAACCTTCCCAAAATGTCGTGTTCAATCACTGGCATCTATAACTCCTTTTCAATTCTCAGGCAAGCCTCCATAGCCAGCCAAAATAATATCTCGCGCACATCAGTGCGGTCTGCCCATCCGCGTTTATCCCAACCATCGGGAACCACGGTATCGCCGGCGTACAGATATTGCCCAAACTTAATCCCTCTGAATTTTGCCACAGCCGCCAGGGCAGAAAGCTCCATTTCGACAGCCAGGCAGCCTTTGGCCTTGTAACGCGCAGTTTTTCCAGTTGTCTCCCTGTAAAATGCATCGGTTGTCCAGCATTTGGTCTTGAGATAGTCAATTTTGTTCTCAATCAAAACAGCTTCCATCACACCCAACACACCCTTTTCAATTTCCACGGTTGCGGAGGGAGGCAGGTAATGATAGGACGCGCCTTCTTCCCGAAACGATTCTGTCGGAAGCAAAACGTGCCCGACAGCAATGCCTTTGTCCAGCACACCGCAGCCCCCACAGCCAATCACAAAACGCGCTCCCTGGCCAATGGATTCATCCAACAATCCAGCCCCAAGCGCAGCCCCGATCCCGGGCTGCAAAAAGGCGATCCGTTCACCCTTGTATTCTATCTCGTAGACCGGGTATAACCCGCCTTCCGAACGAAAAGTGTGCGCGATGCCTGCCTGGTACTCACTGGCAACTTTCTCGACTACATCCTTAAAAAAACAAATAACCAGTTTTGACGAAAGGTCATCGCCAACGGGAGGATTAATGATAGGTTTTGGGTCAGGATCAAAATTAAGAATCGGGTACAACTCTGCCAGTTCTTCTAAATTCATAATTCCTTCCAATGGATGCCTGATATTTCTACGAAGCGGTTCCTCATGACTTCGATCGCCAGCGGATTACTGTCGCATAGAATAAACCTCCTGCTCAGCTCCAGGCAAACCTGACCGGTCGTTCCGCTTCCTGCAAAAAAATCCATCACCAAATCACCCCGATCCGAAGATGCGCGGATGATCCTTTCAAGAATCCCAACCGGTTTCTGGGTCGGGTAGCCAGTTTTCTCCCGACTGTTGGTGCCAACAATGGTATGCCACCACGTATCGGTGGGCAATTTTCCTTTGGCTGCTTTTTCTGCACCCACCAATCCAGGAGCCATGTAAGGAATCCGGTCAATATCATCCGTATTGAAAGTGTAATTCTGATGATCTTTGGCATAAAAAAAGATGGTGTCGTGTTTTGCAGGCCAGCGGTCTTTCGCCCGACCGCCAAAATCGTACGCCCAGATGATCTCATTCAGAAAGTTTTCCCTGCCGAAGATCTTATCCAGCGCAACTTTGCAATAATGCGCTTCCCGATAATCGATGTGGAAATAAAAACTGCCGTCAGCCTTCAACACACGATAGGCTTCCTCCAACCGGGGCTGCAGGAAGGCTTGAAAATCGCCAAAGGTATCGTTATATTCGCCTGCGCCTAATATTTCGGTCTGATAGGCGTTGCCGCCAAAACCGATACGGTCTCCTTCACCATCCTTTGCTCTTACTGTGCGGAAACGTTTTCTCGCCTGAACTTTGCCGGTGTTAAATGGCGGATCGATGTAAATCAGATCGACACAATTCTCGGGCAGAGTTTTAAGCAGTTTAAGATTATCCCCGAAGTAAACCGTGTTTTCCATTGGTTGATTTTAACACGTCCAGAAAGAAAAACAGGCTGCCTTTAGACAGCCTGCTTCATTTGAAGAAAAAGATGAATTAATTCAATTCGGATGTACAGTGGGGGCAGCGGGTTGCCTCCAGGGGGATTTCGGTTTTACAGAAGGGGCAAGTTTTACTGGTCGGTTCTGCAGCAACTTCCTCTTTTTTGTCCATAGCACGTAGTTTGTTGATGCCTTTTACCAACAGAAAAATGATGAATGCGATGATCAGGAAATTGATGATCGTCATCAAAAAAGAGCCGTAAGCCAGAACCACAGCACCTTGCTCCTGTGCCACAGGTAACGGGGTACCCTTTGGGATGCTGACAGCAGCTTTGTTGAGCTGGACATAGAGATTGTTGAAGTCGACTTTACCTAATAGCATGCCAATAGGAGGCATGATCACATCCGCCACAAGGGAATTAATGATTTTTCCAAAGGCACCGCCAATGATCACACCAACAGCCAGGTCAAACGCATTTCCTTTCGTAATAAATTCTTTAAATTCATCCATAAATTTTTTCATTTTCACCTACCTTTCTAAGACTATTATAGTCAGAATTGCCAAACCAACCATAGGCATATCGACCCTGGTTTCAATCCGAGCTTTACACACCAATTCTCTCTCTACAAGCACCTTGGCAAGGTTCTTCTCGGTTATAATTAAACAAATTTCTATAGACCAGCAGAGTGAGGGCAATGATGGACGATAATTTTGAACAAAAAGCCGAAGAATTCGCTGACGATGCCGCGCAGGCGGCTGAAGAGGCAGCAGAAAGTCTGACCCAGGCAACTGAAAACGTCTGGGATAAAGTCGAAGACACACTGGAGCAGGCTGGGGATCAAGTTAGCCAGGCAACCGAACAGACCTGGGATCATGTGGAAGAAACCGCCGACGGGGCTGGTGAGCAGGTCAGCCAGGCAGCCGAACAGACCTGGGATCATGTTGAAGATTCTGCCGAAGAAGCTGGGGAGCAGGTCAGCCAGGCAGCCGAACAGACCTGGGATCATGTGGAAGAAACCGCCGAAGAGGCTGGTGAGCAGGTCAGCCAGGCAGCCGAACAGACCTGGGATCATGTGGAAGAAACCGCCGAAGAGGCTGGTGAGCAGGTCAGCCAGGCAGCTGAACAGACCTGGGATCAGGTGGAAGAAACCGCCGAAGAGGCTGGTGAGCAGGTCAGCCAGGCAGCTGAACAGACCTGGGATCAGGTGGAAGAAACTGCCGAAGAGGCTGGTGAACAGGTCAGCCAGGCAGCCGAAACTGTCCAGGGCACCTGGAGTGAGGTTGTTGAGGATGTACCCGTTGAAAAACCGGTCCATGAGCACACCTATGGCGATGAATATGTTCCGGATATCTCAGATCAGTGTTGTGAGCCAGATGCACAACCTGACCCACTCTCTGCAGCCGAATTTGCCTCCTCGCCAATTGGTCTTGGTCCAGACCTGATGGGTCCTACAATTACCGCCCAGGATGTCCGGGCAATTCGATCTGACCATATCGCAGAGTCACAAAAGGAAGCTGGGAAAGAAAAAGAGTTTCCGGTTTGGGGGATCATCCTGATCATCCTTCTGGTACTCTGTATTTGCATCATATTGCCGGTTTTGCTGGTGTTTGGCGGGGGCATCGCCATTTTCCGCAACCTGTTCGAAGGAGTGGGCGCACTTTTACCTTTCCTCTTCGTTTGATGAACAGATACTTGTAGCAGTATCCAGAGATAACCACAGAGACATAGAGAGGCTGGCTTTTCTTGCCAGCCTCAATTTTTGAGTAGCCAAATTTCATCCCTTTCAGACCAAAAGGAATCCTGTTTTTGCCCTGCTGGTTGACGGAAACTCGAACCATCCTTACAATTGAGCACAGCAAACGAGAAAGGAACTCTTCAATGAAAGTACTCACCCACAAGCAGGAGCTTTGCACCGGCTGCCTGGATTGTGAAGTGGCGTGCTCGCAAGCCTACTTCAAAACCAACGATCCCAACTACTCCGCCATTCGAATCATCGAGAACAACAGAACTTACCGGGCGCGTAAGTGCACTCAATGCGGGGAATGCATCAATATGTGCACCGCCAATGCCATCTATCGTGATCGCAACGGCGTGGTGCGCATCGACAAAAAGAAGTGCGTTGGCTGCCTTGGCTGCGTCGGTTTTTGTTCTGAACTGGTCATGTTTTATGCGGACGATCTGGATGTACCTTTCAAATGTATTGCCTGCAACATCTGCACAAAAGCTTGCCCAACAGGGGCGCTCGAGGTTCTCGTAAGCCAGGTAAAGGAGTTTTAATGGGAGCTATCCTGAAACAATACAGCTACACCCCCGAAAAAATTATACGCGGATATTCCGGCAAGTCGCTTTACATCAACGTTTCCGATCTACGCATCGAAGAAAAAGAAGTGACCGACTTTATGAAAGAAAAATTCATCGGCGGAAAGGGGTTTGACCTCTGGTATCTCTGGAATGCGGTCACTCCTGAAACGCGTTGGAATTCGCCGGAAAATGAGATCGTCATGAGTGTTGGTCCGTTGGGTGGAATCACCCAATATTCAGGAACAGGAAAAACACTGATTGCTTCCATCTCACCTCTGACCGGTATCCCTATCGACAGTAATGCTGGCGGTTACTTTGGACCCCTTCTTAAATTCTCGGGCTGGGATGCCTTTGAATTGCAGGGAAAATCAGACAAAGATATCATCATTTTTATTGATGGAAACAACGGTCTCATCCAGATCGAAGAAGGCGAAGAATACCCTGAAGACACTCACCTTTTGGCTGAAGAATTGACCAGCCGGTTTGCAGTGGACGAAAACGACATGGTCAATGTCTCGGTGGTCTGTTCCGGCAGTGCTGCCAAACATGGCTATATGGGAATGTTGAATTTCTCATTTTATGACCCTCGCCGCAAGCTCTGCCGCTTTAAGCAGGCTGCCCGTGGCGGTTTGGGAACCATCCTGCGCGATAAAAAAGTCAAAGCTTTGGTTGTGAAGTACAAAGGGATTACTCCCAACCTCAATAACGCTGCCGATATTTCTACGATCAACAAAGTAGGCGTCAAATACCACAAAGAAATGCATGATCTGGACAGCAAGCAAAACAAAATGCGCCAGATCGGAACCGCCAACACGGTCATGATCATGAGTCAGTATGATCTCCTGCCGACCCGCAACTTCCAAACCGGTGGCGACCCTGAAACAATAAAAATCTCACCCCAGGTTTTCATCAACGAATGGCTCACCCAGGGGCTGCACGATGGCTGCTGGTATGGCTGCACCATGTCCTGTGCCAAATGCGCTGATCACTTCTTGCTCACCAGTGGTCCCTACGCCGGTGAGCGCGTGACTGTGGACGGACCGGAATATGAATGTGTTGCCGGTTTGGGTGCAAACCTGGGTATTTTTGATCCCCAGGCTATCCTCGAAGAAAATTTCTACTGCGATACCTACGGCATAGACTTGATATCCTTTGCCACTTGCACAGCTTTCATCATGGAATGCTATCAGCGCGGTCAGATCACCCAGGAACAAATGGGCGGACTGGATCTGCGTTTTGGCAACAAAGACGCCGTACTTGAACTACTGCACCAGATGTCCCGGGGGGAGGGTTTTGGCAAATTGGCTGGTCTTGGCACTCGAAAACTGAAGAAAATATTTGTTGAAGAATTCGGTGCAGATCCAGCCCTGCTTGAAGACATTGGCATGGAAGTGAAGGGTTTGGAATATTCCGAATATGCCCATAAAGAAAGCCTTGCCCAGCAGGGCGGTTTTGCCATGGCGACCAAGGGTCCCCAACACGACGAAGCCTGGCTGATCTTCATGGATATGGTTAACAAACAGATCCCGACCTTCGAAGACAAAGCCAACGCGCTTTATTACTTCCCCATGTTCCGCACCTGGTTTGGTCTGGTTGGCTTATGTAAATTGCCCTGGAATGATATCGTCCCATCCGACAACCACAAGACCTCAGAGCCAGCCAAGGTGCCTGAGCACGTCCAGAACTATGTGGATATCTTCAATGCCGTCACCGGACAAAACATCGACAATGATGAACTGATCCTGCAATCCGAACGAGTCTACCAATTCCAGCGCGTGTTCAGTGTACGAATGGGCAAAGGTGAACGAAAAGACGATTATGCTCCCTACCGCTCTCTCGGACCGGTCAGCCGTGAGGAATACCTATCCCGCCAGGAGCTTTACGACAAGCAGTTGCGTGATCTCCAGGGGCTTGAACCTGAATCAATGAATCTGGACGAAAAAATCGCCAAACTGCGCGCTTACCGCGAAGACCAGTACGAACAATTGATGGATGCAGTCTATCGCCGTCGCGGTTGGACCATGAATGGTATCCCCACCCCTGAAAGGTTGAAAGAGATCGGGATGGACCTGCCCATGTTATTGGAAGTGATTGAACCGAAATTGTGATAAAAGTTAACACCGAAGATTACCCCTGGCAGCCCGGCATGACTGTTCGCAGTCTGCTGGATGAGCGCCTATTCACCTTCAGGCACATCATCGTGCGTGTCAACGGCGAGTATGTGCCTGAGGAACACTTTGACAAATCTGCCATACACGACGAAGATGATGTGATCGTCCTGCACCTGATGGCAGGAGGGTAAAGTCATGTTACGTTATCTCCGCAATCATGATGCCATCAGCGAGGCCGAGCAGGCAATTCTGGCTCAGAAGCGTGTGTTGGTGGTTGGGTGCGGTGGATTGGGAGGTTATGTCATCGAGTGCCTCGCCAGGATCGGCGTGGGGTACTTGCGTGTGGTGGATGGAGATGTTTTTGACGAAACCAACCTCAACCGCCAGCTGCTTAGTTCAAACATGAATCTTGGCAGACCCAAGACCCTGGCTGCCCAGCAGCGTGTCATGGCAGTCAATCCACTTGTCGAAGTGGAAGCTTTCCAATCTCTTCTCACAGCTGAAAACGCTGTTCAACTCCTGGAAGGATGTGATGTGGCAGTCGATGCACTCGACAATGTTCCCATCGCTTGTTGTTGCAGCAGGCAGCCAAAACCGCTGGCATTCCACTTGTTCACGGTGCGGTCGCTGGCTGGATTGGGCAGGTGTGTGTCGTGCAGCCAGGTCAGGAATTGCTCAATTCACTTTATCCAGCTTCAACGGATAATCAGGGTGAAGAGCAGGAAACGGGCACCTTATCTTTCACTGCTGCCCTTACCGCATCCTGGCAGGCTGCCGAGACGGTAAAACTCCTGCTCGGCAAACCCGGACTTGATAGAGAAATCCTCGAATTGACCTACTCAATTCATCTTTCGTTAAAATCAAACTCTCTGAACTTTCATAATTTCCATTTCAACTATCAAAAACATTTTTCCCTCTGCCGTATGAGGTCATTGGCGTAGGTCAGATTGCGCAGCCCGCCCTGGTAGCGAAGCGTATAGGGTTCAACCTGACATCACAAATGTTGGTATACATTTTTCTTTTCGTTTTCCCAACGAGCTTGTTGGCGTAGGTCGGAATGAGACCGCAATGTGTGTTGGTAAACTCTGACTTTTCGCGGTCTCACTCCGACAAATCAACGGCCGGCATATTCACTATCATCGCAAGCTAAGCGTTTTGACTTACCTTAACCCTCTCATCGTGACCAAATCGTGGCGATCTGCATTTAGTTCTGTCCTTTTGTTCATCCTCAGTGCATCGCCTCCCCGTGGGACCGAATGCGATTACCTCATACCAAACCGATCTGTATCGGCTTTGTAAATACCTGAAAGATGGTTGTGTTAAAATAGCATCACTAATGATCGGAGGCATCACTTAATGACATTCAAACTCACCTACGCAACCATGCATCACCCCCCACAGGAATTACACGATAATTTCGACAAGGCTCTTGCAGATCTCAAATCAAATCCGGGCAGAGAATTCCCCATGTACATCAACGGAGAAGACCGCTATTCTGAAACAAAGCAGAAATCCTTTTCTCCGATCAACACCTCATGGCACCTTGCGACCTTCCAAAAGGGTACTGTTAAAGATGCTGAAGATGCTGTCGCTGCCGCTAAAGCCGCCTTTCCAGCCTGGAAAGCCATGCCCTGGCAGCAGAGGGTTGAGCTGGTAAGTCAATTTGCTCACCGGATCGAAGAACGGGTTTATGAAATCAGTGCTGCGGTTGCCCTTGAAGTAGGCAAAAATCGTATGGAAGCGCTCGGTGAAATCCAGGAGGCAGCCGATCTGATCCTCTATGGCGCAAAAATAATGGAAGAAAACAACGGATTCATCAGAGATATGGAAAATGACCCGGTTGAAGGCTTTCTGTCCACCAATCGATCGGTTCTGAAACCCTATGGTGTCTGGGTGGTGATCTCTCCCTTCAATTTCCCGGTCGCCCTGGCAGCCGGACCGGTGGGCAACGCCCTTATTGCGGGCAACACCGTCGTATTGAAGCCTGCTTCAGGCGTCAGCTGGGGCGATTCTCTGATGGTCGAATGTGCCAAAGAAGTTGGTCTCCCGGCTGGTGTGCTGAACCTCATGACTGGTTCGGGTTCCACAGTTGGAAATGCCCTGACAGATAACCCTGATGTGGCTGGTGTGACCTTCACCGGCTCCATGGAAGTTGGCATGGGCATCTATCGCAAATATGCCAATCGTGCCTATCCCCACCCGGTGATCCTCGAGATGGGCGGTAAAAATGCTACGATCGTCTCCAGGAATGCTGATTTGGAAGATGCTGCCCTTGGCTGCGTGCGTTCTGCCTTTGGTTTGCAGGGTCAAAAATGCTCTGCCAACTCACGAATTTTCGTACAAACAGAGCTTTATGAACCCTTTGTCAAGCGGGTCGTGGAACTGACCAATGCCTTACAGGTTGGTGATCCTACCTTGCAATCCAACTGGTTTGGTCCTGTCATCAACAAAACCGCTTATGAGGACTACGCAAAATTCAGCGAAGACCTGCAGCAAGCCGGAACGATTTTAACCGGAGGTAAACATTTGAAAGAAGATGGTATGGAGCAGGGTTATTTTTGTGCTCCCACCGTTGCAGTGGACGTGCCCCTGGATCATTACCTTTGGAAAACTGAAATGTTTCTGCCTTTCGTCATGATTGCCCCGATCAAGAGCCTGGAAGAAGGCATGCAAATCGCCAATGACATTGACTATGGTCTGACCGCCGGATTCTATGGCACTGATGAGGAGACCGAATGGTATTTTGATAACATCGAAGCCGGCACAACTTACGCCAACCGCCCCCAGGGCAGCACAACCGGTGCCTGGCCCGGTTTTCAACCTTTTGGTGGATGGAAAGGCTCTGGTTCAGCTGGCAAAAATGGTGGCGGTCATTATTACCTGCATTTATATATGCGGGAACAGTCGCAGACCAGGGTTAAACGCAGTTAAACTCTCCCTAAAAGCAAAGTAAAATTAAGCCAGGCCTGCTGCCTGGTTTATTTACTCTGTGGAAACCCTTACACAAGGCAGGTGGGCGCCTGACAGGTCTGCCTGGACCTGCAGGGAGATTTAGATGAGAAAACTTGGAACCTTTTTTTCGATAATCGCTGTCGCTGCCCTGGTATGGCTGGGTAGGTCTTTCTTTTCCAGTGACAGCCTACATCCTGCTGTTTTACTTCTGATCCTGGGATTGATCATTGTCGCCCTTCTGTTTAGAAAAGGTTCAAAGAACCCACATCGTGAGCTCGGACTCCCTCCTTCTCAACGAAAAAAAGCGCGAGAACACAAGTCCTGGATTTCCAGGATTGACCAGGATTAATGACGAAAGTAGCAACTGAACATGGACGCAAAAAGAAAAATTGAGATTCTGAGCACCAACTCCCTAACTGAGGATCAAATCAGACAAATCCAGGCTTTGGATGAACGCATCAAGCTCGAAGTTATCAAAGCAAAGGATGCCAACAAAATTTCTGATGACGTGTGGCGGAAGACGGAAATTCTGTTCACATCCGGTACATTTTTGCCATCAGCCGAAAAAGCCCCTAACCTGCGCTGGATCCAAAGCAATTGGGCGGGCGTGGAGAAACTTTTGGATAACCCCCTCTTGCAGCAGGGAAATGTAGAAGTCACCAGTTCCAGCGGTGCCAATGTCAGCCAGATGGGTGAATACGTCATAATGATGCTCTTAATGCTGGGTCATAAAATGCCTCAGATGATTCACGCTCAGAGGGAAAAACGCTGGGTTGAAGATAAATTCACCAGCCTCCAACCAAAAGAATTGCGTGGAAACACAGTTGGAATTGTTGGTTATGGATCGATCGGGCGCGAAGTTGCCCGTCAGCTGTTTACTTATGGTGCTACGGTCTTAGCCAGCAAACGCAACGTGATGCAGCCTGAAGATACCGGCTATACACCTGAAGGTCTGGGCGATCCTTACGGAAATTATTTCCACCGCCTGTATCCTAACGAAGGGTTGCCAGGAATGCTCCAGGAGTGTGATTTTGTGGTTCTCACCCTGCCCCATACCAACGAAACCCAATGCTTGTTTGATGCGGAAATGTTTAAAGCCATGAAGCCCGGTGCTTATTTTGTGAATGTCTCCCGCGGGCAGCTGGTGGATGAGGGTGCATTGATCGATGCGCTCAACTCCGGACACCTGGCTGGCGCAGCCCTGGATGTCTTCAGCGAAGAACCGCTGCCGCCCGACAGCCCACTTTGGACCCATCCCAACGTGATCATCACCCCACACCTTGCCGCCTATTCGCCTAACATGATCAACCAGGTGGTGGAGCTTTTCATCGTGAACCTCAAACGGTATCTCAAGCAAGAATCACTTTTCAACCTGGTGGATCTGGAGCAAGGATATTAACCCTGATGGACCTATTTGATCACTCTCTGGAAGAACAAATGCGCTCCCAGGCACCTCTGGCTGCCCGAATGCGCCCACAAACATTGGACGATATCGTTGGGCAGCAGCATATCATCGGCAAAGGCACCTTGCTCCGGCGAGCCATTGAAGCAGACCGGCTTTTCAGCTCCATCATCCTTTACGGACCTCCCGGAACCGGCAAGACCACCATCGCCAGGGTGATCGCCAACACCACCAACGCTCATTTTGAATCCCTCAGCGCAGTTCTGGCAGGCGTGGCAGACTTACGCAAGATCATCCAGGAAGCCACCGATCGCCGCAAGTACGATCGCGTTCGTACCATTCTGTTTATCGATGAAATTCATCGCTGGAACAAAGCCCAGCAGGATGCCCTATTGCCTCATGTGGAAAGCGGACTCATCACTCTGATTGGCGCCACCACCCAAAACCCCTATTTTGATGTCATTAAAGCGCTCGTCAGCCGCTCACGCATCTTTGAACTGAAACCCCTGACCCAGGAAGACATCCTGATTCTCCTGCACAGGGCGATGCAAGATGAGTTGAGTGGTTATGGAATGAGAACCATCCAGGCAGATGAAGACGCCTTGCAGCATCTGGCGGACATCTCCGGTGGTGATGCCCGCAACGCCCTCAACGCGCTTGAGCTGGCGGTCGAAACCACCCCGGCTGAAGCGGGTGTGGTTCACATCACGCTGGCAGTCGCCCAAGAATCAATTCAACGACGGGCAGTGCTCTACGACAAGACCGATGACCAGCACTACGATACCATTTCTGCCTTCATCAAATCGGTACGCGGTAGCGACCCGGATGCCGCCCTCTATTGGATGACTAAAATGTTACTGGCAGGAGAAGATCCGCGTTTCGTTCTGCGGCGTCTGATCGTCCTCGCCAGTGAGGATATCGGCATGGCAGATCCGAATGCGATCGTCGTTGTCAGTGCCGCTGCCCAGAATTTCCAATACATCGGCATGCCGGAAGGCTGGTACCCAATTGCCCAGGCTGTGATCTACCTGGCTACAGCGCCAAAATCAAATTCGGTCGGCGCGTTCTGGGAGATCCAGGAAGAAATTGGTCGTGAAGGCGCGGGCGGGGTCCCGATCCATCTGATGGATGGCTCCCGTGATGCTAAAGGTTTTGGGCACGGTCAGGGTTATCTTTACCCTCATTCCTTCGATGGTCATTGGGTAAAACAGCAATATTTGCCCGATAACTTGGTTGGGCGTGAGTTCTACCATCCCTCCCAGGAAGGCTACGAAGCCCAAATCGCCGAACGCCTCAAAAAATGGCGCGAGGACCAAAAATCGTAGGGCGGAATGAGGTGGGTGGATTAGCAACGGAATCGAGAGCCTCGATCCCACCTCACTCCGCCATAACGATAACAAAAGTCCACAATGTCGGAGTGAGACCGCACCAAATCACAGTAAACCAACCAATGGCGGCGGTTTCATTCCGACCTACGATTACTTTCGTCATTCCCCACAATACTTTTGATACTCCTCCAAGATCTGTGTATCAACTTCATATTCATTCGGGTTCAACCCATTAAAGTAATCAGAGAAACTTGACCATTTCCATCCATCCATGGATTCGCTATACCCATGTTTCACAGGGTTGTAATGGATGTAATTAAAACAATTTTGCATATCCCTTTGATCTCGAATAGTGTGTTCCCAAAATCGTTTTTGCCAGAGCATTAATTTTGGATTATTCTTTACCTGCCGCAAAGCGAGAGTTGTTACTCTCTTGATATCGCGAATTCGTTGAGAAAAAGAGCTTTGGTCTTCTGGTAAAGTGAGTAGGAGATGTACGTGATCGGGAATGATGCAATATGCAATTAGATCAAACGGTTTACGAGCCTTCACAGTATTAATGGCGTTCATCAGAATAAGGACATTTGTCTGGTCAGCAAAATACTCGTTTCTATCCTCAGTAACAAGAGTGAAAAAAAACGTTCCACCATACACGTAATTTCTGATGTAATTGGGCATTTCATAAGTCTATCATTTCTGGACCATTAGTTTTTTTGCCTTCGATGTCGGAGTGAGACCGCACCAAATCACAGTTAACCAACCCATGGCGGCGGTCTCATTCCGACCTACGAATAATTGCTGTTCGTAACTTTGAAACACAAATAATTACCCTTTACTAAGTTGAAGACCTCAACTTTAGTCATTTTTGTACTTAGTCATCAGAAAACGTGGCGTAGGGCAGAATGAGGTGGGTGGATTAGCAACGGAATCGAGAGCCTCGATCCCACCTCACTCCACCGCCAATTTTATTTGAGGCGTAGGGCGGAATGAGGTGGGTGGATTAGCAACGGAATCGAGAGCCTCGATCCCACCTCACTCCGCCATAACGATAACAAAAGTCCACAATGTCGGAGTGAGACCGCGCACTTCTCATGGAGTTCCAACAACCGCTGGCAATCTCATTCCGACCCACAATTCCTGCTTTAATGTTCCAATATTCTCCCCTTTTCGTGCTAAACTTAAAGATTGCGAGGACGTGATGCTGTGTAAACGAAACGAATTGCAGGCCCCATTTATGATCGTAGGGCTGGGGAATCCCGGGCTGGAATACCGTTATTCCCGCCATAATTTCGGCTTCATGGTGCTCGATGCCCTCGCCGACCGCTGGTCTGTCCCGCTCAAGAAAATCAAATTTAAAGCTGTCATCGGCGAAGATCGTTTCAAAGGTAATAAGGTCGTGCTCGTCAAGCCGCTGACCTACATGAACGAATCCGGACGTGCCGTCGCCCCTTTGCTGCGGTTCTACAAATGCCCACCGGAGAACATGCTCGTCATTCATGACGATCTCGATTTGCCCCTCGGCACACTGCGTATCCGCCCTTCCGGCAGCACAGCCGGTCAACGCGGCATGGAATCGATCACCCAGCTGATTGGAACGCAGGAATTCCCCCGCATGCGGCTGGGTATCAGCCGACCACCCGGTCAGATGGACCCCAAGGATTATGTTCTCAAAAAATTCCTCCCCGCTGAGGAAGAGTTAAAAAAAATTGTTCTTGACCAGGCTGTGGAAGCCGTCGAGTGTTTTCTAACAGATGGACTCACGAAAGCAATGAATCGGTACAATGGCGAAGTCGCATGACATTTCGTTGATCAAAACCATTCAGAGTCTGCCCCCTTACACCGATTTACAAGCATCGATCAAGGCGGGAGACTTTTCCACCCAGGCACGCAGGGGTCTGGGGTTGCCTCGTGCCGCCCGCCTTGCCCTTTTAGCCGCCTTACACCAGGATTCCCAGGTCCCGATCCTGCTGCTGACCAACCGCTCAGACCGCGCTCTTTCACTTTTTGATGAGCTCAGTTTTTGGCTGCCGCAGGAGGTCAACTACTACTTCCCTGAGCCTAACCCACTTTTTTATGAAGACCTTCCCTGGTCTCAAAGCACACGCCTTGACCGCCTGCGTGTCTTCACCACACTCAGCCGCTATTTGCTCCCTGGTACGCAAAAACCTGACACCCCTCCAGTAATGGTCGCTCCCATCCGTGCACTGATGACTCGCACAGTGCCAAGACGCACTTTCCTCAAGAATACACTCAGGATTAAAGTTGGAGACCGACAGGATTTTCACCAGGTTTCTACCCACCTGGTTGGCATCGGTTATGAATACAGCAACATTGTTGTTTCTCCTGGTCAGTTTTCTAGAAGGGGCGGCATTTTGGATGTCTGGTCTCCCTCTGAGGATCTGCCTGTCAGACTGGATTTTTTTGGCGATGAGATAGATTCCATCCGCACTTTTGACCCCAGCTCACAACGCAGCGAAGGCAAACTGGAACAAGCTCTCATCTTTCCAGCCTCCGAAGCACTGCCCATTGCTGCTATGCGGGATGGTGAACTGCCTTACCAACTGAAAGAGCAGGATATTCCCGAAATTTATCAATTCCCCTCCAGCCTGGTCGACTTTTTACCAGAGAACTCCCTCATTCTCCTGGACGGAGAAGAATTCATTGAAGCCGCTGCTAACGATATTGAAGAAGAAGCCTTGGAACGTCTCGAAGAACTCAAACGAAGCGATTCAACCGCCAATCCCAAGGTACCCTACCTGACCTGGTCAGAATTGTTGGACAGCACATCCAACCGCCAGATCATCGAAATGGGTCACAGCAACGCTGAAGGCGGTTCGGTTCTGTCTTCCCTGTTTGACCCCGGACCCAGGTTCGCTGGTCGTCTCAAGGAGTTCCAGTTCCATATCGATTCCCTCAGCCACGATCAGCAGCCCTGGACCGTTGTTTCACGTCAGGCTGCCCGCCTGGTACAGCTCTGGAAAGAGACTCATCCTGAAGAAACGGTCAACCCGGAAGCTTTTCTGGAAGGCTCGCTCTCGGGAGGATGGGTTTTACACCTTGATTCGAAAACCAGTCACCACCTGCTCACAGACAGCGAGATTTTCGGCTGGAGCCGACCTCAACCTCGCCGCCGCCCACCTCTGAGCAGTGAAGCCCCCGAAGCTATTTTCGCCGATCTGAAGCCAGGTGATTTTGTTGTCCATGTGGACCATGGTATCGGTCAGTTTATCGGTTTACACAAGCCCAACATTGACGGCAACCAGCGTGAATACCTGACCATCCAATACAAAAACAGTGATGTGCTCTATGTGCCTATTCACCAGGCTGACCGTATTACACGTTACATTGGGCCGGACAATTCCACCCCGCATATCAATAGCCTGGGTGGAATGGAATGGACCCAAACCAAGACCAAGGTCCGCCATGCCGTGGTCGAGGTTGCTACGGATCTGTTGGAGCTCTACGCCAAACGCCAGATGGCAAAGGGTTACTCTTTCAACCCGGATTCCGACTGGCAGCGTGAGCTGGAAGCCTCATTCCCTTACATCGAGACTCCCGACCAACTCCTCGCGATTGACCAGGTCAAAGCCGACATGGAATCTGACCGACCAATGGACCGCTTGCTCTGCGGAGATGTCGGTTACGGGAAAACTGAAGTTGCCTTGCGCGCTGCTTTCAAAGCGGTTTCGGATGGCAAACAGGTTGGTGTGTTAGTTCCAACGACCGTGCTCGCCCAGCAGCACTACGACACCTTTCGCCAGCGTCTCTCCGTTTTCCCGGTTCAAGTGGAAATGCTTAGCCGTTTTCGCAGTGCCAAGGAACAGGACAAGATCATCAAGGATCTGGCTGCCAAAAAGATCGATATCGTCATCGGTACGCACCGCCTGGTCTCTGAAGATGTGGTTTTCAGCGATCTTGGTCTGGTGATCATTGACGAAGAACAGCGCTTCGGCGTCACCCACAAAGAGCACCTCAAAAAGCTGCGTGAGGAAGTGGACGTTCTCACCATGACCGCCACCCCCATCCCCCGCACGCTCTACATGGCGCTCAGCGGTGTGCGCGATATCTCCACCATCAACAGTCCTCCGGAAGAACGTCTGCCGGTCGTTACCCATATTGGTCCCTACTCGCCCAAACTGGTTCGTGAAGCAATTGTGCGTGAGCTGGACAGAGGTGGTCAGGTTTTCTTTGTGCATAACCGGGTTCAGTCGATTGCCGCTGTTTACAATCATCTGCAAAACCTGGTCCCCGAAGCTCGCATCGGCATCGGCCACGGACAACTGCCGGAAAATGAACTAGCGGATGTGATGCACCAGTTCACGTCGGGTCAGATCGATGTGCTCCTTTCAACCTCCATCATCGAATCCGGGCTGGATATCCCCAACGCCAACACCCTCATCGTCGATCGGGCGGATACCTTTGGTCTGGCTCAACTCTACCAGCTGCGCGGACGGGTTGGGCGGGGAGCCCAACGAGCCTATGCCTACCTCTTCCAGGACAAACGCCGCGCGCCCACCCCGGAAGGCGAGGAACGGCTGGAAGTCTTGGCAGATAATTCTTCTCTGGGTGCCGGCTATTCGATTGCCATGCGCGACCTGGAAATGCGTGGGGCTGGCGACTTGCTTGGCACGCGTCAATCCGGCTACATCGCTGCTGTAGGCTTCCAGATGTATACCAAATTGCTTAGCCAGGCTGTTCAGGGTTTGAGAAGTGAATCGGGCTTGCCCGCGGTTGATCTGACCACCCAAAGCTGGGTACAATCTCCCAGTCTGAACGTCAATGTCGATTTACCGCTCAATATTGAGATCCCTTCCACGTATATTCCCGATGAAGACTTGCGTCTGAAGCTCTATCGGCGTATCTCCAGTTTACGCAGCAATGAGGAAATTGCTCAGACCGAAATTGAATTCCATGATCGTTTTGGAGACCTGCCGGAAGGTCTGAAGGATCTCTTCTTCCAGATGCAGGTTAAATTGGCTTCCGAAGAAATCGGTCTGGAGTCTGTGACAATGGTCAACCAACAAATTTTGCTGACCTTCCCGCCACTTCCCCAGGGATTCAAGGATCGCGGCCTGCCAGAAATTGACCCGCTGGCTCGTGCTGGTAAGAATGCCTATTGGATCAATACCAAGGACCTCCAGGGCGAAGCCTGGCGTGAAATCTTGATCCGCATTTTGCTGAAGTTGAAAAAAATTGGAAAATAAGAGCGACCTTGTCATTCGAGCTAGTTTCCTGAATTCATGTCATCCGAGCCTCTGTCCGTAGGACTCTTCGAGTGCCAAGGATCTTTGCGAGGTCCTGCAAGATTGTTCGTTTGCTCATTGACGAATTTTTAGATTGTGCCGGCATCCTTGCCGAGCACGTGTTTTTACCCAGGGGTCTATTATTTTGGGACGGCATGGCAACCGTCTTTGCATCACCAATTCTTGCCATTCCCCTGCTGTGATATACTGCAAAAACGATGTCTTCTCTCAATAAATTGCCAAAATTCTTTCAATTTGCGCTTTCATCAGCGCTCATTTTGTCGGGCTTGGTTCTCATGATCTGGTCGCAAATCAAACCTTACCAATTGATCGTAAATGGCGAGACCATCCGCATGCGTGCTGTCGCTCTTTACGCGCGTGACCTTTTCAACCTGGCAGGCATCCCCCTTCAACCCGAGGATAGAATATCAACCGATCCCAACGGTTTTAGCCTGGCAATCCCCGAACAGATCAGCCTTCTTGCCGCCCGCCCGGTGACAATTGAAACTGATCAAGGTAAAGAGGAGATCCTTTCAGCAGAGCTTATTCCTGCCAATATCCTCCAGGAAGCAGGCATCCGGTTGTTCCCGGAAGACATCCTCCTGGTTGAGGGTGAGAATTTACCGATTGACCAAAAAATGCCCGCCGCCGAAGCTCTTCATTTGGAATTCAAAACAGCCAAACAAATCGACATTTTTCAAAACGAGCATTATTTAACCACCCTTTTCACTCAAAAAAGCAATTACCAGGAAGCCCTGCAAGAAGTTGGCATGCAATTCCACGAAAAAGATCGCTTTTCGCCGAATCTCACCGGGCTTCTTTCTTCCACCAATCAACTGTATGTCACTAAGGCTGAACCGGTTTGTGTAATCACTGGTGGAAGCAAGTATTGTGGTCTGAGTGCTGGAAAAACAGTCAGCGAAGCGCTTGCCGACCTCAACCTCACCCCCCAAAACCTTGACTACGCGCAACAAGCGGAAGACCAACCTCTCCCACCTGACCGAAAAATCTCCCTGCACCAGCTTGAAGAGCGTTTGGTTTTGCAAACTGACGAGACAAGTTTTTCTTACTCCTACCAGGAAGACCCCAACACTCAGCTTGATACTACTGTTGTGATCATGCCCGGTCAACCTGGCATCCAGGTTTCTCGAACCACTGAACGGATTCAGGACGGTACATTGCTTGCCAGTACTTCGGAGGATCCCTGGAAAGCCAGTGATCCACGCGACGGTGTCATGGGCAGGGGCACTCGCGCCGTATTGCAGACCGAAACCGTGGATGGTGAGACGATCGAATTTTGGCGCAAGGTCAGCGTTTATGCCACCTCTTATCACCCATCCACCTTCGGCGACAACCCGCGTACTCGCTCCGGACTGCCGCTTGCCAAGGGCACGGTTGCCGTTTCGGCAGCCTGGTATCCCAGCATGGCACTGCAGCGTGTTTACGTGCAGGGCTATGGCTACGGCACAATTGGCGACTCCGGCGGCGGAATTCCAGGTACCCCCTGGATCGATCTGGGTTACAGCGATGAAGATTACATCGGCTGGCATAGCTGGACAACGCTCTATTTCCTTCCCCCCATTCCTGCCTGGTATCCGGTGATACTGCCATGACACTTAAACAGCTCACTATCTACCCATTGCTAAAGAAGTACAATGTCAAACCCAAGAAATCCCTTGGGCAGAACTTTCTGGTTGAGCCAGCTGGCTTGATCAAGGTGATCGAAGCCGCTGAATTGACGACCCTGGATGAAGTGCTCGAAATTGGTGCCGGTCTGGGAAGCCTGACCTATCTTCTGGCTCAAGCCACAAAGCAAGTCACAGCTGTTGAAATTGACCGGGCAATGTTGTCACCCCTGTGCGAAGCGCTGGCAGAGTTCAACAACGTAAAGATCGTCGAAGGCGACATCCTGGAGCTCAAACCAGACGAATTGATGCGCCAACAAGATTACGTTGTGGTGGCCAACATCCCCTATTACATCTCTTCTGCCATCATCCGCCACCTGATGCAAGCCCAAAGCAGACCCAAACGGGTGGTTCTGACAGTCCAAAAAGAGGTGGCTGAGCGCGTATTGGCACGCGATGGCAAGATGAGCTTGTTATCGCTTTCTGTCCAGATTTATGGGCAGGTTTCGATGGCAGGTGTGATCCCAGCAGGCAGTTTTTTGCCTGCCCCGGAGGTCGATTCGGCTGTTCTGAAAATTGAGCTTTACCCGGAGCCACAGGTTCCCTTTGAACAACAGGACGCATTCTTCAAACTAGCTCATGCCGGCTTTGGGCAAAAACGTAAAACTCTGCGCAATTCTCTTTCAGCAGGTATGGCACTGGCAGGGGCAGAGGTTGAGACATTATTGCGGAATAATGGGATTGACCCACAACGTCGTGCTGAAACGCTGACGATTCTTGAGTGGAAGAACCTTACTGAAGCGTGGTTGGCTCGTTCCGCTTAACCTTCTTTTCGCGTCTTTTGCCGGACCGGATCGCCACAATCGCGCCAGCCAAACCAGCCAGACCAGCAATAAGAACAAAAGGTCGTTCAAGCAGCCACAGAATACCGCTCAAACCTTTTCGTGCTTTTCTCACCAACCCGGTCTTGGGGACATTCACCTCTCCTGAAGGGTCAAAAGTGACCAGGCGGGGCAGAAAATTTTGGTCAACACACCCTTCCAGGCTAAAGACATACACTGGTTTCCCAGATTGCCATCCCAAACGCAGATCAGTGGCGAATTCTTCCCAGGTCAGGCTCCGGGGGGCTTTGACGCCTTCCATAACCACACCCCCGCCGGTTATACCAATCCCTATCGCTTGTGCCTCTGCAGCATAGCTCCACAAAACTTTGTTCCCCAGAGGTTGAAACAAACTCGAGTAAAGCATCAGCACTTCCCGGTCTACCGGTACGTCCACCAAGCCGCCCAATCGCTGTGCCACCGTTGAACCGGCGATGCGTTCATCAAGGATCAACGGAAAGTGGTAGGCTTCCAAAAAATAGCCGTCGTCTTTGATGCTGACAGCCAGTTGACGGTATGCCATGCTTGCTTGCTTTAAGGCATCTTTGGAGAAGTACCGTTGTATAGCTTTTTTAATCAAACCCGAGGGCTTGGAATGGACCTCCGTCATTTGGTTGATATCAGGTTCAATATCCAGCCCGATTCCACTCCAAACCAAACCATATTCCCTTGTCCAGGTTTTGAAATCGGAATAACGCTGCACAGCCTGGGAGTAATTTCCCATATTGAACCAGTAGCCGTCTTCTTTGGGCAATAGCAGCCAGGCTTTGACCGGTACATTTAATTGGTTAAGCTTGCTGACGATCTCGGCTCGCTCCCTGGAAAAATCCAGAATTCCAAGCGATATGGAAGCATCCAGAGTTTTCAGATCATCGTAAACAAAACGGCTCTCGAAAAGTTTTTTGAGTGCCGGTCCGTCCAGTTCACAGAAAAAAGTTAGTTGAGAGTGCATAGTTTCACCAAGTTGATTAACGCCATTTAGAGAAGTTGGTTGCTTTTTTGGTCATTGACTTTGTTGGAAGTGTAATTAACCCCTATGTTTTCCATTGTTCAATTCTGTATCGGTGATTTGGCGGGAATTCCAACCCGGCGAGGAAATTCGGCTGGTGTTGCTTTTACCTTTTCCAACGTGACCAGATAGCGGTCATCCTCAACACCAGGCAATCTCACTGGACTGATCGAATCCAGTTTCCCCCCCATCAAGCGAATTGCATTTCGGCTTGCTTCTGCTTCTTCCTTAGCGCTGGCGCTTTTTTGCATCACCACAAAACCACCCACGCTGACCAAAGGCAATAAATATTCTACCAATACAGGCATTTTTGCCACGGCTCTTGCCAGAGCCAGGTCATAGTGTTCACGGTGAACCGGGTCCTGCCCGATTTCTTCAGCCCGGGCAGTGCTCACTGTAATGTCTTTCAGACCCAACAGCGCAACCATGTGCTCACAAAAACCGGCTTTTTTCTTGATCGACTCCACCAGGGTCAGCCTGGCTTGCGAGTAGATGATTTTCAACGGAATACCAGGTAATCCTGCCCCGGTGCCGATATCAATCATGCTCTCTGGTGCCCAGTCTCTTGGAAAAGCCTTGACTACACTGAGGGAATCCAAAAAATGTTTGATTTTGATCTCTTCAGGCTCACGGATGGCTGTCAAATTGAATTTCTGATTCCATTCCAGCAATTCACGCAGATAGACATCAAACTGATCAATTTGAACAGCAGTCAACGCTACACCATAATCACTCTTTGCACATTCATGCCAGTTTTGCATTGCATGATTATAAAGCAATCTTTTCGTAGGCCGGGTTCCAATCTTGAACCCGGCTTTCGCAGAAACCAGCGTTAGGATGGATGAGGTGGTCGGGTCAGGTTTTTTGCGGAATTGTTTCCTCCTCATTACGCCTTTATGGATGCCTACATCCACACAGTCGGAGTGAAAGCACACAACGTCTTCAATATTCCGCCGTAAACTGGCGGTTTCATTCCGACCTACTCAAGCTTTGTTAATATTTGGAATATTAAAAATTCTTGAAGATCCCTGCTCCCAAATAAGCAAACATGAGCATCTTCGCGATCTTGCCAATCCAGGTAAAGAGCAAGAACTTCCACAACGGCACCTTACCAGCTCCAGCTATGAAACCAGCCATGTCAAAAAGGGGATTGGGAATGAAAGCCAGCAGGATAATTGGCCAATGGTTGTACTTCCTGATCCAATATTCCAACCGCTTGTACCAATCCAGATTGGTCAACCAAACCTGACCACCCACCCCTGCCATATAGCCGGAAAGTTCACCCAATGTTGCCCCCGAACCGGATGCGACTGCCACCCAAAATGGGTTGAAAACTGCTCCCATCGCTGAGGTGAACACTACACCAGGTAAAGGGATAAGTACCGTCGCGTTGGTTAGAATGGAGAGTAGGAAAATTCCCGGGTATCCATAAGCTTCCAGGTGCTGGATCTGGTCGCGAAATACGAGCAGCAGGATGGTTAATACCATCACAGCTGCCAGAAGCGCGATCCGCAGGATTTTTTGTTTTTTAGTGAATGGTGGCTGTGCTGCCAACGAACTAGCCATGGATCAGGCTGTTAAGACGGGCAACAACCATCTCAGAGGCTACCAGGTTGCGTCCTCCCTCAGGGATGATCACATCGGCATAACGTTTGGTCGGTTCCACAAATTCGAGGTAACTTGGGCGCACCATCTCCAGGTACTGTTTCACTACCGAATCCATCGTCCTGCCGCGTTCCACCAGGTCGCGCTGCAAACGACGTATAAAGCAGATATCCTGATCAGTGTCCACAAACAATTTCATGTCAAACAGCTGCCTTAGTTTCTTCTCAGTAAAAATCAGGATACCTTCCACCAGGATTAATTTCTTTGGTTCGAGCAACATTGTTTCCTTTGCCCGGGTATGGTGAACAAAGTCGTAAACTGGTACCTCAACAGCATACCCCGCCTTGAGTTTGCGAATGTGCTCGATCAGAAGTTCAGTTTCCAGTGAGGACGGGTGGTCATAGTTCACTTTTAATCGCTCTTCAAAAGGTTTATCATCCTGGTTACGGTAGTAAGAATCGTGTGGCAATAAGGCAATATTCTCTCGTCCAATATGTTCGAGGATGATTTCTGTGAGCGTTGTCTTCCCGGACCCCGAAGCTCCAGCAATACCGATAACAAAGGGAGGTCTGTTTGCTGACATATAAAAATTATAACCTCCTTTCAGGTATAATCACGGCAGGAGAGACACCAATATGACAGCAAAAATTATCGATGGCAAAGCAACTGCAGAACGGATCCGTGCTGAGGTGAAAACTGCAGTCGAAATTCGCCAGGCTGAAGGAAAACCCGTTCCTGGTCTGGCAACAGTCTTGGTGGGCGAGAACCCTGCTTCCAAGGTTTACGTTCGCAACAAGCAAAAGGCTTGTGCTGAAGTTGGTATCCAGTCCTTTGGTTACAATTTGGCTGAAGATTCAAGTCAGGAAGAAGTGGAAACGCTGGTTCGCAAGCTCAATGCGGACCCTGCTGTGAACGGCATTTTAGTGCAACTACCCCTGCCAAAACAACTGGATGAAGAAAAAATTCTGGCATCCATCGACCTGAATAAAGATGTGGATGGTTTTCACCCGGTCAACATCGGTCGCCTGGCTCAAAAAGGGCGCGAACCGGTCTTTATACCCTGCACACCTGCCGGATCAATGCTCTTGCTGGAAGAAGCCGGAGCTCAAATCGAAGGTGCAAACGCTGTTGTTCTGGGTCGCTCCAATATCGTGGGGATGCCCGTGGCACTCCTGCTGGTCAAAGCCAATGCAACCGTCACGATCGTCCATTCCCGCACCAAAAATCTGCCTGAGGTAGTTCGGGGTGCGGATATCCTGATTGCAGCCATTGGACAACCTGAGTTCGTCAAAAAAGAGTGGGTCAAACCGGGTGCCTATGTGATCGACGTCGGTATCAACCAGGTGGAAGATCCCACTGCCAAACGCGGATATCGCCTGGTCGGTGATGTCGCCTTCGACGAGGTTTCTGAAGTTGCGGCAGGCATAACCCCAGTTCCCGGCGGGGTGGGACCCATGACAATTGCCATGCTGCTCAGAAACACGTTGCGTGCCGCAGAATTAGCTGATCTGGCATAATTTCAAGATCTCCAGGAGGATTCCATGTCGACCTTATTGGTAAAAAATGCTCATGTTATCGTCACTATGGACAAAAACGACCGTGAATTAAAAGACACGGCAATTTTTTGTCGGGATGGTCTCATTGAGCAAATCGGTCCCCAATCCGAACTTCCCCAAAACGCTGACGAGGTACTGGACCTGCAGGATCATATCGTCCTGCCCGGTCTGATCAACACTCATCATCATTTTTACCAGACCCTGACGCGTGCCATACCTGGCGCACAAAACGCTAATCTATTCAACTGGCTCACCACGCTCTACCCAATTTGGGCGCGCATGAACCCGGAAGATATATACCTCAGTGCTCAGACTGCTCTGGCAGAACTGGCGCTTTCAGGGTGCACCACCTCTTCAGACCACCTCTACCTGTTCCCCAATGGCAGCAAACTTGACGATGAAATCGAAGGGGCTGCTACGACGGGTCTGCGCTTGCACGCTTCACGCGGTTCCATGAGTCTGGGTCAATCGCAGGGTGGTTTGCCGCCAGATAGTGTGGTGGACAGTGAAGAATCGATCCTGAAAGACAGCGAACGTCTTATCCAGCGTTACCACGACCCCTCTTTTGGCTCCAAACTTCAGATCGTGCTTGCTCCCTGTTCTCCCTTCAGCGTTACGACTCAGTTGATGCGCGATTCCGCTTTTTTGGCTCGCAAATATCACGTTCACCTGCATACCCACCTGGCTGAAACTGAAGATGAAGAGGATTTCTGCCTCGAAAAGTTTGGACATAAACCGGTCGCTTATATGCAGTCGGTCGACTGGATCGGAAATGATGTCTGGTTTGCCCATTCTGTGTGGGTGAACGAGGAAGAAATCGAATTATACGCCCACCACGGTTGTGGCGTCGCCCATTGTCCGTCTTCCAATATGCGCCTGGCTTCAGGAATTGCACCGGTAATGAACATGCTCAACCGCGGAGTTAAACTTGGTTTGGGTGTGGATGGCTCTGCCAGCAACGATGGCTCCCATATGCTTAACGAAGTCCGACAGGCAATGCTGCTGGCAAGAACCAACAGCGGTGTGAAAGGTGCTTCCCGTTCCGCTCCCGATGCGCCTCCCCTGATGACCGCCCGCCAGGCACTCTCCATCGCCACACGTGGTGGAGCTTCTGTGCTTGGTCGCACCGATATTGGCAGCCTCGAAGTGGGTAAATGTGCCGATTTCTTTGCCATCGACCTGAACCAGCTCGATTATGCCGGTGCTTTGGTGGATCCGGTCGCAGCCATTGTCTTTTGCGCTCCCCTCAAAGCTGACTGGACTGTCGTTGGCGGAGAGGTGGTCGTACGCGAAGGGCATTTTACCAAGTTCGATATCCAGGCACACGTCCGCAAGCACAACACGGCTGCGCGTCGCCTGGTTGAAATTTAATTCACCCCCTAAGGATAGGGAGAAACAAGGAGATTATTCAATGCAGAAAAAAGGTTTAGCCGTTGTAGCCGTCGGAGGAAACGCACTCATTCTGGATAAGCATCACCAAACCGTGCCCGACCAATTCGACGCTGCGGTCAAAACAATGAAACATATCGCCGATATGATCATCGACGGATGGGATGTCGTCATCACTCATGGTAATGGTCCCCAGGTTGGTTTCATTTTACGCCGGTCTGAGATCGCTTCCCACGAACTTCACGAAGTGCCGCTCGACTACTGCGGTGCCGACACCCAGGGCTCAATCGGCTACATGTTCCAGCAAGCCTTATACAATGAATTTAGAGAACGCGGGATCGAAAAATTAGCCGCCACAGTAGTGACCCAGACCATCGTTGATTCCAATGACCCCGCTTTCCAACACCCGACCAAACCGATCGGTTCCTTTATGGACGAGAAGCTGGCGATGGAAAAACGGGATAAAGACGGTTGGGTCGTAGTGGAAGATGCCGGACGCGGTTGGCGCCGGGTTGTACCCTCCCCCATTCCCCAGACCATTGTTGAAGCCGCTGCCATCCGCAGCCTGATCGATAATGGTTTTGTTGTTGTGGCTGTTGGCGGCGGAGGTATCCCTGTCATGCAGACAGAGAATGGCGACTTGATCGGTGTGGAAGCGGTGATCGACAAAGACTTCGGTTCTGCCATCCTTGCCAGCATGATCCAGGCGGATCTGTTCCTTATCAGTACTGCCGTAGAAAAAGTAGCCGTCAATTTCAACAAACCTGACCAAAAATGGCTGGATCAGATGACCGTCGCCGAAGCAAAACAATACATCGCTGAAGGTCAGTTCGCCAAGGGCTCCATGCTGCCAAAAATTGAAGCAATTCTCAAATATATGGCTGCCGGTGGAAAGAAAGCCCTGATCACCGATCCTGCCCATATTAAAGAAGCCCTTGATGGTAAAACCGGCACTTGGATTGTGCCGTAAAGTTGGTCTTAAAGTAGAATAAACGAATAAGACAATCATCCTACCCCCTTTGAGGGGTAGGATGATAATAGAACAACATGAATCTTTAGATGTGTTATGCCAATTAGCCACTATCAATGCTCTCAATGTGAACGCAAGTTCGAACCTGGTACGGTCACTTACACCTGCCTTACCTGTGGTGGTAACCTGGATACTCACTTCAGTTTTGAAGACAATCCCTCTCAAGTCCATCAATCCGAAATTTTGGAGAGCAAAGAAACCTCCCTTTGGCGATATGCACCTCTGCTTGCTGTGCCTGACCCTGGTTTTGAAAACACACCCCTCCATCGGGTGGGACTGACTCCGATCTACCAACCTGAAAAGCTGCGTGAGGAACTTGGGCTGCGAACGCTCTTTGTAAAAGACGAAAGCTGTAATCCCAGCGCTTCCTTCAAAGACCGTGCCAGTGCCATCGTCATCAGCCGGGCAATTGAAGCCAACATTGATACCATTATTGCTGCATCGACCGGGAATGCAGGCGCTGCCATGGCTTGCATGGCAGCCAGCGTCGGCAAGCGCGCCATCATCCTGGCTCCCCGTTCAGCCCCTCCCGCTAAAATCGCCCAGTTGCTTACCTTTGGTGCAGAAGTGATCCTGGTGGATGGTAGTTACGACGACGCCTTCGATCTAAGTATTTCCGCCTCCAACGAGTTTGGTTGGTACAACCGTAACACTGGTTATAACCCCTACACTGTCGAAGGCAAGAAAACTGCCGGGCTGGAAATCTGGGAACAGGTGATCCGTTTCCTGCCTGCTGAGAGCAATTTGAATGTCTTTATCCCTGTTGGCGATGGCAATATCCTCTCCGGAGTAGCCAAAGGTTTCGTCGATCTGCTCGCCCTTGGTTGGATCAAAAAGCTACCCCGCCTGATCGGTGTCCAGGCAGAAGGCTCTTCAGCCATCTATAACGCATTCATCCAAAAACGCAATCAAATTGAACCAGTTATCGCCAGCACGGTTGCCGACAGCATCAGTGTTGACCTGCCCCGTGATGGTATGCGTGCTCTTAACCGTGTACGCCAGAGCAGCGGTTTTTTCATCACCGTTAACGACCAACAAATCCTGGCTGCCATCCCTCAACTCGGCAGTGCCGGATTGTTCGTAGAGCCAGCCGCAGCCGCAGCCTATGCCGGTCTTCTTCACGCGCTCAAGAGTAACCAAATCGACCCTGCCACTCCAGCCCTGGTTCTGGCAACTGGCAGTGGACTGAAAGATATTAACGCAGCCATGCGCTCGGTCCACCCCGCCCCAATAATTGAACCCAGCCTGGATAAACTCAAGGAGGTTTTACGTGTCTGAACCTGTTTTTAGCGTGATTGCGCCCATTTACAACGAACTGGAAAACCTGCCTCTGCTTTATGCGCGGGTGAAAGAGGTCATGGACAGTACCGGTGAACCCTGGGAACTGATTCTGGTGGACGACGGCAGCTCCGATGGCTCAACCGATGTGATGCGCAGCCTGTCTGCAGAAGACGAGCGAGTCAGACCGGTCATTTTTGCAAGAAATTTCGGTCACCAGATCGCTGTGACCGCTGGTATGGATTACAGCCGTGGGCAAGCTGTCACCATCATCGATGCCGACCTTCAGGACCCACCCGAGGTCATCCTCGATTTGATCGCCAAATGGCGGGAGGGCTACCAGATCGTTTACGCCGTCCGTTCAGAACGAGAAGGCGAAAGCTGGTTTAAGCTAACCACCGCATCCCTGTTTTACAAGCTCATTTTCAAGATTACTGATGTTAAAATACCGCTCAATACCGGCGACTTCCGCCTGATCGACCGTAAAGCGCTCGATGTAATCAACAATATGCGCGAACGAAACCGCTTTTTACGTGGTATGGGTGCCTGGGTTGGCTTCAAACAGATTGGTGTGGAATACAAACGTCACGCCCGCCATGCAGGTCAAAGCCACTACCCGCTCAAGAATATGATCAGGCTTGCCTTGAATGCCATCACTGGCTTCTCCACCTACCCTCTGAAGCTCCTGACCAATGGAGGGGTCTTCCTGGTCGGGTTGAGCCTGGTGCTGCTGCTTATCTATCTGCTTCTTGCCATATTCAATAATTTTGACCTGACTTATGTACTTGCCACCTGGCTCACCCTCATTTTTCTGGCAGGTGTACTGCTCATAGGTATGGGCATCCTCGGAGAGTATATTGGTCGCACTTATGATGAAGCTAAAGGCAGACCGCTCTACATCGTTGCAGAGGGTCCTAAAGAACCTTTTGATCCCACCCGGTTGGATAATAAAATAAACCTTGAAGGAACAAAAAATGACGAAAATTGATCTCACTATCATGCAAGACCGCCTTGATCGAACACTCCAAAGAGTTCGGGAGAAGAAAATCATCATCCCTACGCTGGCTCAACAAATGGATCCCACCCTGATTCCAGTGGACATCCAAAACCGATTGAAGGATATCGGTCTTTGGGATTTGCATGCCCTCAACCTGTTTCGCATTACCTGGAAAAATGAGCCAGTAGCTCATGGTGGTGGTTTTGGTGGAGTGAATTACATTGAATTTCCTAAATCTCTGACAGGTGTGGATGCCCGCATCGTTGCTTTGGTGGGTAAATGGTTCCCCTGTGGCGTTCATAAGGTAGGAGCAGCCTTTGGCTGCCTGGTTCCTCGCCTGGTGACCGGTCAGTTTGATCCCACCACCCAAAAAGCCGTCTGGCCTTCAACCGGCAACTACTGCCGTGGCGGTGCTTATGATTCTGCATTGCTTGGCTGTCAATCGATCGCTATTCTGCCCGAAGGGATGAGCAAAGAACGTTTCGACTGGCTCCGCACAATCGCTGATGAAGTCATCCCCACCCCGGGGACTGAATCAAATGTAAAAGAGATTTTTGACAAGTGTTGGGAACTGCGTCGCAGCGGTCAGGATCTGATGATCTTCAATCAATTCGAAGAATTTGGCAACTATCTCTGGCATTATCTTCTGACAGGTGATGCCCTTGAACGCGTTGCTCGTGAAGTAATGGGTCCCAAAGATCGCATTGCTGGTTTTGCATCCGCCACTGGCTCTGGTGGCACGATCGCAGCAGGTGACTATCTCAAGCAAATCTTCCCTCACAGCAAAATCATTGCCAGTGAAGCGCAGCAATGCCCCACCTTGCTTGAAAACGGCTTTGGTGCTCATCGTATTGAGGGCATTGGCGACAAACATGTCCCATGGGTACATAATGTGAAAAATACAGATTTTGTCACTGCCATTGACGATAATGCCGTCGTTAACCTGGCTCGGCTCTTCAACGAACAAGTTGGTAAGGAATACCTGGCAGCCTCTGGTGTGGATGAGGAGATTGCCAATAATCTTGACCTGCTTGGGTTCTCCAGTATTTCCAACTTGCTGACCTCGATCAAGTTCGCTAAGTACAACGAACTGACTTCCAACGATATCGTTCTGACTGTCCTCACTGACTCAATGGAGTTGTACAACAGCCGTCTGCATGAAATGCACCAGGAATTTGGTGAATACACTCGTGATGACGCCATTGCTGACGACGCCCGTTATCTAAAAGGAATGGGTATCGATTACATGCAGGAACTCGGTTACCGCGAACGCAAGCGTATACACAACCTGAAGTACTACACCTGGGTTGAGCAGCAAGGCAGAACCTATGAAGAGATCATGGATCAATGGTACGATCCGGATTACTGGACTGAAATTCAGTCCCAGGGTCCTGAAATCGATGCCTTGATCGAAGAATTCAACCATAAAGCCGCCGTCCAGCTCTAAAGGAGCGCGTTTGAACCAATCGACATCGATTTCCGATACCAGCCTGGTAATGGTCGCCGTGATTCCATCAACCCGCGACCTCGATATCGCACGACTGCTGGGCTGGTATCGGATTCCGCTTAAGTCCGCTCCAAAGATCATCGCGGTCGATTATCTGGCGTTTTACCAGACCTCTGCGTTCCCTAAAGACCAGCAGGGTCAAATTCGCTGGCTGGCACCGATCCTGGGGCACGAACTCACCACGCGGGCTGAGTTGATGCATGACCAGGTTGATCACCCAAGAGCAAAAGAAGAATATTTCAAAATTCAACTTGGTCCCCTCATCGAGTTGCAAAAACCGCTTCCTGCCAAAAACTGGAAGCGGATCACCTTCTTCTATACCACAGGACAGCGCATCAAAGCCGCGTCGAGTTTGAATGACTTGCCGGTTCATGATGAAGAACGACCGATTTTGTGGCAAGCCCTGCGTGAGCGTGCTCTCAGAAGTGAAGAATACCAGGCAAGTGAGCTTCCAGAGATTCCCCTGGACCCAGTTCTCCTGGCTCTTTTAAGTGGCTTCTCCTGTTCAGATTCGTAGAAAGGTAGCAATAATGAAAACATTGGTCAAAAACGGCACAATTGTGACTGCTGAAGCCAGTTTTAAAGGCGACATCCTCATCGAAGGAGAGGTAATTACCCAAATCGGTGAATCGATCCAAACGGATGAAGGACGAGTGATCGATGCTCAAGACAAGCTGATACTACCTGGGGGCGTTGACCCACATGTGCATCTGCATCTTGAAATGGCAGGCACGATCTCATCGGACGACTATTACACCGGCGGTAAAGCAGCTGCCTTTGGCGGTACCACCACAGTGATCGATTTTGTCTCCCAGGGTCCAGGCAGCCTGGAGGAGAGCGTCCAGGCTCATCGACGCTTTGCCGATGCCACAACTTGCATCGATTACAGCTCCCATATGAATATCACCCGTTTCGACGACCAGGTGGCAGACCAAATAGTTGATCTTCCCGCTCTGGGTATCACAACCATCAAGGTTTTCACTGCCTACAATGATCGCCTGCGTATTAACGATGGCGAGGTCTTCAAAGCGATGCGGGTAGCCGGTCAAAATGATATTCTGACCATGGTCCATGCAGAAAATGGTGACGTGATCGACCTTCTGATCAACGAAGCCCTGCAAGCCGGTCACACTGAACCCATCTGGCACGCCCTCACGCGTCCTGGCTGGGGAGCAGTGGAAGCCAGCCTGCGCGCTTTTGCCTTGGCTGCGCAAGCGGATGCCCCTGTCTACCTGGTCCATATGAACATGGCTGGGGAAGTCGACCAGCTCAAATATGCCCGCTCCAAAGGGATTTACGCCATGGGCGAAACCTGCCCGCAGTACCTGTTCTTTACCGAAGAAAACTTGCAGCAAGCCGATGGTGCGAAATGGATATGCTCTCCTCCCATGCGTTCCAAGGATGACAATATGGGGCTCTGGCAGGGTTTGCAGGATGGAACCATTCAGGTCCTGGCGACCGACCATTGTCCATTTTTCTTCAACGGACAGAATCCGATCGAATACGAAGGTTCTTTTGTGGCGATTCCAGGTAAGGAACTCGGAAAAGATGATTTTTCAAAAATTCCCAACGGTTTGCCTGGTGTAGGCGACCGACTTCCGGTATTTTGGACTCATGCTGTCACCACAGGTCGCATCAGTCCAGAACGTTTTGTAGCGCTGACCTCCACCAACCCTGCCAAAATTTTCGGGCTCTACCCCCAAAAAGGCTCCCTGCAGCCTGGTTCTGATGCCGACATAGCCATCTGGGACCCGGATCTGAGTATAAAATACGGCGCCAAGGTTGCCCGGCATCGCACCGACTATAATCTCTTTGAAGGCTGGAACCTAAAAGGTATGCCCGTTCTCGTCATGCAGCGCGGAGAGATCCTGGTTGATCATGGTTCATGGTACGGTATGCCTGGTAAGGGTAAGTTCTTGCACCGCATCAGTGGAGAGGTCCTCTAAGACCGCTTAACAACTATGATTCTTTATGCAATCCTGGGTGTGTTGTTTGTTGGGTCGCTGGTTATTCTCATCACGCATTCCTATCGACCCAATACAGCCCGTTCCTGGCTGATCGCCATGATCACCGCCCTTCTTGCCTGGATTGCCTCCTTTGGTCTGCGGCTCTACCTGCCCTCTACAGGCAACCTGTTGATCTGGTTTCCAGACACCATATTCGAAGAAGGTCTGGGCTTTGTTGTAGATTATCTCAACTGGCCTTACATGGTCGCCGTCTTAGGCATTTGCGTCGCGGCTCTCCTCACAGATACTACCAGGGCAGATCCTGGTATCAACCCCTACTCCTGGGTCCAGACGGTATCTATTACTGGCTTAAACCTGTTTGCCATCCTGGCTGCAAATCCGCTCACCATGGCGATTGCCTGGATGGTGACAGACCTGGTCGAGTTGTTTACATTGTTAGGATTACCCAAATCGACTGAGTTGGGCATAAAAATTATCAGCCTCTTCGGAATCCGCATTCTCAGCACTTTCATGCTCATTACTGCCACTTCGATTGCCTGGCAGGGGCAGCCATTTGCAGGTTTTGATGTGATGCAGCCCAATGCCAGCTTCATCTTTCTAATTGCAGCCGGTCTGCGTTTGGGAGTGTTCCCTTTGAACCTGCCATTTCTGGACTCCCCCGAATTACGACAAAGCGCTGGTACGCTTTTTCGTCTGACTCCGGCTGCCTCAGCCCTGGTACTCATCGCCCACCTACCAGCCGGTCTCCTGATTTTCAACCAGGATCTGCTCAATATTGCCCAGGTTCTGACCCTGATCGCTGCCTTTTACTCGTCGTTGATGTGGCTGACTCGAAAGACAAGTTATGAAGGTCGTTTGTATTGGATGGTAACCCTCTCGGCCTTTGCCATTCAGAGCGCACTTAATGGACACCCCGAAGCCAGTCGCGTCTGGGGTTTGGGGCTTTTGCTTTCAGGCAGTCTTCTCTTCTTATTCAACCCACCCATTCGACGCATTCGCTTTTTGCCCTTGTTGGGTTTGCTCGGCTTCATTGGCTTGCCGTACACCCTGGCAGCCTCAGGGTGGGAAGGACTTTTACCTGATACCTTCGGATTCACCTCAGCCATCCTGATTACGACCCATGCTTTTCTTGTGCTGGGCTACATTCGTTACATCATAGCTGCTGATAGTACTGTCACTGGACTCGAAAAGTATGCCCGCATTACGTTTCCTTTAGGCTTGGTTACTCTAATACAAACCATCTTGCTTCTTGGTCTTATCGGTTGGCCTGGAGTACTTCTGATCGGGAATTTATCTGGCAGTTTAGGCAGTCTTGCTTTGGTTCTGATCGGACTGTTCGTTGGGTGGAGAATTGGATTCCATACAGAAACTGAAACTCTCGCACAGAAAATACCTTTCTATCGCCTGTTATCGATTGTCTTCGACTTTCTTCGTAAAGCCCTCAGTCTTTCCTGGCTTTCGGGCTTGGTCAGAAGATTCTATATCTCACTTTCCGGATTGTTAGGCTTCTTTAGCCAAATCCTTGAAGGTGACGGCGGCATTTTGTGGTCGATGGTGTTCCTGCTGGTTCTTTCCATTCTCTTTCTTGCACCGGGGGCAAGATGAAAGAGCTTTTACAATCCTTGCCTGTTTACATTGCCCTGCTGGCAGCTCTGCTCAACCTGGTCAGGCGGCAATGGACGCTCAATCTACTTGCTCTTCTTGTACAGTTTGTTTGCGTTTTCCCAGTTTTACTGAGAGTTTTACCTCTTCAACTCGCTCTTATTCATCCATTTACCGGTTTGATGGTTACCTTGATTCTGTACCTGACCCTTTTAAGCGTTGGTGGAATCAAAGCGATCAACCTGAGGGTTCCTCTTAGCAGCGGAGAGATATTTCGTGCGCTGACAGGCATCTTCCTGATTGCCACCTTGCGCGTTTTTATACCCCAGTTGCAACAATCTGTCTTCCCAACCGTGCCGGGAGATCATCTTTTTTTCAGCCTCGGTCTGATCCTGATCGGTCTGGTGCAGATGGGAACCATTAGGGAGCCTTTTTATCTGGCAATCGGTCTGCTCACATTCCTTTCGGGTTTTGAAATGCTTTATTCTGCCCTGGAATTTTCTTACCTGTTGGAAGCCTTATTGGTGGCAGTCAACCTCTTATTGGCGATAGTAGGTGCATTCTTTATTGTGAAGAATACTGAAAGCGAGCTAGTTTGAACAATACCGTCATGCTTTGGCTTGTTTTGCCAGTTCTACTGGGGCTCGGCTTGGTGTTGCTCCAAAGGGTTTCCAAACTGTCGAATATTTTGGGTAGCCTTTTTCCCTTGTTTTTTGCCTTGCTCGCCGTGCTTTTTTCGAACGGACTGACTCTTAACCTTCTTGGTCGCATTTTCGTTCTGGATGACAGTCTGCTTGTTTTCGGTCGCACCATTCAAGTCTCAACCGATCAGCTTGGGATCATTGCATTCTTTTATTTTCTTTGTTTTGCCTGGAACCTGCTGAGCGGTCTTTTCAAGGTCAGTAAGTGGTTTTCCAGCCTTAGCCTGATCATCACAGCCTTGTGGGTTTCCGTACAGGTTATCAACCCCTTCCTGTATTCAGCGGTCGTGATCGAATTGATCGCCCTGATCAGCGTGCCCCTGCTCTCACCACGGGGCACACCAGCTAAGAGTGGCGTGATCCGCTTTTTGAGCATGCAGACCATCGCAATGCCGCTAATCCTGATGAGTGGTTGGATGGTTTCAGGTATCGAGACGTCGCCTTCTGCTGAAGCACTCATTTATCGGGGCGCCTTACTTGTGATTGCCGGATTTAGTCTTTGGGCTGGCATTTTTCCTCTTCATAGCTGGCTGCCCATGCTGACAGATGAGACACATCCATGGATCATTACCTTTCTCATGACCATAATGCAGATTGGTCTTGCTGTTTTCTTCCTCAAGTTTCTGAACCAATATGCATGGCTGCGCAACCTTGAAGAAATCAAGCTGGTCCTAAAATGGATCGGCGGTTTATGTATTGTCTCTGCTGGTGTGCTTGCTGCATTTCAAAAAAATTTGAATCGAATTCTGGGGTACCTTTATCTCTCAGGCACGGGCTATATCGTCCTTTCAATGGCTTTTCAACAACAAGGGTGGCTGGAATTGTTGACCCTCTACCTGCTTCCACGTGCCTTGTCCTATTGGGTCATTGGCTATGTTTTCTCATTAATGAGGGAAGCACTGGATTCAGAGCAACTTGACTTCGCTGAGTTGACCGGCTTGATTTTACGTTTTCCACTGATCACGGTCCTCTTGCTGTGCAGCCTGCTCAACATCATCGGGATGCCCTTGTTTTCACTCTTCCCTGCCCACCGCATTATCTGGAGCATCCTTGCCAGCGAGAGTTTGCCAATTCGGTTGCTTATCGGCGTAGGGTTAATCGGAATGATCACATTATTTCTGAGAATATTGGCAAAGGTGGTACAGCCGCCTGAAGCCACAGATCAAGACAAGAACGAGAGGAAAGTACTGATCGTGCCAGTAAGCTTGATCATCTTGTTCATGGTCTTGGGCGGGCTCATTCCTCATCTATTTTCTGCTCCGCTTCAAAATCTTTTAATTTCTTTCCAGAACCTATTGCGATAACAAAAGTCGGTAAACCGAAATTGTGTATAATCTCATAAAATGACAGACTGAAAGATAGGGATCTTATGGACGAATATTCCGGCATAGAACAACTTGAGAAACGCGTTGAATGGTTAGATAACGAACGCCGCAACGATAAAACCAACCTCGCTTCGCTTCAAAACCGACTCACCATTCTTGAAGGCGAGAATATGAATTTGCGAAAACAGATCAAAGAACTTGAAGTACTGATCAATCAAAATTCCACCCAGATTGCCAGTATGGATAAGTATGACAACCGCATCGACCGATTGAATATCGACCTGACCAAGCAAATTCGGGACGTGAACGAGCGAGCAGAGAACAATCTCACTGAAGCGCAAAAGCGAAGCAAGATCGAAATAGATTCCACCAAAAAAACTATAGCTGAGCTCTACCCGCTCATGGATATGTTTGATCCTATCCGGGCTGATATCACGGCTTTGAAGGCTGAAGATAGCCGACTGGCACGCCTGAATGAAGAATTGAAACTGAAGATCCAGGATGTTGGCCGTTTTGACGAGGATTACCGCCGCTCCCTCCATTTGCTGGAAGAAGGGCGTCGCCAGGAAGCCAAACGCACCACCGACCTGCAAGGTGAAGTTGCTTCTGTACGCAAACGTCTGGAAGAAACCCGCGGTCGCTTTGACAGCTTCAGCGATAGTTTCCGCACCTTTGAAACGCGTATCGCTGAAATTCAAAATAACGAAAAGGACCGTCGGGAGAACCAGTCACAATTCATCGATCGTGTCAATGGTTCGTTGGTTGAAAAGGACAAGATTTTTGCCAGCTGGGAGAAACGTTTTGCAGAAATTGACCAATTTAATGCCAACCTGGGCTCTCAAATTGAAACTCTCGAGAAAATCCGTCTTTCTGTCACCAAGGCGATCCAAACCTCAGAAGAGGCTTCTCAACGTTTTGAGCGCCGTATCAACGAAATCACTGAACTTCAACGTTTGAATGACGACCGCTACCGACAGGAATGGACCAATTTCAAATCGGATGATGTCAAACGCTGGACGAACTATATGCTAGCCCACGAAGAACAAAGCCGGGAAACTACCCAGGAATTTGCTGATCTCACAAAGCAACTTCAGGAACTGGATGACCTCACGGTTTTGATGCGGGACGACCTGGACAACCTCAGCCGTGAAACTGTCCGGCACGTCCAGACAGTTTTGCTTGCCTTCCAGGAATCCATTCAGAATATCGCTCCTCTGACGGATAAAAAGTCGTCGTAAAAAATGCACATCCTTGGAACCGCCGGTCATGTAGATCATGGGAAATCCACTCTCATTGCTGCTTTGACCGGCACACATCCTGACCGCCTCAAGGAAGAAAAAGCACGTGAAATGACCATTGAATTGGGCTTTGCATCCATGAAGCTGCCCAATAGTGAAGAAGTTGGCATAATTGACGTCCCGGGTCATCGTGATTTTATAGGTAACATGCTGGCAGGTATTGGAGGAATCGACGCTGTTCTGCTGGTAGTGGCAGCCGACGAGGGAGTTTCCGCCCAAACCCGTGAACATCTGGCAATTGTGGACCTGCTTGACATCAAACGTGGAGTGATCGTTTTGACCAAGACAGACCTGGTTCAAGACCCCGATTGGCTTGAATTGGTTTCAATGGATATTCGCGAGCTGGTTCAACCCACCTCGCTGGCAACAGCTCCCATCGTTTCTGTCTCTGCACGAACAGGTTTTGGCATCCCTGAACTTCTTGATCAGATCGAAATCACGCTCAATGGGATCCCTAGTCGCAAAGATCTTGGCAAACCACGTCTTCCCGTTGACCGGGTTTTCACACTGACTGGATTCGGTACCGTTGTGACCGGCACGCTCCTGGATGGCAGTTTGAAAATCGGAGACGAAGTCGTCTGCCTTCCTCGCGGTAAAACCGGTCGAATTCGTGGGCTCCAAAACCACCACCATAAATTGCAAAAGATAGACCCTGGTTTTAGGGCGGCGGTAAATATTGTGAATCTAAGTCTTCAGGATATTGAGCGTGGCGATGTGATCGCTCATCCAGGGGACTATAAGCCAACCAATCTGTTGGATGCCCATTTTCGTTTACTGAAAGACAGTCCCTTCCACCTTAAACATAACCTTGAAGTCAAACTTTTCCTTGGTTCCAGTGAAACCACCGCGCGCATTCGTCTTTTAGGCAGCCAGGGGCTCAAACCTGGGGAGAGCGCCTTTATACAATTGCGTACAGATCACCCCGTGGTCGCCTCCAAAGGTGACCGCTTCATCTTACGCCTGCCATCCCCTTCTGAAACACTGGGGGGAGGGATGGTCCTCGATCCAGAGCCTGGTCGGGTCTACAAACGATTTGATACAGAGAACCTGGATCGGCTTGATAGCATGTTCTCAGGTAACGACAATGAACTGATCAATCAGATCCTGACCACGCTGAAAGTAACCAACCTGACAGCGTTGTCTCAAAAATCGGCTCTTCCGATGGAAGAAGTCAGCCAGATCGTTTCCACCATGCTGGAACGAGGTGAAGTGATCGGTCTGGGAAATTCCAGGGACATTCGAAAAATCACATTGATTTCTCCTGCATATTGGCAGACACTTTATCAAGATTCTCTGGAAATCCTCACAGATTTTCACCAAACAAACCCTTACAAGGCAGGTATGCCCAGGGAAGAGCTCAGAACAGAACTGAATCTTTCACAAGTTTTATTTGATCAGGTTCTCGACAAAATGGCTGAAGACCTGTCACTTATCCAGAAAGGCAGCCTTGTCTGGGCAACTCCTCACCACGTCGTGCTTACCCCGGCTGATCAGGCAAAAGTTGCTCCCATTTTAGCTGAGTTTCTTGCGAACCAATTTAGTCCGCCTGATATCAACCAACTGCAGGCTCAAATTGGCACAAATTTGTTGGAAGGTCTCCTTTCTTCCCAGACCCTTGTGGCAGTGTCAGATCAGGTAGTCTTCACCCCGGAAGCCCTGCTCGCGATGCGGGAATGGGTGCAGGACACGATTCGTGCAAATGGAGAACTTAGCCTGGCGCAATTCCGCGACCAATTCAGTACCAGTCGCAAATACGCCGCAGCAGTCCTTGAATACTTTGATTCCATTGGCTTCACTTATCGGAAAGGTGACGTTCGCGGTTTAAGATAGTACAATTACGGTATTACCATTCTAAAAAAGGAGAAATTAGTTATGGCTTTTAAAGTACTCATCACTGACGGCTTGGAAAGTGTAGGTAAAGACCTGATCAACCAGGTCGGTGAAGCAGTGGACAGAAAAGGTATCGATGCCGCCCAACTACTGTCGGAAGTTGCCGAATATGATGGCATGATCGTTCGCGGTCGCACCAAGGTCACTCGGGCAGTTTTTGAAGCAGCGAAAAACCTGAAAGTTGTTGGACGTGCCGGCGTTGGTGTTGACAATATTGATCTCGAAGCGGCTAAGGATCACGGTGTAGTTGTTGTCAATTGCCCTTTGGCTACGTCTGAGGCAGTTGCAGAGCTTGCCATGGCAATGATTTTTGGTCTCTCTCGCGAGTTACCTCGTGCCGATGAAGCCATGAAACACGAGAATTGGGACAAGAAAACCCTGATGGGCGCAGAACTGATGGGCAAAACACTGGGCATGATCGGCTTTGGCAGGATCGGTCAGCTGGTTGCCAAATACGCTACCTGCATGGGTATGAAGGTGATCGTTTTTGATAAAATCTGGTTCCCTGATTTCGTACGCGAGAAAGGTTATGAGCAGTTACAGCTGGAAGAGCTGCTTGCGCAGGCTGATTACTTCAGCATCCATATTCCATTAACCGCCGAATCCAAACATTTACTCAATGATGAAACTTTCGCTTTAATGAAAGATGGCGCACATATTGTTGATGCTTCCCGTGGTGGTGTGATCGATCATGCTGCTTTATTGCGCGCGCTTGAATCGGGTAAAGTCGCTGGTGCCGCCATCGATGTATACGAATCAGAACCGCCCGTTGATTGGACTCTGGTAAAACACCCGAAAGTCATCGCAACCCCGCATATTGGTGCTCAGACCATCGAAGCGCAGCTGCGCGCTGCTGAAGATATTGCTTCCGAAGTTGTTAATGTCCTGGAAGGCAAAAATATTCGTTGGCAGTGCCTCTAAACCCTCAAACAAATAAGAAAAGCCGGGCTCAACCTCTGAACCCGGCTTTTCTTTTCTTAAAAATGACGATTTATTACAGGCGGGTTCCAAACCCACTCAAATAATCATCTGTCGATATCCAAGCACCTATGGAGTTGGTGTTGCCGTCGGGTAGATGATCTCCTGCCCCGGAGTCCCCACCGGAGTTGGTGTGGGAATTGGGGTTTCTCCTGAAGGGTCATGCACGTACACATAATCACCCAACTCAGCCCAGTTGTACAGCCAATGCGCATCCCCTGGGAACATGTTGATACACCCGTGAGATTGCTTAAAACCCAATACCGCCGGCCAATAGATTCCATGAATCGCCTGGGCGTGATTGTAATACATAGCCCACGGCACCCCTTCCATGTAATAGAAATCCGAACGGTCGCTTGTGTAAGACCCCTGCATCTGCTCCAGTTCCTTCTTCTCATAGATCCGGTAGGTTCCAGGATCAGAATAGAGATCACCAGAGCCAGAGGCAATCACGGTGGCAAAAACCAGCTCGTTATTCTCATAAGCTGATAGCGTTTGGTTATACAGGTCGATATTGATCCATTTGCCGCCCTCAACTCCAGGTGGCGTGTTAGTATCCACTACAACCCGCCGGGATTTCAAGGAGGGAATCCATTCTGTAGGTGAAACCTGGTACCATTCGTACCCCTCCGCTTCCACCATATTATAGATCGGGAAAGACTCGTACTTGTTGTACGCCTTGCCTGTCGCTCCTGACGAGAAACTGGCGTTATTGTACGATCCCGTTCCGTCGATGGTAAAACCAAAATTGCTTTGGGGAGAATCAAAAAATTCCAGTCCCTGCCAATTAGGGATTGAATAAAGCGGTTGAGCTTCAATCCAGCCACCACCCAACAAGCGCACAAAGGTGCTCCCGCCCGCATTGGCTTGCTCAACATAGGCAACGTAGCGTGAAAGACCCCCCGGATACGAACGGATCACTGTGCCTCCACTGGTGGCATCACTGAGACTGGCATAGACTTTGGTCTGTCCGGCATTGATGCTGGCAATTCGGATCGGCAATGCATTCAATGATGGATCGGGTTTATTCGCCGGCAATCCCGCCAAAGGGTAGGGAAAACCCTGCTCTCTCAAACCACTGATGGTCTGAGACGGTCCCATGGGCAGGCAGTCTCCCGGGTCGTTGGCATAATACCCGGGGATACATAGGGGCAGGTCATAGTAGGGTCCCGTTTCGGACTGAATTTCAGAACCTCTCACTGCCTGTGTGCTCAACAAAATGCCAAGCACAAGCAGGACAACAATCAAAACATACTTTTTCGTTTTCACAATTGCATTATAACCGCTAAGAATTTTGAAGCAAATTAACGCAAATCCTTGTTTTTGATGTCCATTTCAACAATTTTGCCCTGTTCAAAGCACATGCATTCGAGGTAAAATTTTACTAACCCGTCCCCAGGAGGTTGACGATGAAATTTCCTTTTTATCAGGTCGACGCTTTTGCGGTTAAACCTTTCAAAGGCAATCCAGCCGCAATTATTATGATGGAAGATGCCAGAGAAGACAGCTGGTTACAGGCTGTGGCTCAAGAAATCAATCTTTCAGAAACTGCTTTTTTACGCCCCAAGGGTCATGATTATGAATTACGCTGGTTCACCCCCACCACAGAGGTTGACCTTTGTGGTCATGCGACCATAGCGAGTGCCCACATTCTTTACGAGTTTGGCTTTTACGACCAGGAAGAGATGATCAATTTTCATACTCGTAGTGGGGTATTATCATCTACCTTCAACCGGGGCACAATCGAAATTAGCATGCCTCGCCTTAAAGTGACACCAGTATCAGCTCCGGCGATTCTCAATGAGATCCTCGGTTTTGAACCTCTGGCAGTCGCCGAGTCTGAAAACAAAGTCCTTATTGCTGAACTTTCCAATCCGGATCAGGTACGAAATTTTATTCCAAATTACGATTTGATCTCTCAGCTCGATCATCTGGATCTCGCCCTCACAGTGTCAGGTGAAGGAACAAAATTCGATTTCATCTCCCGCTTTTTTTCGCCAAAGACTGGCATTCCAGAAGACCCGGTCACCGGTATGGCTCACTGTCTGCTGGGACCATATTGGGAGGCGAAAACTGGCAAGAACCAGTTCCATGCTTACCAGGCTTCAGCCCGGGGTGGTGAGGTTTGGGTGCGCCTTGCGGAAAAACGTGCCTATATCGGTGGTAAGGCAGTTACAGTGCTTAAAGGTGAAATGCTTAAGCAGTCTCAGTAACCTGCCGGCATAAGTTTTGGTTTGGATGAGTTTTTGTAGTTAGCAAAAGCCCCCAGACCATGCCATTTTGTCAATCCTTGATAGTACGGGCGGGTTCCAACCCGCCCAATTCCTTAATTGTGAACAATTCGAAAAGCAAAAGGCCGTGTTTCAAATAATAAATCGGTCATTTGCAGCCTTCTCCTTGTTATAATAAGTCCATGTTTTCCAACCTCGTCACTTCGGCTGGACTAAAAACCAATCCTGCCTTTTCAAAGGTTCCAAACCTCACCAAAGGAGCTGCATATTGGAATTATTAAAAGAAAGAATTCTTGCCGATGGTAAAAACCTTGGCAATGGCATCCTCAAAGTCGACCGCTTTATCAATCATCAGGTCGACCCAATGCTTATGGATGAATGCGGGAAAGAATTTGCCCGACTGTTCGCTGGCACAACTGCAGTCAAAATCCTGACTGCCGAAATCTCTGGCATCGCTCCTGCCCTCATGACAGGGAAATACCTCAATCTACCCGTGGTCTACGCCCGCAAGACCAAACCGGTCACCATGCCCAGCGAGGTCTACATTACCGTTGCACCTTCCCATACCAAGGGTCACAATACAGAATTGATCGTCTCGCCGGAATACCTCGGTAGGGGTGAAAAGATCCTCATAATTGACGATTTTCTCGCCTCCGGAGCCACCATTGCCGGGCTAGTTCGTCTGGCAGAAGTCGCTGGAGCAGAAGTAGTTGGGATTGGTACTCTCGTAGAAAAGACTTTTGAAGGAGGGCGCTCCTTGCTCATAAAATTAGGTGTTCCCATCCATTCACTTGTCTCCATTTCTTCGATGGATGAAGGCAAGATCGAATTTACAGATGAATTTGAAGTATAAAGAGGTGTGATGAGCGATCGGATCGTAATTCTTGACTTTGGTTCGCAGTTTACTCAATTGATTGGTCGCCGCATCCGCGACATGCACGTTTATTGCGAGCTTCTGCCCTGGAACGCCCCAAAAAGCGAAGCCATCACACCCGACACGCAAGGCATCATCCTCTCTGGTGGTCCCCAATCAATTTACGCTGAAAATGCTCCTTATATTCAGGACTACATACTCAATAGCCATCTGCCCATTCTGGGCATTTGCTATGGAATGCAAGCGCTCGCCCACCAATCTGGTGGTAAGGTGGTTCAAAGTGAAGAACACGAATACGGTCTAACCCGTCTGACCGTTCCTGAACCTAATCCACTTCTCCACCTGGGAAGCCAGAACGTCTGGATGTCTCACGGAGATCAGGTCGCCGCCTTGCCTGAAGGCTACATCGGCATTGCCAAAACACCCAACACACCCTTCGCTGCCATGGCAAACTACGCGCAAAACCGGTACGGGCTTCAGTTCCACCCCGAAGTGCATCACAGTCAGTATGGTGAGGAGATCCTTCAAAACTTCATTTTAAGAATTTGTGCTGCCAAACCTTCCTGGACTTCCAAAAACATCATCGAAGAAAGTGTCGAACAAATCCGCCAGCAAGTCGGCAGTGGTCGCGTGCTTTCCGCTCTTTCTGGGGGGGTCGATTCTGCCATCACCACTGCCCTGGTCCAAAAAGCAGTTGGCGAGCGTGTCGCTGCGGTGTTCATTGACACCGGTCTGATGCGCCAGGGCGAAGCCGAACAAATCGAAGCCGCATTTCGCCCACTGCTCGGAGAACGCCTGTTGATGGTTGATGCCTCTGCCCGCTACTTTTCCAGCCTGAAAGGGGTCACTGACCCAGAAGAGAAGCGGAAAATCATTGGGACAATGTTTGTGCGTGAATTTGAAAGCGCCGTCCACGATGCCGGTGATTTTCAGTTCCTGGCTCAGGGCACCATCTACCCGGATGTGATCGAATCGAAGGGTATTGGCGTGACCGAAGCTCATCGCATCAAGACCCACCATAACGTCGCTGGTTTACCTGACGACATGCAATTCAAACTGGTCGAACCCCTTCGTTTTCTCTTCAAGGATGAAGTGCGCGCCATTGGGCTCGAATTAGGTTTGCCTGCCGAAATCGTATGGCGGCAGCCTTTCCCCGGTCCTGGTCTGGCAGTGCGCTGCCTGGGCGAGGTCACCCCTGAAAGAGTTGCCACGGTTCGCCACGCCGATGCCATTTTCCGCGAAGAACTGGGCAAAGCTGATCTTCTGCATATGATCGTAGCAGAGGATGGCACCACACAAGGCACCTCCCAGGCATTCGCCGCCCTCCTCCCGGTAAAAAGCGTGGGCGTCATGGGCGACCAGCGCACCTACGCCGAGACCATCGTGCTGCGTGCTATCACTTCGATCGACTTCATGACCGCCGATTGGGCTCGCCTGCCCCATGACCTGCTTGCTCATGTCAGCAACCGCATCGTCAACGAGGTCGTAGGTGTTAACCGTGTAGTCTATGACATCAGTTCCAAACCACCAGCTACCATCGAGTGGGAATAAAACTGACTCTGATAAGTTTATCTGAGACGAAAGGGAAAGAAAGAAATGTCAGCAATTGTTGAACTGGTTCGCAAAAAATTAATCGAGAACGCTGACGAAAAAACCAAGGCAGGCAGCAAAAGATACTTTAAGGAACAAATAGATACTTATGGCGTCAAATCAGCTGTGGTTGGGCAAATCAGTAAGGAAATTCACAGCCAGATCGCCGATTTTTCCAAGAACGAAATTTTTGAGTTATGTGAAGAGCTGTGGAAATCCGGCATGTTGGAAGAATCGTTTATTGCCTGTAACTGGTCTTATGCAGTCCGAAAACAATTCATTGAAACCGATTTTTCAATTTTTGAACGCTGGGTGGACCACTATGTCAGCAACTGGGCTTCTTGTGACACGTTCTGCAATCACACCATCGGTGCTTTCCTGCAGCTCTATCCCCAGTTCGTACAAAAAATGAAGGAGTGGACCCACTCGCCTAACCGCTGGGTCAAGCGGGCTTCAGCAGTATCCTTTATTCTTCCCGCCCGAAAAGGTTTATTCAAAGAAGATATCTTCGATATTGCAAATAACTTGCTTTTGGATACCGACGACATGGTGCAAAAGGGCTACGGCTGGATGCTGAAATCTCTGGCTGACAGCTACGAAGACGAGGTATTTCAATACGTTCTCTCCAAAAGAGCCGTTATGCCCAGAACAGCCTTGCGTTATGCTATTGAAAAGATGCCACCGGATAAAAAGCAGGAAGCCATGAAAAGGGTGTAAAGTCAACCATAAGCGATTTCAGATCTGGATTGTGAAAATTTTCGTCACAATCTCAGTCTGAATGAGTTATGATTAAACAAATTTGTAAATTGGGAGTAAAAAAACATGAAATTAGTTCTGATTAGACATGGCGAAAGTGAATGGAATAAACTCAACCTTTTTACCGGTTGGACCGATGTGGAACTGACCGAAAAAGGTCGCGAAGAAGCTGCTAATGGCGGACAACTGCTCAAAGAACAAGGCTTTGACTTCGATATCTGCTATACCTCTTACCTCAAGCGTGCCATCCATACCTTGGATATCGTCCTTGATCAAATGGACCGTTCTTGGTTGCCTGTTGTTAAGTCCTGGAAGTTGAATGAACGTCATTATGGCGCTCTGCAGGGCTTGAACAAGGCTGAAACGGCTGCCAAGTATGGCGAAGAGCAAGTGCTCATCTGGCGCCGCTCCTATGCCACCCCACCCCCAGAGCTGGATGAAGATGACGAACGCAGCCCACGTGTCCAGGCGCAATACCGCGAGACTGAAGACAAATCTGTCCTTCCGCTCACCGAAAGCTTGGCGATCACGGTCGAACGTGCCATGCCCTACTTCGAGGAAGTGATCAAACCCGACATGCTGGCAGGCAAGCGCGTGCTGGTTGTTGCCCATGGAAATTCTTTGCGCGCCATGGTGAAAACCTTCGATCAGCTGACTGAAGAAGAGATCGTGGGCGTCAACATCCCTACCGGTGTTCCGTTGGTGTACGAATTTGACGAAAACTTCAACGTACTCGAGAAGTACTATCTCGGTGACCAGGCAGCCATCCAGGCGCAGATGCAGGCTGTCGCCAACCAGGGCAAAGCCAAGTAGGAACAATTTCAACCGCAATAAGGGAGCCAACCAGCTCCCTTATTTGTAATTCATAAAAGCCAAAACCGCAAAAGGAGGCGTGGCAATCTGCATTTTGTAATCCCAAGCCAATTGTGTTTCGAGCTTTAACAGTCGTGGTATTTCTATAGTTAATTATTTATGCGAAAGTCATTCACAAGGGGCACTTCATCCAACACTTCGACAATTGGTTTGTTCGATTCTCCCGCCCCAACCATCTATGAAAGCTGGTCCTCGTCCCCTATTATGAGATAATAACAACAAATACACCAACCAGAGGAAAGCATGACCGAATACAAAATCTCATATATCCATGACCCCGTAAATAAAGAAATTTTAGCCAAAAACGAAGCTGGTGAGGTTGCCGGTGAAATCAACTATGCCGGAGACCACCCATTTTGGACCATCACCCATACCGGCGTGCGCCCTGAATATCGCGGTGGTGATATTGCCCGCACTCTGGTCCGTCTTGTTGTCGAAGCGGCTCGTGATGCAGGTGTTCACCTGGATGCCACTTGTTCCTATGCCCTCAAAGTATTGGAACGCACCCAGGAGTACCACGACGTCTACAACCCGGGAGACTGAATCCTCGTAAAAAAGGCACGATGATTCAACCTGATCGTGCCTGATATTTTCCGTTAACCAAAAATTCACAACTTTTTTTCAATTTTAGGACCTCTTCGCTTATAATGCCCATCCAGCGTTGATTAGCCATCCTCGCTGTTATTAAAACTATGAAGGTAACTGGTAAAGAATGCTGCTCAACAAAGTAATTTTTCTCGACCTGGATGGCACTCTGATTGACCATTCCCTGATCCCCCCGGATTCAGCCCTCGAGGCAATCAGTCAAGCCAGGTCAAATGGTCACAAGTTGTACATTAATACCGGTCGCAGTATCTGTCAGGTCTATGATTACCTTTGGGAACTGGGATTCAATGGTTTTGTTGGCGGAAATGGCATTTATATCGAGTCAGAAGGTCAAGCCCTTTTTCACCGCCCTATTCCGCAGTCCCTTGTCGAAAAAGTGCACAAGTACCTCGTGGAAAACGGGATCGGCTTCTTTGAAGAAGGTCAGGAGAGCCTCTATGCCCATCCAAGCTATCTGCCTGAATTAGCCGCATTACTCAAAATCACCCCTGAGCAAGCAAGAGCCAAAACCAACCGCCTGTTCCCTGCCACTTCTTACAACAATCAGGGATGGCATGAAAATGTAAACAAAATCAGCATCGTTCTATCAGCAAAAGTGGACCTGGATGTCATTCACGATTTCCTCAAACCTGAATTAGTGATTGGACTTTGGACTCTGTTTGGTAATGAACGTGAGTTTGGCGATATCTATCAGGGCGGCACAAGCAAAGGCACCGCCGTTCAGTTTCTAATGAAGCATCTCCAGTTACCAATGAGCGACGCCTTTTGTTTTGGTGATTCCTCCAACGACGTCGAAATGATCCAGCTTGCGGGGACCGGGGTCGCCATGGGCAACGCCATTCCCCAAGCCAAAGCAGTGGCGGACCTGGTGACCGATCCTGTCGGTGACGACGGTCTTTGGAAGGCTTTTCGTAAGTTGGGTTTAATTTAAACCTTTTGGCAAGAATAGTATAAAATTGAGTAGTTAATTACAGAGACAGAACCCAGCCAGGTAAATTTTGTTTATCTGTGGAATACCATGAAGACTAAAAAAAAGAGTAACAAGAAAATCCGAGGGGATTTCTGGGGAGATCTCTTGCTGATCCTGCTCTTTAGTCTCATTTTGTTGCCCATGCATCCCATACTGGCGCAGGATAACACATCATCCATTCAGATCACTTCAGTGGATAACAGCAATTTTCCTGAAATTGTCCTAACCTATAAAGGTTTCAACCTTTCAGAAGCCCTCCCTGTTGATCCAACTGAGATCGAGATCATTGAAGACGGTCAAACCATCGTCCCCACCTCGCTCGAGGAGCAATACCAGGGCGTTCATTTTGCCGTGGCTCTCAACCCCGATTCGTCCTTAACAATCCGTGGAGGAGACAGTCAACCCTACAACCTCGCCATGATCAAAGCCCTCAAAACAGCTGGTCCTGAGCCGGAAAACGCCCGCAACAACCGCTACAGCTTCTTCAGTAACCCGGAAGTCAGCCTGGTTGAAACTGAGGAGTACGCTGCCTGGGCAGCCAACTTTGATGACTTCGAAACCATTCCCCAGAGCCTAAGCTCATCTCTCAGCAGTCTTGAACTGGCTGTTTCCGCCTTGGAACATAGCGGTCTCGATATGGATACTGTGCTGGTCTACATCACACCGTATCTGGACTATCGACTACTACCGGAGTTCTACGAGTTGGTGGAGCGAGCTGGAAAGCTTGGCGTCGAAACCCGGGTCTGGATTGTCATGTCCCCGCGAGTGGTTGGTTCTTCTTATGAACTTGAAATGCAAACCGCCTTGAACAGCAGAGGCGGAACACTGACTCCTCTGACCGGCACTGAAACGGTTCCAGACCCGCGCGATTACATGCAAGGCAAAGGACGTAGCTTCACAGCTCACTATCAGTCTAAAATTCGCACGAGCGGCGAATACCAACTGCAAATAAGAGCCGATTTGGAACAATCCCCTTCCCTTCAATCAATTCCTGCGACACTTACTCTCGATATTCAACCAACCAAACTGAGTCTTATCAACCTGCCAAATACACTGGAGATTCTCTACAATAATGACGGCAGCTTTCAGCCCGCCCAATTACCGCTCGAGGTGTTGATAGAATTCCCGGACGGTTACCCACGGTCGATCCTCAATTCGACTCTGTTTGTCAATGGAGAACGGGTAACCAGCAATACAATGCCCCCCTATGGAAGTTTTGTGCTCAATCTGGCAGATTACGTGGATTCTACTGAGCTGAGATTGGAAGTGCGCTTGCAGGACGAATTTGGTCTGCAGGGTCGCACACCCATCCAGACCATCGCCCTGGATGTGCTCAAACCAGAAACTGACCGCAATGGAACCTGGTTTAGCAGCCCCTGGCTTTGGGTTGGTTTGCTCCTCTTGGCAGGTTTGGTGGCGTTCCTGGTTTTCCGAATGCCGTTCCCTAAAAGAAAATCCCCTGAAGAGGTAAAAGTATCCGAGCCCAAGATTGATAAAATGGTCGAGAAAGCTCCACTTTCATCACCTGTACTGGAAAAAACCTTTGGGAATCTTACAAGGCTGGATTCTGATCAAACCCCATCAGCAGAAAAACCTCATTTACTCACCAAAGAGATCATCCTGATCGGACGTGACCCCAGTCTGGCAAACCTGGTTTTGGATGACCCCTCCATCGAACCCTTGCACGCTGAGATCCACTTTTTTGCGGATGGTCGCATCCGGCTGACAGATTTCAATTCTATTTCAGGCAGCTATGTCAACTTCAAACCCGTCGGATCGCACGGCACTCCCCTTCAGCACGCCGACCTGGTGCACTTCGGAACGCTCCTCTTCCGTTTCAACAGCGCCACCCGTACCCAATCCACCCCACCAAAGTCATAACACGGACTTGTTCTTTTCGTAGGCCGGGTTCAGCCTTTGAACCCGGCATGAATAACTTTCGCAAATTTACCTAGCTGGTGTAAACCTTTTCAAATTCCTCCGGTAAATTCTCTCCCAGTCGAAACCCAAAATTCGCTTGAACCGATATCCCTTTCATGTTAGAATATCACCTCTACGGAGGGATGGCCGAGCGGCCTAAGGCGCCTGTCTTGAAAACAGGTATAGGGAAACCTATCGTGGGTTCGAATCCCACTTCCTCCGCTTGGCTTAACCGCCGAATAATTTGGGGAGGTGCCAGAGTGGACGATTGGGGCCGCCTGCTAAGTGGTTGTCGGGTAAAACCGACCCGGGGTTCGAATCCCCGCCTCTCCGCCTTAACAAGACCGCAGTTGCGGTCTTGTTTCTTTAAATCCCAAAAACACCCTTTACATTTTCATCGAACTGGCTTACACTCTTTCCAACTGGTAAGACCTCTTACCACTCACCAGTGGAGGTCGTATGTCAACACAACCTGAATGGCTTCTTCCCCAAAAACCTACTGACCTGGCTGAAACGCAGCTTCTTGCTGCAATCCTTGATGGCAGTTTTCCAATAGGAACGCCCTTACCTCCGGAACGCGAACTGGCACAGTCACTCGGCATCACCCGCCCCACCCTTCGTGAAGCCCTTCAGCGTCTTGCTCGGGATGGCTGGATCCAAATCCGACAAGGGAAATCCACCATAGTGCAGGACTACTGGAAAGAAGGTAACCTGATCATGTTGAATACCCTTGCCCGCCAACCTGAAATGTTGACCCCAGCCTTTATTACGAACCTGCTTGAGGTTCGTGCTGCCCTCGCTCCTGTTTATACCCGGCTTGCATTTACCCGAAACAGAGAGAAATCGATCACTATCCTGGAAGCCCTGCAGCAACTACCGGACGAACCCGCAGCCTACGCGCAAGCAGACCAGGAGCTTCACCACCAATTGACCCTGCTTTCTGGAAACCCAATCTTTACTCTGATTTACAACGGCTTTCGCCAGCTATCCTTTCAGGCGGGTCTGACTTACTTTGCCAACCCCCAGCCGCGCAAATATTCACAGGCATTTTACAAAGGTCTTTTGGAAGATCTCATTAGCAATCATCCGGATAATGCAGCTGAACGTACCTCGAAGGTAATGCAGGATAGCCTCAATTATTGGAAAAATTTGTAATATTTTTCAGGGAGCGATAATGAATCAACATCAGTCACGTCAACAACTCTGGTCTCTTCTGGATCAGGAGTGGGACCTCATCATCATTGGTGGCGGTATTACCGGCGCAGGTGTCTTTCGGCGGGCTGTCAGCGGTGGCTTAAAAACACTGTTGCTTGAGGCAGCCGATTTCTCCAGCGGAACTTCGTCCAAATCATCTAAGCTGGTTCACGGAGGGTTTCGATATCTGCGTAGTGGTCAATATGATGTCACCTTCGAATCAGTCCGTCAGCGTGAAAAGTTGTTGAAGCAAGCAGAGAACCTGGTTACACCACTTGGTTTTGTCCTCCCCTATAAAGCTTCCAATAAACAACGACGAATGGTTCATACAGGTGTGCTTATCTATGATCTGATGGCGCCTAAATGGCAGCACAAGCATCTCGACCGTACCCAGCTTAGCAAGATTATGCCCTTGCTCAGCCCCCAGGGTATGGCAGGTGCCTATCTGTATTACGATGCGCTGCTCGATGACAGCCGTATGGTTCTCCGTCTGATCCAGGAAACATGTGAAGATGGCGGTGTCGCTCTCAATTATGTCCATGCAGAAACGTTACTTAAAAGCAAGGATGGTCGCGTCTGCGGTGTAGCCTTAGCCGATCGCTCAGGATCACAGCTGGGCACGCTGGAGGTAAAAGCCAGGGCAGTCATCAATGCAACTGGCCCGTGGACCGATTGTCTCCGCAGACAACTCGGTCAACAGGCACGCATCAGACCTTTGCGTGGTTCCCATCTGATTTTGAGTTCCACCGATCTGCCTATTTCTCATGCCGTCACCCTCATGCATCCAAAAGATGGACGCGCTATGTTCGCCATCCCCTGGGAAAAACGCACCATTTTTGGTACAACCGATCTTGACCACCCCTTCCCCTTGGAGCAGGAGCCATTCTGTACCAATCAAGAAATTGACTACATGCTCGAAGCGATTCGCGCCATCTTTCCAGAAACAAAAATCACCGACGCTTCCATTATCTCTACTTTTGCCGGTCTTCGCCCCATCGTAAGGGGTGACGCCAACAATCCTTCGGCGGAATCCCGAGCCCATCTCGTTTTAGATGAAGATGGACTTGTAACTATCACAGGCGGGAAACTGACCATATTCGAAATTATGGCTGAAGATGCACTAAAAGCCATTCTGCCTCAGCTGGGTAAACCACTGAAACCCATTCAACATTGGTTTAAACCCAATCCAGTCTATTCATCCGACAGTCCACTTTCCAGGGAAAGTTTTGATTATCTGGTCGGTCGTTATGGTCAGGCATTACCAGACCTTCTAAACACGTCTCGACCCCAGGATCTTCAAAATGTGGAAGGGCTGAACCCTCATTGGGCTGAATTGCCCTACAACGCTCGCTACGGTATGGTTGAACATCTCGATGACCTGCTGCTGCGCCGCACCCGGCTGGGTATGCTTTTGCAGGATGGTGGTCTGAACCTGCTGGAAGAAGTGAAACAACTAACCCAGCCAGCGTTGCCCTGGACTGAAGAGAAATGGCAATTTGAAATAACTAGATATCAGGATATTTATCAAAAAGCTTACAGCCCCAACCCGGAAAATTACTTGAAACAGGAGAAATGATGGCAAAAAAAGATAAGTTTGTCCCGGCATGGTATGAAGAAACGGTTCCAATAGGAACCTGGCGTTCGATTTTCAAATGGGGCGATCCAGCTGCCTATAAACATCCCAATAGCGGTCTGACCAAATTGATCATGGATCGCTTCGCACTGTCTGAAGACACGCTTTCCAGACCAGGGCAATTGGGTCTCGATCAGGTTCCTGATAATGTTCCGGTCATTCTTCCAGCAGAGCATCTTCACTTTCTCGAACAAACATGCGGTGGAGAGAACTTACGTACTGATACCTACACTCGTATAAAACGCTCCTACGGTCAGGGCATGATCGATGCCTTGCGTTTACGCCGAAAAATCGTTGAGAACATTCCTGAAGTTGTTGTTGCGCCGCGTAGCCAGGCTGAGATCGAAGCAATCGTTGCCTACGCGAATAATCACCTCATCCCTACCTACGTTTTTGGAGGCGGTTCAACGGTCACGCGCGGTTACGAAGCTACCAAGGGCGGCATTTGTATCGATATGTCGCTGCACATGAACAAATTGATTGAGCTGAACGAAATTGACCAAACTGTCACGGTCGAAGCCGGCATGTGGGGCACCAAACTGGAAGATTTGCTGCAAAACGCCGTCACAAAGCTGGGGGCGAAACGCAATTACACTGTCGGGCATTTTCCCCAGTCCTTTGAATTCTCAAGCGTTGGTGGCTGGGTTGTCACCCGTGGGGCTGGGCAAAATTCCACTTACTATGGCAAAATCGAGGACATAGTTATCGACCAGGAATATGTGACTCCCCGTGGTATCCTCAAAACCTGCCCTCATCCCCGCGCTGCCAATGGTCCTGATTTTGACCAGGTCATGATGGGTGGTGAAGGCAGCTTCGGCATCCTCACTCAAGTCACCCTCAAGATCAGCCGCTGGCAGCCCGAGAATCGCATCCGCTTCAGTTACATGTTCCACAATTGGGAAGATGCCCAGGCAGCCAGCCGCGAAGTGATGCAGGGCGAATTTGGCTACCCCTCGGTATTCCGCATCTCCGATTCCGAAGAAACCGACATCATGATGAAGCAATATCACATTGAAGGCAGTCTCGCCGACACCTTGCTTCAGAAAATCGGGTTCCAACCCATGCAAAAATGCCTGATGTTGGGTTTCACCGACGGTGAAAAAGATTTCTGCCGAAATATTGACCGTAAAATGCGGAAAATATTCCGAAAGTACAAAGCCTTTGAACTTTCTTTTGCTGGGGTCACGAAGACCTGGGAGAAAGGTCGCTTCACTGATCCCTATTTACGGGAAGACCTGCAGGATTACGGCATTCTCATCGATACCCTCGAATGCGGTGTCACCTGGTCGCAGATGCCCCAGGTCCATAAAGACGTGCGCTCGTTTGTCAAATCCCGTCCCAACACCATCTGCATGACCCACATTTCCCATTCTTACCCTCAGGGTGCCAACCTCTATTTTATCTTCATTGCAAAAATCGATACCATCCGCGAGTATCTCGACCTGCAATACGGCATCCTGGAAGCCATCGCAACCTCAGGTGCTGCCATCAGCCACCATCATGGTGTCGGCAAAGCCACCGCCCCCTGGCTGGAAGATCAGATTGGCAAGGAGCAGATGGATGTGATCCGTTTGTTGAAAAATCACTTTGACCCCAACAACATTATGAATCCTGGTGGTACACTGGGATTGGATATGAGCCCGGCGCAAAAAGAAAAACGCTGGGGCAAAGACTTCGAGGTATAGATGACAAAAGAACAGCTCTTGGCAATCGATGTTGGCACCCAATCGACCCGCGCCCTGATCTTTGATCTACAGGGCAACCTGCTTTTCAAAGCCCAGGTGCGTTTACCGGAGTATTCTGCCCCTAAACCTGGCTGGGCAGAGATGGAACCGAAACTGTTCTGGGAAAGCCTCTGTCAGGCTTGTCAGGAGCTTTGGGCTATGCCCGGTGTGGATAAGGCTCAAATTGCCGGCGTGGCAATCACCACGCAGCGCAACGTGCTCATCAACCTCGATCAGAATGGTCAACCCCTTCGTCCTGCCATCCATTGGTCCGATCAACGCCGCACTCCAGGCTTGCCCAACGTGGGCGGCTTCTGGGGCGTGCTTTTTGCTGTCTCCGGCATGACAGGCACCATCCGCTACCTGCAGGCTGAAGCCAAAACTAATTGGATCCGTATCAATCAGCCTGAAATCTGGGCAAAGACTGCCAGAGTGGTGCTCCTCTCTGGCTACCTTACCCACTGTTTGACCGGTAAGTTCGTCGATTCCACCGCTTGCCAGGTCGCCCACCTGCCTTTTGATTACAAAAAACATCAGTGGGCAGGCAATTTCGACTGGAAGTGGAAAGCCGTACCGGTGGATCCTGAAAAATTGGTTGAACTAGTTCCACCAACCGCCCTTCTGGGTGAAATCACCTCCCAGGCCTCAACTGAAACCGGTATCCCCGCCGGATTGCCCCTCATCGCAGCCGCTGCCGACAAAGCCTGTGAGGTGCTCGGTTCCGGCACACTTGCCTCGAACATCTGCTGCCTGTCTTACGGCTCTGCCGCCACCATCAACACCATCCACCAACGCTATATTGAGGTCGTTCCGCTCATCCCGCCCTATCCAGCGGCTGTGCCCGGTTCTTACTCCCTCGAAATTCAACTCTTCCGAGGCTACTGGATGGTCTCCTGGTTTTTGCGGGAATTCGGTCATAATGAACGCCGTCTCTCGCAGGAGCGTGGTATTCCTCCTGAATTTTTATTCGACGACCTGGTCCGCTCGGTTCCAGCCGGCTCGATGGGTCTTATGCTCCAGCCCTACTGGGCACCTGGGCTGAAATCGCCTGGTCCCGAAGCCAAAGGCGCCACCATCGGTTTTGGCAGCGTGCATACCCGGGCTCATTTCTACCGCGCCATCCTGGAAGGGCTCGCCTATGCCCTACGTGAAGGTGCAGAACGAACCAGCAAGCGCAGCGGTGTGCCCATCACGGAGGTCCGCGTATCCGGTGGAGGTTCGCAAAGCGATGGTGCCCTGCAATTGACAGCCGATATCTTCGGTATGCCGGTCAGCCGCCCGCATGTCTATGAAGCCAGCGGACTGGGTGCCGCGATCGATCTGTCAGTGGGTTTGAATCTGCATCCCGATTTCGAGACGGCGGTCGGGCAGATGACCCATATCAATGATACATTTCATCCCGATCCGCAGAATCACAAGCTCTATGATGAGCTCTATAACCGGGTATACCTGAAAATGTACGACCGACTGGCACCGTTATACAGGGAAATCCAGGATATCACCGGCTACCCTGCCAGTGATTAGAGATTTAGTCTTTCGCCTTCTCCTTGGAGAAGGGGGACCACGGAGTGGTGGATGAGGTAAGCATTGAGAGATCCAACAAACGTACGGGCGGGTCTGAGACCCGCCCATTCTTTTAAAGATTCAATACAAGATCCATCGCAACTAAGGCTCAGGATAAGGATAGGGAAAAGCTGCGCTAATCCTCGTCCTTGGTTCGTACCACGATGGTGGATTTTCCGGTGAGCTTTTTGATCTCGAAATAATTCTTCCTGTTTCGGATCACAGATGCCAGCTGTTTGGCGCCGTACGAGCGCGGATCGAAGCCGGGGTCGATGCGTCTCAACGCTGTCCCCACTTCCGAAAGCCTCGCCCAGCCTTCGTCATCGGTGCCCGCCGTCTCGATCGCATCTTCGATGTTATCGATCAGGCTCTGTTCTTCCTTGCTCATCTTCTGCTTCGCCGCCGCCTGGCGCTTTTGGCGTTCGCGTTGTTCCAGGTTTTCGGTGTAAATGAAGACATCGCAAGCCGAGACAAAAGCGCGCGGGGTCAGGTTTTTCCCAATCCCCACCACCAGTTTGCCGCTTTCGCGCAGGCGCGTTGCCAGGCGCGTGTAATCGCTGTCGCTCGACACCAGGCAAAATCCATCCACCTGGTTGGCGTGCAGGATATCCATCGCGTCGATGATCATGGCTGAATCGGTGGCGTTCTTGCCGACCGAGTAGCTGAATTGCTGAAAGGGCTGGAAAGCGTAGGAATTCAAGGTGTCTTTCCAGGATTTCATGCTGGTTGAGGTCCAGTCACCATAAATACGCCGGATCGTAGCGTTGCCATAGCGGCTCGACTCGACCACGATTTGTTCAATTAAAGACGCCTGGGCGTTGTCACCGTCGATCAGGATCGCGATGCGGTTCTCCCTGGAGCCATTAGGGGTTTCTGAGTTTGTAGTCATGCTGGTATTATAACTGCTTTCAGCCGCTGACTACTGTCAACAAGTGAAGTCTTCCACATCCTGTAAATTGTGTTTTTTGTAATAATCCTGGTGATACTCTTCTGCCGGATAAAACTCAGAAGCAGGCTGAATGATCGTGTCAATGGCGCAATCGTAGCGGTCGCTCGCCCGCTTCTCTCTCAGAACCGCTTTGGCGATGACTTTTTGTTCCTCGTCCAGCGGGAAGATGATCGACCCATATTGTGAGCTCTGGCTGATACAGTTGTCGCGGCACAGGGTGGGGTCATGAAAGGTGAAAAAGGCATCCAAAATCGCCCGGTAGTCGATCAGCGCGGGATCAAATTCAATTTTGACCGCTTCAACGTGCCCGGTAACGTCCTGGCAAACCTGGCGGTAGGTCGGGTCTTCCAAAAAACCGCCGGTGTAGCCAACCTCGGTATCGACAATACCAGCTAATTGCTGAAACTTTGACTCCATCCCCCAGAAGCATCCCCCTGCGACGATTGCTGTTTGATTCATATCCTATTGACCTGCTTTCCACATTCCAACTGATGATCAGTATATGGATTTCCTTCTATCTCAAAATTTTCCTTAATTATAAAGAGCCTAAAAGGAGTAAATCTGTCTTGTTCAGGGTTTGGTGGCTAGAAAAGGGGAACAGGGGGCAGGGAGCAGGGAACAGGGATCAGGGATCAGGGATCAGGGATCAGCTACCTGTACTCGCCACGATGTGGACGGGTATCCCCTATTTGCACCAATTGCACTGTTTGCACTGTTTTTTGATGGCACAAGAGCACGGATTGGCTGCAAATCGGACTATTTTGTTAAGGTGCGGAATGCGCGGTTTCCAATCGCGGGGTAATTATAGCACATATGTTCTGTTTTTGGAAGTTTTTTCGAGTAACTCTTTTCGAGTAATTCTTTTCGTAGGCTGGGTTGCGATTGTCAACCCAGCAATTCCTCTGCCACCATTTACAATTCAAACTCGCTCCCAAATCACAGTTGCTGCTGTAGGTCTTTCTTCCTTGCTTTTCTCACCTATCAGCTTTCACCTATCTTGTAGAGAATTGGCTTGCCTATTCCAACTGAGCATTTATCGAGATGGCAAGTTTTCCGTTTGCCAGCGCTTTGCCGGGTTCAACCCTTAACAGGGCAGGTACCGGAACCCGGCCTACGAAAACCTTCGCACTTTTATCTTTTTGATCAGTTATTGCGAATGCTCTGCCCCGACAAAGTTGTGGGTGCATGCGGAGCATCGACTGAAGCGACTAGACCGAGTCAACCTCGACACTTCTGTTACAACAACGAGGTATTTAACTGTTTTGCTGTCACCTACCTGTACTCGCCACGAAGTGGACGGGTATCAGCTATCAGCTTTTCCGTATGCCGACACTACCTGCCTCGTTACGCCCTCTCCTGGGAGGGGGTTGGGGGGTGGGTCTTTTCGCTATCACCTATCACCTACCTGTACTCGCCACGAAGTGGACGGGTATCAGCCAAGCCCCCATCACCCATTATAATTACCAGACTCACTGAACCAGGAGACAATGCGGAATGACTAATCCCACAAAACAGTACATCTATGTCTTAAAGCTGAACCCAGCCCTCTACCACCCCCACGAATGGACTCAAGAAGAGGAGGAATTTGTCTCCCGCCACTTCAGCAACCTGCAGGAACTGCTCGGGGAGGGAAAGTTGATTTTGGCTGGTAAAACTGGGGGGATCGATAATGAGAAGACCTTCGGCATCGTGATTCTGGAGGTCGAATCTGAAGATGAAGCCCTGTCAATCATGAACAATGACCCTGCCGTGGCAGCCGGCGTAATGACTGCCGAATTGTTTCCTTATCGGGTTGCCTTGATCAGGAAATAAACCACACTCCGACCCATCCGCCTGCCCTGCCTAAAGGTTCACAGTTCTTTTAAGCCCTCCCCTTTGCCATGGTCCCGCAAGCGGAGCGCGTAGGAGTGGAGGGACGGTAGCCCCTTTTTTTGGGGCATACCGGGGTGAGGGTCACAGCCTTCCCATATAAGCTATCAACAATTACCAACGCTTTGCCGGGTTCAACCCCGGAACCCGGCCTACGGTGGCGCGCCGCGTCACTTTTAAGCCCTCCCTTTTGGGGGAGGGACGGTAGCCCCTTTTTTGGGGCATACCGGGGTGAGGGTCACAGCCTTTCCATAGGGGCTGTCCACAATTTCTAACGCTGCATTTCTATTTTCCGTCATTGCGAGCGACCCTACCCCGATAAAGCCATGTCTCGTAGGGAACGTGCACCGCGCGTTCCGTCATTCCAAGTGACCAAAGCGACGAGACCGACTGCCTGCGTGCCGCCGTTAGGTGGCATTGGGCTCAACTCACATCGGTCTGTGAGGATCACGTTGGTGATCATCCCGGGGGTGAGGGCCACATTCTTTTCATAGGAGCCATCCACTATTTCTAACGCTGCATTTTCTTTTATCCGTCATTGCGAACGACCCTACCCCGATAAAGTCATGTCTCGTAGGGAACGTGCACCGCGCGTTCCGTCATTCCAAGTGACCAAAGCGACTAGACCGACTGCCTGCGTGCCGCCGTTAGGTGGCAATGGGCTCAACCCACATCAGTCTGTGAGGATCACGTTGGTGACTAGACCGACTGCCTGCGTGCCGCCGTTAGGTGGTAGTGGGCTCAACCCACATCGGTCTGTGAGGATCACGTTGGTGATCCTCTCGCGCCAACCCGGCTTTTATGAGTCAACACTCGTGACGTCGGGTTGAAACCCGCAACCCGACCTACGCCAACGCATCCGTATGCGGAAATTAAAGAAACGGATGGAGTCAAGTACTGCTTGCGTTCCGCGAAGGCGGGGGTGGGTGTTTTCGCTTTCACCTACCCGTGCTCGCCACAAAGTGAGTGACTATCAGCTATCAGCTATCAGCTATCCCCTACTCCTTCACCAACCCACCATGATAAACCAACTCATACACCTTCTGGTCCTGAACCGTAATCCACTCCAGCCCCTGAAAGGAAGAAACATCGCCTTCATTGGTATCAAAATAGGTCCCCAGGGGCGTCACATGTTCAAACCCGCCCAAAAAACGCTCCTCCTGGTAGAGCTTGCCCAGGCTTTCCATGATGATCCTGCCGGCGGTCTGCCCGTTGATCCGCCCGGGGTCCAATATTTTGCCGTAATAGTTCATCGCCCAGACCGGTTTCCCTTCAAAATAAACCACTTCCTGCCCGATGAAATCGGTCCCGCCGAAGTAACTATCCAGGTAAGCAAAAGAGCCTTCATGAAATTGCAGATCATGCGAAAACGGGCGGTACGCCAGGCTTTTCTGCCCCCCGCCCACATAGGTGTTGGCTTTGGCTCTCACGATGAAAGCCTCCAACTTGAGGTGGTGCCGAAAAAGTGGACACGAGCTAAGAGGCAAAATGGCTATCCCTTCCTCCTTGATCAGAATAATTATAGTATCGGAAAGGCTGTGTTGACGGAGAGTATAAGTGCAGGCGTTGTTGCGATTTTGAGATGAAAATGTTGGAGCAATGTTCAATTCATATTGGATTTGGAATCCTGGAAAAAGAGCTCCAGGGTTGGAGAACCAATCACGACCTGCGTGGGGCTCTATCCTTTTTGTCCTGGCGTGCGAGAGAACGGTAAGTCTTGGCAATCTGCCATTCATCAGCTGATGCTCGCTCTGCATCATCAGATTACATTGGTGTTTTTAGCAATCCAACTCATAAGTGTCTCTATTGAGAATTACCTCCGTCAGAAGTTGGACAGTCAGCATTATTGTTTGTTATCTGCTAAAAGTTATTAGATGCCCGGTGTACCCACATACATTACCGACAGAAACAGATGCGTATGCTTTTATAAGCAATGGGGTCGACATCTTTGAAGCTTTGTCCGAATGCTGCTTTCGCAACGCCATCAATTAGCTCAATCACCTTGGTATAGACTCTACCCTTATCTTCCAAATACTCAAAAGCAGCGGCAGTAGTAAATTCCCATAAAGATCGCTCCTTTGACCGCTACCTCACATGCGATCGCCATTTCTAATACTGCCCTGCATCAGTTTGCCATTCACTTTATAGAGGTCTGGGCATCTGCCAAAAACATCATATGCAGTTCAATATCTATATCGTTCTCGCGAAAATATCTCTAGCCTCTCATCTTCGGATTCTGTAAAGTCCTTCTCTCCTAATAAGAGGTCCTCGGGATCGAATAACGCCTGCATTTATTTTAATTATGCCGGGGTTCGATTTCCTCACCATTCTCGTTGGTCCAGTATGGATTTAAATTCATCTCCACCGATAAATTCTTGAAGATTTGAGTTCTCATCTCATATCAGGAACACGATCACTCGATTTAGCGGCTTCTATTGAAATAGAATGATATTCATCCATTTTGTTTTCAAACCAGGGTGCTCGATCTCTGAAATCCCTTGTACCTTTCTCACTAACGATGACATCTGGAGGTGCAGAGTCCTCATAGAGATTGAAACATCTGTGTCACGATACGCGTAAATACAAGTCATCCTTTTCTTTATAACGTGCACCATCATAACAAACCAATACCACCAACATCGATTCTTCAATGACTGTTCTAAAGCAGAGTGGATCCTCTTCTGATCGCCTAATGCGAAACGGATAAGGGGTTCAATATTGTAAGTCGCAGTCAATCTATACATGTTGTAATTTCAACTATCTTAAGATTTTAAAATCTTTTGGGTCTGTCTTTCAATAACCCTTTTGATATAGTCCCATCAAATACGCTACGCAGGCGGGTTCGTCGTCGGAAGGCCAGGGTCTGCCGTAGGCTTTCCCAGACGGCTTTGTCGTTTGCCTGGTGGGCTTTGCGCAGGTCTGGGGGCATGGTGAGTTCGTCGTAGAGGTCGACAGGCTGGCATCGGGGTAACGCTCGTGGACTTTTTCGAAGGTCAGACCGTCTTGTTTTTCATCACCCAGACAACCTTTCCAGCGATTTTGGAAAGCAACGGCTCGGGTTTTCAATTTCCGTCGGAGTGAGCATGATTGGTTGGAATTATAACTGGAATAGATGATACCCGTCCACTTCGTGGCAAGTACAGGTAAAGTGATACCATCCACTTCGTGGCGAGTACAGGTAGCTGGTAGAAAAGAAAGAACCTTACGCAGCACACTTCCGTGTCACTGTCTTGGACGACAGAGAAGAGAGACCCTCGCCCTGCTTACCCCGTCCTTTTCACGGCGGCACAGGCCCCGGTCCCTCCTCCCAATTTGAGGATGGCTTTGAGGCAAACAGGGATGGAGCGCAGCGCCTGCGTAGGCGGTGTACCGGGGTCGAACCCGGCAATGCGTTGTTGAAGGCTCACACTAAGTATTGGATGGCTGAGAAGAAAGAAAGAGCCTTACCCAGTACACGGCGTGTCGCTGCGGTTTGGATGACGGACTAAAATAAATCACTTCGTTGATCGTGATGACGGATGGCGGGGGGACGGAGCAGTCTGCAGAAGGGGATAACGGTTTGAGGCTTCCGGTTCTCGGCTTGCAATGTTCGAACGTTTGTGCTATTATTTGTCCAGCATCACCGCACCAAACAACCGACCGCCAGTACACTCAAGAGGCTTTTTGCACCATCAAAGGCAGTGCTAAATAGTGTAAAAAGTGTAAAAAGTCCTTGAGTGATAGCTGATGCCGTCCACTTGTGGCGAGTCCAGGTAGCTGACTGGAAAGAAAGATCCTTATGCAGCACACTGCGTGTCACTTCGTTCAGGATGACAAAGGAATCCCGAAAGAGATCGATTTCCAGACAGCCGTACCAAGAATAGTGAGTAGGCAGGTCCGGGACCTTACTTACCGCATAGGCAATCAAGATGTCATCCCCTCAGGTTTTCCTACTTCAGTATCAATATGGCAAGAACAGTTTCGTTTCATTGGCACAAGTTGCTCTCTCCAGTGATTCAAATGGCATGGGCGAAATTGCACCCGCACCAACCGTTCCGCCTACTGACCACAACATCCGCCACATGAACCAACCCACAGAACCAAGCTGGGGAACATGCAAAGTTTGAGCGATCGGTCCCTCCCAGGTGTCAGTGAGGATGTCATAAACAAACACTTTATCGGAGTAACTCGCCCAACCGCCAGTCGCATCGCCGCCAACCAGGTAGATGGTTTGTTCATCTTCATTACAGACCATGGCTGGGGTCATCGCTCCGCCTGATGCTGGAATAGCACGCAGCACGGACCACTGTGAGCCTGTTGGTAAGGTAAATTCGAAACAAAATCGTGATAGCCGCGATAATCACCCCCGATGTAGATCTTGCCGCCACAACCAACGCCTGCCCCAGGGATGAATCCATCAGGCGAAGCACCAACCGGTTTGTTATCCAACTGAGTCCAGACACCCCGAGAGAAGGATTAAAATTCCATGTTTCCAGCGTTGTGTTGGCAAAGTTGCTATCCAAACCTCCTCCTACATGGAAAAGACAGTCTCCAACTCCAGATGAGCAGGTTGCCACTCCACCGGCTCCACCACGGGTATTTGGCATATCCGGCGGAGCCGTATTGTCCCAAAGGTTGGTTACAGGATCGTAAACCTGCAAATCATTGGTGGAAGCAAAGGCTGTATCGTACCCCCCGGCAGCATAGATCAAGCCGCCGATCCATGCGGTTACGGGGCTAAAACGCGGATTGGGAATGTCTGCCAGCTGGGTCACACTCCCTAAAGTAGGATCGTACATTTGCAGGTCAGGGTTCAGCACACTTGAGCCTTCGCCCAAGCCCCCAATGACATAACCTGCGGACCAGCTGCCGCGGTTGGTGCCCACCAGACCGGCTGCCCACTGGTTGGGCGTAGCATCTGTAATTGGTTCAAGCTGCCAACCTGCCGGATCCCAATAGCAAATCAGCATTTCTTTTATTAATTGCGAAGTGTTGGTAATTGGCAGGAACAGCAGAATCCGTGGCAGTGATATCGCAGGTGAAGTCCGTTCCCGCATCATTCGAAGCACAGCAGTAGCAAAACTGGAGCATTTCCATAGGCAGGCACAATGATGCTTTCCGGACCATCTCGTGCCATTTCCTGAAGTGACGGTGTAATCAGATCACCAATAATTTCCACCGCTGTGCTATTCATGGCTGTGAATTCATGGGTTTGCGGCTCAAAACGGCACCCTGCCGTCTGAAAACCTCAGGCGATAACATTAAGGGCGCTACTGGACCTACAGGACCATATGAACCTGAGGCAACGCGGGTTCCCCCCCCCCAACCGTCTCCAACATAGTTCCATGGTAACAACCAGGGAGCACCGGTAACATCATCGGGGATGGTTACATTCGCACAGAATCAGAAATGTTAAAATTGACCAGAACCATTCCACGCTCCACAACCGGTTACGGGGTGGGATAGCCGTCTTGCCAATAAGCGATGTTTCCAGCCGAAACTCCCGCCACCGGAGAGTGGGGCAGCAGAACAACCATTAGCTGCAGGCACTGAGTTCGGGCCGCAAGTGCGACTACCCAGTTGTCGGAGCATCGACGGACATGTAATCACCATATTCCGCATCAGGTGATTGTACAAAAAAACCAAAACACAGATCAAAGGCAGTACCAATCGGAAGATTAGCTGGTGTGATAGATTGTAAAGTACTTGTGCCAACGTTCAGATCTTCACGGGGTTGCAATATCCTCATTTCTGGCTCCGGTTGGATGTGTTAGCTACTCTTGTTGGGTCTGGCGGATCAGCAGAAGCTGAAGTTGCCAGCTGTTCCCAGAGACAAAAGACAACGACAAAAGAAGGAAAAAATCTTGTAGATTGCATGAAATCCCACCTTTCTATGGAAGTGATTGAGATTATCAAGGTTGAACCCGGCAGGGCGTTGTTGAAGGCTTACATAAAGTATTGGATGGCTGAGTAGAAAGAAAGATCCTTACCCAGTACACTGCGTGTCACTGTGGTTTGGATGACGGACTAAAAAAAATCACTTCGTTGATCGTGATGACGGATGGCAGGGGGATGGAGCAGTCTGCAGAAGGGGATCATGGCTTGAGGTATCCTGTTCTCGGCTTGCAATGTTAGAACGTTTGTGCTATTATTTGTCCAGCATCACCGCACCTTAACAACTAACCCCTTTTTACACTCAAAATGGCTTTTTGCACCATCAAAAAACAGTGTAAATAGTGTAAAAAGTGGAAAAAGTCGTGAGCGAAGAAAAAATCGTTTCGCCGCACTTTGTTCGCTCACCCCCCCGCTACGCGGACCCCAGCCTACGGCACGCAAGCAGTCTAAAGAGGGGGTAAATAGTCACCTCCCTGCTTTGCCATTGCACTCCCGCAAATGGGATGCAAGTGGACTGAGGAGTAGATTGGGATAGACCCCAATCCAATGACACAACCAGTAGAGAGTTGGTGAAAGCCCCCTGACCTATGCCCTGCCTATCCGACGTAAAGGCTTGCTATCGAACTATCATCGGAAGGTAGATTGAAAAATCAAATACTTTCAATTCTGCCTCGTAAGCGCCCATGTCACAACGGGGTCCGTTGAGCCCATCGCCATCAAGGGGGCGGGGAAAGCCGCGCTGATCGGTGGCAGGACAGTTGGCTGGATCGCCAGCATCGATGGCAGGGCTGCCCGGAGATAAGGTATGGGTAAAGGTGAAGCCGCCGTTGTCTGCCAACGGTCCCAAAAGCGGGTCGAGGTCAAGGTTGCCCGTACCTGCCCAACCGCCCTGAACATCACTGTAGGTAATAGTAGCGGAACCACTGATTTGGTCAGGGGTGTTGCCCCACAGGATTGAGTTGGTAATCATGGGGGTGGTACTCCAGCTGGATATTCCGCCACCGTAAAGTGTTGCTGAATTGCCGGTGAAGGTCACATTTGTGAGAGTGGGACTGCTAATACCATAGTTAAACATACCACCGCCTTCGCCTTCATAACTGGTAGCACTGTTACCACTAAAGGTGACATTCGTAAGGCTAGGGTTACTGTCAAAGTTGACCATTCCCCCACCTTGGTCCTGGGTGATATTGTTTGAGAAAGTGACGTTCATCAATATCGCATTAGTCCCTGAATTTACCATTCCACCACCCATGCCAAATTCGTTGGTGGTGGTATTTCCGTAAAAAATGACATTGGTCAGAGTGGGGGTGCTATCAAGGTTAACCATCCCACCACCCATTTGAATGGCCGAGTTGTTGCTGAAAGTAACTTCGGTCAGAGTTGGGCTGCTATCGAAGTCGTTAACCATCCCCCCACCAAACCACTCAGACGAATTGTTGTCGAATGTGACATTGGTGAGAACTGGACTGCTGAATTGCTGATTGAACATTCCCCCACCTTTTCCATCGTCACTATATGGATCGTCAAACGGATCATCGGCTATGTTGCCGCTAAATACAACATTATTGAGGATGGGACTACTTTGGAAAAAATTGAACATGCCACCACCGGCATTTACTGCTGAATTGCCGCTAAAGGTCACATCGTTTAGAGTGGGACTGCTGTTATTCCGGTTGTACATCCCTCCGGCACTGATGGAGGCATAGTTATTGGAAAAAGTCACATGGGTCAAGGATGGATTGCTATTTTCGATGTTGTACATCCCACCGCCAAAGTGTGCGATGTTGTTGTTGAAGATGATATTGGTGAGGGTGGGGCTGCCGGAGACGCTATACATGCCTCCACCAAGATTGTAATAATCCAAAGCGTACCCGTCTGCATTTCCATGGGTGATGGTAAAGCCGTCAAGGATGGCGGTGGCGTCTACCCCACTGCCTGTAACAACGTGATAGGCGTTGTCGGTGTTGTCGCCTTCAGCACCAACGTCACCGCTGAGGATGGTGAGGTTGGTTTCGAAATCGCGCTGTGACAGGCTGGTCTCTGTTCCATCAAAACCCCCATAGATGGCGACGCCTGACTTGAGCTGGAATGTGGCTTCGCGGTTGCCGCTTTCACCCGTAATATGATAGCCAGCTGCCACCCAGATTTGGTCACCGGTTTGGGCAGTGGTGAGCGCTGTCTGAAGGTCACAGGCATTCGCCCATGAAGCACAGGAGCCTGAAGCATTCTGACTGACATAGAGGATGCTGGCTTGGATTTGTGAATTGGTAAAGTGGGCATTGCTGGTGCCCCAACTGATCAGCAATGAAAGGATTACGACAATTGAGAGGGCAAGCTGACTTGGACTTTTGGTTTTCATGATTTTTCTCCCGATGGTAAAACCTGATCGATCGTATAGGATTATCCTGATCCTTGCATATTATAATTTTGTTGTTTCACTATAACCTGCTCGAGCCTCTCGAGCAAAAATCTGTACACCTTGACGATTATTTCCTAGATAATTGCACATGGGAGGTTAGTAGAGAGCGTGAGGTTCGATGAGACGATCTGAACTCAGGTTCAATGGAAAATGTGGAGCGAACAAAAAAAGCGGGAGACAGATTTGTCTCCCGCTTATGAGTCAGCTTCTATCGGTTACTTTGAATTCTTTGCTTTCAGCTGGGTGAAAACGAGGGTTGCCACGAGCACGACCAAGCTGAAAATGACAGCGGCGATCACCGCCGGATATTGGGAGTTGAAGCCATCGGGGAGGGGTTTGTTCATCAGGTGCTTGATGAGAATGCCAATGTAAGCCCAGACGATCACCAGGCCATAAGGAACGTCGCGGTTCTTCAGGATGGTGATGACACCGATCAGCAGACCGACAAGCAGAATGATGACGGTCCAGACCACTTCGGAGATTCCGAGCAGGTTCACGGGAGAACCAAGTTTGTCAACCAACAGGGTGGTGACATTGGCAATGGTCGCCACAGTGATCCAGCCAAAGTAGACGCTGAAGGGCAGACGAATGAAGAATTTTTCCTTCGAGGTCAGTGTCTCTTTGTTGATACGGATGGTGATCAGCGCCAGGCAAACCAGGATGATGAGCATCAACACAGTGGACAAGAGGATATTCTTGTAGTGCCAGGCAAAGATCCAGGCAACATTAGCCAGAGATGAGATGGAAAATAAGGTGCCGATCTCTTTCAAGAAGGCAGTTTTAATCTCTTCACCTTGTTTCTGGAAAAGACCGAGCTGGTAAGCAGTGTGCGCTGCCAGCAACAGGTAGATAACGCCCCAGATCGTGAATGTGATGCCGGTGGGAGCAAACAGATTGGGGTATGAATCGGAGATATCGCCAGTGATCATACCATTGATAGGCAAGGCGTTAGCCAGAGCATTCACGGTGATCATGGCAAGATAGGTAATGAGAACGATGATACTAACTGAATTTAATTTCTTCATTTTCTTGCTTAAATTTCCTTTTCTTTGTTTTATTTGTATAATACTAATTAAGAATTATAGCATTGATCATAATTTATTTACATGGGTTGTGTATGCTTTTACAGCCTGCACACACTGGAAGTTCATTCATAGAATAAATGAAGAATTGGTCTATTAAGAATTTTTTGGAAGACAATTAATTGAGCCACTTTTAGATAAACTTGAGATTTAGGAAAAAAACTGACGCTTTTTCAAGGCTTTTTTCCAATACTTAACTGGTTTTGCCCGGATTTTCCAGAGAATAGACATAGGTGTCTTTCCATATCGGTTGACCGTCTTTGCCTTTCCAAAAATAGATATTCTTCTCCAGGTGGGCAGTGCGAGTGAAACCTAACCTTTCCAACAATCTCCATGAGGTTTCATTCTCAGGGTCGCATTCCGCAAAGATTCTGTCAATACCTTTTGAAAAGGCTTCCTGGATCAATGCCGTACAACTCTCAAAACCGTAACCCTGCCTCCAGTAATCCTTATTGAAAACAAACCCAATCTCAAGGGTATTGTTGCTTCTTTTTCCAAGATAAACATTGCCGATTAACTTGCCGGTGGTTTTTAGCTCCACCGCGATCATCTCGTCAGAGAAAATCCGGCGATCCAACTCGCCCCTGGATTCTTCCAACATCATGGATCGGTATGGTTCGTACTTAACTACATCAGGATCCGATAGATATTCGTACAGATCCATCAAATCTTTGTCAGAATATTTTCGTAATATCAATCGATCAGTAGTAATATTCATCTTTCTCCACTCTTGCGAGGATAGCTTGCGTAATGCTTTCTTGGTTGTGGATGCCGACCGAAATCGGGTAACTGACTTCGATACCGAACTGGAACACGCAATCAAGCCTGATTATTTATTTGAAACATGGGCCCGGAAGGATTCGAACCTTCAACCAAGCGGTTATGAGCCGCCTGCTCCGCCATTGAGCTACAGGCCCCTAATGGAATTAGATTTTACCACAGCCCACCCCGTCGCAGAGCACAAAAGCCAGGTATTTTGACGCTCCAATTGTTGAGCGCGCCTGGCTATTACGGTACGGTTTACGGACTGATGGATTGAGGGCCTGGCAGTCGGTATCAGCTCGAAATTGCTTCCAGAGCGGTAGCAATCTGCCCACCCACCAACGCATTGTTGTAAACCAGATGCAGGTTGGCTTCCAGGCTTTTGCCTTCGGTCCGCTTGGTGATTTCGCTGAGCAAAAATGGGGTGATGTTCTTGCCAGAAACACCCTGTTCCTGGGCAGCCTGGACGGCACCCTCGATGACCTGATCGATTATTTCATGATCGAGCGAGTATTCTTCGGGGATGGGGTTGACCACCAGCATACCGCCGCGCATTTCCAATTGATCTTTGGCGAGGATAATTTTGGCGATCTCTTCGGGTGAGCCGGCACGTTCCACCAGCGGGATGTCGCTTTTGGCGGTGAAAAAGGCGGGCAGGACATCAGTTTTGTAGCCGATCACGGGAACGCCCTTGGTTTCCAGGTATTCCATGGTGCGGGGCAGATCGAGAATGGCCTTAGCGCCGGCGCAGATCACGACCACGTCGGTCTGGGCGAGCTCTTCCAGGTCAGCGGAGACATCCATTGTCTCTTCGAAACCGCGATGCACCCCGCCGATTCCGCCGGTTACGAAAACCTTGATACCGGCAAGATGAGCGGCGTACATTGTAGTGGCGACAGTGGTGGCACCGAGCTGCTTACGGGCAATGATACCGGGCAGGTCGCGCATGGAAACCTTTGCGACGCCAGAGGAACTGGCGAAAACTTCCAATTCCTGGGCGGTGAGACCGATTTTGATCTTGCCGTCCATTAGGGCGATGGTGGCAGGCACGGCACCGGCACTGCGAACAATGGACTCCACCTTTTGTGCCATCTGGATGTTCTGTGGATAGGGCATGCCGTGCGAAATGATGGTAGATTCGAGCGCGACAACTGCTTTGCCGGCTTCAAGCGCGGCTTTGACTTCGGGTGTAATTTCTACGAGGGGGTTAATTTTCACTTTGAGCTCCTATGATTTCAATTTTTCCTTGATTGGGGTCTGAGAGGGCGAACAAAACATGGAGACGGCTCCACGATGCTGCACCACTTCACCAGCCAGATTATTGCCAGATTTGAGCCAGTTTTCCGGGGTTTCACCGCGCAGGAAGGAGGCGAGAAAACCAGCGTTGAAAGAATCGCCTGCCCCGGTAGTGTCGACTGCCTGGACCGGGATGGCAGGAGATTCAAAAACACAGTCCTCAGAGATCTGTTGACCATCGACAAATTGGAAGCCTTTGCGCAGTGACATCCAGGCACCCTGAGAGCCAAGTTTGACGACGACACACCTGGAGAGTTGAGGGGCTTTGTGGAGGGCGGCCTGCGTGTCGTCTTCGCCGATCAGAAGGGCTAATTCGCGCCGATTGGGCAGCAAAATGTCAGTCAGCTCCAGGATTCTTCGACGAATCTCTGGCGAGACTTCCGCGATGAGGGGAGAAGGGTCCAGCGCGACGAGGTTACCCTGTGCGTGAACGCGTTCGGCGGCAGCCAGAACCACCTGCGCCTGCTCTGGATAGAGCAGTTGGTAGCCGGAGGTAAGCAGGATACGAGAACTTTGGAGACTTTCGAGCAGGTCGGGTCCTACGGAGAGGGCGTTTGAGGAGGCACCGCGATACGAAAACATGGTGCGTTCTGAGCTGGCATCGATCATGGTAATGGTAAAGCCGGTGATTTCGCCAAACTGAATGCCGGAAACATCAACACCCACGGCTTGCATTTGCTCGAGGATAAGATCGCCATCCAGGTCGCGCCCGATGGTGCCATAGAATTTCGTGGGTGTGCCCAACCAAGCTAAGGCGATGGCGGTGTTGGCGGCGGATCCGCCGACATTTTTCGAGATGGAGAGAATGATGGTGTCTTCACCGGGCTTGGGCATGCGCTCGATCCAATACTGATGGTCAATTAAAGCATCGCCAATGACCAAGATCCGGGCAGAACCTGGGGCTTGATGAGGGAGAATTTTCGATACTATCGCCATTTACCCTGCCTTTTCCTGGATGTTGATCGCCTTGCTCCTTAGTGGCGAACAAGGTGGAAGCCAACTCAAGCGCGGTGCATGGATGTTTGTCAAATTATACTATGAGCGCTTCGGATCGAGGAGAAGTTCCGGAAGCCATTTTGGAGCAGGCAGATCAGGTTTTTTCGAAATAAAATTGATCAATTTAACAGATGACGTGAGGTCAATATATAGTTTGTAGAAGCTTCATCTTTGTTTTGACTTGTTATATACATTATCATGTTTAATAACACAATCAATTTAGTGCAACTATCGAAAAAGGAGCCAATTATGAAAAAATCAATCAAACCTCTTCTCCTTGTGATATCCCTTGTCTTAGCCTTCGTCTATATAGGCTTTAACGTCGGTGCACAATCTGATGTAGAGTCTGAAACATTCCCTATTGGGGAAAATCTGACCGAATCAAACAACATAAACGAGGTCGTTGTTGGTGGTCCAGGTTTTATCATGTTTCATGCTACAGAGTTCATCCCATTCTCTCAAACCTTTGGATACGCTTTCACCAATAGCACTGGTGCCCTCTGGAACCCTGATCCAAGTAATAACGCTTATATTGCTCCAATGAATCTTCCACATGGTGCAACTATCACTAAATTAGTTGTTTACTATTTTGACAATAGTGCGGTTGACTTCACCACCTCGATTCTGAGAACTAACATGGACACAAACATCAATACGCTTCTTGCCAGTGCCAGCTCAGAAGGGGTTATCAACGCTCCGCGGGTGGCTGAGGATTCGGTGGTTGATTTACCTGTTGTTGATAATCAGAGTTTTTCTTATGTCCTCCGGGTTATTCTTCCAGGAAGTCAAGGCGAGACGTTAACTCTGCGTGGCGTTCGTGTTGATTATTCATATCCAGTGAGTTTGCCATTGATCAATAAGTAACTTCAAGGATCAGGTGAAGGGAGTAGGTATGTCGCGGGAGGGCGTGGAAGCCCTCCCTTACAGGAGCAGGGGGTTGTGTTCCTATCAGCTATGCTATTTATGCATCTTTGCCCAACTGTCGACCAGACCGATGGTGCGGTTGAAGACGAGTTCGCCGGGTTTGGAATCTTCACTATCAAGCGTGAAGTAGCCGTTGCGCACAAACTGAAAGACCTCACCAACCTTAGCCTCAGCTAACGAGGGTTCCAACATCGCCATAACCACTTTTTTGGACTGCGGATCAAAGTAATCCATGAAAGTTTCGCCTTCAGGCAGGTCTTCGGGGTGATCGGCAGCAAACATCTGCTCATAAAGCCGGCATTCGGCGTTGATGGCATGTTCTTCTGACACCCAATGGATGGTGCCCTTGACCTTACGCCCATCTGGCGACATGCCGCCGCGGGTTTCTGGATCATACGAGCAATGCACTTCGAGCAAATTACCCTGATCGTCTTTGACGACATCCGTACAGGTGACATAGTAAGCGTTCATCAGCCGTACTTCGCGTCCAGGGGAAAGGCGGAAATATTTGGGCGGTGGCGTTTCTTCGAAATCGCTGCGTTCAATAAAGATCACACGCCCAAAAGGCACCTTGCGTGAAGAGGAGTTCTCGGGATCCTGCGGGAAATCGGGGACGTCGAATTCTTCTTCCTGGTCGGCTGGATAGTTATCAATGACCACTTTGAGGGGTTCGAGGACAGCCATACGACGCGGAGCAGTGAGGTTGAGCTGGTCACGAACAATGTGTTCAAGCAGTTCGACTTCGACAAAACTGTCAGACTTGGCAACACCAACAGTATCTATGAACTCGCGGATGGCTGCGGCGGGGTAGCCGCGCCGGCGCATGGCAGCCAGGGTGGGCATACGAGGATCAGTCCAGCCAGCCACGTGACCTTCTTCTACCAGTTTACGCAGTTTGCGTTTGCTCATGACGGTATGGGTCAGGTTGAGACGGGCAAACTCGATCTGCTGTGGATGGAAGATCTCGAGCTCGTCGAGGAACCAGTCGTAAAGCGGGCGATGATTTTCGTACTCGAGACTGCACATGGAGTGAGTGATGCCCTCAAGAGAGTCAGACTGACCATGAGCAAAGTCGTACATCGGGTAAATACACCACTGGTTACCAGTGCGGTGATGGTCGGCGTGGAGGATGCGGTACATGACCGGGTCACGCATGTTCATATTGGGAGAAGCCATGTCGATCCTGGCACGCAAGGTCAAGCTGCCATCTGGAAATTCACCGTCACGCATGCGCTGAAAGAGGTCGAGGTTTTCCTCGATGGTTCGATCGCGCCATGGGCTGTTTTTTCCGGGTTCGGTCAGCGTGCCGCGATATTCGCGCATCTCATCGGCAGAAAGTTCGTCGACATAGGCTTTGCCTTTGACAATTAACTTGATCGCCATCTCGTAAAGGGCTTCGAAGTAGTCAGAGGCATAGAATTCACGGTCGCCCCAATCGAAACCGAGCCAATGAATGTCTTCTTTGATGGCGTCGACGAATTCGACGTCTTCTTTCACGGGATTGGTATCGTCATAGCGCAGGTTAGTGAGTCCGCCATAGTCTTCGGCGATGCCAAAATCGATGCAGAGGGCTTTGGCATGACCGATATGGAGGTAGCCATTCGGTTCGGGTGGAAAGCGGGTGTGGACGCGTCCGCCAAATCGGCCGGTGCGGTTGTGTTCGTCGATGATATCGCGGATAAAGTTGGTTTTTGTCGGCGTTTCTTCTGTCATGATCTTTACTCCCAAAAATGAATGCTGAAATTATACCTTACAGCCCTTTGCTAGGCTCTTATACACTTACAAAAATGAGCTTTGCGTCTGCAAAGCTCATTTTATGATAAGGATTACAGACCTTAGGCCTTAAGGAACTCTCTCACACCTTGTAGCTGGCCTGTACTGCCCAAATAATCGTTTTTAGTGGCGATAAATTTGGCGTATTCAGCCATGAAGATCTTGCCTGGGTCGCGCAGGTCGAATTTCTCAGGATGCGCTAAGAAAAACTCACGATGAACACGGGTCCAGACCAGGCGCCCGTCGGTGTCGATGTTGATTTTAGTGACGCCCAGTTCGGCAGCTCGGCGGAACTGGGTGGCGTCTACACCCTTGGCACCGGCGAGCTTGCCGCCAGCGGCATTGATGCGTTCCACTTCTTCCTGGGGAACGGAGCTGGAGCCGTGCATGACCAGGGGGAAGCCGGGCAGGCGATCCTGGATTTCCGCCAAAACGTCAAAATGCAGTGACTGGGTGCCGCTAAATTTGAAAGCGCCATGGCTGGTGCCGATGGCAACTGCCAAAGAATCCACACCAGTACGCTCGACGAAATCTCGAGCCTGGTTTGGGTCGGTCAGTTTGGCATCAGCTTCGCTGACTGACACGTGTTCTTCTACACCGCCGAGCATGCCCAGTTCGGCTTCAACCACGATGCCTTTGGCATGGGCAGCATCGACAACGCGTTTTGTGATGGCGATATTTTCTTCGTAGGGGTAGCTGCTGGCATCGATCATGACCGAGCTGTAAAAACCGGAGTTGATACAATCGTAGCAGGTTTCTTCGTCGCCATGATCAAGATGGACAGCGAAGATCGCTTCAGGGTAAACCTCATCAGCAGCACGGATCAAGCCTTCGAGGAACAATTTATTAGTAAAGCTTCGCGCACCTTTGCTGATCTGGATAATGAAAGGTGCCTGAGAATCAAGATTGCCCCGAAAGAGACCAACGATCTGTTCCAGGTTATTGATGTTGTAAGCCCCGATGGCATATTTACCATAGGCATGTTCAAAAAGTTTTTTGGTTGTAACAATCATGATAAGCTCCTTGGGATGAATTTTTTCTTAATTATACTTTAATCCTTCGTTGGCATTGGGGTTGTAGACGGGTTGAAATATCAGAAGTTTAGTTTTCCAAAGCTTCCTGGTAGATCTCTCGCAATTTTTGAGCGTAGACTCTGGGGTCGTGCATCTGGCGAATGCGTTCGAGGGATTTAAGAGCTTTAATATGGATAACGGATGGATCAGCCACGATATTGCGAACGATTGCCTCCAATCCGGATTGAATTTGTAGGGAGAGCCTTTCACGTTCTTCAAGGGTCGAATAGAGCGCTTCGCCAAGCTCATTTTTTGGGACCCGGATGAGCCAACCCACATCTGCGTTATTGATTTCGGGTAGCGCGCGCACATCGGTGGTGATCACAGGTAGTCCGCATGCCTGAGCTTCCAAGACTGACAGTCCGTATGTATCTGCATAAGTTGGTAGAAGTCCTACATCACAAGTCTTCATTAGTTCCATCAATTCATCATTCGGCAGGTCTGGATGATACTCGATCCAATCTAAATTCTCTTCAATGAATTGGAGTGCCCAGGCACGATCAACCTCAGTCTCACGAGCTGCGTAAGGTTCCAAACGCAGGGAACTGACAATCACCAATTTGATGGGTGCGAGTTCTTCTTTGACAAGCTTCTCAAATGCAAGGAGGGTTTCCTTGCCACCTTTGCGAAAAAAAGCCGCGCCTACAAGGATGAATCGAATCGGATTGGAATGGTCAATTCGTCGATTAACCGGGTCGTCAACCAGGACTTCCTGCGGAGGATGCAGAACAATCATTTTCTTAAGAATCGTCTCCCTTTCTTCGAAAGGCAATTCCGTTAGCAGGTCACGCTGAATATCTGCGGCTGATTGCGACCAGGCGATGATACGTTTACATGATGATGATTGAAGCGCGTTAAAACCACGGGTGATCTGAGGTGTGAGTTTGAGGGGCTTTTTTGATTTTCCTTGATTACGCTGCATTAAACTTGAAAAGCGGGGAAGTAATGTTTCAAAATGCGAAACCCAGGGTGTGCGCCCATAGCTTATTCCGTTAGAGAAATGCATGAGATCAACTTTGTTTATTTCAAAATCGTCGAACTGATTGTTTAAGTCAAAGGTCTGAAATAGTTCTCTTCCCAGCCTGCGATTGACGCCCAGGGCTGCCCTACGCAGATGGCTGTATAGATCTTTGACTGGAACGTAATCAACTTCAGGGAGTTTGCCGATGATATTACGCAGGTTAGTGTAATAATCAAAACGATAAGCCAGTACACCAATTTTCATACATCCTGAATTATACCCTCCCAGAAAAATATGAGGTTTGGGGAGCAGTGGGCTTCCAGAATACGAACAAAAGGACGGCAATGACTGCCATGCCAGCCCCAAAAAAGAACGGAGCGGAAGGTCCGAAGCCTGCCCAAGTGCCTATGCCGCTCCACAGGATACCTGCGATCAAAGAGGCTGGAAAATCGAGGATTCCAAGGATGGCATTGTAGGATCCATAAGCTGTACCACGAAGTTCAGCTGGCACCAGGTCGCCAACCATGGCTTTGGCGGTGCCGTAGGTGAGCCCATAGTAGAAACCATACGCGATATAAAGCAGGGCAACATGAACAGCGGTGCCGGCAAGGGCGAAGCTTACACTCATCTCTTCTTTTTGATATTTCCTGTATAAGTTTTAAAATATACTGATGTAGCGCCTAATCCTTGTCGAAACTTTTTGAAATACTGACGGGTTAATCTATAGGCTGGCATATAGTGTCTAAACTGTAAATCATCTTGATAGTGGAGTTCCCAACCAGTCATACGGAGTAATATTTGGAGTTCAGTATCTTCTCCAGATTGTAGATTGGAGCCTGCCCTGCTCTGCAAAATCAGTCTGAAACCCAATTTGGTCAGTTGAGTAAAGGCTTTTTCCTTACACTCCCGGCTGCATAAAAAAAACAATTTTCATCATTAACCAGGACCATTTGTTTCATATTGAGAGCCAACAGCAAAGTTCTGCTGATAACGCTCGAACCATTCCGGCGGAGTAGATTCGAAAACTGGCGTTCCTTTACCAAAAACAGATGCCGCGAGAGATGCATGATCCAGATATTCCACTGCCTTAAACATCCAATCTAAAGCTACCCAATTATCCTGATCGACAATTCCTATGTAGTCATACTTAGCTTCTTGCATACGCTAAAATTTTGCACTTATCCTGTACCCTGTCGTTTCTCCTGAATAATTCATGAGTTCAGCATCACCTTGCCAAATTTTTTTGGCACGCTCAATCGTATCGTCAGTTGAATTGTTATCTATTAACTGCTTCCCATGGAAGTTGGGGGACGGTCTCCATGTTCTGTAAGTGATTTAAAGGTTTCTTCAATTAGCCATGAAGCGTTGTATGTAGCAACAATTATAGTTAATCCACAACGATTCGAATTTTTCTTCAACATATCTCCATCCTTAATGTCCACTTTACTAGTTTTTGTTAGGAACGTCAAGCATATTCAACTTCACCAATTGGGCTTCCAGAATGCGAACAAAAGGACGGCAATGACTGCCATGCCAGCCCCAAAAAAGAACGGAGCGGAAGGTCCGAAGCCTGCCCAAGTGCCTACGCCGCTCCACAGGATACCTGCGATCAAAGAGGCTGGAAAATCGAGGATTCCAAGGATGGCATTGTAGGATCCATAGGCTGTGCCGCGAAGTTCAGCTGGCACCAGGTCGCCAACCATGGCTTTGGCGGTGCCGTAGGTGAGCCCATAGTAGAAACCATACGCGATATAAAGCAGGGCAATATGAACAGCGGTGCCGGCAAGGGCGAAGCCGAGATAGATGAGCGCGTATACCAGCCAGCCAGCGATGATCAATTTTTTTCTACCGATTTTGTCAGATAGAATTCCCGCAGGAGTGGAAATGAGAGCATAGATCAGGTTGAAAACTGCCAGCATCAATAAAATATGCAGCACGCTCATGCCCCGTTCCTGGGCGCGCAAGACGAGAAAGGCATCGGAGGAATTACCGAGGTCAAAAATCCCGACGATTAATATAAAAGTCAGGAAGTTTTTTCCCAAGCCTTTAAATGTGATTTTTGGAGCCGTACTTGCTTTACCAGTTTTGACATCGCGTGTGCCGACTGCCAAAGCAATCACAGCCAGAATAGCTGGCAGGATGCTTACCAAAACAATAGTTTGAAATGTTTTTTGCTGAAAGGTGGCATCGCTCGCTTGCAGACGCCAGACCAGCAGAGCCGAGATGAGCAGCCCCAGCATGGCTCCGGCAGTATCGGCGGCCCGGTGAAGTCCGAAGGCGAGCCCGCGTTGATGAGGTTTAACGGTATCTGCAACCAGGGCATCCCGGGGAGCGGTGCGAATGCCTTTGCCAACCCGGTCAGTCCAGCGGATGCCAGCTGTAAACCTCCAGCTGTTAGCGAAGTAGAAAAAGGGTTTGGAGAGAGCAGAAAGACCATAACCAAGGACAGCCAGCCATTTGCGAGAGCCAAGCTTATCAGAAAGCCAGCCGGAAAAGACTTTAAGCAGGCTGGAGGTGGCTTCGGCGATACCTTCGATGAGACCAATGATGTTGGTCTTAACGCCAAGCACGTTGGAGAGGAAAAGCGGCAAAACGTTGATGACCATCTCGCTGGAGATGTCCATCAGGAAGCTGGTGACACTTACCGCCCAGACGTTTTTATGGAGTTTTTTGAGTGTGGAAGTTTTGGGGGATTCAGTAGAATCCGCTATTTCCGGGGCAGACTCGGTCGAGATTTCAGGGGAGTTGGTTTCGTTGTTTGGTTGCATTGGATTATTTTATTACCTTTTTTTGAATGTCGCTGGTTTGTAGTTGATTGCATCAGTTGATTCGAAGCATTCGTAGGGGCAACTTCGACGGGAGGAGATAAACCCTTCCCGTATGGATAATTTTTCAGCAATAGAGAGATCGCTTTGCAGGCTCGCTGTGACGAGGGGAGGTGGAGGATGTATAATTTTCGTTGGTGTCTGTATGAAGAAGTATCCGGACTTATGTGGCAAGACTGTTCTGGTAACCGGTGCGACCGATGGCATCGGTAAAGAACTGAGCCGGATGTTTGCCCACACTGGTGCGACCCTTATTTTACATGGGCGAAATCCTGAGCGGCTGGCAACGACACTTAAGGAAATTACTGAAGAAAGCGGCAACTCAGCCATCCAGACGGTTCGGGCAGACTTTGCGTCGCTTTCGCAGGTCAAAGCCATGGCTGACGAGATCAAGCAGAAGGTTCAGCACCTGGATATTCTGGTCAACAATGCCGGGCTTTACCCTAAGTGTAAGGTGATCACCGAAGATGGTTTTGAGCAAACGCTGCAAGTCAACTATATCTCTCCGGTTACTCTCACCCTCTCTCTGATACCTTTGCTGGGAGGGGAATGCCCATCGAAGATCGTTAATTTGACCTCCATTGGGCATCGTTTTGTTTGGTCAAACATTCGCGATCCCCAGGACAGGTTTTTTTGGGGTTGGGTGTCATATTGCCGCTCCAAACTGCTCATGATCCCTTTCACGAGAGAATTGGCAAACCGTCTTGCAGAAACAAAGGTGACCGTCAACTGTATTCATCCTGGTATTATCCGCACCAAACTGATCCGGGTGCTGCCTGTATCCTGGGGAGTTTCGGTGCATCACGGTGCCAGCACGGTGTTCAACCTGGCAACCAACCCGGAATTCGATGGGGTCACGGGAAAATATTTTGAAGAATTCAAGATCGCCAGGCCATCCCCGGTCGCCAGCTCGCAGAGGCTGCAGGAATCCTTATGGAGAATGAGCCTGCGTTGGGCAGGCTTTACAATTCCAAAAGCAACCATCACCCCTGAACGGTTGGCTAACCAAAGCGACCAGTAATATAGTCCTCTGTGCGCTTGTCTTTTGGGTTGGTGAAAATGGTGGTGGTTTCGTCAAACTCCACCAAACGACCAGTGCGGGTCTCGTCGGTGTAAAAGAAGGCAGTATAGTCTGAAACGCGACCTGCCTGCTGCATGTTGTGAGTGACGATCACGATTGTGTACTTTTGCGAAAGATCGTGGATCAGATCTTCGATTTTCAGAGTGGCGATCGGGTCAAGCGAGGCGGCTGGCTCGTCCATGAGGATCACACTGGGCTGCACAGCCAGGGCTCTGGCGATGCAGAGGCGCTGCTGCTGCCCACCAGAGAGTGCCAGACCTGACTTGCCGAGGTTGTCTTTGACCTCATCCCACAAGGCGGCAGATCTCAGGCTGGATTCAACAATTTCCTCAAGTTTTTTGTGATCGCGCATACCGGTAACGCGTGGACCATAGGCGATGTTGTCAAAAATGGATTTGGGGAAAGGATTGGGTTTCTGAAAGACCATACCCACATTCTGGCGCAGAGCAACCGGGTCGATTTCGAAAAGATCAGTGCCATCGATGTTGACATCACCGGTGGTTCGAACGCCTGAGATCAGGTCGTTCATACGATTGAAGGTGCGCAAGAAGGTGCTTTTCCCGCATCCGGATGGACCGATCAGGGCGGTCACCTGCTTTTCCGGTATCTCGATGGAAATATCACGCAGCGCATGAAAAGTTCCATAAAACAGATTGTAAGCTTTGGTTTCGAGTTTTGTTGAGTTCATTATCCTCCGCGGACTTTTGCGGTGAGTTTTCGAGAAATGATATCAATGACCAGGTTGATCAGAACGATGAGAGTAACAAGTACTGCGGCAGTGCCCATGGCTTTGTCGAAGGCATTGGTATCCATGGCAAGGTAATACAAATGCAAAGCCAGGGTGCGCCCGCCATCCATGATCGAGGTTGGCAGGCGATGGCTGCCGCCCAGGGTTACAAAGAAAACAGCCGTTTCGCTGATAACTCTTCCTACGCTCAGGATGATACCGGTGATGATGCCGGGTATGGCAGCCGGTAAAACTACCTGGTAAAGGGTCTGCCACTTTGTTGCTCCCAGGGCAAGGCTGCCGCGGCGATAGTCGTCTGGGACGGTGAGCAAGGCTTCTTCGGTGGTGCGGATGATGGTGGGCAGGACAAGGCAGGCGCCCGCCAAAGAGGCAGAAAGCAGCGACCAGCCGAACCGCAGCGTAGACACGAACAAGGCATAGCCGAATAAGCCATAAATAATGGATGGAATTCCAGCCAGCGTTTCGACGGCGAAGTTGGCAATCGAAATAAGAACTCGCATCACAGGAGAGGTCAGCCCCTGCTCACCGGCATACTCGATCAGGTAAATGGCTGCACCGACGCCCAAAGGTGTGGCGATCAGCAGTGTGAGCAAGACCAGGTACACAGTTGTGCCAAGAGTGGTGGAAATTCCGCCCTCACCAGAAAGACCACCCTGGGGGGCTGTGGTAAGGAATTCCCAATTCAGGGTTCTTCCACCTTGAACAATTACATAACCAATAACCAACAGCAAAACGATCAGAGTGACCAGACCAGCCAGCCACATGATGGAAAACCAGAAATTCTGAGAGGCACTGCGGTACTTCAGATTGCTTAGTATGGCAGAATCTTTGGATTGGGGTAGGTGCTGTTTCTCGTTGACCATCGCTAGCCTTGCCTGGTGGTTTGGATACCGGATTGACGGTTGATCAGCCATCTTGCACTGGCGTTGACGAGAATGATCAAAGCAAACAAGACCACACCGGTTGCGAAGAGAGCGCTCTCGTGTACACCTGTGGCATAACTGATCTCAACCGCAATATTGCCGGTCAGCGTACGCGCTTGAGAAAAGAAAAAGGTCAACGGATTTGCTGTGAGGGGCTTAGGGAATACAACTGAATTACCTATTACCATGATCATTGCCATGGTTTCGCCCAATGCCCGACCGACCCCAAGGATAATGGCAGCCATGATGCCGGATCTGCCTGCTGGCAAGACGACTTTTGTAATAGTCTGCCATTTTGTGGCACCCAAAGCCAGTGAACCGGAACGGTAGCTATCGGGCACAGCCCGGATTGCATCTTCGGCAACACTGGTGATGGTAGGGAGGATCATGACCGCTAAAACGATTGATGCTGCCAACAAGCCGTAGCCGGAATTGCCAGGAACGTTAACCTGGCGGATCAAAGGAACCAGCACCACCATGCCGAAGAGACCATAAACGACAGACGGTATGCCAGCCAACAACTGCACTGCGGGTCTAAGGACAGCCTGGATGCCTTTAGGAGCGATTTCGCCTAAAAAGATGGCAGAACCAAGAGCCAGCGGAACCCCGAGGACAATTGCCCCAATGGTGACGGCAACCGAGCCAACCACCATAGCCAGGATCCCATACTGGTCTTGTCCTGGGCGCCAAACTGCTTTAAAAAGGATATCGCTGAAACCGATTTCCGCCCAAGCCTGAAGGCTTTCCCTGAATATGAAAAAGGCGATTGCCAGAACGATGACAATCGAAAGAATTGCGCTGATGAAGAGAATGTACTTGACGGTTTTATCCGCGATCATTCTTCCACTCATGTGGTGTTCAACGCCTCCGTGCTTTTTCATAGATATAGCGTCCCCATTCATTGAGAACGGAGACGCCTGGTAATTATATTCGCTAATTTCTGGATGCATGCCTATTTTACGGCGAGGTAACCTTCTTCTACAACAATCGCCTGACCTGCATCGCTGAGCATAAAGTCGATGAAAGCTTTGAGTTCGCCAGACGGCTCACCAAAGGTGATCATGTTTAGTGGACGAACAACCGGATAAGTGCCGTTGGAAGCATTGGCTTCTGTCGGAGCAACGCCTTCAACACTGATGGCTTTGACCGTGTCATCCAGGTAACCGAAAGAAAGATAAGCAATGGAATAAGGGGTGGTGGAGACCGTGGTGCGAATGGAACCATTGGAAGGCTGCAGAATGGCATTTTCGGTGATCAGAACCTCTTCACCAAGCACCATTTCTTCAAAGGCAGCCCGGGTTCCGGAACCTTCTTCGCGGGAAGCCACGATGATATTTGCATCGTCGCCGCCGAGTTCTTTCCAGTTTGTAATCGTGCCTCCGAAGATGCCTTTGATCTGATCAATAGTCAGGTCATCAACATTTACATCGGGGTTGGAAACGATGGCAATACCGTCACGAGCAACTGCGAAAACGTTGATGCCGGGAAACTCGGTAATTTCGGAGTCTTTGACATCACGGGAAGCCATGCCTATGTCGGTGGTTTTCTGACCTGCGGCTTTGACACCAACGCTGGAGCCGCCACCCTGGACGTCGACGCGTACATTGCTATGATCCGTCATGTAGGCTTCGGCCAGTTTTTCAGCCAGGGGTTGAACGGTGGTGGAACCAGACATGGTGATTGTGACTGCTTCGGCAGGCACTTCAGCGTTTGGCAGCTCTGCTGCTGGGGTTTCGGTAGCCTGGGCACATGCTGCAACCAATGCCAGTACCATGATCAAGGTAAAACCGATTGACAGGAACTTTTTACTAGTAATCATTTCTTCTCCTCTAATATCTTCTTCTCAATTTGATATTTACCTGACAATGTTAACAGGCGAAGGTTAACTACTCCTTAAATCATAATTAAGGGTGATTTAGGGTTGTGATATTAAATGGAGTTGCGGCAACAAATTGGCTGGAATGATGTGAATCTGTCCAAAAGTTACTGCGTGATAAAATCATCCTGATGGACAAAGACAGTCAATTCTCATGGCGAAAATGGGGGCTTTTTCTGGAGCTGATTGTGGGTGGGTCGATCCTCTTCTGGGCAATTTCCCGCTCGCAAAGCAACCCTCCCATGATCACGCCTGTAATTACCTTGCAAACCAGCCCAACCATGCTCTCAGTCGAGGCGCAAGAGACACAAATCGCCATCCATGCCACGCCCACCCCAGTCCCTTCTCCAACAACCTGGGCGATTGCAACACCCACCACCGAGATTGATGTAACCCCCAGGATCATCTATTCCACCAATCCTTTCACCGGTTTAAGGATAGAAAATGGTGACTTTCAGAATCAGGAACCACTACTGGTTAAGTTGCTTAACTGGCCACGCAGCGTGCGCCCATTCTCAAAAATCAACCAGGCAGACATCATTTTTGAATACTATACTGGCGCTCAAACCAACCAATTGTTAGCATTTTTCTATAGTAACGAAGCTGATACAGTGGGAGCTTTGGGGCCGGGCAGATTGATAGACGCACGCCTGACGCAGCATTACCAGGCAGACCTGGTGGTCTCAACCGTGGACGCGATGGTCAAAGGCGTTTTTGATAACACCCTTCCTGAGCGCGTTTTTTACCAGGGATACACGGCTTGTCCGGGCATCTGTACCCAGCCAGTTGAGCAGGGCGGCTTAACCTATGCGAATACTTCTGCCATACGCGCCATTGCAGAAACAGAAAGACCACAAAGCAAGGCTCCTCAATTCAAGGTGATGCCATTTTCTGTCTTGGCAATTAATTGGGACGAAGTAGCCACCCGCTTCAGCTACCTTTATGCCGACTTTTCGGTGATGGACTGGCGCTATAGCAGTGAGACCGGAAAGTACCATCTCTGGCAGGAAGTTGAAGAGGAAGATGGTACCCTAAATCTGGAGCCCTCCTATGACAGCGAAGGAGAACCGGTTGCTTTTGAAAATGTGATTTTCATCATGGCAAATTACATCGAGTACAACAGCAGTACATATGATGTCAATTTGCGCGAAGGCGACCCGAACCAACTGGCAATCTTCCTTCGGGATGGCAAACTGACCTATGGCACCTGGTTTGCAGAAACAGCTATTGAACCTTTCAGTTTTTTTGTGGGAGGCGAATCTTACACTTTAAAACCAGGAAGATCATGGATAACAATTTCTTCCACCCTCTCCAGACCTGAGCGTGTTGCTGAAGGGGAATGGGATCTGGTTTTCAAGTTGCGCTAAGCTAAGAAGTCGGTTCAAACCGAAGAGCGCGCATTCCGTTAAAGGTCACAATCAGGGAAATCCCGATATCTGCCAAAACTGCTACCCAGAGGGGGGTCAGACCCAGTAAGGCCAGTACAGCCACCAATGCCTTTACACCCAGGCTGAATACCACGTTTTGACGAATCAGAGTGTTGACAAACTTTGACAATCGGATGGCGAAGGGCAGTTTTTCCAGATCATCATTGAGCAGGACCACATCAGCGGTTTCCAGTACCTGGGCATTGCCCACCCCACCCATGGCAACACCAATATCAGCGCGTGCCAGTGCCGGCGAATCGTTGATGCCGTCGCCAGCCATGACTATGTTGCCATGCTCTAGTTTTAATCGAGTAAGCCAATCCAGTTTATCTTCTGGCAGCAGGCCGGAATAAAATTCCTCAATTCCAACTTCCGAGGCAACCTTGCCGGCCACAACGGCATTGTCCCCGGTCAACATTACCGGTCGTAGACCTTGCGCTTTGATCTGCAGGATCACCTCTTCGACTCCGGGTCGGATGGCATCTTCCACGCTCAGGAATCCGCGCACACGATCGCCATCGCAAACCAACATGGTGCTCTCGCCGCGACTCTCCGCCTTGAGAACTTCCTGGACAACCTCCTCAGGCGTCATGTGTTCTGCCAAAAAAAGCGGCAGGCTGCCAACTGTGCCAGTTTTACCATTGACTGTGCCTGTTTGACCCTTGCCTTCAAGAACCATGAGATCCTGGGCTGAGGCATAACGGGTGGCAACGCCTCTGCGGTTGGCTTCTTCGATGACCGAGGAAGCCAGGGGATGGCTGCTGTGGGCTTCCAGGGCGCTGGTGAGCGCAACCAGGTCGTCACAGCGTGCGCAAAAAGCATCGCCTTCACAATCAACCGCTTTCACCTGGCTGATAACAGGCTCACCGCGTGTCAGCGTTCCGGTTTTGTCAAAGGCGATCGCTTTGGCATTCGAAAGACCTTCCAGGTAGATGCCGCCTTTAAAGATGACACCGGCTTTGGCAGCTCTTGTGAGACCACTGATCATGGTGATGGGAGTGCTGATCACCAGAGCACAGGGACAACCTACCAGTAATAAGGAGAGTGAGCGATGAAGCCAGCCATAGGAATCGCCAGCATTCCAGAAGGGTTGCTTGAACAAAAGAACCGGTATCACAGCAACCAGGACTGCCACTCCGAAAATGATGGGGGTGTAGACCGCCGCAAAACGATCGATGTATTTCACCTGTTCGGCTTTGTTTTCCTGGGCTTCGGTAACCAATTGAATGATGCGCTGGATGGTATTGTCTTTGGCGTACTTGCTAACCTGCACCTGCAGCGCTCCCTGACCGTTGATACTGCCGGAGATAACTTCATCGCCGATGGTCTTTTCGATCAATTTGCTTTCTCCGGTGATGGGTGCCTGGTTGACCGAGCTGCTGCCAGCCAGGATGGTGCCATCCATGGGGATGCGGTCGGCGGGTCTGACAAGGATCATATCTCCAGGTTGCAAGGCTTCAACAGCTACAGTCTCTTCGCCGTGCGAGTTCAGACGGATGGCAGTTTTAGGGGCAAGATCGGCAAATTCCATCAGAATTTCACGGGCATTATCGTTGATGTAGCTTTCCAGTGCTTCCGAAAGTGTAAATAAAAGCAAAAGAATGATCGCTTCGTACGTTTCGCTGAGTACAACGGCACCGATGGAAGCAATGGACATAAGGGTGTTCATGTTGAAACGATGATTTCGGAAAATTGTGCGAAAGCCATCTTTGAAGACTGGCCAACCCGCCAATGGCAGGAGTACCAGCTGCAATATCATGATCCAGGGCTGTTTTACCCCGACTCTGTCGGCAAAAAGACTAAGTACAAGCAGTGTCAATCCCAACAATACAATTTTTAGATCCGGGGATTGCCAAAGAGAGCGAAAAAAGCCGGCAAAGCTTAAGGTAGCATTGGTTTTTCTTGGTTTGGTTGAATCCAATCGAATGGGGGCACATGTTTCACAGCCACATCCCCCTTGTTCACATTCAATGTTCGCCATTCCAGTTTGGTTTTTTGGATTATGTTCTGATTCCATGATTATTTTCCGTTCTGAAGGTGATGGCTGTGAGCCAAAGCAAGAAGATAGAGACCTTCAATATGCTCGTCGTCGATTTGATAATAGATGTTTTGACCATCCCTGCGGTTTGAGACAAAGCCCAGATCCCGCAGAGTACGCAGTTGATGCGAAACAGCGCTCTGGCTGATCCCGGTCTGCTCTGCCAGGTCCGAAACGCAGGTTGCGCCATTTAAAAGAATGGAAAGAAGGCGCAAGCGGGTGCCATCGCCCAAGCCCTTGAAGGTCGAGGCGATTTTTTGAGCAGTTTCCAGGTCCAATGGTTCAGTCATCTGTTTTCTCCCGTTGTATTATATGAGCATCTGTTCATATATTCATATTATCATAAGTTCTTGATTGGAGCAAGGGGGAATTACACTTTGGTTCATGAAGAATTCAGATTTTAATTGCGAGCGAAGAATATTTACTACGGAAGTTATTGATCTTTATGCAATTCACTCTGTCAGAATACTCCGTTCCAGAAGACAGGAAAAGCCGGATGTAAAGGCGCAATCCGGCTTACGACTATTTACGGCGGAGTGCACAAAAGAGGTGCATTCCGCCCTACCGCTAAGATCCTTCGTTCCTAAGGATGACAAGAATTAAGTTGAGAAGATGACCAACAACTATTTCTTCTCGTATTCTGCAAGGTACTTCAGTAAGGCAGCGGTGAGTTTGGCGTCATCGACAGCATGATGATTGTTTGGTAAATCGATGCCGCAGAACTTGCCCGCAAATTCCAGTTTTTGCGAGCGGAAATTGTTTGCCCGGCGGTTCCACTCGCCATACCAGGCAGCAAACATGTTCATCACACAAAAAGCCTGGTTTCGGTGCACCGTCCAGGGCAGACCGGCGTTCTCTGCAGATTGTTTCATCAGACGATAATCAAATTCCGCGTTATACATCCCGATGGCACGATCGTGCAGGATATCTTCAATTTCAGACCAGGCGGTGTTCAACGTGGGCGCATCCGCAACCATCTCATCGGTGATCCCATGTACTTTGCTGGAATCCAGGGGGATCGGTCTGCCAGGATTGATCAGGCTGTTGAACAAAACATTGCCATCTAGATCGACAATTCCAACTTCGATAACCAAATCATACAGACCAACACCGGTGGTTTCGGTGTCCAGGAAAATTGGATTCAATCCGATCACCTGGCGGGCGCGTTCTAACACTTTGGGATGTGCAATTGGATAGGGCATGGTTCCTCCAAATTGATTATATCAAGGGAATCTGCCATCCTGTCCCAAACACAGATTAGCGCCTTGTGGTATATCTTAATCAAACTTTTAGAGGTATGAACATATGGAAACCCAACAGATAGAAGAACTCAAGACCGATGCTCAGCCTAAAGATCTGGTTCACAGGATCACCAATTACCTGATTAGGAATTCTCCTGGTATGCGTGTCGTGAAGACTGCCCTTGCGATCATTATCTGTCTTTTGATCGAGTACTTCCGCGGAAGCAGCATGCCTTACCATGCTTGTATCGCGACCATCGTTTGCATGCAGCCAACGTTGAAATCCACTTTCAATGCGGCAGTCGACCGAACGCTTGGAACAATTATTGCGGGTGTATATGCTTACCTGATCGCGATTTTGTTGATCGGCAGGTTCGGATTGGCACCATTAAGTATGCAATTCTATCTCCTGATCGGTTTGCTATCCTTCCCGCTGATGGCTTTAATGATTGCCATTAAAAAACCGGGATCTCTGGCGATCACTGTGATTGTTTACCTCGTTATTGCACTAAGCGTAGGTGCCACGGATGCCTTATCCTACACGGTAGAACGCGTTTTAGGCACCCTGATCGGCATTGCGGTGGCACTGTTCGTCAACTGGCTGCCCCCGCTTAACAGGATAGGAAAGCGGATGGGAACGGTGATCATAGGTGAAGCAGGTGATCAACACCTGGAAACCCAAAACCGGTAAGTACAGGAGTCTTTTTGGAAGAAAAAAGCGCGATCCTTTCGAGGTTGATCCGTGAAGCAAAATCCATTGTGTTTTTCGGGGGGGCAGGTGTATCCACTGCCTCAGGGATCCCGGATTTTCGCTCTGCAACGGGTTTGTACAACCAGCAGCGCAAAACAAATTACTCACCGGAAACCATGCTCAGTTATTGGTTCATGGTCAACCATCCGCAGGAATTCTACACGTATAAGCGCGAAAATCTGCATTATCCAAAAGCCAAACCCAACCTGGCGCACCTTGCGCTTGCCCGCCTGGAAGCGCGGATTCCAGATGTAACAGTGATCACCCAGAACATCGATGGATTACACCAGGCAGCCGGATCAAAAAACGTATTGGAATTGCATGGCAGCATGCAGCGATTTTATTGCATGAAGTGCGGTCGCAATTACCCAGCGGATCTGGTTTGGGCAGGTGAAGGCGTGCCTTATTGTCCAGCTTGCCAGGGGATGATCAGACCCGATGTGGTGCTCTATGGTGAGATGTTGGATCAGAGCGTGATGCAAAAAGCGCAGAGTGCCATTCGCAGGGCAGATCTGATGATCGTGGGGGGAACATCCCTGGTGGTGTACCCGGCAGCTGGGCTATTACAATATTTTCGAGGGAAGACGCTGGTGCTGATCAACCAGGAGACTACTCCATACGATCAGTCAGCCACTTTTGTGTTTCACGAAGATTTGGGTTACATCCTGGATAAAGCGATATCGTAATCGGGTCATCCTGAGGTACGAAGAATCTTGGTAGAAAATTGTGCGATTCCAGTCACCATATTCGGCGCTAATCTTTGAATGGAATACACGGTCCGGAACGAACTCCGCTCTACCCCCAATTATGAGCTATCAATATTGCTATGTTAAACTAAAACAGCCGCCTCACCTGCGGCTGTTTTAGTTTCGATCTAAAAATTGTTTTTTCACAATCCGATCCTGTCCGCGCACTTTGAAAGGAGAGAAACAATGGTGGCGCGAACGATGTATATATTAACCCGCGTTAGTTAAAAATGTTTCAAGAAATTGTTATCGTTTTGTTAAAGTTTACTTATCAACTATTTATTTTACAAGCGGCAAAGCCGCCCGTAGGCCGGATTCCGTTGTCGAATCCGGCTTAGCATTTGATTTTGGTGAAAATTTGAATTCACACCAAAGATAAAGATTGTTTATTGGGCAAGGTTCGAAACGTCAGGTTCAACAGCGGAACCTGATCTACGCCAAGTTTTGATTAGGATTCCACCAAAAGGACACCTTCGGTGAAAACCGGTGCACGGTGGGGACACCGGCACCATCGAAGTGTTTCCTACGGGCACCGGCACCATCAAGGTATTTCGTAAAAGCGCCGGCACCATCGAAAAATCGAGGAAGAGACGCTCTAATAATCCATGTTCAAAATCGGCGCCTGGGTGGTTTTTTATGCTATGATTAACCTCATAAATCATGGCTTTTTGGAAAAAAACCTTCCCCTTCTTACTACTGAACATCGTTGTCTCAGCGGCGACCATGGTGTTGGTGCTGTGGCTGTGGCAACAACAGGCACCCTTGCCTGGGTTTAAAGCAACTTTCACACCTGCTGTGACGCTTGCGAGTGTCCCATCAGCATCCACCCCACAATCCTCGACCGACAGTGAGACACTTCCTTCGGATGCTGATCTGAAGATCGAAGGGGTGTTTGGAGCAGGAGATCTCAACGTTGAGTATATTCTGATCCGCAATCAAAGCGACGCAAGCGTCAACCTGAGTGGTTGGTCGGTCTCTGCCCTGTCCGGCGAGATCCTTGCGCTCCCTCAGCTCACATTAAACAAAAATGGAGCCGTAAGGCTCTATTCCAAGCACGGAACAAATACTGTCATTGAGCTCTATTGGAACTCCGACCAGGCACTGTGGTCTTCGGGCAGCCAGATTTTTCTACTCGATCAATCCGGACAGCGGCAAGCCAGTTGGCAGGTTCCATAAGACTATTGTAGGGAGATTTATGTCACAAGCATTCTATCGCGTTTGGCGACCCGCCCTCTGGGATGAAGTTGTCGGTCAGGACCATATCGTCCAGACATTAAGAAATGCCATCAGTACCGATCGCGTCGCACACGCATACCTTTTTGCCGGACCCAAAGGCACCGGCAAGACCACCAGTGCTCGTCTTTTGGCAAAAGCAGTCAATTGTCTGGACCCCGACAAGAGCATCCAGCCCTGCAACAAATGTGAAAACTGCCTGGCCGTCAATGAGGGACGCTTCCTGGACCTGATTGAGATCGATGCTGCTTCCAACACCAGCGTTGACGATGTGCGAGAATTACGCGACAAGATTAATTTTGCCCCTTCGCAGGGGAAATTCAAAGTCTACATCATCGATGAAGTGCACATGTTGAGCACCTCCGCCTTCAATGCTCTGTTAAAAACACTCGAAGAGCCGCCCTCCCATGTAATTTTTATCCTTTGCACCACAGAAATTCACAAAATACCGGCAACCGTGCTTTCGCGCTGCCAGCGTCACGAGTTCCGGCGCATCCCGGTGCCCACCATCACGAAGAAGCTAAACGAGCTGACCAAAAAAGAGAAGATCAAGATCGAGCCCGACGCCCTCAGCCTGATCGCACGGCAGGCAACCGGCTCAATGCGGGATGCCATCTCACTGGTCGATCAACTTTCATCGATGTCGAAATCGATCACGCTCAAGACCGCCCAGGAAGTGTTGGGTACCGCTACCAGCCAATCGGTAATTGAACTGGTGGATACAATCCTGAAAGAAGACAGTGGCAGTGGTCTGGAAATTATTCATAAAGCACTTGACAGCGGTACCGATCCACGCCAATATGCCAGGCAGGTGGTCGATTATCTGCGAGATCTACTGGTGATCAAGATGCAAGCAGGTCAGGATCTGGAACTTACTTCGGAAACTCGGGAAAAGATGAAGGAGCAGACTGAAAGGTTCGAGATTAGTCAGTTAGTGACTGTCATTAATGCCTTTAGCGAGGCATCCACCGACCTGAAAGCCAACTGGCATCCCGGTTTGGGGCTGGAACTGGCACTGGCAGGCTCTCTTTTTCAACCTCAGCCAGTTTTTCAGATGGACGTCGCGACGGAAGAGGAACTTAAGCAAAAATCGCGTCCCAAAAAAGGTGGAGACGCCCTCCTTGAGAGCGCAGAAAACGCAGCGCCGCAGAAAACAGTTCCCACAAAAGCCCAGGAAGCTCCTGTTGAAGAAATTGAAACAAAGCCGACGTTTATACCCGGCACACCGCTAACGCTTGAGCTGGCGCAATCCCAATGGGAACGGGTTAAGCGCAATATCGGATCAAAAAACCGTATCACAGCAGCTGTGGTCAACTCGGGTAAACTGGTGCAGGCGAGCGGTGATACCATTGTGCTCAACTTTACCAGCGAGCTATTGCGAGAGCGGATTTTAGAAGAAAAAGCCAACAGGCTGGTCAATTTTATGTTAGCCAAGGTCTATGGACGGGATATCAACCTGATCTGCACCGTTGGCGATCAGAAAGTAAACTTAACGCAAAAAGGCGGCAAAACCGAGATGAATCTGATCGATTTTGCTATCAACAACTTAAATGGAGAACTGCTTGATGGTGACCCCACCCAAGCAGGAAAGGAAGAATAACATGGCAAAAGGATATCGCGGTCCCTCCGGAGGCGGCAAAGGACAAGGAAATATGATGGCGCAACTGGCAAAGTTGCAGGAACAAATGGCACAAGCGCAAGCAGAACTGGCTGATGAAACCGTCACCGAGAGCGCCGGCGGAGGCGCCGTATCGGTCACCATGAGCGGCAAGCAGGAATGCATTGCGGTCGTGATCGACCCCGGTTTACTGGAAGATGCCGATGCGGAGATGCTGCAGGACCTGGTTCTGACAGCTGTCAATAAGGCATTGGATAGCTCCCGCGAACTTTCTGATGAAAAGATGGCGCCCTTCACCAGCATGCTGGGTGGATTTGGGATGGGTTTTTAGAATCAATGCGTGCCATTCCTGATCCGGTACAAAACCTGATTGACGCCTTTTCACGCTTACCCGGGATCGGTCCGAAATCAGCATCCCGGCTGGCGTTCTTTTTGCTCAAATCGCCAGAGACGCTCTCCCTCGAGCTGGCGGAAGCATTGGAAGCCCTGAAAAATGATACCTCCCACTGTCAGCAGTGCTTTAACATTACGCTGGCAGGCGAAGAGATCTGCGAGATTTGCGCGTCTACCGAACGCAGTGAAAAAACCATTTGCGTGGTAGAGGAGCCGCTGGATGTGCTTGCAATTGAACGCACGGGAGTTTACCAGGGCAAGTATCATGTGCTGATGGGAGTGCTTTCGCCGATCGAAGGCATTGGACCTGACCAGATCAAGATTTTTCCACTGCTTGAACGGCTTAAGAACGGGCTGACGAAAGAAGTGATCATCGCTACCAACCCATCCATGGAGGGCGACGCCACTGCACAATATCTGCAACAGCGCATCGCACCGATGGGGATCAAGGTCAGCCGCCTGGCAAGGGGGCTTCCAGTCGGCGGCGACATTGAATACGCCGATCAGAGCACGCTGCAGCGCGCATTGGCATACCGGCAAACGATGGAGTAAGCTCACTCTTTGGAAGAATGTGTTACAGAGAGCGGCTTTCAGCCGCTCTTTTTAGTCAGTCGATCTGGAGGAGAAAGTCTTACTTCAATGGATGCTCTAAAGACGAAAACCTGCTATACTGCTCCTTGTTAATGATTGAAATGAGGTGGAAGTCAACTTGCTCAAACAAGAGGTGATCGATTTTTTTGATTCCCTGGCACCCGGTTGGGATGCGAGGCAAATTTTGGATGAGGGCAATATCAACACCATCCTGGATAACGCCGGTGTTGGTGTGGGCAGGTCCATTTTGGATGTTGCTTGTGGAACTGGCGTGTTGGTGCCCTGGTACCTGGAACGAAAAGTGGATTCAGTGCTTGGTGTGGACATCTCCCCCGAGATGATCCGTATCGGTCAAAACAATCATCAAAACCCCAAGGTTTCATTGATCCACGGGGATATTGAGGAAATCAACTTTGATCGAAAGTTCGATTGCGCGATGATCTTCAATTCTTTTCCGCATTTCCCTGAACCCGAAAGGTTGGTTGGAAGAATGGTTGAATTTTTGGAACCAGGCGGTTCGTTGAGCGTGGGTCACAGCATGAGCCGGGTTCAAATCGATCAATGCCATTCCGGGTCGGCAAAGAAAGTCTCGCTCGGACTGCTGCCGGCGGAGGAATTAGCAGCAATATTTAGGAAATGGCTGGATGTAACTGTGGTGATAGATAACGACGAAATGTACCAGGTGGTGGGTGTAAAAACGTCGTAGGGAATGTGGCTTGTTCCGATCCGTGAGATAAACTGACGTAACGTAAGAGGTCAAGCCTCTTGTGGTGAGGAAACCGATCTCGTAGGGAACGCGGCTTGTCCCGTTCCGTGAGATAAGCTGACGTAACGTAAGAGGTCAAGCCTCTGGTCGTGAGGAAACCGATCTCGTAGGGAACGCGGCTTGTCCCGTTCCGTGAGATAAACTGACGTAACGTAAGAGGTTAAGCCTCTTGTGGTGAGGAAACCGATTTCGTAGGGAACGCGGCTTGTCCCGTTCCGTGAGATAAACTGACTTAACGTAAGAGGTCAAGCCTCTGGTCGTGAGGAAACCGATCTCGTAGGGAACGCGGCTTGTCCCGTTCCGTGAGATAAACTGACGTAACGTAAGAGGTCAAGCCTCTTCTTTACGACCTACCAGGATCAGCGAAAGCGGAAAGCCTTTGCCATTATATTTTTCGTCCAGACCGACATCGTAGTCAAATTCCTTGAATTTTTTTATATAAATTCCGGATCCTAACACAGCAGTGAAGATATCCGAAAGGGTGTGAGAAAAGCTGGTGAATGTCTTCGAATGGTATTCCGGAGTGATATAGCCAATACCATTGTCCTCAAGCCAGGGTTCCTTCCTGAAATAAGAAAATATCAGCCGATTTAAATGTTCAGTATCATAACCCTCTTCACCTGGTAGCGGGAGCATATTCATAAAGGGATGATAATCGTTGATGAGCAGTGTGCCATGGGGTTTGAGGCATTTTGATACGACATTGAAGAGCAAGTTCAAATCTTCGAACCAGGTGATGGCACCAATCGTGAAAAAGACAAGGTCGAACTTGAAGTGATACTTCTCGTCGATTTCAAGCAGGTTACAAGGAACGAAATGAACGTTTTTCCGACCGACCTCTTGGGCTATTCGGCGTGCCTGATCGATAAATCTTTCAGCAATATCAAAGCCAAAACCATTTGAAGCACCCAACTGCATGGCTGAGAGCAGTTCCCTTCCGTTATTGCAGGCAAATTGGGCGATGGTTTTGCCCTGAAGATCCAGTGCTTTTAATTCGTCTATCATATCTGTAGTAAAGAAAGGAAGGTTCTGACTAAGCAGTTTCTCAGCATCGTCCTCTCCCCAACCCGGTTTTCTATTCTCAAACGCTTCTTCCCAAGCTTCTTTATTTGTTTTTATGTAATCCATAATGACCTTTTATATCGATCTCCAATATTATTTCTATTTTTTTCGGAATTCACGCCGGTATTTGTGTTTATCATAAACGATGCAAGTATAATGGAAATAGTAAATAACTTATCTGCGACAGAGGTGGCAAAAGAAAAAGGATACTATAAGATTATTTGACCGAAAAGCTTGGGAATATTGTCATTTAACAAAGGAGAGTAATGGCTGACGAGCATAATACAAACGATCTGAAGGAATTATACAAAAGTCTTTCCTGGCAATTACTGGAAGTGACAGAAAACGCGGCGATGGCTGCCGCAAGAGCGGCTGGACATGGGGATAAGAATCTGGCTGATGCAGCAGCAGTGGAGGCGATGAGAACAGCGCTCAATCATATCCCGGGCATAGCAAGTGAAATAAAAATTGGAGAAGGCGAAAGAGATGATGCCCCCATGCTTTTCATCGGAGAAAAGTTGGGTAAAGGCAACCTGAACATCGACATCGCCGTAGACCCCCTGGAAAACACGAATGCAACAGCCAATCTGAACTCAGGCGCAGTCTGTGTTTTGGCGGCAGCACCTCGAGGCGGATTGATCATGGCTTCGGACACCTACATGGACAAACTTTGTGTCGGCAAGGATGCCGCAGACTACGTGGACATTCGCCTGGCACCTGAAGAAAACGTGAACCGTCTGGCGAAAGCGCTCAAACGACGGGACAAAGCTGAACTCACTATCACAGTCCTGGACCGACCTCGCAACGAGGAGCTGATCTCCAGGCTGCGTTCCACCGGAGCCAGGGTAAGGTTGATCGCGGATGGAGACCTGATGCCGAGTGTGTTCAGCTGCTTTAAAGGCGTGGGAGTGCACGCGGTCATGGGCATCGGCGCTGCTCCAGAAGGTGTCATTTCGGCTGCTGCAATTAAACTTCTTGGCGGAAAAATGCAAGGAATATGGAAGCCAAAAAATGATGAGGACAGAGAACGCCTGATCAAGATGGGCGTAAGGTTGGATGACGTCTACACCCAGGACGACCTTGCGCCAGCAGATGATCTCATATTCTGCGCCACTGCGGTAACACCGATCATGACCACCTCGAAAGCCGTATTGGAAGGGGTCAGCTTCTTCCCGGGTGGAGCCAAGACCAACAGCCTGGTCATTACCCGCGGATTCATGAACTTCGTCCCCACCACCCACGTCCTGGATCCGGATGTGTTTGAGGAAGAAAAGAGCGAATTCCGGCTGTATTGATGATCATAGAGATCGTTGCGAGTAAACTTGCGATGCGATCTCAATCTGAATAAATATGAAAAACGGTTTGGATTGCCCTCCAAACCGTTTTTTCGCTGATGCGGCGTTGGGGTATCAATTAGTTTCTACCGTGCGGGGGTTCATGGCGTCGATCAGTCCGTCCCCAAGCAGGTTCCAGCCGACGCCAAACAGAATCAAGGCAACAGTGATCGGCACAAAAACCCACCAATACATCACAATGCCTTTGGGAGAAAATATCCAGTCTTTTCCTGAAAGCAAGGCTGACGACCATGGTGTGGGATGTCCCAGACCGATGAATGAAAAGGTGGTTTGCAACACGACCAATGCCCCCACATCCTTAGCTGCCAGAACCAGTGCCGGCGCAATGGCATTGGGGATCAGATGACGGAAAATCACCCGGAATTTTTTTGCTCCTGAGACTTTGGCTGCCAACACAAATTCCATCTGCTTCATGCTCATGACCGAAGCGTTCATGACCCGGGCGTAAGACATCCACATCAACAAAGCAAATGCGAGAGCCGTGGGATTGAGTTTCATAAGTGGAGTAAAGAGAGGCTTGATAGTCTCCATGATAGCTGGCGTCCTAAGGACATACGAATAGTAACCAGCAAATTCTGTCTGTTCCAACAATGCTACCAGTAAGTTGTTATAAACTTGTTGGAAGAAAACTACCGCTGCAATGATCGGAAAAGCCAGAAAACTATCCGTCACCCACATAAGCAATGTATTGACCCTTCCGCCAAAAAATGCGGCAATGGTTCCAATCAGCGTACCAAACAAAAAAACAATGGCTGTGACGCCAACTCCAAATCGAAGTGCATCCCGCGATCCCCAAATCAGGGAATCAAAAACGCTGGTTTGATCAGGCAAGGTACCCAACCGAGCTTCAGGGCTGGGTGGTTGAGGAATTTTGAGGTAAGGTTGAGCGTTTGGCGTTTGCGTCTCTGCATCCGTTGGAGAGAGCAAAGGAGCAAATATTGCCATCAGAACAAATGCCAGAACAATGGCTAAACCCAGCCAGTTCTGCCAGTGTGAAAAAAACCTGCGAGTGATGCCCATCAGGATTCCTCCCGTAAGCGAGGATCCACGACAGCCTTCAGAAAATCCAGTAGAGAGGTAAGAATCAGTACCAGCAGGGTGCTATAGATCGCAAAACCCATGGCACTGGGAGCGTCAGGGATAAGTGCCAGGCTCTTAACACCAACTGTGGAAAGACCCGGGTAACTGAAAATGATCTCCACCACAAAAACACTGGTCATCAAGGAGGCTGCGGATAGAATGGTGTGTGTCAGCACAGGTCCAGCGGCGTTGCCCAGGGCATATCGCCAGGCAAGGGTCCATTCGTGTAAGCCCCTGGCTCTTCCTGCGATGATGTATTCTTTTTGATTCTCTTCGATCACGGTCGCTCGCGTGATCCGCCCCAGGATCGCCCATTGCGCAAAAGCCAGCGTGAGGGCAGGCATAGCAAGATGGCGAAGAGCATCCAATGTGAGAGCTGGATTCTTGTTCAGCAAGCCGTCAATCGTGATAAAGCCCGTGTAAGAGTTAAAACTTTCTGCTTCAATCAATGGGGAGAAGGCTGTTCCCAGACGTCCAGGCGCAAACCACCGAAGCGTGATATAAAAAACCACCATCATGATGATCGCCAGGATCATTGGAGTGAGAGATGTTGCAACAAAGGCTGTCGTTCGGAACAACCTGTCTGCGATACCTTTTTTCCTGTTACCGGCTACGACACCGCTGAGAAGTCCCAATGGAAAGTATATAATGATCGCATAGAAGGTCAATTCCAATGTGGCTGGAGCTCGGCGTGTGAGCCCGGTTAAGACATCTTCCTGCAGATTGGGACTATAACCCCAATTACCTTTGATCAGGTTGCCAGCCCAGGATAAGTATTGCACCGGAAACGGTCTGTCCAGCTGGTATTTATCGATCATGTCCTGGAGCATTTTGGCGTACATTTCTTCCGTCATGCGGGGGGAAGTTTTTTTTGGCATGTATAAAGATGCCCGTGTTTCTGCCGGAGTCACCATCAAGCTGGCGTAAAGAATTGCTGTGATGAGAATCAGGGTCAGCACAGAACGTAAGATTGAAAAGAATAAACGTCTCAGAATAATCATCGAATTATTAGCAGAAATCATATCATCTTTCAGGTTCCACAGGTTAAGCGAAAACTTTTCACCAGGAAAAGCAGGAAGCTGAACAAGCTTGTCAGGCGGGCGTGAGTTTGGCTGAGGATATCAAGTATAATTTCTTCGTTAATTAAACCATTGATGGAGTCATCTTATGTATCTAACCGGCAACCAGGTTCGTCAGTCTTTCCTCGACTTTTTCGCTGAACGCGGGCACACGGTTGTGCCCAGTGCTTCACTTGTTCCGGGCGGCGACAGCACCCTGCTCTTCACCAACGCCGGTATGGTGCAATTTAAAGATGTCTTTTTGGGCACCGAAACCCGCCCATACTCCCGCGCTGTTGATTCCCAGAAATGTTTGCGTGTTTCGGGCAAGCACAACGATCTCGATACGGTCGGTCGCGACAACACCCATCACACCTTCTTTGAAATGCTGGGCAACTGGTCTTTTGGTGATTATTACAAAAAGGAAGCCATCCAGTGGAGTTGGGAGCTGCTTACGAAAGTGTGGGGACTGGACCCACAGAGGCTGCACGCAAGCTATTTCGTCGACGATCAGGGTGACCTGCCCAGTGACCAGGAAGCCCGTGATTTTTGGCTGGCTCAGCCTGGCTTTGACCCGGCTCACCTGGTACAGGGCGGACGCAAGGATAATTTCTGGGAAATGGCAGAAACCGGTCCCTGCGGACCCTGTAGCGAGATCCATTACGATTTCGGACCTTCTTTTTGCACTATGAAGGATGTGCCCGGACATGTCTGCGAAGTCAACGGCGACTGCAGCCGCATTGTCGAGATCTGGAACAACGTATTTATCCAATACAACCGCACCTCCCCCACCAATTTTCAACCACTGCCCAAACGGCATGTGGATACCGGCATGGGCTTTGAACGAATCGTTTCAATTATCCAGGGCGTGAACGGCAACTACGAAACAGACCTGCTCAAGCCTCTTTTGGATGAAACGCAACGCCTGGCAGGGCAAAGCATGGAAGAACGCCAGAAGAACCTGACAGCCTACCGGGTGATCGCCGACCATGTCCGTGCAGCCTCTTTCCTGATCGCGGATGGCGTCATCCCCGGCAATGTTGGTCGAAATTATGTCTGCCGCATGATCATCCGCCGTGCAGCCCGTTTTGCCCGCAAAATCAACCTGAGCGAACCTTTTATGGCAAAAATTGCTTCCAGGGTGATTGAAAATTATCACCAGGCCTACCCAGAATTGAGTGCCAACCGGGAATTGATCGAAGATACGCTGACGAGCGAAGAAAAACGCTTTGCCGAGACGCTGGACAGCGGTTTTACGCAATTGCAGGAGTATATCGACCAGTTGAAAACCGCCAATGAGACGATTTTGGATGGCAGAAGGGCGTTCGACCTGTATGCTACCCTGGGTTTCCCAATGGAGATCACACGGGACATCCTGGCTGAATCAAACCTGAATGTGGATGAGAATGGATTCTACGAAGCGATGGAAGCCCACCGCCAGGCTTCAGGAAAGGGCTCTGCCTTCGCGGATATGAACGGCAACAAGACCGAGTTTTATGCCGAGCTTTTGGGCAACCTGCAGGCGCTAGGCAAACTGCCGGTTGAAGGTGTGCGTTATGATCCCTACACCTCTTTCACAACGGCAGCCAGATTGGTTGGCATCCTGCGGGATGGAGAACTGGTCCAATCAGCTCAGGTTGGTGACGAGGTGGAACTGGTGGTTTCTGAAAGTCCTCTTTATCTTGAGTCTGGTGGTCAAGTTGGCGACAGTGGAAAAGTCATTTCCGTACCAGTGGTTGCGAGTGAAGCGAAAAACTCTCAAGCCTGGGAAGTGAAAATTGACCGCACATTCAAACCAGTGACTGGGTTGATCCTGCTTGCCGGAACGGTCATACAGGGTTCGCCAAATGTGGATGATGCTGCCCTTGTCAGCGTCGACATCCCTTCCCGCCGCTCGACTATGCGCAACCACACCGGCACACACCTGCTTCATGCCGCCCTGCGCTACGTTTTGGGCGACAAGGTGCATCAATCTGGCTCGGTGGTTGACCCGGAACGTATGCGGTTCGACTTCAACTACCCCCAGGCTGTGTCCAAGACCGATTTACTGAAGATCGAAGAGCGTGTCAACCAGTTGATTGCCGAAGAATATCCCGTGCAAAAGACCATTAAGACGCTTGACCAGGCGAAAGCCGAAGGTGCCACAGCCCTCTTTGGAGAAAAATATGGTCAGACCGTTCGTACGATCGAAGTGGCAGATGAGCGCGGCAGAGTTTCTTATGAACTTTGCGGCGGCACGCATGTGGATAACACTGCTGAGATCGGATCATTCTACATTCTCTCGGAGGCGTCCGTGGCTGCGGGCATAAGGCGCATCGAGGCTGTCACAGGTCTGGGTGCCTATCATTATGCACGGGAAAACATCAACCATCTCAATCAGGTTGCCTCGCACCTGCAAAGCAGCCCGGGGGATGTGTTCAGTAAAGTTGAAGCGCTCGAAGCTGAGTTAAAACAGACCAATCGCGAATTGGATCAAGTGCGTATTGAAGTTGCCAATCAAGCCTTCAAGCAAAAAATGGACGATGTAAGAGAGATTTCTGGTGTTCCGGTGCTTAGCGCCCTGATCCCGAACGCGGATGTGGATGCGCTGCGTTCTTTGGCAGACCAATTCCGCCAGAAACACCCCAGCGGCGTGGTGGTGCTTGGCACGGTGATCAACGAGAAGCCCAGCCTGATCGCCGCTGTCACCCCAGACTTGATCAGTCGCGGTTTGAAAGCTGGCGACCTGATCAAACGCGTCGCCCTGGTGGTGGGCGGTGGCGGCGGCGGGCGCCCGGATATGGCGCAGGCAGGCGGGAAAGACCCTGCCAAACTGCCCGAAGCGTTGGCTCAGGTGGAATCTTACATCCAGGAAAACCTGAAATAAGCCATGGAAGAAACAATCACGCCCTTACGACAGCAATACCTGGAAATCAAACAAGAATATCCGGATGCGATCGTGTTTTTTCGGCTGGGCGATTTTTACGAAACCTTCGATGATGACGCTCGCAAGACAGCTGACGCGCTGGATATTGTGCTCACCTCCCGACCAGTTGCCAAGGGTGTGCGCGTGCCCATGGCAGGCATCCCTTTCCATGCGGTCGATAATTACCTGGGCAGATTGATCGAGAAAGGCTACCACGTCGCCATCTGTGAACAGGTGGGCGACCAGCCAGATAAAGGTCTCTTTCCGCGGGAGGTGATCCGGGTGGTCACCCCTGGCACGGTGGTTGAACCCAACCTGCTACCCAGCGGCAGGAACAATTACCTGGCGTGCCACTTCCTCCAGGATGGCAAAGCGGGATTGGCTTATGTGGATATTTCCACCGGCGAACTGGCTGCTACCGAACTCTCAGGCAGTAATGTAGAAGTGCTTCTCCGGGCAGAGCTAGAGCGCCTGAGCCCAGCAGAAATCCTGATTTCAGATACGTCCGATGGAAAAGAAGTGCCTGAATTCAACCTGACCCGCATTCCCAACTGGTATTTTGAACCTGGACGTGCCCAGGAATTGATCAAAACTCAATTCCGGGTAAGCAACCTGGAAGGATTGGGACTGAAAACCTATCCGCTGGCTGTACGAGCCACCGGCGCACTGCTTAAATTCCTGAAAGAAACCCAAAAAGGACTGCTGGAGATCGAACTATCCTTCAGCACCTACAGTTTGTCTGACTTTATGGTTCTGGATGCCGAAACCCGCCGTAACCTCGAACTGACCGAGACACTGCGCGACGGCAAAACCGAATGGTCCTTACTAGGGATCCTGGACAAAACTCAGACCCCCATGGGCAAGCGCTTGCTGCGCAGTTGGGTCAACAAACCTCTGCTGGACATCGAACAGATTAATCAGAGGCTGGACGCAGTGGCATATTTTTATGATCGCGGTGTCGAGAGAAAGCAAATCGCTGAATTGCTCAAGCAACTGCATGACCTGGAACGACTGGTGACCCGCCTGGTGAACGGTTCAGCCCGCCCCAACGACCTGGTGGCACTGCGGGAAGATCTGGGCACGCTGCCAGGTTTGATCCACCTGCTTGAAAGTGATCAATCGGCACTGATCCCGGTTCTGGAAGGCTGGAGAACGTATGAAAACGAACTGGACCTGCTGGAGAGGGCAATCAGCGACGAACCGCCTGCCACCCTCAACACCATTGGACTGATCCGGGAAGGATTTTCCCAGGAACTTGACCAGGTGGTGTCTTCTTCCAGGCATGCCCGCGAATGGATCAATTCGCTTGAATCGTCCGAACGCCAGCGTACTGGTCTGAAGACCTTACGGGTCGGTTTCAACAAAGTCTTTGGATATTACCTCGAGATATCGCGTGGGCTGGCAGACAAAGCCCCCGAAGAATACATTCGCAAGCAAACGCTGGTCAACAGCGAGCGTTTCATTACCCCCGAACTGAAGGAATATGAATCCCTGGTGCTCAACGCTGAGACCCAGATCCACGAAATTGAAGTGAAGGTCTTCCAGCAGGTGGTGGCGCAGCTGGCAAAATCGAGCCAGGAATTGCTGGAAACTGCCCGCTGCATCGCGCGTTTGGACTGTTTGCTTTCGCTGGCTGAAGTGGCAGCGCTGAACAAGTTTTCAAGACCAATCCTCAAGCAGGATAAGGGCATCAGCATCCTGGCAGGGCGTCACCCGGTGGTCGAACAACTCACAATGCGAAACCGCTACATTGCCAACGATACCGTTTTCGAAGATGGTGAGATCATCCGGTTGATCACCGGTCCAAACATGAGCGGCAAGTCCACTTTTTTGCGGCAGGTGGTGTTGATCGTGCTGATGGCGCAGATCGGCAGTTTTGTACCGGCTGACCAGGCTGAAATTGGGCTGGTTGACCGTGTTTTCACGCGCATTGGCGCTCAGGATGCCATCCACCAGGGTCAGTCGACCTTCATGGTGGAGATGCTCGAGACCGCTAACATATTGAATAATGCCACGCCGCGCAGCCTGTTGATCCTGGACGAGATCGGGCGCGGCACCAGCACCTATGATGGGCTTTCGATTGCCTGGGCGATCATCGAGTATCTGCACAGCCATCCAAAGCTGAAACCTTTCACCCTTTTTGCCACGCATTACCATGAACTGACTGAGCTGGCAGAGCTCTTCCCGGGAGTGCGCAATTACAACGTGGCAGTGACGGAAGCGGACGAGCAGGTGATCTTTTTGCACAAAATTGTGCCGGGTGCCGCTGACAGGTCGTATGGCATCCACGTCGCCCAAATGGCAGGGTTGCCTGCACCTGTGATCGCCCGCGCCAATGAGATCTTGAAGCAGTTGGAAGCCAGCTCGGGCACGACGTTGCCTGAGAATAAAGAGGAAAAGGAGCAGCTGCGCCTGTTCCCCGAAAACAATCCGCTAATGGATGCTTTTAATAAGCTTGATTTGGAATCGCTTACGCCGATCCAAGCCCTGAACAAGCTCTACGAGTGGAAGCAGGCATTCTTCCCGGAAGAATAGCTAAAAGGCAACATAATGCCAATGCTCGTCGCTACCAGGGCAGGCATCGCAACCTGACTTACAAACTCGTACGGAGGGGGCTTGTCTCCCTCCGTGGTGTTGTATACGCACACCCGGGACGACGTGGAAGCCGTCCTTTATGGGTGAAGAATCATTGTGTGGATCCGGGAGTTACTCGTGTTCCAGCCAATCGGGTTGACCGTTGAGGAAGGCTTTTCCAGGCATCGGCTTTTTGCCTTCCGGCTGGACTGTATCCAGCACCAGCAAACCATCGCCCGTACAAATAGCCGGCAGACCGTTGATCACAAACCGTCCGCTGGGGTCACATTCGAAGGTCGGGTGCACATGAGCTTCAATGATTTTCAAGCGTTTGCCCTGCCATTCATAAACCGCTCCAGGCCAGGGTTGGTAAGCATTAACCTGGTTAAGCAAGGTCAGGGCTGGAAGGCTGAAATCCAGAAAACTATCTTGTTTGCTTAGTTTTGGGGCATAACTTTTACGGGATTCATCCTGCGGCACCGCTGCCAGGGCACCCCGCAAGTAGGCAGGCAGGATTTCAACCAGTGTTTTTGCCCCAAGGTGAGCCAGCTGATCAGAGAGTTCAACGGCTGTTGTGCCGGGTCGGATCGGTACTGCCCGCTGAGCCAGGATGCCCCCGGTATCCATGCCTTCATCCATCAGCATAATGGTCACGCCGCTTTCGGTGTCGCCATTGGCAATAGCAGCCTGGATCGGGGAAGCACCCCGCCAGGCGGGCAAAAGCGAGGCATGCACATTGATGCAACCTTTGCTTGGCATCTCCAGGACCGCTTTTGGCAGAATCTGACCATAGGCGGCAACAACAATCAAGTCAGGCTTCCATTCGGCGAGTTGGGCTACCGCAGAAAGTTTCCGCAGAGATTGGGGCTGAAAAGTGGGTAAACCCAACTCCTGCGCAAGTTTTTTAATCTCGGGAGGTTGTTCTTTTCGCCCACGTCCAGCCGGACGGTCAGGTTGGGTGACCACCCCCACCACCTGGTGATTGCGATGAAGTTCTTCCAGGGTCGGAAGGGCAAAATCGGGCGAACCCATGAACACAATTCTGGTGTACATAAGAAGATTTTATCACAACCGTATTTGTTTATACAAATAATGAACAAATAGTTACCAATCTTTACTTGCGTTTTTCTTTGAGTCCTGCAGGATAGTTTATAATTGATGCCATCAAGTGAAAGTGAGGTTGCTATGACTGATCAAAATGAATTTATTGATCCTGATCCTGTGATCATCGATGCCCATGGAGATGGTTCTGAAGAGCCAGTTTTCAACACTCAACCCGGATTGGAACATTCCGAAGAGAGCACTCTGGCGATGTTTGCCCATTTAGGTATTTTCCTGAACCTGTTTACCGGTTTGCTGGGACTTTTACCTCCCCTGATCATTTACTTCGCTTACAAAGACCGCTCCCGCTATGTCGCCTATCAAGCAATGCAGGCTTTGGTTTTTCAGGGCGTATTTTTCTTCGGAGCCGCAGTCCTGGCAGGCATAGCCTGGGCTCTCTCAGCTGCCCTTAGCCTGGTCCTGATAGGCATTTGTGGATTCCCAATTGCACTTCTGTTGACATTAATTCCTGTCGGCGCGCTGATATATGCGGTTGTGGCTGCAGTAGACACCTACCACCATCGTGATTTCAAGTACTGGATGGTCGGCGACTGGGTACGCGATACCTACGAAGGTTAGAATTTTTGCTTTTCAAGAAAAGAGCGGTGATCACTACACACACCGCTCTTTTTTTTGGTGATTATTCAGTTCTTAGCTGGATGGGTAGAGGTGTATGGCTCAACTTGAGCTGGATCTTTTATTGCGGCGGAGGAGCTGATCGAGGGTGAAGGTGATCGCTGCGAAAAACAATAGCGCAAAACTGGCGACCAGGATTGCACCAATTTCCCGTCTCAGCTTGAAAACCCGTGAGGTTACCAAACGGTCTTTCAAATCTTGCACAAAAATGCTGTCAGGCGCGTAGTGCTCCATTTGCTGAGCGAGCTGTTGTTCAAATCCAATCAATTCTGTATCGAATTCTTCAGCCATTTGCATGTTGTCAATCATCTCCTTGCATTAATGAACCCCTGGTTACTTCAAAAGATGCGGGCGTCGTTGTTTTGTTTTGCGCGTTCTTTCAACTCAACCAGGGTGCGGTGATATAAACTCTTTATTGCGCCTTCCGTCTTCCCAAAGATCTGTCCAATTTCCTCATTGGAGAGTTTCTGAACATACTTAAGGATGATCAGTTCCTTTTTTTGCGGAGAAAGATCATTGATAAGTGCCAGCAAGAAATCGTTTTCCTGCCTGGTTTCCATAAGGTGCTCTGGAGCGCTGCTATTGTTGGTATCTTCCACAACCAGGTTTTCAATTGAAATCTCTTGCATTCTGGATCGGTCACGATGGTAATTTGCGACTAAATTATGGGCGATGCGGTACAACCAGGCAGAAAAGGGCAACCCCATATGGCGGTAGCCGCCGATACTTCTCAGCGCTTTGAAGAAAACCCTGGCGGTAAGGTCTTCAGCATCACCGGCGCCTCCCACCCGAAAGTAGATATAGTTATAAATTCGCTCCACATACCGCTCGTATAGCTGACCAAACGCCTCAGGGTCAGTTCTGGCAGCGTTGATCAGAGCAACTTCATCGTTAATCGCACTTTTTTCATCCTGCATTTCTTGATTATAGTACAGGCTCTATTCCGGGGATAAGGAACATATAATCCAGCCTTGCTGCCTGAGTTGTTCAGAAAAATCGCCTTGAAATAAGGTACAATTATCCTGATGGCGAAGATAACGATGACCTTGTATGAGGACTACGGCCGCGTCACTGTAGTTAAGGCATCTTTGTATCATTTTTCAACTCTTTTCTCCCAAAAATACGCAATCCAAACAAATCCTCTGCTCTTAAGCAGGGAGATAATCCTTACCTGAGGTAATTCTATGAGCGACTACTTATTTGAAAAACGTGTTGAAGATTACGATCCCAATGTCAAAGGTTTGGTCGATTTCGAAACCGAACGCCAGGCAAGACGTCTGATCATGATCCCCAGTGAAAGCATTGCGCCAAAAGCGGTCCGCGACTTGTTGGCATCACCTTTCACAAATATCTATGCCGAGGGTTATCCGCGTCCTGAAACCCGTTATCAGGACGAAGATACCATTATGGACTATGCATTGCAGTTAGGTCGTTATCGCCGTCACAGCGATGGTCGCTATTACAAAGGCGTGGAATATGTCGATATGATCGAAGCGCTGGCTCGCCGACGTGCGGCAGAGCTTTTTGCTGCCAACGATCTGATTCCAGACGACCTTTGGGTGAATGTTCAGCCGCTTTCCGGTGCGCCAGCCAATACGGCTGTTTATACCGCCCTGATCAAACCAGGAGATTCCATCCTGGGAATGGACCTGCTTCACGGCGGACACTTGACGCATGGTTCACCAGTGAATCGTTCCGGATTGTTCTACAATGCCCATTCTTATACGGTGGATGCCAAAACGCAAAAACTGGATTACGAAGAAATTCTACGGATTGCCAAGGAAGTCAAGCCGAAAGTCATCATCGCTGGTTTCACCTCCTATCCCTGGATCCCGGATTGGCAGAAATTCCGTGAAATCGCGGATGAAGTTGGCGCATGGATGTTGGCGGATGTTTCGCATATTGCTGGCTTGATCGCGGCAAAGAAAGTTGCCTCCCCCATCGGCATCGCTGATGTGGTCAGTTTCACCACCCATAAAACCCTCTGCGGTCCCCGCGGGGCCGTGGTGATCTGCCATGATCGTGAACTGGGCGAGCAGATTGACAAAGGCATCTTCCCGGGTGAACAAGGCGGACCGCATGTCAACGTTATTGCGGGAATGGCGCTAACCTTCAAACTCGCCACCACCAATCAATTTATCGAATTACAGGATCAGACACTCAAGAATGCCAGAGCATTATCAGACGCATTCAAAGAACTGGGCGTCAAGGTGCCTTACGACGGCACTGACAGTCACATGTGCCTGATTGACTGCAAGTCCTACAAGAGCCCTGACGGTGTGCCTTTGAACGGTGACCTGGGGGCGCGCATACTGGACCTGGCAGGTATTGTTGCCAACCGCAACACCATTCCGGGCGATAAATCTGCCCTGCGTTCCAGTGGTATTCGGATGGGCACCACTTGGCTGACTCAACGCGGTTTCAAGGAAAGTGATTTTCAAGTGATCGCAGGCATGATCGATCGTCTTTTCAAAGCTACCACTCCGTATTACATGATCGGACGCACAGGCAACAAAACCCGTGCCAAACTGGATTTCGAACAGCTGATCCGTATCAACAGTGAGGTGCGCGCCATGGCGGATGCCAAGCCCGGGATTGACGAGATCACCCAGTTTCATGGCTTTCCGCATTACTTCTACCTGGAAGATCATCCCCGTTCAGGTTTTGGGGCACTGGAAATGACCGGTGAAACCGTTCGGGCTTTCCTGAACCTCGCCATGACCAGTGACGTGGAAGCACTGCAGCCGGGAGATTCGCAGAACACTATGATGCACACAACCTCAGGCGATATCGAGGGCGTACTGACCTGTAAGACTCCTTATCGCTACATTCTGACTGTTCCCGCCGAAAAACTGGGGCTGGCTGGATTGTGGATCGTGGGGCTTAGCACCGGTTTTATCTACTACGACGAAGACCTGACTCAAAGAATCCCTGGCCCAATTTCAATCAACAAAGCTGATCCGGTTTGGGTGAAACCAGAAGATGACCCGATCGATCATTACAAACCTTACTTTGTGGGCATGCCCAAAGATGTCACTTTTGACCCCCGCCCGGACTTTGTCTGGAATGAACCGCAGGACGCGCCTATTAAACGTACACCGCTCTACGATACACACGTTGCCTTAGGCGCAAAAATGACCCCCTTCGCTGGCTGGGATATGCCATTATGGTATTCCTCGGTATTGCAGGAACACCTGGCAACCCGGCAAGCGGCTGGTCTGTTTGACGTAACACACATGGGTGCCTTCATGGCAGAAGGTCCGGATGCAGCCGTCTTCCTCGATTCCGTCTGCGGCAATGACGTTCTCTTCCGCGAAGTTGGTGAGTCGGTTTACACCCACTTCATGGATCCGGACGCGAACGTTATCGACGATCTGATCATCTATCGGATCGCGAAAGAAAAGTACCTGCTGGTCGTCAACGCTGCCAACGAAGCCAAAGACTGGGCATGGTTAAATGCAGTCAAGGACGGCGAAGTGGTGGTAGACCGCGAGCGCCCCTGGGTGACGATCTTTGGTCGCTATGTGACCCTTCGTAACTTGAAAGATCCTAAAGCAGGCAAAGATATGTTGGTGGACATTGCGCTGCAAGGACCACTGAGCCGGGAAATTCTCTGCTCAATAGCCGAACCCGCAGAACAACGCAAGATCCGCCGTTTGAACCGCAACCAGCTCTGCCAGAGCGTGGTCGGCGGAGTGGATGTGATCGTTTCCCGCACCGGCTACACTGGTGAAAAGATGTCCTTCGAACTCTTTGTTCACCCGGATGATGCTGTTCGATTCTGGAACGCCCTCATGGAGGCTGGCACCCCCTTGGGTATGCTGCCCAATGGTCTGGGCGCACGCGACTCCCTGCGTACTGAAGCAGGATTGCCCCTCTACGGGCACGAGATGGGCGGCGACATGAATTTGACCATCGGTGAAGCTGGGTTCCTGCCCTTCCTGAAGCTGAACTCTGCCTGGTTTATTGGCAGGGATGCTTTTGTCAAACGCGAAGCAGAACGCACCGGCGTGGTTGCCCGCTTCACCTTTGACGAGAAAGCCGTACGCATGGCTCACCATGGCGATCCGGTCTGCGATCTGAAGGGTCGCATGATCGGTAGAGTGACCAGCTGTGCGATCGACAGCAATGGTTATCTGACCGGGCAAGCTTTCATCGACAGAAAGGCTGCAGTGGAAGGGACCAAGATATTCATTTTCCAAAACGCGCCAAACTGGAGGCAAAATCCACCCGCTCAACTCACCCCTGGCGATCGGGTAGCCCTGCCTGGCGCGGCAACAATTGTTAGTCGATACATGAAATAGACAACGCAAAAAAAAGGAGAGTAAACCAAATGCCAACACCCTGGGAACTTCGTTTCGCCAACCGTACTCAAAGGATGAAGAGTTCCTTCATCCGCGAGCTGCTCAAAGTCACCAATCAGCCGGATGTGATCTCGTTTGGAGGTGGTTTCCCCGCTTCCGAGCTCTTCCCTATCGAAGAAATGAAAGCTGCCTGTGACAAGGTATTAAGCCTGTACGGAAAGAAGGCTCTGCAATATGCGACAACAGAGGGCTACGACCCGCTGCGTCAATGGATTGCAGACGATGTGAACAAGCAAGGTCTCTCAGTGGAGAAGGATAATATCCTCATCACCACTGGATCACAACAGGCACTCGATTTTGTCGGACGAATTTTCATCAATAATGGCGACCGTCTCCTGACGGAATCGCCAACCTACCTGGGGGCGATCCAGGCCTGGAATACCTATGGACCAATCTATGTCACGGCGGACACTGACGAAGATGGTTTGGTCACAGACAATCTGGAATTCCTGATCAGGCAGAATATTAAGTTCATGTATGTATTACCGAATTTCCACAACCCGCTGGGTGTTACGATGTCGTTGGAACGCAGAAAAAAGTTGATCGAATTGGCGAGTAAATATGGTGTGCCTCTGATCGAAGACGATCCCTATGGCAAGCTGTTGTTCGAAGGCGAACCGATCACTCCGATTGCGGCATTGGATGCCAGTTATCGTGGTTGTGAGAACGGCAAGTTTGAGGGTAATGTGATCTACACCAGCACCTTCTCCAAGATCCTGGCTCCCGGTCTCCGCATCGGATGGGTGATTGGACCCTCTGAAGTGATCAAGCGTATGGTGCAAGCAAAACAAGGTGCCGATCTGCAGTGTTCAACCTTTGACCAATATGTCGCTTACGAAATGGCAAGCGCTGAATGGCTGCCAGAGCATATCGAGACAATCAAACGCGTTTACAAAGAACGACGCGACGCGATGTTACAAGCCTTTGCCGACTTTATGCCCGAAGGCACCACCTGGACAACGCCCCGGGGTGGCTTGTTCCTCTGGCTGCGCTTACCGGAAGGCTGTAACAGCCTGGACCTTTTCCCTAAGGCAGTGGAAGAAAAGGTTGCCTACGTGCCTGGCGTGCCGTTCTACCCGAATGAGGGTCCGGTCAATACGATGCGGCTGAATTTCTCCGCGACCAATCCAGAAAAGATCCGCGAAGGCGTCAGAAGATTGTCTGTGATGATCAAGAAAACGATGACAGAGAAATAGTTCATTGCGATAGAATCGAAAAAGGCTGCCCGAAAATGGGCAGCCTTTTTTTGATCGAGAGAGATCGTGCCTATCTTTGCCACATGGAAAAATCGGTTAGGATCGATCCTCCAATAAACTCCCGTAGCAGCGAGTTATCCGGTACATATTCTGTTGTGGTCGGTAGGAACCATTCCAGGAACTTCAAGAGACGTTTTGCTTCAATGTGTTCCATCGTGCCAAAACTAACCTGGCGCAGGAGTGGTTCCACCAAGGGTTTCAAGGTGGAAATTTCGTACGCAAGGGCGGAGTTAAACATCACATCGGCATGTTCCTGGTACGGGAAAATATGGCGTTTTTCACCTACGCGCACCGACTCCCACCTCGCGATCGTCTGGCTGGCGGTATAGCCGCGGTCACGCGCATCGCGCACAATACGCCTCAGCATGCGGGTATCGGTAGTTGAAATGCGATTATGCCGATCGAGGTTGAGCTGGGTCAGGCAGGAAATGTAAATCCGGAAGGTATTGGCAGGGTCAATATCCCGCAGAAGGCTGGGGTTCAAGCCATGAATCCCCTCCAGAATGACGATATCGCCTTTGCTCAAACGGGCAATTTTTCCATCCTCGCTCATCCCGGAAATAAAGTTGTAATGAGGAAGCTGAACTTCCTGACCAGCGAGCAAAGCCTTAACATCGTGGTTCAAACGTTCCAGGTCCATGGCGCGTAAGGATTCGTAATCCTTGTTTCCATTGGGCAAGAGAGGAGTTTTGGAACGATCTACAAAGAAATTATCCATTTCCAGGGCAAACGGGTTGACGCCCCTGGAAACCAGCTGGATGCTGAGCCGTTTTGAAAAGGTCGTCTTCCCGGAAGAGCTGGGACCGGCGATCAGGATGACCCCGATTCTGTCGTGGTTATCGTAGATCTGATCTGCAATCTTTGAGATCTGCATTTCATGCAGAGCTTCAGAAACCAGGATGACTTCATCGATATGCCCGGTTTGAATGGCATCATTTAGCGCGCCTACCGATGGGATCCCTAATTTGTTTAACCATTCGCCATATTCCTTAAAGGTTTTCAGGAGGGTCGGGAATTTACCCAAGGGCTCAATCTCATTGGGCGTGTGACGCCGCGGGAAACGCAGCACAAAGCCTTCATCCACCAGTTCAAGTTCGAACCATTTCAGATATCCCGAAGAGGGGACCATATAGCCATGATGGTAATCGCGCACGTTGTTGGCACGATAGAGTACCAGATCCGGGCGTTGACGATATTTGAGCAGGCTGACCTTGTCTGTCTCACCGGCAGCGTTGAAATAATCGATCGCCTCCTGAAGCGGGACTGTCTCCCGAACAAAAGGAATATCGTCCTGCACTAATTTTTGCATGTAAGTGTCAAGTTTGGCGAGTTCCTCTCGGTCAAAACCGTTCAGATTATGAATCTGGCAGTGATACCCGCCTGAAGAGACGGAGTGATCGATGGTCAGCAATCCTTCGGGGAAACAGTGCTTGAATGCCACCTCCAGGAGAAAGACCAGCGAGCGCCGGTAAATGCGAGCGCCATCCGCATCAGCCATGGTGATCAGGCTGGCAACACCATCTTTTTGTAATGGATAGGTAAGCTCACGCAGTGAGCCATCCAGAACCATGCCCACGATCTGGGGCTGGTCTTCTCCCTGGATTACTTTGGCAAATTTTTCTAATTTCGCCCCGCGTTTTCCGGTGAAGATGCGTCCATCATCAAGCGTCAGCTCAACGTCCGGCCTGGGGGTTGTGGTTAAGTAAAAATCTTGTTTCATGAGTCTCTCTTAGTTCGCACTATCCACTGTGATCATTGGAATGATGGCAAAATCATCCGGACCTTTACCATCAACGGGGGAGGCAGAGGAGAGATAGGTGCTCAAAGCTGTTTGCTGGTCAATCTCCGCTCCTTCCGGAATGAGCAGATCGATGATACGGGTATGGTTATTGTCTGCCGGGGCACCACCAAAGCGGTAGCCTTCCGCTTTTTGGTTGACGTCGCGCACGCGCCAGACGCCTGCTGCGGGGTAGCCTTCCTGCCCAAGCAGGGCGACCGCAAACGCCCAGGATTCCGGCTCACCTTCGCCGAAAAATTCCACCGGCACACTGGCCACAACTGCATTTTGGCTGTTGTCGACATAAACCTTCATTGCACTGGTTGCTTCGGTATAGTTGACAGGCAAACCATCAGCATCCAAAACCACTACCTGTGGGGTCCATCCTTCAATCCAGAGGGCGATATCCCAGCCATATTCAGGCGGGAATGCAGCATTGCGTCCGGGTAGAAGCATTCGCGAGCCGGTGCCAGCCCCAGGGTCTTTGTCCAGGTACAAATCCAATGTCTGGACGGAGAAGCCTGAGGGCGAGCCCCAGCCATTGGCGATCTCTGCCTTGATACCAAAGGTGAAGTACAGGTAAGCGCCATCGCTGGAGAGGTCAAAGAAAGTAAGGTCAAAATCGCCCGCCTTGAAGACACCATCCGTCGGATAGGTATAGGTTCCGGGTCCAAAATCATCCCCTGCAGGATCTTCAACCCTTAAGAGTGAGGAGAGCGGTTCAAAGCTGAAATACTGGATGCCGATTGGTGCCGATTGATTGATTTGAATTTTTTCATTGGTCGGTAAGACAACCTGGGCTGGCACAACCGTTCCCGCTCCTACCTCTCCCAGGATTGTTTTTGGCAATGATATTTCTACGTGATTACCATTTAAAATGACTTTTCCCTCAATTTCACCGGATTCCACCCAGCCTTGCTCGCTTGCCATGTACAACTTTATCGGGCTGCGGTCGAAGGGTAGATCGATCATACGTGAAGCCGGCGAGATCAGTTTTCCATCCTCAGAAGTGGTCATGGATTTTTCATTATCGCCAACTGCATTGAGGTAGATCTGCACGGAGGTGTAGGTGTTATCGGGGATCGTAAAATCAAAAGCAATGTACAGATTAACCTGATCCATACCATAAGCAAAAGTTCCGATGACAGATTCGTCGTTTGAAAAATACTTGGCTGCAGGTTCCCATTCCTCATTATTCAGATTTCCGTCAACAGTAGGAGTCATCTCACCAGTAGTTGCGACTTCAGCCTTGATCGGTTGCGTTTGGATGATGGGAATATCGAGGAATGTTGGGGATTCAACACCCAACGAGGTATAGACACCTTTCAGGAGGGCGCGATAGCCTTCGTCAAAGTAGCTGTCTTGCCCGGAATCCTGGTCGGTACCATACCACCAGAACCAGTCCGAGCCTTCTGCGAGGTACATGAAGTCCTGTGCCTCTGCCAGGGCTTCGGGGGTGGCATCAAGTGTGCCGTCTTCATATCGCTTGAGATCAGCGCGCACTTTTGCCAGCAGATCCCAGCCTTCGGCTTCTTCTTGTTCGCCGATCCAGGTGTCGTAATTGGCACTAAACCAGGCACCCGGGAAGAGTTCCGGTAGTTCGCGCTGCTCTGGATAGAGTTCGAGATAAGCCGAGGGTGTGATCGTCTTGAGGGTATCACTGGTAGCCAGCTTGGTGTAGAGGGCATGGAAGAATTCCTTGCCATCGTTATCATAGTTTTCCCAGGCATTCTCACCGTCGACCACGATGGTGACAATGTGGGGACCTTCAATTCCTTCCAGGCTGGTGCGGATGTTTTCAAGGCGGTTGACCATATCCTGTGCGGCGTCTTCACCGCTCATGCCAGAATAGGTGAAACCGACTTTGTCAGAAATGACCCAGTCACGGAAGAAGACAGCCACTTTTTCGCCAGTTTCGCCCTGAACATAATAGGGACGGTAGAGCGTGTCTGGGTCGGTGACGGTATCGGAACCATCGCGGGCAAAGCGGTCGCCCTGCATGCCAAGCGAAGCAACCAAAACGGGTTCGCCGGTTTGCATCCACTGGTAGCCTGCCTCGCTCACCAAAGGTACGATCTGTTCAGCTACTGAACCCTCGCCGGGCCACAGTCCGCGTACAGACCTGCCGAAGTGCTCTTCGTACATCTCAACGCTTTTCTGCAAATGGTAGACGGCGTCATCAGGATAGATGAAAGCTTCCTGGGGCATGATCGCCTTGGGGTTGCCGACTAATGCCAGGCTGTTGTCAAAAATCAAAGGCAGGATCGGGTGGGCGTAGGGAGTGGTGGTAACTTCGATAATACCTTGATCCTGCAGGTCTTTGTGGGTAGGGATCACTTTTGCAATAAGGTTTGTGATGCCATCAAACAAAACAACCTTGTCTTCCTCGCTGAAGTCTCTGCCTTTATCAACCAGGGCTTTGAAGGGTTCTGCTGCAAGATAATCAGGATCGACCCAGGCAAGGTTGAACCAAATCTGCAGGTCGCGGAAATCCTGCTCGGTGAAGGTTTCGACAGCCGCAGCGATCGCGTCCTCGTCCGTGCCATCACGCAGATCGAGCAATTCCTGGTAGCGGGGAAAAACCGCGATGATATGGTCCCAGTTGGCATCAAAGAAGCGGGTCAGGATGAAAGTCTTTTGTTCCGGGGTCAACTCGGCTGCAGGGACTTCAGCCAGTGTCCAGTAAAGATCCTTGGCTGAATTGTTGACAAAATCATCCAGCTGACGGATCAAAGACGGGGTAAGGTTGAAGGAGGCAGTCATGCCGGGATGCTGGGTAACCAGCTCTGCCATGTCCAGGTAGTCCTTGGTGGCATGCACGCGAACCCAGGGTCGCGTGTAAACACCGTCTTCGTCTTTGTAATAAAGCGGTTGGTGCTGGTGCCAGGTCAGGTTTACGTATAGCGGCAGTTCCTCAACAGGTACTGCTGTTTCCTGCACCTGTGTTTCTTCCACTACTGGCACATCTGTAGGCATGGGGGTGGAGGCGGGAGCGCCGCAGCCAGCCAGAACCGAAAGCAGTAAAAGGAAACTCAGAATTTTCGCGATGATTTTCATTTTTTCTCCTTTTCATAAAAATGATACCGGGCTTTTACTTGCCCAGGGTAAGGATCATAGTTTGTCCGCCTTCAATCAGGGGGGCAACCAGGAATTCGGATAAGGAACCATTGTCAGCAAATGTGATTTCGCCAAAAGGCGACTCTCCCCAAACGTTTTCAACATTCCAGGTGCCTGCCAGCGGACTTTCTTCGATAGAAATGGTGCAATTTTCCATCGTCTGCACGCCCAAATTCGCCATCACAAGCACCACCTGGTCTTCATAAACGCGGGCGACCGTATAAAGCCGGCGGCAGGATGAAATGAATGGCAGATAGCTGCCTTTTTGCAGGGCGGGGAGTTGGTTGCGGGTGTTGACAAGCGCTTTGTACCAATTCAGCAGGGAATCCGGGTCAGCGCTTTCGGTTTCGACATTCGTCTCTTCCCAACCCTTCGCCAATTCCTGCCAGGGTTCCGCATCACTGAAGCCAGCATTAGCCTGGGCAGACCACTGCATCGGTTTGCGGATCAGTTCGTCCGGTTTTCCACCGATCATACCTATTTCTTCACCATAATAGAGGTAAGGCGTTCCAGGACCAGTTAAAAAAACGAAGGCTGCCAGTTTTTGAGGCTGCAGGCGGCTGCTAAAGTAAGAAGCCACCCGCTGCTGATCGTGGTTGGTTAAAAAGGTGGCAAACTGCTGATCCGGAAAGTATTCGAGCGTGTCCAGGTAGCTCTTCATGATGCGGGAAGGGTCCGGCGAATAGATGCCGCCCAGAATATCGGCTGCCAGGTCAAACATGAAGTATTGCTGCATTCCGCGAGTCGGTTCGTTGTATTTGGCGATAATTTGTGTGTCCGTCCAGACTTCACCAACAGTATAAGCCTGTGGTTTGATATCGAGATAATAATTACGCCAATCCTGGAACCAGGCGATGGAACTTTTGGAATCCTGTTGGGTAACGCCTTCTTCGAAGAGATAGCGGGCAGCATCGACACGAAAGCCATCCACACCCAGATCGAGCCAAAACTTGGAGGCATTGTAGATCGCCTTGGTCACCATCGGTTCGTGATAATTTAAATCGGGCATTTCGCTCCAAAAGGGAGCATAGTAATAATAACCATTGGTTTCGTACCAGGCGTTCTGACCCCAAGGTCCGGTTCTGCCAGGATTCTTCCCTTCCCAAACGTACCAGTTGCGGAAGCCGCTGGCAGGTTCCTGGGATGAGAGGAACCAGGGATGCTCACTGGAGGTGTGATTGATGACAAAATCGATCACCACGTGAATGCCGCGTTGATGGCACTCTTCGAGCAGTTGTTTGAAATCGCCTAAGGTGCCGTAATCCGGATTGACGGTTTGATAATTGGTGACATCATAACCATGGTAGGAGGGCGAGGGCATGATCGGCATCAGCCAGATACCACCAATACCGAGATCATCCGTCGTAGAAGGATCACCGTCGTTGAGGTAGTCGAGCTGCGAGATGATGCCCTGAAAGTCTCCAATGCCGTCGCCGTCGCTGTCCTTGAAGGAACGCACAAAAATTTCGTAGAAGACAACTTCATTCCACCAACTCATAGGGTCCTCATCGGCAGGCAATTCGTCAGTTTCGGTTGGAAGCGGAGCTGCAGGTGCGCTCGGTTCTGCGGTTACCGTCGGTTCTGCCGTTTGAACGGCTGGCTGACAGGCAGCCAGGAGGAGAGACAGTAAGATGATTGCCGCGATGGCATGTTTAGGTAGATTCATCGGTTTTTCGCTTCCTTATCCCTGAATTGGTAAGGTAATTTTACTTTACATTTGAGTGCGACAACAGTTAGTAAGGAGTAGGAATCCCCCTCGCTTGCTCCGTACACTTCGTGTTGCTTCCGGGGCAGCCGGGGGACAAAATAAAAGGTCATTGGCAGGGAATGGGCTTGTCCCATTCCTGCATAACAATCTAATGACTGTAAGAGCTGATTTCCGTTTCCTGCCAGAAGGGTTTGTTATGTAGAAGAACAGAATTCGCTTACAGGGTAATAGCGACCAAACCACACGATCAAAACCAATGAAAAATATATCCCCCTGTTCAGAAGAATCTAAAGCCCTCCCCATATCAGGGGGAGGGTCCGCGAAGCGGGGGTGAGGGTTACTTCAAATTTTCTAATGGAGAGAAAAAAAGCTGCTACGATAAATCCTAAAATCCAGGCAAAACTTTTCCAACCGGTTCAATCAGATATTCGCCCTGGCTCTGGGCAGTGTTGACATCCCGACTGACCTGGTGGGCAGAAAGACTGCCTTCCGGAAGGGGCTTGAGCAGGCTCATCAGGAAGCGGGGGTCGCTTTCTTCCAACCAATCCCACATTGTCTCTTTCCTTAGGACAACCGGCATGCGGGGATGGACCGGTTTGACATCCTCGTTGGCATCAGTCGTGATCAGGGTGCAGGTGGTCAGACCTGGTAGTCCTGGTTGCGAGGAAACACCCTTGTTCTCCCAATCGTCCCACAGACCAGCAAACGCAAAGGGTTCACCACCCTCAAGTTGGAAATAAAAAGGGGTGGAAAGCTTGCCGTCTTTGCGCCATTCAAAAAAACCATCCGCCAAAATCAGGCAGCGTTTGTTCCGAAACGAATTGCGGTACGAAGGTTTCTCTGCCACAGTCTCAGCCCGGGCGTTGATCATCTTGTATCCGATGGAAGGGTCTTTCGCCCAAAAGGGCACCAAGCCCCACTTCATCCAAACAACATCCCGGTTTTCAGGGAAGGGCACCGTGGGCACATCCTGGGAGGGGGCAATGTTGTAGCGCTTTTCCCAATCCAACGGCATTTGTCCTAGCGCCAGTTGGGTACGCAAGTCTTCTGAATCGATCGCCATGGTAAATCTTCCGCACATAATTACCTCCGTTTATTTGATTATATTCCACGAGACCAGATTGTTGAGATAGGTTAACAGGTTGGAAGAAAAAGTTGACGAAATCCACGTCAACGAGTATTATTACCAGTCGCCAGCGATCAGCCTGGTAAATTTATGGGCGAGGGTAACCCCAAAGAGGGTGAGAGGCGCCCGGAGGAAAAATGACTACAAAGCACGACGATATCATTATCAAAGTTGAAAAGCGCAATGTGACCGGCAAGCAGGTCTCAAAATTGCGCCGCCAGGGCATCCTTCCCGGTGTAGTTTATGGTCACAAAGTTGATTCATACCCGATCCAGATGGAAACCCATGCTACCACCCTTCTGATGAAGAAAATCACCCCCACCACCCTGGTCACGCTTGACCTGGATGGAAAACAAACCAGAGTAATTGTCCGCGATCGCACTTACGATGTGGTCACCGGTGCCCTGCTGCACCTGGACTTTTTGGCTCTTTCCATGACCGAAAAGCTGCGTGCCAATGTCGCCATCGAATTGGTAGGCGAAGCGCCAGTTTTGGACGAAGAACCCAACACCCTAATCAACCATGTCTTGAATGAGCTCGAAATCGAAGCCCTTCCCGACGACATGCTCGAAAGAGTTACGGTTGATATCAGCGGGATTGCCACCTCAGATGATATCATCAGCGTTGGCGACCTTGATCTGGGTGATAAGATCACTGTCCTGACCCCTGCAGAAGAGGTCATCGTTTCTGTTAGTTATGTTGCTGAAGAAGAAGAAGCTGAAGCAGAAACCGTGGAAGTCGAAACCGAACCAGAGGTTTTGGAAAAAGGCAAGAAGGAAGAAGAAGAGTAATCTTCTTTCGAAACCAGCCTTTAATCAGAAAGACCTGTCCGTTGGATGGGTCTTTTTTTTTCTTAACTACCTAGCAGCCGTAAAAAATCCATAGTCATACGGGCAGTCGCGCCCCAGACGATTTCCCCATCGAAATTCTTGAAATACAACACATCAAAATCAGTGCCGGATAGCGTGTGTACCCGATACTCTCGGTTATTCGGATCAGCCAACCAATCCAGCGGAATGGAAAAAACGCGGTCAACTTCATCGGGGTTGACTGTCAGGGGCGTGGGCCAATCGACGATACCAACTACCGGAGTGACCACAAAGCGGGTGATCATTGCCATCTTCGCCATGCATCCCAAAATCCGGACCGCACCTGGAGCAAGCCCAATTTCCTCTTCTGATTCTCTTAAGGCGGTATCGATCAGGCTGGCATCCCCAGGTTCCCATGAACCACCGGGGAAAGAGACCTGACCACTGTGGTCATGCAGGCGAACTGAACGCAGGGTGTAAACCAGGTGCCACTGATTTTGCAGTCGGATCAGGGGTACGAGCACCGCAGCAGGGATCAGCTTGTCTTGGTTCTGGGCTTTGGCAAACCCCTCCCAGCGGATACCGCTTTTTTCCTGTTCTGCCAGGCGGGCTGGCAAATCGGAAGGCAGGTCAATCATCGCTGTCTAATGCTCCTGTTCCCTCTTCCAGGTCTTCCAACCCTGCCTGGATGGAACGGGCAAAGATGAGGTAACCCGTATGCGCCACCATGCGGTCAACCGGTCTTAGCCGACCCCAATCGGATTTGTAATGGCGTAATAAAATTTCGCAGACGTCAATGAAGGCAAAATTGCTGTGAGCAAGGGCACGCAAAGTTAATTCAACCTGGTTGATGGTTGGCAAAAGCGTGGCAAACTGCCCGCCGCCCTTCAGACTGGTGCTGACTTGCTCCAGGTAGTCATAGGGATTCGGCAGATCAAGAAAAATCGCATCGAGAAAGCGTTCCTCGAAGCCTGAATTGGCATCGCCCAGCTTAAATTCCACCCGTTGGTCCAGCCCAAACAGGCGCAGGTTCTTGCGTGCCAGCTGCTGTACCTCGGAGTTGCGTTCATAGGAATAGACTCTGCCGGTCTCACCAGTCATATAAGCCAGCACAGTGGTCAACCCCCCCGATCCGCCACCGCATTCCAAAACGCGTTTTCCCGGTCCGACGCCCAGCCGCAGAACGATGTAGCCAATGTCCTTTGGGTACATGATCTGGGTGGTACGCTTGATGGCTTGTACCAGGTCCGTGATGCCCGGCTGAAGCACAAAAAATGGATGACCGCTGTGTGATTCCAGCCGTACACCCCAGGGCTGCCCGATGATGTCATCGTGTTTGATCACGCCGCGATGGGTCATAAAGACCTCACCGGCTTTCAGAACCAGGAGATGATTTTTATGGGTTGTACCGTGGAGTTGAACCAGATCCCCTTCTTTTACCAGGTTGATCGGTTCGGTTGGGTCAGAGGTCATTGCTCGTTCCGGGTGACCAACTCAGGTTGAACCTGGGTAATCCAGTGCCCCAGGAACAAAAAGGTGATACTGCCAATGATCCCACCGGCGAGGTTGACTGGACCGACGCTCAGGAAGTTAAATCCAAGCGTTCCGGAGGCTAAGTGACCGATAAGAAAACCGACCCATGAAAGAGCCAAGTAGAGCAAGAGTCGCAAGATACCGCCATCACGCCAAAGATGAAACAGTGCCCCTAAAAGTGTCGCCAGGATGAAACCAAACAGGTAGGAAGATATATTCATTCTCGTCTAAAACCGTTCCCAAAAAAAATTGGTTACAGCATCCTCCCCATGCCATCACCAGCCCAATGATAACATATTTTTAATCGGCATCCCAAGATTGCTGTGGAGTATAATTTTTTTATGCAGGAATTTCATCCTATTACAGATCATCTCGCATTTAGGATCCTCACTCCAGAAACTTGGAGTGATTTTGAAGCGATGTTTTTACGCCACAAAGGTGTAAGAGGAGGATGTTGGTGCCTCTTTCACCAGGTTAGTTCCTCCGAATTTCAAAAATTAGAGCGGGAAGAGCGGCATTCTCTGCAGCACGAGCGGGTTGCTCAGGGTTTGGCGACAGGCGCTATTCTCTATCGGGATGCCGATATCGTAGGTTGGGGTCAATTCGGTCGTACTACCAATTTGGAGCAGATCTTGAGAACACGAAAACTGAAAGCATGGGTGGAAGATGGCAATCAGCTCCCCGATTGGTTTGTAACCTGCTTGTTCGTCGATAAAGCCTATCGTAAGCAAGGTCTGCAAAAATACGCACTTAAATCAGCCATAAAAGCCATTGAAATGTTGGGAGGAGGACTGACCGCTGGACTGCCATTCGATTTTCCGGGCAATGGCCGACCAGCTTACAACGGAAGTATTGATCTTTTTGAAAGAGAAGGCTTTCGTGTCGCCGCCCATTTTGGACACCATGCTCTGCTCCTGAAAGAACTCTGATGTTTTCCGACAGTCACGCCCACCTTGATTTTGATTCTTTTGACCCGGACCGCGGGGACGTTATCCAGCGCGCAAAAGATATTGGATTGCAATTCATCATCAACATCGCCATCGACTTGCCCGGAGCCCGCAATTCCATAGGCTTGGCTAAAGACTACCCGGGTTTCCTTTTTGCCACCGCTGGCATTCATCCAAATTATTCTGCAGATCTGACTGAGAGCCAAACCATTGAACTTGCCGAACTGGCAGCCCAACCGGAAGTTGTGGCAATCGGGGAGATCGGGCTTGATTATTACCGCGACTATGCCACCCCACAGCAACAACTTACTGCGCTCGAAATTCAACTCAGCCTGGCTCAAAAACTTGATCTTCCCATTGTCATTCATGAACGCGATTCAGCCCACGAATTGGTACCAATTTTGGTGAATTGGTGGCAAAACCTGCCAGAAAGTACACGCATCAAGCACAACCCAGGAGTGATGCATGCTTTTAGCGCCGATCAGAAGCATGTTGAACCGTTGCTGAATTGCGGCTTTATCTTCGGAATTGGCGGACCGGTGACTTACAAGAATGCGGCAGAAAAACAAGCCTTAGTTGCTTCACTTCCTTTGCAGAAGATGCTTCTCGAAACCGACTGCCCCTTCATGCCCCCCCATCCTCATCGCGGGCAGCGAAATGAACCTGCGTTCATCCCCCTGATAGCTCAAAAGATTGCTGAAATTAAGGGCTTATCGATTGAAGAAGTGGGCAAGCAGTTGACCAACAACGCCCGCAGGTTATTTCGGATTAATTAACTGGCATTGAGAAAATGACCAATCTGCGGGGCGGGTTTGAAACCCGCCCGTACGATTTTGGCATGGAAGTGTAGAAGACGAAATCGATGACGAGGTCTTTATTCCTCCGGGATCTCGTATGGCGGCACAAAGGTTTGGTCGCCAAAGGGCGGGCGCACGTAGCTGTTATCCACCTGGCGGGGCGGCAGCTCCAGAACCTGGGGGGTCAGATCCTCGTAGGGAATTTTGCTCAACAGGTGGCTGATGCAATTCAGCCGTGCCCGCTTCTTGTCATCCGCCTCAACCACATACCAGGGACTTAACTTGGTATCCGTGTAGCGGAACATATCGTCCTTGGCACGCGAGTATTCCACCCAGCGTTTACGGGACTCAAGATCCATCGGGCTGAGTTTCCATCGGCGGGTGATATCATCGATTCGAGCCAGGAAGCGGCGTTCCTGCTCTTCGTTGCTGACAGAGAACCAATACTTGATCAGGATGATGCCGGAACGGATCAGCATTTTCTCAAATTCAGGCACAGAGCGGAAGAATTCTTCCACCTGTTCGGGAGTGCAAAAACCCATCACGCGTTCCACCCCTGCCCGGTTGTACCAGGAGCGGTCAAAAAGGACCATCTCGCCGGCAGCCGGCAGCTGGGCAACATAGCGCTGGAAGTACCACTGGGTCTTTTCCTTCTCGGTCGCTACGGGCAGCGCAACCACGCGCACGATACGGGGATTGAGCGTCTCAGTGATACGTTTGATGGTCCCACCCTTGCCGGCGGCATCGCGACCCTCAAAAATGACCACTACTTTCAAGCCCTTTTCTTTGACCCAGTATTGCAGCTTGACCAACTCGATTTGAAGCTTTTTTAACTCCCTCTCGTAGACTGCATCGGAGAGTTTCTTTAATTTTGCTGGTCGGATATCGGAATCCTCTTGCGGGTTTTCAGTTGGATTCTCCAACGTTTCTACAGGGTTGGATTTCTCTTTTTTTTGTTTTGTATCAGACTTGGATTTCTTTTTTGCCATTCGAACCTCCGGAATGAAAAGGTGATGGGGAGCAGATTATTAATATTATACGGCAATTTCTCTAATAGACTTTATCTTTCCGGAGGAGCTATCATTTCGTAGGCCGGGTTGCGCTTTTCAACCCGGCTTGCGCAGCCATCTTTTCGTTAGCCAGCCTGTCCAGCGTTCTTTTCGCTGGTTTTTGTCACCTGCTTTCATGACACTTTTTGCGAAAGGAGACCTGTGGTCAGATCCCGTGCTCGGTCGGAGATCGGCACGTTCAAAAAAAATGACCAGCACGATCAACCGTTCTGTTTATCCCGCTTGTAATCCACGAATCGGTAACCAACCCCTCTTTCAGTCAGGATATATTGCGGGTCGGCAGGGTCGACTTCCAGCTTCTTGCGTAAGTAATTGATGTACAGACGCACATAATGGGGTTCGTTCTCGTACTCGTAACCCCATACTTTATTGAGGATCTGGTCATGGGTCAGAACCCATCCCGCATTTTGGACCAGATGGTAGAGCAAACGGTATTCAGTTGGACGCAGCTGCACCAACTCGCCCTCAACCCAAACTTCATGGCGGTCAAAATCGATGGTAAGACGATCGTCCACCACAATTTTGCCCGATTCCTCATCGCGGCTGAAATCACCACGCCGTAAAACAGCCCGGATGCGGCTGGTGAGCTCACGCGGGCTGAAAGGTTTGGTCACATAGTCATCGGCACCGAGCTCCAAACCCTTGATTTTGTCGTCCTCTTCTCCTTTGGCGGTCAGCATGATGACAGGAATGTTGCCGATCTGCCGAATCATTTTCAGGACGGTGAAACCATCGGTATCCGGCATCATCACATCCAGCAAAACCAGATCAGGAAGTGTGGTGCGTAATTTTTCCATCGCTTGCGAGCCGTTGAAGGCTTCGATCACATCAAAGCCATCCTGTTCCAGGTTTAGACGGATGATTTTCACCAGTCCTTTTTCATCATCAACAACCAAGATTCGTTTTCTGTTTTCCATAGACTCTCCTAAGAAATTTCCACAAGGATGACACTGATATTGTCCGGACCACCCGCCTGGTTTGCCAGGTCGCAGAGATGATTGGCGCGCTCTATCAGGGATTTCTCTGAACGAATTTCACTCATGATCACTTTTTCATCCAAAACACCCCACAAACCGTCAGAACACAACATGAGATAACCCGGGGATGACAACAACTGGTAGCCCTGGTCAACTTTGAAACCATCGGTCTGACCCAGCGCCCGGTAGAGCACATTCCTTTGCGGATGCGTATCGGCTTCAACCAGACTGATTTGACCAAGATCAACCAAACGCTGCACCAGTGAGTGATCACGGGTCAGAATTTGCGCATTCCCATCGTAATCCACGAGGTAGAGCCGCGAATCGCCGACGTGGGCGTAGTAGAGGGTTTTGTCGATCAGCAAGGCTGCGGTAAGGGTGCTTCCGCCGCCTGTAACCTGGTCCAGTACTGCCTGTTGGGCGAGCTCAAAGGCTTCCGCCAACAATGGTTCAATTAGGTCTGGGGTGGGTGAGGTTGTGAATTGTTCCTGAAATTTGGGCAGGAGATACGCGTTCAGGTTCTGGATGGCAAGTGAGCTGGCGACTTCACCGTTCAGGTGACCGCCCATACCATCGGCGACAATAAAAAACCCGATCCGGCTGTTCTGATCACAATAACCTTGCTGAAAAATGAAGGAGGAAGCAGCATCTTCCATGTGGTCACGCGTGATCCCAACCGATTGAGCCAGGGCAGCCTGGATGTTAATGGGAGTTCCGGGTTCAAACTCTGCCAGTTTATTCTTTGATCGTTGCTTTTTGTTGTTACGGTTGAACAGGTTCAATACATTACCACCATTTTTTTACTTAGGGTTGGGGAGTGCTGAGCTCCAGCACTTGTAAATAATCTTCGGCTGCCCAGCCTGAACGGGTCTTGTCGAGCAGGGCTTCACAGTGCCACCAGGTATACCCATCTTTGGCGATTGGACCATCGATGATCTTGAAGGCTTCATCATCCATCGCCAAAAAATTTACTTCTCCAGATGTGCCGGCTTCAGCCCGCATACGCAAACCCAGTCCCTGGGTACCAATCACCTTCACATATCGACTAACCGCAATCACATCTGGAGGCAAAATGGAGACGTCAGACAGAGTTGGGGTGGACAGGATAGAGGTCGGCACAAGTGTAGGGGTTTCGGTTGGAGCTGGCAGCAGGGTGACCTGGTATTGCGGCGTGGTCTGGACTGCTTGAGCCTTGTCGGCTTGTGAAAGAAACACCAGGTACGCCAAACCAATCAGCGCCAGTGCAAAAATGAGCGCTCCAACGAAGCTGAGAGGGTGAATTCTTGGTTTACCTTGTTGTTCTTTCATTTTTTTTGCTCTACGTATCGTGCTCTTTCCAGAATAGATCAAACTGTCTGAAGAGCTCCCCAGTGCGTTCAAAATGAGGCATCCCCTTGGTATTCCGGCTGCGCAAGGCCGTCCAATTGGCTTTTTCACGAACAAGCTGCGGCAGCATATCGAAATTGGCACCAGTTTCATTGTCGTAAACTACATAAACCGGCTGCGTGAGCTTCTCATAATACTTTTCACGTACATCCGGAACGTTCAGCTTTCCGCTCATGAGCACGATCGGCGCAAAATGCGCGCCGGGTTGGTGTGCGGAGGTGTATGCCAGTTCAATCAGATCGCCCGGTGGAGAATAGGAAAAGCGTTTGTGATAGAAAGAGGTGATTCTCGCCCGACTGGCAAGGAAATCGTAGATCGGCAGGCTCCATAAGGGGATTTTTAAATACGAAAGGAAGAGGTCCATCGCTCTTTCACGGTACTGTTGACCTTTCAACGTAGTCGGATGGGGCATCTCGAAACCCTTTGGGTTGATCATCATCAGTGAACGGACCCATTCAGGCTCGGCAATAGCTGCCATCGAAGCGTAGGTGCTGGCGTTTCCAAGCGTGAGAACATGAGCGGGTTGTCCGATTTGATTTTTGATGAAGTCCGAAATGGCTTCCTGGTACATGGAGGGGCGATATGGACGGTCAGTTTTCTCTGAGCCGCCAAATCCCGGCAAGTCGATAGCGTAAATTGGGCGGGATGTTCGAAAGGCTTCAAAAACCGGCAGGATATCATGCAGCCCGGCATAGAGATGCAAACCATGGACTAGCAGGAGAGGGGTTCTACTACTTTGATCATTGACGAAAAAATTAATTGCACCAACTGCTGGAGAATGGTAGGTGTGATGTTCAGCTTCCAGGATGATATTGAGTTTGGCATGGTGATCGATATAGCGTTTGCTGTAAAGTATCCAGCCAGTTTTGGTAAGACCCAGGGCAAGAAAAAGCCCCATCAGGGTCAATCCACTGCCCTTGTTCACTTTTTTATCCATAATAATCTCCTTTTATGGTTACCAGTGCCACCCTAATTATATATGAGTTTAAGGTGGTAAACGAGTTCCGTAGGCAGACTGGCATCAATCAACCCGAATGCGTCAGCCCACACCAACTCTTCCCTGTGCCCTGACACCTGTTCAAGCAGATGGTAAAATCTTTCCGATGAGAAGAAACAAGAGCAGCAGACGAAAGAAAAACAGCGGTCGCTGGTTACTGTTGACCCTTGGACTGGGGTGTCTGCTGGCGAGCACGGTGGTAACACTTAAAGCCTGGGCTGAATTCAAAGCTCAACCCGAGATCATCCCTTCCGCCACCAGCCTGAGCGGAATCCCACTTGGAGGTTTGAGCCCCCAGGAAGCCCAGGAACGCCTCAATACAGTCTTCTCTCTGCCCGTTGAATTACACTACAACCAGGCACGCATGCAGTTTACACCAGCGGAGCTTGGTTTCGCATTTAATGCCGAAGCAAGTTTGAATTCTTTGATCGGCGGTCAATCTGGCCGGAGTTTTTGGAATGCTCTCTGGGGAAAAAAGATCGAAACAGCCGTCCGCGAATTACAGCCTATTTATTCACTTGATGAAGACCATCTGAGCCAGTTCCTGGAGCAGGTTTTTAGCCTGCGTTATGAACAGCCCCCTACCGCGCCTTCACCGGTGCTTTACACAACCAATTTCATTCCTGGTCAGCCTGGTTATCAGCTCGCGTCTTTATCCCAAACATTTGAACAGGTTAAGAGCGCTTTGCTTTCGACTGAGAAGAGAGTGATCGAGCTTTCTGTTGACGCAAAACCTGCCCTGCCCTTAGACTGGCACAATCTGGAAGTAATGCTGCGACAAACCATCCAGCTGGAAAAGTTTGACGGACTGGCTGAAGTCTACCTGCAGGATCTGCAGAACGGTCAGATTATGCATTTTGCTTTGCAGAACAACCAGGATGTACCGCTGGATGTGGCTTATTCTGCCGCCAGCACCATCAAGATCCCGATCATGGTATCGACAATGAAGAGAATTGAAGAGCCTCATCCGAATCAAGCCCTGAACTGGATGCAGCAGATGATCGCTGAGTCGCTCAACCCGCCAGCTGATGGGTTGATGAAAGCCTATATGGATAACAACAGCGGTCCCCTGATGGTGACTGCCGATTTGCGTGATTTGGGATACCATAACACCTTTTTGGCAGGATATTTTGAGCCAGGTTCACCCTTGTTACAGCAAATAACCACACCGGCTAACTCTCGTAGGGATGTCTACCTTGATCCGGATTTTTACAACCAGACTGTACCGAGTGAAGCCGGCGATCTTTTGGCAAGGATTTACGCTTGTGCCAACGGAAACGAGCAGAAACTTTTCCCTGGGCTTGTATCCGCCAGCGAATGCACGCTGATGCTTGATTATCTGAAGGGCAACAAGATCCTGGCTTTGCTGGAAGCCGGGCTGCCTCCGGAAGCGGTCATAGCCCACAAGCACGGTTGGACGAACGAGATTGACGGTCTCATCCATACCATGAGTGACAGTGCTGTCGTTTTTACACCCGGCGGGGATTATGTTTTAGTCATCTTTGCTCACACCCAGGAGCAATTTCTTTACGATCCAGCCAACAGACTCTTTGCAAGGCTCTCTCAATCCATATATAATGCCTATAACCCCGACCGCCAGGCTTACTGGTACGATAATTGAAACCAATAAACCTGAAGGGATGAGGATATGCAACTGATCATGACTCACGAGCAAGCGGATTTTGACGCCCTGGCTTCCATGCTGGGAGCGCATCTTCTTGTTCCTGAAGCTTATGCCCTTTTACCACGTCAGATCAACCGGAACGGACGTGACTTTTTGGATAAGTATGGACAGGAACTGGGCTTTTCGACCATCAGCGACCTGCCAAACCGGCATATTCAGCAGGTTTACCTGGTTGACACGCAGTCACTGGTCACGCTTCGCGGTTTGACGGACGAGACTAAAGTCTGCGTCATCGACCACCATCCCCGCAAGAAACAATCCCACCCGGAATGGGAGATGGTTTTGGAAAATAGCGGGGCGTGTTCCACCCTCCTGGTAGAAAAGATCCAGAAAGCCAACCTCGAACTGGGCTCTCTGGAGGCGACCATGCTGCTGCTGGGAATTTATGAGGACACCGGCTCGCTTGGTTATAGCAATACCACGCCCAGGGATGCCAGGGCAGTGGCGTTCTTATTGGAACATGGAGCCGATTTGAACATCGTTTCGCGCTACCTTAATCCACCGCTCACCAATATCCAGCAGCAGTTGTATGACCGTTTGCTTACAAACTTGAGCACCCACATCGTGGAGGGGCAAACCATCCTGATCGCCAACGCGGAAGCCTTCGATCTTAATGACGAAATCTCATCCGTGGCACATAAACTGCGTGATTTTCTCGACCCGGATGGACTCATTTTGGTGGTGTCAACCAAGCAAGGTGTGCGCCTGGTGGCGCGCTCTACCACTGACAGCCTGGATGTCGGACGCCTGGCACGCCATTTTAAGGGCGGCGGACACAAACGGGCATCCTCCGCCCTGATCCGTCCTGAAGACAAACCCACCTCAGAGAACACTCGCCTGTTGATGCAGCAGATCATCGAAGAATTGCAGCTTTTTCTACCCGTGGTAGTCACACCTGAATTGAAGGTACACCAGATCATGTCACGGGATCCTTTGGTGCTCAAGCCGAACATGACCGCCAGGGAAGCAGCCCACCTGATGAACCGTTACGGTTTCGAAGGCTACCCGGTCGTCAAAGACAAGAAGATCATCGGGCTGCTCACCCGCCGGAATGTGGACCGCGCTCTGCAGCATAACCTGGAAAAGTCAGTTGAAGATCTGATGGAAGCGGGGGAGATCCGGGTCTTTCCCCAGGACTCTCTGACACGCTTGAAAGAGATCATGAGCAACACTGGCTGGGGTCAAGTCCCGGTGGTGGATCCGGAAACAGAAGACGTTATCGGCATCGTTACCCGCACAGACCTGATCGGGACGCTCAACATTAACGGCAACCCCCTTCCTCAAGCCGAAATGGTTGAAGCGCTCAACCAGGCATTGACTGATGAACGCAGGACCCTGCTGCTGGCAGTGGCAGAGCAAGCCAGCCTGCTTAAAGTACCCGCTTATATTGTGGGCGGATTTGTGCGTGATTTGCTAATTAAGCGGCCCAGCCAGGATTTTGATATCGTCCTGGAAGGCGACGCGATCGAATTCGCTGACCACCTCGTGCAGACCTTTGGCGGAAGAGCCGTGGTTCACAGACGCTTTGGCACGGCGAAATGGATCCTATCTGAAAACCGGGAGCAGATCCTCAGCGCGCTGAAGATTGAAAATGTCGGGGAGTGGGCTCTGCCAGAACACCTGGACCTGATCAGCGCGCGTACCGAATTTTACGACCACCCGGCTGCCCTGCCGGTGGTGGAACGCAGTAGTATCAAAATGGATCTGCATCGGCGTGATTTCACCATCAATACCCTGGCATTACGTTTGGATGGCGAATATTTGGGTCAGATTTTTGACTTTTGGGGCGGCTATGATGACCTGATGCAAGGGCAGATCCGAGTCTTGCACGCCTTGTCATTTGTGGACGATGCCACACGAATGCTACGCGCAGTGCGGTTTGCAGAACGTTTCAATTTTGAGATCGAGACGCGAACGCTGAGCCTTCTGAGTGCCAGCCTGCCCCTCATCGATCAGCTTTCTGGCGCACGCATCCAACACGAACTGGACCTGATCTTCCTGGAAGGCAAAGTCCCTCAGATCATGCAGACGCTCCAAAATCTGGGTATCCTGACTGCCATTCATCCCGAACTGGGTTGGAGTCCCTTGCAACAAGAGCGTATCAAGTTGATTTCCGGAAATGTTGAAGAGAACAACCTGAGCTTGAAAGACCTCCAGACCTCCATTTGGCTATTGTGGCTGGAGATTTATCCTGATGCCACGATCACCAAGCTATCCAAACGTCTGCGCCTTACTGCCAAACAGGTGGAACGGATCAGGCAGACCGCCCAACTGAGGGAACTTCTGCCCGCTGTGCAGCAGATGAAACCCAGCCAGATCACTCAAACCCTCATCGGTTACCCGGAACTGGTGATTCAGACGGTCATCTTCTCAGATGTAGACCAAGCTAGGGTGCAGCCCTTGCGTGATTACCTGGATACCTATCGGCGCGTTAAGCCTTATACCACCGGCGCAGATCTAAAAAAACGCGGACTACCTCCTTCTCCCCGCTATGACACCATTCTGTCCGAGCTGCATACCGCCTGGCTGGACGGTAAGATCGATAGCTATGAAGAAGAAATATCTCTATTGGATCATTTGCTCAAGGCAGAATGAGCACAAAACTCTTCTCCGAGACCACCTATCTGATGCCCGATGGCGACATGGTCCGCATCCGCCCGGCGCAGGAAGCTGACTTGCCAGGGATGGAATGGGAAGGAGAGTTTTCTCATTTTCGGCGGCTCTACAAGCAGCACTATCAGAACAGCCGCAGCGGCAACACGTTGATCTGGGTGGCTGAGAATGAGGATGGAGAAATTGTTGGGCAGGTTTTTCTTTCATTGTTGTCGAGTCAGTCAGAATTAGCAGACGGCATCCATCGTGCTTATCTGTTTTCTTTCCGCCTGAAGCCGGATTACCGCAACCACGGGCTTGGCAGCCATATCCTCGACTTTGTTGAAGACTACCTTATACATCGGGGGTTTGACACCCTGCGCATCAACGTCGCGCGCGATAATGACCCTGCAAGACGGATGTATGAAAAGCATGGTTACCGGGTGGTCGGTCCAGAGGAAGGTCGCTGGCGCTACCAGGATCAGTTTGGGCAATGGCAGTCAGTCCACGAACCTGCCTGGCGAATGATGAAGAAACTTAAGTGAGATCAGCCGTTTGGCAAAACGGCGTGGCAATCTGCTTTTTTTGTCAGTGCGAGCTGAGCGAAGCAATCTGCCTTTTTTTGTCGTTGCGAGCCGTTTGACAAAACGGCGTGGCAATCTGCCTTTTGGTTTTCCCTCACCCCCGCTTCGCGGACCCTCCCCCTTGAGCGGAGGAGGGCTTAAGAATCGTCATTGTTTACTGGCTTTTTGTTTCGTCATTGTAAGTGAAGCGAAGCAATTACTTCACAACCATCAATGCAAGCCAATATTATTCGTTCAGGTCGTCTCCAGATACCTCGTCGATGCCTTCAGCCTCCGAAAGCACAGCCGAAATTCCATCAGCAATCTGAGGTACAGGCGGAACCTCATTACCTTCAATCTCTATCTCATCGATCACCACTGACCTCAGGTCCTTCTTCGCGAGGTACGCTTTTACTATTTGGGACAGTTCTTCGTATTCTTCATCCTTCAGTTGGACCGGGATGCCAAAAATGCGCGTGCCTTGCTTTGATTTGAGATAAAGCCCTTCTTTAGTGACCTCAGTGCCGGTAATGGAGCTCAACGCCACCCTTGTCTCAGGGTAGTTGGGCTGATTTTGGATGAAAACTTCATCTTCCAGGGTCAGAATGTATTTCTCCCATAATTCCGTCCGCTGGTGGATGGAGCGCGCAGCTACGAGAACAAGCAAAACAGGAATAGCCGAAATTGCCAGCCAGGCAGGCTCAGTGTTGCCTGACAAGCGCTGGATCACGAAAATGACGATCAGAGCAACAACACCAGTGATCGCGTAGAGCAAAATGATGTTACGTTTCTGTTTTGCGAGTTTATTAGGGTCAAGGAAATAGTTTTTAGTCATGAATCTCCGATACCTTCATTTTTTGTAGAAAGAACTTCTTCAGCCATCCATTCTACCCGAAAAAAGCTTGCCATTTTCCGAATAATCTCTGTTATAATAGGCGCTCACGCGGAGAGGTCGCATAGTTGGCCTAGTGCGCTCGCTTGGAAAGCGAGTATACCGAGAGGTATCGCGGGTTCGAATCCCGCCCTCTCCGCCTCGACCACCTACCAAGGTGGTTTTTTGTTCACAACGATGGGAATACAGGCGATAGGTGGACTAAACCTTCGGAATGGTACAAGACTATTCCCTACCCATCTCATTCGCGCAGGGTCTATAATAATCCCATGAAAAAGTACCGCAAGATGCTGAGCAATTGGCAGTCAGCCCCGATCGAAGGCTTGATGCGACTGATTGAGACCCAGAGCAAAGAAACGCTGGTGAATTGGGCTGTCGATTATGCCGAGCACTATTTTTTACCCATTTATGAAAAACCATACCCTCAGGATGACAGACCGCGGCTGGCGTTGGAATACGCCCGTAAATGGCTCAAGAAAGAGGTGAAGCTGCCGGAAGCAAAAAAAGCCATCCTTGCGTGCCATCAGGCTGCCAACGAAGCGCTGGAAAATCCCGCCGCCCAGGCAGCCGCAAGGGCGATCGGACAAGCCGCTTCCAGCATTCACAGCGCCATGCACTCACTGGGATTGGCATTGTATGGTGGTCTTGCTATCGCTTACAATCAGCTTGGAATGGACCAACCCTGGTCAGAGCATGAAGCCTATGCTTTAAATGAATGCGAAAAGATGCTGGCAGCGTTGCAAGCCGTTGCCATCGAAAACGAGCCAAACCCTGTAAAAGTGAAGTGGTTTTGTTAAATTCTTGAATCCAGCCAATCCAACATGGTTGCCAGTACCTGTTCCTTCTCAGGTTCGTTGTGCGTCTCGTGGTAGAGCCCTTCCCACTCCCGGTAAGTCACTTTTCCGTCAACCTTGCTGGCAAACTGACGTGAGCCTTCCACCGGGCAGATCCTGTCGGCACTGCCATGAGCTAGGTAGAGCGGAAGGTCCCACGCTTCAGCTTGGTTTCTCACATATTCTGCAGCTTCCTGCATGAAGCCAGCCAGGGTCACACTGGCTTTTGGGTGTACCAGCGGATCCTGTCGATAGCGCCGCACTACTTCGACATCTCGGGAGAGGGCTTCCACCTCCAACCCATTGTCCACAGCCAGGTCAGGCAGGATCGGTTTCAAGACTTTCACCAACGTTTTTTGAGCCCTGGACATCGTACCCGCGTCCAGTGCCGGGCTGGTGGAAATAATGCCATCCACCCTCTCTTCGGATTTGAGCCCGTAATAGAGCGCTTCGATTCCACCCATGCTGTGACCGTACAGGAATACTGGCTTATCCGGAGCCATATCCCTGGCAAGTCTAACAACAGCTTTCAGATCCTGGATAAGCGAATCGTTTCCGGCGATCACACCCCGTTTCCCTCCGGATTTGCCATGCCCTTGCTGGTCAAAACCCATCAATGCGATATCTCTTTGATCGAAGGCAGAGGCAACATGCTCGTAACGTTGGATGTGCTCTCCCAGACCATGCGCCAACACCACCACCGCACGCGAAGTCCCAGGATCGCGCTTGACCTTCCCCCACAACTGCTTACCGCTGACCGACTTGAGTGTTAATTCCTTCTCCATAAACTCTCCTAAAGGCTGAAAATTACATATTGTTTAAGAAACCTGTCAATGCTTTCATAAAAGTCGATCAGGTTGACCTTTTTACGAAAGCCGTGCCCTTCGCCTTCGTATAGCTTGTATTCATGCGGAACTTTATTAGCTCTCAGAAGGTTTACGATTGATTCGGACTGTTCCACCGGCACCACCTTATCATCGCTGCCTTGGAAAATTGCCACGGCGTCACGAATCTTTTCAGCATGAAAGACCGGCGACCAGGCATGGTATTTTTCTGCTGCTTCAGGCAGCTTGCCGACCAGCGATTCGGTGTAGTGGGCTTCGAATTTATGCGTGTCCATATCCAGCAAAAAGAGATTGGAGACACCATAGGAAACCAAGCCAGCCTTGAAGAAACCAGGATGCTGCACCAGGGCATTCAAAGCTGTAAAACCTCCCGCGCTTCCACCCTTGATAACCAGTTTTTTGGGGTCTGCCAACCCGGCATCGACCAGGGCTTTCGTGCCTTCGATCACATCCTGCAGGTCAATTTTGCCCCAGTTGCCTTTGAGAGCATCTCGGTAGCTGCGCCCAAAACCGGTGCTGCCGCGATAGTTGACCGCAAAGTACGCGTAACCCCGACTGGTAAAGTAGGCGGCTTCCAGATTGAAGGCATTGAAAACCTGTGAAGTCGGACCCCCATGCACATAGACGATCAGAGGCGGCGCGCCGTCACTGGTGTACTGAGCATGGGCAGGTGGATAATAGAGACCAAACACCTCGACCCCATCTGATGAGGTCCAGCTGAAGGATTGAGGTTCACAGAAATCTTCTTTTGCCAATACATCCGAAGCGCTTCGGGCAATGGAGCGAAATTTGCCTTCCTTGAGGAGGGTGATCCGCGGGGGCAGGGTGGAAGATTGGGCAATAAAAGCCAAACTGCCATCACATGAGAGTGTGGGTTGTTCGATGAGGGTAAAGCTGTCAGCCTGGATTTTTTCGACCTGTACGGAGCGTGCCTGCCCGTTCCCTAAGTCAGCTTTGTTAAGACTGACTGTCCCTTGTAGATTATGTAAATAATAAATCGCCCTGCCATCAGCCGCCCAGTTATATATGCGCTGCCCTTGCACCCAGGCTGGCAGCATCAGGGGTTGGTTTTCGAGCAAGGTTTGAATGGTATCAGTTTCCAGATCCCTCACCTGCAGGTCGTCAAATTCAGTATTATTCTGAAGCCAGGCAAGCTTACTGCCGTCCGGGGAAAAGGCGGGTTGAAAAACCGACACATTTTCGTCTCCGGCGATTTGCCTGATAGCATTCAGGCTGCTGCCATCCTTGCTCATTTCAGCCAGCATCAAGCGGCTGCCGTCCCAGGGCATATTGGGGTGATCCCACTCCACCCAGGCCAAGAGCGAGCCGTCAGGGCTGAGGGTTGGCTGCAGGTAAAAATCCGCCCCTTGCCTCAGGATAATGGGCCATTCAGAGCCGTCGGAAGTAACGCTAGCCAGCAGGTCGCGCCCTTCATAAGTGTGCACGAAAACAATGAAACTTCCATCCGGACTGAGCTGGGGTGATGCGCAGCCGCCAAATTCAGGGGTCAGTGCTTTAGGCAGACCTGTGTTGTAAGGCTTGCTATAGAGCCTGCCATTCCGATCGCAGAAGAAAACGGCTTCATTTCCAGCGAAAAAATCCCCGCCGCCGTAACCCACCGCACCAGAGGGGTTAAACTCGCCGCTCAGGTTCCAGGCTGCTTCTCCATCCCGCCAGGCGAAGAGACTGGTTTTACCATCCAAAGATTGTGACCAAACCAGGGTTTCCCCATCCGGTGAAAATTGCACATCGTTCAGGCGGATTCCGCCGGCAATCATGGACGGGGAGATCGGGCTGGGCCAAAGCCCGTAGGGGAGTTTCTGTTTATTCATTTTCCACCTCTCTAATAGGTTTTCTCCATTATACCCGGGGGAAAGGGGGAATATGGTTTTCTGAAGTACGGCGGAGCAAGCCCGCTACGAACTAAAACTCTTCGTGCGGTTGGGGCTCTATTGCCCTGTAAGGGTGTCTCCAGCCGCTGCATTGACCTATTCGATGTCAGCGGAGGGAAATAAACCCCCTCCAGCGAAGCGAAGGGACTGCTTGCGTGCCAGAGGCTAGGGGATGAAGCGGGTGGGTCCCTTTGGATTCCAGCTTATCCTACCTTGTGAGGAGAGATAGCCTCTTACGTACAGCAGATTTGATTCAGTAAACTGCCTCAACCAAACTCAAAAATTCATTGACGCGCCCTGAAGTGCGTGCTAAAATAGCATTCCCTTCACACGGGCGCGTAGCTCAATGGTAGAGCAGCGGCCTTTTAAGCCGTTTGTTGAGAGTTCGATCCTCTCCGCGCTCATTTTTTGTTTAACCTTTTCTGAATATCTTTTGCCGGACTCCCAGTAATATTTTTGTCAAATTTGGGTGAATCCAACCAAAATAAGCGAACAAGGAACCCAACCGTATGAACTATAATCCCAATCAATAGGTAGATTACGCGGTTCTATTCCGCTGTAAGGGTGTCCCGTTCCAACTCAGCCTGGCAACTGTCCCATCAGAATACTTATTCATACAACTGCAAGGTTTCATTGCAAATGGAAACAGACTTCCAGCCATTCCTCTGCCACATATTCCCGTTCACACTCATGAAGCTTATATGTTTTTTATAAGTTTTTGCTTTGTTAATGTACTATTACAAAAATCAACTGTCCGATTAATGACTGGAGGGTCTTCAATGAAGGTATCAAGAATTCGAACAGCAATCATGGTTGCTTTCCTTATTATTAGCATTGGAATTAGTTCACCTGTCCAAGGTGCACATAAGGCTCAAGGAGGCAGGATCTGGTACGTCAAGCACAATGGAACTTCAAGGCTTTGCAACTCGTGGACTAACGCCTGCACCCTACAAAATGCCTTGGAAGACGCAAACCCGGGTGATGAGATTTGGGTAGCCGCGGGGACTCACAAACCCACCAACGGCACCGATCGCGATATAACTTTCCAACTGGCTGAAGGCGTAGACGTGTATGGCGGCTTTCCCGCCGCAGGCGGCACCTGGGAGCAGCGTGACTGGCAAAAGAACACAACCGTCCTGAGCGGTGATATCGGTGTTAGCGGCAATTATTCAGACAACAGCCATAGGGTTGTTTCCGCATACGGTTTGTTAGAAACTATCGTCGTTGATGGCTTTACGATTAGAGCCGGAAATGGGACCTATGGTGCTGGCATGTATATCAGCCAAAACAGCCCCACCCTGACCAACCTGATCTTCAGCGACAACCAAGTCGTCTATGATGGTGGTGGATTGTTCAACACTTTTTTCTCTTACCCTACACTAACTAACGTCACGTTTTCTGGGAATACCGCAGGACGAGACGGTGGCGGCATGTATAACGAATATAGTTCACCCGCGCTGACTAACGTGACCTTCCATAACAACTTCGCGACAGATGGCGGTGGGATTTCTAGCCAAGATGATAGTATTTTCTGGCTGACAAATGTTACCTTCTCTGCAAATGGGGCTAACAACAATGGCGGCGGTTTGCATACATCCAATGGTAGCAGCCCCTTGCTGAGCAACGTTACTTTTTTTGAGAACAATGCCGCAAATTATGGTGGAGGAATGTATAGCGATGATAGCGAACCTTACCTTAATAATGTGACCTTTACTCAAAACTTTGCCTACATTAGTGGTGGCGGAATGTATAACAGCTACAGCAATGCTGTGCTAACAGATATTTCCTTTGCAGGAAACTCAGCTGATTCTGGCGGGGGATTATTTAACCATTTCAGTGTCCCTGAGCTATCGAAAATTACTTTTTTGGGAAACTCAGCATCCTCAGGCGGAGGGGTCTACAATCTTGATAGCATCCCCTCAATTACAAATGTAACCTTCACTGGAAACTCAAGCTCGGTAGGGGGTGGTATGTATAACAACGATAGCAGTCCCACACTAAAAAATGTTACATTTCATGGCAATTCGGCATCAACTTTGGGTGGTGGAATGTTTAGCGTTAGTAGCCATCCGATGGTGATCAATAGCGTCTTCTGGGAGAACACACCAAATCAGATAACTGATGGTGCCGGCAGTACCATAAGCATTAATTACAGTGTCATCCAAGGTGGCTATTTTGGCGCTGGCAACAGCTCTGCTGACCCAAAGTTACAACCACTGGCAAGTAATGGCGGTTTCACCCAAACCCACGCCCTTGGGGCAGGCAGCTCAGCAATTGACACTGGCGACCCGACCTCCTGTGCGTTGATGGACCAACGCGGTTATCTACGCCCTATTGATGGCGATGGGGATGGCCTGGCAGTTTGCGACGTTGGGGCTTACGAAGCAGATTTTTCTGGTTTCAGGCTATTTTTGCCTTTGACGCTAAAATAATTCTATTCTCCACGCTGCTAAATACCTATGCTGTCGCAGAAAACAACAGGTGTTCTTGCCATCTGAATAGGACTGAGACTCACACATGAAATAACTTTACATTCTAGCCCTCAGCAAGAAACTATCAAGTAAGCATTTTCAATTTTGTTGTAATAGTCGTTATTACACAATAAAGTATTGTACATTAATTTGGTTGATGAAATGTAATCGATAAAAATTAGGATAACAGTATCGCTACATCCAAAGCCGGAGGCTGTCATGAGAAACAAAACCATTTTACATATCCTCATCCTGTTGTTCTTCATCTCAGTTTTGGCAAGCTGGTGGCTGCAACCGACAACACCGGTCAAATCCCAAATATTTCCGACCTTCCCAATTATCACCTTACAACCTACCGCAACTGCCACCCGAACGCCTACGCCAGTAAGCATCGGGAATTTTGTCTGGAACGATCTGGACCAGGACGGCATCCAGGACACAGGTGAACCGGGTTATGCAGGGGTGTTGATGCAACTCTGGAATTCCTCCCGAACGTTGATGCTCGATCAAGTCACTACCGGTCCAAGCGGCTTGTATCAACTGACTGCGTTGGGTCCAGGCGATTACCGCATCCGTGCGGTCTTGCCCTCAGTGAATGACAGTTTTTCTCCAAAAGACCAGGGCAGCGATGATACAAAAGATAGCGATATTCACCCCTCTGGAACTTACTTTGGTTTTACAGATGTCGTCACGATATCCAGCAACGTGATAAGCACCACCTTAATCGATGTCGGTTTGATCCCCTACATGGTCCCCACCCCAACTCGTACTCAAACGCCAATCAACCTTGGGAATTTCGTCTGGCACGACCTTAACCAAAATGGGATACAAGACTCCGGTGAGCCCGGTGTCGCTGGAATTCTTGTTCAACTTTGGGATGAGACTAAAACATATCTGATCGACCAAGTTACAACCGGTCCAAGCGGCTTGTACCAAGTGGTTGCCTTAACTCCAGGGGCTTATCGGATGCGTTTTGTACCACCCATGGGTTCGAGCTTTACGCTTAAAGACATCGGTAGTGATACTGCAGATAGTGATGTCAATCCCTCTGGCAGCCACCTTGGCTTCACTGACATAATCAATATTGCGTCGAACGTGATCAGCATGAGTAACATTGACGCCGGTTTGAAAGTGGTTGGTGCAACCCCAACTCCTACACCTCCACCACCTGGTGCAATCAGGATATTTCTACCGATAATTAATCGGTGAGCGTCTGGTGATCGAATTTTGGGCACACCTGACCGCTAAGCCATACCCGAGAGCAAGCGCTGCAAGTCGCCGACAACTTCCAGCCCGGCATTTTCACCTGTCCCTTCAAATACCAACTCGCCCTGCAGGGTTTCAAGCTTCACATCAATGGAAGCACTCAAGGTTTCCATTACGCGAGCGCCCATATCGAGCGGCGTGGGACCGCGTAATACCCCGCCCTGCGCACGGCGTGCATTGAGCCGTAAGCGGTGAGTGCGGTTTCGCAACACCCACGCAACGTGGGTATCGGTGATTTCAAGCGACTCGATTTTACTTTTGAGATAGGTGGTGAACCGGTGAAGCTTGCCCTCCAGCCAAAAGCCGACAATGAAACCTTTAAAACTGCTGCCAACCCATGGAATAATGGCGACCGAGACTGTGATACAGGCGGTGGCATCTTTGAAATGATTGCTTTGAAACCAAACCCATGCCGAGGGAAAGCTTTTTCCCCAGTCTTTTTCAATATAGCCGCGCCCGCCGCTAAAATCCATCTCTTTTCCGTTAAGGGTGATAGTACCGCTCAGGGAATGGTCAAAACTCAACACGCCATGGTAGCATTCCATTTTGGGCACCCACGAATACCACCCCATCACACCTGGAGACAAGGGGGTTACAGGCCAGGGGTTCAATGTGCCGAATTGAATGTTACCAAGCAACTGGCTTTCCGGCTGCTGAATATCTACCTCCAGGTGAGAAGCGTCAAACTGATTCCCGCCGATCCTTAAACGAAATAGAGGAAAGTCGACCTGAAATTGGTCAAACGGAAAGGTGAAATACTCTGTGCTGCCATCGGATCCATCGATCACCTGCACAAAGGCATGTTGGTCCTTTCCCAGAATCACGCCAGGAATGATGGCGATTTTGTGTCTCTCGTCTGCGCTGACCAGTTTATAATACCAGCCTTCAAAAAATGGCGGTTTTTGGCGTGTGCCATGGTAAGTACCGGGGTTGAGTATAGCGCGAATTTGCATGTCGGTTTTCCCTAAGTAGATTGCTTTTATGAATTTTTCTTTACCCTGCCAGACATACTACAGCAGGGTGAAGTTGTTTTCTTCATTGTGATCACACAGCAACGAATTACTTCCTTTTTCGCAGGTCTTTGATGACCTGGTCTGCGGCAATTTTTCCGGTCAGGAGTGAAATGGGCAGCCCGGAGGGACTGTAGGTCCATTGTCCAGCCTGGTAGATGCCTGGAATAGGTGTTCTCACAGCGTTCATGATCTTCGGGATTCGGCTTTCCGCTGGAATGGGGTCATTATCCAACGCCCAACCAGTGATCGCGCCCTGGAAATTGCCCGAATAGCTCTCTATCGTGAGCGGGGTGGAGGAAAACTGGTGAATAATCGCATCGGACAATCCTGGATAAATGGAGCCGTCCAGCGTCTCAATCATTTTCGATTCACAATACGACTTGAACTCTTCGTACCATCCCGCAAGTTCGATCGCTTTTGTCAATTGATAGTCAAACAGCACGCTGACAATCAAGCCGGTTTTATTTGCTGGCGCCATTGCCGGATCTCTTAGCACAGGGCAAGAAATTTCGTAAGTGGTCAAGGCAAAGTATTTATCCAGCCATTCCTTCACGCTCTCACGCTCTGCGGTTGAAGGCATTTCGCCTGCCTGGGTCTGGCCAGCCTTGCTGGGTGTGTAGAAGAAGTGTTCTGTTGCGATCCTGGAGAAGTATTCCTTCGGCAGGTCCAATCCCAGGAACAAAGAATAGACAGAATCATTACCGTTCTTACCCCGCAGCTCTTCCTGCCGGGTAGTGATCGATTGACTTACCTTATTGTCCGGGACATCAGCCGGGCTAAGGATCTTGTAAAGGGTTTTTAGGTCTGCTGCCCAGATCAGTCTCTCAAATTCCAACAGATTTCCCTTCTCATCGGTTAGAACTTTTTTGGTAGGATCAAGGCTGTTGATCTTGGTATTCGTCCTGATTTCGCCATGGTGGTCTTCGATAAACGACACAAGCTTGGCGGGGAATATCCCGGTTCCGCCCAAGGGATAATGATAGTCGATGTAGAGCTTTAAGTAACTGAGGGCAAAGAATGCCGGCGTGGCATGGAAAAAGTGTTGGGAGATAATATCCAACAGGGATTGGTTTTGGGTAATTTTTCTTAAGAAATCGACCACTGGTTCATTCAGAGCCGCAATTTTTGGGGCGGTAATGGCATACTTGATCATCCATGGCAGAATGACTTTGCCAAGATAAGCCCGATCTTCTTTATAGTCAAGAAAAATCGGGTTGTCGATGCCGTATTGAACATCCATATAGTGCATTATTTTTCGGATTTGTTGGACGATTTCTTTGATCTCTTCCCGACTTTCCGGATAAAGATCAGTTAATAAAGCCTGATAGGTATCAACGTCCTCTTCCGAGTTGACCTGGATGATATTTTTTTCAACTCCCAGTGAAATGTGATTTTTGACAAATTCCAGCTCAATTCCCAGGGAACGCAGCATGGGAAACAGAACGCCCGAATCTTCCAAAGCACGCACACCGGCATCGTAGATAAATCCATCACGTTCAAAGGAATTCACCAAACCACCGCAGCGGCTCTCTTTTTCACATAACAGTACGTTTTGCCCTGCTTTGGCTAAAAACGCCGCTGCTGTCAAGCCCGAGATCCCGCCGCCAACAACAATTACATCATATTTCATAAAATATCCTCTACGCTGACCAATTATCTAATTATTCCTGTTCAATCACAGTTCCCGTGCTTGAGAGTCCGGTCATTTCCTCACTTATCTTCCATACCTCTGGAATAAGCGAGTGATCCACGGCATAGGTAGCGGGTTTTTCTTCAATGGTGAGATTAAAGAACTTTCCGCTCACTTCCGCCATTTCAGGGGCAGCCGCATGATAATACATGGCTTCTGCTGAGATCGAGGGATCTTTGAGCATCCACCAAAGCAAATAGCGCTTGTACAATCTGTACAATCGTTCATTGTTCATGCCGATATTGCTTTTCACCTCTCCGGGGTGAACCGCATTGATCGTTACACCAGACCCCTTCAACCTGTCTGAGAACTCCCAAACTGTTAGCATCTGCGCGACTTTTGAAGCGCCGTAGCTTTGCAGTCCGCGGTAACGGCGCCGATCCCAATTCAGGTCATTCAGATCCAGTCCGCCAAACCGATGACCCTGGGAATTTACCTGGATGATCCGGGCAGGGGCACTGGCGATAAGCTTATCGAGCAGCAGGCGTGTCAACAGAAAGGAAGCCAGGTGGTTTACAGCAAACACCATTTCGTAGCCGTCCTCACTGAGCCTGCGGTGGGTGTGATGGACGCCAGCATTATTGATCAGAATATGCACCTTCGGATATTGCCTGTTAATTGCCTCGGCTGCTCTGCGCACATCGGATAACCTGGAGAAGTCTGCCAAAACCACATCAATTTGGACCGGGAATTGCTGCTGCAGTTCTTTTTGAACTGTCAATGCCTTTTGCTCGTTACGGCAAACCATGACGATATTTGCTCCACCTTGAGCCAGGCGTCTTGCGGTCTGATAACCCACGCCAGAAGTCGCGCCAGTGACCACGCATACCTTGCCGTCCATGCGGGCTGTCGTTGTTTTTTGAGGCAATCGTGCGTTTTGAATGAATTGCAGTTCTTCAGGTAGTTTCAAGAAGCGCCTTCCTTTTGTTAAGCAGATGACTATCCAAATTTTTTATGTAAAAACTTCCGGTACCTTCGATGAAACCAGGGGATGCCGTTAAAGATATCGCCCCACATGTCAAAGTAATCACGCTGTTGAATGATTCGATTGTCTTCTCCTAATGTCAACTTTGTGCAGCCGTACATGGGGGTCATCGGGAACTTCTTAAAGCTCATTTCCATTTTCCATTGAAAGAAAACAGTATTCGCTTCCATGACAATCGATTGGATCTCCATGTTCAATTGTTCACAGCGATTGGTCAAGCGGTTGCACATCTTGGTAAACTCGTCAATGCCTTCTATTCTTTGAATGCTGTCTTGAAAAACAATATCCTCATGATAGTACGGAAAGATGTGCGACCAGTCCGGTTTCCCATTGGGATTGTATGTTTTTGACCAAAGTGAGCGGATCCTCTCCACTGTCAATGGTTCGAGAGCAGTGCAGCCGGTTTCCTCAATAGTTTCCATAAAGATATCCCTTAACTAAGTGCTGTAAATTTGAAAAGATAATTATAACTATTAGTTTGGTTCTCGGAAAATGTAAAATCAACCATCTTTTATCACAATTTGCAATGATGTCCTCATGGATGCCTGGAAGGAAAATTCGATCAGTCCGGAACGCGCTGCCCGTAGAAACAAAATTTTCGAATGTAAAGAAAACTTTGTACAATTGTTAGTACAAATTGGATTTGCTGTATAAAATAACGCTATAAGTTTTACAAAATACTTTACAAACGATTAGGAGAAAAAAATGAAACCCTTAAATTTACTTTCTGTCTTACTTGTAGCGATCATCGCTCTAGCTGCGTGTGCCCCCCAGCCAACACCAGCGCCCACCCCAGAACCAACAGCTATTCCTGAACCTGTCTTGTCAGATATCGTTGACACCGCTGTAGCCGATGGTCGCTTCACCACCTTGGCTGCCGCCTTGGGTGCCGCTGACCTGGTCGAAACCCTCAAAGGCGAAGGTCCCTTCACAGTCTTTGCCCCAACCGATGATGCTTTCGCAAAACTGCCCGAAGGCACCGTTGAGAGCCTGCTTCTGCCCGAGAACCTCGAACAGCTCAAATCCATCCTGCTCTACCATGTCGTTTCCGGTAAGGTCTTAGCCTCCGATGTTGTCACCCTGACCAGTGCTGAAACCGTACTCGGTGAAGATGTCACCATCAAAGTCGAAGATGGCAAAGTCTTCCTGAACGATACCGTCGAAGTGATCATCACCGATGTTGAAGCCTCCAACGGCGTGATCCACGTGATCGATGCTGTGCTCCTCCCTCCTCAGTAAACCTGATATGACGAAAAAAGAGTTGGCAAGTATTTGCCAACTCATTTTCTTTAACTTTTACCGGTTTTTTTCAGACCAATCTGATAAAAAAACACGATGACAATCACCGATTGCATCCATGATCAGCCCTGATAGGTATTTTGATTACTCTTCGTTTATGAGTTTATTAATCTGGTCTAAAGCCTTGACCATTGAATTACCAAGATAGATACCAGGGATTTTGTCGACAAGTTCCGGGTTAAAGTCAAAAGCGAAACCAGCATAACAGAATTTGGGAGCGGGATCAATGGTGTTGAACTTTGCTTGCGCCCTCGACAACTCCATCGCTACCCGATTTGTGCTGGCAGTCAGTACCACCACGGCAGGCAGTGTCTGCTGAGCGTAATCCACAAGATCATCAAGATGAAGGTTAGCCCCCAGGAACTCGACATTGAAACCTCGGTTCCTAAGCAAAAGCGCCATCATCAAAGCTCCCATCTCATGTTCTTCCGCAGGGGCTCCACCAATTAAGATACCAGCTCCTTTGGTGACGATCGGAAGCGAAACGTACAGGTTGTTCAAGCGGCTGAGAATGAAAGCCGTTGCAAAGTGCTCCGTACTGATCATCAATTCGCCATTCATCCAGGCTTCCCCAATCGCCACTAAGGTGGGTGTGATGATTTTCTCAATCAATGTGTCAAGGTCAAACTTTGAAATGGCGTCCTCAAAAATCCTGGCAGCCTCAACCTCATTATGCCTACTTAATAATTTTACAAAATCATCCACATAGCGCTTTGGCGGTACCAGGCTGGTTGATCTGGTCTGGGCGATTCCAAACGGTATAACTTCGGGCCAAATTCCTTGAACGATCATATCTTTCAAGTTAGCTGCAGCGGTACTGATGGAGACGCCGCTGTTCTTCTTGTTGATCAGCCAGCGCAAGATCGCCAGATCCTGGTCTGAGTAGAGGCGATACCGGTTTTCATCCCGGTCTGGCTTCAGGATGCCATACCTTCTCTCCCAGGCACGCAATGTGACAGGATTGATACCGGTCAAATCGCTGATTCTTTTTACAGGATATTTCGGCTCGTCAGGCAGGTCATTGATAGCAGTCATTTTTCTTCCCTATTGTACAACGTGGATTATACAATAATTTCCATGATCAACTGATGAATGCAGAAGGATAACTTGCTGACTCTATCGGATATAATCAGGAGCAGATCCGCCCTGTATCAGAGCGTCCGCTCAGGAGGAAGTGTCATGAAATTTTCTTTCAAACTCGTTTTCATGGTTTTTCTAACATTTACCCTGGCATTATCAGCATGCAGCTCGCCCCCCACAACCGTGCCCCCTACAATAGAAACACAACCGGAGGAACAAGTGACCGATACTCTCGCTCCAGAACCAACCCCAACTGTTCCGGCTGAGATCAGCGGAGAAGTGGTTTATGTGCCTTTCCCAGTAAATATCACCCTGGATGGCGATCTCGCGGATTGGGCGGAAATTCCCACCATTCGGGTCGATCGAGGTCCCAATCCATCAGCAGATCCTGCCGAAAACGGATCTTTTACGTTTTCTGTTGCCGCGGACATGGAAAACCTCTATATCACCATGCAAATGCCAGATAAAACCCTGATCACAGGCAAGCACGGCACCGAGTTTTGGAACGAGGACTCGATGGAGTTTTACATCAACGCATCAGGAGATCTGGGCGCCACCTCATACGGCTTAAAGATCATGCAGGTTAATATCAATGCCTCCGATATCGGAAACACGGATCCGAACGCCCTGACTATTACAGGCGTCTTCAGTTCAGATGCCAAGGTTAAGGGCTTCGTCTTTAAAACCACCGATGGTTGGGGCTTTGAAGCCGCACTTTCGCTGAAAGACCTGCTTGAAGTAACCCATGGTAAGGAGTTTGGTTTCCAGGCGCAGATCAACGGCGCTTCATCGCAGGACAGGGATATCAAGTTGATCTGGTCAAAGGCCGACACTTCTGATCTCTCGTGGGAAAACCCCAGCCTGTTCGGTCGCGCGCTCTTCTTTGAACTCGGGAGGGCCGATATTCCGCAGCCAAGTGTCGTAGCCACAGCACCTGAAGCAACACCCACCCCTGGTCCGGAAGTCATTCCAGCCCTGGTGAGCGTCAACCAGGTCGGGTATTTCGTAAATGGACTCAAGATCGCTTTGGTAGCAGCTGAAGCCACGGAACCCATAGACTGGGTGCTGAAAAACGCTGCGGGTGAAGAAGTGCTCAACGGTCTCACGACTTATCAGGGGATGGACGCAAATTCAGGCGATAACCTTCATAAAATTGATTTTTCTACCTTCACCGAGACTGGCGAGGGCTATACACTCGAAGCCGCCGGTCTGAAGAGCGTGCCGTTCACCATTTCTGATGAGATTTACACTCGTCTGAAGCACGATGCCCTCACCTATTTCTATTTGAATCGCACCGGCATTGCTATTGAAGAGAAATTCGCCGGCAAGGACCTGGCACGCCCCGCCGGGCATGTTACCGATGCCAACGTGACCTGTTACAAGGGCAAAGATGCCGATGGCAACGATTGGCCTGGATGCGACTACGCCCTCAATGCCGCCGGTGGTTGGTATGACGCTGGTGATTTTGGCAAGTACGTCGTGAATGGCGGTATCACTGTCTGGACCCTGCTGAATCTTTATGAACAAGGCTGGCAGGACTTCCCTGACGGCTCACAAAGCATCCCTGAGCAGGGAAATGGCATCCCGGATTTGCTTGATGAAGCTCGCTGGGAAATGGAATTTCTGCTGGCGATGCAGGTTCCCGAAGGGCAACCAAAAGCCGGCATGGCGCATCACAAACTGCATGATGAATCCTGGGCGGGCATGCCCATGGTGCCCCCAACCGAGGTGGATAACGATAACGCCTACGAGCTCCCCGGTCAGGGTCGCTACCTATTCCCGCCAAGCACGGCTGCCACCCTCAACCTGGCTGCCACCGCCGCGCAGTGCGCGCGCATTTGGAAGGACCTTGATCAACCCTTCGCAGACCGCTGCCTGGCTGCAGCCGAGACCGCCTGGCTGGCGGCTCTGGAGAACCCCGGCATCCTCGCCGGCAACACCCCCGGCGCTGGAGGGGGTAATTATGACGATGAAGATGTCAGTGATGAATTTTATTGGGCGGCATCAGAGCTTTTCATTACCACTGGCAAGACAGAATATAAGAATTACCTGATCAACGAAAAAGAATTTTCCGCTTATGACTCCTTTGATTGGGGGCGTGTCGCGCCTTTTGATTGGGGTCATGTTGCTCCCTTGGGTACCATCTCATTTCTGACAAACGAAACTTACCTTTCCGCCGAACACAAAACTGCTCTGCAGCAGGCAGTCATCAATTTTGCCGATGAGCTTCTCAAGGTGCAGGAACAGGATGGCTATAAGGTCCTGATTGATGAGGATTATCCCTGGGGTTCGAACGGGCTCATTCTTAATAACATGCTGCTGGTGAGCATGGCCTACAACATTAGCGGTGAAGCGCGCTACCTCGACAGTATACGCCTGAGCATGGATTACATCCTGGGTCGAAACGCATTGAACAAGAGTTTTGTCGCGGGTTACGGCGCTTATCCGATGCTGCATCCGCATCACCGTTTCTGGGCGAATGACCCCTCCCGCGGGTTCCCGGCTCCCCCTCCTGGCGCGCTTTCAGGTGGACCGAATTTCAACCCCAGTGATCCACCCTCGGACGCTGCTGACCTGATGAGTCAACCGCCTTCCAAGCGATATTTGGATGACTTGCAGTCCTACACCACTAACGAAGTCGCCATCAACTGGAACGCCCCGCTGGTATGGATTTCGGCGTTCCTTGACCAGACTGCAAAATAAAGATGTAAGAATGCCAAAAAGCTCTGACCCATTAAAGCGGTCAGAGCTTTTTTAAAGGAATCGCCATCAGCAAGGCAATTTTTGGATAACGAATCAGAGTATGGCGATTTGTTTAGAAGCCTGTCATCGCAAGCGAAGCGTGGCGATCTGCCTTTGATCTTCCCTACTTTATTACCGTAAGAGCAGTGAGCAGGGGTTAGCAGTGACGGATCTTAGTCAACATAATCCATCAGGTAGCCGTATCCTTCGGCTTCCATTTGATCGTAGGGGATGAATCGCAGCGCGGCACTGTTGATGCAATATCTCGTTCCGGTTGGCGAGATTTCATCGTTATAGAAGACGTGTCCCAGATGAGTGTTTCCAGCCCGGCTGCGCACCTCAGTGCGAGTCACATTAAAGGAATTGTCTTCGAGATAAACGAAGGTATTCGGATCAATCCCTTTAGAAAAACTCGGCCAGCCGGTACCACTTTCAAACTTATCACTGGAGGAAAATAGGGGTTCACCAGTGACAATATCCACATAAATCCCTTGGGAGTGATTGTCCCAATAAGCATTTCGGAAGGCGGCTTCTGTGCCTGCCTGTTGAGTGACCTCGAATTGCAGATCTGTGAGCATTTCCCTGATGGTCTCAGCTGTCGGACGGGGGTAATCACCGGGATCAACGATGATGTTTGTAACAGTAGCAATTTCATCGCGGGAGATGTGGCAATAGCCCATCGGATTCTTGATCAGATAGTCCTGGTGATACTCTTCTGCTTCATAGAATCTTTCCAAGGGCTCGATTTCAACGACAAAGTTCTCATTGCGCTGCTTTTCTATGGCTGTAATCCGCTCCACGGTTTCCCTGGCAGCATCATCAGCATAATATATACCGGTTTGATATTGAGTGCCAACATCGAAGCCCTGGGCGTTCGTAATTGTCGGATCGATGACGTGGTAGTAAGCAAAAACAAGGGCATCCAAGCTGATTACATCCGGTTCATATTCAACGCGCACTGTTTCACGATAGCCCGTTGTCCCACTCATAACCTGTTCATAGGTTGGGACGATCTCCGCCAATCCGTTGGCGTAGCCACTAACCGCAGCATCCACGCCGGGGATCGACTGCATCAACTTTTCGGTTCCCCAAAAACAGCCTGCCGCAAAGTAGATCACTTCCACACCTGCTTGGTGAGAATACGTAGCATCCAGTACGGTTTCTTTCGTTGGAATGATTGCCAGCGTTGGGGAAGCGCTTTGCAGAATTGGATTTAGCTGGTCACGAATAATAACGGCATCACATGCAGTTGCGACGATAACAATTAACAGGAGTATAGCTGATATTACCTTCATGTTTCCTCAAAGTTAAGATCCACTTGAGAATCTTTTCAACAGGAATTCTATCGAATGAGCAGGTATTATACAATCTTTGCACAATGATTGATACTACTTTTTTCGTGTTTGGGGAAACATGATTTTCAGGATCGCTCTCGAGCCCGCTTATCCCCTTTTCGATTTACGAGGAATGTTGCTACACCAAGCAATACACCTGCCGAACCAAATATGATACCCATTATAAGTAAGGTTTTGTTATTTGCGGGAGGTTCAGGTGCAATTGGACCAGCCAGTTCCACGGTTGGGCTGCTTGTCGCTGACGGCTCTGGCATGGGTGAGGATGTTGCAGACGGCGTGTATTGAGGGGTTGGCGAGGGAGGCACGCTGGTTGGAGGTTCTTGTGTCGCAGAAAGATTCGTACCAGTCCTGATCAAAAGCAAATCTCCCGGATAGATGGTGCTTTCTTCGGCAAGCATTCCGTTCAGATCCCGAATCGACTGCATGGTGACGCCGTAAGAAATGGCTATTCCCCAAAGTGTTTCACCTTCCAGCACAAGATGCCAAATCTGACCTGAAGGCAGTGGCGTTGCAGTGATAATTGGAAGAAAAGGAGCGGTGGCAGCTATCGGTGAATTGGGTGTGAGGGTGGTCTCAACTTGATCCCCCACCCGCACATTGAGTGTGTAATAGGTTGTACCATTCGTGCCATTAGCAACCCCACCTCCAACCTGACCGCTCTCGTAGCCGATCATGAGGTTCAGATGTCCCCAATCGACCCATATTTGGTTTACCACGATATCGACGGTGACGTAGCCGGTATCTCCTCCAGCGACATTTTCTCTCAGTCCCTGGCTGAGGGAATTCGTCCCGTCTGAGTGAGTGTGAGTGCTGGTTTGTGTATCAGCTTGGTATTGGGAATGCTGTTGGGCATAATCCATGATCCAATAATCAATGGTGTATGGTTCAAGCCCATAAGATGCCCTCAAGGCATTTACTGCCGCGACTAAATCATACCCGGTCTCATTTTGGGCAGCAGATTTCTCGAAAGGTCCCCACAGAAAAGGGAGTATAAGAAGTAATAACAGGAGTCCAGCCTTATTGATTTCTCTCATGGACGCCTCCAAACAAATTATACGACATCAAGACAAAGGCTTGTTCAATTCCGGCAGCCAGGTGTTGCTAAAATTATCAGATAACATCTTATTTATCCATCCTGACTTGCCGTTTTTCCCTCGGCAAGGTATCCTTAAGGACTGATTGAACCAGATTTCACACGGAGCCTTCTATGGATCTTGCCATTCTTTCTGCCAAAAACAACACCCGCCGGGATAGCTGGCTGGACAAGCCGGTTTTTGCCTGGTGGCCGGCACTTACGATCGAAAAGCTGCTGATAATCCTCATCCTGCTACTCACCATTTTCACCCGCTTTTATGATCTGGGCGCGCGCACCATGTCGCACGACGAGATCAACCACGTGGTGCCTGCCTACACTTTTGGCAATTATGTGTACGATCCTGTCACGCACGGTCCTTTCCAGTTCCATGCTTTGGCTTTTTCCTATTTCATGTTTGGGGATTCCGACTTTTCTGCCCGCGTTCCAGCCGCCTTGTTCGGTCTGGCAATCGTCACCTTTGCCCTTTTTGCCTGGCGGCGTTACCTGGGCAGGGTCGGTGCACTGATCGCGGGCACGCTGTTTTTGATCTCGCCCTACATCCTCTTCTACAGCCGCTACACCCGCAACGAAGTCTTCATCGTATTCTGGGGGCTGGTGATGCTTTGGCTGATGTTGCGTTACCTGGAAGACGGCAAACACAAATGGCTCTACTGGCTGGTTTTCATCACCGCCATGCACTATGCCGACAAAGCCACTTCCTTTATTTTCTCAGCAGAAGCGCTGATCTTTTTGGCTCTGCTGTTCATCGGTGATGTATTGCGGAAAGAATGGCGTGATGAGAAAGCGAAACTGCTTTTCAGGGTGGCAGTTGTGATCACGCTGGCGTTGATCGTGCTCACAATGGGCTTTTACATGCTCAGCAAGACGTCCACCGCTGAAGTTGCCGCAGAAGCCGCACCCAACTTCCCGCTGCTGATCAGCGCTGGTCTGACCGGGATTGCCGTTGTCTTCGCCCTGGTGACGCTTTTCAAGGGCTATGGCTGGAAAAAATTGAGCCATTTACGCAGTTTCGATCTGATCTGGCTGCAGTTGATCCTGATTTTGCCGCTCCTGACTGCTATCCCGTTACGCGTGCTGGGTTTTGACCCAACCGACTATTCCCAGGCTGGAATGATTCGTTCTGGTGTGGTTTTCGTGTCTCTGGCACTGCTCTCTGTGATTCTGGGAATGCTCTGGAATCGGAAGGTCTTTCTGCGCAGCATGGCAATTTTTTGGGGCATTTTTATCGTCTTCTACACCACCTTGTTCTCGCACGGAGAGGGCTTTTTTAAGGGCATTGTGGGAGCGCTGGGCTATTGGATGGACCAGCAAGCAGTGGAACGGGGCACGCAGCCGCTGTATTACTATGCTTTTGTGCAAATTCCCTTTTATGAATTTTTACCAGCCTTTGGTGTGGTGATCGCCTTTCTGATCGGGCTGCGCAAACGCCTGTTTTTCGGGTCTACTGCCGATAACTTCATGCCACTGCCAGTTGAGGAGCTCTCCGATGAAGTTCTGGAAGATAGCGAGCCGACGGAGTTCCTTGATGAGGTCCCGGAAACCGAATTATTGGAAGAAACGGCAGCGTTGGATCTTTTGGACCAGGATTTGGCTGAGGAAAGCGAGCCGCAGCCTTGGTATCAACGCATCTTCCCGTTGGTGGAAGAGGTCGGCGAACAAGCAACGGAGCTCCCGACCCTCTTGCTGCTGATTTTCTGGTCTGTGATGAGCCTGTTGGCATTCACAGTGGCTGGCGAACGCATGCCGTGGCTGACCACACACATCACCATGCCCATGATCCTCACCAGCGCTTGGGCGTTTGGCTACCTGGTCGAGAAAACCGATTGGGAGGAAGTACGGCAGAGGAAAGGCTGGTTGGTGGTACTGCTCGCGGGAGTTTTCGTTGTGGCATTCGGCAGCCTGATCGGTTCGCTGATGGGCAACAATCCCCCCTTCCAGGGCAAAGAATTGTATCAATTGCAGGGCACAAGTGATTTCTTATTGGCTCTGGTTGGCAGTATTGGCACCGGGCTGGGATTGTTTTACCTGCTGAAAGACTGGAACGGACGTACATTTGCCCGGCTGCTTCTGCTCGTTTTCGCTGCCCTGCTGGCAGTTCAGACTGCCCGGACAGCCTGGCGTGCGGCGTTCATCGATTATGACAACGCCCGTGAATTGCTTGTCTACGCGCACTCTACCGAAGACATGAAAAACACCGTTGAGCAGATCGAAACCATTTCCAAGCGCCTTTACGGTGACAAATCCATCAAAATTGCTTACGACAACGACGTGCGTTACCCCTACTGGTGGTACATGCGCGATTACCCCAACAAGAACGACTTCGGCGCTGAAGTGACCAAGTCTCTGCAGGACTACCCCATTATCGTGGTAGGCACCGCCAACTTTGCGCGCATAGAGCCGGTGGTCAGGGACGATTATTACCAGTACGAATACAAACGCATGTGGTGGCCTAATGAAAATTTATACCGGGACTTGAGCCTGACCCGGGTTGTGGAAGACCTGAAATCGCCAGCCAAACGTTCAGCATTGTGGGAGTGGTGGTTCAACCGCGATTACACGGAATATGCGCTGGCGTTTAATAATCCTTCACTGACACTGGCAACCTGGTCGCCGGCAGATAATGCCCGCATGTACATCCGCAAAGACGTGGCAGCAAAAATCTGGGAGTTTGGGATCAGCCCCGAACCGGTGGAACCCAAAGTAGACCCTTATGAGGGCGGTCTGATTGACCTCGAGCCCGAGTTGGCGATCAGCATCGGTGGAGAGCTGCCTTTTAGCGCTCCCAGGGACATCGCCACTGCAGCGGATGGCAGCCTGTATGTTGCTGATTCCCGTAATCATCGTATCGTCCATTTGGACGCTTCAGGTTTGTTCCTGAATGCCTGGGGCTCTTACGGCAATGTGCTGGACGGTGAAGTGCCGGGCGGTTTGTTCAACGAGCCGTGGGGTTTGGCAGTGGGAGCGGATGGCTTGGTCTACGTCGCCGATACCTGGAACCACCGCATCCAGGTTTTCACAGCCCAAGGTGAATTCCTGCGAATGTGGAGCACCTTTGATGTGCTTGGAACGGTGGACGGTTTCTGGGGTCCGCGCGGCATTGCGATCGATAAGGACAACCGCGTGTTCGTGACGGATACCGGCAAGCAGCGTGTGGTGATCTTTGACAGCCAGGGCAATTACCTGACCCAATTCGGCAGCCTGGGGTTGGAAGCCGGCAAGCTGGACGAACCGGTGGGCATCGACATAGCTTCCGACGGCAGGATTTACATCGCCGACACCTGGAATTACCGGGTACAGGTCTTCGCCCCGGATGCCAGCGGGCTGCAATATCAGTCGGTAGCAATGTGGGATGTGGATGCCTGGAGCAGCGATACCCTGGACAACAAGCCTTTCCTGGTGTTAGACGAGAGCGGCAATGTCTACCTGACTGACCCGGACCGTGGCAGAGTGATCGTGTTTGATGGGGAAGGTCAGTTCCTGCGCATCTGGGGCGGGTTTGACAACACCTTCACGATGAACGTCATCAGCGGTGTAACTATTGGACAAGATGGCAGTGTATGGGTTTCAGATGCCTTGAGTAATACTTTGCTTAAGTTTGTGATGCCATAGGTTTCGGGTAGTATCGTAGGGAACGGTCTTGCACCGTTCCGATTGGTGTGGAAAGGGACGAGTCACGTTCCCTACAAAGTCAGTGAAGGCAGCAGGTTCCGAGTTTGCTGGTATAAGTCAAGGTAGACACTGTAAAGCCGGTCATAGACCTCAACATCAGCATGGTCAGGTTTCAGTTGCAGGGCTGCTTCATCCCAGACCTTCGCCTGGGAGGCATCCTTGTAAAGCCCAACTCCGATCCCTGCCAAAATTGCATCGCCATAAGAGGCACCTGAGATCCCCTGCGGAATGCGAACATCGACATCGGCAATGTTAGCAATCAACTGCATCCAGCCCAGGTTTTTGGCCCCCCCGCCCACTGCATTGATCAGCTTAACGTCAATATCTTCATCAGCCATTTTTTCAAGATTGTGGCGCATGCCAAAAGCTACTGCTTCCAACAGGGCACGGTATAGATCTGCCTGCGTATGTCGTAAAGTGAGACCAAAGAAAGCGCCCCTGGCAATTGGGTCGTTGATGGGCGTGCGTTCACCCTCAAAGTAAGGCAGCGCTACCAGGTTGTTGGCACCAGGTCGGGACATGTTCAGCAAGTCCGCCATCTGCGCGTATGGGTTTTGCTCCGGAGCGTCTGGAGTAGGTCGGTAGACGGTTTCCAGGAACCATTTAGTCAGACTCCCGACGGTCGCCATGCCCCCAACAACCGCATACTGATCCGGAAACAGCCAGTTGAGCCCCCAAAATGTTTTGGAGCGAGTGTACGCGCTGGTGATGGCAATGATGGAGTTGCTGCTGCCAAACATGCCCATGGTATCGCCGACAGAGTAGTTGCCAATGCTCACTGCTTCAGCAGCTGCATCGATTGTACCAGCGATGACAGGCGTGCCTGGCTGTAATCCAGTGGTTTTTGCTGCCTGGAGGGTAACTCCCCCAACCACCTCGGTAGTCCAGTATTTTTGGGGCAATTTTGCGGTTGGGTTGATGCCTGCCGTGGTTTCGTCTATCCAGCTGCGCTTTTCAACATCAATGATGGGTGAATAAGTGGAAGCAGTGTAATTGTCGATCGAGGCTTTGCCGGTCAGCCTGGCAACGATGAAGTTCTGGCAGGTCAAGAACCAGCGGGCTTTATTGTAGACTTCCGGCTCGTTGTTATAAAGCCACAATATCTTGGGAGCAACCGCCGAAGCTGACAGCTCGCAGCCAGCACGTCTGAAAACTTCCTCCTCGCCCAAATCCTGCAGGTATTGCTCAATTTCAGCGGTTGCACGCGTATCGATCCCATACAAAATTGCTGGTCGCAAAGGATTAAATTCTTCGTCTACAGGCAGGACGCAAGGTCCGATACCAGAAACACCTACTCCAAGGATTTCCCGGGGTGCTACTCCGGATTCCTGCAGCAGGTCCTTTACAATCTGGACAAATTCACCCCACCAGATCGTTTCGGCATCCTGTTCCACCCAACCGGGATGCGGCAAAGAGACGCCGTGAGGGATGGTGGATTGTGCCAACACAGTTCCACTAACACTTTCAATCAAAACCCCCTTCGATGACCCTGTGCCAATATCGACCCCTAATAGATAGTTTGACATCCTCTTCTCCTTTGAGAAAAACAGATTGTTGGGGAGCGCCAACAATCTGTTTCTTTATAGCAACCTGTTACTTGCGAAGGGCTCTTACGAACCTTTCCGTGATCTCCTTGGGTCGGGTGACTGCGCCGCCAACAATAACGGCGGTCGCGCCATATTCCAGTGCCTTGGCGACCTCATGAGGGTAGTGGTAGCGACCTTCGGCGAACAGTGGTACCGGCAGCCTGGATGCGATCTCACGCACAAGTTCGAGGTCAGGTCCATCCAGCTTGGGGGTGTAATCGGTGTAACCGGACAGGGTGGTTGAAACCACATCGGCTCCAGAGATCATGGCTGCTTCGGCTTCTTCAAAGCTGGAGATATCCGCCATGACAAGGCAGTCGGTCTGCTCATGAATCTTGCGGATCAATTCCGGGACTTCATCTTCAGGGTGAAGACGGAAAGTGGCATCGATCGCGATCACGTCCGCACCAGCCTCAGCGATTGCCAGGGCATGGGCAATGGTGGCAGTGATGATCACAGGGGTCCCAGGGAAAACCACTTTATACAGCCCGATTATGGGCACATCGAGTGCTTCGCGGATGGCTTTCACATCGCCAGGAGTATTGGCGCGGATACCTTTGGCGCCCCCTCTGATGGCTGAAATTGCCATTTTTGCCATGATATCCGAACCAAACAAGGCTTCCTGGGGGGTTGCCTGGCAGGAGACGATCAGTTCTCCCTTTACTTTGGAAATGAAGTCTGCTAATTTATCTACTCTACTCATGAAAAGCCTTTCACTTTCTTTAGCCCGGGATTAGATGATTTTTACCGGAGCGTCTTTATCGATCGAGTCAATGGCAGCAAGAACCATCTTCAAGGCCGTGATACCATCTTCGCCAGTTGCCGGGACGGGTTTATCGTCCAGGACACAATCGATGAAGGCTTTGTCTTCCACGTCCAGACCGGGAGCAGTGGAGGGGAATTTTGAACCAAATTCCGAGTACATAAGCAGACCCTGGCTGGCAAGGTCGATGTCAAGCGAGCCCTTATCCCCAATCACGGTCAGTTTGAAGTCGCGACCACCGGGATGGGCTGTGGTCAGGTTCCAACCGATGTGGGCACAGACAAGCGTGCCATCTTTGAATTTGAAAGTGTTGAAGGTTTCATTTTCCTGCGGATGACGCTTTTCTACGCTGGTGGATTCGGCAGAATAAACCTGGTCGGGCTCGACACCCAACAACCAGTGCAGCAGATCAAAGTCGTGTATGCCGAGGAAGTGCAGCACGCCAATACGCCCGCCAAGCCGATCGGCCTGAGTGATGACGTTCATACGGCGCGAGTAGACGCTGACGATCTTGCCAAGTTTTCCGCTCTGAATGATCTCGCGTGCCTGGACATAATGGGGAACAAAACGCAGGGTGAAACCTACCATCAGTTTCACGTTGGCTGCTTTGGCTGCCGCGATCATGGCTTCGCCGTCTTCAACTGTTGTAGCAATCGGTTTTTCAACCAGAATATGTTTTCCAGCCTGGGCTGCCTCGATTGTGATGTCCTTATGCAGGTGATCGGGTGTCGCGATGATCACAGCTTCAAGGTCCGGGCGAGCCAACAGCTCACGATAATCGGTATAACCCTGGATGGATGTTCCAGCGACTGTTTTGTTGACCAGATCCTGATTCAAATCAGACACACCCACAATATTTGCTTCGCGAAGGTTTTTTAACATGCCGACATGTTTTCCTCCGATAGCCCCCAAACCAATAACACCAATTCCTAAAGATTTCATTGTACTGCCTCCATTACGATATTCGATTTAATGTCAGAATCTTCCAGGTGCCTTGTTGGTTTTCAAGGATACTGTAAGACGCATTGTCAAGTAGAAAATTTGTAACAATATCCGCCTCGATCCCCATCAAAATCCCAATTGATGAGCGGATAAAATCACCATGGGAACAAATTAAAACGCTTTTACCTTCAGATTCATCAAGGATTTCCGCCAGGACTGCGACAGCCCGGCTGCGTACCTGCTGGAAGGTTTCCCCATTGGGAGGTTGAAGTGTGGATGCTTTAAGACCTTGTTCCCTAGCCATCTGTAAAAATTCGGCTGCCGGCATGCCATCCCAATCACCGCAGTTCCATTCCTGCAAACGAACATCCGTCTGCACGGACAAGCCATGCTCATCCGCGATCGCCGTAGCGGTGGCTACCGCTCTTTTTTGGTTGCTGGAGTAGACTTTGTCAATAAAGAAAGTTCGTAAATAACCGGCAATATTGGCAGCTTGCGCTTTGCCAACCGCATTTAGAACACCGTCAGATTGCCCTTGCAAATAATGTTTGGCATTGGCTTCAGTCTGGGCATGTCGCACAAATATTAACCTGGTGACACCGTCAGCAGGGGCACTTTGAAAAGGATTTTCTGATGTCATTTAACTTTTAGTTTTTCCTCAACCTCTTCAAAAAATACCTTCAAAACAGTCTGAACCACCCCAGGTCGGGCGCCAAACATCAGTTTTTGACCAACTGCATCCAATGGATAGGCAAGAATATCCAGCTGTGTGCTCTCTTCGGTAGGAGAGGAGTATTTGATCTCAAGTTTGCTGCGATCGCCCAGGATTTTGCCCTGCAGTTTTTTATCCATCTGGATTTTTAATATTTTCCCGGCTTCATCATGAGAAAGGACTTTTCCGCCCAACGCGACCGCGATTTTCTTGCAGGCCGAGATTACATCTTCAGCCTGTGCTTCATAAGTTTTCGTTAATTTGACATCGTAACCCATAATTTCCTCCTAAATTATTCTCACTTGTTGTCTGACTTGCTCAACCAGATCCCATTCCGGCATTCTGGTCCCGGATTGCATGGCGGAGGCGGTACCGCAGGCAACGCCTAACATCAAAGCTTGTTCCAGGTCATATCCATGATAAAGCGCAAAGCTAAGCCCTGCCACCATGGCATCGCCGGCGCCAACCGGGTTGGCTTCCTGGATTTCAGGGGGCAGGCAAATGGCAGTTTTTTCGCCATCAGTCAACAAAGCGCCTTTATCTCCCGCCGAGATCGCCACGAACTCGGCTCCGACAGAGCGGGTCAGTGCGGGGTTTTCTAAAATTTCCTGCAGACTGGTGACCTCTCTACCAGTCAGTTGAGAGAGTTCAAACAAGTTCGGTTTCACCAGTTTGGGGTGCGCCAACACGCCCTCTTTCAGGGCAGCACTGCTGGTATCCAGGACGACATCCCCACCCAATTCTTTGATTTTTTGTGTCATTTGCTGATAAACATCCACATTCACACCAGGTGGAATACTGCCGGCTAAAACCCACAGTGTGCCAGCGGCAGCGTTTTCAAAGATGTACTGGAAAACCTGCTGAAGCTCGCTTACAGAAATGGTTGGTCCTTTTTCGTTGACCTTGATGTGTTTGCTCCCGCCGGGTGTGACCACACTGACATTGGTACGGGTCTCACCTGAGACGGGGATGGCGACCACATCGATAGCCTGCTCTTTCAAACCAGCTTCAATTGCTTTGCCAGTTTGCCCACCCAGCAGCCCAACTGCCTTGGAGGGTTGGTTTAGCTCCTTGAGCATGCGGGAAACGTTGAAACCTTTACCACCAAAGTCCAGCTGAACACCTTCGGCGATCAGGACATCATTAAAGCGGATGTCTGAGACTGTCAATTGCTTGTCCAGGGCTGGGTTGAGCGTGATGGTGTAGATCATTTCTTTTTCTCCATTGTTTTGGAAGTAACCGGTTTCTTCTTCAAACCCATCAGGAAACCGATGGTGGCTCCGACAAGCGTGGTGAAGGCAATCACCAAGCCTTTGCCGCCCCACTGTTCAAACAAAGGTCTTGCTTCCAACATCGCCAGAAACAGGAAGAACATGCCAAAGGACTTCAGAAAAATCATCAGTTTCTCTTTGGCAGAGTAGCCTTTTTTCCAAATCTGGATCACTGTGACGACCAACCCTGATACCAGGCTCAAGAGCAAGACCGGGCTGAAGTCGACCGGTCGCTCCGGATTTCGGTAAAAGATGCCGTAGTAAGCCCCTAAAGCCGCACCCACTAAAACAAATTGCGCATAGAGCCTGTAACCTTGCTTTGGAGGAGTCACAGCCTTTTTATTATCCAACTTGGTCATAGGTTCCAAAACTCTTCGATCAATACTTTTTCAGCTTCCCGGTTCCAGGTATGGTTGGGTCCCATTTTTTCAGCTACCCTGGGGTAATTTGCGGCGACGTCTGCCAGCGAGAGCAGCGGCAACTCTGGCAGCTGTGGATAGATAATGATCTTTCCGGTAAAGGTGCCTGCCATCATGGCGTCCATGCCAGCCACTGCCTGCTTTAGTCCTCCGATAGCTGCAACACTCAGGTTGGGAGAAAGCGAACCGGACCGGGCTTTGGACATCACGGTTTTCTGATCAAAAACCGAAGAACCCGAGGTTCCGGTCAGCTGCATATTGTTGAGGAAGATGTTGTTCAGATCAATTTCGATGGTCGTGCCGTTAGGTACACCGGCAAAGAAATTTAACATGCCATTTTCGCCCAACAATAAGGCGGCGTTCTCCATCAACTTGGCGTTTGGCACGCAAACCACCACATCTTCTGCCATTTTCCCGCCAGAAAGCTGCCGGACTGTCTCAACCAGGTCAACACCTTCCTTCATCGTGTTCACCAGGATCAACTGCTTGCCATTCTTTTCAGCAATTGGGTCTCCGTTTTGACGCAATGCCTGGAGACGCTCGTCGTTGATGTCCGTCACTACCACGATCTTCGGACCCGGCACGAGTTCGAGCGAGCGCTGTACGTGCATCTGTCCCATTGGACCAGCGCCACCGACCACTACCAAAAGCCCATCCGCCATCAATTCGGAGCGGTTGCGCTCTTCACCATAGGCAGCACTGATTTCTGTGCCTTTAGTGCCAATATAGGTGGTGTAGTGATAATGAATGCGTCCGGCATCAACGACAACCAAACCGTCCAGGGGTTGGTCGCTGACAATAGTGAGCGTGCCTCTGAAAGCTATTTGTTTGGCGACTTCTGAAACCAATTCTGCGCTGTGCGGTTCGAGCAGGATGATATCGTCAAAGCCTTTGCCATTAGTCTTTTCCTGGGCAAAGGCAGCTACCTGATCTTGAGAAAGAGCTCCCACTTCCACCACTTCAGCCTGCGTGTGGCTTTTGACCAAATCGAGGATCTGAGGTGTGGTGTTGCTGAGGTAGATTTTGCTGGGTTTTTCCAGACCATTTGCGAAAGTGTAGACCTTTTCTGAGTGTACGGGACCATCGATCCACATCAAGCCGCCTTCCAGGGGCGATAATCGCCGTCGCTGTGTGTAGGCAGCTTCCACGCAAGCCCAAGGCTCAGTCAGAGCAGATTCCGAATAGCCCAGCTCACCTTTGACCGGGATCAGGTATTCAGAATCATCGGCATCAAATATCTCTTTGCCAATCAAATGGTATTGGATCAAACCACCGGGGATGGTGTAGCCGTAGGCTGTGGCAACTTTGTTGACATAAATGTCGGGCTGGATAGCCAGTTTTTGTCCGGATGAGAATCGTTCCTTCAGGTTTTCACCGACCTTGATCACAGTAAAAGCAGCTTCGTGACCCAGTCGGGTGGGTTGAACTGAGAGATCCCGGTTATAGAGTTTGGGATGCTGTCCGCCTTGCTTGATCAGTTTCACATCTGAAAAGCATAAGCCAACCGCGTCAACTCTGACCAAAATCTGATCAGGACCTGGTTCGGGCATAGGGAATAATTCAGGTTTTCCATCACGACCGACGTTTTCCAAACCTGCCCCATACATATTCCATCCCATCACCTGCTCAGGAAGGGGATAATCCAATTCGATGTAATTTCGGAATTTTTCGTCCATTTCAAGTCCTTTCTTGGTTTACGCCGCTGTTTAGGCGGCCAGAGCATCGATGATGTCAGACTTTTTGGCAGTGGTTGACAGAAAATTTACACGCTCAATTTCGTCAACAACATTGGCAAGGTTCTGCAAAATACCGATGTGTTCTTCAAAGGTGGCTGCGATTCCAACCACAAGGTAAACCAGTTCGCCATCTTCCCAAGGCACACCCTGGGGGATCTGCAGTACGGAAATGCTGGTTTCCTTGATGTACTTCAGATCAGGAAATTCACCATGAGGAATGGCAACACCATTCCCAATCAAGGTAGACATGGTTTTCTCACGTGCTAACATTCCGAGAACATAAGGAGCCTCCACGCGACCCGCCTGAACCAGCAGTTCACCGGCAGCCTGGATTGCTTCTTCTTTGGTTGCAACCTTTGAATCTAAATAGACAAGCTCTTCAGTTAATATACGTGACACAATAACCCTCCTCTGGGTCTGCCTTTGGCAATGAGAATTTCATGGTAGCTTTTTGAGGAATCGTTAATTTGCGACGATTTCCTTACCGTCCTTGATATCTGCTACCAGTTTGTCGAACAAAGGATCATTGAAGAAAAATTTAAATTTCAACACAACCGCTTCCGGAGCTTTCGACTTAACTGATTTGCTGACTCCCTCATGGCAGATGATGAATTTCGTGTTTGGATCGAGATTTGTGACTGCTTTATGATAGATCTTGATATGCCCCAGTTTTGCTGCCTGCAATTTTTTCTTCATGGCATTAACAGTCATCAGGCTGGAACCAATTCCAGCTTCGCAAGCGACCACAATTTCCTCAATATCTTTTGCATCAATTTTGTCATTCATTACTTTTCTCTCCAAACTGTGTTCAGGCAAACGAGTTGCCTGAACACGTCTCTACGAATAAATTTTGTTACTTATTTACCAATTATGCTTCAACAACTTCTTCGACTTCTTCTTCTTCCTTTACCGGGAAGCGCTTCAGGATCACCCAGCCAACCAGGAAGGAAGCCACCGCGCCGATCAGAACGCCCATCAGAACCTGGAAGTGCCAGCCCTTGGGAGTCATGGCAATGTAGGCGAAAATTGAGCCTGGGCTTGGGGTGGCAACCAAACCAGCATCGGTGATTACCCACCAGAAGTTGGCAAGGATTGCGCCGGCATACATAGCCAGGATCATGATCGGGTGAGCAAGCACGTAGGGGAAATAGATCTCGTGAATGCCGCCGAGGAAGTGGATGATGATGGCACCGGGAGCGGATTGCTTGAGCATGCCCTTACCGGCAACGGTGTAGGCTAACAGCAGACCCAAACCGGGACCAGGATTGCTTTCGAGCATGAAGTGAATGGCGCGGCCAGTCTCCTGGGAGGCAACTGCGCCCAAAGGAGCCAAAACGCCAATATTCAGGGCGTTGTTCAGGAAGAGCACCTTGGCAGGTTCGATGATCAAGGCAACCAGGGGCAGCAGCTTGATGTCGACCAGCCACTGGACAACGGAGCCAAAGGCATTGCTGATAGCGGTAACAACTGGACCGATAACAACCATGCCCAGCAGCACCAACAGGGTACCGATGATGCCCATCGAGAAGTTGTTGATGAGGAGCTCGAAACCAACTGGCATGCGGGGTTCCATCCACTCGTCAAATTTCTTCAGGACCCAGGCAGAAAGGGGACCCATGATCATAGCGCCGAGCAGCATTGGGATGGAAGTTCCAACAACGGTACCCATGGTCGCGAGAGCACCCATGACACCACCGCGCTGACCGTGGATCATGTGACCCGCAGTGTAGCCGATCAGGATCGGCAAAAGATAGACGAGAATTGGACCAACAAGCGCTGCAAATCTTTCATTCGGAATCCAGCCTGTCGCAATGAACATGGCTGTGATGAGCCCCCAGGCGATGAAGGCGCCGAGGTTTGGAACAACCATCGAAGCCATAAAACCGCCGTACTTTTGGATTTTTTCTTTCATGATTTCTCCTTAATATATTTGTTAGTAACTAAAAATTAAAAACACGATACTGAGAAGCAATAAATGTACGAGAACCTCCTTTCAAAACCAACTGTTTTTGTGTAAGGCTAAAAAAGAACAACGCGTTTGAGTAGGTTAAAAGTAATTATATACAAATCAAAGAAAGTCGCAAGAGATAAGCGCAGTTTTCTCGACAGATACATTCCTACGCCAGATAATTTTAATCGAAAATTCAGTTACATTCGAACTGCGTTCAGAAGAATTCTGAGCAATTCCAGATGACCAAGCAAAAAGGTTGACAGAACTTTTCTAATTAAAGCATCTCAATCAAACCAAGATGCGCCTGGCGCAGGATTTCGGCATCCATTTTTTCGACTTTTCGATCGTAGGTCAGGTACCCGTTGATTTCAGTTTCGATATCCGTGGTTTGAGTGTAAATAGCAGCACACAGTCCTTTGGGTATCAAGGGTTTCACTTGTTGCTCCAGTAAATTCAGATAGGCTGAGGTGAGTGATTTTTCATCCGCATGATGACCATAACCAAAACGTTTTCGTTCGGTATATACATGGTCGGGCACCTGCATGGTGTAACCGCCAAATTCAGTCACCGCCAGGATGCGATCATCAGGCACGCGTGCGCTCAACGCTTTCACGTAAACATGCCGGCTCTGAAAATCACCGCCACCCTGGTCAAACCAGCCTGAAGCATGATCAACCAACCGGGTTGGGTCGAGCAATTTAACCCATTCAGCGATGCGTATCGCCTGGAATTGCCCCCAGCTTTCATTGAACGGTACCCACACGCCGATGCAGGGGCTGTTATACAGTGTTTCGATCATATCCTGCAATTCAGCGCGAAACTCTTCCCGGTTTTGAGGGTCTTCCCGACCAAAACGTTTGAGACGCTCCTGATCATTCCGATGGATGCCCGATGTAAAGGTGAATAAGACAACCGCGTCCTTGGTGGTACGCCCACCGTTGGGCATATCCTGCCAGACGATCAGTCCCAACTTATCACAAGCATGATACCAGCGCAGCGGTTCGACTTTGACATGCTTGCGGATCATATTGCAGCCAATTTTTTTGGCGTATTCGATGTCAAAAAGCATGGCTTCTTCTGATGGGGGCGTATACAGCCCATCGGGGAAGTAGCCTTGATCGAGCGGTCCGTACTGGAAGATCGGTTTGTTGTTGAGTGTGAAACGCCAAAGCCCTTTTTCGTCCTTGGTTTTCCCAAACTTGCGCATGGCAAAATAACTTTTCACCTGGTCAACCACTTCATCCACTTCAACAATGCGCACATCCAGATCGTAAAGGTAGGGATGATCAGGATGCCACAGTTTGGCATTGGGCAAATGGAATACCAGCGTGCTTTTAGGTCCGCTCCGCACTCGTCCGACTTCCTGTCCCTCGAAGCTGGCGATCGCCTCAATTTGGCAAATGCTTCTTAATGTTTCGTCGCTTACCTTTACTTTCACTTCCAGCATGTTTGTGTCAATAACCGGAGTGATCTTGAGCGAGCGGATGTGTCTTTTGGGCAACACTTCCAGCCAGACTGTTTGCCATATTCCTGAGACGGAGGTGTACCAGATCCCGCCCGGATGCAGACGCTGCTTGCCTTTTTGATGCAAAGCCGCCTCGGTTTCATCCTGCACCATCACAAGCAGTGTGTTCTGACCGTCCTGAAGTGCTGAGGTAATGTCAAAACAAAAGGGCAGGTAGCCGCCGAAGTGATTGCCAACCTGTCTGCCATTGACCCACACCTGGCAAAAGAAATCAACGGCTCCAAAATGAAGCATAACGATCTGCTCAGGGTTAAAGACCACTTCGAACTGGCGTCGGTACCAGAGTTTTTCATCGGGCTGCAGCACGCGTTCAACTCCCGAGAGTGCCGATTCAGGTGCGAAAGGCACCAGGATCTTACCGTCAAACTGAGTCGGTTGAGGCAAAGATTGGGACTGGATGCAGTAATCCCACAATCCATTCAGGTTTTGCCAGCTTTCCCGCTCCATCTGCGGGCGGGGATACTCAGGCAGTGGAATGGGTTGGGCGGGTTGCCATGGGGTTGTGAGTTGATGATATCTTGGATCAGTCATTAAGCTCCATTTTACCAACAGTTACCTTACCTTTTAATAACTGAAGAGGCAGTACCGCCAGAAGCCCAAGGAACGCGCCCACCTGGAAGATCAAAGCAACCGGCAGAAAGCCTGGTTTACCGTCCAGGACCGTCGGAACACCATACATTTGAATTATCGATGAACCAATTCGCGGTCCAATCAGCATGGGCAGTAATACCAAAAAGATCATGCGCACGCCCAAAAAACGACCCCGGCTTTCTTCCGGCAGCAGTTCCTTGATCCAGGAATTGGAGACAATACCAGCAGCCATGTTGGCAGCCTGCCAGATCAAACCAGCCAATGCCAGGAGGGTCATGGAATGTACCAATGAGAACAGGAAACACCCCACGCAGGTCGTGATGATAGAAATCGCAAGCATAATTTTTCGATTGACGCGGTCTGCCAGGTTACCGAGTGGGATTGCCAAAAGTGCACTGCCGATAATCACGCCTCCGCCGATGACGGCATATTGGCTCTTGGTGACGCCGATCGTGTGGTTGAGGTATATGACCATATATGGAAAAGCCACCTGGAAGCCAATCCCAAGCAGCATGCCACTCAAGAGAATGATAAATAGCACTTTATTGGAAAGGATATTCTTGAAATCGAAAGTTGCCCCTATTTCCTGCCAAAAGGAACTCTTGATTGTTGCCTGTCCCGAAATAGGCTCTTCCCTCAGTGCACTGCCTGCCACCAGACCAACCACCATCACGATTCCGCCGAGCAAATAAAAGAAGGTGAAATAGCCCAGGTTGTCTATCAGGATGCCAGCCGCCACGATTGAGATCAGTTGGGCGACGAAGAGACACAAGTTCAATACGCCCTCCACCTTACCGCGTTGGTGGTTGGGAGTGATATCGGCCGTCCAGGCATTGAAAGCAGCATCGTTGGCAGTTGAACCAAAGAAGGTCATCAGGCAGTCGACCAGCACGACCATCACCACGGCCAGGGAAACATTCTTAACAAAAGCTGTCATGGGGAAAAGGATGGTCATTAATCCCCAGAATACGTATCCCAACAGGATAAAAGGTTTTCTTCTGCCCCAGTGGGAACGGGTTCGGTCGCTGAGTGTGCCCATCAGGATGGTTGTCAAGGTGGCGACAATAGCACTGGCAGCCACCATCCAGGCAACGGGACCCGGGTCAGGTGTAATAGTGTCGTAGACGAAGTTATTAAACCAGGTGTTTTCAACCGCCCACGCAATCTGACCGGTGATGGCAAGGGCTGACATGATTGCCCAGTTGCGGGAATTGATTTTTTGGGGATTCGTTTGATTCGGTTCGATTGAATTCATGGCACCTCTGTTTGATTGATGTATTCTAAGGTAGGTCGAGATTTTTGGGGAAGGAAAAGTGATGGTTTGAGGTTGTTTTTTCGCACATCAGCAAAATGACGCAATGACACTTATGGACATTGACGGGTATAATTCCGCTCATGCCTGAAATTGTAGCCCTGGACATTGAAACAACGGGTTTGGACCCGAAAAACGATTCGATCATTGAGATCGGAGCAGTCAAGTTCAACGACAACCGTGTGGTTGCCGAGTTTTCCAAACTGATCAATCCGCGCAAGCCGATCAACCAGTTCATCACCAACCTGACTGGCATCACTAACAGCATGGTCATGAACGCGCCCTTCATTATTGATGTATTGCCCGAAATCCATGATTTCATTGGTGACGCCATCATTTTGGGTCAGAATATCGATTTTGATCTGAGCTTTTTCCACCGCTACAATCATTTCAAGGACAACCCCACGATCGACACCTACGAATTGGCTGCCGTACTTATGCCCACCGCTTCACGGTACGGTCTTGGTTCGCTCGCCAGGCAATTGGGGGTGGTGCTCACGAACGCCCACCGGGCTTTGGACGACGCCAGGGCAACCATGCAGGTCTATCAGCAGCTTGTCAAGAAAATCGGCGATCTGCCCGTTGACCTGGTTGCAGAGATCCTGCGTCTGAGCAAAGGTTTGGGTTGGCAGGGCGAATTGCCCTTCCGCTGGACCATGAGAGCCCTGGCTGACCAGGGCATTCAACCCCGCCGGCTTAGCCAGGATGGTGATGACCTGGTGTTCAATCTGGAACGTGCCCCACGAACAAAAAGCCTTCAGCCCAATGAAACGCTAACACCCCTAAACGGTGAGGAAATAGCCAGTATCCTGCAGCCGGGTGGTGCCTTCTCGAAGTACGACCCTGAATTCGAACATCGTACCCAGCAGGTGGACATGCTGCTCTCAGTCTGCAATGCGCTTAACCGCGGTGACCACCTGATGGTGGAAGCTGGCACGGGGACTGGAAAATCACTGGCATACCTGATCCCTGCAGCTTATTGGGCAATGCCGCCCGCAATCGACCGGTGATGGCAAGGCGGCATGATTGCCCAGTTGCGGGTGATTTTTGGGGATTCGTTTGATTCGGTTCGATTGAATTCATGGCACCTCTGTTTGATTGATGTATTCTAAGGTAGGTCGAGATTTTTGGGAAGGGAAAAGTGATGGTTTGGGGTTGTTTTTCGCACATCAACAAAATGAAGCGCAGCCAGCACTTATGGACATTGACGGGTATAATTCCGCTCATGCCTGAAATTTAGCAGCCCTGGACATTGAAACAACGGAGTTTGGACCCGAAAAACGATTCGATCATTGAGATCGGAGCAGTCAAGTTCAACGACAACCGTGTGGTTGCCAGCGTTTTCCAAACTGATCAATCCGCGCAAACCACGTCAACCGGATTCATCACAAACCTGACCATCACCAACAGCATGGTCATGAACGCCCTTCATTAGTAATTAACATTGCCCGGGAAATCATGACTTCATTGGTGACGCCATCATCCTGTTGAATAACTCGATTTTGATCTGAGCTTTTCCACCGCTACAATGTTTCAAAGGACAATCACGATCGGCACACCGCGAATTGGCTTACCCGTACTTATGCCCACCGCTTCACGGTACGGTCTTGGTTCGCTCGCTGAGCAATTAAGGGGTGGTGCTCACGGGCGCCACGGGCTTTGGACGACGCCAGGGCAACCATGCAGGTCTATCAGCAGCTTGTCGAAAATCGGCGATCTGCCCGTTGACCTGGTTGCAGAGATCCTGCGTCTGAGCAAGGGATTGAGTTGGCAAGGCGAATTGCCCTTCCGCTGGACCATAAGGCGGCTGACCAGGGCATTCAACCCGCCGGCTTAGCCAAGATGGTGATGACCTGGTATTCAATCTGGAACGTGCCCCGAACAAAGGCCTTCAATGACCAAACGCTAACACCACTGCACGGTGAGAAATAGCCAGTATCCTGCAGCCGGGTGGTGCATTTAAAAGTACGACCCTGAATTCGAACATCGTACCCAGCGGGTGGACATGCTGCTCTCAGTCTGCAATGCGCTCAGCCGCGGTGACCACCTGATGGTGGAAGCTGGCACGGGGACTGGAAAATCACTGGCATACCTGATCCCTGCAGCTTATTGGGCAATGCAAAACGGCGAGCGGGTCGTGATCTCCACCAATACGATCGCCCTGCAGGACCAACTGATCGAAAAAGACATCCCGGATCTGATCCAGGCACTGGATATCGACCTGAAAGCCTCCGTCCTGAAAGGACGCAACAATTATCTTTGCCCGCGCAGGCTGAAACTGATGCGCCGGCGAGGTCCGGAAAACGTGGATGAATTGCGTGTTCTCGGGAAAGTATTGGTCTGGCTGCAAACCAGCACCAGCGGCGATCGGCGTGAAATTAATCTGAACGGACAAGCCGAACGCATGGTTTGGTCGCGCCTCTCAGCTGAAGATGAAGGCTGCAAACTGGAAACCTGCCTCAAGAGCACAGGCGGTGCCTGTCCCTTCTACAAAGCCCGCATGGCAGCAGAGAGCGCCCACATTTTGGTGATCAACCACGCTCTGCTCCTGGCAGACGCCGCTGCAGAAAACCAGGTCTTGCCCGATTTCAACTACCTGATCGTGGATGAAGCCCATCATCTTGAGGCTGCCACCACCGACGCGATGAGTTTCAGTTTACGCGCTGTGGATGTGAACCGCACCGTACGCGAGCTGGGTTCCAGCGAACAAGGCATATTGGGTCGCCTGGTCAGCATCGCTGCGCCGGCGCTGATGCCTGCCGACCTGGCTGCGCTGCTGCAATCGGTCAACGCTGCTGCAGAACGTGCTTTCCGTTTTGATACTGGCATGACTGCCTATTTCAAAGCGCTGGATTACCTGATGGAAGAAGTGCGGGAAGGAAAGCCGCTCGGCACCTACCCACAAAAGACTCGGATTCTGCCATCAACGCGCATGATTCCAGCCTGGCTGGATGTGGAAATGGCATGGGAACAGGCTAAAGCCGACCTGGAAGAACTGCTTCGGATTCTGAAGAACATTCGCAGTTCTGTGCAGGGTCTTGACGATATTTCCCCTGAAGATGCCGAGGATATTTTCGGCACCTTAGCCCGCTCTACGCAAACCTTGAATGAGATCGATTCAAAGCTCGAAAATCTGACCATGGATCCGGCTGACGACCAGATCTATTGGGTCGAAATTGACCCGCTTCAGCTGCGTATGACCCTTCAAATCGCGCCTTTGCACATCGGTAACCTGATGGAAAAATACCTCTGGCACGAGAAAGCCAGCGTGATCCTCACCTCAGCCACTTTGACCACGCATGGGGAGTTTGATTACCTGAAACTCAGGTTGAATGGTGCCGATGCGCATGAACTGATGGTTGGTTCGCCTTTTGATTATGAGACCTCGGCTATGGTGTACATCCCTCAGGACATACCCGAACCAACCGATAATTACGGGCATCAGAAAACCCTGGAAGACACCATCATCCGCATGGCACGCGTGACTGGCGGGCGCATGCTGGTCTTGTTTACATCCTATGCGCAGTTACAGCGAACGAGCCAGAACATCCAGAGTGCCTTACAGAAGGAAGATATCCAGGTGTTCGAACAAGGCGAGGGAGCTTCAGCAACCGCCCTTCTTGAGACCTTCAAAGAGAGCCCCAGGGCTGTTTTGTTGGGAACTCGCTCGTTTTGGGAAGGCGTGGATGTCCCCGGGGAAGCATTGCAGGTTTTGGTCATCGCCAAGTTGCCATTTGATGTGCCCAGTGATCCGATCATTGCGGCAAGATCAGAAAGTTTTGACGATCCCTTCAATCAGTATATGATCCCGGAAGCGATTTTGCGCTTCAGACAAGGCTTCGGACGCCTGATCCGGACTCAAAGTGACCGGGGTGTGGTAGTGATTTTAGATAAACGCATCCTGAGCAAGCAATATGGCAGACTCTTTATTGAATCGCTGCCCCGCTGCAACACTATCAGGGGCAGTGTATTGAATTTGCCTGAAAAAACCGCCAAATGGCTGAATTTGTGAATCGATCTTTGTAGATAGTCTCTCTACAGAGCAATTGACATTCTCCTCGTTAGTGGGTACACTTTTCTCGTAAAGCCAGTTAATAAAAGTATCTATACGAAGGAGATTTAAAATGGCATATAGTTTCAAAAATTCAAAAGGTAAAGAATACTTTCTGCATGTAAAGAAAGTGAAGCGCGCTTCAGGCAAGGAAACCGAGCTGTATTATTTCGCAACCGATATCCGCAAAGGACAGGAAGTTGATAAAGTGCCTGCCGGCAAAGAAGTTGTGGAATTGGCATCCGGTCTGCCTGTTTTGAAGAAGAAGTAATTCAATTCAGCTTAACAAAACACCCCGCACTTGCGGGGTGTTTTGTTTAATCTGTCGTTCTGAGCGAAGAGAAGAATCTTGACCTTGAAACAATAAGACCAGCAATCCTCCGGGCAGATACCACAACTGCCTGAGCTAAGGCCCTCTATCTCTATATTCCCCCACAGTCACTGCGAGACCCTTTACCAGACTGGCTTAAGGGATATGGTGGAAGCAGGCGTGGCAAAGGGTCGTGGCAGTCTGCCTTTTTATCTTTAGAACACCACCTCGTAGGGGTGGGTACCGGACCCACTCAATCGAAGCATCTCTGCTTACCCATCCACCCACAGTCACTGCGAGACCCTTTGCCAGATAAGCATGAGGGATATGGCGGAAGCGGGCGTGGCAAAGGGTCGTGGCAGTCTGCCTTTTTACGTTCATAACACAACCTCGTAGGGGCGGGACCAAGACCCGCCCAGATGGAACAGTCAGTGATCGCTCCTTTCACTGGAAGGACAATTTTTGGACAGTCTGGCATTGGAATTGCAACTATAGAGTCAGGAAGTATCTGTATTACCAGGAGACTATTATGAAGAAATCTGCAATTATCCTATTCGTCCTTGTCGTGTTGAGCCTGGCTGTTGCCGGTTGCACGCGTTCTGCCTCAAAGGCTCCGGATGTGACGCCCGAATTCGTGGAACAAGTGGGCACCCTGCTGCCTGTTGATCAACAAATCTTCAATGCCACCATGACCGCCCAGGCGATCATCGAAGAGTTCAACATGCCCACCCAAATCGTGCAAAATGCCCAGGGCACGCCGGTTGCCATTACCCAGATGCCCCCCACAGCCGTCCCGACCCCAACCCCGACCAGTGCTCCCACCCCCACCCTGCAAGCGCTGACCCGCCCCCAAAGCTGGGCAGTCCAGGGCGGAGAAACTGTTTACTGTCTTTCCCGTCGTTTTGACGTCGACCCCGGCGATATGCTTTCGATCAACAACCTCTATGCAGGCAGTATGCTGAACATTGGTGATGTCCTCCTCGTTCCTCAGACCGGTTCCTGGCCTGGCGGCGACCGCCAGATCCTGGCTCATCCGGATACCTGGACGGTAACTCCCGGCGAGACGGTCTACGAAATCGCCTGTGCCTATGGCGACGTCTGGCCCGAACACATCATCCAGGCAAACGGCTTGTCTGAACCTTACGATCTGACTGGAATTGAGACTCTTCAGATACCTTGATCAAAACCAAGTTAGAATAACAGGAGGCGCAAGCCTCCTGAACTTTTTTAAGGAGTGGAAAATGGCAGAAACGACAATTCTTGGCAGAGAGCAATTCTATGAAGGTCATGCTTTCAACGTTGAGAAAGTACGAATGCGATTGCCGGATGGCAAGGAGCGCAATTACGACCTGGTCGACCATGTCGATGCGGTCACAATTTTGCCGATCGACGATGAGGGCATGGTCTATTTTGTGCGTCAATTCCGGGTCGGGGCAGAAAAGGAAATGCTGGAGCTGCCCGCTGGCGTCATGGATGAAGGTGAAGATCCGCTCTCCACCGCACACCGCGAACTGCAGGAGGAAATCGGCAGAGACGCTTCCCACCTTGAGCGAATTGGGGGTTTCTATATGGCTGCCGGCTACACCAGCGAGTATATGCATGTCTTCTTTGCCTCGAATCTCAGCGAGCACTCTCTGGACCAGGATGAGGATGAGTTCCTGAGCCTGGTCAAGGTGGATGTTAGGGATGCTTTTGGTATGATCCGATCCGGGGAGATCGAGGATGGCAAAACCATTTCCACATTCCTGCTGGCAATGCCGCTGCTGAACGAATTGCTGATAGCGGCAGCCAATGGTTTCTGATCAATAACTGCCTCAATAAGGTGACCGTTTCTCGTATCTTTACAACCAGGCAAGTTCAGAACTAGGTATAATCAAGGAATGGCTAAGAATCAGAAGTGGGTGATTTTTTCATTAGCATTGGCTTCCTTGCTAGCATTTATCATGTATTCGATCCCGAATTCAAAGGCCTCTGAAAATATGGCGATGGTGACGATGTTTGAGCCGGACGAATCAGCCATGATACCCATCATCAAACGAATGGTCGGACCGCACCCCAACCTTGTTCACACCGTTTACCGCTTTGTTGCCTATGGATTTTATTCATACGGATTTCCCCATTTCGCTCCTTCGGCTGTGGTTCTAAAATTATTAAGCTGGTTTGGGCAGGGAGAAAATTTACCGCTGATGATGCTGAGCATGCGCCAGTTGATCAGTGTACTACCGATGATTGCCAGCTTATGGGTATTGGTCTACGTACAAGATCAGTTCAAAACCTGGCGGTCAGTCGCCTTGCTGGCGTTCTTGCTGGCGGTTCCGGCGGTCGTCCAAAATGGTTACTGGTGGCATCCGGACGGCTTGGTGATGCTTTTCTCCAGTCTTGTGCTTTTCTTCTTATGGAAAGATAACCGGAGTTTTGGCAAACACTTCTATATTGCTGCCATCCTTTGCGGAATCCTGGTGGCGTTGAAGGTGGTCGGTTTTTTCTTTTTCCTTACGATCGCGGTGGTTCTGGTTTGGGGATTAATCGAAAAAAGACTGACCTGGAAACAGTTTTTTTCGAAAGGGTTGCAGTTTATCCTGATCATGGCACTTGCAATTGTCGCTGCCAGTCCTCATTTGTTGTTCCCAAACCATAGAGCCTTAGCCTTCAACGTCCTCAAAAGAGAGATTCTTGAAACTTCCAAAGGTTATGGAGTATTTTATGAGAAAGGTTTGGCTTCAGCCTGGCCCACCATGCATGCTTTCTATGGTGAGGCGGTTTTTCTGGTAACCGTTTTAGGAGTATCAGTCTGGAGCTTATGGGATGAAAAAACCCGATTTCTGCGTGTCCTGGTCCTGAGCTGGTTCATCCCGCTCTCAACCCATTTGCTCTTTTTTTCTCACTTCAAATATCAATATTGGCTGCCAGTCGCCCTGCCTATGTTCTCTAACTTGATCGTGTTACTGCCAAAGGAAAAAAAAGATTGGCAAAATCACAACAAAAGCAGACTTGTCAGGATTCTATTATTAGCAATTGTGATCTTGCAGTTCGGCTTGTTTATAAAGAAAGACGTCGACTTGTTCCGCGTTCGAAACACACGGGCAGAAAACAACCCATCCATTCAGTTCTATGAAAAAGCGCTGGTAGAACTTGCTCCGGTTACTCAGGACAAACTTGTCTACTATGATTATCGTCTCTACATGCCTGAGAAGCAAGGCTGGATGATCGAAAATTCATTCGATCTGCTTACGTACGATTACATCCATTCCCGCAATTTTGACCTTTTATTCCTCTCTCAACAGAGAATTCGGGATTATTTACACCCATCAGCAATCGGGATCGATCCGACCACATTTGCGCAATCCCAGGCCTTTTATCGTGACGCCGATGAGGAGAAACTCGAAGGATATAAGCTCTTATTGAGAGATGAAACTGTTCTGTTGTACATAAGGGAGGATTTGTGCGAGAAATATTACAGCGCGGATCGTTGCGACTGAATGAGCTTCTGGACGAGCCGGCTAATCCAATTATGAATAAAGAATCCCTCCCTCATCGTGTCAATGTTACAAGAATCCAGGGTTTTTTTCTGAGCTCGAAAGCCGGATTATTGCTCCAAAGACTTTGGCAGATCCGGTTGGTCAGATTTTTTGTCGTTGGCGCGGTCAACACCCTTTTCAGTTACCTGGTATACGCCATTTTTGTTTTGGCAGGAGCTCACTATAACCTGGCGACACTGGTTTCAACCATCCTGGGTATCATTTTCAATTTTTTCACAACGGGAAGAATCGTCTTCCGAAAGTTGGAAAACAAACGCTTCATCCTGTTTGTGTTGGTCTATGCTTTCACTTACTTGGTAAACATCCTTCTCTTACGCTGGCTGATCGATGGATTGGGAATGGATAAATTAATAGCAGGAGCGGTGATAAGTTTGCCAGTAGCGCTGCTATCCTATTTATTGAATGCCAATATTACTTTCAGGGAGAAACGGTCAGCAGTAATGCCCGAGCCGCAAGGATGAGTATGCCGCGCACAGACCCACTTAAGAAAATCTCGAGTATCAGCGCAGTTTTCCCTGCCTATAATGATGCCGGAACAATACCCAGTATGGTCCTTACCACGCTCCTCGCCTTACGACAGGTGACTGACGATTTCGAGGTGATCGTTACCAACGACGGCAGCCGGGATAACACGCAGATGGTGCTCGACGAACTGGCTTCACGTTACCCTGAATTAAAGGTTTTCCATCATCCTCAAAACCAGGGTTACGGCTGTGCCTTGAGAACGGGTTTTACAAATGCCAGCAAAGATTGGATTTTTTATACCGATGGTGATGCTCAATACAACCCAATGGAATTGATCATCCTGACCCAGGCTTTAACCGATGGCATCGATGTGGTCAATGGTTATAAAATATCTCGGCACGATCCCTGGATCAGGGTTGTGATTGGCAGGATCTACCACCACATCGTAAAGATCGCGTTCGGGTTTAAACTGAGAGATGTCGATTGTGATTTCAGGCTCATCCGACGGGAAATTTTTGACAAAATTGAGCTTGAAAGCCGAACCGGCACCATCTGTCTTGAAATGGTTAAAAAATTCCAGGATGCAGGTTTTCAATTTGCAGAAGTACCCGTTAACCATTATTATCGTTCTTATGGTCGTTCCCAGTTTTTCCGATGGAAACATTTATGGACAACATTTACCCATCTATCACAGCTATGGTGGAAACTTGTGGTAAAGAAAGAACATATGCTGGCAAGGAACATCGATAGTTCACAAGAGCAGGAAACAAGTTTCGGGTTTTCTGAAGATAAGAAAGTGTGAGCAATGGTTTACCAAAGCTTTGAAGGAAAAAGGGTGCTGATCACCGGAGGTTTGGGCTTTATTGGCTCAAATTTAGCTATCGAACTGGTGCAATTGGGCGCTGATGTGACCCTGGTTGACAGCCTGATCCCTACTTATGGGGGTAATCTGTGGAACGTTGAACCGATCAAAAACAAGGTACGCGTCAACATTTCTGATGTGCGCGATCCATTTTCTATGAAGTACCTAGTAGCTGGAAAAGATTACCTCTTCAACCTGGCGGGTCAGACTAGCCATATTGATTCGATGGAAGACCCAGCTACCGACCTGGCAATCAACGTGCAGGCACAACTGCAGATATTAGAAGCCTGTAGACGCTATAATCCCGAAGTCAAGATCGTGTTTGCCAGTACTAGGCAGGTTTATGGTCGCCCACAACACATTCCTGTAAATGAGGAGCACCCTCTCAACCCGGTGGATATTAATGGCGTCCACAAACTGGCTGCTGAACAATACCATCGTCTTTTTAATAGTGTGTACGGGATAAAATCCGTCATCCTGAGATTGACCAACACCTACGGTCCAAGAATGCGGGTGGTGGATGCCAGGCAAACCTTTTTGGGGATTTGGATCCGCAGGTTGCTGGAGGGCGAGCCGATCCTGATTTATGGCGACGGCAATCAACTACGCGATTATAACTATGTGGATGATGTGGTGAACGCACTCTTATTGGCTGCTCAAAACGACCAATGTTGTGGGGAAGTACTGAATCTCGGTTCAAGTGAAATATTTTCACTGACTCAGACTGCTGATGTTCTTCTGAAACTTGAATCAGCTGGGGAGGTGAAGTACGTACCTTTCCCAAAAGATCGCCTTGCGATCGACATCGGAGATTACCAGGGCGATTGCACCCGTATCCAAAAGGTCTTAGGCTGGTCGGCAAAAACCAGCTTTGAGGATGGTATGCGGAAAACGCTTGAATATTACAGGCAAAACCGCGAGAAGTATTGGTGAGATCATGACTGAGATCCCTATCCCTTCTGCTAATCCAAAAGCTGATTATCTGCAGCATGCAGCTGAAATCCAACAAGCCATCCTAAATGTTCTGGAGAGAGGTCAGTACATTCTTGGTCCTGAAGCCAGTCGCTTTGAGAAGGACTTTGCTGACTTTGTCGGTGTGGAATCTTGCATTAGCGTAAACAGCGGTACAGATGCATTATTATTGGCAATCAAAGCTTTGGGGCTTGGGCAAGGAGATGAAGTCATCACCGTTTCGCATACTGCCGTGGCGACCGTGGCTGCCATTGAACTGGCAGGTGCTACACCAGTTTTAGCGGATATCGACCCCGGAACATATTGTCTGGACCCCAAAAACCTTACTAAGCTTGTCAGCCCAAAAACGAAAGCGATAATACCTGTACACATCTATGGCAACCCAGTCGATATTCAAGCTATCCTGGAGTTTGCCAGACCCAGAGGCATCGCAGTGATTGAAGATTGTGCCCAAGCGCATGGCGCGACCATTGGAGGGAAAATGGTTGGTGGGTTTGGCGACCTGGCATGTTTCAGCTTTTATCCAACGAAAAATCTGGGAGCGATAGGAGATGGCGGCGCGATTGTGACTAATCTGTCTGAACTGGCAACAAGGTTGCGTCTTCTGCGGGAATATGGATGGGAAGAACGCTATATCAGTAAGATGGCAGGAGCAAACAGCCGGCTGGATGAGGTTCAGGCTGCGATTTTAAATGTTAAGCTGCCGTACTTAAAAGACAATAACAAAAAGAGACAGGCTATCGCGTCTATCTATAATGAGAGACTCTCGAATACGAACTTTGTCTTGCCAAAGAAGCTGCCAGGGAGCGAGCATGTTATGCACCTTTATGTGATTCAAACCGAGAATCGCGATGGTCTCCAAGCTTATCTACAGCAACATGGCGTTGGTTCCGGAATACATTACCCTCAGGCTGTCCATCAACAGCCAGCCTATATGAGCAGACTAAGAGGCTCAGACCAATTGGCAGTGACTGAGAGCCTGGTTCCTCGAATTCTCAGTTTACCGATGTATCCGCAACTTCCATTTGAGGATGTAGAGCGGGTTTGTGACTTGCTCCTTGCCTGGAATGGGAGATAAACTTCAAAATTTCTCTTGCCAAATCAAATAGCCTCAGTTATAATGCTGTTTCCTTGGGCGGTTAGCTCAGTTGGTTAGAGCGTTGCGTTGACATCGCAAAGGTCGTAGGTTCGAGTCCTATACCACCCATCGAAAACATCCTCTTTGAGGATGTTTTTTATTACCATATATTACAAGCAGACTTTTGTGAATACATGTTTTAGTAAATCCATCTTGACAGTAAATTTTACGGATGGTAATATCAAAATAATGGGTACATCTATCTACCCATTCAGACTATTGGCTTGGGGCATACCAGACTGGTTATGTGGAGAGCTGGTCGAAGTGTTTTCCAGAAGACAATTGTTTATCGCCAAATCCTTTAAATAAATTAAACAAGGAGTAATAGATGAAAAGAAAGAAGTTATTCGTTCAACTGGTACTGTTGATCATGAGTTTTGTGTTGATCTTTTCAGTAGCAGCCTGCCGTACAGCAGAACCTCCCGCAGCAGAAGAACCTGAAGTGGAAGAAACCGCTGTTGTGGAGGAACCCGTAGAAAGGTCCTATAAAATCGGGATCATGACCGGTACCGTCTCCCAGGGTGAAGAGGAATACCAGGAAGCCATGAACCAGATCGCAAAATATGGCGATATGATCGTTCACGCCACCTACCCTGACAACTTCTCCACTGAAACCGAGACCACCATCTCACAGGTTGTCCAGATGGCATCGGACCCTGAGGTCAAGGCGATCGTTTTTGTGCAAGCCATTCCCGGTGCTGCCGCAGCTATCGAAAAAGTGCGCGAAACCCGCCCTGATATGCTCTTCGTTGCCGGTGTGCCTGCCGAAGATCCTCCCATCATTGCCGAAAAGGCAGACATTGTCCTGCAGGTGGATGAGATCTCCATGGGTCGCACCATCCCTGAACTGGCTGCCCAGATGGGTGCCAAAACCTTCATTCACTACTCATTCCCCCGCCATTTGTCTTACGCCACTATTGCCCGTCGGCTTGAGATCATGAAGGAAACCTGCGCTGAACTCGGTATCGAACTGGTAGAAGTCAACGCCCCCGATCCCACCGGCGATGCTGGTGTCTCGGGTGCACAGCAGTTTATTACCGAGGACGTGCCACGGCAAATTGCCACCTATGGCAAAGACACAGCCTTCTTCTCCACCAACTGTGCCATGCAGGAACCCCTTATCCGCACCATTTGGGAAAATGGCGCCATCTATCCGCAGCAATGCTGCCCCAGCCCCTATCATGGGTACCCCGCTGGCTTGAATATCGATGTCAAGGGTCATGAAGGCGATGTCCAGTACATGCTCGATCAGATCGCCATCAAACTCAAGGAAAAAGGACAGGAAGCTCGCATGTCCACCTGGGGTGTGCCGATCAACATGCTCATGATCGATGCCGGTGTGCGCTACGCCATCAAATTCGCAGAAGGTGAAATCACTAACCCCCGGGATGTGGAAGCCTTCAAAGAAACTCTGAACGAAGCTGCCGCAGCAAGAAACGTGGGTGAAGTCGCCGTGACATCTTACAATGAAGACGGCGTTGATCTGCCAAACTTCCTGATGTTACTGTGCCCGTTCTATGATTTTTCGAAATAAGATGTCTTTGAAGATTTAGTAAACTCCACAGAGCGCCGGCTTGCGCTTCGCAAGCCGGCTCTTCTTTTTGAAATATAAAAAGGAGGTGTAGTATTGGACGATCAATATTTGTTATCAATGAGTAATATTTCCAAAGAGTATTACGGCAACCGTGTTCTAAAAAATGTTAACCTCAATGTCAAACCCGGTGAAATCCACGCACTAGTTGGTGAAAATGGTGCCGGCAAATCAACATTAATGAACATTCTCTTTGGTATGCCCGTTATCTTCGCGACAGGCGGTTTTGAGGGTGAGATCGTCCTGAACGGTCAGCCGACAGATGTGGATTGCCCCCACACCGCTATGAACTGCGGTATCGGGATGGTTCACCAGGAATTTATGCTGATCCCCGAATTTACGGTGACGGAGAACATCAAATTAGGTCGTGAGATTGGCGAAACGACCGCACTAAGCAAACTTTTTGGACCTCTGCTTGACAAACTGAACTGGAAGCAAATGTCCGGTGATTCCCGAAAAGCACTCGACAGCATCGGGATGATGAATATTGAAGAATACACCAAGGTCGCAGGAATGCCGATCGGCTATAAACAGTTCGTCGAAATTGCTCGTGAAATCGATAAATCTGGCATCAAACTTCTTGTTTTTGACGAACCAACAGCAGTACTGACCGAAAGTGAAGCCGACCGTTTGCTTGAAATTATGCGGCTGATTGCCCAAAAAGGTATCGCCATCATTTTTATTACCCATCGGCTGACCGAGGTGATGGCTGTTGCTGACAGCATGACCATTTTGAGGGATGGAGAATTTGTCGCCCGCAAGGACGTCAAAGACACCACCCTGGCAAATATCGCCGAACTGATGATCGGAAGAAAAGTCGAAAAATTGGTCGAAGAAAATTTGTTGGGGGAACGCGAATTATCGGATGAAAAAATTGCGCTTGAATTCCGGGATTATTATGTCGATATGCCTGGAGAGCGTGTTCGGGGAATGGATGTAAAAATCCGGGAAGGTGAAATCTTCGGATTTGGCGGGCTGGCTGGGCAGGGCAAAATTGGTATTGCCAACGGTATCATGGGTCTCTATGACACAGCAGGAGAGGTATTAGCTTACGGCAAGCCCATGGATCTCACCAAATTAGGAGAAGCACTACGCCATGATATTGCCTTTGTTTCAGAAGACCGTCGGGGGGTGGGTCTTTTGTTAGGTGAGTCGATTGAACGTAATATCACTTTTTCGGCAATGCAAATCAAGGATGAGTTTCTGACAAAGATCGGACCAATGAAAATCCTGAATAAATCAGCCGCTGATACACACGCAAAAGACATGATCAAGTTACTCGACATCCGCTGTACAGGTCCCGCGCAAACAGCGGGCAGCCTTTCGGGCGGCAACCAACAAAAAGTGTGCCTGGCGAGAGCCCTGACGATGGCTCCAAAAATCCTGATCGTCTCAGAGCCGACCCGCGGCATCGACATCGGCGCAAAAAAATTGGTCCTGGAGTACCTGACAAAGATCAATAGGGAATTAGGCACAACCATTATCATGATCAGTTCAGAACTGGTTGAACTTAGATCCCTTTGCGACCGCATCGCGATTGTTTCGGAAGGCAAAGTCTTCTCCATCATGCACCCCGACGATCCGGATGCGGCTTATGGGCTGGCGATGGCTGGTGTCAGGGAGGAGGTTGCTTCATGAAAAACCTGAAGACTCTCTACGAAAACATTGGTTTGCCGAGATTAATCATCGCTTTGTTTTTCATTTTGCTGGTGGTCGCTTCACTTTTATTAGGCTTTTCTCCAGCAGCATTGTTCAGTGATGTCGTCAGACGCTGGTTGATGTATGGGACTCTGGTGTTAGCCATGGTGCCGGGCATCCAGAGCGGAATTGGGCTCAATTTTGGCATCTCGCTGGGTATTTCATCGGGGTTGTTGGGTGCCGTTCTGGCAATGGAGATTGCCTTTGTCAGAGACTGGAGTACTGTCCACGGTGCTGGAGCACCCTGGATGACCCTGCTTCTGGCACTTGCCTTTGGCGTACTCTTTGCCGCCATCGTTGGAACCCTTTATGGCATGCTGCTTAACCGGGTCAAAGGTTCGGAGATGACTGTCTCCACTTATGTGGGTTTCTCGGTGATCGCATTTATGAACATTGTCTGGCTCTCTCTTGCCTTCACAAACGGTGAGTTGAGCTGGCCATTGCAGGGTCAGGGCTTGCGCAATACCGCCAGTCTTTCCGGCAGTTTTGGGGGTCTGCTGAGCAACCCGGATGTGGTTCAGGCTACCCAACCTGAATGGCTGCATTGGTTGGCTTTCAGAGTTGGTGACTTTACAATTCCCCTTGGACTGATCCTGGTATTCGGTTTGCTATGCTTCTTTGTTTGGCTTTTCTTTAGAAGCAAAACTGGCATCGCCATGAGCGGCGCAGGCGAGAACCAACTCTTCACCACTTCATCTGGCATTAATGTTGACCGCAAGCGCATCCAGGGAACGGCGATTTCAACCGTTTTGGGTGCCGTGGGTATCATTCTCTACGCCCAGACCTATGGCTTTTTGCAGCTTTACAACGCACCTCTCATGATGGGTTTTGCCAGTGTTGCTTCGATCCTTATCGGTGGTGCCACCATCCGCAGAGCGCGCATTTCGCATGTGTTGATCGGAACGCTACTGTTCCAGGGCATTCTTGTGACCGCCCTGCCAGTTGTCAATGAGGTCGTCGAAATCGGCACGCTGCCGGAAGTCTTGAGGATCATCATCTCGAATGGCATCATCCTCTATGCCTTATCCAAGACGAAAGGAGAAAACCAATGAGCCAAAAAACGAACGTCCTTAAAAAAGTTGGTTCATTCCTCTTCGATAACAAAGTCATGATCGCTTTCGCGATCATCTGCCTGGCTGCAATCAAGCTATCAGGCAGTCCGATGACCTTCGTCGTGGATGGTGTTTTCACCCGTATTACTAGGAACACCTTCACCGTGCTGGCTTTGATCATCCCGGTTTTGGCTGGTTTGGGCTTGAACTTTGGTATTGTTATCGGTGCTGTGGCAGCCCAGATTGCTGTGTTCTGGGTCGTTTATTGGGGTTTTGAAGGTTTCGGCGGCATCCTTTTGACGGTTCTGATCGCTACGCCGCTGGCTATTCTCTTCGGTTACCTGGTGGGAAAACTCTTCAACCGTATGAAGGGCGCGGAGATGATTGCCGGTTTGATCCTGGGCTACTTCGCCGATGGTCTTTACCAACTTATCTTCCTGGTGGTCATTGGTGGGATCATCCCTGTCAACAATCCCAAGTTGATCATCTCAGGTGGAGTGGGCGTAAAGAACACCATCGATCTGACAGGCAACCTTAAATATGCCATCGATTCTGTTCGTATGGTGGATATTGTCACAGTGTTTTTCTACGCGATCCTGGCGGTCACGGTCATCAAGGGGATTTTGCACTTGATGAAGAAATCCAAATTGACACGCGGTGATTTGGTCTTGTTTGCTGTAACCGCCCTCTTGTTCGGCATTTCTTATATCCCGACCGTTGAACGTTTCCTGTCGACTGACCGCCTGGGCTTGCTGGATGCCTTCACGGCAGCACTGATCGTGCTGGCGATTGTTCAGATCATCAACATTATCAAAGCCAAATTCATCGAAAAAGAATCAGCATATTCTTTGAAAAAGCCTGTTCTGCTGCTGGTCTTGTATGCAGCCCTCTATGCGTTGACCTACATCCCCGAGATCGAAGAGGTGATGTTGTTTGTCAAGCTGCCAGTTTTACCGATCCTGTTGATCGCTGGACTATGTTGGTTCAATCAGAAGATTTTATCGACACGCTTGGGTCAAAATATGCGCACGGTGGGGCAAAGCATGAGTATCGCCAATGCCTCCGGTATCAATTCTGACCAGACCCGTGTGATTGCCATGGTCATCTCAACCGTTCTGGCATGTTGGGGGCAGATCATTTTCTTGCAGAACATCGGCACATTTTCGACCTATGGTGCTCACACCCAGATTGCGCAGTTTGCCATTGCCGCGCTCCTGGTAGGCGGGGCTTCGGTCCAAAAAGCTACCAACAAGCAGGCAATCATAGGCGTGATCTTGTTCCACACGCTCTTCATCGTGGCGCCGCAGGCTGGCAAGCAGTTGTTCAACAACGCCCAGATCGGTGAATATTTCCGGGTGTTCGTCTCCTACGGCGTTATCGCGCTCTCACTGGCAATGCATGCCTGGAAGAAGTTCCGAAAGGACACCCTCAACGAACCTGGAGAAACAGGTCTGGCAGCCGCACCATTGCAAGAAACGGTGGATGGAGGCAGTTGATCCTTTAAAATTACTGAAAACTTAAGCAATCGACCGCTCCGTGGATTCCTGGAGCGGTCGATTTATTTATTTTTATCATCATACCTCCACATTTTTCTTGATTTTTCACCAAAATGCGATATATTTATTTCAACGCATTAACGCAGGAAGATTAAGAAGCATTTCTTTGCCAGTGAGACCGGGAAAGTGTGAACCGGTTCAAAGGAACTTCCCAAAACCACCTGCCAGCATGAGCCTGAAAAGGTAACTGATTAAGGTGAACGGAAGCCCCGTTATCGGCACAACGAGATGCTCCACTGGAGCAATCTGGGTGGAACCGCGTGAGAGATCTCTCGCCCCAGGGCGAGGGTCTTTTTGTTTTAAGATTCGGTTGTATGAAAAGATCCCGTAAAAATCTCAGAAAACAACCGGTAATGGAGGAAGTATGTCAAGCAAACAAGAGGAATACGAAAAGTCGCAACTCTACCGTATCCGCCATTCAACCGCCCACGTGATGGCTGAAGCCGTCTTGGAAATGTTCCCGGACGGTCAGGTTGCCATTGGTCCGGCTATCGAAGACGGCTTTTATTACGACTTCGACCTGCCCCGAACCCTCACCCCGGATGATCTCGAAACCATCGAGAACCGCATGAGGGAACTGATCAAGGCAAAATCTGACTTCGTCTGCGAAGAAATTTCTGCCGACAAAGCCAAAGAGCTTTTTAAAGATCAGGTTTACAAACTGGAACTGATTGAAGGGCTCGAAAGCGGTAACCTGGACGATGACGGCAACCCAACTGACGAACGGGTGCCCATCACCACCTACACATCCGGCAAGTTTGTCGACCTTTGCCGCGGTCCGCATGTTGAAAATTCCGCCCAGATCAATCCGCACGCCATCAAACTTTTGAATGTTGCCGGAGCTTACTGGCGCGGGGATGAACACCGCCCCATGCTGCAGCGCATCTATGGCACAGTCTGGGAAACCAAAGATGAGCTCAAAGATTACCTTTGGAAAATGGAAGAAGCCAAAAAACGTGATCATCGCAAACTCGGCAAAGAGCTTGACCTGTACAGTTCGAATGACGAGGTTGGTCAGGGTCTGATTTTGTGGCACCCCAATGGCGGTATGATCCGGCACCAGATTGAACGCTACTGGGATGATCAGCACATCGCCAATGGCTACGACCTGGTCTACACGCCCCATATCGGCAAAGCTAGTTTGTGGGAGACCAGCGGTCACCTCGGTTTTTACAAAGAAAATATGTATTCTCCGATCAAGATCGAGGAGCAGGAGTATTACATCAAACCGATGAACTGCCCCTTCCACCTGCACATTTACAAGAGCCAGCTGCGTTCCTATCGCGATCTGCCTCTGCGCTTTGCCGAAAAGGGCACGGTCTATCGTTATGAACGTTCGGGCGTACTGCACGGCCTGATGCGCGTACGCGGCTTCACCCAGGATGATGCCCACCACTTCTGCCGTCCCGACCAAATGACGGAAGAAGTTGATTTCACGCTCAATTTCAGCATCAACATGCTGCGTGCTTTCGGCTTCAGCGATTTCCAGGCTTACCTTAGCACCATGCCCGAGAAGAGCGTTGGCGACGAGCAGATGTGGCATGACGCCGAAGCTGCCCTGGAAGACACGCTTAAACGCATGGGTGTGCCTTACGAGGTGGATGCAGGCGGCGGCGCATTTTATGGACCCAAGATCGACCTGAAGGTGCGCGATGCCTTGGGCAGAGAATGGCAGCTTTCGACCATTCAGTTCGACTTCAACGAGCCGGAACGCTTTGACCTGACCTATATCGGCGAAGATGGCAAAGAACACCGCCCCTACATGGTGCACCGCGCCCTGTTGGGTTCGATGGAACGTTTCTTCGGTGTATTGATCGAGCATTACGGCGGGGCTTTCCCAGCCTGGTTGTCACCCAAACAGGTTAAGTTGATCCCTATCGCTGACCGTCACAACGACTATGCGCATGAAGTTGCCGCTAAGTTGAAGGCCGCCGGTCTGCGTGTGAGCGTAGACGATGGTTCCGAACGCATGAACGCCAAGATCCGCAACGCACAGAAGGAGAAGTATCCCTACATGCTGGTGATTGGTGACCGTGAAATGGAAGAGGGGCAAGTCGCCCTGCGCCGTCGGAGTGGCGAGAATCCCGGTGCCATGAGCGTGGATGATTTTGTAGCGCTGGCACTGGATGAGATCGAGCGGAAGTAATTGAGGGAACAGTAATTGTAGGCCGGGTTCCGAATTTGAACCCGGCTTATTCTTCGTAGGCTGGGTTCCGTAGTTGAACCCAGCTTTATTTTGTTGCATGCCGGGTTCCGAACCAGGCTTTTTGCTTGCCGTAGATACCGTCTTGAATGTCAAGGGATGAGCGTGGAATTCTGAACGTATTCAGGATCAAAAGGTATTCCATGTTTTAGGACTCCATAGACCAGATGGAGCAATTTCTTCATGGCTGCCACAATCACTTCCATCTTGGCATGACCACTAGCCAGCATACGTCTCTTCAAGTCCATCACGATCGGGTTGTGGTCCGCAGCTACCACCGCTGGCATGTACATACAGGTGCGCAATTGACTACGCCCTTGCTTGCTTATGCGGGTTTGCTTGTATACTGAACTCCTGATCTATATTGTCTGGGCTCAAACCAGCATAGGCAGCCAGCTGAGATGCACTGGCAAAGTCCTCAATGTCTCTGATCTCTGCAATAAGCTTGTTTGCGGTTTGCTTGCCAACCCAGGATACTTGTCAACAATCTTTGCTTAGCCTTCAGGTCAGGGTGCTGTTCCATGTGGTCTTCAATCTTTTCCTTCAGGGCCTTGATTTGCTCTTCCAGGTGCTTCAAGTTCTCCTCCAGACTTTCAATAACCACCGGATCGCTCACACCACTCTTCAGCCTGTTCTGTTCCTGCTGCTTCATGCTCTGCAGCTCATCCAGACGCCTCTCCATCGAGCGTAATGCCTTGATTTCTGCTGGGTATGGCTTCCATCTCCTCAACCGTTCCAGATCTTTTTCACAGAACTCAGCTATCAGACTTGCATCTGCCTTGTCCGTTTTGTTCCTGTTCAGCAGATGATCTCCATAACGTTTGATCTGATAGGGATTCACTACACTCACCGGGTACCCTCGCTCATCCAGGTATTCTGCCAATCCCTCCCAATAGCTTCCTGTCGCTTCCATACAAATACGCTCTATCCTCTCAGGTTGTTTCTCCACCCAGACAATCATGGCTGTAAACCCTTTTTGGTTGTTGGCAAAAACCCGGGCGCTTCTCCTCGTACACTTCGCAAAACCATATCAAAACTGTCTTTGGAGACGTCATTCATAATCCCTTCTCCTGCGTATTACTTATCCTTTCTTTGTTACACTTCCACATTTACCCCTGTGCCAGTCGACAATCAGCGAAGGAGAAGTATCCCTACATGCTGGTGATTGGTGACCGTGAAATGGAAGAGGGGCAAGTCGCCCTGCGCCGTCGGAATGGCGAGAATCCCGGTGCCATGAGCGTGGATGATTTTGTAGCGCTGGCACTGGATGAGATCGAGCGGAAGGTTTAATTGAGGGAACAGTAAATTGTAGGCCGGGTTCCGAATTTGAACCCGGCTTATTCTTTTCGTAGGCTGGGTTCCGTAGTTGAACCCAGCTTTATTTTGTTGCATGCCGGGTTCCGTTGTTGAACCAGGCTTTTTGCTTGTTGTAGGCCGGGTTGCGTTTGCCAACCCGGCTTTTGTGTATTATAATTAATACAACATCAAGAAGTCCGCAATATGCGGGCTGGCAACCGGCCAGGAAACAGCAGCGGTGCCCTCAGATTGAAAAGTCTGGATGTGCGAAAGATTGATTTCGAAATAAGGTTTCTGTTTTTGTTTAACGAGCTTTCTCTCCATCCCTATTGCATCTGACAAACTCTCTTTTCCTGGAATTAGATAAAAAGGAGTAATCATGCTAAAAGTAAGCGAAACGTCAATCAGGAATATGGAGTTGAGATACCCGGGAATCACCGAGCAAATCCAGGACTTTGAAAATATGGAAATTCCACCATGCCCAAAATGTGCATCCGCTGATACAGCGCGTATCCAGGCAGGGCTTGTCGGACGCACTTTTTACATAGCCATGGCAACGACGAAATTCAAATTGTTACCAAATTACAATGGGAAGGGGATCTACTATTGCAATTCTTGTAATTCTCAATTTGGTCCGAAAAAATGCTTGTGCATATAACGAGAATCTGTGGGGCGAGACGAAGTGTCCGTAGGGTATTGAGGAGGTTGCTGCCTTGTAGGTCAGGTGCATCCAACCCTCCTCAATGCGCCGCCCAATGTCTTCATGGAACCGCAGGCGGATTGAGGATACAATACGTTCATCCGACACGATATTCAGGGTGCCCTCAATCTCGCTCTACAGGCACTAAGGTCCTTCGGATAGGGTTTCAGGAAGACGTTTTGTCATTTCTTTCGGTCACCGCGAGACCCTTTGCCATATTGCCTTGATATTAAAAAAAGAGTGTTGCTTTGGCAAAGGGTCGTGGCAGTCTGCCTTTAATTTCTGTTTTTATCGATGAAAATTCTGGAAGAGAATTCAGATTGCCACGCCGTTTTGCCCGAATAATGCACTTTGCTCTGAAGAAGCTTATTGGCAAAACGGATCGCAATGACCGTCGAAAGTCGGTCGCCTTTCAATGAAAACCTATTCAACAAAAAGCGTAAAGATCCTACGAATAAAAAGCTCAGGCTGACAAACCAGATAAAAGCCGGGTTCGAATGCGGAACCCGGCCAAAAAACCATTTTATTAAGAGAAAAATTACTTTTCAGACGCGTTTTTTGTCTTCAGCAGTGTCAAAAATCGCTGCCAGCCTTGCTTGAGTTTGAAACCCTGCAAGCGCCAGGTGCCGACGATACCATAAGGCAAGAACATCACAATCAAAACAAAGATGATCCCAAAAACCAGGGGCCAGCGGGCACCGAACCAGGTGTAGAAGAACTGACTGAAGATCTGCATGATCCCGGCACCCAAAACTGGACCAACCAGGGTGCCCATCCCGCCCAAGATGGTCATGATCAGGGCGTTCACCGTGGTAACACCAGAAGTCATCGAAGGCGTGGCACTGGTGGTCCACAACGAATATAAAGCGCCGGCAATGCCTGCAAAGACAGACGCGATCACAAAAGCCAGGGTGCGATAGGTGACTGGGTTATAACCAATCATCCGTACGCGGTCTTCGTTCTCACGGGTTGCCTGGATCACTCGACCGGTAGGTGAGCTCACTATTCGCTTCATCAGAATGTAAGCAAGCATAAGGAAAACAAGTGCGATGAAGTAAAAGGTCAGTCGGTTCTGGGTGGGGTTGATCCACAACGGAACTGGCACACCATGCATACCTTCATCCGCGCCTGTCCACTCCACGAAATCGGTGGCACGCGTGAGCAAGTTCAGCGCAGTCGCAAGTGCCAGGGTCAGCATGGCAAAGTAGGGTCCTTTGACCCTCATCGCCGAAGCACTAAACAACAAACCGATCAGAATCGAAACAATTATCGCAGCCAGTAAACAAACAAGCAATATGACGATCTCGGTGATATTCGTGTTTCCGATAAAGATCTGGTAACTTTTTAAGATGTCAGGTGCAACGTGCGTAAGCAGTAATGCCACAGTGTAAGCTCCACCACCAAAAGAAGCCGCATGACCAAACGATAACATGCCCGCGTAACCAATCAAGAGATCATAGCTCATGGCGAAAACCGCCATGATGAAGAAGTTGATCAGTTGTCCCTGCCAGAATTTGTTCGTTCCTTCGGTCAAACTGTTTTGCCCAAGCAAGGAAAAAACAAACGGAAAGGCAACGGCAAGCGCCAAAAAGATGATAAATCCTTTGTCTTTTTTCCAAATGTTTTTCATGGTTAATCCTTCTTCCCAAACAGACCTTGCGGTCGCAGGAGCAAAACGATGATCATGATAATTACGGTTGAGGCTTCTGCGATGGTCGGCGAAAGCTGTAGTTTGAGCGCAAAGTAATCACCAAACGCTCGCGCCATCCCGAGAACAATCGCTCCAACAAAGGCACCAACATAACTACCCATGCCGCCGATCACGATCGTGATAAAGCCTTGCATCTGGTATTGGTCACCCATCATAGGCTGTACCGGCAAAAATGGCGCGGCGCCGATTCCGCCCAACGCTGCCAGCGCAACTCCCAGGGCGAAAACAACAGTGAAAACCTGTTTGACGTTGATTCCCAGCGCTTCGACCATTTGCGGATCCTGCACACCAGCCCGGATGATCATGCCCAGCCGGCTGCGGGTCATCAACAGGGTGACAAAGACAAACATTACCACACCAAGTACGATCACAAACAGCCGGTAGGTCGGGAAGGTTACCCCGGCAATACTGATGGTTGAAGATCCGTTCATCAACCATTCAGCGATCGTTGTTGCCCGACCAGGTTGGGCAAACAAGGGGGGTCGCACCATCTGGTATGCCAGCGGATCCCATAATACCTGGACCAATTCTCGTAAGACAAAACTCAAGCCAAGCGTCATCAAGACAATAAAGAAAGGACGCACATACAGAGGTCGTATCATAGTGATCTCTATCAGGGCGCCCAGCAGGAAACCAAAGAGCGTTGCGGCGACAATCGCCAGCAGAAAGCGCAAATTACCATCCATCAGTAATACGCCTTCGGAAGCGCTTTCGCGAATTAAGGTAAAGACGATGGTCAAAACAAAGAGTACGATCGGGAAAAGCAATCGCTTCCGTAGTGGTTCAGGAGCACTGATTTCTGTACGGTCGCCAGGTTTACTGACACCTACTGCCACAAGCGCGCCGCTGATCATCAGCAGCAAAGGTCTCCACAGAAATCGCGACAACGGTTCTTGTGGGCTTAGCTCTGCCAGCGGATTGGAGGAAGTGGTGGTTGCAGCAACCATGGCGGTCTGTGCCAATCCGAGGATGTCAAATTTCAAGATAGCCAAAACGGTCACAATCAACGCCGCAACATACAAGAGCTTTGGCAAACGGTTTTGCCAGGCATCGCTCAAATTGAGCCGGACAAGCAGCGGCTTGACCAATGGGATCAACATGACCCCGGTCGCAAAGGCTAAAACAAGCGGGAGTACGCCAAAGATAAAGGTCGGATTGGTATAGAACTGCCAACCAGCGTAAGCACCCAACATGAACATGGACCCATGAGCAAAGTTCAAAACGTCCATCAGACCAAAAATCAGGGTCAAGCCTGCTGCCACCAGGAAGAAAAGTGAACCAAGGGTCAATCCTGATAGGGTTGTGCGGATAAAGGCTTCCTGACCGGCGTAGTTGTACAACGCGAAAATCACTGCCGCGACAACAAATACGCCAATAACACCATAAAGTATTTTTTTATTGCTGTGGCTCATTACGCCTCACTTTTACTGGTCGGAGCCTGAATGCTGGCTCCCAGGTACTGGTGGATAAGGTCCTGATTCAGGACCAGGTCAGACATCAGACCTCTGTGAACACTTTTTCCATCATCGATGATCACATAACGTTCTGCTAGTTGGCTTGCCATGATGAAGTTTTGTTCAACCAGGAGGATTGTAGTGGTTTCCTTTAATTTCCGGATCGCTTCCATCATTTGTTGGATCAGGATCGGAGCAAGACCTTCGCTAGGCTCATCTATCAGTAACAGCTTGTTATCAGGAACCAGGGCACGAGCCACTGCCAGCATTTGTTGTTGTCCGCCGGAAAGTTGATTTCCTTTCAGCTTGGAGAGGCGTGAGAGATCCGGGAAGAGTTCAAAAATGAAATCAGCATGCCGATCCAGGTCACCTTTTTTACGCTCTGCCAGCTTAAGGTTTTCCATTACTGTCAGCGCTCGAAAAATCGCCCGGTTTTCAGGCACATAGCCAATACCAAGGTTGGCAATATTGAAGGCGCGCTTGCCCTGAATTTCCTGATCATCAAAAATCACTTTTCCATTTCGAGGGGGGGTCAACCCCATGATCGTTTTCAGAGTAGTGGTTTTGCCGGCACCATTACGACCCAACAGGACCGTGATTGAGCCTTTGGCAACATTCACTGAAACCCCTTCAAGGATATGGAACTGACCAATATAGGTGTCGATATTCTCAACACTCAATAAGTAGTTGTTGGTGTCAGTTGTTTCCGTCATGCTAATTCTCCATAGAGATCTCCCAGGTAGGCTGCCTGAACCTGAGGATTGTGCGCAATCTCCTGTGGCGTACCTTCTGCCAGCAAACGCCCCATTGCCATCACAGTAATGCGATGAGAAACCGACATCACCATATCCATTCGGTGCTCTACCAAAATGGCTGTGCTGGATTTGAGATGAACTACTTTATTGATGATCTCAATCAATTCAGGCACCTGTTCCGATGACATGCCGGCCGTCGGTTCATCAAAAAGAAGCAATTCAGGCTCGGTGGAGAGCATGATGCCCAATTCGAGTTTCCGTTTCTCGCCATGAGCCAGGTTACGAGCCAACGTTCCTTCTTTTCCCTGCAACCCAACCAGTTCGATCACTTCCATGGCTTTTTCGGCATAGACCGGGTATTGTTCAGCCAGGGTAAAGAACCGAAAGTTATCCTTTCCCATGGCTTGTGCCCCCAGACGAATATTTTCCAAAACGGTAAGGTTAGGAAAAATGTTCGTGATTTGGAAGGAGCGCCCTATGCCCATGTGGGCACGTCGTTGCGGAGCGATGTTTGTGATATTCTCCCCTTTGTAGAAAATTTTGCCGCTATCTGGTGCCATCATGCCGCTGAGCAAATTAAACAAGGTCGTCTTTCCAGCGCCATTCGGACCAATGATGGCATGCATGCTGCCTTTGGCAATCTGGATGCTGACATCATCCACCGCGACCAGTCCGCCGAAAGACTTGCGCAGATTCTGCGCTTCAAGTATGGTTTCGTTGGTCATTCTTTCCTTTCCATAATCATGCTAATAATGTAAACAATCAGATTACTATCGCAAACTCTACTTTATGGTTTGAGTCTGTTAAAAAAATATCGAATTTTGAATCGAATAACCATCAACATCTGGCTCATAGAATCAATAACTTTCAAACTTTCCTGAAAGCCATTCGATATCTCTCCAATAAACTCAAAGCGTTGGCACAATCTGATTTACGAGCAAAAATCTCCGTAAAAAAGTGGTCAACGATTTTGTTTCGGTCAAAAATCTTACAGGCAGGGAGGGGTTACCCTCCCTGCCTTCTCGATATACCTGATTTAGGGAGCTGGAATGACGGTCAGGTCACCACAGCGGGCTGCATAATCACCTGCAAGGGTGCAGGGGACATCCAGTTCATCATATTCAGAGACATAGATGGTTTCGAAGAATTTGTATTCATTGACACCGTCTTTGTCCAGGTCTGGGTCAAGGTTGACCAGTTTCAAAATGTTCATGGGTTGTTCACAGACATGATCTTCGGGGCGGATGTAGTAGGTGCCCTTGGGACCGTCAAACATCAATCCTTCCAAAGCTGCGATCATGGCATCACCACTGGCATCTCCACCGGTTTTCTTCAGAGCTTCGCCCAATGCAATCGCTGAGGCAAAACCACCAGCAGTAAAGAGATCGGGGTACTCATTGAAGACTTCCAGGTGACGTTCGACCAGCCAGTCGTTCACGGGGTTCTGAGGAACAGACCAGTGGTAGACATTCAAACCGGTTGAGCCAACGGCGCTGCCAAAGACGGCTGCGAAGGAGGCGTTGTCGCCGAAGCCAGTACCAACAGTCATGGAATCAAGCGTGCCAAGGTCGGTCAATTGCTGGAACAAGGTCACATAACCGGTTCCGGACCAGGTCAGGAAGAGGTTTTGCGCGCCGCTATCCATTGCCTGCTGAATGTAGGCAGTGAAGTCGGTGGTTTCGAAAGGCACAGCAACTGGTGCAATCAGATTTCCACCAAATTTTGCGACTGCGTATGCCAGGGCAACATTGGAACCCTGACCAAATGCGTTGTCAACATAGATGTGGGCAAAATCGGTTCCGACGTTTTCAACCAGGTATTTGGCGATCACGAGAGTGTCATCAAAGCTGGTGCGGGAAGTACGGAAAACGTAGGGGTTGAAGTTGGGACCGGTGGGGAAGGAAGAAGCAGCAGGATCGATCATGAGGATCATCTTGTTTTCAAGGGCAACGTTGGTCAGGGCGACCGCGGAAGCAGAGGAAACAGGACCCTGCAGGAGTTCGACACCATCTTTTTCGATCAGTTCCTGGGCAAGCGAGACTGCTTTTTCAGGGGTGCCTTCGTCATCTTTTACAATGACTTCCACTGGGCGACCAGCGATGATCGGGCGGCCTTCTTCGTCAAAACCTTCTGCCACATATTCCAGACCCAGCTGGAAACCGCGCTGTTGCTGCTGACCATAGAGAGCCATCAGACCAGACATCATACCGATTTGACCGATCTTCAGCACTGGACCAAGTTCAGCTACTGGCTCTTCGGTTGCTTCTTCGGTTGCTTCTTCTGTGACGACGACTTCTTCAGTCTCTTCCACAGGGGGTTCAGTCACAACAACTTCTTCGGTTGGTTCAGGTGTTTGCTCAACGGGCTTGACGCAGGCACCCAATACCATGCTCGCTACGAGCAGCATGGCGACTACAAAAAATAACGACTTTTTCATTCTTTCTCCTGTCTTGTTTTTTTCTAAATTACCTCTGACAATTGTCAGTTGGTTACATTGGTTACTCCTGGAGGCTGTGCTTCAGGGCAAATCCCAGCAGAAGCGTGTTCAGCGGTTCAGGTTTATCCAGGCAAAGGGCATGCCCTGCGCCTGGGACGACGACATACTCAGCTTGAGGGATACGATCCACCATCATTTGAGCCATTTTGCGTCCCTTGATCGGGTCTTCCTCCCCTACCACGATCAGGGTTGGGCAACAAATTTGCCCTAATTGGTCAGTAATATTATAGCTTGTGAAAGCGTCCATCAACTTCACAAAAGAGGATAGGTTGAGTTTGGCAAAGTTAGCCAGGGAAGCTGGTAACAAAGCCTCATTTCGGTTCAGATATTCCTCACCGAAATTTAAAAATACAGAAGTATGGAAAAGCAGCTCAGCATCATTCCGTTCTCCTGCCAGCTTCCAGGGGTAGGACTGGAGTCTGAGCAAAAGCGGCACTTCTGAAACGCCATCGATCACCATCAGGCTTTTGGTCTTTTCAGGATGTCGTAAAGCAAACATCAGGCTGATCTCAGAGCCATAGGAAATACCGGCAACATGCGCTTTTTCGATTCCAAGGGCATCCAACAACCCTGCCAAATCATCAGCATGCAATTCCATCGAATAAGGACCATCAGGATGGTCGGATTGCCACATACCACGGCAATCATAGAGCAGCACACGAAAATGCCTGGAAAGCGCCCTGGTCTGGAAAAACCAACTGGCGGTGCTCATCATAATCCCGTTGGAAAGAACGATCACATCCCCATCTTCGGGTCCGTGAAGTTCGTAGTACAGGTTGATATCGTTGACAGCTATCCGCGGCATGTTTGCTTCTTTCTATGCGGGTTCAAATGCCAGGAATTTTTTGGCAGAGTCCCCTTCACCTCTAACCACAAAAGTTTGTTTGAGAGGTAAACCAATCTTAATGGCTGAGGGATCACTTAGGTCCAAACCAACGATCTGGGCACTGATACGCGCGCCTTCTTCCAGGTTCACGATCCCAACACAGTAAGGGTTCTTGGCGTTGTAACCGGCTTCCGCCATACTGGTCGGTGGAACATAAATGACGGTGAAGGCTGCCAGGCTTCCGCGACCGCTGGTTTGAATGCGTTCAGCCTTGTCGGAGTGACAGCGCGGACAAATCTGGCGTTGAGGAATGGAGATGTTACCGCAATTAAGACAGCGGGAGCCGATTAACAGATCCTGGGCAATTGCCTGTTGAAACTCTTTTGAATTCAATGAATTTTCTGTCATCTCAGTTCCTCTTTTCGAAGATATGCACCACACAGGTTTGCCCGGTTCCGCCCACATTGTGGGTCAACCCGTATTTCAGCGTGCCTGGCAGCTGTCGTTCGCCGGCGATGCCGTGCATTTGCTTCCAGACTTCCACAACCTGCCCCACACCAGAGGCTCCCACAGGATGTCCTTTGGACTTCAAGCCCCCACTGGTATTGATCGGATGGCTGCCGGTTCGGGCAGTCTGACCTTCCATGGCTGCTTTCCAGCCTTCTCCTCGAGGGAAAAATCCCAGGTCTTCGCTTGCCATGATCTCAGCAATTGTGAAACAATCGTGCACTTCGGCAAAATCGATATCCTCTGGTCCGATCCCTGCCATGGTATAAGCATGCTGTGAAGCTTTCTCTGCCGCAGGAACGCTGCTGAGTGATTCACGCTCCGCCAGTGCGCCATCACTTGCCTGCCCGGAGCCAACCACGAAAATTGGCGAGTCAGTATATTTCGACGCCAACTCTTCACTGACCAATAAAACTGCAGCGGCTCCATCCGAAACCGGGGAGCAGTCAAACAAGCGTAACGGCCAGGCGATCATCGGATTGGCTTTAAGATCTTTCATGAAAGCCATCTCGTCTTCCCATTCCGGAATAGGCAAGCCTTTTTGTTCGGCTTTCTTTCGTTTTCCTGCCATTACCTGGGGAATGGTCTGGTTGAATTGAGCCTTATCGTTCAATCCACCGTTTTCATGGTTCTTAATACCCACACGAAGCAGGGCATCCGGATCCGCTTTGTATTGATCAATATATGCGGTCGCCATGGCTGCGTAAAATCCTGGGAAGGTGAACCCTGCCGGGATCTCAAACAGCGAGTCGGCTGCCAGGGCTAAGGCGTCGGTCACTTTCGCGCCGGGCAGATCGGTCATTTTTTCCAGACCGCCTACCAAGACAACATCAACAGCGCCAGAAGCGATTGCCAGTGCACCCTGCCTTAGCGCCACACCGCTGCTGGCACAAGCATCTTCAATGCGCGTGCTGGCAACTGGCGACAATCCAACCCAACTTGCTACGATGGGTGCCAGGTGTGCCTGGTTCTCAAAATGATCCGAAGTGAAGTTTCCCATATAGAAGGCTTCAATGTCTTTCGGGTCAAAGCCTTTCTGAACGCTTTGCCTCAGTTCCTGGAAGGCTTCAACAAACAGATCGCGGGATGTCAATTCAGGAAAGACCCCGAATTTGCTCATCCCAACTCCAACAACGGCTACACCGCGTGATAACTTCTTTGCCATACGGTTTATGCCTCCACTTTTCTGTAAACTACTGATTTTTCCAGGTCCGCCGGACGTTCATGCTCTCCGGCTGCTACCAGGTTCATTCTTAACAAATCACCGTCAATCTGATAAAGCCCTTCATACTTGCCAACCAGACCAAAAGTATGCTTCTGCTGATCCATGTCGATTTTATCTTCATGGACCTGCCAGGTACCGCTCGAGACGATCCCCAGAGCGTCATAACGCGCCTCAAAGGTCCCGTCTTCGAGGAAATGGAAGTAAAGACCCGGATAGGGCTGATCTTCAATTTGGGACCACTTACCTAAGATTGTTGGTTCCATGCCTTCTCCTCAAAAGAACTGTTTATCCGGAACGATACCAAGGCGATGCGCTTCTTCACGGATTGAGTCTCTGAAGTCGGGGTGCGCGATCCTGATCAAGGCTTCCATACGCTTTTTGACTGAAAGCCCCCGCAATTGCGCGCTGCCATATTCAGTCACGATCGTATCCACATCCTGGCTGGGCACAGTCACACCCGCACCCGGAGCCAAGGTTGGGACGATGGTAGAAATGGTACCGTTCTTGGCGGTGGAGCGCAGGGCGATGATACCCTTGCCCCCTTCAGACATTTGTGCGCCGCGATGGGTGTCCAGCTGCCCGCCAGTACCGCTGAAATGGCGTGTGCCCAGCGATTGGGAGCAAACCTGACCAATCACATCCACCTGGATGGCGCTATTAATGCTTCTCATCTTGTAGTTTTGGGCGATGACGTAAGGGTTATTCACGTAACTTCCCCGCATCAAAAGCACGTCCGGGCTTTCATTCATCCAATCGTACAAAGGTTGTGAGCCGATGGCGAAGGTCGCCACAAATTTACCCGGATGCAATGTTTTCCGGCTGTTGTCGGCTGCCCCGGCCTTCCACAAGGTGTAAACACCATCAACAAAAAGTTCAGAATGTATCCCAAGATGTTTACGATCTGAGATGAAATTTGCAATAGCAGTTGGCGTGCCACCAATGCCCAATTGGATGGTACAACCGTCATCGATAAATTCTGCCACATGCGCACCAATTTGCTGATCGATCTCAGTGGGTTCTGTCTGGGGCACCTGCACGAGCGGGCTGTCGTGTTCGACAAAGTGGTCCACCATGGAAATCGGTATAACCACATCGCCATCAGTCCATGGCAGGTTGTGGTTGACTTCAAGGATGACCATGTCAGCCGCGTCAATCATTTCCCGTTCCACAACCGCGCCCATCGAGAGGGAGACTAACCCCTCCGCGTTTGGAGGTGTGCAGACACCCAACATCATGTCCAGCTTGCCACCGGAGCCATAAAGCTTGTCGGTACCGGCTTTATGTAAATTGTTGGGAGTGTAAGAGACGCGCCCTTCGTGGTGAACAGCCCGGTCAGGGGCTCCATAAAACCAATTTTCGTTGAAGATGCGCCCTTCCATCTCCGGTTTCATGAAGATGTCATAAGCGCGCATTGGCAGGCAGGTCCAGGTGGTAACATTCTCCAGTCGGTCAGCCTGACGGGCTAACTCCTCGAGCATTCCTACCGGTTCGGAAGCAGCAATGCCGATCGAAAGTGTCATGCCTGATTGGACCAAGGAGACCGCCTCGGTCATGCTGATTAATTTGCTGTTGTATTCCTCTTGCCAGTTCATTGATCCTGCTTCCATCAAGGCATAATAAAGCAGCTGGCAGCCTGGTTATAACCAACGCCGGAGCCGCAGAAGACTACGCGCATACCGGAAGTGATCTTACCCTGCTTGACGGCATCATGGAACGCTACTGGTAAACAGGCAGAGCCCATGTAGCCCCATTTATCCATAACGTAGTGGGCTTTCTCGACTGGTAAACCCAGATTGTCCATCACCAGTTTGATGCTGTTGACATTAACCTGGGTAAAGATGATGTGGTCGATCTCGCTCAGTTCAAAGCCGCCGTTGGCAGCGCATTCACGAACGCGGGCGGGCCAGCCTTCATGGTTGACTGTCGGAGGGAAGGGCGTGACCAGTTTTACCTTAGTGCGGCCTGCTTCCACACTTTCGACAGTGGCAGGTTCATACGTGCCGCCGGAATAGATACCCCAATGCTTGTGGTAAGAGCCGTCAGCTTTGATCGAGCTGGAAACAAAACCGGGCTTATCGGAAACACCCACAACTGCCGCACCGGCACCATCGCCGTAGAAGAAGGCGGTGACATCGTGTTTGTAATCAGAAAGTTTGTGCATCATGTAAGCCCCGATCACGAGGATGTACTTAAGATGCGGATTGGTGGCGATCAGACCAGCCGCCTGTGTCAGGGCAGTCGGGAAGGACGCGCACGCACAGCCAACATCCCAGGTACCGGCATTGACACAACCGAGTTTAAATTGGGTCACCACAGAGGTTGCCGGAGTGATGTAATCGGGGCTGTCTGTGCCAACGATCACCAGGTCGATATCTTCTGGGGTCAGTCCAGCGTCTGCGATCGCAGCCTTGCCGGCTTCAGTTGCCAGGTCGGAGGTCGCCCAATCATCCGGAGCATAAAATCGGGTCTTGATGCCGCTGCTGGCTTCGAACTTAAAGACTACTTCCGCCAGTTTTGGGCTGACCTCCCCCATCCAATGGGAGAAGGTCTCATTAGTAATTTCGTTTTCGGGAAGATACATCCCGGTGCCAAGAATTGTTGCGTATCGAGCCATCTTTGTCCTTTCAGTGAATAGCTGTTATCTCTGTGATCAAGCAAGAGCAACTATGTGCCCAAAACGATACCGCCGTCCACGCTGATAACTGCACCATGGACGTAAGAGGACTCATCGCTGGCTAACCAGGCGTATACCTTGGCGATCTCTTCCGGAGCGCCCAATCGTTTCAAAGGTGTATTGGCAGCCATGCCTTCCAATACTTTTTCGGGCATTTTCTGAACCATCTCGGTCAGAATAAAGCCAGGCGCAACTGCGTTGACGCGGATCTGGTACTTACCCAGTTCACGAGCCCAGGTTTTGGTCATGCCAATCACGGCAAATTTGGTGGCAGCATAGTTGGTCTGACCGAAATTGCCATATAGACCGACCACACTGGAAGCACTGACGATCGAACCGCCGCCCTGTTTGATCATATATGGGACGACAGCCTGGGTACAATTGAAAACACCTTTGAGGTTGACGGCGATGACTGCATCAAAAGCATCTTCGCCCATCTGACCGACCAATTCGCCTTCTTTGAACTTGACGAATTGTCCATCACGGGTAATACCGGCATTATTAATGAGGACATCAATGCGACCGTAGCGTTTGGCAACTTCATCGATCCACGCCTGGACTTCCTGGCGGTCGACAACGTTGACTTTCCAAAAACTGGCATCGTTGCCCAATTGTGCGGCGAGCGCGTTGCCAGCCTCTTCGTTGACGTCACAGATTACAACTTTAGCGCCTTCAGCGGCGAACTTTTCTGCGGTGGCTTTGCCGATCCCTGCGGCTCCGCCTGTGATGATACAAACTTTGTCCTGCAATAGCATACTTCTCTCCTTTAAGTCAGCATATTTAAACACAAAAATAGTTTGAAGCCCCCTGCCACTCTGGTTATATCAAGGCAGAGTTACAAATCGGTAACAAATCAGGATGAGTTTAGGAAATACTTGGATTTTTCTTACCAGTAAGGAGGAGACCATGCTGCAAGGAGCAATACGAGCAGTATTTGTCTCCCTCCGCAACTTTTTTCCTTAAGCCCTCCCCGTTACAGACCGGCAAGACATAGTGACAAAGTCGGAGACATCTGACATTTGTCAAGCCCTGGAGACCAGTGCAGTCATCCAGGAAGCAAGGCGAACGGGGGTGAGGGTAGCACTACAGCTGGACCAAAGCCCTCGCCTACGATCACAAGACGAAACCCGGAAAGCCGAAGCAACTTCATAACACTCTGGCAGTGGACTTCGGCGCAACGGCAGTATCATTCTGACAAGGTGATATTCACTTCCTGTGGGATTGAAAGCCGCGCTGACAAGCTTGAGTTGATGGCCTTTGCAGTGTTCGAAGTCGATGACGTCTCCTGGAGTGAAGCCACATGACACCTGGCTGATCAGGGTGGTGTTCATTTCCCACATGGATGCGTTTCAATCGCACTTCTAAGGAAGTCACAGCAGGCTTCGAAACTGAATGAAGCCTTGTCGGGAGCACGGTTAACACCGAAGTCCCTGAAGTCCATCTGCGGTTGCCTTAAATGCTTTCCCAGTAGTTGTGTTCTGATAGACCACTGGATATCGCAGACGATCGCTGAAGGGCTGTTCTTGGCAAGGCTTTCCAAAAAGTGGTTGACAGCGTGTTATCTTTATAACGCTCGTTTACTGACAATGTTAGAATCAGTGTCACATTCTCTCATGTTGGGGGAGGGTCCGTGAGCAAGGCGAACGGGGGTGAGGGTAGCACTACAGCTGGACTCAAAGCCCAGCCGTACGAAGGGGGTTCATCTCCCTCCGCCGACATTTCATTCCAGCGATCGTTTAGGGAAGGTCCTGGCCCTGGCTTCCTGTCTGATATCAGCTATGAGCCATCAACTTTTGATAGACTTTTTTCAACTCATCCGGCTCAGAGTCAGCGCCGTATTCACTACGGTATACATCCAGTGCCTGCTGGTAAACCTTGCGCAGCATGGCGGTGATCCCCATGGCATGGTAGATGCGCATTTGGAACTGATAGCCTGCCTCAAGCAAAGGTTCCTGCCTGACCAGCCGGTTGCTGAGTTCCAGACCTTTATCATAGTCTTCCTGCTGGATGCATGCCTCAATCGTCTTCCCAAGACTGTCCAGGTAGAGGCGGTGGAAATATTGCATTTCAGGCATGAAAAATTCTTGTAAGAATTCACCCTCAAGTAAGCGGCCCTCATAGAGTTCCAGGGCTTCTCTACGATCGGTCAAGTTCGGGCTGAGTGCCAATTGCTCAAATTCTTCAAGATCAATCCGAATTGGCGCTAGCGGATTAAGCTGATATTGGTCTGCGTTACGTATAACGAAGAGCGGGCTCTCTTTCGAAGGTCTGTTCGGTTCCAATGCCTGGTTAAGTGCGCTCAACGTCACCTTGAAGTTATTGTTTGCTGTGCTCTCGTCAGCATTTGGCCAAAAATAGAGGGAAAGTTGTTCCTTACTCACGCCCTTTTCACGGTTGAGTGCCAATGCCTGCAGCATCTGCCGGGCTCGCTCCCTTTTCCACTCCTCTGCCCCCACCACGTGCTTTCCTTTACGTACCTCAAAACCTCCCAGCAGCTTCAGACTCAAGCTGTATCCGGGGTGATAATTGCCATTGGTGGGAGAACTGAAGAGGACCTGATCGATCACTTCATGCTGGATTCCTCTTTCCCTCGCCCAATAAAGCAAGGGGAAAAAGGTGTACGGATCATCCGAGCCTAACAACGTCTGTTTATTCAACAAGAAGTGGTAACCATCTTTTTGGATCAGCTCAAGACATTGCTCGAGAAAGAGAATGGCGGAGTTGTTGTAGCCTTGTTTTTGGGCGGTATAGGCTTCCCACAGGAGGGCGGCAGCCTTGGTCAGGCGATCATGCACTTTATCTGCCAGAGAATCGGCAACAGAAAGGATGTCACTGGCAGCGTCAAGTTCACCAGCCATACTCAAAGCAGCCCCCAGGGAGATCCTGATCAACAGACCAATCCATTCATCTCCGGCATTGCCAGCGATCAATAATGCGCTGTCTGCGATCCTACGGGCTTCCTGCAGGTGTCCGGCATATCCCAGCAGACGGCACAGACCCCAAAGAGGTTCAACATGAATTCGGACGATATCTACATTCTGGATGGCGTATTCATACAATTCCTGGATGCTCCGCATCCCTTGTGTTCCCAAGCCTTGCTGCAGGTCAAGTTGCAGCGCGTGACCGAGGCGCACCTTTGCCACCGCTTCAACGTAACCAGCCTGAAGCTGCCTGGAGACCTGCAAGCCTTTTTCAGCATAGTCTCTGGCAACCTGCGGCTCACCCATGAGTGAATAATACAAAGAAAGAAGTAACGATGTTTCCCGATGGAAGCGCTGGGGGCGAGGCAGAGCTGCCTCAGCCGGTCCAGGGTCAAGTTTTTCCAGCAAACGGATGCCTTCTTTAAGGCGCCCTTCTCGCAGGAAAAGACGTGCTTCAATGAACGACTGAGCTTCAGAATTGAGTAGAGAAAGTTCACGCGCTTTCTGCAGACTTTGCTCAGCCTCAAGCATGGAGCCCTGGTTGACCTGGTTCTCTGCAATTTGCGTTAGTAAGTTGGAAACCTCTTGTGGATATTCGTGCGGATCGAGCAATGCCAGGGCTCGATCAAGCAATTGATTGGCATTGACCGGTCTGAGAGTGTCCAGGTACACCTGTGCCTGACCTCGCATTGCCAGGCTCATCCCCCAACCATTATCCTGGTTTTGATAGAGACGTTGCGCCGTGCGGTAAGATTCCAAAGCCCGGTCGAATCTTGCCTCCATCCGGTCAATTTCACCGAGCAAATAATTACCGTAGGGATAATGACTCATTTCTTCGGGGGGAATCTGCTCCAGCCAGAAGCGTACACTCTGTTTTAAACCAGATTGCAACAACCGGTCCCCGACATCGTCCAGGATCTGGCGGATGCGGGCAAAATCGCCGGCTGAGATCAAATGAGATATGGCACGTTCCCAATAATGGTGGGCGCTGTAGTAACTGGCAACTTTGCGATTCAACGTCTTTGCCTTCTCAGGATTCTTGTTCAGCTGAGCGGTCAGAAACTCTTTGAAAATGTGGTGATAACGCAATACATCCGGCTTAAGTTGTTCGATAAAGAGCCCTGATTTATATAATTCGTTCAAAGTAGCTGCACTGTCTTGCTTGTCCAACAGGAAATCACAGGTATCACTGTCGAGGAATTGTAAAATGGATGTGCTGAGGAGGAACTCTTTGTGCTCTTCAGTCTGCATATCGAGCACTTCTTCCGCCAGGTAGGCGAAGAGGTTTTCCAATGATGCGCCGCTTTCCTCATCCAACAGATGGTTCAGGCTCATTTCGGGAGAAGCCTTGATCGATTGCCAGACCACCTGTAAACCAATTGCCCACCCTTCCGTGCGCTGCTGAAGCAGGGAAACATCTTCCAGGTTAAGAGGAAGCTGGTAGGTGGAATTGTATAGTTGGTGGGTCTCATCCTGTGTGAAACTAAGGGTATCCTTATCGATTTCAAGCAGCTTCCCCTGGATGCGCCATTTATTGATTGTAGGAAAATCCAGTGCCAGTCGGCTGAGGATCAGAATATGTAAGTTGGCAGGAAGATGATCGATAAACCAATCCATCATCAGCAGGACTTCCTTGGATTCATTCATGCCCTGGAAATCATCCAGCACCAGAAGGGCTGGTTCGGTCAGGTTGGTGGAAAGCGAATTCAACAGAGCAATCAGGCACTCCTGGAAATTTGATTGATTGTCTTCCAGCAAGCGTAAGGCAGGTTGACCGAGCTTTTTGCTTCCCTGGTTGAATGCGGTACAAAGGTAGGTCAAAAAGAGGCGCGGGTCACGTTCGTTGCGGGAGACCGTGTACCAAAAGGCAGGAATATCCAGGCTTTGGGTGAGCGTCAGAGCGGAAGTGGTCTTGCCATACCCAGTCTCACACACCACCACTGTCAGGGGATAAGAAAGGCTGTTGTGTAATAGTGCTTGCACACGCGGACGCGGCAGGATGGAACTGCGCTGCGCCGGCGGTGTCAGCTTGCTCAGAATGATCTGATTGCGGTTGGTCATCTATGTTATTTTACTTTACTAGGTGAATGATTTATCTGTTATCTTATTTGAAAATTGTCTTAATGGCGGTAGAGGCTTACCTCATTCGAAGGAAAAGTAGATTTATATCCAGCGAGAGCAATATTATCAAGGTCTTTTAAATAGGTAAGGTATTTATAATTTGACTCAAGTCAGTAGAGAACTTAAGTTAAGAAAGACCTCAAATGAGGTCTTTCTTTGATACTTCTCGTAGAAAACTTGAGGTTAGTCAATCGCTATTGAGCGGATCTCGCTTAATGTATACAATCTGTCATTCTCGTCAGTGATTGCTTCAGCAGCCACTACCGCCGATTGTAAGGCTTCGGTCATCTGATCTTCGATTCTCAGGCAGGCATATGCTCTGGCAACTGCTTCGTAGCCAAATGCTAAGTCAAACCCAGCAAATCCTTTCTCCAGACACAAATTTAAAGAGCGTTGAGCGTGCCAGAGGGAAATATCGCCTTGTTTCAACATTGCATGCACCCTGGAAATCAACCACTCTCCGCGTGCTTGTTCCAGATCTGTGCCGCATTGTGACCAATGATAACAAGAGGCATGTGCAATTAAGATCATCTGAAAATCTTCTTCAACAGTCCTTTGTTTGTCAAGGTAATCCCAGGTCTGATTGAAAAGGTCAATCGCTAACGTTCTATGGTCAATATCGGTCATACACACTACCCTTCCACTAAATCTGCCAGTCGCCGTGTTTCAGCAATACGATCTCGGTACCGTCTTCTTTAATGCCGGTGACCGTGACGTCCTTGGAGCCGACCATGAAGTCGACATGGATCAGGGAGTTGTTCATTCCCAGTTTGCGGTTTTCTTCTTCGCTGCGCTCCGTGGCACCGTCCAGGTTTTCGCTATAAGCAGCACCCAGGGCAAAGTGGCAGGAGGCATTTTCATCAAAAAGGGTGTTCTTGAATAAGATGCCCGTGTTACTGATGGGGGAATTATCCGCCACCAGGGCGATCTCACCCAGGCGTTTGGCACCTTCGTCCATGTCTAACAGGTCATCCAGGATCTGTTTGCCGACTTCGGCATCGTAGTCAACCACTTTTCCATCCTTGAAGGTGAAGTGGAACTGATCCACGATCTGTCCGCGAACAGAAAGAGGCATCGTAGCCCGCAGTGTGCCATCCACGCGGTCGGCATCCGGCATGCTGAATACTTCCTCGGTGGGGATGTTGGGGAAGAAACGATCACCCTTCTGGCTAAATCCGGAACCACCCTCCCAGACATGGTTTTTGACAAGTCCGACCATCAAATCGGTGCCTGGACCCTTATAGTGGACCCGGTCAAAACGGGCATCATTCAGAAACTTGCGGTGGGCTTTCAACTTGAGGTCGTGCTCTTCCCAGGCTGCCACGGGGTCAGGTTGGTCGACGCGGGTTGCCATGAAGATGTTATCCCACAACTTTTGCATTGCTTCTTCTTCTGATAGCTCAGGAAAAGCTGCTGCTGCCCAGGCGGGGCATGCCACAGCAGTCACGCACCATTTGACTTCATTTTGCATGGTGTAATGCTGGATGCGTTTCACGGCTTTGCCAGCCACCTTTTGCCACTGGGCGATGCGGGCAGGGTCGGCGGGTTTAAGCAAGTCCGGATTTGGTGCATACAAATTGAGCACGTGGTAGCCATCTTTGAAGAGGTTTTCGCTATAATCCACCTGGTAATCCGGGTAGATCTCAAAAGCCTCATCAGGAGCATGCAAGTAGCGATCAAGCGTGATCGTATCGTCCGAAAAATCCAGACGTACATCGCTCGCCCCTTTTTGGTAAGCTTTCTTTGCCACCAGCCGGGCCAGAGCCAGGGAAGGTTCGCTCATGCGAATGCTAAGTTTATCGCCTGCGTGCAGTCCAAGCCCGATATTCACGATCAGATCGGCGTACTTTTCGAAATTGAGATTATTGTCCATTGTTTTTATCCTCCGGCTTCAATTCTACCCGTTTCGTCCTGAATGAGTGAGTTTGTAGAGAAATTACACTCGAAAAAGCACTTGTTTGCCCCTCAAATTGTTGACGAAACTTTTACGCCTATGGTAATATTGAGTAACGCCGATTCGAGAAGAATGTCGTATTTTTATTAATTAAGGAGAAAAAGACAATTAGTAGTAAACAAGAATATCGTATTAATGAACGTATCCGCACAGATAAGGTCCGCCTTGTTGATGAGAACGGGGAAAACGTAGGAATCGTAAGCATCGATGAAGCCTTACGCCGGGCAAACAACGTCGGTCTGGACCTGGTGGAAATCGCCCCGAATGCCGAACCCCCTGTTTGTAAGATCATAAACTACAGCAAGTTCCTCTACGAAAAAGAAAAGAAGGAACGCGAAGCCCGAAAATCTCAAACCAAGATCGAGATCAAAGAGATCCGTTTGCGACCTAAGACCAGTGACCATCACCAGGGTTTCAAGGTGCGCGACGCGCGCCGTTGGTTGGAAAGTGGCATGAAGGTCAGGGTGACCATTCGCTTTAGAGGGCGTGAAATCACCTACCCTGAACTGGCATTGGAAGACCTGAGAGAAATCGCGGAAGAGTTGAGCGATGTATCTGAAATCGAACAAGCTCCTAATATGGAAGGACGAACGATGTTCATGATGCTGGCTCCCAAGAGAAATTAATACAATACTTTTCTGATTGACAAAACCAATTATCTGGTATAATTGGCGATTGGTTTATTGACCAACGGCTGAGATCGTTCGCGGCCGTTGGATTTTCTTAGAGGAGTTTGATCGTGCCACGTAAACAGAGTAGTGGAAAGTACAAAATAAAGACTCATAAGGCTACGTCCAAACGCTTCCGCATGACCGGTACCGGCAAAGTTGTTCGTACTAAAATCGGAAAAGGCCACTTGCGCCGAAATACCTCGAAGCGAACAAAATATTTGCTCGCCGAGACGATTGAAGTCAACAGCAACGGTTTGGTCAAGCACATTAAGCGCCTGGCACCCTACATGAGCAAGAAGGACTAAGGACTGTCCTGTCGTATTCGGATTAGTGTGGCTGTTGGGTGTTTGCAACAAGACCAAAAGTCTGACGCCCAGGGGACCGCAAAGGAGTTATTATGGCAAGAGTAAAGAGTGGACCATATCGCCGACGCCGTCATCAACGGCTGATTGCCCATAACAGTGGTTATCGTGGCAGTTACAATCATTTGTTCAAACGCGCAAATGAGGCTTTCCTGCATGCCCAGTGGTATGCCTATAATGACCGCCGCAATCGCAAACGCGACCTGCGCCGGCTTTGGATCGCCCGCATCAACGCTGCAGCTCGTATGAATGGCACAACCTATAGCCGTTTCATCGCTGGCATGCGCAAGAATAATGTGATCATCAATCGAAAAATGTTGGCTGATATTGCTGTGCGCGATCCCAAGGCTTTTGCTAAAGTGGTTGAAACTGCTTTGGCATAGTCGAATCCTCAAAAAAAACCAACCCCTGTGAAGTTCACAGGGGTTTTTTGTTGTCAGAGCTGTCTTTTCGTAATTCGGGTTCTGAATTTAAACCCGGTAAACACCTCAATTATCTTAGCTGTCTTTTCGTAGGCCGGGTTCCGGTTCTGAACCCGGCAAACCTCGGCTAATCAAAACATCGGTCTCGAAGGTCGCCATTCCGACCATGACTGATGATGGTACTGTCTTTTCGTAGATACCGTCTTGAATGTCAAGGGATGAGCGTGGAATTCTGAACGTATTCAGGATCAAAAGGTATTCCATGTTTTAGGACTCCATAGACCAGATGGAGCAATTTCTTCATGGCTGCCACAATCACTTCCATCTTGGCATGACCACTAGCCAGCATACGTCTCTTCAAGTCCATCACGATCGGGTTGTGGTCCGCAGCTACCACCGCTGGCATGTACATACAGGTGCGCAATTGACTACGCCCTTGCTTGCTTATGCGGGTTTGCTTGTATACTGAACTCCCCGATCTATATTGTCTTGGGCTCAAACCAGCATAGGCAGCCAGCTGAGATGCACTGGCAAAGTCCTCAATGTCTCTGATCTCTGCAATAAGCTTGTTTGCGGTTTGCTTGCCAATCCCAGGTATACTTGTCAACAATCTTTGCTTAGCCTTCAGGTCAGGGTGCTGTTCCATGTGGTCTTCAATCTTTTCCTTCAGGGCCTTGATTTGCTCTTCCAGGTGCTTCAAGTTCTCCTCCAGACTTTCAATAACCACCGGATCGCTCACACCACTCTTCAGCCTGTTCTGTTCCTGCTGCTTCATGCTCTGCAGCTCATCCAGACGCCTCTCCATCGAGCGTAATGCCTTGATTTCTGCTGGGTATGGCTTCCATCTCCTCAACCGTTCCAGATCTTTTTCACAGAACTCAGCTATCAGACTTGCATCTGCCTTGTCCGTTTTGTTCCTGTTCAGCAGATGATCTCCATAACGTTTGATCTGATAGGGATTCACTACACTCACCGGGTACCCTCGCTCATCCAGGTATTCTGCCAATCCCTCCCAATAGCTTCCTGTCGCTTCCATACAAATACGCTCTATCCTCTCAGGTTGTTTCTCCACCCAGACAATCATGGCTGTAAACCCTTTTGGTTGTTGGCAAAAACCCGGTGCGCTTCTCCTCGTACACTTCGCAAAACCATATCAAAACTGTCTTTGGAGATGTCTATTCCTATAATCCCTTCTCCTGGTTGCATATTTATCCTTTCTTTTGTTACACTATATTTATCAGTCAGGCGCAATGTTCGGATCAACCTTGTGAATACGAGCTTCAACGCTCCAGATACCGTCCGATCTTTGTGAACAAATAGGTGAAGGGATCCTTTCTACGTCGCTGGATTCGCTCCAAAGGCCGGGTGCGGATTCACCTTCACCTTCCTGACTGATCTCGCTCTTTACAGAATACATGAGATCTCCATTAAGATACAAGGCCGGGTTCCGGTTCTGAACCCGGCAAACCTCGGCTAATCAAAACATCGTTCGAGGTCTCCAGACCGACCATGACTGATGATGGTACTTTTCGTAGGCCGGTTGGTTCTGAACCCGGCAAACTCGGAATCAGAAACATCGGTTGGTCGATGCTGATAAGGATGTCGTAGGCGTTCGTGAACCCGGCAAATGGCTTGTTCTCGAAGGCCAACACCCGGAGGTACTGTTTTTCCCGGGTCCGGTTCTAGGCAAATCGGCTAATCAAAAACATCGAGGCAGACCAACCATGACTGATGATGGTACTGTCTTTTCGTAGGCCGGGTTCCGGTTCTGAACCCGGCAAACACCTCGGCAAATCAATGGGAGACTCCCAACCCCCTCCAGCCGTTGTTTGGCGGAGGGAGGGGGATGAAGGGGGTGGGTCTTTTTTTGATGGAAGGTGAAATTAATAACAGCAAATCTCTTTCATCGCCAGGTATGGGCGGGTCTGGGACCCACCTCTACAGGAGGTAAAGATCTCAAAGCAAGGACTGATGCTGATATACTTTTAACAGGAAACGAAAGCGGGATTTATGAAAGAGCCGATCCAAAAAACTGACCTGATCAATGCTGCAACCAGGGATACCGTTCTGGCTGAGTTCCAGGCACGTTTTGGTTGCAGTCCGGATTTCCTGGTGAGGGCACCAGGACGAGTAAACCTTTTGGGTGAACATGTTGACTACAATGACGGCATTGTGTTGCCCATCGCCATCGATCGTGCAACCTGGCTGGCTTTTTGTGCTAACGGCTCTGAGGAAAGCAACCTGGTAGCGCTTGACCTGGAACAAAGTTGCACATTCAACCCCAACTCTCTTCAAAACAAGCAAGACCGTCTCGGCAATCCCCTTCCGGACTGGGCGCTCTACCCTGGAGGGGTGTGTTGGGCTGCTGAAATGGAAGGTCTGAGTTGCCCCGGCATGGATGCGGTTTATTCCTCTAACATCCCCAGCGGATCCGGGCTGAGTTCATCCGCCTCAATCGAAATGGCTTTCGTACTCGCCTGGCAGACCCTGGCAAATTGGGGATTGAGCCCCATGCAGCGGGCGTTATTGGGCAAAAAAGCGGAGAACCTGTTTGTTGGTGTCAAATCCGGGATTATGGACCAGTTTGCCAGTGCCTGTGGCAGAGAAAATTCACTTCTCGCACTGGATTGCCGCTCGTTGGATTATCGCAGCATCCTCCTGCCCGTTGGCTACAGCTATATCGTCGCCAATACCATGAAACCTCGTCGTTTGAGCTCCGGTGAATACAACAAACGTAAAGCAGATTGTGAAGAAGCGATTCGCCTGCTTGCATTGTTTCAGCCTGGGTTGAGCTCGTTACGTGAAATCACCTCGGAATATTTCCACCTCCACGCCCACCAACTGCCAGCCAGGATCGAAAAACGCGCCCGCCACGTTGTGGAAGAGATCGACCGTACCTTTCGCGCCATTTCACTGATTGAAAATGGAGCCATGGAAGATTTTGGAGAGTTATTGAACCTTTGTCATGTCAGTTTACGCGACCTGTATGAAGTTTCAATCCCTGAATTGGATATCATGGTTGAGATCGCACAGAATTCACCGGGTTGTTTAGGTGCCAGGCTGACCGGAGCAGGCTTCGGTGGATGTACGATCAATATCGTGAAGGAAGATCAGGCTGAAGATTTTGTCAGGCGATTGTCCGGCGAGTACCAGACAATTACGGGCATCCGCCCTGATGTTACTATCTGTCACAGCGCAGACGGTGCCAGCCTGCAGTAGTTCTATTCTTTGTTTTGATGGCCGGTAGAGCTTAACCTTACTCATCGAGTAAGCATCCCTTCAATCTGGGTATAATAACGGTTCAGGAGAATCTATGAGTAATATCTGGACAATTTTACAGTTTGTATTCTTTTTTGGCTTTATAGTCTTCATCCACGAGCTTGGTCACATGTTTGTTGCCAAGGGACTCGGGATCGAAGTGGAAGAATTTGGTTTTGGCTATCCCCCCAGGCTGGCGAAGCTATTCACCTGGAAAGGGACTGATTTCACCCTCAACTGGATCCCGTTTGGCGGTTTTGTGCGACCCAAAGGCGAAACCGAAGCCGACGAACCCGGTGGACTGCTGGCAGCTCCCAAGTGGAAGCGCTTCCTGGTTCTGGTAGCCGGTGCCACGATGAACTTCATTTTTGGTATTCTCTTGTTGATCGTGATGTTCTCAGTTGCCGGAGGACAAGACACCAGTAAGGTGATGGTTGCCGAAGTTTCTCCCAACTCACCCGCCCAGGTTGCCGGTCTGCAAGCTGGCGATGTGATCACCCGGGTTGGTGATTATGATATTGCCAGTTTTGACGACATGTCAGTTGCCACCAAGCAATACCTGGACCAGCCGGTCGAAGTGAATTTTGTTCGCGATGGCGTCAGTCAAACCGTTGAACTTTCTCCACGCAGCAATCCTCCCCAGAATGAAGGCGCCATAGGTGTCAGCATCACCTATCCGGTCATATCCCTGCCTTTTGGGCAATCAGTAGCGCAGGCTTTCAAGACTTTCTGGCTTCAGGTTGAAACCACGGTGATGATCCCTGTGAACCTGATTCGGGGGGCGATCTCATCCGAGCAAGCCCGCCTGGTCGGGATCAAAGGTATCTACGATATGTTCAACAGTGCAGCCCAATTGGATCAAAGCAGCCCATTGGCTGGTGCCGGCGGCTTCCCGATATATCGCCTCTCGATCATCTCAATGATCTCGATTGCGGTTGGTATCACCAATCTGCTGCCCATCCCTGCCCTGGACGGTGGACAAATCCTTTTCCTGGTGATCGAAGCGATCACACGCAAGCGCATACCTGAAAATGTTGCCCTCATCATCAACAACCTTTTCTTTTACGCCCTGATCTTGTTGATGATTTTTATCACTATCCAGGACTTCCGCAACCCGATCTTAAGTCCGTAACGAGGTACAAAATGACCACATCTGACTCTATTCAGGATCTGATCAACGCCCTGATGGATCTGGAGCATCAATTTCCCTCCAGACTCCTCTACCAGTTTTCGGACCTTAGCACCAGTGAACAAAACACGCTGGCAAACTGCTGGAGCAAGGTGCCTTTGCAGCGCCGCCAAACCTTTTTGCAGGATCTGGTGAGCCTGGCAGAGAACGATCCGGTTTTGATGTACGAAGCCGTCGCGCGGATTGCCCTGGATGATGAGGACACAGATGTCTGTATTTCTGCGATCGATCTGCTTTTCGATTCTGAAGACCGCCACCTCATCCCGATCTATTTGCGTTTGCTGGCAGACCAGACCCGAAGCGAAGCGTTGCGAGCTGCAGTAGCCAATGCCCTTGGTCCTTATGTTTACATGGGCGAAGTTGAAAAAATCAGAGCTGAAGTCTTGCACGAGATCGAAGAAACCCTCTTACGCGCCTATAACGAGGATGTCAGTGAACTCGTCAGGAGAAGAGCACTGGAAGCCTTGGGTTATTCCAGTCGGGAAGAGATCCCGGCAATGTTGCGCAAGGCAGCCGCCATGCGCGATGACCTGTGGCTGGAAAGCGCCATGTTCGCCATGGGACGTTCAGCGGATGAACAGTGGGAAGCCAGTGTACTGGAAAACCTTGAGCATGAAAACCTGGCTGTGCGCATCCAGGCAGTACACGCTGCTGGTGAGTTGGCATTGAAAAAAGCCCGCAGGAATCTGTTGCGGGCAATCGATCTGGTCGATGACGATGAGTTGCGGCATGAAATCATTTGGGCGTTGGCTCAAATTGGTGGCGAAGGTGTGGAACGGAAACTGGATGCCCTGCTGGCAGCTGCAGAGGACGATGAAGAAAGCGCTTTTCTGGAAGAAGCCATGGAAATGCTCAACTTCACTGAAGGCGGTGACGAGATGGAGCTGATCTCCGTGCCGTGGGATCAGGACGAAGCCGAAGAGCTCGAAGAAGATGGCGACGAGGACGATGATTTCGATGATGACGTGGATGAGTTCTCATTTGATGAAGACTTAGATGACGAAGAGTGGCAGCGCTACGTCGATGACGACGATGACCTGGAAGATAACGACGAATATTCCTTCGGGGAGTTCGACGACGATCGCTTTTAGCAGGTTGGAAAAACATGCAACCTGAAAATCCTCTCGGGATGGCGCGCCTGCAGGCGTTTGTAAGCGGCGCAGTTCAAGGCGTGGGTTACCGCTATTTTGCCATGAACGCTGCCCATGAACTGGGTGTTACCGGCTGGGTGCGCAACCTCTACGACGGTACCGTCCAGGTGGTGGCAGAGGGACCGCGTGAAACCCTGGAGGAATTCCTTAAGCACCTCCACCGCGGACCCCACTCCGGTAGGGTGGACGAAGTGCGCTTCACCTGGTTCCCGTATCGGGGGGAATTCGATCGTTTTGAGGTCAGGTTTTAAGGTTTTTGTTTGTTAGTTTGTCATCCTGAGTGAAACGAAGGATCTAATTTTTCGTACGCAGGAATAATTTTTTCGTAGGCCGGGTTGCGGTGTTCAACCCGGCAAACATAGGCTTAATGAAACACCAATATAGCCGTAGGTCAAGTTGCGTTTTTCAACCTGACGTAAAAAACAAAGGCGTGTAGGTTAGGCTGCGTTTTTCAACCTGACGTCAAAAGCGTAGGCTGGCGACCCTCTCTCTAGGATCAATCCCCCAAATCTTTCGCCAATAAGGCTTGCTTTTTCCAGGGGGGTAGTTTGCTGTCCTCCACCAATATCGCCTTCAACTCGTACACCTGGTCGCGCAGCATGGCAGCCCTTTCGAACTCCAGCTCTTTGGCTGCAGCCTTCATTTGGTTTTCCATCTCTTTGATCATACGCTCCAACTCGCGCTGCTCCATGCTTGCAGCCAACTCTCGGGCACTCCTGGGAGCTTTCTTTTCATCCTGGGCGACATTAGCAAGCCGCTCTGTAATATCATGGACTGCCTTGGTAATGCCGACCGGCGAGATATTGTGTTTTTCGTTATAAGCTTCCTGGATCTGACGGCGGCGGTTGGTTTCGTCGATAGCGCGCTTCATCGAATCGGTCATATGATCCGCATAAAGAATCACTTGTCCATTGATGTGCCGGGCAGCCCGACCAAAATTCTGGATCAGGGCTGTGGTGGAACGCAAGAAACCTTCCTTATCGGCATCCAATATTGCCACCAAAGAGACCTCCGGCAGGTCCAGCCCTTCGCGCAGCAGGTTGATACCCACGATCACATCAAAAACACCCAACCGCAGATCCCGCAAAATTCCCACCCGCTCCAGGGTATCCACTTCCGAATGCAGGTAGTGAACCTTAAAACCCATTTCGAGCAGGTAATCTGCCATATCTTCAGCCATACGCTTGGTCAGGGTGGTCACCAAAGCGCGTTCACCCTTATCGACCCTCGCACGAAGTTCAACGATCAGGTCATCGACCTGCCCCTTGGTCGGCCTTACCTCCACCTTGGGGTCCAGCAAGCCGGTAGGACGAATGACCTGTTCCACCACCTGATCTGTTTTTTCCATCTCATACGGACCAGGCGTGGCGCTGGTGTACATGGTGATGCCCATCATTTTTTCAAATTCCGGGAACTTCAGCGGACGATTGTCTTTAGCAGAAGGCAGACGAAAACCATAATCGACCAAAATCTCTTTCCGGGCACGGTCACCGTTGTACATACCGCGCAGCTGGGGCACCATCATGTGGGATTCGTCCAGAACCAACAGGTAGCGGGAGGGCATAAAGTCGATCAGGGTCCAGGGAGGGGTACCCTCGGCACGCTGATCGATATGGCGGGAATAGTTCTCAATTCCGGCACAACTGCCTACCTCGCGCAGCATTTCCAGGTCAAACCGGGTACGCTGCTCCAGGCGTTGTGCCTCTAGCAGACGATCATTTTTGCGAAAGTATTCCAGGCGCTCCTCCAACTCTGCTTCAATGTCGGCGAGGGCTTTCTCCATTCGTTTTTCTTCGGTAACGTAGTGCTTGGCGGGATAGATGTCAATCTGGTCTGGCTTCTCCAAAACTTCACCAGTCAATGGATTGATCCGGGTAATTTCCTCGATCTCATCCCCAAAAAAGCTGATCCGTACGGCTTCGCGCTCACTATAGGCGGGCAGAATTTCGAGCGTGTCACCCCGCACCCGGAAGATGCCGGGTTTGGCTTCCAGGTCATTGCGCTGATATTGAATGTCGACCAGCTGCCGCAGGAGGGCATTGCGGCGATAAATCTGTCCCTTGGGGATGTGTAACACAGAAGCACGGTAGGCATCCGGATCGCCCAGCCCATAGATGGCAGAGACCGATGCCACAATGATCACATCCTGTCGGGACATCAACGCGGTGGTCGCAGCCAGCCGCAGGCGGTCGATCTCTTCGTTGATGTCAGTTTCTTTCTCGATATACAGGTCGCGCCGGGGAATGTAAGCCTCGGGCTGATAGTAGTCGTAGTAAGAAACGAAGTACTCCACTGCGTTTTCGGGAAAGAATTCGGTATATTCAGCATAAAGTTGGGCAGCCAGGGTCTTGTTGTGTGTCATCACCAAAGTTGGCAGCTGTAATTGCTGGATCACGTTCGCAACCGTAAAAGTTTTACCAGTTCCGGTCGCACCAAGCAGAACCTGGTTGTGGTACCCTTTGTTGATGCCCTCGACCAGTTGCCGAATCGCTTCCGGCTGGTCACCTGTGGGTTGATAGGGAGCGTGAAGTTTGAATTCCATAGAGTAATTTTACATGCTTTGTGTAAGACCCATGTTGAATTTTTCATTTTCAATGTTCTTGAATTGACAACAAGGTGCAATTGCGCTTGTAAATGCAATTTTTCAGAATTGCATTTATGGATGCAATTTTCTTGGGTGAGGTTGCATATTCGCAAATAAATGCGGGTTCAACTCCTTGAATAAAGAATTAGGAGTTTTCTATACAAAAAAGACGGTCTTTCGACCGTCTTATTCTACATTTTCTAATACGCTAATTACTGATTCTGATAGCGCTTGATCAGTTCTAAAACGTAATCCCAGTTCACGATCTTCTCGAGGACTTCTTCGAGGTGCTTTTTGCGCAGGTTCTGGTAATCCAGGTAATAGGCGTGCTCCCAGACGTCCAGACCGAATACCGGGGACTTGCCATCTTTCCAGGGATTATCGCCATTGGGGGTTGAGTATACTTCCAGATCCTGACCGTTTACAACCAGCCAAACCCAACCGCTGCCAAACTGACTAACACCTTTGGTGACAATCTGGTTTTTGAACTCCTCAACAGACCCAAATGCTTTTTTCAGTATTTCTTCCAGCTCGCCCGGCAGTTTACTCTCACCGTAAGGAACAAATTCTTTCCAGTACAGGTTGTGATTCCAGGCTTGGGCTGAATTATTGTAAAGCTTTTTCAGGGAAGGATCTTTTCCAGAAACGTCAACGATTTCTTCCAGGCTTGCGCCTTCCAGCTCGGTACCCTTCACCAGGTCTTTGGTGGTGTCATAATAGGCTTTGTGATGTTTGCCATAGTGAAATTCAATGGTTTGTTCTGAAATTACCGGTGCCAATGCGTCCTTGGAGTAGGGTAATTCAGGTAATTCTAACGGTGTTTTCATCCAATCTTCTTTGTGTGCCATGATTTTTTTATCTCCTTGTTTTAATTTCTAATGTTGATCAAATTATAAAAAAATGCATGGTGCTTTGGCGAGTCTTTGTACAAGGTCTGAGCAAACACAAGTTCACTCGCCGATGATTTTGATCAAAATCCGCTTTGGTCTTCTCCCGTCGAACTCACCATAGAAAATTTGCTCCCAGGTACCAAAATCCAACCTCCCCCGTGTAACAGCGACAACCACTTCGCGCCCCATGATCTGGCGCTTGATATGGGCATCCGCGTTATCCTCTCCGGTATCGTTGTGACGGTATTGTTCTGCCGGTGCGTGAGGGGCAATTTTTTCCAGCCACTTCTCGTAATCGGAGTGTAGTCCACGTTCGTCATCATTAATAAAAACCGAAGCCGTGATATGCATCGGGTTGACCAAAACCAACCCTTCCTGGATGCCGCTTTCTGCCAAAGCGTGTTCAACCTCATGGGTGATGTTCACAAAGGCACGCCTTGTCGGCACGGTCAAAACCAGTTCTTTTCGAAAACTTTTCATAGAACAAATCCTCCTCAAATTTTATTTTCAAGCGCTTCCAGTTTTTCGTGCTTCTCGTAGTGCATCTCCAATATCTGGTCTTTGATCGCCTTCAGCCGTTTGCCGCGTAAAGGAAACGCAAACAGAATCAGGGCGGCAATAAGGAGGGTTGCGCCAGGGATCAAGCCCATCACTGCCCGAATCGCAAAAAGGGCGCTCTCAGGCTGATCCAGGAAGATCATACCGGCGTTGGAATCACGGGTGACAAACTGCCCCGCTGCCAGCGCAGCGGCGGTAATGGTTACGGCTAAAGATTGGGCAGGTTTGGTGATCAGGGCATTGGCTCCATAAAAAGAACCTTCCCGCCGCACACCTGTCCGCACTTCATCCTCATCGATCACCTGTCCAAGCAGTAAATAGTTGATCACCTGGACTCCAGAATAGCCGAATCCAAAAATACCAATACTAAGCGGGATCAAGGCGGCTGGCATAAAAGTGAGCGCGATCAGGCTCACACCACAAACAAGCAGATAGAGCTGAAAAGCAACTACCGGCTCCACCTTCTTCAGGATAAATTGAACCAAGGGAACACCAACAGCCAAAGGGATAAACAATGCCGCCAGGAGCGGGATCACACCTGCCTGCATCACATAATCGGCGATGTAATAGACCGCGCCCATGCATATCGAAAACATGAAAGTGCACATAAAATTCGCGATCACAAATACGATAAAGGACTTGCTTGTTAAAGTACTTTTGATCGCAGGCCACCAATCCAATGGCTTATCAACCTGGCTGAATTCCTTGCGCTCTTTAATGTTGTATGATGCCAGGATGATCAAAAATGCAGCGATGATTCCCACCGCGATCATGGACATCTGCAGTGATAACATGGAAACATCGGCAGAGCCGGCTTTGGGGCGGAAAAAATCGGGCACCAGGAAGCCGATCAGGGTACCCAAAAGCCCAAACAGACTCGAGACAATCGAAAGTTTGCCTCGTTCCTGGTCCGATTCGCTCAGTTCAGGCATAAGCGTGCCGTGCACCAGCCCCAGTATGGTGTAACAGGTGTCGTATAGTAGCATCGTAACCAGCATCCATGCAAATTGGGATGCGTCGGGGGCGTTCTGTGGTGCAAACCAAACCAGGCTGAAGGTCAACGCAAAGAATGGAGCGGTAAAACGAAGATAAGGGATACGGCGACCCAGCTTGGTGCGTGTTCGGTCAGTGATTTGCCCAAAAATCGGATCATTCAGCGCGTTCCAAACCGCATAAACCACCATGGCAATCGCGATCCAATTTGCGCCCAGACCAAGATAATCCTGGTAATAAATGGTCAGCAATACGCCGTAAATACCCGATACGATTGCCATTCCCATGCCCGCCAAACCATAATAAATGCGGGTTTTTGCCGATATTTTCTGAAATTGTGTTGAAAGGGGGTCTGAGGTCGTTTGTTCCATCATATCTCCATTGTCCAAATTTTAATGATTGTAACCGTGAAGGACGCTCAAGTCGATAAGGTTGAATAATTCTGGAGAAGATTGCCCAATGCGTGTGAAATGCTTTCTCCAACATCAGCCAATTGGGATTAGAATGAGTGTGTTTTGCCACCGGAGTATTCCGGTGTATTTATGTGGACAATCGAGCAGAAATGGAAGCAACGGAAGAGACAAACCCTGGAAAAAAGAAAAAAACGTGGCGGATATTGATCCTCATCGTTATTCTTGGTTTGGCTGTCAACCTGGTTTTGCCGAAGTTGATGGATATCAACCAGGCTGTCACTGTCCTTCGGGACATGATCTGGTGGCTTGTCCTGATAGCGGTTATTACAGAATGCATGGTTTATCTATCCTATGGCTATTCGTTGAAATCGGTCCTTGAGATTCAGGGTCATAACCTTTCGGTACTCGAATGTACAGCGATCTTTCTGTCATCGTACAGTTTTGGGATTGTGGCTGGCGGATGGATAGGTTCAGCAGCCACTACTTTCGGTCTTTTTGCCAGGAAGGGTGTCAGGAAGTCGAACTCGGTCGTAGCTGGTTTGTTGCCTTCCATGCTCGCAAATATTCCCCTGATCCTGATCGCGATCGCAGGAATTGTTACACTGCGGATATCAGGACATTTATCTGAAAGTCAGTTGATCCAATATTCAATTTTTATCCTCCTGCTCCTGTTGATCTCTTTTGGTTATCTGATTGGTCTGGCATTCCCAAAGGCAGCCTTCAAGGTAGTTAACTGGGTTCTCTGGAATTGGAATCGTTTCAGAGGTAATCCATACGACCCGGAACAAACGCAATTGCGCTTGAATATTTTGTTTAATGCCTGGAAACAGATGGGAAAAGGCAATTGGGTGCGACCGCTCCTGGGCACGATTGGATACTATGGTTTTGATGTATTGACCATGTACCTGATCTTTTTGGCGGCTGGATACAAGATCAACCTGGGGATCCTTTTTGCCGGCTACGGTCTGCCGCTCCTTCTGGCAAAAATGGCTTTCATCGTGCCAGGTGGCTTGGGGGTAATTGAAACCTCCATGGCAGCTCTTTTTACCAGTCTGGCTGTTCCAAAGGACATTGCTGTGGTGGTTATCCTGGGTTATCGCCTCATCTCATTCTGGATCCCGATCCTGGTCGGCTTCCTGGTCTACTTCCTGATCAATCGAAAACAGGCAAGGGAAACCGCCGTTTCCACAGATCAAACGCTCTAAATATAGAACAAATGATATAATATTGCGCGGAGCAAACAAAGAAATGAGTCAAGAAAATCTGCGTATTAACGGTGCGCGTGAACATAATTTAAAAAATATTAATGTCGAAATTCCCAGGGATAAACTGGTGGTTCTGACCGGCATTTCCGGTTCAGGCAAGAGCTCATTGGCTTTTGATACCATTTTCGCTGAAGGTCAGCGCCGCTACGTTGAGTCGCTTTCCTCCTATGCGCGCCAGTTTTTGGGGCAAATGAACAAGCCGGATGTCGACTCGATCGAAGGGCTCTCACCAGCGGTCGCCATCGATCAAAAAGCGACCTCAAACAATCCCCGCTCTACAGTAGGCACGGTTACTGAGATTTTCGATTATCTGCGTCTGCTCTATGCCCGGGTTGGTACACCTCATTGTCCGGTTTGTGGCAGGATGGTCCAAAAGCAATCAGCCCAGGAAATTGTGGATAGCATCCTGGCAATGCCGGAAGGCTCGCGCCTGTTGGTGCTGGCACCCATGGTGCGGGAACGAAAGGGAACCTACCAGGCTCTCTTTAAGGAGATCGAAAAATCAGGTTTTACCCGGGTGCGAGTGAATGGTGAAGTGCGCACGCTTGATGAAGAAATAGATCTGGACCGCTATAAGAAGCACACCATCGAAGCAGTTGTGGACCGCCTGGTGATCCATGCCTTTGAGAACGAAGAAGACCGTCTGAACACGATCACTCGTCTGACCGATTCAGTTGAAACCGCCTTACGCATCGGCGAGGGCTATGTCACCATCCAAAACCTGAGTAGCAACCCTCCTGAAGACCGCCAGTTTTCTGAGAACCTGGCTTGCCCGGAGCACGGCTCAATTTTGATCGAGATCGAACCGCGCACATTTTCGTTTAATACGCCCCATGGCGCTTGTCCAACCTGCCAGGGGCTGGGTTTTCGGGAAGATATCGATCCCGAGCTGGTGGTACCTGATAAAAGCCTTTCCCTGAAAGATGGTGCCATCAAGAATCCGGAATGGGAACCGAAAGATGTGGGTGGATACCTTTGGCAGATGATTGAAGCCCTTGCCAGTGAATATCGATTCAGCCTGGATACCCCTTTTGAGAAACTAAACAAGCAACAGCAGAACGCGATTTTGTTTGGAACCGAAGGCAAGGAAATTACAGTCCATTACGTAGGCAGACATGGGCGCAGCGGCACTTTTAGGACCGCTTACGAAGGTGTGGTAGGCAACATGCAGCGCCGTTATCAGGAAACCCAGTCGGACTGGATCCGTATCAAACTGGGCTCATTTATCACCCAAAGCCCTTGCCCGGAGTGTGGCGGCAAACGTCTGCGTAAAGAAGCCCTGGGTGTGACTGTGGACGAGAAAAACATTATTGAAGTGACCCAACAACCCGTCGACCAGCTTTTGCATTGGATCAACCATCTTGAATCACAACAGGACACTCCCTTAAAAAAACGCGACCAGGCAATTGCAGATCGTATTCTGCGCGAGATTCAGGCTCGTTTAAGCTTTTTGACTGATGTAGGGCTCGATTACCTCACCCTGGAACGTTCCGCTTCCACCCTCAGCGGTGGAGAAGCGCAACGCATTCGCCTGGCAACCCAGATTGGCTCCAAGCTGATGGGTGTTCTATATGTGTTGGACGAACCTTCCATTGGTCTTCATCCGCGTGATAACGATAAATTATTGGACACCCTCAAAGGTCTGCGCGACCTGGGAAACACCGTCTTGGTAGTCGAACACGACGAAGAGACTATGCGCAATGCTGATTGGATCGTCGATCTCGGACCGGGGGCTGGTGAGTATGGCGGCTGGTTGGTAGCCGAGGGTACGCCTGAGGATATTGAAGCTGAGCCAAATTCCATTACCGGCGATTACCTATCAGGCAGGAAGATCGTACCTCTCCCGCAAGATCGCCGTGCAGGCAACGGAAATTTCCTGACAATCAAAGGTGCAGCGGAGAATAATCTCAAGAACATTGATGTCAAGATCCCCTTGGGTGAACTGGTTTGCATTACTGGCGTATCCGGTTCGGGCAAGTCGACCCTGATGGTCGATATCCTCTACAATGCACTCGCTCGAAAACTAATGCGAGCCCATACCAATGCGGGTAAACATGAGGGCATAGAGGGAAGCGAGCATTTGGACAAGATCATCAACATCGATCAAACCCCCATTGGGCGCACACCCCGCTCCAATCCTGCCACCTACACCGGACTCTTCGACAATATCCGCGATCTTTTCTCGGAATTACCTGAATCAAAGATCCGGGGCTATCAAAAAGGTCGTTTTTCGTTCAACGTCAAAGGTGGACGCTGTGAAGCATGTATGGGCGAAGGACAATTGAAGATCGAGATGCAATTTTTACCGGATGTCTACGTTCCCTGTGAAGTTTGCCGCGGCACCCGTTATAACCATGAGACCCTGCAAGTACGCTTCAAAGACAAGAACATTGCTGAAGTGCTTGACATGACCGTCGAAACTGCTATTGAGTTTTTTGATGCCTTTCCCAAGATCAAGCGCCGCTTGCAGACTCTCCAGGATGTTGGGCTGGGCTATATCCGCCTGGGTCAGCCTGCCCCCACGCTTTCGGGCGGCGAAGCCCAACGAGTAAAACTGGCAAAGGAGCTTTCCCGCATCGCAACTGGCAGGACGCTTTATGTGCTGGATGAACCTTCAGTCGGACTTCACGCCGCAGACGTGCACATGCTGATCGAGGTTCTTCAAGCTTTGGTGGAAAGTGGCAACACCGTCCTGATCATCGAGCACAACATGGACATCATCAAGGTGGCGGATTGGATCATTGATCTGGGACCCGATGGCGGGTTGAACGGCGGAGAGATCATTGCCCAGGGCACGCCAGAACAGGTCTGTAAAAATCCTGAGAGCTACACCGGTCAGTATCTGCACAAATACGTTTTGGATCATCATAAGGCAGCCTGTAAGCAGTGATACTGGTCCTGCCAATATGATCATCGCATAAGACTCTTTCGACGAGGTGATTAGGATTCACAGGAACGATCTTTCACGGACGTACTGATGAAAAGCCTGTATACGATGTCCTTACGCCCTCGCCTTAAAGGGGGAGGGTCCGCAAAGCGGTGGATGAGGTGAGAGTAGGGAACGGGCACCCGCCCGTTCCGCCAAATTAATAGTGTAGGCACCTTTTTGCCTATCCTTTCTCGCTTATCGCCAACACTTTATGGTACGATTTAAGGCATCTTACTCATCGGAAGTGACTATGTTTAGAACTCGTTTTGCCCCCAGCCCCACTGGTTATATGCACATCGGAAACCTGCGTACCGCGCTGTATGCCTACCTGACCGCCAAACAAGCCGGAGGCACTTTCATCCTGCGCATTGAAGATACAGACCAAAACCGCAATGTTCCGGAATCTGTCCAGGCGATTTACAACGGTTTACGGCTGGCTGGCATCGAGTACGATGAAGGTCCCGACAAGGACGGCGGTTACGGACCCTATGTTCAGAGCCAGCGTTTACCTATCTACAAGGAATACGCCCATAAATTGATCCAAAGTGGGCACGCTTATTACTGTTTCTGCCAAAAAGAAGACAAACCTGCCCTGGAAATCACCGGGGAGCGCGTGCAGGGCTATCGCGACCCATGCCGCAATTTGAGCACTGAAGAAGTCAAAGCTAAATTTGAATTAGGGATTCTGCCAGTCATCCGGCAGCGCATCCCTGAACCTGGCATCAGCAGTTTTTTCGACCATGTCTATGGTGAAATCAGCATCGACCATTCCCATCTGGACGACCAGGTACTGTTGAAGTCCGATGGCTTCCCAACCTACAATTTTGCCAACGTGGTCGATGATCACCTGATGGGTATCACCCATGTGATCCGCGGACAGGAATATCTGACTTCCACGCCCAAGTACAACCTCCTCTATGAAGCCTTCGGTTGGCAACGTCCGGAATATGTGCACCTGCCCCACATCATCAAGGAAGATGGCAGTAAGCTAAGCAAACGCAAAGGCGATCCTTCTTTTGAGGATCTGGTTCGTATGGGCTACCTGCCGGAAGCCATTGTCAATTATGTCGCCTTGCTGGGTTGGAACCCGGGTGACGAAAGGGAGTACTTCCTGCTGCCCGATTTAGTTAAAACCTTTGACATGAACCGCATCAATAAGTCAAACGCCGCTTTTTCTTTTGATAAATTACGCTGGCTGAACGGTGAGCACATCCGCGCCTTAAGCCCTGAGGAATTTCACAAACGCGCCCTTCCCTTCTACCCAGATGGGTTTGAGCGTTTCAATGTACAGCAATTGAGTTCACTGATCCAGGTACGCACGGAAAACCTGGCTGATATTCCAGGGTTGGTGGGCTTTTTTGAAAAATTACCTCCCTACCAAGCGGATTTGTTCGTTCATGATAAATCGAAATCTACCCTTGAAAGTGCAAAAAATGTCTTGCTGGCTGTCCAGCCATTGTTCACTGGCATAGATGAATGGACCAACGAGAATTTGTTTGCCGTGCTCAAAGAGTTGGCTGGTTCCAAGGGCGTCAAGGTCGGCACCGTCATGTGGCCCATCCGAACCGCCCTCTCCGGTCAGGAAACCTCTCCCGGCGGCGCCACTGAACTGGCAGCCATTCTGGGCAAAGACGAAACAATGCGAAGAATCGCGTTGGGGTTGGAGAAATTGACTTAGATCAAGCTTACCTGGAAAGAAGAACTCTGGAGAGTTTTGTAGGGCGAGATTGAGGACGGTTGTACATTGGAAAATTTACAAAGTATCCCGTCCTCAATCCGCCGTGCTTTAACATTTTTTGAAGGATTCCTTGATGGAGGCTAGAAAGCACCTCAACCTTCCTCTCCGATAAAGGTCACATTGCTTTCAATCTCGCCTTACAAACCTTTTGAATTGGGGGCGCGGATTTGCGAATTTTTCGATTAAAACAATGCCGTTGAAAGGTCAGAGCGGTACTGGCGAACATTGGGGTGGGCGTCACTCAGAACTTCCAACAAACCCAAATAGACCGCCTTCGCCTGCCCATTGCGGTAATTCTTATCTTTTTTCAAAATACCCAGCAAACCATCCAACGCGATCAGGATTTTTCCACGTTTAGCCAAACGAATAGCATTGCGGAAAGCAGATTCGAGCGGATTATCCAGCACAATTTTTTCCAATTCCGGGTCAGTGTAGGCTTTTGCCAAAGGTAGCAATACTGTACTCAAGGTCGATTCCTGGCTGACTGGAAAATGCTGCAAAATCTCCATAGCCGACCTGCCTTTGCCCTGGTAAAGCATGACGCGCGCATAGGCGAGCAAACCAGCTGGGTCGCCATGGCTTTCGATCACATATAGTTCAAGTGCCGCTTCGGCTTCTTCAAATTCACCTAAAAGCATCAGGCTGTTGCCCTTAACAAGCAGCAGCGAGCCAGCCCTGGGCATGATCCGGTCCACAAACAGGCGCAGATTCTTCTCAGAAAGCACACCCATATACTCTGCCACCACGCGTCCATCTACAAATGCTTTGATAGCTGGTACATTGGTCACTTTCAGACGTTCTGCCAGGCGGGTTTGTTCATCAACATTAATTCGAGCCAGGCGAAATTCACCATCCCCTTCCTGGGCAAGTTGCACAAGAATTTGCGATTGCACCCGGCAGGGAATACACCAGGGAGCCCACAGGTCAACTACCACTGGCTTCTGAGACGAGTAATTTACGACCTCGAACTCATAGGTCTCCTCGTTAACGTCAATAATATTGATTGGCATCATCATTTCAATTCAATTTTATCAGTCTCTGCGATAAAAAAGCGACCAGAAAAGGAACTTACTCTTCCTCATCCCCGTTGGTAACAGCAGGCTGCTTCACTTCCAGTAATTCACCGCGATGATTCACAATCACCTGGAATCCGATCATGATCATATACATGCGCGCATCGTACGGAAAACCTTTTTCCTGCAGTTCAAAGAATTGCTCATCACGATTTTCAAACTGCTTGCGGATCATCGCAAGAGAGAAAATATCGTCCTGACCGCTCATTTTGGCAATCTGTTCAGTAAGGATATCTTCGTTACCTTCAATACCTTCAGAGAGAAAATCCCAAACCTGCCGGTCGACTTCACCGGAAGCTACATGGCGTTCAAAACCACTGTCATCGATCACATAGGTAGGTTCATTGCCAACATAGACAACGGGTAGTTGCCGACCAAGCGAATCATAAACCATACCTTCAAATATTGCCTTTTTCACAGAAATCCTTTCATCCTGCTCTGACATTATTATAGAAGGTCTCTATAAGTTTTCGGTTAACAATTACTCTTTTGGTAGATCACCATAACCGGTAACCACGTCGACCCGGGTTCCAAGCACATCTTCCTGGAAATACTGGTTAAAAGGCACCACCGGGGTTGTCCAGCGGTAGAGCCACTTGGCATCATCATTTTTCATATTGATGCAGCCATTGCTCATCACTTTACCCCAGTTGGCGTGCCAAAACGCGCCATGGAAAGCAACCCCCTCAATGGTGATATAGCTGACCCAGGGAACACCAGGCAGGTCGTAGACGTTGGGGTTATGGGGTTCATTGATCATGCGGCGGCATGGGCGTTTTCGGTTGGTCATCCACCGCCCGATAGGCGTGGAACCATCTATTTTTCCGGAAGAAACTGGCGCTTCCCAAACAGGCTTGTTGTACTCATAGGCACGCACAACCTGGTAACCAAGCTCCAATACCAGTCGTTTCTGATCCTGGGGAACCTCTGTTCGCAACGGTGTGATTTCATCGGGTTCAATCCTTCGCATGGTATTAGCATGCACAAAGTAGGAAACACCGCTCAGATCATCCCAAAGTTCATACCAGGGAAAGCCTCTTTCGTCTCTTGTCTTGCCTTTTATCCAAAAGTTGTTTTCATAATAAAAAGTTCGATGAATATCTCGGACATTGGGCTTGCTATAAACAGGAGCAAGCGGTACTGTCACCTCTCCAAGGCAGCCTTCGTCAGGGATCGGTCGGCGGTCGATTGGGTTCGGTCGGTTGAAAACCGGTTGGACCCAGGTTGCATCCACATACCCCGATCCAAGCTCGTACCAGCCCAGTTTCTGACCATAGATGTTGCGGGTGTAGATCATCTTGGAAATAGGATGAACTTCATCATACATGAGTGTATCGAGCGTATCAGCCAAATGATCCGGCTCTTTTTTGACCTGCAATTTGAAGCGTAAAATGCGTCCCAAACGAGTGTCCGGACCCCATCCAAACAATGCGGCAGAGGCGGGTGAGGCTTCAGTCATCATCATGCCCAAAGCTCCCAACCCCATAGATTTCAGAAAATTTCTACGAGTCAGTTTCAAATTTTTCATATTCAATAGTGTACGTTAATTGGGATCCCAACGAAAGCCCAGTTGTATAACCAGCCGGCTTCGCTGGTCTCCATATTCACGCAGCCGTGGCTCATTGGGTAACCGAAGTTGCTGTGCCAATACGTGCCGTGAATTCCATATCCATTATAAAAATACATCACATACGGGACATCCGGTAGGTAATAACCGGGTCCAGTCATGTCATCATAGAGTAACTTGATGTAAACAGAGTACGTTCCGGTGACCGTGGGAGTGTCGGGCAGGCCGGTTGAAACCCAGAACCAACTCACCAATTCATTACCTTCGTAGGCATAAAGTTTTTGCTCACTCAAATTAATGTCAATCCATTTTTCACCCAAAGGTTCCACACCTGGCGGCAAAAACGGGTCAGGCTCGTACACGTAGGGAATGATCTCAACCGTGGGAACGGGCGTCTCGGTGGGAACTGGTGTTTCAGTGGGTGTTGGTGTAGGCGTCGGCGTATTTGTCGGCGTGGGTGTGTTGGTCGGTGTCGGCGTGGGAGTGTTAGTGGGCGTATTGGTGGGTGTGGCAGTGTTGGTGGGAGTCAGGCTTGGTTTGACCAACAAGGTGGTTTCATTCTTGATTAAGAACTGCTGCCCGGCGACCGGTCTGTCCGGAATAATACCAACAGAATAAAGACCAAAGATAATCAACCCAGCCAATAGCAATAATGGGACCACTGCCCAGGCTGGTCGTTTTTTGCTCGGCACAACAACTTTGTTTTCCGGCAGAGTTTGCGCGCTTGGAGCTGCTTCGGGCAGGACCGCCGGAGCCCACTGAGCTGCATTCTCTTGGCGGGTACGGGTTCCCACCCAACGCATGGCTTTGTGCACATAGGGGTTCTCTGAGTCGCTTTCAAGCACTTCACGCAAAAGACCCAGGCTGGTTACAGGATCAGAAAAGGCAGCCAAAATCAGTTTTGCGTCATTACTTAAGGGTGAAAGTTGCAGCGCCTCCTCTGCCAGTTGCCTGGCAAGCACGGCATCGCCAGCCAGGATGGCTTGCTTTGCCTGGTGGATCAAGTTTCCAGCGCTATTGTCCTGCTCGGTCATCAGTTTTTCTTAGCCAACGAATTATGGCTGCGATACCTCTTCATTATTCATGTAACAACTGATCCCTGCTGCGATTCCTTCCGCCAAAAGATCTGGTTTGGTGGTCAGAATCTGCTGATCCAGGTTCATAAAACCAAGTTCAATGATCCCGGCGGTAGTATAAGGGCTGATCTCATCAAATGCATGATAAGAGGTCATGTCCGTTGTTACTGACTGGTAATGATACCTTAAACCAGTGATATTCGCATACCGGTCCGAAAGGCATTGCACCAGCCTGGAAGAGCTTTGATCACCCTTTTGGGAGAAAGCCGCTGCGACTTTGAAACCCGTCGCAGAGTCATTGATGTAATCGCACGAGTCAGAATGGATCGAGAGCAGTAAACCAGCCTCGTAGTTCTTTAACCTGGCATCAAATTCATCCAGCAATTCCACCTCAAAACCTGCATCGAGCAGTTTCTGCTGGAGGTAGGTGGCAACATTACTGTTTATTTCTAACTCGGTCAAGCCATTGGCGCACACCGCACCGCTGTCATGTCCGAGATGCCCCACCACGATACCCACCTTATTGGTTGGAAAATTGGCAGGCAAGACTCCTTCAGCAACTTCGGTTTGGAAGACACCTTCTCCCTCAGCCACAACATCTGCCACCTTTTGTCCCAGGTTGCCGGGTATAAAGCTGCTTGGCATCCACAACGAAAACAAGGTCGCCGTGATGATCCCCGCCAGGATGACTGTCGAAATCGCCTGCCAGATCAACCCCAGGGCAGTGTTGATCGTCTTGCTGTGCGGCGGCAGTACCACCTCTTTATCCTCACTTGGCGCCTTAACCCGCCAGTTTTCAAAAGGGTTTTGCTTCCCCATCCCGTGCTCTTCCTGTCCGGATGGACCCGTGCTTCTCGGAGCACGCGCCGGCGATTCTGCTTTCAAAGAGAAACCGGAATCTGAAGCTGTTCCTTCTGATTTTTGCTTTGGGTGCCAGAAACCAGCACTGCTGGGATTTTCCTCATCATCTACCTGGTGCATCTGCTTGGTCATAGTTATTCCTGTGTAAAAACAATAGTAGGCAATGCCGCGTAATCTTTGTATAATTGACTTAACCCAAATGGGTCTGAAAGGAATGGTGCAAATCCTATGCCAGAGAAACTCAGCTTAGATGAAAAGAAGCAGCTGCTCGTCATCGCACGTGAGTCAGTCAACGCCACCGCCCTGGAACAGCCTTTGCCCAGGCTCGACCCCCATCACTTCAGCCAGATCCTGACGGAAAATGGTGCCAGTTTTGTGACCCTGACTATCAACGGCAGGTTGCGTGGATGTATCGGCACCCTGGAGGCATACCAGCCCTTGTACCTGGATGTTCAAAAAAGAGCCATGCAGGCTGCCAGCCAGGACCCTCGCTTCAGTCCGCTCACTCCGGGTGAATTACCAATGGTAAAAATCGAGGTCTCCCGCCTGTCCCAGCCGGAACCGCTGCCATATGACAATCCGCAAGATCTCCTACACTTGCTGAAACCAGGCCAGGACGGTGTCATCATTTCTGAGGGTTACCGCAGGGCAACATTTTTACCTCAGGTCTGGGATGAACTACCCGACCCCAGCCAGTTTCTCTCGCAATTATGCCGCAAGATGGGCTGTAGTTCTACCTATTGGGAGCACAAAAAACTTGATGTGGAAATTTACCACGTAGAAGAATTTTCAGAATAAAAAAAGAGCGAGGGCATGTGCCTTCGCTCCACTCATCGTAATTCCCAACATTAATTGTCTGACGCGACATAAGCCTGCCCGGTCAGATGGGCAACCATCAGCTGGCTGTAAGCGGTTGTGACAAATGCGCCAATCCCGAACACAATGGAACCCATCGGCGAAATGATGCTCGCAATCAGCATTCCAGCCAGGACAAGCAGCCAGGCAGGAAAATTCTTTCCAAGTCGTTTAAAGAAATTTCCGAGTTCAAAGCCGGATGCGAATGTATCTTTCATCGCAAAATTTGCCATGGAAATGGGTTGAATAAGCATCAGGAAGAATCCATAAACGAATAACAACAAACCGCCAAAGATCAGGACGATAACGCCTAAGGCCGAAATTGATTCGTTATTGTTTAATGCCAACAAAGGAATCATCATTATTCCTATAACGAGCATAATTGGTAGACCGTAGACCAATCCAATCAAAAAATATCGAAAACCCCGTCCCAGATCTTCGCCGAATTGAAACTCAGGCAGGGGATCGTTCTCGTTCTCTATAACATTCTTAATAGTTCGGATCACGTAACCGCTTAGTGCCAGCGGTCCAACGATCGGGATCAAACTCACCAGGATCGGAACAATCAATTTATCAAACCAACGCTCATCATCAAAAATGAATGTAAACGCTTTCCCAAAATTCATCATATAAACCTCTCTCTAAAAAATCTTTGTAACAAAACACATCCATTATAAACCCTTGGATAAGCACTGAACTGACTGTGCCGTCCTGCAGGTATTGATCAGGTAGATTTTTTTGCCGACTACAGAATTAAAGCTGGTTGAACTCTTCCACATCCAGAACAAATACAGTCGCTCGTTTTTCTTGCGTATTTTCGGGGATGGTAGTGTTTTCCTTGATAATTTGGAGAGCTCTCTCAACACGGTCATCATCCACACCGATGATGAGGGTACTGCGCCCACTCCGAAAGAAACCTCCGGTCGAGGCAACGAAAGTGACTCTGAATTTTTCATCAGTTAATTTCTTGGAGACGTGGTCATTGTCTTCGTCTTTGATGATTGCCATAATCAATTTCATATCAATACTCCTCGAAATGGTCTACTTTCAAGATGAAGATGGTTACACCGCCAACCATGGTTTCAGCAGGAATGATCATGGGAAAGGGAGTGTAATCCATGGTTGCAGCTACATAACTGATGCGCTTTTTTGCAGCTGCTGACAGACGCTCAACGATCACCTTTTTCAAGGGTTCGTCTGTGGCAATCAGAAAAGTCACATTCTTCTCAAGCAGAAAACCGCCAGTGCTTGGAAACTTGGCATAAGAGACGCCTTCCTTTTCCAATGCCAGCTCAACTATCTCACAATCCTGGCAATGAACCACCGCCAGGATCATCCGGGTAACTTGCGTGTCAATTTGCGTCATATGCCTCCACCGGAATAGGTTTGCTAAGAATATTCTAACGTAAAATCATCGATTTCCCAAACGAGTTGGAAAAACTCACGAATTCAATCACTACAATACCCTTACCACGAATATGTTGTCCCTCGAAATTACACCAATAGTACGGAGGGGGCTCGTCTACCTCCGCACCCTTGCACTGCCGAACTAGTCGAAAGCAATCAAAACCTAAAAAAAGGGTCTGCAAATCGATAACTGATTCGCATGCATTCCACACAAGAAAATGCGACAGTACGGAGGGGGCTCGTCTACCTCCGCACCCTTGCACTGCCGAACCAGTCGAAAGCAATCAAAACCTAAAAAAAGGGTCTGCAAATCGATAACTGATTCGCATGCATTCCACACAAGAAAATGCGACAGTACGGAGGGGGCTCGTCTCCCTTCGCACCCTTGCACTGCCGAACCAGTCGAAAGCAATCAAAACCTAAAAAAAATCTGCAAATCGATAACTGATTCGCATTCATTCCACACAAGAAAATGCGACAGTACGGAGGGGGTAATGATGTTGGGAGCGCAACAAGCAATACACGTCTCCCTCCGTCGCCTTGCATTACCGGATCCATCGGCAGTAATCAAGCCTACTTCCTATTTACTCAAACCAATTGACGACCATATCTTCCAAATCCGCGTCATCAACCTCTGTCTCACTGACCACCTTGCCATATACTGTTCCGCCTGCTCTGCGGGCTGAATTGGGGTCTCCGGTCTTGAGCGGGTGCCACCAGGGCAAGTCTTCCCCGTCTGCAACCAAACGATACGCGCAGGTTTTGGGTAGCCAGTCCAAATGCCTGGCAAGCTCTGGAGTTAAAAAGATACACTCAGGCACATTTTCGTGTCGGTTAGGATAATCACTGCAATGGCAGGTTTTCTGGTCGAGAAATCGGCACACAACATTAGTGAATTGCACCTGTTTTGTTTTGGGGTCCCGTAGTTTTATGAGGCAGCATTTGGCACAGCCATCGCACAAAGATTCCCATTCTTCGCGGCTCATCTGCTCAAAGCTCTTATCTCTCCAAAATTGGTTCATGTTTGCTCTTTACCAAAAAAACACGGGTAGAGATCTTCCTGGATAAAAGGAATGAGGGCAAGTTTTACTGCCATCGCGTACAATTCAGACCGGGTGATCAGATCATTTGTTAGCAGTCCCACCCCACCGCTGGCTTGCTTGCTATTCGCCTGCCCGAAAACAATATCGTCCGCTTCGCCTTGTTCCATGCCCAGGTGAATCAGATCGGCAACTTTTTTCGGCAAGATGTAGCTGGCAGAGCGCGCGAATCCTTTCTGATGTTTTCCCAGGATATAAATCCAGCTGTACGCTGCCAAACTGTGATCCGCATCGTCCAAAATGGTCAATCCACCTTCGAGCCCCACCCACCAGTCTGCCTGAGGGCAACCCTTTCGGGCGTTCGCAGCGCGATTGCGAGCGCCGCTAAGCGTCTCCTGATCATTCATGGGTTGATCGGTTACGCCTGAACCAACCTCAGCAGTCAGGAAATCAAACTCACGTTCCGGGAAAACTGCCTGAAAACCTAATTGGACTGCCTGGAGTTTGCTCGGGTTTCCAGAACCGATAACAACAATTTCTGTCATAAACGATAATCAGCGTTGAGGTCTAAAACCCAGCCCTGTCTCCTTTTTTTTCGGTAGTGTCAAACGGCAAGTGTCGGATCATTTTTTTTGGTAAATCTTTCATCATTATGTACATTGGCGGGTTATTTGTATCAAAAACCCTCCGGGAATCCGCTCGAGTTAATTGTAATCTAATGTATCCAGAGGAAATTTTTTTACTATTTCTTGACGATCCTGGCATGAAAATGTCCAGTCACCCTCAATTAATCTCAAACATTATAAAAACTATGTACAAAGAAAATCAGATTATATAATACTTTTAACATCAATATTCTTTTAGGAGTACCATGAAAAAAATACACTTTTTAGTATCTTTTTGATCCTCATCTTTGCCCTTTCGGCCTGTACCGGGGTATCTGGTGATCAGTCATTGAATGGCTCTGAAGAAAATGAACCAATTCCTCAGAATGAAGGATCTGTGTTTATCGAAGACGAAGTTCAGGAGCCAGAAGATGCGGATAGTTTTGTGATACCTGAAGATGAAGTTCAACCTGGAAGTGAAGAAGGTGACCCGGAAATTGTTATTGAAGAGGACGAATTGCCACCGCTCACTGTTGACAACGTAAAAGTGTTTCCTCCAGCAGGAAAATCGAATTGGGAGATCACCCACGAGGATGGCGTAATAAATTGTGGAAACCTTTCTCAAACATTTGGTAATGGTGAAATTGAAGTCGTTGAATTTGAGGCAGGACCTCCTCCTACGATGGATGCATTAAATGTAAACAATCTGGGTGGTAATCCGGAGATTTCATTGTGGCTCGATTATGAAAATCCTATTGCAGAATATACCGGAGTATATGAAATCCCAGGTACCGGCGATAGTTTAGATTTCTATTTCTTCTTCGGCAACTCCGAAGGTGGACAAACTGCCAACATCGTGTATGGAACGATTTCATCCACAGCTGGTGGCTGCTTCACGTTACGTGATTTCAACGGTGTGCTTGTTCCCTGAGAAAGAGATTTTGTTTCCAACAGGAACGTGAAATATCGTTTCGCTTAAGTTTTACCCAAGGGATAGCAGCCTGAAAACCCGATGAACTTGCATGCAGTCCAATTGGGTTTTCAGCGCCGATGACGACAATTTCAGCCATTAAAGTCCAGCGCGGCTTTTCAGCAGGGTTTTGAGTTCAGTGAGGATCCCCTCCGATTCCTGCCGCAAATCCCGCGCGTCCCGAAGCAAACCAGCAGCAACGGTTTCATTTTCATAGCCCAGCAGATTGATCTCGACATTCAAGAAAGCTGCTTCTAATCCAGCCCGCGCCTGAAAAACCCCAGACGCTGCGTCGGAAATGGCGTTCAAGTTTCCAATTTGCGCCATTCGCAAGGCTAACTTCATCACCTGCAGACACATGGCTGCGGAGTTCAATGGCACTTCAGCAGCAGCAAAACTGGCTTGCATGATGGCGTCTTCACGAATTTGACTGTTCTCTTCTGTATCGCGCGGCAGGCGCCGGGCAATGAGGATCCCCTCAAAAGATTTAGCATCCAATTCGATTGCTTCCGTGAGTTTCTTACGTAGTTCTTCGCCCTTCTCAATTGCCTGCCAGCATTCTTCTTCTACATCCTTATACTTTGCCTTCCCGGTCGTGAGACGGGCGACCATCACAGCTAACGCTGCACCCAATGCACCCGCATAGGCAGCAGCCGAACCACCACCCGGCGCGGTAGTCCCTTCGGCAACCCGGTCCAGAAAATTCACTTGGGAGTCTCCTGTCTGGCTGTCCTGTTGGGTAAACAGACGGTTTTCAAGCAGTTGCTCGTGCTCAAAGCCGTCCAACTGTAGAAAGTAACGTCCCGCATTGATGATCGCCCGACTGGGGACCAGACCAACAATTTCAGTATGATGAATGCCAACCCCATAACGTTGGGCTTCACGGCGAACGAATTCCGTCACTTGCGCCATAGGCGAACGACGATAGTTAGTCAGGTTCATAGAGACCTGTGCCAACCCGTCCACCAGCACCCCCATGCCTTTGACAAAGTGAAAACCACCGGAAGAATTTCGCACACGGCGGGCAATTTTTTCGGCGATACTTACATCAGGTGTATTCAAAAAGATGTTGTAGGCGATCAGAGGCTCACGCGCGCCGATCACAACCCCGCCGGCTGGTCCCATCACCTTCGGTCCAAAATCGGGCTCGCGGTATGGGTCAGTTGCGATAGTGGCTTTAATACCTTCATACTCGCCCCGTCGAATATCCTCCAGGTTGACACGATCAGGTCTGACAGAAGCTTCTTCATAGAGATAAACTGGTATTCCCAGGCTGTCGGCAACCCGCTTGCTAAGACGGCGGGCAATTTCGACGCATTCCTGCATGGTCACATCTGAGATCGGCACAAAAGGTACCACGTCGGCCGCCCCCAAGCGGGGATGCTCACCCTGATGATCATTGAGGTCGATCAGTTCGACGGCTTTGGCGATGCCCTGATAAGCAGCTTCTTCCACGCCAGCTGGGTCGCCAATGAAGGTCAGGACCGTGCGATTGTGATCCATGTCAGAATGGCGGTCCAGGACGTGCACGTTAGGGACAGATGCCACCGCATTGATGATCGCTTCAACTACTTCGGGTCTGCGTGCGTCGGAAAAATTGGGGATGCATTCGATGATTTTCATGAGCCAGCCTCTCTTATTTCAAGTGTGTTCATTATACCAAGCCGGGAAGATTGAGAAGCCGGAACGCTTGGATAGCCCTGATTCAGATGGTTGGTTTTCCTATTACGCTGATCTCATCTCACCCAGACTATCGCATTTTGGAAAATTCGCTCTTGCTTCGCAAAAATTTGTAATTTATAATTAAAGAACGTATCCAATTAGAAAAGAAGCAACCATGCCCCGTGCATCACTGAATCAACCCGCCCCCAACTTTTCACTACCTGATTTTTCAGGAAACCCCTTTACTCTGGGTGACTTGAAAGAACAGAAAAATGTCCTCTTGGTTTTCAACCGTACCTTTGCCTGACCATTCTGCCAAAAACATATGGCGCAGTTGCGTCATGATCATCATTTATTCGTAGAGCGGGATGTCGTTGTCGTAGTTGTCGGTCCTGAGGATGCTAAAGGTTTTGCCGCCTACTGGCAAAAAGAATCCCTGCCCTTTATTGGTCTTCCAGATCCCAAAGCCAGTGTGCTTAAGTTGTACGGGCAAGAGGTCAACCTGTTTAAGCTGGGTCGTATGCCTGCCCAGGTCCTGATCGACAAAGAAGGTGTCGCACGGTTTGTCCACTATGGACACGACATGAGCGATATCCCCAGCAATGAGGAAATTCTGTCTCTGGTAGACGAGATCAACCAAAGTGAAGTGAGCGCTTTCTAAACTCGAAAAATAACTCCCCTCGCTGCATTTCATCTCTTACATGTCATCCTTCCCTGGATTCTGTCATCGCGAGGGAGCGTTAGCGACCGTGGCGATCTGCCTTTCATCTTTTATGTTGTCATCCTGAACAAAGTGAAGGATCTTTCTTCTGCCTTCCATCTCCTCAGTTGTCCCCGGACCTTGTTATGTCATATCTAGCCTATTCACCTCTCGTCACTCCTATAAAGAGAAAACTCAGTTTTTAGTAATAATTGAATATTTTCAATGTGTTCCTTCATTTTTCTTTATTTTTTTCATATTTGACTTGACTTTTCTTATTTAATATTGTATTATCTTTATAGACAAGAGAAAAAAGAGGAAAATATGAACCAATTGCCGAAAAATTGTCCAATTTGCCAGGGGAATGTGGTTGTGACCCGCTTTTTTTGCCCGGATTGCCAAACCTCTGTGGAAGGCAGCTTCGTCGCCCAACAAAGCCCATTCCAAAACCTGACAGCTGACCAGATGAACTTCCTTCTGACCTTCGTTCGTTCCGAAGGTCGCCTGAACCGGATGGAAGAGATCCTGGGACTATCCTACCCCACCCTAAAAAACCGTTTGTATGATGTGATCATGGCACTCGGCTTCCAACCCGAGAAAGAAGTCCGTTATAAACCAAGCAATTCCCAACGCCAGCAAATCTTGGATGACCTGGAAAATGGCAGAATCGATAGTACCCAAGCTCTTCGCTACCTGCAGGGTGAAGACGAATTCAATCTAAATTAAGGAGTAAATCATGACTAATAATGACGAAAAAATGCGCATCCTGAACATGGTACAGGAAGGCAAACTCAGCGCACAAGAAGCAGTCCAACTGCTCGAAGCACTCGATTATAACCCTGAGCAGAAATCCACTAACAGCGAACTACTTCCAAATATGGAAGTAAGCACAAATGGCAAAGCTCACTGGCTGAAAATTATCGTCACCGACCTCACCAGCGGTAAGAGGAAGGTGAACCTGAGAATCCCACTCGCTTTGGCTCGCTGGGGCATGAAGATGGGCAGTAAAGCCAGCTTTGGCGGCGGTGCGATGGAAGATCTCGACCTGCAAAGTGTGCTTAATGACAATATTTTGAACGAAGGACAAAAAGGCATACTGGTGGATGTTGAGGACGAAGAAGACGGTGAGCATGTCGTGATCACCCTCGAGTAAGATTTCCAACAACTACGCCTCGATGGCTTAGATCCGAAAATAGGGCGTGATCATTTCGATGATTATCGCCCTTTTTGGTTCTCCAGGTCACTTGTACTGGTACATTCACCAGCATATCTTCTCTATGACCTTACCTGGCAAATAATATTTGTCATCCTGTGTGGACTGATACAACACAAAGCTTGCTTTGTAGGTTAGCTCAGCATAAACGTTTTTCATCAATGAAAAGAAGCATACGCAGTATACTTCATAGCACATTCTGTGTCGTGTGAATCCGATCGGATTGACACATCTATTCACACCTTTATTGAACTTTTCAATCTCTTACATTCTATTTCAGACTTTGTTGGAGGTCGTCATGGAATCGAATAACAAAACTTCTGTAGTTCGGGTCATCTTTATGCTGCTGTTGGTCCTGGTAATTTTCCCTATGTTGCCCATGATCATTTCAGGTCGATGGAACTGGTGGCAAGCCTGGGTGATGCTTGCTCTGTTCATCCTGAGTTTCATCATTAGTCGTGCCATCGCAGCCCGAAAAACCCCGGACATTCTTAAAGAGCGGGCTAACTACGACACTCATGAGAACACCCAACCGTGGGACAAATGGCTTTCCCCTCTGGTGGCGTTTGGCAGTGTCTTTATACTGCTGGCTGCCGGGCTGGATGAATTATTCAATTGGTCTCCGGATTTCCCCCTGGCATGGGAGTTGATTGGGCTTGCGTTGATCCTCATCGGGTATTCGTTGGGATCGTACGCGTTTGTCGTCAATGCTTTCTTTTCCGGCACCGTGCGCCTGCAGCCAGAGCGGGGTCATCGCGTGGTCTCAAGCGGACCTTATGGTTGGATGCGTCATCCTGGCTATTTGGGCAGCCTTATCGCCAGCCTGGGCATGCCCTTGCTGCTCGAGTCCATTTGGGCTTTTATTCCAGTGCTTATTTTTGGCTACTTTTTTGTCCTTCGCACTCGCCTCGAAGACCGCTTCTTACAGCAAAATCTGCCAGGCTACAGCGAATATGCAAAGAATGTTCGCTTCCGCCTGCTGCCTGGGGTGTGGTAAAAGCATAGGTACATCATTAGGTTGGGCGATATTTGTCATCCTGAACATCAGGTGGGACACGAAGCGTGCTCTGCAAAGGATCTATATTTCCCGTCGTTGAGATTCTTTCCTCAGCTCATAGAACGATAGAGACCTTCTTTATATATCAATAAAATTCTGTATCACCGAGCCAAACAAGAAACTGATCAGGGCGACGCCCACGCTGATGGCTGCCATGCTAAAAAAGTGCCTGCTGAACTTTTCGTCTCGCAACACTGACATATAGAAGCTAAAGAACGCTATGACCCCAAAAACAGTTGTCATCATTACTGCCAGGGCGACAAAATAGTTGCTAAAAACGAGGTAAGGCAAGATTAATAAAACGACCGTAACGATATAGGCGATTCCTGTATAGACAGCTGCTTTAACTGGTTCTTTTGTTGATTCCTCAGTTTTTGTTGATAGATATTCTGAAGCAGCCATGGACAGCGCTGCGGCGATACCTGTCACCAGACCACTGAGAGCGATCATGCGCGTGTTTTGAAAGGCAAGCGTCAAGCCCGCCAACGTCCCGGAGAGCTCCACCAGGGCGTCATTCAACCCCAACACGATCGAGCCTGTATACTGCAGGTGTTGTTCATCCAAGACCGAAATCAAACTCATCTCATGTTGTTCCTCGTCACGGATCAGCCGGTCTACCCCCGGCACCACGCCCTCTAGACTCTTGTAATTTTGGATAGTCCTCTCTTCGTTTTCCTCAAGCTTTTTAATCACAAAGGTATAGCCAAGTAGTCTTGAAAGAAATGTAAAAAACCAAATTTTCAACTTCTGCGGTTTTGCGACAGCGCCAGTATATTCTTCCCAAAATCTGGCGTGTATCAGTTCATCTGCCGCGAGAATTCTGATTTTCTTTGCGTCGTCCTCGTTTTTGAGCCGCTTGGATATTTCTGTATAAGTCACATGATCGTTGATTTCAGCTTGCTGGAATTCTTTTATTGCTGCCATAACTTTTGGTTCAAACATAAATCCACCTCTCCTGGATTTATTGTACATTATGATTCCATAATATTTCGTCAACTTCGTTTCGCAATTAATTTGCAATTCAATATAAAGCCGCCTATGGGATGAAAAAAGCTGGCTCGGGAGCCAGCTTTTTGTGTGTTCATCAATCGGTTTAGTACATTCCGCCGCCCTGGGGCATGGCAGGAGCCGCGCCTTCGGGTTCGGGGATATCGGTAACCAATGCTTCAGTGGTCAGGATCATGGCTGCGATGGAAGCAGCATTCTCGAGCGCGCCGCGGGTAACCTTGGCAGGATCGATCACGCCCAACTCAACCATATCGCCATACTCTTCGGTCAGAACGTTGAAGCCGATGTGCTTGTTGCCAGCTTCTGCTTGCTTCTGGCGAACGGTTTCGACAACCACAGAGCCATCTTTGCCAGCATTGGCAACGATTCTCTTCATCGGTTCGGTCAGAGCCTTGCGAACGGCGTTGACGCCGATCTGGGCATCTTCCTGGTCCATCTTGAGACCATCCAGGGATGCTACCGCGTTCACCAGGGCAACACCGCCGCCCGGGACGATACCTTCTTCGACGGCTGCACGGGTGGCAGACAGGGCGTCTTCCACGCGATGTTTCTTTTCTTTCAGCTCGGTTTCGGTGGCTGCGCCAACACGGATGATAGCTACGCCGCCAGCCAGTTTCGCCAGGCGTTCCTGCAGTTTTTCGCGGTCATAATCGCTGGTGGTGTTCTCGATTTCAACGCGGATCTGTTCAACACGACCCTTGATAGCGCTGCTGTCGCCCTTGCCGCCCACGATGGTGGTGTTGTCTTTGTCGATGGTGACTTTTTCGGCACGACCAAGGTCTTCGATAGTGGCGTTTTCGAGTTTGCGACCGGTTTCTTCAGAAATCACGGAAGCGTTGGTCAGGATAGCGATATCCTGAAGCATTGCCTTGCGGCGATCGCCAAAGCCAGGGGCTTTGATGGCAACCACGTTCAAAACGCCGCGGATCTTATTGAGCACCAATGCTGCAATGGCTTCGCCGTCCACATCTTCAGCGATGATGACGATATCACGCTTGCCAACCTGGACCATTTTCTCCAGCAGGGGCACGATGTCATTAGCAGCAGAGATTTTCTTGTCGTAGATCAAAATGTAGGGGTCCACGATCTCGGCGACCATGTGTTCGGTGTCAGTGACGAAATAGGGGCTGATATAGCCGCGGTCAAACTGCATACCTTCCACGTACTCGGTCTCGAATTCGAGCGCCTTGGATTCTTCCACGGTGATGACGCCGTCTTTGCCGACTTTGTCCATCACATCCGCGATCAGCGAACCAATCTGCTCATCCTGGGCTGAGATGGTGGCAACACTGCCGATCTCGGCTTTGGTGGTGATGGCGATCGCCTGGTTGAGGATAGCTTCCGAAACAGACTTGGAGGCTGCTTCGATACCGCGTTTCAGCAGCATCGGATTCGCGCCGGCTGCCAGGTTCTTCAGACCTTCGCTGACAATGGCGTGCGCCAGCACCGTGGAGGTGGTGGTGCCGTCGCCGGCGATGTCATTGGTCTTGGTGGCTGCTTCTTTGAGCAGTTGGGCGCCCATATTCTCATAGGGGTCTTCCAGTTCGATTTCTTTTGCAACGGTCACACCGTCGTGAGTGATGGTGGGGGAACCGTATTTGCGATCCAGGGCAACATTGCGTCCCTTGGGACCCAGGGTGGTTGCGACTGCATTCGCGACTGCGTCAACGCCATTCTTCAAATAACGACGTGCTTCATCTCCAAAAACTAATTGTTTTGCCATAGTATTTCTCCTTGATTTCGTATTGTTTCTTAAAGAATCGCGAGGATATCGCTCTCGCGCATGATCAACAACTTCTTGCCGTCATATTTGATTTCTGTGCCGGAATATTTCGCAAAGAGCACAACATCGCCGACCTCAACGTCCATCTTGATGCGATTTCCATCTTCATCGCGGTCGCCAGGACCGATTGCCAAAACGGTGCCCTTCTGGGGTTTTTCTTTTGCAGTTTCAGGTAAAACGATCCCGCCAGCGGTCATTTCTTCCTGTTCGATGGGTTCAATAACCACACGGCTGCCTAAAGGTTTCATAGAAATTGTCATTTTTCCTCCGATAATAATTTGCTTAATTTTAGCACTCCCGACTTCTGAGTGCCAACCCTATGATACGCCTCCAACGAGTAGAAGTCAAGAGGTGTGTAAGATTTTCTAACAAAGTTTTTATATAGGTCGTAGGTCGTAATTTTTAATCTTGTCATCGCGAGCTCTGTTGCGTGGCGATCTGCCTTTCATCTTTCCCTACCACCTACCATCTATCACCTATCACCTATCCTCCGTCATCGCGAGCTGTTTTACGTAGTACACTTCGTGTTGCGTGGCGATCTGCCTTTCATCTTGTCATCCTGAACGCAGTGAAGGATCTTTCTTATTCTTATGTTTTTAGCTATCTTCTATTCTCCGTCATCGCGAGCTGTTTTACGTAGTACACTTCGTGTTGCGTGGCGATCTGCCTTTCATCTTCTCCTATCAGCTATCAGCTATCAGCTATCAGCTTCTTTCCCTATCCGCTATTTGCACCATTTGCACCATTTGCAACGTTTTTAGATAGTGCAATCGGGCAATTCGGCTGCAAATACTTTTCCTATTGTTAACGTGCCGGCTTGCAATTGATTTTGGGCTGCTGTATAATAGCACATATGTTCTATATTGGCAAATCAGGGAGCAGGGAACAGGGAACAGGGAACAGGGAACAGGGAACAGGGAACAGGGAACAGAAGGAAATTATCGCACTTCACACCCCCTCCAGCCCTGCTTTTGGCGATGGGACTGCTTGCGTGCCGGAGGCTGGGGATTGAGGGGGTGGGAGTTTGTCACAGATAAAAGCAGATTGCCACACTTCGTTCGCAATGACTGATAAGAAGAAACAGACCTTCGCACTTTCTACCCCCTCCAGCCCTTCTTTTGGGGCGAGAGGAGGGGGATTGAGGGGGTGGGAGTTGTGAATACCATAATGAATGAAAAGAAAGTCCCTTCGCCGACTCAGAGGATGACAAGAACTTCCGTAGGGAACCCTATCCGCTTCACTTCCAGGGCAGGCATCCACCGGGCGTTCCGAAAAATTACATTGGTCAAAGTGGAGCGGAATGGGACGAGCCGCATTCCCTACTGTTTTTTCTTTTCCCTGTTCCCTGCCTGCCCTGTAAGGGTTTCCTGCCTGCCCTGTAAGGGTTACCTGCCCGCCCTGTAAGGGTTCCCTGATAAATGAAAGGAAAACACATTGAACGATACCAACTTCCTTAACGCCGAGCCCTGCTCTGATGAGCGTGCGCTCCCCCCCAAAAACCTGATCAACGCCGCGGAGCTGGTGCGGCGGCAATGGCGACCGCACGGGTGGCTGCTCTGGCAGATGGTTCCTCATGCCGGCATAACCCTTTTGGCTGGGGAGACAGCTTCGGGCAAGTCCTTTTTGGGGCTGGATCTGGCCCTCGGAATGGCTTCTGGTCGCGGCAGAGCCTGGGATATGGAGATTGGAGCAGGGATCAGGGAACAGGGATCAGGGAACAGTAGGGAACGTGCACCGCGCGTTCCAAACGATGCAAACCTCATGCGGAATGGGACGAGCCGCATTCCCTACGAAGATCCTTCGCAAGCTCAGGATGACAAGAATATATGTAGGGAACGACCACTGGGCGTTCCGGACAAAGGAGACGCTCAAAAAGGAACGGAATGGTCAGTGCCCACCTGCCCTGGAAGCGAAGCGGATAGGGTTCCCTACAAAGATCCCTACGCAGTGCACTTCGTGTCGCAAGCTCAGGATGACAGATGTACGGAGCCCTTATACAGGGCAACCAGGGATCAGGGATCAGGGAATAGTAAAGAAAAATATTTTCCTATCAGCCATCAGCTATCAACTATGAGCCGCGAAGCGCGCGTCCGCTACTTATGTGCCGATGCCGACCCGAACCTGATCGCCGAGCGCGTGCTGCGGCTCTGCCGCGGCTACCGCACTTCCACCTACGGCGGAACTATCGCCAAAAACTCCTCCGGCACAGACGTGCCGCCCACCCTCGATTTCGACTTCGCCGCCCACCAATTCACCGACCCCCAAAGTTTCCGCTGGCTGCAAAAAGAAATCGACCGCCAGGGCTACCAATTGCTCATCTTCGACGGTCTGGCGCAATACCTGCCCGCCATGGCAGACGGCTCAGCCCCCGCCGTGGGCACCTTCTTGCGCGGTCTGCGCCAGCTTGCCAGCCAAACCGGCGTCACCATCCTCCTCATCCACCAATTCAACAAGCGCCTGGCATCCCGCTCCGACAGATACGGCATGCCCATTTCGCAGGGCGAAGATCGCATCCGCGGCAGCAGCGAGCTCCTGGCTGGGGTCGACACCGCCCTGCTCCTCAGCCGCCCCGAAGCCTCAGCCCTGGGCGTCAGGGCGCAGACCTTGCTCCGGGTCGTCAAAAACCGCCTGGGGCAATCCGGCGCCCGCCTGCGTTTCTCCATCGCGGATGGCGACGACAGCCTCCATCTCCTCTTCGAACGCCCCACCGACCCAACCCCGCTCAAACCGCGCCGCCTGGTGGATGCCGCCTTCGACGAGATGATGCGCATCCTCATGCGCCAGGACCGCCAAAAATTCACCCGCGCCGAGCTCACCAAGCAGCTTCAGCAGCGCATGGATCTCCCCACCACCAGGTCGCTCACCGAAGCCTTCCGCCTTCTTGGCAAAGAAGAACAGGTCCGGATCGAGAGGGACCAATCCGGCAAAAAGCACTATTCCTGGGCAACTCCCGGCACTGGCGAGATGGCAAACATCACCTATGGTTTGCCGCCCGTCATGGCGTTCGATCTTGGCAGCCGCTGGGCATGGAGCAAAACCCAGCAGCTCATCCTGAGAGCCGAGGTCGAGAAGATGGAAGGCAACGATGAGAACAGCGAGTTGGTGGAAAAGTTGGCTGCCTTTGTGAAAGAGCAGGAAGCCAAAGAGAAGAACGCTGATAGCTCATAATTTTGTCATTCTGAGCAAAGCGATCTTGGGAGATCGCGTCATAACTAATTAATTCTATTCAATGTAAATTGAATCAACTTACGTTTGTTGGCTTCAATATCCTCGCCTTCCACAATTTTGTGGGAAGCGTATTCGAACTGACCAACATACTGATAAAGCCCTGATTTTTCTTGCTTAAACAAGTGCAACTCTCTTCCATCTGCCTGGTGGTTGAGGATCGCTTTGTTTCCTCGAGTGAATTCCATATCCCCTACAGATCCTTCCCCAGAGTAAATGTAGGTGTCATTGGATACAAAACCATCTTCATACCCACTTTCTTTCCCGGTAGGAGCGGAGAAAAGGAATATGATTGGGTGTTTGGAGCATGTAGAAATCCCAGATTGTCGATTGCCCCCATATTTATTATGAAGGTCCGATTGGCGATGGTAACTTTCTCCTATGGTAAACATAGGCTCGGAATCCACTTTAAAATCGATGTCATTGGTCAGATACAGCTGTCGAAGTTCAGCTTCATCATTTTTTTAGATTCTTCCACTTGTTCCCGACCCAAATCGGTAATTTCCCAAAATCCTCTTTTGGCAGTGTTGGAAATATACCCAGCATTGCTTAGATGCTTTTTGCCCAACCTACGTTATTCTTCCATCGGATGGATTTTTCATCACTCATAATTTGCCAATCATATTCATTGAGCACATCCTTCAGGTCAATCTCTAACACAGAAAGAAGTTCCTGAAATTGTAACTCTCCACGTTGGCTTCGTATGCCGAGGATTGGTAAATAATTCCAGAATTCTTTGTGCGCAAACCGGTCTCTAATCGAGACAGGTCATTCCCGCCTCGAATCTTCACCCCTTAGGAGGTTTTGACGTTGGAACTGGTAGCGGGGCTTTGGTTTGCAGGCACCTGCATCTTGAGCCATTCATCCCGCAGGGCAGCCACCTTGCCCTGGAAATCGACACCCGTTGGGCTTTGTTGAGCAAGGCATGAGCCTGGTCATACTTTTTCTGATCCATCAAAGCCTTAGCTTGGTCATTCGAATCTGGAATAATTCGCTCCAGTTCTTCCAGGAGCATGTCAAAAACGGGGATGACTTCTTTATTGATCATCTTTAGTCTCTCCTTCATGTTTAACAAGTTGGATTTACCAGCTTCAGAAAGTCCATAGACTTCGCTAATTGATCTAATTCTTCTTCAAGCGCTACCGATTCTTGTTTTTGTGTATCCTTTTGAAAATTGTCAGTATAGACCAGATTCAATATCTTATCGACAATATCAACAAATGGTTTTGCTCCACTGGTGTAATCTGCTATTGGGATTTCGGAGAGGGGCGTTAAATACCAACTCAAAAGTTTCCCTTTTCGTTTTCCACGATGGTATAGCCAAAGATAAAAAAGTTTTGGGGATTTAACAAAGGATAGAATGTACTTTGAAGAAATATTTTTATCTTTTTGTGATGAAACAAGAACATCAACACTTGTGTAACAAAATTTCGTTATATCCAAAAGTGTTTCTCGAACTTCTTTGAGGAGCTACAATCTTTTCACCATTGAATATTGTTTGTGACCTTGGCCATGCCGATTACCACCAATTTCAATGACACCGTTTTTCAACCTCTCTTCGTTTCGATAAAACGGACCGGAATCGTTCTAAATGTGAGGTAATATTCAGTGGGCTGATGATACAGATCTGTCCAAATATAGAACCCTTTCAGTCATGAAGGTGATGTAATCCATCATTGTACTCCGGTTTTTAACCACGAATTTCTTATCTTTTCTTTTCACCGCGATTTAGAAGATTTGACAATATTCTCTTTATTCTCTACTTTCTATATACTTTGTCCTTTCTTCGTTTCTCTCCTTGCCTCAAAACCTTCTCCTGGTCCCCAATACCTTGATTCTTTCTTTTCTGTACTAATAAATTATAGCTTCTGTTGTTTCTATATCTGTTGAATCATTAATGACATTACTTGTTGTAGCTGTATTTAGTCTTCCTACTCATTTCACCCCCCAAAATACACCTGAGGCACATAAATATTCTGTCTGCTCATCCTGCCAATAAAACTTAATTTGCATGTGAGAACTGAATGAGCCGAAGATCCTTTCTTTTACAATACAAGTGTCAACGATCATAATTGAATGTACCTTTTACTAGCAAGGAGATCATATTGTGTTGACCCTGAGCTTTGTTCGGAATTTTAGTTCATTAAAGTTGACCATTTCTTTATGGTTGATCTCTCTTTTGAATCCCTTCGAAATTTGACCGCGCCTGTCGCGGTAGGATAGTAATTAGTTGAAATGAATGCTATAGGCCTTCAGATCGAGATAGATTTAAGGCCAAATGGAAAAAATGAAAATAATCATTTTACCCATGTAAAATTTTTAGGTCAACATTTTTACAGATCGAATATTTCCTTATGTTTTTCTCCAATATATGGTGGATTGCCTAAAACAATATCAAAACCTTTCTTTTTCAGAACTTCAACAGTACAAACTCAGGGGAAGAAGTCTCGCTTCATATGTTGTGTGGAAAAACTATTCAAAATATCCCACTGGCATTGATATTGATGCCTTCTTTGGAAACTTTTTCTTTCTCAATTGCCTTTAAACTTTTCTCTGGTTTTGGATCGGGGATGGATTGGAACTTGCGATCAATAAACGCCAGACGAAGTGTAGTCAGCGTTCGGCGCATTCACTTTGAAAATGTCGAGGAGGAATTTATCTATCTCTTTTTGCAGTTTTTGTTTTGGTGTGATGGTCTGAGCTCTCCTTGGTACCTGTGCTTTCTTGTCGCGCACCATACCCGGATCAATTCCAGCTTTCTCCTGACCCGAAAAAGGTCATCTTGTTGAGAGTCCCGCTTCTAACTCTCGGACCAAGATCAATCCCTTCAAAAGTGGAAATCAGGCTGTTACCCTGCGCCAATTTTGAAATCCAAATTAAGTGAGTTCGTCCCAATTATCCTTCTCTCGATCAACCGTTTCGTCCACAAGCAGGAATAAAACGAAGTTTAATTTCGGCTTCCATAATCCTGATAGGATATTGTCCACGCCATAAATGCACTTCTGGATCAGGTAGAGCTTGCGACCATAATCGTTTTTGAAATGATCTGCGAATTTTTGCCTGAACAGCAGCGGATCTGGGCATCTGGAATAAGGGCAACCGCGTCCAGTTGAGCTTGCTCCCAAAGCTTGCCATAAGGGTCCAACTTGGACAAGATCGCACTAATTTGTTGAGCACACCCATGGGGAAAGCACCAGAACCGACCGCCGGATCAACAATCCTAACATTTTCGATCATTCTGACAATACGTTCGGATTGTTTGGCAGTGAATGGATTCCCTTCCAGTTGGGAGGAAAGCAACCAATCCAGGTTTTGATCAACCTCCGGCAGATTCTGAAAGTTTTGACGCATATAAGCTTTGAGAGATTCATCCACCATGTAATCGACGATCTCACGCGGGGTGTAATGAACCAGTGGCTTTTCGTGCGGTGGTTGAGGTTTCAGGGTTGAAACTGGCAAGAAGGTTCTCAAACACACGTCCTAATAATTCCGGATCCGGAGCAATATCTTTTGACAAATCAACGGTATTTTCATCAATAGTGAAGTTATAGACTCCAAGTATTTCAAACAAGCCTTTGACTTTGAATTTCTGGATTGGCCATTCGAGCTCATTATTGAAATCACGGAAGTGATTTCAGAGAGAAAAAAGAGCTGATTAGGAACGAAGAGGTTGATTCTTCTTAATGTTGAAACCCATCAAAGTAATCCGCTTCGTCTATTGTCGAGGCAGTCAAACAAACCGCCATTTAGGAAGGGAATATTGAATATTCGTAAATCTGGGTCGGATTTGAATAAGATCTGATGACGGTATTCAGTATGATACCTGCAATCGGATTGTGTCGTTTAGCCCCCTGGTTTCTGAACGAAATTGCCTGTTTTTGATCTCAGTGTTCAAAGTGGTGGCAAGATAAGTTCTGTAATATTGCACCAGGTAATATAGAAGAGCTCTGATCATCGATTTCTTTGAAGCCACTGGTTAATGGTTTCGATCAAATAACTGTGCCGGTACCAACCCCTTCTCACGCATAAACCAGATAAAGATCAAACGGGTGATCATGCGTATGACTGAAACCCTGACGAATAATTCTCTTCTTTCTCAGCAGCTTCGGGGAAGCGCACCTGTTGGCATGCCCAAAGGCCAGTACGAGATCTCCTGGTAGAACTCCTTGGTGACCTTCTCAACGGAGAAGGCTTCTTTGATTTTTCAAGGTTGAAAAGTCACCGTCCCCCAACGCTGGATGAAGGTCTTGTTGGCGTTAGATGCGGGCAGACATAATAGGTGAACCGGCGGTAGTTGGAGAAAGATTTGCGTGTTCCATAATAGTTGGCATAAATGAGCGAGAAGCGGAAATTACCGTTGGCATCATGGAAAACAAAGATGCCATCGAAATTGTCCTGGTAATATTTCAGGATTTCTGCGCCAACTCAAACTGGGCTTTTTACCTGAGTGTTCAGTGAGGTCTTTGGTGACTTTGATGGAACAGACTAGTAGCTGATCTTTATTCTCAAACTGAATCTCACCGATTTTTTGGATATCCTCAAAGCTTTCCTCGCTCAGATGGTCTATTGATTATTTTGCTGGGGCAAATCGCGGCTTTTCCACTGAAAAGAATTTTGCAGTTTTTCGTTGCTGTAGTTTTGGATCAGGTTGATGAGGGTGGTGTCTGTCATTGTTTTTGGTTCTCCACGGCAATAACGATTTCTTGATGGATTTGCTTTTGGCGTTCGATTTCTTTCTGGAGGTAATCGGAACCGAGCTGAAGCTGCGGGCTCTGAAGTTTATCGCACGTTTTCGCTTTTAGTGAGGTGCTGAACTCAAGGTTGGCAATCGTGCGAAGCGTAAACTTGGGCAAGGTAGCCCATTCCATCAACGAAAGCAGAGTTGCAAGAAATTCTCTGAGGTCACTTGGATTCTAGCAGGTCCAGACAGTTGAGGGTGACGGAGTTGTTGAGGGCTTTGGTTTCAACACTTTGAGCGGAGAGACCGCGACCACCTGGTTCTGTTTTGATCGTTTTTGCGATGGCGTAGGTGATTGAGTTCGGGGAGAGCGGCAGACGAGGTTGATCAGGAGCGCATTCGATTAAGGGTAAAGCATCTTCAAACGCGGTCAGATCAGGCTCTTTCCCCTTCCAGTTAGTTTTTGGATGAAAAGATGGTTCTTGCGGAAGAACACCAGCATCTCTTGAGTGCGGAAGCGCCATAACCGGGTGGGAAATCTACCGAGGTCTTGCGCCAGGTTGGGATAGTTTTGCAGCAATTCATGCCAGCGGTTGAGCATCTGGGTGTAAAGCTGACACCTTCAAGATCCTCATCGTAGTGGGTGATGCGGGTGAACAAACTACTGCTTGAAGGGTGGGTTCTTCGTCAATATTAAACCTTTTTGAATCTTCACCCAGGGTTTATGGATAAGGAACATTTCTTTTCGGCAATCTCACGGATTTTAAGTTGGGTGGCACCTTTATCAGTAGGGAAGAAGTTGACGATGTAAAAAGCTCATCAAACACTTTTTTGCTGATTCGGTTGATGCGTCCGACACGTTGAATGACCCGCACCGGATTCAGGATATCGAGTGATGATCATACCGGCACGGTTGAGGTTGAAACCTTCGGAGATGCGGTCGGTGGAGAGGAGGATATCGTAGTCGTTTTTCTGATCTGGTTGGATGCGTCGAAATTTTGGTTGATGGTTTGGATGACACTCGGAGTGAGATTACCGGATACAACAAGTAGCTTATCCTGAAAGACCGGCCGAAGCGCAAGCTGCAGATGGGCGACTGTGTCGGCGTATTCGGAGAAGATTATGATCTTGCGCCTTGGCCTCAATTTTTTAGGTTCTTTACGCAGTTCTTCTTTAAGATGCTTGATCAGACAGCCGCTCTTGGGGTCATCGGAATCAGGTCCATTTCGTCAAAGTTTTCAATGATCTCAGTAAACATGTCGATATCGACTGGATAGCAGAGCGGAATTCTTCTGCTTCGTGGAACTTGTTGACCTCATGAACCCTTGGCATCGTTTGGAAAGTTTCCAGTTTCGAGTTTGTCGAATATCCTGAAGCGCTTGGTCAATTACATCATCACATCTTCATCATAGATTTTATCGATCAATTGACGGTCGAGGATGTATTTGTTGGTGCGATTGATAAACTTAAAGGGCGTTTGTATAGAGGTCCTTGAATCGGCGGATAGATTGGTCAAAATGAGCCAAAGGGAGCTTTCCAAAGCGTTTGACAAGCAAGCGGCGCATGAAATCTGAGAGTTGATGCTGGGAGATATATTCGAAGTTATCTTTTTCAGAGAGTTCATCTTCTTTCAGGGTGTTTCGTAAAACGGTTGATAGACAGCATTAGGCGCCACCTCTTCTGTAGGCGCAAAATAGTCTTCAATAATTTTGTCGTAAGAATCGGATTGTTCTCGGGTTAATTAAAACCATTCTTTTGGATCAACAATTTCGAAAGATTCTTAACTAGGCGTAGTCAGGATGGTATTGCAGGTCGAGTCTGTTTCGGCGGATGGTAACGGGGGCAATCACCTCACGATTTCTTTGGAAATAGAGGTCAGTCGTCCTCTGACTTTAGCCAGATCGACAGTGGGTTCACCAAAAACAGTCGTAATTGGTTGAGCCTTATCGCGTTTTCTTGGTCAAGGAGAATTGTAGTAGCGAGATGTCGTGATAAGCGGTTAAACGGTAGTCGTAAACGGAAAGTAGCTCCGAGATTAGGGTCGAGGGTGATGATGGACTGCTTCGGTGCAATAAAGAGATTAAGGAGGTACACGTGCTCGTTAGGTCGGTTGTTGAAGGGCGTGGCAGTTAGTAGGATCACCTTCTTGCCGCGGCAGATATTTTTAAATTGTTCATAGTCTTGAGTGTCTTGATTTCGGAAACGGTGAACTTCATCTACAATGACCACTTCGATGTCGTTTGTATGGCGGACGAAATCGCTTGGCTTTTTTCAAGATCTCCACTGGAGCGGACCTCCCAATCTTTGAGACCGAATTGTTCGAGATACATTGACCAGCCAGAAGTTTTATTTTTGTCACCCATGAGACTAGGTGGGCAGAGCACTATCCGCGTTTGCCCAGGGCTTTGGCGACCAGCACTGGCAATCACCGATTTACCCAGACCGACCATCAACGATAATGACGCCGTGGTTTGCTCGATGATGTTAAGGGCTTGCTTGATAGCATCGAGTTGATACTTATAGGACGTATAGTTGTTATCTCGGAAAGCTTTTTCAACGGAATTGCCTAGAGCACGATCGGGATTATAGACATCAAGGTAGGTTTCAGGGCGAGAGCGTAGGCTTCGAAAGGCGTGATTTCGCGGGTGAGTGTTTCTTTTTCGAACGGTTTAATTAGTTCCGTTTTGGATTCGTCATGTTCGGTGATTTGGATTGAGTCTTCCCAAAGTTTGTCAAAAAATTGTTCAACTATTACGGGTGCTCCCCAATCACTGATTTCGACATTGAACTCTGCCTGACCGGATAAGACCCGCTCGTGTGAGGTTGCTACTACCGGTGATGAAAGTGCGTGGTTATTGAACGTTATCGATATCGATTGAAATATAGAGCTTTGCATGGTTGGATTGACAGGTTTTACGAATAATCAGACGGTCATCTCGAAGCATTTTTATGAAAAAGACGATGCGCTCATAGAAGTCTTGGTTGTCAAAATCTTCACCATTCAGGAGTAGGTTGATATTTTGGAAGTAGCGTTCGGTGTGTTGGTTGGCAGTTGCGGCAGGGTCATTGAGGGCATATTCAATCAGTTGATTGTTGATTTTATCGGTGTTAAGACCGACCAGGATTTTGAGATCTTATGATTGTTTTCGACGAGACCCTGAGTAAGCTCGTCGAATACCGGAAAAGTAAAAAGCCGACGAGAAATTTGAGTTCTTCCGCCTTGGTAGCGAGCTGATTGATTCGATTTTTAAAGAATGGGTTGGCCATGCGCGTTAGTGATGAAGATAGAATCCATAGTCTCCCTGTTCTATGCTTATTGATGGATAACACCCATTGTACTATAGAGGAATGAAGTTGGTTGGATTTTCCTTTTCAATATAGAACATATGTGCTATAGTTAGGGCAAAGCCTGTCAACAGGAGTCGCATTATTTCAGCAGCCAGTTTTGATCAAGTGCCTTTCTGTGCCGTCAAAAAACAGTGTAAATAGTGTAAAAAGTGTAAAAACCCTGTTTAGCTGATCAGCATAGATCAGCCTGTCCAATCAAATCTCCCCTGCTCTGACTACAGCGTGGGGGTCAGGGTGGGGATGGACATCGGCGTTTCGGTGGGGATGGGCGTGGGGGTGCCAACCTGGGTGGGGGCAGGCGTCTCGGTGGGCAGGACTTCGTCGGGGTTGATATTGCAGATATTTTCACTGGCGGTGACGATGCCCATCACGATCTCGTTATCCAAAAACTGTTCGCGGATCTTGCGGAATACCTGGGCGGCTTCAGCACAATTATCATCGATCCCCGGGCGGTGCAGACCAGCCAGCGCCGAGCCGTAGGTGTAATAGTAGAGCACGGTGGTGTTGGTGAGAGGGAGGGGCGAGATGACGATATCGGTTTCGCAGGGGTCTTCTTCCCGCGCGAGGCAGGATTGCTCGGCATCGCAGCCCATGACGGCGCAGCGCAGCATCTGGATGGAGCCTTCGTAGTTGCGGGCGCGGTAATAGATGACGCCCACCTGACCGTAGGTGTCGGAGTTGTAGGGGTTGATCTCGAGCGCGCGGTAGGCATTGCGCGAGGCTGCCATGGCTTCGCCCATGCGGATGTAGGTGTTGGCGATTGCCATGTAGGGGATGGGGTCGTCTATCCCGAGCTGATTATTGAGCCCGGCAGCTTTGGCAAAGTATTCGAGGGCGGTCTCGTACCTGGATTTGTCGAACTGCCCCAGGTAGCGGTAGAGTACGCCGATGCGGTTATAGAGAAAGGTGAGATTGGGAGCGATATCGGAAGCCTTTTTGTACCATTCGATGGCGAGGTTGTAATCGCGGAACATTTCGTTGATGTAAGCCTGGATGCGGCAGACATCCATGAGGGATTCCCCGCCGCCCTGGCGGGCTTGCGAGATGTAGTCGTTGGCTTGCTCGTACTTGAACTGGTCCATCAGGATCTCGGCGTAATAGGCTTTGGCGAGCAGGTTGTTGTTGTCGAGCTGGATGGCGATGAGAGCTTCCGACTCTGCCTGGTTGCGAAATTCTGTCTGATCGGCTTCGGGCAGGTTGGAGTTTGCCAGGCTGCTGAGCACGTTGGCGCGCACGCCCAGCACTTCGGAATTGTTGGGCTGGTCGGCTTTGGCAAGATCGATCACTTCGAGCGCCTGGTTGAGGCGGTCCAGGCGTTCCTGGTCGGTGGTCATGGTGTAAGAAGAATAGACCATGATGGTCGCCAGGTTGGCGCGGATGTGGGCGTTGTTGGGCTCGAGCACCAGCGCCTGCTGGTAGGAGGTGATGGCTTTATCGAGGTTGCCGGCTTCGAAATGGGTGTCGCCTTCGATCACGAAGGAGTTGACCGTGCGGGTGGGCGTGGGGGTGGGGATGAAGGGAGGCCAGATCTCGCCCTGGGCGAAGGCGCGCACCACGGCGATGAGGGCGACAACGACAAGCAGGATCGCCATGATGAAGTAGGGATTGGAAGAGCCGCGGGGATTGCGGAAAAGGTTCTTGCGTTCGTCGATGTACATGGCTACGGCTGCGGTGTGGCTGTGGGTCCGGTCACAATGGTCGGCGTGGGAGCCGGCGTGGCTGTGGGCGGGTTGAGCAGGTTTTGCTCACAGATCTTGAGGATCTCGTTGGCGTTGTAGACCGCGTTTTCGTTGTCGGCGACGGTGGCGAGCAGGGTATTGGCGACCGTGACCGCCTGGCTGCAGCTGTTGATGTTTGCCAGCGCCAGCCCGTAGCGGCTGTAGGTCTCGATGGTGGTGAGATCGTAGGAGAGCGGGATGCCCTCGACAGCGACACCGTCCTCGTTGGTGCCGCCCCGGACAGCCAGCTCAAGGTATTCGGCAGCCTGGTTATACTGACCCTTGCGGAAATAGAGCGTGCCCAGGTTGGCGTAGAGGGTCGGGTCGGCTGGGGCATCGCGCAGGGCTGCGGTGCCGTATTGGATGCCCTTTTCCCACTCGCCCAGCATGCCGTAGACCCGGGAGATGAAGAGGTTGGGGGTGGGGTCGGTGGGGTTGAGCGAGTAGGCTTTGGTGAACTGGAAGACAGCCTGGTCGAGCTGATTGGTGTTGATCTGGTTGCGCCCCAGGGCGGTGTAGACCCGGGCGATGTAGGGGTTGAGCCCGACTGCGATCTCGAGCTCATTGACCGCTTCTTCATAGTTGCTGGTGATCTCGAGCACGTAGCCGCGCGCCCAATGCGCTTCCAGCAGGTTAGGCTCGAGGGCGATGGCGGTGCGCGACTCTTCGATGGCTTTGTCCATCGTGTCGAGCTCGTCCATGCCGGCTTCGACGCGCAGCGCGAGGATGTAGGCGTAGGCGGCGTGCGCCAGACCGGAGTTCATGTCGAGCTCGATCGCCTTTTTGGCGTCCACCTCGCCAGCAAGGTATTCCTTTTGGAAGCCCTTGACCCAGCCAAGCAGGGCGTAGGCATCGGAGTTGGCGGCGTCCAGCAAGATCGCGTTCTGGGCGTTGACCTTCGCCTGTTCGAGCTGGTCGGTGAAGATCTGGAGACGGGCGATCTTGAGGTAGTTCTGGATGTTTTGCGGGTCGGCGTTGATGGCGCCCTGGTAGGCTTCCACCGCCTGCAGGTACTTACCTTCGGCCGCGAGCGTGTCAGCCTCCTCGATGTAGGAGAGCGGGTCGCGCGTAGGTGTGGGGGTGGGGACAAAGGGCGGGTTCATGACCGGCACCACCACCAGGTTGAAATAAAGTAAAAGCCCGATCCCGACGACGAGGAAGAAGACCAGCAAGCCGTTGGGCTTGTGGCGCTTCTTGTTGAGGGAGAGCCTGCTACCTTTAAGATACATGTTTTGATATTATCATTAATTGAAAATCCGAGTCAAATAGCATTGGGTCTTCCATTGTTATGGCGATCAATATCTTGCCCAAAGTGCGGCTATCGTCTAAAATTCGGCTATGCGATTTGACGTTTTCAGCCTCTTCCCGGAAGTGTTTCAGCCTTACCTCGAAATCAGCATCCTCAAGCGAGCGATCGCCAACGGCTTGATTGAAGTGCGGACGCATAACATCCGCGACTGGGCAACCGACAAGCACCACACCACCGATGACACCCCATACGGCGGCGGCGGCGGGATGGTGATGAAGCCTGAGCCGGTATTCGCCGCGATTGAGAGCGTTTTGGGGACACCGCCAAGCTGCCCGGTGATCATGCTCTCGCCTCAAGGCGAACTTTTCAATCAAACAATTGCCCGAGAATTGGCAACTTATGAACACCTTGCCTTATTATGCGGACGATATGAAGGTTTTGATGAGCGCATCCGCCAGCACCTGGCAACCCGGGTGATCAGTATTGGCGATTATGTGCTCACCGGCGGAGAGCTGCCGGCGCTGATCGTAATGGATGCGGTGGCGCGGCTGCAGCCAGGGGTGCTGGGAGACCGGGAAGCCACCGATGACGATTCTCATTCGGCAGACGGGCTGCTGGAATACCCACAGTGGACAAAACCGGCTGAATTCAGGGGCTGGAGCGTGCCCGAGGTGATGCAGAACGGCAACCTGGGTGAGCAGCTCAAGTGGAAAAGGCAACAATCTTTGATCCGCACGTTCAAATGGAGACCGGATCTGCTTGAGAAAGCAAATTTGAGCGATAAGGATCGCAAGTTTTTGAAGAAGTATATTGATGAACAGGTTGGGGAACGTGATTCATAAAACACCCACCCCCCCCAACCCCCTCCCTGCGCCAAAAGAAGGCTGGAGGGGGCGAGGATGTTCAACCATATTTCCTGGAGAAAGCGAATTTGAGCGATAAGGATCGGAAATTCTTGAAGAAATACATTGAAGAGTCGGATGGGAATCCTGAATCATTAAACACCCCCGCTCAATTGACCAAACACTCCTGTAAGAAAGGGAGTGATAATACTAAATCCCGCCCCTACCCTCCTCTTCAGAGGGGGATGAATAAATCATAATTATTTGGAGGCACGATGATCGAAGAACAAAAATTCAGTTATAGCAAGACATTTTTATTAGGATTTGGTTTTTTTGCAGTGATGGTGGCGTGGTCGGTCTACAACTCGTTTGTGCCGCTGTTTTTAGCCAACCGCTTCAAGCTCGACCCAGCAACCATCGGTTTTTTCATGACGTTGGATAACATCGCCGCGCTCTTTTTGCAGCCTGCCATTGGTTCGCTTTCCGACCGAACGCGTACCAAGATTGGACGACGTCTGCCCTTTATGTTGGTTGGAGCACCTATTGCCGCCCTGGCTTTCTTCTTTGCGCCAATGGTTGCGATTCCGATTCTGGACATCCCCGCTGACGCGCGGTTGCCTCTCTTTGTAACCTGTACAATGACCTTTATGCTTGCCATGGCGATCTGGCGCACGCCCGTGGTCGCATTCATGCCCGATGTAACCCCCTCCAAATATCGTTCGCAAGCAAATGGTGTCATCAACTTTATGGGTGGGATCGGTTCAATTATTGCCTTTTTGATCGGCGGAAAACTTTATGAGGTTAATAACGCCTATCCATTCTGGCTGGCATCCATTCTTGTGCTGGTGGGTGTGTTGCTGGTCTTTGCTTTCGTCCGGGAACCCAAGATCTATGAAGAAAACCCCAACCTTGAAAAACCCAACCTATGGAAAAGTCTGAGACAAATATTCCAGGAAAAACAGCACAACGCCATCCGGATCTTTATGGCAATTTTCTTCTGGTTTGTGGCGATGAACGCGATTGAATCGTTCATCACGCTCTATGCCAACCAGTCTTTGGGGATGTCTGAATCACGCAGTGTTTCACTAATGACACTCAATTCGTTAGCCTTTGTTCTGATGGCTCTGCCTGCCGGTCTGATCGGCGGAAAGATCGGGCGTAAACGGACTATCAGCATTGGTTTGGTCGTCATGATCTTGGTCATGACTTCCATTTTCCTTATTCCCACTGAGACCCTGACCCGCGAGGTTTTCAGCCTGCCAATTCTTGGCGCTGTACCTGTGGTTGGGCTGATGCTGGTAATAGCGGGTTTGGGTTGGGCTTTGATCAATATCAACTCGCTGCCTGTCGTAGTAGACCTGACCGATGCAGCCCAAATTGGCACCTTTACCGGGCTGTATTACCTGTTCTCCACCTTGGCTGCCATTGCTGGTCCGAACATCAACGGCTGGATTGTGAAGCTTACAGGTAACAACTACTCCTCAATTTTCATTATTGGACCAATATTCATGATCGCTGCCCTGGTCATGATTTTGGGATTGCAGTCGGGTGAGGCAAACTCAAAGCCAGTGATCGAGAGTCAAGAATAGATTATTCACCTGATCTGTTAGAATCTAAGTCGACCCCCTCTGGTGTTTTGGAGGGGGTTCTGGTTTAAATGTGGGCATACGACTTGTCAATTCTGCAGTCCTTGCGGAAATAGGGGCGTTAAACTATACTTAACATACAAAACGTACCCGCAAATTGCGGGGAATTAGTAATGAAGAGGAGAAATTTTATGCGCAAAAAATTAGTATTGATTGTCTCGCTTTTGCTGGTTGCATCCATAGCTTTAGCTGCATGCCAGACAAAAACCCCAGCCACCGAAGTACCAACTGAAGAACCTGTGGTGGTAGAGGAAAAAGTTAAGGTCTGCCAAATCACCGATACCGGTGGTATTGACGACAAATCCTTCAACGCCACCGCGTGGAAGGGCATTACTGACGCCCAGGAACAGCTCGGCATAGAAGGTAAATACCTCGAGTCCAAAGAAGTTGCTGATTACGAAAAGAACCTCAACGCCTTCATCGAAGAAGACTGCGATCTGATCGTGACCGTTGGTTTTCTGATCGGCGATGCCACCAAGGCTGCCGCTGAAGCCAATCCCGATGTCAAGTTCTCGATCGTGGACTACAACTATGACCCCGCCATCGCCAACGTGACTGGTCAGATCTTCAACACCGACGAAGCTGCCATTCTAGCCGGCTATCTGGCTGCCGGCGTGACCAAGACCGGTGTTGTCGGTACTTTTGGCGGTCTGCCCATCCCCACCGTGACCATCTTCATGGATGGCTTCTACAAGGGCGTTGCCAAGTACAACGAAGCCAAGGGCACCGATGTCCAGGTGCTCGGTTGGGATCCTGCTGCTCCTGACTCTGGTCTGTTCAGCATGTCCTTTGACGATCAGCAAAAAGGCAATGAGCTCGCCAAGTCCCTGATGGACGAAGGCGCTGACATCATCATGCCCGTTGCCGGTCCTGTTGGTCTGGGTGCCGCTGCCGCCATCAAAGAACGCGGCAACGCCTACTTGATCGGTGTCGATTCCGACTGGGCTCTCACCAGCCCCGAATACGCCGACATCACCCTGACCTCCGTCATGAAACTGATGGATGCCACCACCTTCCAAGTAATTGAATCTGTTATCGACGGATCATTCAAGGGCGGTGATGTGATCGGTACTCTCGCTAATAATGGTGTTGCGATTGCCCCGTTCCATGAACTCGAGAGCATGGTTCCTGCTGAATTGGCAGCCGAAGTTGAAGCACTCAAAGCTGAGATCATTGCAGGATCATTTGCTGAAGCCGTAGTTCCTGTAGAAGAAACACCGTTGGTTTGCCAAATCACCGATACCGGTGGTATTGACGACAAATCCTTCAACGCCACCGCGTGGAAGGGCATTACTGACGCCCAGGAACAGCTCGGCATTGAAGGTAAATACCTCGAGTCCAAAGAAGTTGCTGATTACGAAAAGAACCTCAACGCCTTCATCGAAGAAGAATGTGATCTGATCGTGACCGTTGGTTTCCTGATCGGCGATGCCACCAAGGCTGCCGCTGAAGCCAATCCCGATGTCAAGTTCTCGATCGTGGACTATAACTATGACCCCGCCATCGCCAACGTGACTGGTCAGATCTTTGAAACTGACGAAGCCGCCTTCCTGGCTGGCTACCTCGCTGCCGGCGTAACCAAGACCGGTGTTGTCGGTACATTTGGCGGCCTGCCTATCCCCACCGTGACCATCTTCATGGATGGCTTCTACAAGGGTGTTGCCAAGTACAACGAAGCCAAGGGCACCGATGTCCAGGTGCTCGGTTGGGATCCTGCTGCTCCTGACTCTGGTCTGTTCAGCATGTCCTTTGACGATCAGCAAAAAGGCAATGAGCTCGCCAAGTCCCTGATGGACGAAGGCGCTGACATCATCATGCCCGTTGCCGGACCCGTTGGTCTGGGTGCCGCTGCCGCCATCAAAGAACGCGGCAATGCGTACCTGATCGGTGTCGATTCCGACTGGGCTCTCACCAGCCCCGAATACGCCGACATCACCCTGACCTCCGTCATGAAACTGATGGATGCCACTACCTTCCAGGTGATCCAGTCTGTTATCGATGGTACCTTCGTCGGTGGTGATGTGGTCGGTACACTTGCCAATAACGGTGTTTCAATCGCCCCGTTCCATGAGCTCGAGAGCATGGTTCCTGCTGAACTCGCAGCAGAGATCGAACAGCTTAAAGCTGACATCATCGCAGGAACGATAACACTCGACTAAGTTATGGTTCGTAAGAAAAAGGCTGGAATTTTTCCAGCCTTTTTTTGTTTAAGCCTGTGGTAATATAAATGAAATATCTATTAGTGAAATGGTATCAACTATGACCCCTATTCTCGAATTAAAAGGAATTACAAAACGGTTCCCTGGGGTATTAGCCAACGACCATATCGATCTATCTCTCAATAAAGGGGAAATATTAGCTTTATTGGGGGAAAACGGCGCTGGCAAATCCACTCTGATGAACATCCTCTACGGTCTTTACCAACCAGATGAAGGCGAGATCCTGGTAAACGGCGAAAAGGTGACGATCAACTCACCTACCGATGCGATCAGCCAGGGTATTGGCATGGTGCATCAACATTTCATGCTAATCCCTGTTTTTACGGTAACAGAAAACGTGATGTTGGGCAATGAAGCGGTGAAAAAAGGTGGGTTTCTGGACCGCAAAAAGGCTGGCGACCACATCCTAGAGATCTCAAACCACTATAACCTTGAAGTTAATCCGGATGACTACATTCGGGATTTGCCCGTGGGCGTACAGCAGCGGGTCGAGATCATCAAGCTGTTATACCGAGAAGCCGAGATCCTCATATTTGACGAACCAACAGCCGTGTTAACACCACAGGAAGCTGACGAACTTTTCAAAATCATGCGCTCTTTGGTGGAACAAGGCAAGTCAATCATTTTTATCACTCACAAGCTGCGTGAGGTGATGGAAATTGCGGATCGGGTGATGGTGATCAGACGTGGGGCAATGGTGGGTGAGACGACACCCGCCCAGGCTGACAAAAACTCCCTGGCAGCCATGATGGTTGGGCGGGCTGTGGACCTTGAGGTTGATCGAACTGAAAGCAAGCCGGGTGAACTGGTCTGTTCTATAGAAAACCTGACAGTAGTTGACAAATTCCAAAATGTTGTTGTAGATGAAATTTCTCTCGAAGTGTTCTCTGGAGAGATTGTCGGCATTGCTGGTGTGCAGGGAAATGGTCAGACTGAGTTAGTTAACGCGATCACGGGACTGCAAAAATCCGTATCTGGTAAAGTCACTCTCCTGGGGGAGGATGTGACCAAGTATTCTCCGAGAGAAATCACAGAATTGGGTTCCGCCCATGTGCCTGAAGATCGACAGGCTGACGGTCTGGTTTTACCCTTCCCGGTGGCGGAAAACCTGGTTTTGTGCACATATTACAAAGAGCCCTATGCAAAAGGTGTTCTTTTGCAGTATCCGGTGATCCTGAAGAATGCAGAAAAACTGATCGAGGACTTTGACATCCGTACGCCAAGTGCCTTTACTTCGGTAGGCTCCCTTTCGGGCGGAAACCAGCAAAAAGTCATCATTGCAAGGGAACTTTCACGACCGATCAAGTTCCTGGTAGCCTCACAACCCACACGCGGGCTGGACGTGGGTTCGATCGAATATATTCACAAACGAATTGTACAGAAACGGGATGAAGGCTGCGGAGTCCTGCTGGTTTCGCCGGAGTTGGATGAGATCATGGAACTTTCTGACCGGGTGGCAGTGATGTACAGGGGCAAAATTATCGCAGTTGTACCGAACAAGGGCATTACTAAAGAGTACATCGGTTTGTTGATGGCAGGTGTGGTGCCGGAAGAGCCGATCCATTTTGAAGAGACTACGGTTGTTGAAGCGACATTTTAGGATGTCCGGACGGTGATGGCATGAATGAGCAAAAGAAAAATTTAGGACAAGAGATCCTCAAGGAAATTAACCAGGATCAATCGAAAGAAGAGCATACCAGGAAGCCTTTGTTAGGCAAAGCAACCATTCCCCTGCTGGCAATTGTAACCGGTTTGATCATTGGCGCATTGATGATCGCGATAACAAGCCAGACAGTTTACGCGGCGTTTGGCGAATCGATTGGAAAAGGTTTCACACAGGCATTCGCGGAAATTAGCACGGCATACAAGGCTCTGTTCTCCGGGGCAATCGGGGACCCAGTCCGCATGATCAGTGCCATAAGGGGGGATGATGTCAAAGAGGTGCGGCAGGCATTCAACCCGTTCCTTGAGAGCCTGGTTCAATCAACTCCGTATATCTTTGCCGGTCTGGCAGTAGCCCTGGGCTTCCGGTCGGGCTTGTTTAACATCGGCGTTGAAGGTCAGCTATTTATTGGGGCTGCCTGCGCAACCTTTGTGGGTTACTCTATCACAGGTTTACCGGCTTGGATCCATATGCCACTGGCGTTTCTGGCAGGCGCGCTCGGAGGTGCGGTGTGGGGGTTTGTACCTGGCTTTTTAAAAGCCAAGACTGGGGGGCATGAGGTGATCAACACGATCATGATGAATTGGATCGCTTTTCGGCTGACCGAATGGCTTCTCTCGGGTCCGATGACGCGGGAAGGCTCAGGAGGCATGCCAATCAGCCCAATCATCCAGAAAACGGCTGAGATCCCGCAGTTTTTCCCCTCGCCGATCCGCTTTCACCTCGGGTTTTTCATTGCACTGATCGTGGCATATCTGATCTGGTGGTTGTTATTCAAGACAACCTGGGGGTTAAACCTCAGAACCGTAGGTACCAATCCGCGCGCTGCTCGATATGCTGGTCTTAGTACATCAAAATCCATCATGCTTGCCATGTCACTTTCAGGGGCACTGGCTGGCATGGCAGGCGCAGTTCAAATCCTGGCGGTCAACCGCAGTATGGCGTTGGGACTCTCATCCGGTTATGGTTTCGACAGCATCGCGCTGGCGCTGATTGGCAATACCCACCCTGTGGGAGTAGTGCTCGCCTCGATATTATTTGGAACACTACGAAACGGAGCCACGCGTATGATGGTGGTTTCATCCATCCCGATTGATATTGTTGACGTAGTTCAGGCGATCATACTGATGTTTGTGGCTGCACCGGCAATTATTCGCTCTATCTACCATTTACGAAAGCCAAAACAGGAAGAACAACAGATCTTCCTGAGTGGTTGGGGAGGTCAATCGTGACGACAAATTCCCGTATCCTTGAAAATAAACGCGTTGTTGAGGTTTCAACCACCAGAAAGATGGTGATCGGAATTGTTGAGATCTTGATCGGTCTGTTGATCTATCTTGTTTTTGCGGCAAAAACCGGCGGAGACGTGCTGACGAAATTTGTGATGACACCTGGCGGCATTGATCAAGGTTTGATGGCGGATTGGATCCTGCCTTCGAAAATTTCCCTGACTATTCTGGCAGTAGTATCATTGGTCATTGGTGTGTACCAATTAGTGAAGGGGTTTGGCAGATGGACCAACCTGATGGTGGGTATCTGCGCACTGTGCCTGATCTTTGGTTTCCTGGTTTGGCAGGCGGCTGGAAAGCAGCTAAACCTGGCTGGGATGCTTTCAAGTGCAGTCCTACTGGCAGTACCAATCACGTTGGGTGCTTTTTCCGGCATCCTGGCAGAACGATCCGGCATAATCAACATTTCAATTGAGGGTATGATGCTGATGGCATCCATGGCTGCTGCGATCGTCGGCAGTGTAACGAAAAGTCCCTGGTTAGGGCTGTTGGGGGGAATTGCTTCCTCAATCTTGTTGGCTCTGATTTTAGGAGTTTTGTCAATCAAGTACAAGGTGAACCAGACAATTTCAGGCACGGTCATCAACATCTTCTCGGCTGGAATGACTGCTTTTATCTCACAAAAATTCCTGCAGCACATCCAGGGGCTCAATAACCCCATCATGTTTACACGCGTACCATTACCCGGACTGGCGGATATTCCATTGATCGGACCGATCCTGTTCAACCAGAACATTTTCGTCTACCTGATGTTTGCGATCCTGATCATTTTGCAGTTAGCACTCTTCCAGACACGCTGGGGGCTGCGCCTGCGCAGCGTGGGAGAACACCCCAAGGCGGCAGATACATTGGGGATCAACGTCATTCGTACCCGCTACATGGGCGTGATCTTGAGTGGTTTGGTGGCTGGTATTGCAGGCGCGTTCTTCACGCTGGGTTCGGTCGGTCGCTTTGATGAGGGCATGACCGCCGGTAAGGGCTTCATTGGTCTGGCAGCCATGATTTTCGGCAATTGGATGCCGGCGGGAGCGATGGGGGCTGGCATGCTGTTTGGCTTTGCCGATGCAATTGGTTCGAAACTTTCGCTTCTCGGCAGTGCAATCCCACCGCAATTTATGGCAATGGCACCTTATTTGATCACTATGATCGTTTTAGCTGGTTTTATCGGCAAGGGACAGGCGCCAGCAGCTGAAGGCGAAGCGTACGAGAAGGAATAAGTTGGTATTGAGTTTGATGAAGGAGGGCTTTGAAGCCCTCCTTTTTTTATAATTGTCAGGTGTCATCGCAACATGTCGCGCCGACAATCAAAGCGGAACGGTGCAAGACCGTTCCCTACGATGGGGCTTGACTATTTCGAGCAGAACAGCGGACGGAGTCGTATTTTGTTCTTTTCGGTAAGATTCTTTGCTTCGCTAAGAAGGACAAAAACTCTTTATGGCTGGAGACAAGCCCTGGCAGAGGAAGGCGAAGCGTACGAGAAGGAATAAGTTGGTATTGAGTTTGATGAAGGAGGGCTTCACAATCCTCCTTTTTTGTTGATTGTTCGATGTCATCGCAACATGTCGCGCCGACACTCAAAGCGGAACGGTGCGAGACCGTTCCCTACGATGGGGCTTGACTATTTCGAGCAGAACAGCGGACGGAGGCGCATTTTGTTCATTTCGGTAAGATCTTCACTTCGTTCAGAAAGATCTACCAGGATGACAAGCCTTCGGTCAAACTGTTAAAAAATTAAGTGTACGTCGGTTGAGTTGAGAGGTTGAGCCTATGTTAAATCTTGTTATACATGTGCTCAAACAAAGACCTAAGTAACTTCGTTGTGGTACACTCAATTTGATAAATTTATCGCAAATGGAGCAATTATGGACACAATTGTTGTTAATCATATCGCTAAGAGTTTTGGGGATACGAAGGCTGTTAAAGACGTTTCGTTCAGCGTTCGTCCTGGAGAAATTTTTGGCTTACTTGGACCCAACGGCTCTGGAAAAACCACTTCCATTCGCATTATTTTGGATATTTACCAGCCCGAACATGGCGAGATCACGATCTTAGGCGGACCGATGACAGAGGAAAAATTGAATCACATCGGTTATCTTCCAGAGGAACGCGGTTTGTACCAGGATGTTGAAGTTGCCAGGAATTTGACCTACCTGGCGACATTGAAGAACATGACCAAAGAACAAATCGACCAAAAATTGCCTGCCTGGCTGGAACGCTTTGATCTAAGTGAGCATCAAAAGAAAAAGACCAAGGAATTGAGCAAGGGCATGCAGCAAAAAGCCCAGTTGATCGCCGCGCTTATCCACGATCCTGAAATCATCATTATCGATGAGCCTTTCTCTGCCCTCGACCCGGTCAACACCCAATTGGTCAAAGACCTGTTGATTGAGCTTCGGGATCAAGGGAAAACCATTATCATGTGCACCCATCAGATGAACCAGGTGGAAAAATTGTGCGATCGTTTGGTGCTGATCGATCACGGAACAGTCCTGTTGGAAGGCAGCCTCAAAGAAGTTCAGCAGCGTTTTGCCAGCAACCAGGTGCTGATCCAGACAGATAGCGAACTTCCGGAAAGCCTGCCGGGTGTGCAGAGAATTGAAGAAGAAGGGCTTTACTATCGCCTGACACCCAGCGATGGAACCACACCTCACGCCATTTTGCAGCAATTGATGGACCAAAGAATCGGTCTGAACTCTTTTGAGATCGCCACACCCACCTTGGATGAAATTTTCATTAAGGTAGTCAAAGAAGGCAGGAATGGCAATGAAGAAGATAATTGACGTAGCCAGGTATGAATACACTCATCATGTAGGCAAAGCGCGTTTTTGGATCACTTTGCTGGGCTTGCCAATCGGGTTTCTTCTAATTATGGGGATTTCCATGTTGTTCAGCTACCTTTCTTTCGACACTGAACCTGTAGGCTACATTGACCAGGCAAATCTGATCACACAGCCGCAGGAAGTGCCTGAAAAGGTCGGCTTTATGGACATTTTCATACGGCTGATCCCATACGAGGATGAGGCGAGCGCCCGCCAGGACACAGAAAACGGTACGCTGCAGGGATTTGTTGTTATCCCACCGAGTTATCAATCAACATACAGTGTGACATATTATTCCAATAAACAGCCGGGTTCTGATGTCACCGGAACGATCAACAGATTGTTGAGAGATAATTTAATGCTCAAAGAGCAAATCCAACACCTGGATCGCATTGAAGCCGGCAGTCAGATCTCGCTGCAATCGTTGGACGGCAGTCAGAGCTCAGATGGAACCGGATGGCATCGAATTGTTGTGCCAATTCTGATCGGTATCCTCTACTTAATTTTGGTGATGAGTTGTGGTGGTTACCTATTGCAGTCGCTGGTCGAAGAAAAACAAAACCGGACCATGGAAATCATGATCACGTCAATGACGCCCAACCAGTTGATGATCGGTAAGATCATCGGCAACCTGGGAGTCGGTTTCACACAGATTTTGGTGTGGGGTGTGATTCTATTGATAGGGCTGCTAGTTTTCAGGGATCGAGTACCTTTCCTGAGCGACCTGAACCTCGCCCCAGGCTACCTGGCGATCAGTTTTTCACTGTTGATACTTTCGTTTGTTGTAGCGGCTGGTCTGCTGGCGATCATCGGCGCAACCATGAGCACCATGGAGGAAGGTCAATCGATCAATAGTCTTTTAATCATTCCAACTCTGTTACCTTTCTATTTTTTCCAGACCTTTTTCACGAACCCCAATGGAACCATACCGCGAATCCTGAGTTACTTCCCATTGAGTGCGCCTTTATCGCTGAGCCTGCGGATGGCATTTATGACTGTGCCGAGTTGGGAAATTGTGATGGTTTTTGCGATATTGGTCGTTTCGATAATTCTTGTCTTCTGGTTGTCTGGCAAGGCATTCAGACGGGGCTTGCTGGAATATGGCAAGAAGCTAAAGCTTCGTGACCTCTTATTCAAGGAGGTAAAAAATGGCTAATTTGGGTAAAGTCTTTAAATTTGAATTCCTCAACCTCGTTACCAAGCGTTCCTTTTTGCTAACGGTCATCCTTGTGCCACTGATCCCTGCCTTGTTGTTGTTTGTTCTGGGAATGTTGAATGACGACCAAACCCAAAACCTTGGTCAGATATTTACCAGCGAAATCGCCAACCCACTGCCAATCGGCGTTGTTGATCAGAGCGGAATCGTCAAAGACTATCCGGATTGGTTGACCAGTGGAGCATTGGTGGAAGTGGTGGATGAAGACACTGCCAGGCAGCGCACTTCCGCTAACCAGCTGGAGGGCTTTTTTGTGATCGCCCCTGACTACCTGGAAAGCGGTAAGGTAACCTTTATCAAGCCGGAGATCAATATGATCACAGAGATCGTCCAACAAGGGGCTCTGGACGAACTCATTAATTACAACCTGATGGGAAGCGACCAGCAATTGTACCTGCGGTACAGCAACCCTGTTACGTACAACTATCAATTTCTGAACCCGGAAACAGCTGATACACGTGATCAGGACTCTCTTTCAACGTTTTTTGTGCCCTACGCCATCATGATGCTGTTTTATATGTTGATACTGATCAGTTCCAGCTTCATGATCAACGCGGTAGGAAAGGATAAAGAAAACAAGACCATCGAGATCATGCTGACTTCCGTGAGCCCGATGGATCTCTTTTTTGGTAAGCTGCTGGGGTATGGCGCAGCCAGCCTGCTGCAGATGATTGCCTGGGGCGGTACCTTGGCTTTTATTATGAACATGGGTGGTCAAAGCCTAGCTTTCTTGCAGGGTGTCAGCCTTCCCAGCCGGGTTTTGGTCATGGGGATTCCCTATTTCATCCTGGGATTCTTTTTGTATGGAAGCTTGATGGCAGGCATCGGAGCTCTGGCACCCAACCTGCGTGAAGGGAATAGCTCTTCTTTTATTCTGACCCTACCCTTGATCTTTATCATGCTGATCATCAATCAATTGATCGGAGAACCCAACTCACTCATCAGCGTCATCCTGAGCATATTCCCGATGACTGCCTCGGTGGTCATGATGGCCAGGCTTGCGATTGGTCCCGTAGCTTTATGGCAAATTGGGCTTTCTCTGGCAGTCTTGATTGCGACCGTTTATTTTGTTGTGCGAGGTGTTTCCAATTTGTTCAGCTCGCAAACGCTCCTGAGCGGAGAAAAGTTTAACATCAAGACCTTTTTCAGGACCATTGTGTTTGGACGGTAAGGGCTCTACGGACGGAGAAGGCATGAAAAAATGGTTTGCGGGAGTGCTCATGTTTGGCATGGTATGGTTGCTGACAGCCTGTACTGGCGGGCAGCCCAGCCCGACCCCTGTGGATCAACTGGATCTCATTCGCACTTCTGCTGCCAGCACAATAGAAGCAATGACCACCTCAATCGTTGCCACTGAAATGGCAGTCCAAACTGCCACCTCTCAGGTTGAGGTATTGGCAACTGCAACTCCCTTACCCATCCAGCCTTCTCAAAGCCCTTTGTCGACAGAGACACAGAGTCCGACTTCAGAACCGACAGAAACAAATGCGACACCCGGGAACGATCAGAGCTGCAATCTGGCAGGTTTCGTCAGCGAGACTATTCCCGACGGCAGCCAGTTTTACCCCGGCACGGCGTTCACCAAGACCTGGACGCTGAAGAACGAAGGCACCTGCACCTGGACTACCGAGTACAGCGTGGTATACGTATGGGGCAGTGCCATGGGTGCGCCTACAAGCCAACCAATCAACGATAAGGCCGTCGCGCCGGGAGATACTGTTACCATTTCATTGCCCTTTACCGCGCCTAACGGTCCCGGGGGATATCGGGCGGAGTTCCAGCTACGTACTGCCGAAGGGGTGATCTTTGCTTTTCGTAATCCAGATGCCACTTTTTGGGTAGAAATTCAGGTGCGAGGAGATAGCATCAACCTGGCGGACTCCTATTGTTCCGCAAGCTGGACCAGCCCAACAGGTAAACTGAATTGTCCGGGTCAGCCTGAGGATACTGGGGGATATGTCTATTCGGATAATCGTCCTGTGCTCGAAAACGGCTCGCAGGACGATGAGACTGCTCTTTGGTTGGGTCTGTATAACGCCGATGATTCCTACCTTCAAGGCACATTCCCGGCGATGACCATCCCTGCCAATGCCAGGTTTTCGGCTGTTTTGGGCTGCAAGAGGGGCAATACAACTTGTGATGTCAAATTCAGCCTGAATTATGAAGATTCCTCCGGAAATATACGTGAGTTGGCTGCTTGGAGCGAGATCCATGATCTGAAATTTCAGCGGCTGGATGTTGACCTTGGGTCATTAGGCGGCAAGCAGGTAAAAATCGTGCTGCTTTTAAAGGCGAACGGTTCGCCTTCCGGGGATGTCATCCATTTATTGAAACCGGAGATCAAACCCTGATGCAGGTCAACTTGACAAATCGTAAACTAGCCGTCACAATTATTACAGAGTTTTTTTCCGTCGAGTGAAAGGTGTAAAGATGGACACAAAAAAGATAAAGGTAGTCCTCCTTGCAGGACTTATTGTGATGATGGCAATCTCTGGATGCCGACCAAAAGAAGATCCGGCAGCTGAAATAGCCCGCCAAACCAATGTAGCCCAAACTGTAGCAGCCCAATTTACTAAAACCGCCATTGCGAGGCCTACGGATACACCTGTGCCGACAGCCACGACTGCGCCTACAGCTACAACTGTTGTTACGCTCACAACTGTGGTGCCGACCGCCGCCTTGGGAAGCACGCCTTCACCCCAGGTGACAACCACGTTGGCAGCTCCGACAGCTTCGGGTGGTATTGATGCCGGAGTCTGGACGCGCAGCGCTCCTGCGGACGATTCTGAGGTTCTTGCTACTGCCAAATTCCAGGTTGTCGTCACCCTGATGAATACCGGCACAACCACCTGGACAACTGATTATTACATCCAGTTTGTGGACGGAAATAATTTCGGCATCACCCAAACAACATTCAAGATGCCAACTGAAGTTCCTCCGACCATGAGCGTCCAATTCACCATGAACTTCACTGCCCCTCAGACCGTCGGAGTGGCGAAAAGTAATTGGAATATCGTGAATGCCAGTAACGTTCCCTTTGGGTACTTCTACTTCCAATACAATATCAAATAGCTTGATCAACAGGACGAAATGTCTCTGAAAGCAAAGATCAAAGCCGGGGCTGAAAACCTCGGCTTTGCTGCGGTTGGGTTTACGACGGTTTTCCCTGTGCCTGGACACCAGCGATACCAGGAGTGGATAGAAAATGGTCAACATGCGGACATGGACTATCTTGCCAGCCAGCGTGCGCAGGAAATGCGGGCAGATCCGAGACGGTTACTATCCTCCTGCAAGACGGTAATAAGCCTGCTTTCAAGCTATCCTCCGCCGTCTAAGTTCGATGGGGATATCGGCACGATCGAATCGACAGGCGTTATCGCAGCCTATGCCCTGCTGCCAGATTATCATGACGTCCTCAAAGAACGCCTTGAGCAGCTGGCAAATCTTATCAGTGAACTTGCCGGAGTCAGTGTTGAAACATTTGCCTGTATAGATAGTGCGCCGATCCTGGAAAAAGGCTATGCGCAGAAGGCAGGGTTGGGATGGATTGGACGAAACTCACTGCTTCTCCATCCTGATTTCGGATCATGGACACATCTTTCTGAGTTGCTGATCAGCCTTGAACTGGAACCAGACCTTCCCTTTGAAACCGATGGCTGTGGAGAATGCCAGCTTTGTGTTCGTGCCTGCCCAACCCAAGCTATCCTGCCCAACCGCAGCATCGATGCCAGGCGCTGCCTGAGCTACCTGACGATCGAAAACCGTGGCGAGATCCCCCGAATTCCGAAAGGCACTCGGCAATCGGATTTTTGGATGCGATCAGTGCCAGAGCATTTGCCCGGTGAATAAGAAGGCGCGATTGACATCGAAAACCACGGTGATTGAAGAATTTCCGGACCTGGAAGAAAGCTTCCGGATGACTGCAGAAGAATTCAAGCAAAAATACCGTCACACGCCCGTATGGCGTGTCAAATTTCGCGGCTTCCGCCGCAACCTTGCCATCGCCATGGGCAACAGCAGGCAGAAAGAATTTGTTCCCATATTAGAGCAATCGTTAGACGACGAAACCGACAAAATCGTGGCAGACTCAATACGTTGGGCATTGGAGGAGTTAAAGGTCAGCGTAAGTCGGCAGAGTAACGCCAACATAGCCGATGGTGGAGTGAGGTGAAACCGTTTTTGTATCCCATCCCAATTACCGTCCGCCTAATGCCGCCCTACATCGTAACTCAATGTACAAAACGGTATCATAACTGTTTCAAGGTCGACTAACCAATTTACCAGCCCCAACACAAGATTCTTCACTTCGTTCAGAAAGACAGCCTTCCGTACAAGGGCGCCTGACTTTCGTTTGTTCCATTGGTCGTCTTCTACGAGGAATTCTCCCTTTTATGGCATAATTAGCCTGGCAGCTAACCAACCAAGGAGATCCCATGCAAACATTACACATTGTCTCTCACACTCATTGGGACCGGGAATGGTACAAAACCTTCCAGCAGTTCCGCTTGCAACTCGTCCATTTGGTTGACAATCTGTTGGTCATCCTGGACAAGGATCCGGAATACCTGCATTTTATGCTCGATGGACAGACCATCGTCCTGGAAGATTACCTGCAGATGCGAATGGCTAACCTGCCTCTCCTGCAAAAACATATCCAGGAAACCCGTGTCCTGATTGGTCCATGGTATATCCTGCCTGATGAATTCCTGGTTTCTCCAGAAGCGACCATCCGTAATTTGATGATTGGAAAGCAAATTTGCTCGCTTTTTGGTCAACGCATGATGATCGGTTACATCCCTGACCCCTTTGGTCATATCGGGCAGATGCCCCAAATTTTGAATGGCTTCCACATGGATACTGCCTGTCTCTGGCGTGGCGTACCAAAAGATTTTCCGACGCTTTTGCACTGGATAGCTCCGGACGGCAGCAGCGTTTTGCTTGCCCATCTTCACGATGGTTATGGCAATATTGCTGATTGGCCTGCTTCTGACCCTGACCAAAGCCTGATGGACCTGGACAAGGAAACCGACAAGCTGGAACCGCTTAACCCTACCAGCCACTTTTTACTGATGCGCGGAACTGATCACCTTGAACCGCGACCTGAACTGCCCGAACATATCCGTTATTACAACCAGCAACAGAATTCAGAAAGAAGGGCAATTCATTCCACCCTGCCGGCTTACCTGGCAGCTGTCAGCCACGAATTGGCAGAAAATTCGATTCAAACACCCTCGCTCACCGGAGAATTGCGCGACCCGCAAAAAGCACATATGCTGCCAGGGGTGCTATCGGCGAGGATGTGGATCAAGCAGCGCAACCACTATTCAGAAACTATGTTGGAACGCTGGGTGGAACCATTCAGCACCTGGGCAGAGTTGGTCAAACGCGGAGAGGCTGCCTTCTTGCCACTCAAGGAGCACGAAAAAAGCACCCGCCTGAACGATCCCGGTCCTGTTATCCATCAAGCCTGGAAACTGCTGATAAGCAATCATCCCCACGATTCCATTTGCGGTTGTTCAATCGATGAAACCCATGCCGATATGGTCAGCCGTTTCGACCAGGTGGATCAGGTTGCCGAAGCGATCACCAGTCAGAGTCTCGCAGCTCTCCAGTCTGAGATCAGTACGGAGGGGCCAGATTTGGCAAACAAACTGGCAGCGGTAACGGTTTACAACGCTTCCCCTTACCTCAAAAGCGATCTGGTGTCGGTCGATATCGATATCCCTGATGCAGGTCATGACTTGCGCGTGGTCGATCAGGCAGGCAACCAGGTCGACTGTCAGTGGGAGTGGGAAGAACGTGATTTCAAAGAATCAAACACTTACCAGGTCAAGAACCTGATGAATCTTTTGACCAATGCCGGCAGCAGCGGGCACAACAACCAAAAACTGATCAGGGCGAAGTTAGGGCAAGACCCGGATATGCCTTGCATAGACGCAGAGTTTTCCAGTTTCCTTGAACCCGATGGTCGACAACTTGAGAGCGCACTGACTGATGTTATGGGACTGGTTATGAGCTGTGACCCGGAAATGTTGGTAAGGGTGAAGGTTTTCCATGTTGCTACTGCCAGGCTATCCTTCGTTGCCAACGATGTGCCCGCGTTGGGTTATCAGACCTGGTGGGTGTTGAGCGTACCGCGACAAGAAATTACGGTAGTAGAGTGGGATGAGGACGAGGAAGACCTGGAAAGCATTTCCAATGAGTACTTCACACTCACGCTGACCGGAGAGGACGGCAGTTTTAGCCTCTTCGATAAGGTCAACCAGGTACTTTACGAGAACCTGAACACTTTTATCGATCGCGGTGACCGTGGGGATGAATATAATTTCACGCCTCCGGAAAACGACTCGGTCTTTTTCCCACAAATTGAGAGTGTTGAGACCATCAAGGAAGCTTTGTCTGAAACACTGATCCTGCAGATGAACCTCAAAACCCCCATCGGTTTGAGCAATGAACGCGATAGCCGCAGCAGTGAGTTGGTAACTTGCCCACTGGATGTTGCCATCAGCCTTACCCAAGGCTTGCCCCAGGTCAATGTCCAGGTCGTTTTCGATAACCATGCCCTGGATCACCGTTTGGAAGTGCGTTTCCCCACCAGTTTGAAGGTGGAAACAGCCCGTTTTGACAGTCATTTTCAGATCGTGGAACGCGTCATTGACCTTCCTGATACCGACGCATCCTGGCGCGAGCTGCCCCGTCCGGAAGTGCCTCAGCGCACTTTTACGGACGTAAGCGTCGCAAGTCATGGACTTACCATCGCCAATCGAGGCTTACCGGAAGTGGCAGTTGTGAGAGATGAGCAAGGCAGGGCTGAGATCGCACTCACTTTGCTGCGTTGCGTGGGCTGGCTCTCGCGCGATGACATGTGGAACCGCCAGGGGCAGGCTGGACCGCCTTTGCCGACTCCGGGAGCACAAGAACAGGCCACCTATCTTTTCAATTACGCCATCATTCCTCATGGAGCAGATTTTGGTAATGCCGTACAGTTGGCACAGTCGTACCAAACTGATTTTGAGGCTGTCGTGGCACCATTGCAGACCGGGCGATTGCCGGAAAGGGCCGAGATGGTATCTGTTGCGCCTTCGGAATTCCTGATCACTGCGCTTAAGGAAGCTGAAAATGAATCCGGTTGGATCTTGCGGGGCGTCAACCTTTCTGATGCGAGCATCAACTTGAAGCTGAAGCCTTCTCTCCCTTACCTATCGGTCGAATTAGTAAACCTGGATGAAAGTTATCTTGGTGAGGTGAAGGCAAACGAGACAGGGGAAGTAGAATTGCTGGTTGCTGCCCACAAGATCGTGACGCTCTTTTTCAGGATTGCAGACTGAACATGGTCCAGACAGACTTTTCGCCCATCTTCAAGATCGGTGATATTCCGATCTTTGGGCAATTAATCCTGGCTCCCATGGATGGGCTCTCGGATGCCACATTTCGCTGGATCACGAGAAAACTGGGTTCGGCGTATTCGGTCTCGGAGTTTGTCAATACGCTTGATTACGCCAATCAAAAAAGTTACGAGAAAAAACGCCTCCTTTTCCGGGAACCTGAACGTCCCTTTTCTGTTCAATTGCTGGATAATGATGCTGTACGCATGGCAGAATGTGCCGCACGGATCGAAGCAGAATTTCAGCCTGATATGATCGACATCAACATGGGCTGCTCGGCAAAAAGCGTGTGCGGGCGCGGAGCAGGCGTAGGGGTCATGCGCAATCCGACGCTTGTTCGTGATATCTTCCGGCTGGTAACTCAGGTTGTGAGCGTACCTGTGACCGCAAAAATGCGCCTGGGTTGGGACGAAACCAGCCACAATTACCTCGAGCTTTCTGAATTGGCGGTTGAAAACGGCGCAAAACTGGTGGCACTGCACGGCCGCACACAGAGAAACTCTTTCAATAAACCTGCCCGTTGGGCTCAGATTAGGGAGTTGAAACGCAGGCTGAATGTACCGGTCATCGGCAACGGTGACGTGAAAAACGCGGCAGACGCAAGAAGGATGCTACAAGAAACCGGTTGTGACGCTGTCATGATCGGTAGAGCCGCCAAAGCCAATCCCTGGATTTTCAGTGGACGTGACCGAAACGAAATTTCTGTTCAGGAAGTCTACCAGCTGGCGCGTTTTCAGCTGGAGGATATGCTAAGGCTGCGTCCGGAAGATGGTGTGATGCCTTTTAGAAAATTTCTGAAAGCCTACCTGGAACCCTATGTTATCCCCCGAGAGCAGATGAAAACCTTGTTGACCACCAATGACCCCCTGTCATTGATATCATTAATGGACGAAACTTTCTTTACACTCGGCGCACGAGCCGGGGAACCACAAATTATCGATTATTCAACAGGAAATGAGTGAACAATGGAAAATTTTGAAACACTGAGCATGGATGTAGACGAAAAGGAACACAAACGCAATATCAGGGCATGGACCATGTACGATTGGGCGAATTCTGCCTTCGCCACCACTGTCATGGGCGTGGTCTTACCCACGTACTTTGCCACTTATATCGCCCAGGGTTCATCGGTCCCAATTTGGGGCAGTGCGGTCGCAATTGGCAGTCTGATCGCAGCATTATTGAGCCCGATTTTAGGTGCTATTGCAGATTTTAAAGCCAGCAAAAAGACCTTTATGGCTTTTTTCGCTGCTTTAGGTATTCTCAGCACCGCATTGCTTTGGTTTGTTGTCTCACCAGCCGATCAAACACTCTGCATCATTCTATACATTCTTGGGACAATCGGCTTCGCCGGGTCGTTGGTCTTCTATGATAGCTTGCTTCCGCATGTTGCCAAGGAAGACGAGATCGACCAGGTTTCGTCGCGCGGCTACGCATTGGGCTATATCGGTGGCGGGATTCTCCTGCTGATCAACGCTATCATGATCTTCCTTGGTCCCCGTTTTATGACCGGAATGCCTGAAGAAGAAGCCACTGCCCTGATGATGCGTCTGAGCCTGGTGAGCGTGGCAATTTGGTGGGCTGTCTTTTCCATCCCCATCTTCAGACACGTGCATGAGCCCGCTGCCAAGGGTGAATCCCATGAGATTGGGCAGAACGTGTTCACCGTTGGTTTCAAGCGGCTGGGAAAAGCTCTTAGCGAAATCCGAGATTACAAGGATTTGTTCCTTTTCCTGATCACCTTCTTCGTTTATGCCAACGGCATTGGCACGATCATTACCATGGCAGCCGCTTTCGCCTCCGATCTGGGCTTCAGCACCCTGACCATTTTGGGTACTTTCCTGATGGTCCAGTTTGTGGCTGCGCCTTTTGCTCTTCTGTTCGGTAAACTAGGAAAAACGATGGGCAACAAGAAAGCCATCAGCATGGCATTGCTCATTTATGCGGTTGTGGCAGTTTTTGGTTATTTTATGAAAGAAGAATGGCATATGTTCGTGCTGGGTTTTGGCGTGGCAATGGTACAGGGCGGCAGCCAGGCACTGAGCCGTTCGCTGATTGGCAAGATGATGCCCAAAAGCAAAAGTGCAGAATTCTACGGCTTTTTCAGCGTATCTGAGAAGTTTAATACCGTCGTTGGTCCGGCATTGATGGCATTTATTACGGCAAAAACAGGCGACCCACGCCTTGGGATTGTCTCTTTGGTGGTCTTCTTCGTGGCTGGGATCATATTGCTGCGCTTTGTGAATGTGGAACGCGGCGTTGCCCAGGCTGAAGCCGTGGACGCGAAGATGGTGGAGTTATAGGTTTGTTTTTAGTTGGCTGAACGGGAGGGGCTTGCTCCTCCCGCTCAGTTATGGTGAGCGAACATCGTTTAATTACCCACCCCCTAGCCCCCTCCCTTCGCCAAAAGAAGGCTGGAGGGGGTTTGATTTGCTGAAGCCGTGGACGAAAAGAGGTAGGTTTCTTGTTGGTTGGCTGTACGGGAGGGGCTTGCTCCTCCCGCTGTGTATCCCTGATTTGATAGTACGGATGGACACAAGGCCCATCCGTACTGGAGGGGGTTATCTTTTTCCCTCAGTTTCCCTGATTTGATAGTGCGGATGGACACAAGGCCCATCCGTACTGGAGAGGGTTGTCCCCTCCCGCTGAGTTTCCCTGATTCGGACAATGCGGATGGAGTCACCCTTAACAGGGTATTAGAGCTCCATCCCTACGCGGAATCCAAATCCAAGACAAAACCTTAATTTCAGTTTTTTCGAAAACCTACTATAATTCAGCGTTGTGAAAAACTAAAAACCCCCTGGAGATGCTGTAAAAAATGAAAAGTTTTCGTGTCGCCGTATTGGCAAATCTTAAAGAAAACGCGCCTGTTTTTGATGGTATGAGTGAGGATCAATGGGATGATCTCGATTCTGAATCAACAGTATTGTCCCTGGTCAATGCCATCCGTGAAGGCGGGCACCAGGCTGATTTCCTGGAAGCCGATGACAGCATCATCGATACCGTGCGCGATTATAAGCCCGATATCTGCTTCAATATCGCTGAAAGCCATTTTGGCGATTCGCGCGAGGCACAAATCCCCGCCATTCTTGAGAAGCTGCAAATTCCCTACACCGGCTCCAAGATCCTGACCCTGGCGCTGACCCTGGACAAACCCATGACCAAGCGTATTTTAGCTTGGCACAATTTGCCCACGCCTGAATTTCAGAGTTTTGAACGCGAGGATGAACCCTTGGAAGAAGGGATGGAGTTCCCGCTTTTTATCAAGCCCAGCCGAGAAGGAACGGGCATGGGCATCAGCTATGAATCCATTCTTCACAACGAGACCGAGCTGCGCACACAGCTTCGGTACATTTTACGAAAATACAAGCAGAGTGCCCTGGTGGAACGTTACATCGAAGGGCGCGAGGTTACCATCGGGCTGGTTGGCAACCTGATCGGTCCCGTCGCCAGGCGTATCCCAAAAGACGAAAACGCCCACCGTATCCAGGCTGGGCTGCAATTTTTACCCCCCATGGAGGTCAACCTGGAGCCATGGATCGAAGCAGGCGGTGTATATGGCAACGTGCTGAAGACTGACCATGCTGCTGACCTGGAATATCTCTGCCCGGCACCGTTGGATGAGGACATGGTGGATGAACTGAACTGGTTAGCTGCCGCTGTTTTTCGGGTGACCGGCGCATTGGATGTTGCCCGAATCGATTTTCGGCTGGATGTTCATGACAATTTCAAACCCTACATTCTGGAAATCAACCCGCTGCCTGGCCTGATGCCCAAACTATCCGATATCGTCATTGAAGCTGAAGCGGATGGAATTAGTCACACGGAATTGGTTAATATGATCCTCAACACCGCTTTGCATCGTTACGGAATGATCTGACAAGACTATGGCTGCTACGATCCGGCTTTTTACGATTGCAGATTACCCTGATCTGTTTACTCTTTGGCACAGCCTGCCAGGTTTCAATAAAGGACTGCGAAGCCTGGATGACAGCGAAACCGGGATCGCCAAATTTTTGGATCGTAATCCGAACACCTGCTTTGTCGCACAGATGGATGGGCACATCATTGGTGGAATTTTGGCTGGGCATGATGGCAGACGCGGATATATTTATCACGCTATGGTTCTTCCCGAATACCAAGGGCAGGGCGTCGGGAAGCTGCTGGCTGACACAGCTTGCGAAGCCCTGAAAGCTGAAGGCATTACCAAGGCTGGTATGCTGGTTTTTGGGACAAATGAACAGGGTAATGCTTTTTGGGAGAGCCAGGGCTGGCAAACCCGCCCGGATTTGGTTTATCGTAATAAAACTCTCAACGAGGATAACATCTGAGATGACACCAATTTTCCGCCCAGGCAGATACGAAGACATCCCCTTACTGGTGAAAGCCCGGTTGGATTTCTTACGCGCGTTGGGCTATTCTGTTCAACCCGAAGGCGAATCCCAGATTGCCCAACAAATTCATGGATTCCTTAGTGAGCACCTTGAGCGCGACCTGTTTGCCTACATCGCCGTCGAGAGAGAAATTATCGCGGCTGCTGGGTTCTTGCAGGTGATGGAGGTGATGTGGCAACCGATGGCATCGAAGGGGCGTTATGGACGTATCATCAATATCCTCACCTGGCCTGAATTCCGCCGCCAGGGATTGGCGCGTACTATTATGCAGGAACTTATCCAAAAAGCGCATGAATTAGACCTGGCATACCTTGACCTGGATGCCAGCCCGGAAGGTCAGCCGCTCTACGAAAGCCTGGGGTTTGAGTTGACCCATGCCCATCACCCTCCCATGAGATTAGTTTTGTCCCGAAACAGTTAAACTACCAGATCCTGCCAGGCAGGCTTGTCAGACCCCAATTGGCAAGATAAATGCAACCTTCATTGTAATCCGAACGTATGTTACGAATGGAGGTTTTATGTCCTTTGCAGAAGTTAAAGCATTCCAGGTTTTGCCTGAAAAGTTAGAGGCATTTGAAGAACTGGTAGTAGAAATGAGTGAAGCCCAGAAAACCAGTTTAGGCTGCATCTCGATCCGTTATTTCAAGCGATTTTACACCTACGATGACGGTATCCAGGAACCTCCCCGAACCCTCAAAAAGATCGTAGGGGCTGTCAGGTATTACTCTTTCTGGGAATTCGATACGATTGAGAATTACCATGCGGCGACACAGAATTTTTTTTCCCAGTTTGAAAAACCTTTGCGAAGACTGCTCAAAGCGCCTTTTGACATCTATTGTGGAGAGATCGTAGGAGGAGGATGATGGGTGAATTGGCATTTTGTGGTTTGAATTGCGCGGAATGCCCGGTGTTCCAGGCAACGCAAAACAGGGATGAGGTGCACAAACGTTGGCTGGCAGCGGAATATTCCAGCGAAGAACTGTGCCTATCCACCAAAGATATGACTTGTTATGGCTGCCACAGTCAGCAGCGCTTGGAATCGCGAATGTGCCAGGGCTGCCAGATCCGTCAATGTGCCACGAAACGTCCGATTGAGAATTGTGCGCATTGCCCGGAATATCCCTGTTTGTTGATCATGCGGTTTGTTTCCACAGAAACCGACGCCCGTGTGGCATTGGAATTGGAAAGAGAGAGAATTAGTATCAACGTCTGAAGAAAAACATGTTTTGTGGGGGTCGGGTTTCCATGCCCGACCGATGCCTGAGTTTGCCAATGATGGGAGACCGTGGCAGGTCTCCCCTACATAAGATTTTCTTGTCGTGTACGCAAGATTTGATAAAATTGACAAATGAGATCCACTCCGCATCCATCTCGAAAAAAGTTAAGGCTTGCAGGATATCAATACAATTCTCCAGGGTATTATCATATCGTTATGGTGACGGATGAAAGAGCAAAATTGCTTGGAGACTTTGTATCCGGAGGATTAATCTCATCGAATTACGGGAAGATAATTGAAGATCTACTAGTGGATTTTTCTGAACACAATCCTGGTGTAGAGATTGTCAAGTATCAAATCATGCCAGATCATCTGCATCTGTTAATTCACCTTTTCGAAGGTGAGAGTTTTGAAGACCCACCTTCAGTTTCTAGTATTGTGAGCAAAATAAAAACTCTTTCGGTATGGAAATATAACAACAACCCTGAAACCAGGAATCGCTCTCCACTTCCGAGAGTCGTATGGCAACGAAGCTACTATGATCATATTCTTCGTACAGATGAAGAGGCATGTTTTACATTTGATTACATAGATTTCAATCCTGATCAGAAGTCAAAGACGTAAGATGCGAGGTTTTTTTCGTAGGCGCGGGTTGCCATGCCCGCCCGATGTACAAGTTACCCAACAATGGGAGACCATGGCAGGTCTCCCCTACAGAATGAAATAAAACCTGATGCCTGAGTTATGCATCAACGGGAGACCTTGGCAGGTCTCCCCTACAGAATGAAATCAAACCTGATGCTCGAGTACGCATCAACGGGAGACCTTGTAGGTCTCCCCTACAGAATCAAAAAAAGATTAATGCCGAGTTACGCATCAACGGGAGACCGTGGCAGGTCTCCCCTACAGAATCAAAAAATGAGGTGGTGCCGAAAAAGTGGACACAGAGCTAAGGCAAGAGTAGCCCATACTTCAACCAGAACAGGAGTCAAATGGCAAGCAAACCAAGAAGACAATACACAGAAGAAATTTAATCAGGCAGTGGACCTGGTCAAGAGCTGAGCAGAGCCAGGCCCAGATCGCGCGTGAATTGGGCATCAGCGATCATAATCCCGCTGGTGGCGAATATGGACAGGCTGACAATCCAAATGAGCTTGAAACCATCAGCCGGGAAGCCTACATGGCTCTGCTGAAAACTGAACTGCGGCGTGTGTAAAGGAGGAAAGAGATATCGCCAAAAGCCTTGAACATTTTCTCGGAGCGGGTAAAGCGCTGTGAGTTTATCGAGGAGCAAACGGAGATGACTATCGGTCAAAAGTCTTGTGTGAGGTCATGCGCATCCGTCGCAGCAGCTATTATGCCTGGAAAAAGAGAAAGCCCGGCGAGCGCGGCAGGAGGCGAATTGATGAAAAGCATGATTGAACCAATCTTCAAGGAGAGAGCAAGCAAACCTATGGTGCTCGTCGGCTGAAGGCCAGCTTGGAAAGATCCGGGATCAACACCTCACGGCGGCGGATGCAGCGGCTGATGGCAGAAGAGGGCATGGTGCCAAGGCAAGTGAAACGCTGGCATGTTTGAACCACACAAGCCGATGAGAGCCATGAAAAAGCTTCCAATCTGCTTGACCAGAACTTCAGCGCGCAAGGGCCTAATCAAAAATGGGCAGTGGACATCACCTATATCGCCACCAGGCTGGTTGTATCTGGCGGTGTTATTGGATCTGTATTCAAGGACGGTTGTGGGTTGGTCGGTGCGAAGGGATGACGAAAGCGTTGGTTATGCAAGCCTGGCAGATGGCTTGTGCGTGGGAAAATACCACCGGGCGATGTTACATCATCTGGGCAGTCAATACACGAGCAAAGCCTATCTGGATCTATTGCGGGGAAATTGTGAAATCAACGCCATGAGTGGAAAGGGCAATTGTTATGACAATGCCTGTGTGGAGAGTTTCTTTTCCACATTGGAAGGCGGAATGTGCAGACGCAATGTTGCAGAAATGGAGGCAAGGAACCCATATTTGATTATTGAGTTTGGTACAATCGCAAAAGGCTCATTCGACCCAGGGATATCCTCAGTCCATTGGGTATGAAATAAGGGGGCTTGTGTCCAGTAAAGTGTTGCCACCTCAAAAAAAGCCTAATGCCCGAGTTACACGCATCAACGGAATGTGGCGAGTCTCCCCTACAGAGTCAAAAGAAACCTAATGTCCGAGTTACGCATCAACGGGAGACCGCCTTGGGTCTCCCTACAAGTCATGCGATTGACCGAATGGGAACGAAAAGGTGGGGCGGGCCTCACGCGCATCTGGTATTGCGCTATTAATCTCGTCGGGGGACGGCGGTCGCCGCCGCTTGAACTGTCACTGCCACCGGATCGACGATCACCACCGGAAGAACGATCATTGTAACGTCCACCTGACTGACGGTCGCCACCAGAACGGCGATCACCACCAGAGTGCCCACCACGGCTGCCGCCGGAGGACTTACTGCGGTTGGCATTGTCGTGTTCACCACCCGAACTTCCATCAGCTGTCCAGCCTTCCAACAGAGCCTTGCGGGACAATCTTATCTTGCCTTCCGGAGATACATCGATGACCATCACAGTCAGTTCGTCGCCAACGTTGACAACGTCTTCGACCTTTTCGACACGTTCTGATGCCAGTTGTGAAACATGCACCAAGCCATCAATCCGAGCAGGATCTCGATGAAGGCGCCGAAATCGGCTACGCGCACATTTGCCAGTATAAATCTTGCCAACTTCAGCTGTTTCGGTCAGTGAGAGAATGCGATCGCGCGCTTTCTTCAAAGCCAACACCGCTGGTAGAAGCGATAAAAACGGTTCCGTCATCAGCGATATCGATCTTGGTATTGGTTTTTCTTCTGCAAGGGCGCGATGTTCTTGCCTCCGGGTCCGATGATGGCACCAATTTTGTCAATTGGCGCTGATCAGATTCGATGGGAACGCATGGGCTTCAGGCTTAAGGCGGGGTGCAGAATTGCCTGGAGCATTTGATCCGCGTCTGGAATCTGACCAAATTCCAATAACTGCAGTCCAGAGGCTTCAGCGCGTTCGGGAGTATTCGCCAATTTTGATGTCCATTTGCAGGGCGGTGATACCATTGCGGGTGCCTGCCACTTTAAAGTCCATATCACCAAAGGTGATCTTTTAAGTACAGGATATCAGTCAGGATATTGATGACGTAACGGTCGCCTTCTTTGATTAAACCCATGACAGCGCCAGAACGGGATTGGTGATCGGCACCATCCATCAGAGCCAGGGTGGAGCATATATAGCTTATGTTTAACAGAATTCAACTCATCATCTGTATATGTTTCAACGAACCTCGATCCCTTGGAAGAAAATTCATTACGGAGAGTTAATAGTTGATTAATTAGAAATTCCTTGGCTGGACAGTTATTTGTTAACTTCCGGTAAATATCTGCATAGTCATTATCAAATCCAACTAGCAATTTCGGTATTTTCTCAACGAGCGTATCTCTGCTTAACAACTCTGCTGGAATTGTGCCATTTTCACTATTTAAATATAAGATATAAGAAACTATTTGCTCATTAGCTCGCCCCGCACGACCCAGTTGCTGGACATATTCACTTTTTGATAGAGGCAATCCGAAGTGAATGATATTTTTAATATTAGGAAAATTAATACCAATTCCGAGATCTTCGCTGGTTACCAATATTAGACATTTTCCATCTGCAAAATGGTGATAAGCTTCTGGGTCGCTAGCAGCAAAAATGTCAGCTTCAAAACCAACAATATTTGCAACCCTTCGTGATATTTCATCACTCTTCGTAAAAATAATCGTCCTTTCGCGTTTATCGATCATCTGTTGGCAAATACTGCCGATCTCAATCAACATTTCTTCAGAAGAATCTAGCCGTCGATAGTGGTAAGAGATATTATTTCTATCAAATGTGATTGGTGATAAAAAGTTTTCTTCTGGGATATTTAGCTGCTTCTGGACGTCTTCCACTACAGTGTAGTTTGCTGTTGCCGTGAAGCCTAATAATATGATCGTATCCAACTCCTCATTCAAAAATCTTGATAACCTTAAATATTCTGGTCTAAAGTCGTGACCCCAATTAGATATGCAATGAACCTCATCCAATATAATGTTGGTCAGGCTTGAATGATTGTTGTTAAGGTGCCTAAAATTCCATACTAGATTCCTGGTTTGCAGAGTCGATGGAGTTATATAGTTCAAACTATTATGAAAGTCAAACAGAACATAGTTACTTTCAGAGGAAAGATGTAGATGCGCAACATTATCTATTTGATGAATTTGTTTTAGGTTTCTTATTTGGTCTCGAATTAATATATCAGTCGGAGATATTATCACTATTGGTGAAGGTTGAAGAAGGGAAATCATGTAATAAACAAGTGATTTACCACTCCCTGTTGGCATAATACACACCATGTGCGCTTTAGCAGAAACCATATCTCTCAAAGCTTCAAATTGGCCCTCAAGAAAATGATCAAACGGTGAAATTTCCCGTAAAAGGTACTCCAAATCGGGCAGAGAGTCTTCTCTTAAATGATAATTAATCATTTTCCCATACCAAATCTCTCGTGCGTTTGTGATCAGTTTGGTATTTTCCTTTATATGAATTCCGCTGGTTCCCTTAAAACAGAATTTGTGGCCAGAATCACAATTTCGCACTGATAATGTAACTTCATTTATTCTGATTAAGCGGGCGAACAGTTTTGCATAATGGTTAATTAGACTTACTGCATAGTTTAGGTCATCATTGTCCCCAGAAAAAGCCAGGTTCAAATTTTCGCCAATTGCATAATTGTTTTTAATCATCTGTAAGATTGAAATTGCGATTCTGAAAATACTTCGATAATCGAGATCATAGACGGAATCAATATTCTTAATAAATTGTGGATAATTTTTTTTGGTAATAGTTGATGAGCGAATTAGTAAGTTATAAACAAGAGCATATACATTGGCTGCCGGATGGTCGCAGGTTTTTGATTTTCTTATGCCATAGATGAAGAATCCACTATCGGTGTTACCTATACCACAAGGTATGAATATTCTGTCTGGCCGCTCCTCTAATTCTGGATCGACATAAATATCATACTCGCTTCTTCTATATAATACGTCAAAATTATCTCCATGTGATGAAGTAGCATTTTTGTTTTGGCTACTTGTATATTGATCTAGAGCATCGATAACTCGATTGGAAAATAGAGAAGACCAATTATCGACAGCCCAAATAGCTCTATCACTTACAATAGAGTGCTCTTGTTCCAATAATTTTATAAACCGGCTTCTTTCTGATTGTTTCCATGGAAAAGATTGTCGTAGGCTCGAAACGATTCCTTTTTTATATGCAATCAGAAGAAGATTAACCTTAGTTATATCGTTTTGATAGGCATCTGATAATATAGATCGAAGCGTCTTTTCATCTGATAAGGCATTAGGATTTTGAACAAACCACTTCCGCAGTTCCAATTTATTTGGGTTATTCATCTATTAGTCCATACGCCTCTAATAAATCGAATTATTCTTCATAATAAATGGTTTTTTTTCTCTATCTCAATGTATTCACCCTCTATCACTTTAGGTAAATGGGCGAATACTTACCAAGCTGATGGCTGCGTTCGAAGATACTTGGGAACTTCGAAAAACAATTCAAATTTATTATTAATTATACATAACATTAACCGAGTAGACATGACGAATTTTGAGAAACCGGGAAATAACTCTTTAAAACCACCAAGCAATGTTACAATAGTCACGCATTCGAGCCCTACTCACAATATTCGGGGCAAATAACTAAACAAGGAGATTGAATGACCGAGGAAAACCCCCGCATTGAAAAACTAAAGGCTTTGCGTGCCGCGTCCAAATTGGGTGGCGGACAAGATCGCATCGACAAGCAACACGCCAAGGGCAGCCTGACTGCGCGTGAACGCATCGACCTACTGCTCGACAAAGGCAGTTTTCGCGAAATCGGAGCTTTGGCAACTGGTCTAAATGATCCGGAAGGCAAATCTGGTTATGGTGACGGCGTTGTTACCGGCTACGGACAAGTGGATGGACGCACCGTTTACGTCTACGCGCAGGATTTCACCTTCCAGGGCGGCTCGCTGGGTAAGATGCAAGCTGACAAGATCTGCCGTGTGATGGACCTGGCAGTCAAAACTGGCTCACCCATCGTGGGCATGATCGATTCTGGCGGCGCACGCATCCAGGAAGGCGTTTACAGCCTGGGCGGATACGCTGAAATATTCCGCCGCAATGCGATATATTCTGGTGTTGTGCCCCAGATCAGCCTCATCATGGGTCCTTGTGCTGGCGGCGCTTCATACTCCCCTGCTGTGACCGACCTGGTCATCATGGTGCGCAAGCAGTCCTACATGTTCCTGACTGGTCCGGCCGTGATCAAGACCGTCACTGGTGAGGAAGTGGATTCCGAGACCCTGGGTGGTGCTGATGTGCACCTGACGGTCAGCGGCAACTGCCAGTTAGTTGGTGATAACGAACAAGATGCGATCGCGTTGGCTCGCCAGGCGCTTTCGTACCTGCCTTCCAATAATGTTGAGCAAGCTCCCGTTGCACAAAGCAACGACGCTTTCAGTCGCCGCTCTGAGATATTGAACAGCCTCGTTCCAGAAGACCCCAACCAGCCCTACAGTATGAAGGACGCCATCCACGCAATCATGGACCAGGGTTCCTTCCTCGAGATCCAGGCCGGTTACGCCCCCAACGCGATCGTTGGCTTGGCACGCCTGGCTGGACGACCGGTGGGTGTGGTTTCACAGGAACCCGCCATGATGGCAGGCGTTATGGATATCAATTCAGCCGACAAAATCAGCCGGCTTGTGCGTATGTGTGATGCTTTCAACCTCCCGATCGTGACCTTTGTCGACTCTCCCGGCTTCTTGCCTGGTGTCCACCAGGAACATGGCGGCGTTATCCGGCATGGTGCTAAAGTGCTCTTTGCATATGCCGAGGCAACTGTGCCAAAGGTGAGTGTGGTCACCCGCAAGGCTTATGGCGGGGCGTATGTGGTGATGAGCAGCAAATATCTGGGCACGGACATAACTTACGCCTGGCCATCGGCAGAAATTGCGGTGATGGGCGCCGAAGGTGCCGCGAACATTCTTTACGGTCGCCAGATCAATGCCGCTGAAGATCCTCAAGCCGAACGCGAACGCCTGACCCAACAATACCAGGAAGACTACCTCAATCCCTACGCAGCTGCCAAAGCCGGCTATATTGACGAGGTGATCGAGCCGGCAGAAACCCGCCAAAAACTGATCGAAGCTTTACAAGCGCTTGAGAACAAGGTCGAGATGAACCCTGCCCGCAAGCACGGCAACATGCCGGTATAGGCGGTGAATATGTCTACCATCAGTCAAGGATTACTGATCACCGCGGTCGGCATGGGGCTGGTTTTTATTATGATTCTGGCTCTATGGGGCATTATGGCATTGTTGGTCAAGCTGACCAACAAGCCAGAAACTGAAGAAGAAGCACCAGCTGCCGAAGCCATTCTGAGCGAACCCGAAGCAGCTCCTGCCAACGACACCAAAGGCGCCCTGGCGGCAGCCATTGCGGTTGCTTACGCGCTGGAAAGCCAGGCTTCAACCGCCAGCTTTGCACCCCAGCCCAGTACTGGCTCAGAAAATGCCTGGTGGACAGCCGGCAGAACCCAGCAACTCTATTCAAATACCATCAGAGGACGGAAACGATGAAAGTTAATCTCAGCATTGAAGGAAAACAATACCAGGTCACCCTGAAGGATTTGACCACCAGACCAATCATCGCCGAGGTGGATGGACAGACCTATGAAGTTTGGCCAGAAGAGGAACTAGCTTCCATCCCGGCAGCCACAAGCAGCACGCCAACACCAGTTGTCGCTGCAACCGCCGCACCCGTACCAGCAGCCGCTGGCAGCCTGACCTTGACGGCACCTTTACCGGGAGTGATCATCTCGGTGGAAGTAAGGGAAGGTCAGTCTGTCACCAACGGTCAGGAACTGTATGTCCTGGAAGCGATGAAGATGAAAAATTCCATCAAGGCTAACCGGAATGGCAAGATTGCTTCCATCCATGTCAACCCTGGTGATTTGGTGAAGCACAACCAGCCGATTTTGACTTTTGAAGGATAGGGGGGTCAATGGATTTCACCCAACTATTACAAGACCTAAGCAAAGGCTTTGAGGCTTTCAGCTGGGGCAACGCTGCCATGATCGTGGCAGGGCTGGTTTTGATCTACCTGGCAATCTGGAAGGAATACGAACCGGTATTGCTTCTGCCGATTGGTTTCGGATGTCTGCTCGCCAACCTGGGCATGTCCAATGAAGTTGGCTTTATGAAAGTCATTTATGATGCCGGTATTAAAACAGAGCTTTTTCCCCTGCTGATCTTTGTGGGCGTGGGTGCCATGATAGACTTCAGCCCGCTGCTTTCCCAACCCAGCCTGGTATTATTGGGGGCAGCCGGACAATTTGGCATCTATTTCACCCTGCTTCTGGCAATTCTGCTGGGATTCCCCCTGAATGAAGCCGCCGCCATTGGCAGCATCGGCGCCATTGACGGACCGACCGCCATTTTTGTTGGTGAGAGGTTGGCACCGAGCATTATTGCACCGATTGCTGTGGCAGCCTATTCGTATATGAGCCTGATCCCGATCATCCAGCCGCCCATTATGAGGCTGATGACCACTCGCAAAGAACGCCTGATCCGGATGGAATACTCGCCCAAACCAGTTTCCCGCCTGACGCTGGTGCTTTTCCCAATTATCGTGACGGTGTTGGTCGCCCTGGTTGCTCCGGATGCCGCCCCTCTGATGGCTGCCCTGATGCTTGGCAACCTGCTGCGCGAAGCGCTGGTAGTGGATCGCCTGAGCAAGACAGCCCAAAACGAGCTGATCAATATTGCCACGCTATTCCTGGGTCTGGCAATTGGGTCCACCATGACCGCCCAAAGCTTCCTGAACCTGGATACCATCAAAATCCTGCTTTTGGGCTTGCTGGCTTTTGTGATCGATACGATTGCCGGATTGCTTTTTGGTAAATTGATGGCGGTTATCACGCGCGGCAAGGTGAACCCCCTGATTGGTGCCTGCGGGATTTCTGCTTTCCCGATGGCAGGACGACTTTCGGCAAAGATGGCGCTGGAGGAAGACCCAACCAATTTCATTCTTATGCATGCCATGGGCGCGAACACTGCTGGACAGCTTGGCAGTGTCATTGCCGGTGGATTGCTGTTGGCATTGGTAATGGGATTTGGTGGATAGGTTTTAGGTTCTATTTGAAAAACGCCTGCATCAGCAGGCGTTTTTTTATTGTAGCGACTCAATTTAATGAACAAGATTTGGGTGGGTTTGGATACCACCCGTAAGGATAGTGCCAGGTTTGCCGGGTTCAAAGGCGGAACCCGGCCTACAAAAGGCAGCTTAGTAGTGGCTGGAGGCGAGCCCCAGCCGTACGGAGGGGGCCATGGTGCTGGTAGCGAAGTGAGCAGTATTCATCTCCCTCCGTATCAATGGGGATCTGACGATCAAAACCCGTGCTCGGGCAGGAGACCCGTGAATAGAACACCCACCCCCTCGCCCCCTCCCATCGCCAAAAGAAGGCTGGAGGGGGTTAGTACTTCTTGTCTCATTGCATTAAGTGGAGACCTAACAGTCAAAAGCCCATGCTCGGTCATGAGAACGGCACTATCAAGGATCTTGGTCTATTGTAGGGGCGACCTGCCATGGTCGCCCTTGATTAGGCTGCCGGGTTCAAGGGCGGAACCCGGCCTACCGAAGGCAGATGAAGATTGTTTGACACAGGGCTGGAGGCGAGCCCCAGCCGTACGGGGAGCGTCATTCTAAATGTTCTACTCGTAGCGCAAGGCGTCGACGGGTTCGAGGTTGGCAGCCTGGCGGGCAGGATACCAGCCAAAGAAGACACCCACCAACATGGAGAACAGGGTTGCCAACAAAACCGCCTGAACCTGAACGACTGGTGTGAGGGGGGTGCCCGAATTCTTGGCAATGGTCCCCACGATCTGGGCGAACGCCCAGCCTAAAGCGATCCCAAAGAGTCCGCCAATCAGGCTCAACAAGGCTGATTCTGTCAGGAATTGAAGCATGATATCCGCTTTTCGGGCACCCAGAGCTTTACGCAATCCGATCTCATTCGTGCGCTCGGTCACAGTGACAAGCATGATGTTCATGATGCCGATCCCGCCAACCAAAAGGGAGATACCGGCAATGCCCGCCAACAGGATGGTAAGAATATTCGTGATCGAGTTGGCGATGTCCAGAATATCTTCCTGGTTGGTGAGGGTAAAGTCATTGGGTTGTCTGGGCGTCAGCCTGTGAGTTTCACGCAACACTTGTTCAGCTTCATCAATTGCCAGATTGATCGACTGGGCGTCTTGTGCCTGCACAATGATGTACTGAACCGAATCGGGCACAGCCCGGCGGACGATTCGCAGCTGCATGGTGGTGATGGGCATGTAAGCCTGCATATCCGGGTTGTTAAATTGATTGCCACCCTGGGCTTTGGTCACACCGATCACACGGTAAGGGAAGTTGTTGATGCGAACCATGTTTCCCACCACACCACTGCGTCTTCCAAACAGATCTTCTGCCAGATCAGGACCGATCACAACCACAGCAGCTCGTGTGTCCACGTCCGACGCGCTCAAATACTCACCTTCTTCCAGTTCCACGCCTGTCACGTCGGCATATTCAGCATAGCTTCCAAAAATCGTCGTTTGTCGGCTGGCATCGCCCAAGGTAAAAGAAGCCTGACCCATCATCACGGGTGTGACACGCAAAATATGCGGAGCGCGGGAGCGATTGGAAAGGGCATCAACATCAGTAAGCGTCAGAGGTTTCGGGTTGGTTACTTCGTCATCCCCACCGGTCATCACGTAAATAGTATTGGTTCCGATCGATTCGATTTGTCCCAAAATGCTTTCTGAGGCTCCTGCGCCGATAGATAACATGCCGATAACGGCACCCACACCGATTACGATGCCCAAGACTGTCAGAAAAGAGCGCATCCGGTTGGCGAAAATGCTGGTAAGAGATTCTTTGAGGACTCTAAGGAAGGACATCAGTGACTCTCCCCTTCCACGATTTTACCGTCAAAGAGCCGAATCGTACGCTGGGCTTTGCTGGCTACACCCTGGTCATGGGTAACAACCACGATGGTGGTGCCCTTTTCGCGGTTCAGTTTCAGCAGCAACTCCAACACTTCCTGCCCTGAAACGGAATCGAGGTTACCAGTAGGTTCATCTGCCAAAACAATGGCAGGGTCATTCACAAGAGCCCGTGCTACAGCAACCCGCTGCTGCTGCCCTCCGGAAAGTTCGTTGGGTTTATGGTCCATTCGATCGCCCAACCCTACCAATTCGAGCATTGCTTTGGCTCGCTCAGTCATATTGGATGGGTCATCGCTGTACCGTAGAGGTAATTCCACATTCTCGACGGCATTGGCGCGCGCCAGCAGGTTGTATTTTTGGAAGATGAACCCGATTTTCCTGTTTCGCACTTCGGCAAGCTCATCGTCAACCAAGTCAGAGACCAGCAAGCCGTCCAGAAAATACTGACCTCCACTGGGACTGTCGAGACAGCCGATCATGTTCATCAGGGTCGATTTGCCCGAACCGCTTGGACCCATGATGGCGACCATCTCACCAGGAAAAATATCCAGGCTTACGCCGCGCAGCGCATGAACATCATTACCACCACCAAGTTTGTAAACCTTGGTTAGGTCACGAATTTGAATAACCGGAGTTGGTTTGGTCTCTGCCACTTAACGCAGCCTCCGTCCCATACCAAAATTGGAGATAATGTCGATCGGGGGATTAATGACAATCAATTCGCCCTCAGAAATGTCGGTTTCGAGAACTTCGATCAGCTGATTCGAATAGGCACCAACTTTCACCTGCGCCATTTCCAGATTGCCATCGCGCAAGACATACACGTAATTCAAACCATCGCGGGAGAAAATGGATTCGGAAGGAATGACCAGTGTATTGGGCTTTTCAGCGGTCAGGATGCTCACGGCAGCGGTCATTCCTGGTTTGATCCTTTCGGAGAGGTCTTCCATTTTGACTGTTACGGTGTAATTGACCACACCGGTACTGCGATCGCCACTTTCAGAAACATCTGAAACAACCCCCGAAAATTCCTCTTCGAAGTAAGCATCAAAGAATAAGGAAACAGGCTGCCCAACTTGAACTGCAGGGATGTCGACCTCAGAAATCAGCACTTCAACGAACAACTCGCTCATGTCAGCCACCTGGGCTGCCATACTACCGGGATTTACCTGGTCTCCCGGATCCTGGTTGAGGGTGAGCAATTTGCCCGAAAACGGAGCTTTAATGAATTGGTTTTCCAGCTGTTTTTCAGCCAAACTGAGCTGGAGTTCCAGCTTTTCAACTTCCACAGGATCCGGACCGAATTGGACCCTCTCCAGATCCTGCTTCCAGAGCGCTTCATTTTCTTTCTGCAGGTCGAGCTGACTTTGCAGAGCATCAATTTGCTGGGCAATTACTTCGGGGGCACAGTAATCGAGAGCTGCTTTGGTGGTCTGGACGCGAAACCATCCTGTCTCTGTGGGCCAGTTTTGGTAACCTTCCAACGCGTTATCATAGTCGCTGCGCAGGTTATCCACCCGCCAGCTCTCACAGACACGCGACTCCAGGTTGAGTAACTGCGTCTCAAGATCAGCAATGGTCGTTTGGGCTGAGGCAATATTGCTGGTCAGGGTCGCACGCTGCAGCAAGATATTAGCTTCCAGGCTGTCCAGTGCCTGGGTGGCAGTTATCTTATTCAGGGATGCCTGGATGATCTCAGCCGGCAGGTTATTTTCGTCCAGGCTCATTAGAATCTGTCCGGCTTCAACAGTATCACCCACCGCAACCTCATAAGCAGAAACCGTTCCGCTGCTCTGCCAGAGCAGGGTCACGGATTGGCGCGGGCGAACATTGCCAGTACCACTGATGGTGGTCTGCAAGGTTTCACGAGTGAAGGGCGTTGTGCGTAAATCTGCTATCGTGGCTTGCATGGCACGCTGTTGGCGATAGTTGTTGAATAAAAAAAGGGCTGCAGCAATCGCTAACAAGACCAGGAGGGTCAGCCACCAGCGGGATTTTCGTTTGCTCTTTGGGGTATTTGGTTCTGTTGTCATAAGTTCTCCAGTTGTAGATTAGAACTGATCATACATCTTTCTTGTTAGAGATATATAAGTTCGGGTAATAAACTTAGCGGATGATCTTCGATATAGCTTTGAAAGAAGGGTGGCTGGCATCCTGCATGAGAGCAAACAAAGCCATCTCGACGCTGGCGAGATGCACACCTTGTGCTCTCAATTCTGCTATTGCGATTTCTTTGTTTACAAGAGCACGAGATGACACCGCATCAACAATTATCCAAACATCAAAGCCAGATGCCAGCAGGTCGGTTGCACTCTGGTAGAGACAAATGTGACTCTCAAACCCACACAAAAGAAATTGTTTCTTATTGGATCGCAGAATGCCACTCCTGAGGTTTTCGTCTGACCAGATACTAAAGGAGGTGCGGGGATACTCGTAATGGTCGGGAAGCAAGTGCCGAATAATTTCTGTAGTGTGACCAATTTTTTCAGGAGCCTGCGCCGTTAGAAAAATTGGCAATTCCAATTCCAGGCTGCCCTGCACCATTTTTTTGATATTCTCGTTCGCAAGCTCGGACTCAGCAACAACTTTTGCCAGATTTCCTTGTACGTCGATGACTACAACAAGACATTGATTGATATCAATCACCTTTACCTCCACTTTAACATAACAATTATAATTTGTAGCCAAGGTGAATATGAAACCAGCACAAGCTTTCGATGTTATTGTTAATGCCATCAAATTATGGTGGAGCGATTGGGGAAACCAGGTGGTAGTTTCCCTGGTGGCGATTTTGCTAAGCCTGACAATTTTCTTGTTCCCGGCTGCCATTTTTGGGATATACCAGGAAAGCCTCGACCTTACACATCGTGAACGAAGCGGTTTGATGGGGTTCTGGAAGGGATTCAAGCAGTATTTGCTGAAAAGCCTGGTCTGGGGCGGGATCAACTTATTGGTGATCTTCGTTTTGGTGACCAACGTCTGGTTTTATTACAACTCTCAGTTGGAGAGCGCTCCTTTATTGACAATTGTTACTATTATCATGGGGTTCCTGTGGTTGATCTGGCAGTTTTTTAGTGTATCCTGTTTCTTTTTGCAGCAAGACAAGACCATGAAAGTAGCCTGGAGAAATGGTTTTGTCACGATCCTGAAACAGCCACTTTATGCCCTGATCATTTCCCTGGTGATGCTGGCGTTACTGGTGCTTTCGTTTTATGTTTACATCCCCCTGGTCTTGGGGAGCATCCCGTTGATTGCGATTCTTGGGTTGAAGGCAGTTCAGGCGACGATAGAAGCGGTTTGATCGTACCGGCATTATCGCCGGGCATGGGATTTGACTGCAAATCTCTCAAATCCCTCTCATTGTGTTCAATCTCGGTGTGACAGCTTTCTTCTGCATACCCCAAGCTCTGCTATACTTAATGTGTTGCTGAACTAGCTTTTTGGAGTAAAAATGGCCAGAAAAGTGCTCGGATACATTGAATTAGTCTGGACTTGTGACAGTTGCGGCACCAAGAATCCCGGTGCAATTCGTTCCTGCACGTCCTGTGGGGCACCCCAGCCTGTGGATGTAAAATTTGAAAGGGTTGACCCTGCCACCTTCAATTTTATCAAAGACGAGGCGCTGATCCGCATGGCAAAAGCCGGACCAGACAAGCACTGCCCCTACTGCGGCACCCGCAACACGGCTGATGCCCAGATTTGCGTGGAGTGCGGCGGTGACCTGACGGTTGGGGCGGGAACGAGAAGAAGGTCAGAAGGGTTTGGAAGAAAGATCCCGAAAGCCAAAGAACAGCCCAGCCCAGAGTCCTCCAGAAGTGGAAGCAGAGGTTCTCAGGATTCGAGACGAACATCCAGTCTGGGGTGGTCGGAAGATCAGAAAGATCATGGAACGGGAAGGCAAAGTACCGGTGCCCTCTGCCAGTACGATCACAGCCATCTTGAGACGCAATGACAAACAGACCCGGATGAGAGCCGGAAGCGGGAAGCATTTATCCGCTTTGAATATGAAGAGCCCAACCAACTCTGGCAGATGGACTTCAAGGGACATTTTCGGCTCTTAGACGGGCAGTATTGTCATCCTCCTGACCATAGTTGATGATCATTCACGTTTCCTGGTGGGATTGAAAGCCTGCGCTGACGAGAGAGCATTGACTGTTCAAAGGCAATTGAGCCAGATATTTGAGCAGTATGGATTGCCAGAACGCATCCTGATGGACAATGGGTCTCCCTGGGGAGATGAAAAAGACAGCCCTTTCACCATTTTGACAACCTGGCTGATGCAGCTGGGTGTAGGTGTTATCCATAGTAGAGGCCTATCATCCTCAGACCAATGGGAAAAATGAACGTTTCAATCGCACCCTTCTAGAGGAAGTCATCGCAAGACAAGGCTTCGAAAATCTGAATGAAGCTCAAGCCTTCTTTGATCGGTGGAGCACGGTCTATAACACCTATCGACCACATGAATCGCTCAATTTTAAGTGCCATCATCGCGGTATGAACCTTCTAAGCAATGCTTTCCCAGTAGTCTGCCTGTTGCTGAATATGGACCACTGGATATCGTACGCAAGACTGATCGCAAAGGAGTGTTTATGTATGAAGGGCATAAGTTACGCTTGGGCAAGGCGTTTCCAAAAAAAGAGGTGGTTGTCCGTCTTTGTGATACAGCAGGTATGATTGAGGTTTACTTTTATAATAACAAAATAGCTCGTTTTGATCTGCGAGACAGCCAATGTTAAAGAATCAGACTGTCAACCATGTGTCTCCGAACACCTGTCAGCGATCTGTCCGGTCTATACACAAGGAGAGGGCTATGTAGATTGTGTCAGCATTATCGCCGGGCATGGGATTTGACTGCAAATCTCTCAAATCCCTCTCATTGTGTTCAATCTCGTGGTGTGACAGCTTTCTTCTGCATCCCCAAGCTCTGCTATACTTAATGTGTTGCTGAACTAGCTTTTTGGAGTAAAAATGGCCAGAAAAGTGCTCGGATACATTGAATTAGTCTGGACTTGTGACAGTTGCGGTACCAAGAATCCTGGTGCAATTCGTTCCTGCACGTCCTGTGGGGCACCCCAGCCTGTGGATGTAAAATTCGACAGGGTTGACCCTGCCACTTTCAATTTTATCAAAGACGAGGCGCTGATCCGCATGGCAAAAGCTGGACCAGACAAGCACTGCCCCTACTGCGGCACCCGCAACACGGCTGATGCCCAGATTTGTGTGGAGTGCGGCGGTGACCTGGCGGTCGGGGCAACCTCCCGCCCAACAGGTGTGCTAAATGAGGGTGTATTAAGCCCAATTCCTGAACCTGTTGTGCCAATGAATGTACCCAGCGAGCGAAAACCGTTGCCAAAATGGGCTATTATCGTAATGGCGCTGGTATTGATTTCATGCTGTGTGTTCGGAGCAATGTATTTCAGCAGAATGAATCAGACCGATCAGCTGGATGCCACTGTATCCCAAGCCTATTGGCAGCGCCAGGTTGTGGTTGAAGCATACCAAATGGTGCGAAGCGGCGATTGGGAAGCCAATATCCCCAACAACGCGCAGACTTATGATTGCCAATTGCGATACCGCTACAACTCCGATGTTGCTAAGGCTAATTCAGAGGAAGTTTGCGGCACTCCTTACACGATCGACACTGGAACCGGGGTAGGAGAGGTTGTGCAGGATTGTTACTACAAGGTCTACGAAAATTATTGCTCCTATGACACCATGCAGTGGGTTGTGGTCAACACATTAGCGGAAGATGGTTATGGCACGAATGCGATTTGGCCAAGCACCAGCCTGGGCATGGACCAGCGCTATGGGAATTCGACTGAACGGTACACCATCACCTTTTCAACCGCATCAGATAACTTTGATTACACCACCACCGATTACAATCTCTTTCAACAAGCTGTTCCGGGTAGTGATTGGGTGATCGAAGTGAATGGTTTTGGGGATATTATCGCAATCGATCCAGAATAAAATGCAGGGCGGGTTTTGAACTCCCTTCGACTGATCAAAAAAAGCCGGGTTCAAAACCTGAACCCGGCCTACGAAAAGATAGCGTACTCAGAATGACAAATTTTAAGAAAAAGCCGGGTTGACCCTTAACAGGGCGGGCAACGCAACCCGGCCTACAAAACAATCTACCTAAAACGCGTCAATCTCAAGCCAACGGTCGCCGTTTTTGAAAGCATAAACCGGCGCCCAGGCAAGACCAAAGAATTCCACCACGACGTCCTTTTTCAAAGGTTTGACGAAAATCTCTTCAATCTCCACTGCTTTTTCCTGGGTGCTGTTTTTATATTCCTCGATATCCTGCTGCATTTTGGCTTCCAGTTCAGCCAACTCAGATTTATACCGTTCGATCATGGCTTCTGATTCTTCCACATTGGCTTTGGCGGTGGCGGTCATACGCCGCTTGGTCAGTGAGCTGTTAATGCTCTTTTTCCGACCGCCAAACAATCCGATGACCGTCTGCAGACCTGTACCGGCTTCTTCAATACGGCGATGATTGAGGGTTTGTTTATCCTTCTCCAGCGCCATTTCTTCTTTGAGCAGTTTATCCTCTATCGATTTCTTTTGTTTGGCGTATTTCGACTGGATGGCTTCGACACCATCTTCAAGATTGGATTTGCCTGCCTGCTGAGTCCGGGCAATAAATTCGTCTTTGCTCTCGCCAACTTCTGAGACCAGTTTAAGGTCCGGGTTGCGATAGAGTGTTAATTGATAATTGCGATAGAGCCAGTCAGAAAAATCACCAGAAAGATCAGCGACATTTTTCTCGTCATCAAATGGATAGACCAGGTCTGCAAAGCTCGCGTCTGGCAAAGGACGGGAATCAAATTCAGCCGAAGGAATTTCATCGACCTGGAAATCCTGCCACTGCACCAATCCGCGCGTCTGCAATTCGGGCATCAGTACTGTAACGCGCTTTTGGGTATTGACATTGTAGGTGCGGTTGGCAAACCAAATTTGAGCTTGCCCGATCAGAGCCGGGCGGTAATGATAAAGAGGTTGGGTTGTCGGTGCGATGCCGCGGTCAGCAGCCTGTTTGTAAGCGTCGCCAAGACCCATTTTTACGGGCAGGTAGAAGACATCCACCTTGGAACCGAGGACCGGTTGGGTCTGCTTGCCTGGTAGGTTTCCAACACCGCCACCAACTACATCCTCGGCAGTAACCGCTTGCCCCGATCCACTTTGGGCAGCAGAAACCATACGCACATCGGCACCAGCCAGGCGGTTGAGATCATCCAGTTTGTTACGGGTGATCGGACCCGGCAGATAGTTCATCGCCCAACGGGTGGTGAAAATTTCGGGTGCCTTGGCGTGAACGTTATGCAGTAAGAAAACGCGCTTGCCGAGGGCTGAGATGGTATTGTCAAAGAATGGTCGGTCAAATGAGCCGGAGACGTTGGTAAGACCGTCTAACAGACGTTGTTTATCCTGGTCGGTCTGCAGTTTGCCAATGACCCAGGTTCCAGCATTGGAGAGCGCTTTGTAATCCAGATCGATCGGGTTCTGGGTGGAGAGCACCAACCCAACGCCAAAGGCGCGGGCTTGCTTGAGCATGCGCAGGATGATCGGTTTGCTGGGCGGGTTGGCAACCGGCGGCAGGTAGCCAACAATCTCATCGAAATAGACCAATGCCCGCAGATCGCTGGTGCCGGATTGCGTTCGCATCCAGGTTTCCACAGCAGAATAGAGCAGGGTTACGAAGAACATGCGCTCGGCATCTGCCAGGTGTGCCAGGTAAAAGATGCTGTGCTTGGGTTTGCCGTCAGGCGAGTAAAGCAGGCTCTGGATGTCGAGGGGCTGACCTTCAAGCCAGCTTTCGAAGGAAGGGGCAGCAATAAAGTTGTTGAGCAGCATTGCCAGTTCAAAACGATCCTTCTCAGGATAGAACTTGGAGACTGCGAAGACGCCTAGTTTCTCAAAAGGCGGATTTTGTACCTGAAGGATCAGGCTTTCCAAATCCAGGTCTTCCCCCTGGCTCCAGGCTTGTTCAAAAATGTTGGACATCAGGATGTGCTCACGGGAGCGTACCGGGTCGATATCCTTGAAGCCAACCAGTTCAAGCAGGGCTGTGACGGTGCTGCTGATGGATTCTCGCAGCATTTCTTTGTTTTCTTCCCAATCGATCGCCGGGGCTTTCAGGGAAGAAAGGATGCTGACCGGGATGGCAGAATCGGAACCGGGTGAATAGATGGTGTAGTCGACTGCTTTCGCCAGCTTTTCCATTCGATCGCGGTCGATTCCGGAACGTTCGGTGCCTTTTTTCCAGGAGGCAGCAGCGGCTTCAGCAGCTTGCTCGACGGTTTGACCTTCGCGCTTGGCGGCATCGGCATCCACCCAAGGGGCAAAATCGGTCGGAAGGAAATCCGGGAAATGCAGGACATGGTTGGTGAGGTCACCTTTGGGGTCGATCAGGATCGCGGGAATGCCTTTTAGCGCGGCTTCTTCCAGGAGGATGATGCCCATACCGGTTTTACCCGAACCGGTCATACCGGTTATGACCATATGGGTGGTGAGGTCTTGCGGATCATAATAGGTTAGCTTGTCGGGAATGATTGCCTGAGATTTCAGGTCGTAGGTGTTGCCAAAATAAAACTCGGAAGGATCGATTTCCATAATAAATTTCCCTTTCTTTTTGTCAGGTAGGTAAATTATAGTACAGATATCAGGTCATCTTGAGAATCTTTTGAGCTCCATTACTACAGAGGGGGTTCATCTCCCTCCGCCCGCATTGTTGAGAACAAAGCCGCGGCTGGAGGCAAGCCCCAGCCGTACAAATGATGTTGCTCTTGATTCGCTGCGTTTTACCGTTGGAGCACTCGAAAATTGGGCATAGATTGCACGATTGAAAAGCGGAATGTGCAGTGCAAACTAGTAATGATGATACCAGCACGATCAAGAGGGTATCAAAAATACAAATTGGGATCGAAATCTACAAGTGACGTGATCACTGCCGTGGCTAGGGAGAAGTCCTGGATTTTCGTTATCGGGTTGGGGACGGCAATCGCACGGATACCGGCGTGGTGAGCTGCCAGGATGCCATTTTGGGAATCTTCAAGCACAAGCGCATTTTCGGCAGAAACGCCCGCTCGCTCCAGCACTTTTAAAAAAATATCTGGAGCAGGTTTGGCATTTTCAACATCATCAAATGTAACCACGAAATCGAATTCACCCAGCAGCCCGAGACGCTTGAGATGGGTATTGATCCACACGGAAGCGGCGCTGGAACCAACCGCCAGAAGGTAACCCTTGAGCTTTGCGTTCCTGATCAATTCCACCACACCTGGCAATGGTTCGATTTCTTCCACATACTCATAGGCTAATTTTCTAAAATCCTGGCGAATTTGCGTGAAACTGCGTTTCTCGCCTTCCCTTTCTGCCAGGGGTTGGGCGGGGTCGAAACTGCGCGGTCCGTTGGAGCCCACCACCCCAATGTAAGCATCCATATCAAAAGTCAGACCAACCTCAGCATAAAGGTTGTTCCAGATTTCGACCTCAACGGTTTCTGTGTCCAGAATGAGACCATCAAAATCAAATATCAGGATGCGTTTCGGAGAACTACCTTCTGACATTCTGCCTGCCCCAATAACCAGCACGAAGGGGGGTGACATCTTCAATGGTGATGAAGGCTTCCGGGTCAGTATCCTGGATAATTTTCTCTACAGTGGCGATGTCTTTTCGCCGAACGGATAAATCACTGATGCAAACCGGACCGTCTTTCCCTTGAGCAGGAATCTCTGTAACAGCAAAGTCATTTTCGCGCAGATTTTTCGCAACTTCGGATCCGGCGTGCTTGCTGATGACGCTGATGTGGGAAAAGCCGACTGCCAGTTTTCTTTCGATATGCATGCCGACCACATTGCCCGTGGCAAAACCGGCAGCATAACCGATGATATAGAGGAAGTTGGACATGTCATTCAACACGGCACCGACAGTGACAACAAAGAGAACGGATTCGAAGAAGCCCAATATCCAGGCAATACCCCGTTTACCACGCATGGTGAGCATAAAGCGCAGGGTATCCATGGAAATCGAAAGCACTCTTACCAAAAAAATCAGAATTGCTGTGCCAATTGCCTGCCATGTAAAAATATCTGCCATTTTTTTCTCCCAATCTTTCCAGTAGAAAACCGTCTGCAATAGCAGCTTACCATTGCAGACGTATTTATTTCTTAATATATATTCCCATCCACTACCAAAGAGGGGATGAGAGTTTAGAATCTCACCAGGTTTACTTGATCACATCCTGGATCGAAGCACCCTCTTTCGCCGTCAACCAGGCTGGGTGGTAGAGGTCGGTTGTGTATTCCTTGACCATACGGGTCATTGAGAATTCCGGTGAAACGGTGCGGATGCATTCCTTGATCCGTTCGATCCAGTCGCCAGGCAGACCATCGGCAGAGCGCTTGGTGTAGTAGAGCGGTACAATCTCATTCTCGAGCGTTTCATAAAGACTGAGGGCATCAGCTTCATCCTGCAGGTCCTGGTTATCATAGTGGGTGTCGTCGCCAATTGCCCAACCATTTTTACCGTTGTAGCCTTCCGCCCACCAGCCATCAAGGACGGAGAAATTCAGCGTTCCGTTCATGCCGGCTTTCATGCCACTGGTGCCAGAGGCTTCCCGCGGTCGGCGGGGAGTGTTGAGCCAGATATCGACGCCTTGGGTCAAGTGGCGTGCCATATCCATATCGTAATCATCCAGGAAGACCATGCGACCACCATTACGGGAATTTTTGACATGGCGGTAGACTTCCTGAATCAGGCGCTTGCCAGGTTCATCTGCCGGATGAGCTTTACCAGCAAAGATAATTTGTACTGGCTGCTCTTCATTGGTAACGATCTTCATCAGGCGTTCATAATCCCGGAAGAGCAAATTTGCGCGTTTGTAGGTGGCAAACCGGCGGGCAAAACCGATGGTTAAAGCCAAGGGATCCAGCAGCACACCGCTGGCGACTGTCTGAACAGGATGCACGCGGTCGTGCCCCCATTCATCGCGAGCTCGCGCAACCATGTAGCTGACCAGTTTCCGTTTGAGGTGGATGCGTACCTGCCAGAGTTCATTATCCGGGATCGTATCGATCTTCTCCCACATTTCCGGGTCATCCAGGTGATCCTTCCAATCGGCACCAAGATATTTAATATACAAATCAGCCATTCTGCGCGCAATCCATGTGCCGGTATGAACACCATTGGTAATTGAGCTGATCGGCACTTCTTCGGCAGCCGTGTTAGGCCAAAGGTAGTTCCACATCTTGCGCGAAACCTCACCATGCAATTTGGAGACACCGTTGCGGTAGTCGGAGAGCTTGAGTGCCAGGACCGGCATGCTGAAGACTTCATCCGACCAGTCAGTCCGGATTTTTGCCAGATCCATAAACTGATCGCGATTCAAGCCAAGCTTTCCCCAGTAGTTTGCAAAATACTTGTCGATCAGCCAGGTGGGGAATTCATCGTTACCGGCTGGTACAGGAGTGTGTGTTGTGAAAATGCTGGATTTCTTTACAATTTCCTTAGCTTCTTCAAGGGTGTGCCCGCTGCCATTCATCAACTGGCGCATTCTTTCCAGCGTCAGGAAAGCCGAATGACCTTCGTTCATATGGAAAATTTGGGGGTTGTGACCAAGGCGCTGCAAGGCACGCAGACCGCCAATACCCAGGAGCATCTCCTGTGAGATGCGCAGTTCAGGATCGCTAATATAGAGTTTGTCGGTCAACTGGCGATCCTGGGGGTTGTTTTCAGGAAGATTGGTGTGTAACAAAATCAAAGGTACGCGACCAACCTGGATTTCATAGAGCCTTGCCCAAACGGTGCGGCCAGGCAACTCGATGGAGATCTTGATCGGTTCTCGATTCTCATCATAGAGCGCAACAATCGGCATATCGTCAAAATTGATCTCAACATTATGGGCTTCCTGCCAGCCATCTTCAGTGATGCGCTGGGAGAAGTACCCATAGGTGTAAACGAAACCGACAGCTACGAGTGGCAGCCCAAGGTCGCTGGCTTCCTTCAGATGGTCACCCGAGAGAATGCCCAGACCACCGGCATAGACCATCAAAGATTCATGCAGACCATATTCAAATGAGAAATAGCCGATCTTATCGTCGGTATTGTTTGGATATTGCAAATTAAACCAGGTGTCCTTACGGGTCAAGTACGCGTCAAAATCGCGCACGATCTGGTCATAACGATTGAGGAAATAGCGATCCTTGATCAGGTCTTCGAACTTGGCTTTGGATACCTTTCGAAGCATGACGATCGGATTATGATTGCTTAGTCTCCATTTGAGGGCATCCACCTCTTTGAAAAGCCTGGCAACTTCCGGGTTGCCGACCCACCAAAGGTTATGGGCGATATCGCCCAATCTCTTAATGCGGTAGGGCAGATCAAAACTATTGGGATACTCCCGAATGATTTTTTTATTCATTTTTCTCCTGTTCGTGTCCCCTAACACGCGTTAGTATTCATGTATACACGAATTCCCATTATACCCATAATTCAAGATGAGGGGAATTTACTTCCCTGTAAAACCTGGAGCAGTAATGATCTGAATGCGGCACAACCGGCGGTCAGACATGCGGCTGTAAAGGCGCTGGTCCAGTTCATCGGGCATGATGGAAGAAGTGATCACGGTGGGAAGCTCGGCGTTATAACGATAATTGAAGAGTTGGTAGAGCTTTTCCCGTGCCCAGGGGGTCGCCGATTGTGTTCCAAGGTCATCGAGGATCAAGAGTCGGGCGGTGCGCACCTCGTTGAAGCGTTTATCCAAACTGATGCCGCTGTTGGGCGCGAAGGCAGCCCGCAGGTGGTCCAGAAGGTCCGGAACAACAATAAAAAGCGGAGGAGAACCTTTGGCAGACTGGTAGTTGCCGATGGCAGCAGCCAGGTGGGTTTTCCCGCTTCCATAGGTCCCGTGCAGGCTCAACCAGCCTTTAGGATTTTCCGCGAAAGCCTGTGCAGCTTCAAAAGCTTCCCTCAGGGAACTAAAATCTTCTTTACGTAAACTTTCGTCCTTGCGAAAACTGAAATTTCCGAAGGTCTGACGAGAGTGCATATGCAAACTTGAAAGTTCAGGATGCCCAAACTCATCGGTCGGATTACGAAAATCAGGCGCAAGAATGTGAACATGGGTGACCAGGTCGGGGTCGAGTAGGCGGGAATGGATCCGTCCTTCAAAATCGCTGAGCTGTTGATTGCTGGTAATCACAGTTGGCAGACGGTTGATATAACGGGAGTTGATGATCTGAAAAAGTTTCTCTTCAGCCCAGGGAGTGGAGCTTTGTGTGCCAAAATCATCCATCACCAGCAAGACTGCATTACGAATCTCATTAAAACGTTCTTCATAATCCGAGTCGGCAGAGCCTGAAAAAGACGAACGCAGCCAATCTAATAAGTCTGGTACCGTCAGAAAAATGGTGGGTGTACCCATGGAAACTGACTGGTTGGCAATCGCAGCCGCCAGGTGAGTTTTACCGGAACCATATCCGCCGGTCAACAATAGCCAACCTTTTTGAATGCCAGCGAAATTCTGGGCGGAATTAAAAGCTTGTTGGAGCGAGTTCGCCTGGGCGGCGCCCAGCCCCACCCTGCCGCGCGGCATGAAATTGGAAAAGGTCAATTCACTCAGCGACCCAAGATTGCTGAGCTGGAACAGATGCTGTTGCTTAAGCGATTGAACTGAGTTCAGGCGGCAGACACAAATTTCACTTTTGCCAAAACGGGGATCGTGAATGGGAACGTCGTAGCCGACAAAACCGATCCCATGGCAAATGGGGCAATCGGGGTCTCCGGGACCATTCAGGATCCTGGTTGGTTCCACCATCTCCTCAGCCGCCTTTATAGTCTCTTTTTTGCTCGAGGTAGAGTTTCCTAAATTGGTCGAGATCTCGCTTACCTTCTTCATTGCTTCTCTTGCGTCCTTTTTCTTTCCAGTTGCGCAGAATCGCCTGTACATACTTCCAGTTACGGGCATTGTACTCGACGGCTTCTTTCATGGCATCCTCGATCCAATCCAAGGTATAAATTTCCATGTCCGCTTTGATCGTTTCCGCCATCATCGGGGTCAGCGCGCCAAAATTGTCTTCGTAAAGTGAGAACAGGTTAGGGCGCTCTGCGGCTGGTAAAATCTGTGCCAGGTGATACTCCCCAACCAGGTCTGGATTATCGTCCAGGTTTTGTAGTATTCCAAATCCGCTGGGTGTACCTGGTATCAGGTAGGTCTTCTGTGGATTGTGCGGATCGGACCACGAAAACAGCAGCCCCGCCTTATGTAATTCATCCATTGCCTTCTGTAAACGCGGTTCCCCGATTTGGAGAAGCCATGGCAAACTAGTTGTAAAGTCGAAAGCCAGGGCAACCTCGCATGCCTGTTCCTGCTGGCTTATCCACTGAAAAAAGCCAATCAGAACCGAGATGGCGTCAGCACTCAAATTTCGCAGGCAGTCAACAAAATTGACCGGTAGTTCGATCTGAACGTTTTTGTCTGAAAAGCCTGGATTGATCGTCATGGACATGCGGATCTCAATTCATATAGGCTTTGTCTTTAAATTGAGCCAACTGTTCCAGGAAAACCAGCTCTACTCCGGAATGGACGGGACCATTACGATGTTTGGCGACCGCGACCTTGGCAATATTGTGATAAGGGCTGTCCTTATCATCCATATGTGGTCGATTGATAAACATGACAATGTCAGCATCCTGTTCCAATGAACCGGATTCACGCAGGTCAGACAGGATCGGTGTTTTGTCTGTGCGCTGCTCGACAGCACGGGAAAGCTGAGCCGCTGCAAGCACCGGTACATTCAATTCACGGGCTAAAATCTTTAGCTGCCTGGAAATATAGGAAACTTCCTGCACCCGATTTTCTGAGCGGCGGTCACCGGACATCAGCTGCAGATAGTCAATGATCACCAAGTCAAGCGTATGTTCGTCTTTGAGACGTCGGCATTTTGCGCTCAGTTGAAGGGGTGTGATGCCGGGTGTGTCATCGATAAAGATGTTGACGTGCTCGAATTTGGCAATGGCACCAGCAAATTTATCTGCTTCTTCCACAGAAAATTGCCCTGAACGTAGTTTTTGCGAGTCGATGCCAGTTTCTTGAGCCAACATACGCTGCAGCAATTGCTCTGCGGACATTTCCAGCGAAAACATGGCAACATTCCGACGCAAAACCATACCGGCATGCTTGGCAATACCGATCATGAAGCCGGTTTTGCCCATACCAGGTCGCCCGGCAACAATAATAAAGTCGGACTTGTGCAAACCATCCAGGACGTTGTCCACATCCCTCAGCCCGGTTTTGAGCCCGCCGATCCCTTCATCACTGCCGCTCGCTTCGGTGACCTGCTGCATATAACTTCTGGCAACATCACCGATCGGAACCAGATCGCGTTTGTATCGATTTTCACTGACACTAAAAATTGAGCTTTCAGATTTGTCGATGACAACATCGAGGTCCATATCCTTGTGATATGCCAGCTGGGCGATATCAGTTGCCGCCTTAACCAACCGGCGGCGGGTATTCAGTTCGCTGATGTTTCGAGCGTATGACACCGCATGGCGTGAAGAGGGAACACGATTGCTGAGCTGAAGCAGATAATCCAAACCACCAACATCTTCCAGCTGCCCGCGGGATTCCAGCACTTCCTGGACTGTGAGCACATCGATGTAGTGGTTTTCCTGGTCCAGTGAAATAAAAGCATCCCAAATCCACTGATGACGGGGCTGGTAAAAATCTCCGGATTCAAGAAAAGGGATGACATCCACAAGCCCATCGGGATCGATCATGATCGATCCGAGCAGGGCTTCTTCCATCTCCCGATCGTGTAATTTATTCTCGCTGATCGAGACAGTCTCATCAGATTGCTGATAAATGTCGTCCACTACTGCTCCTGTTTCCCCGATTAAAAGGGTAAGTCTGAAAAAGGATCCGGGTCGGTGGGAGGTTCTGGATCAGGAGAATCATCCTGATCATCGTCCTTCTGCAAGTCATCAAGAAAATCCTCAAAAACGGAGAGGTTTCCTGGCTCATCCAGATCTTCCATCGGTTCATCTTGATCATAGACCATGATATCTTCGGGCATAATACCAACTTCGTTGAGGATTTCTTCATCCACAAAAATCGGCGTTCCAGTCCTGACCACCAAAGCCAGGGCATCGGAAGGTCGGCAGTCGATAAAAAAGGTCTTATCGGTTTCGATCACCAGGTTGGCGTAATAGGTTTCACTCACCAGACCAGTGATCTCGACCCGTAATAAACGCGCGCCCAATTGGTGCAGTAAGGCAAGCATCAGGTCATGGGTGAGCGGCCTTGCCACTGCGATATTTTGCAGGGCAATCGTGATCGCCTCAGCTTCGAACAAACCGATCCAAATTGGCACGTAGCGTTCGCTGGTCTTGTCCTTCAAAACGATAATGCGATCCTGATTGGTCAGGCTGACTCTCACACTGTCAATCTGACATTCGACCATTTTTCCCATATTCCACCATGATTTTCTTGATTAACTGTAGACTTAAATTCTAACATGTTTGAACCTGCTTCACCTTAAAAAATGAGACTACAAAAAAACTGGGGGTTTTTCGAGAAAAAAGGTGAGGAATTCCATTCGGTTTCGGATATAATGGGAACAACCAAGCCGCAATTGCACTTGCTTGCCTGCGACTTATGGGCGTGAAAAGGTGAAACGAGTGCAAAGATCAATGACCGGAAAGAGGGCGTGTTGCAGGAACCGCAGCTGCAGAGTTTATTACTGATAGAGAAGCATCGCAAGCTTGAAATATGCTTCAATGATGCCCTGTTGCGTAAAGGTTATACCGTGTTACAAGTAAAAAGCGGGGGAGAAGGATTAGTCAGTCTGAACGGCTTTCGCCCGGATGTGATCGTGATCAACGCCGCCTCACTACGCACAAATGGCTTACGGATCTGCTCCTGGTATCACAATCGTTTGCCTTCTGTCCCAATCATCCTGATCGTGGCTGAGGATGAGCCCATTGCCGATGCCGAATGGGTGGATGTGATCATGCATTTGCCTTTCACAGTCAAGAAATTAATCAACCGGCTGCGTTCTTTTGTACCAACCTTAAACCAGGATTTTTTGGTGAGGGGACCCCTGCAGCTTAACCCTAAAACCCGTATGGTCACTTATTATGAGAAGAGCAGCTACCTCACACCCAGGTTGAGTATGCTTTTAAAGGTTTTTATGGAAAATCCGTTAAAACCGCTTACACGGGAAGACTTATTCAAACAAGTATGGGAAACGGATTACACCGAAGATACCCGCACGCTGGATGTGCATATCAGTTGGTTGAGAAAAGCGCTTGAAGAAGACAACACCAACCCCCAATTGATCAAGACGGTACGGGGGGTTGGGTATAAACTCGATTTGTAGTTAGATTTCCTTTTTAACCAAACATTTCGGATGGAAAAATGCCCACGCTCGAATGGGATTTTTTTCAATATGCCAACCTTGCGGATGGGGTCAAGCCCCATCCCTACGAAGGGAATGGTTATTGGAAAATTGAACATTTAGGGAAAATGCAAAAAGACGAGTGAGCGGATGGGGGCAAGCCTCATCCCTACGAAGGAAATGATTATTGGAACATTGAACGTATTGGGTAGATGAAAAAAGCCAAGTGGGCGGATGGGGGCAAGCCCATTCCCTACGAAGGGAATGGTTTTTGGATAATTGAAAGTTTTGATTTAATGCAAAAAGCCGAGTGAGCGGATGGGGTCAAGCCCCATCCCTACGAAGGAAATGATTATTGGAAAGTTGACGTTTTGGGTGGATGAAAAAGCCAAGTGGGCGGATGGGGGCAAGCCCCATCTCTACGAAGGGAATGGTCTTGATCGCCCTTTAAGTTTGCTGCGGTTTACCTTTGGTGCGGATGAGGGTAAGTCCCATTCAAGGGTTTGAAAAAATCAATCCATGATGACGCTTGGTTCAACGCCCAGGCAGGTGCCAACCTGAATGGCACCGCGCAGCCAACCATGATGCAATGGCATTGCCTTGTTTTTACCTGCCACGTCTTCCAAAGGTACGCTGCTCATAGCACCATCTTTACGACAAGCCATCCTGCCGAAAGCGCCGTCCATGACCAGCTTCAAACTCCATTCTGCCAATTGTGTCGCTAAAAGTCGGTCAGAAGCCGTCGGGGTTCCCCCTCTCACCAGAGAACCAAGGATAGTAATGTGAGTGTCGATCCCTGTGGCTGAGCCAAGGCGATTGGCGAGTAAAAGGGTTTGTGCCGAGTAGTTGTTTTCGATTTTCTCGAAAGTTTTTTCCTTCTCCTCGCTTGTGCCGCCTTTTTTCTGGGCTGCCATTTCCATGAACTCAACCAATTCCCGCGGTCGGGCTTTTTCAGCGACAGTCACCAGGGAGAAGATGCGACCGGCTTTTTTGCGCTCCTGGATGGCTTGAATGATCACATCGAAATGATAGGGTATTTCAGGCACTAAAATAACATCAGCACCAGCTGCCAGTCCTGCTCCCAAGGTCAGCCAGCCCGAAGAATTGCCAAGCAACTCAACGATCATAATGCGGTGCGTCGCATTGGCAGTTGTATGAAGGCGGTCAATTGCCTGCGTGGCAATTTCTCGCGCGCTATCGAAACCAATACACTTATCCGTGCAGGGAACATCATTTTCTGCCGAGCGAGGCATGGTGATGATATTCAGACCTGCCTGGCTGAGTTGGTAGGCGGCTAATTGGCTGGATTTATCCCCAATACATACCAGGGCATCCAAGCCATTCTTTCGGTAGGCGTCCACTGCCTCCTGGGTCCGATCGACCTGCTCCTCTCCCTCTTTCATAGCAGAAGGTACCTGGCGGCTGGTCCCTAAAATCGTGCCGCCTTCAGTCAAAATACCTGAGAGCAGTCCTTCGGTAAGCAGATCGATGGTGTGATTCTGGACCAACCCCGAAAAACCATCCCGGAAGCCGATCAGCTCAATATTATCCAGGCTTGAAGCAGCTTTGCCAAAGCCACGAATGGCGGCGTTAACGCCCGGACTATCACTGCCTGCGGTTAGAAGACCAATTTTCATGAGACACACTCCACTTTTTCAGGTTAACCTTATTATAGCCGGGTCCTGCAAATCTCGAGGAGTATCGTTTATTAACCTCTATCCATTAACTATTCTGAAAATTTATTGGTATCATTATAAGAAAAGGAGCGTACTATGGACACAAATGACAAATTACTCCAGGAAATTGGCCTGTTGCGCGAGGCGATTGAACGAATTGCTGATGCGTTAGAGGGCATCGAAGATAAATTGGACGATTTCATTGAAGTCGAAGAGTATGACCATTCAGCGTTAACTGAACTTCTCGGTCTGGATGAAGATGAGGAGTTTGAGGAAGACGATTTTGATGAGGAATTCGACGACGATTTCGACGAAGATTTCGACGAAGATTTCGACGAGGAAGAACAGCACGACTGAGCTTCTTCCCTTTCAGTTTTTTTGTTCAGATAAAAAACAACCGCTCTTGATAGAGCGGTTGTTTTGTGCCGAGTCACAGACTCGAACTGTGGACCCTTCAATTTTCAGTCGAATGCTCTACCAACTGAGCTAACTCGGCGTGAGAAAAGATTTTACCCGGTCGTTGGATGGCTGTCAAGCAGAAATCCGGTTAGCTGACAACCGGAATACAAAAGTGAAAAACGGATCCCTGCCCCAGCATGGACTCCACCCAAACTCTGCCACCATGCCCCAGAACAATCGCCTTTACGATTGCCAGACCCAAGCCACTTTGGTTTTCATCAGCGTGCCGGCTTTTGTCGACACGGTGAAATTCTTCAAATATGTAAGCGAGTTCCTTTTCAGGAATACCTTCGCCCGTATCGCTCACGGAAAAGCGAACGCAGGCATTTTCTCCGGCTTGTGAAGCTTGCTGGAACTTCGCGCTCAACACGATCTGCCCGTCATTAGGCGTATGCCGGATGGCATTGTCTACCAGGTTTTCCATCACCTGGATCAGTCGGCTTTCATCACCCAAAATCATCGGCAAACCTTCTTGTGCTTCGACCGTCAAATTGAGACGCTGTTCGCTGGCACGCAGTTCAAACAGTTCAAAGGAGCGCTCCAGCAACTGGTTTGGGTCGACAGGCTGCAGGTTGAGCGACAAGGCGCCGGCATCAGACTGGCTGAGCAGGCGCAGGTCGCTGACCATACGGTTGAGACGCGTGATTTCCGAATACAGCATTGCCAGTCTTTCGGGTGTAGGTTCAAGATCGCCATCGCGCATCGACTCAATGTACCCCCCAATCACGGTCAGCGGAGTTCGCAAATCGTGAGCGATATCGGCTGTCATGCGTTTCCGTTGGCGGTCGCTTTGTTCAATTTCTGCGCTCATCTGGTTGAATGCCTGGCTTAATTCGCCCAGTTCATCCCTGGAACGCACATCCACTTTTTGGCTCAGGTCACCTGCCGCCAGGTTTTGAGCCGCAGCAGTTAATTCAATCAATGGTCGGGTAAGAGTGCGGGAAAGCAGAACCCCACCCAGCGCTGCAATCAGGATGGTAGCTAACAACGTCAATAACAAGCTAGTCTTCGATCGATCCAAAAATTGCTGCTCTGCCTTGCTGTAGACAATATTGCGCCTTTGGGCAATCAGGGTCCCGACCGTGCTGCCATCGTAGAGAATGGCAGCACCTGTAGCAAGTGTTTCAGGAGACAGGTGTTCGCCTTCCTGGTAAAGACCCTCAATACCGACGATAACCTTGCCGGACGCATCTGCCAGGGCATATTCGCGCCCTCCGGCATTGCTCATTGGAAGCGGCTGACTGGTGGATGAGGATTGCTGTGTCCTGCGAAAGGCGCCTGAGCCAGCCTGACCCATTCCTTGCCCGCCTTGCATTCCTCCATTGCCACCCATTCCGCGCATTGCGGTCTCCAGAACTGTTTCGACGCCTTCCCAACTCTTATTTTGAGCAAAATACGCTTCTGCATCGGAAAGTTTGGTATAAAACTGCTGATCGAAGACATATTGTTCAAAGGTGGTGGCATTGGTGGAAAGAAATACTACGGTGAGCAGAGAGGCAGTTAACACTGCGATGAGAATAAAGGCAAGCGCCAACTTGAAGCTGATCGACCGTTTCACTTTGTTCCTTTTTGACTGATGCGATAACCAACGCCAAAGACAGTCTCAAGGTATTCTGGATTGGCAGGGTCTTGCTCGATTTTTCGGCGTAAATTCCGCATATGCACGTTGAGAGTGCTCTCCAAACCAGTAAAACCGCTTTCAAAAAGACGGTCAACCAGTTCGGAGCGCGTGAAAACTTTCCCTGGTGTTCGCATCAGGGTCTGAAGCAAATCAAACTCGAGCGGAGTCAGGTTGACTGACTCGCCCCTGACTGTGACAACGTGTGACCCACGATCCAGCAAAATTTCACCTACGCGCAAGTATTCCTGAGGTTCAATATGTCCGTTTTTGCGCCGCAAGGTGGCGCGAATACGGGCTACCAGCTCCCGCATGCGAAAGGGCTTGATCACGTAATCATCCCCGCCCAATTCCAGCCCCAGCACAGCATCGGTTTCTTCTTCTCTGGCAGTAATAATGATCACCGGGGTCTGACTTTCTTTTCTGAAGGCACTGAGAAATTGGTAACCATCCATTCCAGGCATCATGACGTCCAGCAAGATCAAGTCGGGGTGTTCATGACGAGCAGTAAAGAGAGCAGTCTGACCATCTGCTGCCTGTACTACGCGGTAGCCCTGGCTGGTCAGATAATCCTTGAGCAGCTTTCGCACATTGGTTTGGTCATCCACGACCAGGATAGTTTCGCTCATATGATTAATTATAGGTGAAAAGTGTACTTTGAAGTCATTCAGAAATGGTTTAGAGGGCTTGTCCTAAGCGTATCGGAGCGTGCAACACATCGAGCTTCTGTACTTCCTTTTTTCCGGTACAATAATCGCAATAGAATTTACAACTACTTGCCATCTCCTGGAGGACCTTATGGACCCTTTAACCTTGCTGCTACTACTGATTGGTCTGATCCTGGCTGTCATTATCATCATCGTCCTGGTCAGAACCTTTCAATATCCAATTCAAACTTCAGAGTCAGAACCAATTGCTCTCACAGAGATTGATGGAGAAGAGGTTGCCAAACACATCGGGTTGGCAATCCAAATGAAAACGATCAATCATGTCGATCCTGAGAAGGTCGACCCGGTACCCTTCCAGGGGCTGCAAAACCTGATCAGTATGCTCTATCCTGAGGTTGAAGAGTATCTTGAACGTGAGGTGATTGGGAATTATTCCCTGCTTTACACCTGGAAAGGCAGCGATCCCAATCTGGATCCTATCGCTCTGACTGCCCACATGGATGTCGTTCCTGCCAGAGAAGATCCGGATTCAGGCTGGACCTACCCGCCCTTCAGCGGCACGGTGGCTGATGGTTACGTATGGGGAAGAGGTGCGATAGACTGCAAAGGAACCATGATCGGCATCCTGGAAGCCGTCAATTTCTTGCTTAAAGTAGGCTTCCAACCTAAAAGAACGGTATATCTGGCTTTTGGTGAAGACGAGGAAGTTTCCGGTGTGCGTGGGGCTGCCCAGATCGTGAAGACCTTGAAAGAGCGGGATGTGCGGCTTTCCTTCCTTCTAGACGAAGGCGGCGTGATCTCGCAGGGCTCTGTTCCTGGAATTGATAGCCCGGTCGGATTGGTGGGTGTGGCTGAAAAAGGTCATCTTTCCTTAGTGCTGCGTTCCGAAACTGCGCCTGGGCATGCCTCTGCTCCTGGAGAGGTCACCTCAATAGGTGCCCTGGCTCTGGCAATCGCGACACTGGAGAACAATCCTTTTCCACAAGACCTGGATTTTGTTGAATTTATGATGAGTTTTCTAGCAGATGAATTGCCCTTCACACAAAAGATGCAACTGGCAAACCGCTGGTTGTTTGGCAAAGCCGTGGCTAAACGTTTTGCTGCCACACCAATAACGAACGCCAACACACGTACAACCATCGCGCCGACCGTCATCAAAGGCGGGCACACTGAAAATGTACTGCCAGCTGTTGCGGAAGCTATGATCAATCTGCGCCTGATGCCGGGCGATACACTTGTGGATGTCTATAAACACGTCAATGAATTGGTCGGTGATGATGTGGTCCAGGTGTTGCCTGCCCACGAAGAAAGCCTTTATGGCGATCATTCCTGGGATCCGACGGAGGTTTCCGACGTGGAGTCCCCTCAATTTAACATTTTGCTTGACTTGATCAAAGCCACCATACCGGGTGCTGTGGCGGCACCTTACCTGATGAGCGGCGCGACTGATGCCAGGCATTACATGCAAATCAGTGATCGTGTTTATCGTTTCTCACCTTTTGTGTTAAAAAGCGAAGATACCGATGCCATTCATGGAATCAATGAACGACTATCTTTTGAGAACGCTGCCAGGATGGTTGGTTTCATGATCGAATTAATCGAGAGGATGTCCAGCATCCCGACCGATTTTTATGGCGATGAGGAAGAGGAAGAAGATTTCGAAGATGAAGAAGCCGAACGCCGGGCGATTCGTAAGATGGACGAGCCGTTGCCCACCCGCCCCATGCGAAAGCCCGAGGTGGAAGAGCAAGAAATCTTGCCCGAAGAAGATGAGATTTTCATTGACGATGAATTCGAACCCTTACCAGAGGATGATGAACCACTAATAACCAAACCACTGAAAGAAGAGTAAGACAATGATGTTTTGCTTGTCATTCTGAGCGCAGCGAAGAATCTGGTCCCGCTTGGACCTGTCTACACGCATTAGTATATATAAGCGAACCCACCGGAATAGTCGGTGGGTTCTGGTTACTGGACTGTCCCAGTAAAGTCGGTCCTGCCAGTAACTTAACTATATTTTAACGTGTTTTCCTGCCTTGCGGAGGTAAAGATCCTTCACTTCGTTCAGGATGAAATATTATTTGTCATTCTGAGCAAAGCGAAGAATCTTATTAATGTGGTGTAAGAAATGATTGTAAAACAAACAACTCATTTGGACGAATAGAGAATATCCTTTGAAAACATACTATGTTTACATGATAACCAACTGGAATAATAAGGTTCTTTACACAGGCGTCACCAATGATTTGGTACGACGAGTACACGAACACAGGGAGAAAAAAATTCCTGGTTTTACCAGTCGTTACAATTTACACAAATTAGTTTTCTTTGAGTCATCAACCGATGTAAACGCAGCTATTGCAAGAGAAAAAGAAATAAAGGGATGGATTCGTCGAAAGAAAAACGCTCTCATTAAAACGATAAATCCTGAGTGGAATGACCTGGCAATTGAGTTTGGAATTATTGATTCGGAATAACAATAGACCCTTCATTACATTCAGGATGACACCCGTTTTGTCATTCTGAGCGTCAGCGAAGAATCTTAATGGTGGCAGGTTAAGATCCTTCACTTCGTTCAGGATGACAAGATCAGGATCAAACAACAGCTGAACACCCGGTATAATTCTTTCCGGGAAAGAATATGAACAGAAAAAACATCATCCTGCTTGTCATCATTGGGGTCATCATCGTAGCTGTGGGGACGTTTTTCATCATCCAACTGGCGCGTGACACGATCTTCGTTTATGACGAGACTCCTGTTCCGGAGCCAGATTTCTCGACCTCGATGGATGAAATTGAGAGCCAGGTCAGCCAATTGCGCGGTCTGGAGATCGAGACACGCATTCCCCGCCAACTCATGTCTACTGAGGAATTGCGCCAGGTGGTTTTGGACGACTTTTTCAATGATTACCAAGCCGAAGACGAAGAGCGGGATATTGCTGTAATGAATCTGTTCGGCTTTCTACCGGCTGATTTCAATTTGCACGATTTTTACCTGGCTTTGTACACCGAACAGATTGCCGGATTCTACGATTCAGACGAAATAGCGATGTATGTTGTCAGTGACAGCGGCTTTGGAGGGTTGGAGCGTTCCACCTATGCGCACGAATTCGTGCACACATTACAAGATGAACACTTTGACTTCGAAGACAGTCTCGGCTTTAGCGATGAAGCCTGCCAGGAAGATTCGGAACGCTGTATGGCAATCCAGGCGCTGATTGAAGGGGACGCCACGTTAACCGAACAGCTTTGGTTCCAGCAATTCGGCACACAGGAAGATATGCAGGATCTGCAGAATTTCGCGACCAACTACGCCAGTCCAGTCTACGATTCTGCCCCTATTGCCTTAAAAGAAGCGCTCACTTTTCCCTATCTGTATGGATCCAAGTTTACACAAACCCTCTATTCCCAGGGTGGTTTCGAGTCGATCGATGCAGCTTTTTCAACCGACCAGCCGGTCTCGACAGAACAGATCATGCATCCAGCCGCATATCCACATGATGTGCCAGATAATCCTACACTCCCAAATCTGGCAAAAGCGCTTGGCGAGGGCTGGGTGGAGCTCGAGCAGGACACGCTGGGTGAATGGTATGTTTACCTGGTCCTGACGAAAGCTTATAACCCGGAATTTCGCCTTTTTGACAGCCTGGCGCTGGATGCTGCCGAAGGCTGGGGCGGGGATGTTTATTCCGTCCTTACGAACGATCGAAGCGGTCAAATTGCTGCCCTAATTTCCTTCAACTGGGATACCACAGCGGATGCTGACGCCGCTTTTAAGGCATTTAACGACTATTCTGATCTACGCTTTGGTCCAGTGACAGCGGAAGGATACCGGCAGGATGGCGGATATTTCAGCACGCTTCATCAGACCAGTCCGGATAACTTTGTTTGGATCCTTGCCCAGGATTTAGCCACCCTGCAAGCTTTGCAGGCTTCAGTTGAGGATTGAGAAAATGCCGGCCCAAGCAATGGAGATTAGCGAGATTAAAGCCTTGATCTTTGATGTCGACGGCACCTTGTCTGACAGCGATGACCGTATGGTTGAAAGGATCTACGATAAGCTCCAGTTTCTTCGTGTGGTTTTCGGGGAAAGCAGGCTCAAACTCTTTTCACGCTGGTTTGTAAGGACTGCGGAAGGTCCGGGAAACTGGATACTCGAAACCGCCGATCGACTGGGATTTGACCATCTTATCGCTTCTTTTTTTGATAAACGCGCCAGCGCAAGAGAATACCTGGCAAAACATTACCCGCTCATCCCCGGTGTGGTACCGATGCTCGATGCGCTCTCATCACGCTATCCCTTTGCCATTGTAACTGCCAGGAATGAAGTCACCACGACGCAGTTCTTGAAAATCAACAACCTTGAATCATACTTTCCAATCGTGGTCAGCTCTCAAACCTGCCGGCGTACCAAGCCCTTCGCCGATCCGTTGTTACACGCAGCTGAAAGGCTGGGTGTTCCGATTGAGGCTTGCCTGATGATCGGTGATACAGTGACCGATGTCCGCGCTGCTTTAGCCGCTGGTGCACAATCGATGTCCGTATTGTGTGGTTTTGGTACTGAAAAAGAACTTCTAAAAGCCGGCACTCACGCGGTGCTGCCCTCCACCAGTTTGCTGTCAACCTACCTGATGGAAGCGCATCTCGAAAACATGTAAGACTTTATAGAGATATAGTTTCTTGTTCTGGTTTCGCTGTGCTTTCGGTCAGTTTTCCACCAGGCAATTGATTATCGAGTGTCATTAACCGCTTTTCCAGGAACCCAAAAATCGCGATCCCTAATCCGACAATTCCACCAACCACATAGACAGATGAAACGCCAAAACGTTCAGCAATGGGAGCACTTAAGAACAAACCAATGGGCATCAACCCCATACTCATACTGGAAAGAACCGTGAAAACGCGGCCCTGATACTCGGGTGGGACTTTTGTTTGTAGTAATGGTCCTAAAGAACCATTGGCAAAAGAAAGCGCGACACCCAAAAAACCTGCCAATAAAACAGACACCGGGTAGGCTGTGGACGGCAGCAGACCGACACCTAAAATTCCCAGGCTGATACCGAGAATACCAATCATTACCGAAAAGACCTTTCGCTTGAACCCACCCCAAACCCCCAACACTAATCCCCCAACAATCGCCCCGATCCCCATGGCAGCCTGCAACCATGCAAGTTCCTGGGCGCCTTTATTAAAATATTGCGTTATCAACAAAGGCATCAGGTTGCCCGGTCCGCCCAAAAACAAGTTGATTGAACTGGCAATTAAAATGATGATCAACAGTCCTGGCCAGGTGAGGATGTATTTGAAACCAAATTTCACATCTGCCAATAATGATTTGGGGGTGACCCTCAGGGTGGTACTGACCGACTTCGGTTGAGGTATTTTTACTGCGAAAATCAAGAGCAAAATTGCGATAGCCGCTGTGAGAATATCCACTGCCAGAACACCCTGAATGGGCAAAAGTTCCAATAAAAGCGCTCCCAAAGCCGGTGAAAAGGTATCGATCAGTCCACCGACTGCCTGGTTGATACCACCCAGACGGGTCAGGTGCTGTTTTGGCACCATCATGGTTATTGAGGCGGTTTTTGCAGGACCCTGAAAAATGCCAGCCATGGAACGGATGAACAGAATCAGGTAAATGTGCCAGATCTGGACCAGGTTGAAGGCGAACAGGAGCGCCAGACCCGCAGTTGCTAGGGCAACCACCAGATCAGCGATCACCATCACACGCTTGCGATTCCAACGGTCCACCAACGCCCCTACAAAGGGACCCAGGAAAATTTGGGGGATCAAGGCTGCAGTCGTGGCGGTCGCCAAAACAGTGGCAGAACCGGTGAGCTTGGTAACATACCAAACCAGCGCAAATTGCACCAGGCTGCTGCCCAGCAAAGAGACGATCTGACCGACGAACATCGGCAAAAAATTCGCGAGCCAGTTGGCTGGAATCTCTTGCTTTGGCGAGGTCTGGGATTCACCATTTTGGGGTAGATCAGTTGCATGCGGATTGTCTGTCATGGTTTTTTCCAAACATAAAAGATTGTACCTTTATTTCTTTTTATTTAGAACGATTGCACACAATGGTTACATAAATTCTCAAATGTTCATTAACCTGGCGAAAGCATAGTTCGTGTATAAATTATTCCAAGTAAGCATTATCGATCTACAGAACAGTCTTGCATCGTTGAGCTGTGCGCAGTCGCAGGGAACGCTTTTGTACCCTTCCAACGATAAGGTGATCATGATCTTTGCGGATAGGGTCGAGCCCTATCCCTACGGGTGTTTTCTCAATTGGCGTGGATAAGGTCAAGCGTAATCTGCCCACACGGAAAACCAACATTATCCAATAACTTCTAAAAGCAAGCCTGGATTGGTACCATTAATCCATGAAAATACTGCTCCTGATCGCTTCAGTTTTCTTTCTGGCAGCCTGTGGTGCAGCCGAAACGACAGCAACGCTGCCCATCCTTCCACCGCTGGTCTCCACCCAGGTACCTACTTTATCTGAAATCACCCCTGCACCGACAGAAAACACCAGCCCAACCACAGCACCAGCCCAACCAACCGCCACCCCTGCGGCGATATCAATTGCCGCCCAAAACTTACAGACTCCCTGGGAGATTGCTTTTCTCCCGGATGGAGGGTTTTTGGTGACAGAACGTCCCGGCACACTGACACTGCTGCAAGCGGATGGCGTACAAATCCCGATTGCCGATGTATATGAGCGTAGTGAAAGCGGATTGCTGGGATTGACTCTGCATCCGGAGTTTGTTGAAAACCAATGGCTGTATTTATATCTGACATATGAAGCCGGTGGAGGTATGTGGAACCGGGTGGAACGCTATCGATTCGATGGCACATCATTAAATGACAGGGTAGTGATCATCGATCAAATCCCTGGTGCGCCTAATCACGATGGTGGACGCATTGAGTTTGGTCCAGATGGCTTGCTCTACATTACAACCGGCGATGCCGGTTCTGCCTCGTTAGCCCAGGATGTCAACTCATTGGCGGGAAAGATATTACGGCTGCGGGATGATGGCAGCATCCCGACAGAGAATCCCTTTAGTAATCCAATTTTCAGTTATGGACACCGCAACCCCCAGGGGCTGGCATGGGACGAACAAGGGAGGCTCTGGTCAACCGAGCACGGACCCAGCGGGTTGGGAAGCGGTTATGATGAATTGAACCTGGTGGAAATCGGCGGGAATTATGGCTGGCCCGAAATCCAGGGCGACCAAACCCGGGAAGGGATGATCCGCCCGCAATTGCAATCGGGTGGAAACGAAACCTGGGCACCGGGCGACCTCGAAATCGTTGATGGCGTGATTTACTTTGTGGGATTGAGAGGGTCGACGCTTTATTCTGTTCCCCTTGATGATATCCGTGCGGAAACACTTCAGCGCCATTTCGCTAATGATTTTGGCCGTCTTAGAGCCTTGCGGTTGGGCCCGGACGGTTTGCTCTATATGGGAACATCCAATAGAGATGGTCGTGGAAGTGTTCGCGATGGGGATGACAAAATTTACAGAATCGATCCAAAGCAATTGCCGTAAATTGTGTTGACCAGGGCAATGATCAGATGGCGGACATCCGCTGCGTGTGCTATTGTTGGTAAAATTGGGAGAGAATACCTAACCAGGAGAAAGCATGCCCAGGTCGAACCGCAAAACAGAATATCACGCCAAATATCCATACCCCCGCAATCGGACCCGTCGGGGAATCCTGAGAGCCGGGATCCGGGCTGCTTCCCGGTTGCTGTTGAATTACCATATCGAGGGCAAGGAGAATTTGCCCCAAAAAGGTCCCTTGTTGATCGTCGGCAACCACTTCAGTTTTCTTGATACCATCTGCCCTATTCACGTCACGCCTTATCCGCTTGAATTCATCGGTGACGCAAAAATGCCCATGGCGCCTGGAATTGTCAAGTTCTTCCCCACCATGTGGGGGACACTGAAAATCATGCAAGGTCAGGCGAATCTGGAATCCATTCGGGCAGCTGAAGCCATCCTAGAACAAAACGGTGTTCTGGTAATTTTTCCGGAAGGACATGTACATAAGCCGCCCCTGGGAAACCCCTTACCTGGGGCAGCATTTTTAGCGTTAAGATTGGGTGTTCCCATTATTCCAATTGGCACCTATAGTGAAGATGATTGGGATATATTTGGCACGCTGACCAAAAAACACCGCCGTGCCCGGGTTGTCACCCGGATTGGAAAGCCGTTTGGACCACTGGCAGTCGGAGGCTCGAACAACGTTCCCGGTAGAGAGGAAGTCAGACGAGCAGGGCAGGAGATCATGACGCAAATCGCCAGAATGCTGCCGGAATCTGCCCGCGGACCTTATTTGGGGCAAGAAAGTATCACGCTGTAACAACCGTTAACGAGAAATCAACACATTGTGTTTAGAATTAGGGCAAATTAACAGAGCTTGGAATTATGGAATATAAAGATTATTACAAAACGCTTGGCGTCAGTAAAACCGCAACGGATGATGAGATCAAGGGCGCATACCGTAAGTTGGCTCGCGAATATCACCCGGATGTGAATAAAGATCCTGGGGCTGAAGATAAATTTAAAGAAGTAAACGAAGCCTACCAGGTGCTCTCCGATGCTGAAAAACGCAAGAAGTACGACCAGTTTGGTTCTGAATGGCAAAACTACCAGCATTCCGGTGGGCAGCCCGGCGGCTTTGACTGGGGTCGCTGGCAGCAATCGCCAGGTGGGCGTACCGGTTACCGCACTGTCTCTCCGGAAGAATTTAACGAGATGTTTGGAGGTATGGGCGGCTCTGGCAGCATGGGAGGATTGGGAGGCTTTTCTGACTTCTTTGAGACCCTTTTTGGCGGTGGTTTTAGCGGTGGCTTTTCGCAACAAACCCGCCAAGCTCAACCGCGCATGCGCGATATGGAGCACGAACTTGACCTGAGCCTGCACGAAGCGTATTCCGGCACCAAACGTACGCTCCAGTTTGAGGACGGTCGCAAAATCGAGGCGACCATTCCACCTGGTGTCAAAACCGGCTCTAAGGTACGCCTGGGAGGTCAGGCAGGCGGAGCAGATTTGTTTTTAAAAGTCAACATCCTGCCCGATCCAGTCTTTAAACGAAAAGGCGATGATCTGTACGTGAATGTGCCAGTGGATCTCTTTACCGCAATTTTAGGCGGTGAAGTTGGGGTCAACACTATGGACAGGGCGGTTCGCTTGACAATCCCTGAAGGCAGTGACAGCGGAAAGCGTTTTCGGCTGAAAGGACTGGGCATGCCCAATCTGAAAAATCCAACTCAATTTGGCGACCTGTATGTGACCATCCAGGTGACAGTTCCAAAACACCTTACACCAGCAGAGAAAGAAAAATTCCGTGAAATCCGCAACATGAGGGTTGCGAAGTGAGTGGAAAAACTGCAGATTGTCACGCCCCCTGTTTGTAACTATGAGGTTTGCTGAATTCCAGCAACGGGGATTCCCAATGACAGATAAAAAGACAGCTCGATCTGGAATTCTGTGTGAGAACGAAGAATCCTGGCGCGATGTCCGGTAAGATCCTTCGCAACAAAACCTCAGGATGAAAACTATGTGGATCGTGGGGGGCGGGGCATGACGTTTGTAGGGAATGGTCTTGTACCATTCCGTCCTCCGGGATGGCGTGGGAGCCGTCCCCTACAATGGACGCTCTTTTGTTTGGGTGACCTGCCACAGTCACCTAAACCGGCTGGACGCAAGGCCCAGCCCTACGGAAGTGGCTGGTCTCCCTCTGCATTCGGTATCTAACTTCGACGTAAATTCCGGCTGGAGGCAAGTCCCAGCCTTACGGAAGGGGCTCAGACAAGCCTCTACCAGGGTGTTTTCACGGCTCCGGTATTAAAAGATTTAAACCAACACCCCGCCGAGTTTGACGGGGTGTTGGTTTTGTAATTTCACTCGTTACGGGGCAACGACCCTACCCATAAACACGATTGTGTTGGTGGTGGTTTCGTAGATTACATAGATGAAGGGGTGGTCGAAGGTGATATCCCAGCTCTCCGAAGGCATGGAAGTTGTGCCTATTACTATGGCTGTGGCAGCCGCAGCTTCAGTACCTTCCTCGTTTACATCAATGGTTGCCTTATGGAGCACATCCGTGATATACAGATCCATTTTGTCACTGATACGGTCAAAATCTGCTTCCTGGCTGTCAAATGCCTGCTTTACACCCAGGGCTTTCATCTGATCACCCAGGTTGAAGGAGCTTTCACTCTTGAATTTTGGCAAACCAAGATTGACCTGACCAAAATTCCCATTGAAGCCATCCAATATTTGCTTTAAAGCATCTTCGTCCAGGCTTTGTTCAAATCCTGAGAAATCGCCGCTCGGCATGATGGCAGCCATGGCAAAGTTGCCTCCCTGGTAAGGAATTCTGACAGCCTGGTAGCGGTCATTGACCAATGCTGCTCCAGTAAAACCGTTACGCATCATCTCTACTGATATTTCACTGCCATCCAGCGAGAAGAAAGGTTCGCTGGCTGTTCTTTCCAGATTGAAGGGGTTCTGCCAGGCGCCCTTGAAGTAAATCGCATTGGTGATCACCAGGCGGGTCAATTCGTTCAACACACCCTGGGGAATCAAATCTTTGATTTTGTCATTGGTCTGTGCAGCGACCCACAGGTTAATCGCCTGGCGGGCGTCTTCAGAATTGGTGAAATCGACCAACTTCAAGCCGGCATTGTAATTCGCGGAGAGTGTGTCCAAAAAGCTTTGACCAATCTCAATATCCTGTTGGATCCATAGCGCGTTAGCGACATCAAATTTTAATGGCTGGGCAGTTTCATCCATATATTGCGGTGGTGTCGTCAGAAGCTTATTGAGGGCGTTCATCAGATTATGAACATCCAGGTCGTCATCCTCAATATCCAACACCTGGGCAATTTCAGCCTTCGTCTCAACATCGGCACCGGCATAGACCATCATAAAAGCCTGGTAAATACTGTAAGGGGAATAGATCAGGTTGCCATCTTCCTGCGCCAGTTTTCGGTATAGATCAACAGCCAATTGGTTGATGTTTTCAGCCTGGTCATGTAAGTCATCCTGGCTGGCGATTGGGTCTGTAATGTAAGCCATTCCGCCGCTAACATCGCCGGATTCTGGTTGGGTGGGACTTCCCTCAATCGGGTACGCCTGACCGGGTTCCTGGGTTTCGTCAACCGGGTAAGGTTGGGTATCATCCTCGGTGGGTATGGGTTGAATTGTCTCAGCAACTGGGGCACAAGCGCTCAAGAGAATGGCAAGCACCAGTGTGGCTGCGATAAATAGTCTGTATGTTTTCATTTCTTCTCCTTTGAAAAAGGTCATATGTATCTTAGGGTTGGATTAACTGACCGATAAAGAGGATCGCGCCAGTATCTCTATCGCGGATCAGGAAGAGGAAGGGGCTGTCAAAGGTGATCGTGAGTGGCTCAGGAGAGATCATGCCCTTTTCCTGGGCTACAGCGATGGTCACAGCAGCCGCTTCAGTTCCTGCTTCGTTTACATCAATAAACGCTTTTTGAACCAGAGTTGATATCAAAAGGCTCTTATCACCGGTCATTCCTGACAAATCTGCGCCCATTCCAAACAAGTCGATCATACCCAGATCCTGCATAGGGTCGATCAGGTCCATTTCAGGGGTTTCGATGATGAATTTTGGCAGGCTCAGGTCGACCCTGTGGGTATCCAATTGCCCGAGGTAATCGTCCAGCAAGCCCGCGGTTAGGGTTTGAGAAAACGAATCCCAGTTGCCATTCGTGGGAGCAACCAGGTCCATCACCATCGAACTGTTGGCATAACCCAGTTCAACCATTTGGATCTGGTCATTTTTCAAAGCGCGCAACTCCTCGGTCGAGAGTCTCATCATATCCACCTCGACCTGATCACCATCCAATAGAGTAAAAGGCTGCTTTTGGGTGTTTACTTCATCGAACGGGAAACGCCAGGCACCCTTGAAGTAGACCGCATTGGTCAGGGCAAGGCGGGTATTGACGTTGAACATGGCGGGATTGGCTATTTCCTTGATCTTATTGTTGGTATGTTCCTGCGCCCACTGGTTGATCAAGTCTGCTGCTTGCTGCGACTGGGCAAAATCGACGGTACGCATACCGGCAGCGTAGTTCTCCGAAAGCAAATCTAGGTACGATTCTTCAATGTGACCATTTTGCATCGCCCAAAGCGCATTAGCGATCTGGAGCGTGAAAGCTTGATCGTCTTGATTTGAGGTACCGGGTGTGGAGGAGAGCACCTTGTTGAGGGCGTTACTCACGCGATAGAGCTCCTCATCAGCAATGGGGTAATGCAAAACCTCTCGCATTTGACCAGCAGTATCGCCTCTGGCACCTGCATATACCATTGTCAATGCCTGAAAAAGGCTGTAGGGCGAATACAGCAAGTTTCCCTGGCTGCTTTTCAGCTGCTGGTAAAGATCAAAAGCGAATTCGTTATTAGCAGCCGCAAGGCTTTTAGTTTCCTCGGGCGTATATTGTGGGTTGGAGTTGTAATCTAATTTGCCGGTCAGCATTTGATTTTCCTCGACAGGTACTATGGTGGTTGGCTCAGGCTGGCTTGTGTTCGGCATGCAAGCACTGAGTAAAAAAAAGACAGCCAGGCTGGTTAAGAGCAATCGTTTCATTCCTTCTCCTTATTTTCTCTACCTTATGGACGAATTTAATACAGCTGAAGTTCCCTTTCTACTTTAACGCAAAAGCCTGCCGGGCGACCAGCAGGCTTTTTGCGGAAGTCTTATCGCTGATAGAGGTTCAGCGAATTAACCTGGTTAGAAGATGGCTCTGATCCGATAGAAGGTCAAGCCAAAGTATTCCCACAGCGTCTTGGCGGTTTGTTCCAAAGCTTTGCTGGTGGGCAAAAGATGGGTGATAATATCCTGCCATCTCCAGGAAGTCAGGTTTTGCCAATCTTTCAGGGTGACCTGATATCCAGTTGGAGCAGGAATGACATTTAGCCCGCTTTCACGAAGAAGGAACATCGTGCGGTCCATTTTCAGGGCTGAGGTCACCAAGATGACAGATTTCATGTCTTTGTCCTGAATAATCTCAAGCGAGCGTGAAATATCCTGGCGCAGGTTGGAACCCTTCAATTGCAGCAGGATCGCCTCTTCGGGCACTCCCAGTTCCATCAGCAGAGTTTTTGCACTGGAGGCATGAGCCTCATCACCGCTAACGATGATCACAGGAGCAAGTTTTTGTTGATAATAGCCGGCGCTGTAAAGCACACCATCGGCTTCGTCATCCACTTCAACGCGCTGACGAGGGGTATCAGAAACCAATGTGCCATCGGCGATGAGCAGGATGGCATCTGCATTAGCCATCGCCTGGCTTGGCATATGACGCCATTCCATGGAACGGGTGAGAAAGGTCGAAAAATAAGGATTACCAAAAATGCTGATGACCAACAAACAAATCACGACAAACCAGATGGCAGTATTTGGTTTCTTTTTAATCAGAAACAATGAGACGAAAAGAACCACACCCACAAATGCCAGCGGGTTCAAAAATTGCAGGAAGAAATCTCGGATGATACTAAACATGTTCTTCTCCTTCAAACTAAACCTGAACCTATAGTTGCAAGAAACGAGCCCGGAGAAGAGGGAATGTTAATTGGTGACAAGATGGGGAGGTGTTTGGGGTTACATGGGCGGGTTTGAGACACGCTCGCATGCCAAGATCTTTTGCAGAATAACTCAAGGATCGATACTGCAGTTGTCCCGTCGGAGTGAGCCCGCACATCGTTCCAGTTATTGATGGTTCTCAGGTGGGTTCACTCCGACCTACAGACACAGAATTGAAAGATGGCAAAATCCTTCGCAAAGAAGGCTCAGGATGACAAATTAAAACAAGATAAAAAGAGCAAGGACCTACATTGGATACAACAAATCGTACACCTCTGGGGCGAATTTTTCCACTGCTTCTGAGGTGATCGCGTTGGTGCGGCAGATTTCCGCATACAGATCGGCGCTCTTGCGCCTGGTACGGATCTGGGTCTGCGTATCCAGAGCCCACAAACCAAAACGCTGGCTCCAGCCGCGTTCCCATTCAAAGTTGTCCACCAAGGTCCAATGGAAATAGCCTTTGACCGGGATGTTGTTGTTGATCATGTGCCACATGGCATGCAGATGTTCAAGCAAATATCGTCTACGAAAGTCATCCTTACTGTCGTCACAGCCGTTTTCCGTGATGTAAATGGGCAGTTCGAATTTGTTTGCCCACATGATCGCCTGCTGAAAGCCTTTTGGATCGTTCGCGAGAAACCCGGTTTCAGAAAGAAGCGCATCCGTGGGATAGTAGCGCTTGCTGAAGAGACTACCGCTCTTGCCGAGGTCAAACCTGATCAGATCACGGGTGTAATAATTGAGTCCCAAGAAATCCTGGGTAGCTTTTGCCTGGGGCACGTCCGCTTTGAGCATCACAGCGTC
>JAXGJN010000003.1:0-249047 GCA_040770225.1 Anaerolineaceae bacterium
GTCCACGCCGGCATGATAAGCGACCCCATCCACTTCGACTTTCAGGGGGACCATGGTCACGCCAATTTTCTGGCAATCTTCAAAGGAGAGGTCAGCTCCGCTGTCTGTTACGATTTTCATTTTTTCCTCTTGATTCGTTGAGTAAGCATTTTCAATGCTTGTAATTATATAAACACATTCACGATCTTTCAAATTTTACACTATGCAACGGCAGTTTTTTACCGGAATCAAAAAATGGTGACAAACGTCAATTTCTGGTTGATGCGATAGGGAGCTATAGTCGAATGCCGCACTCAGTCTTCCCACTGAATGGGTACTGCGTAAGAGACTGGAATGTTCAACGTAGTGGAGACCTGCCATGGTCTCCCGAATTTTGTTGTGGATCCGGGTTCCGGGACGGCGTGGTCATGATGCTGGGAGCGACACGAAGTGTACAGAGTAAGCGAGCAGTACTGCCGCCTACCCTGGAAGCGAAGCGGATAGGGTCCTCCACAAAGAAAGCTTGTACCCCAATTTTTTTGGGGATTCAAGGGTCAAAATTAAGGTAATTATGATACTATTGATACATCTTGACAACTCAATCCAAAAGTTCCCAGGAGGAAAAAACATGAAATCCATTCCAAAGCCATTTTACATACTAATGGTACTTGCAATGCTGGCTGGCATGCTTGGCATGCAGCCCGTGAAGCCTGTGCTGGCTGCCAACTCCATCCGCATCTCTCAAGCTTATGGTGGTGGTGGCAATAGCGGAGCTACTTATAAAAATGATTTTATCGAACTATTCAATTCGTCTAATGTTGACGTCAGCCTGACTGGATGGAGTGTTCAGTACGCATCGTCCACAGGGTCATCCTGGCAAGTTACTCCATTAACTGGAACGATTCCAGCTAATAGTTATTACTTGATCCAGGAAGCTGCAGGTACTGGGGGCACGGTGGATTTGCCCACACCAGATGCTACAGGATCCATCTCTATGGGTGGTAATAGTTTTAAGGTTGCATTAGTGGATTCAACCATAGCCTTATCTGGTACTTGCCCGACTGGTGTGATTGATTTTGTGGGCGCAGCGGCAGTAGCTAATTGTTTTGAAGGTATCGGCCCGGCTCCCGCCCCGTCCAATACCAATGCTGTGATTCGAAAAGAAGGTGGCTGTCAGGATACAGATGACAATGCTGCTGATTTTGAATCGCTCACGCCAACCCCACGCAATACAACTTCGGCAACCCATTTCTGTGAGCCTGTGGGACCAATTCCACCAGTTATCAACGAATTTTCGGCCAGTACTGCCGGTACTGATGTTGAATTCGTTGAGATCTTTGGCAGCCCGAACACCGATTACAGCGCTTATACCCTATTGGGAATTGAAGGCGATGCCAATGCATCCAATAGTTCTGAAGGATTTGTAGATAACATGATCCCACTTGGGACAACCGATGCAAATGGCTTTTTCCTGCTCAGTCTAGCCGCCAATGCACTCGAAAATGGCACGCTCAGTTTTCTTCTGGTGAAAGACAATACCGCCACAGTCGGTGTGGATATCGACACCGATGACGATGGCGTGATTGATGTTACCTATTGGTCCGAAATTCGAGATGGCGTTGCTGTTAACGACGGTGGCGCTGGTGACCTGACCTACGTAACACCTGTTCTTGGCGTTGCTTATGACGGCTTGTCCTTTGCTCCAGGTGGCGCTTCGCGTATCCCAGATGGAACCGACACTGACACCAGCGCAGATTGGGTGCGTAATGATTTTGACCTGGCTGGTATTCCAGGCAATCCCGGGTCGATCATTGCCGGCGAAGCTTACAATACCCCTGGCGCATCAAACCAGGTTTATGTTGAAACAGCACCAAGCGTGGTGAGCACTATTCCCGCCAATGGTGCTAATCATCCCATGGATGAAAACATCACCATCACATTCAGTGAGCCAGTCACCGTAACTGATCCTTGGTATAGCATTGTGTGTGCTACTTCTGGTACCCATACTGCGGTTGTAACAGATGCGGATCCTGTGTATACACTGAATCCCGATGTGAACTTCACTGTTGGAGAAAGTTGCACGGTCGTTATCACAGCAGCTAATGTCGTGGATGATGACACCGACGATGCGACCTTTAACGCCATGCTCGCGGATTACACATTCACCTTTACTGCAGTTACACCACCAGAACGCTGTGGTGATGCCTTTACACCTACCTATCAAATCCAGGGTACCGGCGAAACTTCCCCACTAAACGGAACAGTGCTTGCCACCGAAGGTGTAGTTGTGGGTGACTTCCAGGTGGGCGGCAAGAATGGTTATTACATTCAGGATCCCACCGGAGATGGTGATACCGCTACATCGGATGGTATTTTCGTTTACAACACTACCACTGCCGTGAATGTTGGCGACCATGTGCGCGTTCGAGGTACCGCAGTGGAGTACTACGGAATTACTGAAATTTCCCCGGTTACCCAGGTGTGGATCTGCTCTACCGGCAACACTGTCGCAGCCACAGAGATTACCCTCCCGGTGACCGCTGTCAGTGATTTCGAAAAATACGAGAGCATGCTGGTCACCTTCCCGCAGAGCCTGATCATCTCAGAATACTTCAACTTTGACCGCTACGGTGAGATCGTCTTGACCTCCACGCGGCATATGACCCCCACTGCGTTGGTTGAGCCCGGTGCTCCCGCCCAGGCGGAAGCCCAGGCATACCTCCTGGACCGAATCACCCTGGATGATGGACGCACCGTCCAGAACCCGGACCCCGCCATTCATCCCAATGGGCTGACCTTTAATATGTCCAACCTGTTCCGCGGTGGCGGCACGGTGACCAACGCAACCGGTATTCTGGATTTTTACCAGAGCCTTTACCGCTTGCAGCCCACCACTGGAGCAGTGTATGCGGATGCGAACCCCCGCACGGCTGCCCCGGAGATCACCGAAGCTGACGTGAAAGTGGTAAGTTTCAACGTTTTGAATTACTTTGTCACTTTGGATGATGGCGTCAATGACATCTGCGGTCCGGATGGCATCCAGGAATGCCGCGGTGCCGATGATAGCATCGAATTCGACCGCCAGAAAGCAAAAATCCTGGCAGCATTGGACTCCATAGACGCAGATATATTTGGTCTGATGGAGATCGAGAACGATTCGCCCATCAGCGGTAATGACGCTGTCGCGGACCTGGTTGAAGGATTGAACCTGATCAACGGCGATGGCACCTACGCTTATATTGATACTGGTGCGATTGGCGGCGACGCCATCAAACAGGCGATTCTCTACAAACCCGCTGCAGTGACCCCTGTTGGAACTTTTAAACTGCTCACCAGCACGATTGATGCCCGCTTCATTGATACAGCTAACCGCCCCGCTTTGGCACATGTCTTCATGGATAACGAGTCTGGTGTAGAGTTCGTGGTGGCAGTCAACCATCTCAAGTCCAAGGGCTCAGACTGTAATGATTTGGGCGACCCTGACTTGGGCGATGGGGCTGGCAACTGCAACCTGACCCGCAAGGCAGCTGCTGAGGCCTTGGTGGACTGGCTGGCTAGCCCAACTTATTTCCCCGATGTTGAGAAAGCGTTGATCATCGGCGATCTGAACTCCTATGACAAGGAAGATCCCATTGATATGATCAAACTGGGTGCGGACGACACCGCCGACACTGCTGATGATTTCAAGGATATGATCTTTGAAAAACAAGGAGAGAATGCCTACGGTTATGTCTTTGATGGGCAGACCGGTTACCTCGACCATGCCCTGGCGAGCCTGTCTTTGGCTGAGAATATTGCGGATGTAAATTTCTGGCACAACAACGCCGATGAACCGGACCTGATTGACTACGACACCTCATTCAAACTCCCCGCGCAAGATCTACTTTACGCTCCTGATGCCTATCGTTCTTCTGACCACGACCCAGTGATTGTGACGCTTAGCCTTTTGGGTGTAATCAATGTTGATTTACTACAATCAACCGATCCATTAACCCTTGAAACCAGCGCAACACCCGTATATGGTAATTTAGCGGACGGTTTCACCATGGTGCTGGACCCGGCGGTGGAGTGGTACTACTTTGACACCGACACCATCACTTCAAATCGTCCTCTGGCGGATGGCAGCTATCCGTTCTACCTGGAAGGCACGGCCCAAGAAATCTTTACTCTCGAGGTGAACGGCACAGATTACTTCCTGCGTGATACCTTTGCCAACGACGGCACACCGCTGCGTGTTCAAGGTAACTTCCCATTAGGGGAATACACTTATGTCGGCATAGTAGAAGATGAAACTGGAGTCAGCGCAGATGTTTCACTGACGATCACATTTGTAGCGCCATTAGTAGTTACCGATGTGGATTTGGAGGCTAGCACTATAATCGCTGGCCCTTATGAACCTCTACCTGGCAGCCTTGAAGGTGGATTCGCCATGGCTTTGGACCCGACTGTTGAGTGGTACTACTTTGACACCGATACCATCGCCTCCAACCGACCACTGGCTGATGGAAGTTACCCCTTCTACTTACAGGGCACGACTACAGAGATCTTCACCCTGGTGGTGAATGGAACAGACTACTTCCTGCATGATACCTATGCCAACGACGGCACACCGCTTCGCGTTCAGGGCAACTTCCCGCTGGATAGCTACACTTATGTGGGTGAGGTTGCGGACTCTCTCGGTTCCATCGATGAGGTTTCACTTACCATTACATTTGTGGCACCTCTGGCAGTGACCGAGGTGGAACTGGAAGCCAGCACGATAATCGCTGGTCCTTACGAATCGCTGCCCGGCAATTTGGCAGGCGGCTTCACCATGGTTTTGGATCCGGCTGTTGAGTGGTACTACTTCGACACTGATGCTATCACTTCCAACAGACCCCTTGCCGATGGCAGCTATCCGTTCTACCTGGAAGGCACAACCACCGAGGTCTTCACCCTGGTGGTGAATGGAACAGATTACTTCTTACGCGACACCTATGCCAATGATGGCACACCACTGCGTGTTCAGGGCTACTTCCAATTAGGTGCTTACACCTATGTGGGTGATGTCGAAGATACTTTTGGTTTCACTGATGAGGTCTCTCTGACCATCACTTTTGTAGCCCCACTGTCAGTGACTGAGGTTGCACTGGTTCAATCCACTGACCTGAGCACCTGGACCCCGGTTGATGGTAACCTGGCTGAGGGCTTTGACATGAACCTCGACACAACTATTGAATATTATTATCTGGATGCTGAGAGCGTCACGTCCAACCGCCCGCTGGGCGATGGGAGTTATCCCTTCTTCATGACCGCGAACCCGGGTGCAGAATTCTTTGCCTACTGGGCGGAACGCGGCGTCGTGGATGGCGCAACTAGCTGGCAAGGAGAGATGTGGGATATCATCAACGGTGACGCCCCCATGTTCTATCTCAAGGTTGAGGGTGGGAACTATTCTCTGATTGACGGACTGCAAGGCGAGCCCAACCCACTTCGGGTTAATGGCAGCTATTACCCCGGTCTCTACGGATTTACCGGTGCGGTTGAAGACACCTTTGGCTTTGAGGATGAACTGATTGTTTCTATGCTATTCAACGACATCCCGCTTGCCGAAGACCAGGCTGTGACGGTAGTGGAAGATACTCCAACACCAATCACATTGACTGCTGTGGATATTTACACAGAAACCTTAACCTTTACCGTGGTCACCCCCCCTGCGCACGGCACTTTGAGCGGCACCGCACCCGCGCTGACCTACACACCTGCTCTGAACTACGTCGGTCCGGATAGCTTCATATTCACGGTCAACGATGGTATGGCGGAAAGCGCCGTGGGCACAATCAGCATTACTGTAACCCCGGTCAACGACAATCCAATAGCTGTTGATGACGAGTACGATGTAGATGAAGACGACGTTCTTACAGTCGCGGCACCTGGTGTCATGGCCAATGATATCGAGGTCGACACCGATTCGATGACGGTGGTCTTGCTCACTAATGTCAGCAATGGTTCCCTGGTCTTGTTGGGTGATGGTTCATTCACCTACACCCCTGACCCCGATTTCAACGGCGAAGACAGCTTTACATATAGACTAGTCACATACCCCGGTATACAGGATGCCTGGACAGACGACGCGCTTGTCACCATTACCGTGAATCCGGTCAATGACGCTCCGGTTGCTGAGGATCAGGATGTGACCACCGCCGAAGACGCGGCCAAGGATATCACCCTAACGGGAAGCGATATTGACGGCGACACGCTGACCTACGCGCTTGTTGATGAACCTGCACATGGCGATGTGGTTTTGGCTGGCAGTGTTGCTACTTATACTCCGGATCCTGACTTCAACGGCGAAGACAGCTTTACCTTCACGGCGACCGATGGTACGCTAATCAGTGACATGGCTGTGGTTACCATCACGGTTACCCCGGTCAATGATGCCCCGGTTGCAGTGGAAGATGACTATACCACCGATGAAGACACGGTTCTGACAGTTCTTGTGGCGGATGGAGTTTTGGATAACGATTCTGATCTGGACGGCGACGTACTGACAGCAGTCCTGGTGAGCGATGTGAGCAATGGCACCTTAGCCTTGGCAGGTGATGGTTCCTTTGTTTACACCCCCAATGAAAACTATTTTGGCACTGATAGCTTCACCTACAAGGCTTCTGACGGCATCCTCGAAAGTAGTATTGTTACTGTAACCATCACCATCACCCCAGTCAACGACTGGGTGGTAGCGAATGATGACGAATACGAGACCATGGCGGGCATTACGCTTGATGTTGCAGCCCCTGGCGTTTTGACCAACGATGAGCTGCTGGATCCGAACGAGACTGTCAATCTGTCGATTGTCAGTCATCCTTCTGGAGGCACACTCACACTCAATACCGACGGCTCGTTCACCTACGTACCCAATGCTGGTTTCTTCGGCATGGACACGTTCGTATATCAGCTCAATGCGACCCTGCTGCAAGGTGAATTCAGCGACATGGCGACAGTTACTATCACAGTCACCGCAATGCACATTTTCCTGCCGTTGATACTAAGATAATAGATTGACGGTTATAAGCAAACAGCGCCCCGGAGATCCGGGGCGCTGTTTTTTACCTCTCCAAAACCTTCAAATACCAAATCTGGACGGTCGAAGCAGGCCATCGAGCCTACAAAAAAATGGTTACGCTGCCGGGTTGAGAAGCGCAACCCGGCCTACGAAAAGATGATTACACTACCGTTTTGGCGATGGCCGAGGCAAGCCATCGACCTCACAAAGGATGGTTTCAATGAACATACCCAGGTCGTGAGAGTATAATTACCGGGTTTGGAAAAGAGGAATATGATCAAAACTCAAGGTTTGACAAAAGTATTCAAGATAGGAAAAAAAGGAGAAACCGAGCTTGTCGCAGTCGATGATCTCTCGCTCGAAGTGGAAAGTGGCGAGGTTTTTGGCTTTCTGGGACCCAACGGTGCCGGCAAAACCACTACGGTGCGCATGTTGACCGGTTTGATCCGTCCCAGTTCTGGCAGCGCACAAGTGGCTGGCTTCGAACTGGGCGAGGATGATACCAATATTCGCCGCAATGTGGGCATTCTGACCGAATCGCCAGGCATGTACGAACGATTAACAGCAGAAAAAAACCTGACCATTTTTGCCAATCTTTATGATGTGCCCGATATAGAAAAATCGGTCAATAAATATCTGAGCATGCTGAACTTATGGGAGCGAAGGCACGATGCTGTGGGCAGCTTTTCGAAAGGTATGCGCCAAAAACTGGCGGTCGCCCGCGCCCTGATCCATGAACCGCAAATCCTGTTTTTGGATGAACCCACCACCGGACTGGACCCGGAAGCATCCAAGACCGTGCGCGATTTTGTGGAAGAACTCAAGAACGAAGGACGTACCATTTTCATGACTACCCACAATCTGGATGAAGCCGAAAGATTGTGCGACAGGGTGGGTATTTTTCAACAAAGACTACTGACAGTGGACAGCCCGAGCAACTTGCGCGAAAAAATGTTTGGTCGGAAAGTAGTTTTTCACCTGAGTGAGGTCAAACCGGAATGGATCGACCTGGTGACAAACATCGCTGGGGCAGGAAACGTGGAGGCAGTTGACAACAAACTGGTGATCTCGCTGCAAGACCCGGAGGCAAGCAATCCGGAAATCATCAAGGCGTTGGTTATGGCAGGGGCGCAATTGCGATTTGTTGGTGAGATCCGCCATAGCCTGGAACAAATTTATCTCGAAATGGTGAAATCCACAGAAAGGGGGCAGTAATGAAACACATCAAGACGATCATCAATAAAGAGTGGTCCGAAGTTTTCAAAAACCGCTGGGTGATCAGCACTATGACACTTCTACCGATGTTGTTTACAGCGCTTCCTTTAGTAATGCTCGCCACGACTGGCGGCAGCGCACTTTCAGCAGAAATCGGCGCAGAAAGCAGCGGCTTGCCGGCTGGGTTTGTGGCAGGCTGCGCAGGGTTAAGCGCAACGGACTGTATGCAGATCTACCTGCTCAACCAGTTTATGCTGATGTTCATGATGATGCCGCTTATGATCCCGACCACCATCGCCGCTTACAGCATCGTCGGTGAGAAAACCACCCGCAGCCTGGAGCCGCTCCTGGCGACGCCCATCACCACCATCGAACTGCTGGCTGGCAAGGGTCTGGCGGCAGTGATCCCCGGAGCTCTCATTAGTTATGCTGCTTTCGGAGTCTTTATATTGGGCGGTCTGATCATCAAATTAAGCCCGGCAGTGCTGGCTCACATCCTCAGCCCCACCTGGCTGCTGGGCATCCTGGTTCTGGGACCGATTCTTTCAGTCATTGCAGCCATTTTTGCCATTTATGTGTCTTCCAGGGTCAGTGACCCCCGCGTAGCAGAACAGCTTTCCGGGATGGTGATCATGCCCCTGCTGCTGGTGATGTTTGCTGTGTTGGCTGGAAAAATAGTGATCAATATCTGGTTTATGTTGATCGCGATCGTTGTTTGCACTATCGTTGCATTTGGAATGTTGCATTTAGGGACAATCATTTTTGACCGGGAAAATATTCTCACAAAATGGAAGTAAACAGATGAAAAAGATACGTTTTTTGATGGGATTACTGCTTATTTTGGCTGTTATCTTCGTGGTTTCGGAAGCCCAGGCGCAAACTGAGACACCGTGGGTATTAAGGCTTACCAGAAACTTTGGTTATGGATCCGGATCCGACATCCAGGGAAATATGACTTTATCTTTGACCGGAGATTTAAGTTCCATTGTAAAAGTCGTCTATTTTATGGACGATCAGCCTATGGCGGAATTAACCCAGGAGCCGTTCAAACAACCCTTCACCACCGATGATTATCAACCAGGCGTGCACAAAATGAGAGCCGAGGTGAGCACCGCTGATGGAAATGTGACTCCTGTTGGACCGATTGTCTATAATTTTTTAAGTGCCGGTGAATCGGGAGAGAAGACCACCAGTCTGTTGTTCACGGTAATTGGAATCAGCGTGGCGGCAATGGGTGTCAGTTGGTTCATTTCCTCCCGTCAGAAAGGCGGAACGGTCGCGACAGGCGGCATGCACGGTCTGGCTGTTTGCAAACAGTGTGGAAAGACTTTTGCCCGCTCCTTTTTTGGAATGAACATGGTGGTTGGAAAATTTGAGCGCTGCCCCCATTGCGGCAAATGGCAGATCACCCGGCGAGCCAGCCCGATGGAAATTGATTGGGCGAATGAGCAAACCCGCCCGAAAGAGCCGGTAGAGATCGTGGAAAAACTGAAAAAAGACGACCTGGACGAAAGCCGGTTTGTGGATATGTAGGTAAATTCAACCACGACATTGTCATCATGAGGTTTTTTTGGGGCACAATGCGAAGCATACTTCGTATGTGTGCTTCGGCAGGATTCTTTGCGGAACGGTGCAAGACCGTTCCCTACTGCAGGGCTGGGGCTCGACCCCAGCCGCTTCCCTCAAAACGAGTGTGTCCCCTCTACAATCCCAAAAAAATGGAATCCGAGGAGGTGATATGTTATGATGGAATCACTCGATAACCACCTGTTTTCAATGAGAGAGAAGGAGAAAAAATGACACTCGAAGGTAAAAAAGTTGCTTTCCTGGTTGCGGAAGGCGTTGAAGATCTGGAATATTACGCTGTGGCGATGCGTTTACAGGAAGAGGGTATGGTCGTCCTTACCGCTGCCATGGATTTGAAATCCGTCAAGGGTAAAAATGGACTTGAAATCAAGCCGGATACCAAGATAGAAGAGCTGGTTGCGGATGACTTGTTCGGGCTGGTGCTGCCAGGCGGTTGGGCTCCAGATAAGGTACGCCGCTACAAAGTAGCCACCGATTTGGTTGCCAAAGTCAACGAGCAAGGCAAGATCATTGGCATCATTTGCCATGGCGGTTTGCTGGCGATCTCTGCAAAGATAGTTGCCGGTAAGAAAACCGTCGGTTCACTGGGCATCAAAGACGATCTGCTCAACGCTGGCGCAACCTGGGTGGATGAATCCGCCTTCCGGGATGGCAACCAGGTCTGGGGCAGAGTTGTAGCGGATATCCCAGCCTTCAACCGTGAATTGGTAGCCGCCTTCCAGCAGGCAGCCGCTTAGCCGAATTTGATGCGGTTGGTGGTACAATCGCAATACAAAATTAAACATATTAGTTGGAGGTTGCATGCAACAAGAAGTATCGGGATTTGCCGTTAAAAAAGGACTCGCTGAGATGCTCAAAGGCGGCGTGATCATGGATGTGGTTAATGCCGACCAGGCAAAAATCGCTGAAGACGCTGGAGCGGTGGCAGTGATGGCTTTGGAACGCGTCCCGGCAGATATCCGCGCAACAGGCGGGATCGCCCGTATGAGCGACCCTGAACTGATCATTAAGATTATGGAAGCTGTCAGCATCCCCGTGATGGCGAAATGCCGCATTGGACATTTTGTGGAAGCACAGATATTGGAATCACTGGGTGTGGATTACATCGACGAATCAGAAGTTTTAACTCCTGCAGACGAAGCCTACCATATCAATAAGCACAATTTTAAAGTGCCCTTTGTGTGCGGCTGTCGCAACCTGGGTGAAGCCTTGCGCCGGATTGGCGAAGGAGCTGCCATGATGCGTACCAAGGGCGAACCCGGCACGGGAGATGTGGTTGAAGCTGTGCGGCATGCCCGCTCTGTCTATGGCGATATCCGCCATTTGCAATCCCTGCCTGAAGAAGAAGTGATGACTTTTGCCAAGAACATCCAGGCACCATTCGAGCTGTGTATGCAGGTGCGCGAACTGGGTAAACTACCGGTGGTCAACTTTGCCGCTGGCGGCATTGCCACGCCTGCTGATGCCGCCCTGATGATGCAGCTGGGTGTGGACGGCATTTTTGTTGGTTCAGGCATTTTCAAATCAGGAGACCCCGCCAAGCGTGCCCAAGCCATCGTTAAAGCCACCACTCACTATCGCGAACCTGGGATTTTAGCTGAAGTCAGCCGAAATCTAGGTGAAGCCATGGTTGGTCGTTCTGCCACACAATTGCCAGACGATGAAAGAATGGCTGGACGCGGCTGGTAAGAAAAAAGAGTGAAGCCATCGAAAAAATGAAACTCGGAGTCTTAGCCTTACAAGGCGATTTTCGTGAACACCGTATCAGCCTCGAAAAACTCGGGGCTGATGTCTCTGAGGTAAGGCTTCCAGGACAATTGGACGGTCTGGCTGGACTGATCCTTCCGGGTGGAGAATCTACCGCCATCGGAAAACTAATGAATGCCTATGGATTAATGGATGCCATTCGTGAATTTGGGCAAAAAAAGGCGATCTGGGGCACCTGTGCGGGGGCGATTTTACTTGCCAGAAACGTCGGCAGCAATCAACCCCTGTTGAATCTGATGGATATCACCATTCAACGCAACGCTTTTGGGCGTCAGATCGATTCATTTGAGATCGACCTCCCTGTTCCGTTTCTTAGCCCAAGCCAACCGGATTATCACCTGACCTTTATCCGGGGACCGATCATCACTGAGGTTTATGGAGGAGCCCAACCGCTGCTGAGTTTACCGGACGGCAGGATCATTGCCGCGCAGCAAGGAAAACTGCTGGCAACCTCTTTTCATCCGGAACTTACCAACGATTTGCGTTTCCACCGATATTTTATGGAGATGGCATCATCGGAATTCGAAAATTAAGCCCTTTCGACCTGTATAAAATCAGCCGGACAGGCGCTGTTTTACAGAGCCTGGATGCAGTCCGCTATTTTACACGTGGTGAACCATTGAACCTGCGCAATGTTATGCAGCGGGTTGCCCCGCTGGTGGAACAGGCAGCAGTAAGTTGGGAAGGGGAAGACGGCGCAACCTGTTACGCTCAAATCGAGAAAAGACAAACCCGCCAATACGCCCAAATGTGTTACCTGGGATGCCAGGAAATGCCGGATGCAGTGGATGTTTGCCGGTTGCTGGAGCCCCTGGTAAGAAGTGCCGGAGCGTGGAAAGCATGGGGAGTTTTGGCTGATTTACCGCAGTCTTCAGAACTATTGGAGGGCTTTCGAAAAGCCGGGTTTACCATCTGGGCTAGGCAGAACATTTATCAGCTGATTCCAAACGAAAAAGATTATAATGAAGAGACTATCCAATGGCGCTTATGGAATTCGCAGGATATCGACTTCATGAACAACTTGTTTAAAGAAGTTGTGCCAGGAGCAGTGCAAACCATTGAGCCAATGACGCGCAAGGCAGCGCTTGGTTTGGTTGCCTATCAATCGGATGGCAGTCTGGCTGGTTACGCTGACCTTGAATATGGACCTAAAGGAATCTGGGCTCAAGTAATATCAAGGCCGAATGTCAGGGCAGCAGGTTTGCTGAGAGACTTGCCAGGTGCAGTTCCAGAGTTGGCGGGAAGACCGGTCTTTTTGTGTGTGCGCTCTTACCAATCCTGGTTGGATGCTGCTGTAGAAGAAGTTGGTTTCTCGAAAAGTGAAGCTCAGGTACTGTTGGTCAAACACCTGGTATTGCGCAAGTCACTCGATCGCAGCGTGGTGAAACAGATGTTGGAAGGCAGCACTATGGAAGGCTCGCTGCCGATCACACAGCTAAAGTAAAACGAGCAGAGGGGGAAAAGGAAATGCCCAATAAAAAATCAAGGAAACTGTTTGACAGGCTCTCGCCATTTTATGCTCGTTTGTTCAAGCGCCAGCGAAAAAACTATACCCAAATTTTCAGGGACATGGATCAATGCAATATCTCCCACTTTTCTTCCATCCTGGATGTCGGTTGTGGCAGTGGAGCGATGGCATCGGTGATGTCAGAAATGGGATTGAGAACCTTTGCACTGGATCATTCCCTGGGAATGTTGACCGTGGCAAAAAGCCGACTTGAAAACAGAACGGTGCGGTTTTGTCGTGGAAGTGTTGAGAGCGGATTGCCCTTTCCTGAAAAGAGCTTCGACATTGTGATAGCAGCCTTTGTTGCTCACGGTCTGGATGCCAGTCAGCGCCTGATCTTGTATCAGGAAATGAGGCGGGTTGGCAAACACCTGGTAATTTTGCATGACTACAACGGTGTAAAGTCGCTTACCACAAGTATTGCGGAGGTCGCTGAAGGCGGAGATTACTTCAATTTCATACGAAATGTAAAGCCTGAATTGATGAACTTCTTTGGAAACCTTGAAATCGTGGAGACCGAGAAACGAAGTTGTTGCTACATCTGCAATGTAAATTGAGGGCATTATAAATTCCTGACATGGTCAATTGTTAAGTAGAAAATGTAAAAATGCAGAGCTGCGAGACCTGCGAAGTCAGGCTGTTCCTTTTTACCGATCCGGTTTGAGTAATAAATGTATTAGAAACACTACAAGGGTAGGTAAATAATGCGGGTATACGTTAAAATCAAGGCGTACAATAGTGAGTATGAAATTTATGACACAAACAAAATATATAACTGATGATCTGGCGGCAATGCTGAAAGTGTTTCCTGAAGAAATCGCTGAGGCTGTTGTCCGGGCAGATCATTTTGACGATTTATTGGAAGTAGTGCTGGACCTGGGCCGCATCCCGACTGCCCGTTTTGTTGACGGCGAGGTCAAATTGCTTGATCGCGTGGTCAACCATGACGATATCAATCATGTGGTCATCCGCATTGGCGAGTTTGACGCAGACAACCGGGCTGGCATGGAGAGCACCCTTCACCGCATCTCTGCCATTCGCAACCGGAGAGGAAATGTGGTCGGTCTGACCTGTCGGGTGGGGAGGGCTGTCTATGGCACGATCACGATTATTGAAGATCTGATCGACTCAGGTGAGAGCATCCTGATCCTGGGCAAGCCTGGCGTTGGAAAAACCACCATGCTGCGTGAGGCAGCCCGAATTTTGGCAGAAAAGAAACGCGTGGTCATCGTGGATACCTCCAACGAAATTGGTGGAGATGGCGATATCCCTCATCCGGCAGTGGGTGCTGCCCGGCGCATGCAAGTACCCAAACCCTCGCTTCAGCACGAAGTCATGATCGAAGCGGTTGAAAACCATAATCCTGAGGTGATCGTCATCGATGAAATAGGACGCGAACTGGAAGCCCTGGCTGCCCGCACGATCGCTGAACGAGGTGTACAACTGATCGGCACCGCCCATGGCAATGCCCTGGACAATCTTTTGGTCAACCCAACATTATCCGATTTGATTGGCGGCGTGTCGTCTGTCACACTCTCGGATGATGAGGCAAGACGCAGGGGGACGCAGAAAACCGTGCTGGAACGTAAGTCTCCACCCACCTTTACGATCCTGGTTGAGATTCAAGATCGTAAGCGAGTGAAAGTGCATCGCGATGTGGGCGCAGCAGTCGATTCGATCTTGCGCGGTTATCCCTTGCTGCCAGAGGATCGATTCAGAGATGAGGATGGCAAGGTGCATATTCTGAAGCAAACCAAGCCTAACATGCCAACCGTTTCGCAAGCGATGCGTCGAGGGAACGGCATGGAGAGAAGCCCATTTGACCGCGGCAGCAATCTTGGTGCAGCCCCAAAGCAGCCAAGTTACGCCCTGCCCAAGCACGCTGAACGATATGACGAATACCTGGATGAGAATGATGAGGATTATCCGGACCTTTCAGCGCATGAAGGTGAAAAGAAGATCTTTGCCTTCGGAGTAGCGCGAAACAGGCTGTTGCAATCCATCAAAAGTCTGGGTGTCCCGGCAATTGTAGTCAAAGACCTGGCAGATGCTGATGTGTTGCTGACCCAACGCCGTTACTATCGTGATCGCCTGCAACCCATTGTAGAAGCAGAAGAGCGGGGTATGCCCATCTTCGTGGTGAAATCCAACACGGTTGAGCAAATTGAACAGTTCCTGGCTGATTCGTTTCAGGAGCATCAATCTCCGGTAAAACGCACTTTAACTGAAGAAGCCATGCGACACGCGGAACAGGCAATCATGATGATCCAGGCAGGAGAGAAATTTATCAATCTCCCGCCGATGCCGTCCCCGGTCCGACGTGAGCAGCATGAGTTGGCAAAGAGAGCGCACCTGGTTTCCCGATCCTTCGGGAAAGACCCAAACCGATACGTTCGTATCTACAGGGATTAAGTATGTTCATAACATTTGAAGGTCCGGAAGGAAGCGGAAAAAGCACACAATTGCCTCAACTGGCGCAATTCCTGGAAGAAAAGGGCTTATCAGTCGTGAGAACCCGTGAACCGGGCGGAACAAAGATCGGCGATCAGATCCGCGAGGTTTTGGTCAGGATGGATAACACCGAACTGCACCCTCGAACAGAAATCCTGTTGTTTCTGGCAGCCAGAGCTCAATTGGTGGAAGAGCTGATCATCCCCAGCCTGCAGCAGGGCAAGATCATCTTGTGTGATCGTTATGGTGATTCCACCCTGGCTTATCAAGGTTATGGTCACGGGCTGGACCTGGATGCTTTGCGGGCGATGCTACAATTTGCTACCGGTGGTTTGAAGCCAGACCGGACAATTTTGCTCGATGTCGATGTTATGACCGGCTTGAAAAGAAAAAAGATCAAGGAAGAATGGAACCGACTTGATGCTTATGAGTTATCATTCCATGAACGTGTTCGTGACGGCTACCATATCCTTGCCGGACAGGAACCCGAGCGCTGGAAGATTGTTGATGCCACGCAAGATCCTGAGCAGGTGCAAACAGAAATCAGGGCGTTGGTCCTGAATGCGTTAGAAGAAAAAAGAATCTAAAAAAGCAACTGGACAAAAAGCCCTGTTGATTGAAAGGAATTTCAAATGAAAAATGTAATGAAGTATCTGTGGATCGCCATGATCTTTATGATGGCTGTTAGTGCCTGTCAAATCCAGGAAGTGACTCCCCCGGCAACCGAGACCCCGGTCGCTTTGGAGACTGAGCCGGTTGAGCCTGAAACCACCGAGATCGTTCCTGTGGTTCCTACTGAGGAGCTCCCGCTGGTAGGTGAAGATGGCAATATGAGTTGTACCCTGGTTGGTCCGCTGTTTGCAGAACTGACAGAAGAACAAAAAGCTCAACTGGCAATATTCCCCGAAGTCAGCGGAGACGATTGGACCAAAGGACCAGAGGATGCCATTCTCACGGTCATGGAATACACCGATTTCTTCTGTCCCTATTGCGGGATGGCTTATGCTGAGTTGGAAACATTGATTGAGAAATATCCGGATGATGTCCGGCTTGTCTACCGTCCGCTTCCCCTGGACTCACTCCACCCAACTGCTCCACTGGCAGCCTATGCTGCTGAGTCGGCGGGGATGCAGGGAAAATTCTGGGAGATGTATGACGCAATTTTTCTGAACCGGGAAGTCCTGTCATCGTTGACGGCGGAAGAATTTACAGAATGGTTAAAGACCACAGCTGCAGATATCGGTATGGATGTTGATCAGTTTGCTGCTGACATCGCAAGCGAGGATGTGATCAACAAGATCACCACTGCCCAGCAGACCATGTTCGAGGCGGGTGTCAGCTCCACCCCGACTGTGTTGGTCAATGGACGCCCAGTCGGCAATTGGCAATCAGCCTACTTGAGCAATTTTATCGAAGTCATGAAAGCCGAAAAGGACATGGTCACAGAATGTCCTCCATTCGTCATCGACCAGGATAAAGAATATACCGCCACGATCACCACTGAAAAAGGTGACCTGGTGCTGGAACTCTACCCTGAGGCAGCTCCTCTGGCTGTCAACTCCTTTGTTTACCTGGCACGGGAAGGTTTCTATAACGACGTTACATTCCACCGTGTGTATCACAACTTTATGGCGCAAACTGGCGACCCAACCGGTACGGGTTGGAGTGGTGCAGGCTATCAATATCGCGAAGAAATTGTGCCTGAACTGACCTATGACGAAGCCTACATGGTTGGTGTGGCTCGCGGTCAGGCAGAAGGCTCCAGCGGCAGCCAATTCTTTATCACTTATGTTCCTTATCCTTCTCTCAATGGCGGTTACACCATTTTTGGGAAGTTGATTGATGGTATAGATGTTTTTGAACAAATCACAGAACGTGACGCGGATAATAATCCTGACGCACCTGAAGGCGACAAGATCATCAGCATCGAAATCATAGAAAAATAGTGTCCGAACTAGCTTCTGAGCCGTCACCTTCGAATCGTACCAGCCCCCGCTGGATGCACTGGATAAACCTGGTTGGGAATATCCTGGTCATCCTCGGGGCTGGGTCTTTTTTTCTATTCTTTTTAAGTTGGCGGCCTGACTCAGGGGTCGCTTCAATCTTTGGTCAACTCTCGAACCGCACGATCTACCTTTGGGCGTACATGTGCGGTTTTATTGCCCTGATGGCTTCCATCGGAGCTTTGGACAGTATTCTTCGGCTGAGCGGCAGAGCAAAGTATCCAAAACGGAAAGAAGCCGGATGGCTTCGATTCATCATAATTATGTTTCCATTCATCCTCTGGGCTGTGGAAGCCTGGAAATACTCAATTATCCTGCCTGGCTGGATCTTTTCAGTGCTCATTTTTATGGGTGTCCTGATCCCGGCAGTTTGGTTGCTGAGAATGGCAAGCGGTCACTTGTGGGGAAAGCATAAAGGGCGGAACGCATCGGTGATCAGCTTTTCAAGCAGTGTGACCATGCCTTTCATCATGCTGGTTGAGCTTCTGGTAATGATAATTGCGATTGTCTTATTGGCTGCGTTTAGTTTCAGCGGTTTCTTCAAGGTGCCCGAGAGCATGAGTGAGATCGAAGAATTGCTCAATTCTCCCCTGGCTGTTTTGATAATTACCATTTTTGTAGCTGGAGTTGGCCCCTTTATTGAGGAACTGTTCAAAACTCTGGCGGTTTGGTCTCTGCAGGGTTTGGAGATCAGCGAGGAAGAAGGTTATGTGGCCGGAATGATGAGCGGTGCCGCTTTCGCTTTGGTGGAAGGCATGCTTTATGCTGCTCAAACAGCGATGACCCCAGGTAACGATTGGCTTTACTTTCTGTTGGGTCGCTTTGGCGGAACGTTGATCCATATCTTTAATGGTGGTCTGATTGGTTGGGTTCTGACAAGAACCTGGCAGGATCGCAAGCTTGCCCGCCTTCTGGTTGTCTACTTGCTTGCATTTATCGTGCACGGTTTATGGAATCTGGCTGTAGTTCTGACCCAGTTGATCCCCAGTCTGAGGGGAGAGGAGATCGACCAGGTTTTGTCTAATGGTGTAATGGCAGCATTGGCTGTTTTGGTAACCGTTGGATTTTTCGCCTTTGCACGCCATATTCTGAAGGGTAGAGACCTCCACCCGGTCACCCAGACAGGAGAAACTAATGTCATCTGATGCCCTGCTTGCCCGCGATCAGGTGATGAGGTTTTTGCGTTTCATTTCTGGCATTGTGGCAGATTTGGAGGTGGTTGGTCATGAATATGTGCCCGATCAAGGCGCATATATTCTCACTACCAGTCATATCAGCCGGCTGGATACACCTTTCTTGATGTTATCAACCTCACGCAAGGATATTATTGCCATGGTGGCAACAGATTACTTGAATTCGCCCCTTGGTGGCATCCTGAAGAAACTGGGTGTCATTTGGATTAATCGTGAGGGTTATGATTTTGAGGCTTTTCGAGAAGCAACAGCATTTTTAAAAAAGGGCGGAATTGTAGGGCTGGCACCTGAGGGAAGACGATCGAAAGATGGTCAGCTTCTGGAAGGCAAGGCTGGAGCGGCATTGCTGGCTTTGAGAAACAAGGTGCCAATCATCCCGGCGGTGGTCCTTGGATCCGCGGATATGGTAAAAAGCTTTCTGAGATTAAAAAGGATGCAAGTAAAAGTCATTTTCGGGAAGCCTTTTGAATTGCCCCAACCAGAAGCAGGACAAAACGAGAAAGATATCCTTGAGATGGGTATAACAGAAATCATGTGCCGGATCGCCGCATTGTTACCCGAAGAACGTAGAGGCTTCTATCGCGATCACCCACGACTGCAGGTATTATTGGCTGAACAAGCAACAATTATTAATGAAGAGGAACAACAATGATCCCTATACGAGACGAAATCAAGACTCACCGTACACCCATAGTGAATTATGCGCTTATTGTAATTAATGTACTGGTCTTTTTATGGATGTTCTTAAATAGCGGCAACCTCGAAAACATCTATTACGAATATGCCTTGATTCCAGCCAACTTCCTGAATGGGATTGACCTGGGCGATATCAAGGATATGTTCACCAGCATGTTTATGCACGGCGGCTGGATGCACCTGATCGGCAATATGCTTTACCTTTGGATCTTCGGTGATAACATCGAGGACCGGTTGGGTCATCTTGGTTATCTGCTTTTTTACCTGGCAGGCGGACTTGCCGCTGCCTTACTGCAGACCATCATCAGCCCCAGCTCACAAATCCCCATGGTGGGAGCCAGCGGAGCTATTGCGGCTGTGTTGGGTGCCTACCTGGTGATGTATCCAAACAGCAGGGTTTACACTTTTGTCCCAATTGGCTTTTATGCCCGAGTGCGGCTGATGCCAGCAATTGTGGTCTTAGGGCTTTGGTTCTTGCTGCAACTGATCAGTGGTGTCGGTTCACTGGGCGCATTGGATCAAGGCGGTACGGCGTATTTTGCCCACATTGGCGGATTCATTTTCGGTCTGGTTGTGGGGTGGCTGTTCAAAAGAGGTGGTCGCGAACCTCAACCTGCACCGCCAAGCTGGAGCTAGGCTTTTTGCCCTGCGGGTGTCTTGAAAAATGTGAATTCATAGTATAATATGCCGAAAGCGTTTAGACGGTTTCGACCCTCGAAGCGCATTTTATATTTATCCCTGTGGGGAAGATTTTAGACATAAGGAAATAATAATGCCAAGTTCATACCTGACACGTGAGGGTTATGAGAAATCCGAACAAGAATTAGTGTATTTGCGTACCGTCAAACGTAAAGAAGTTGCCAAACGGCTTCAGGACGCCATGGAAGATGGCGAGTTGATCGAAAATGCTGAATTTGAAGCTGCGAAGAACGAACAGTCTTTTGTCGAAGGGCGCATCAAGGACCTTGAGATTCTGCTTGCCAATGCTCACATCATCGGTGAAGACGAGAACCCACAAGGAGTGGTCAAAGTTGGCTCCAAAGTGACCATCATTGAAGAAGGCAATGAGCCCGAAACCTATATGATCGTGGGTCCTGCCGAGGCAAACCCGCGGGAAAAACGAATTTCCAATGAATCACCCATTGGTCATGCGTTGATCAATCATAAGGTTGGCGAGAAGATCAAGGTAGAAACGCCGGGTGGCGCTTTCGAAGTTGAGATCTTGAAGATCGAGTAAAAGAAACCAACTGAATGCCCCACCTGATCAGGTGGGGCATTTTTAATGTAAAGGAGTTACCATGCTGAGAGACGACTTTTCTGAATTAGAAGAACAACGACTGAACAAACTGGAAAAATTACGTGAACAGGGCATAGAGCCCTACCCTACCCGTTCGCAAAAGAGCCACAGCAATGCCGCTGCCATTGCTGCTTTTGAGAAAGCGGAAGCTGAAGGTGAGACTGAGGTGGTGGAAGTTGTTCTGGCTGGCCGCTTGCGCGCTATTCGGCATATGGGCAAGTTGAGTTTTGCTCATATTGAGGATATGAGCGGTAAAGTCCAGCTTCTTTTTCGAGTAAATGAACTCGGCGAAGAAAAGTTGGATGAGTTTGTGCGTTTTTATGACCTGGGTGACTTCATTGAAGCCACGGGAACCATGTTCCGCACCCGCCGGGGTGAAGTGACCCTGCAGGTGGCTGATTTTCGCATGCTGGCAAAAGCGCTTCTGCAGCTACCGGCGGACAAAGATGAGGTCGTTGATGGTGAAGTTGTTCGACACGCCCAGTTGAGTGACCCCGAGACTCGCTATCGCCAACGCTATGTCGATCTGGCAGTGAACTCAGATGTGCGTGAGATTTTCAAAATGCGCGCTCAAACCATCAAAGCGCTACGCGATTTCCTGGACGAAAAAGGCTTCCTCGAAGTAGAGACCCCAATATTGCAGCCGATTTACGGCGGTGCGGCAGCCAAACCTTTCACCACCTATCACAACCAGCTGCACCAGGAACTCTTTTTGCGCATAAGTTTCGAACTGTACCTGAAACGTCTGTTGGTGGGCGGATTGGACCGGATTTATGAGATCGGACGTGATTTTCGGAACGAAGGAGTCTCCTTCAAGCACAACCCTGAGTTTACTCAGCTCGAGTTTTACATGGCGTACGCTGATTACATGAAGATCATGGATATGACCGAACAGATGGTGGCGCAGGTTACCCAAAAAGTGTTGGGAACGATGAAGATCCAATATGACGGGCATCAAATTGACCTGACTCCACCCTGGAAGCGCTTACAGATCCGGCAGGGCTTGATCGATCAGGCTGGTATTGACATTCAACAATATCCAGACGCCGATTCATTGGCAGCTGCGATGCGAGAGAAGAAAATCGACTTCAAACCTGGTGTCTCGAGAGGAAAGTTGATCAACACCCTGCTCGAAACTTACCTGGAACCGATCATGATCCAACCTACCTTCCTCTATGACTACCCACGCGATATTTCGCCTCTGGCAAAAGCCAAACTGGATGACCCCAACACTGTGGAACGTTTTGAAGGGTACATTGGCGGGATGGAGTTGTGTAATGCCTTCACAGAGCTCAATGATCCGCTTGACCAGGAACAACGCTTTCTGGATATGGGGCACACCTATAGCGAGGATGAAGAAGAGCGCAATCCGATGGATGAGGATTATTTGCGGGCGATGGCTTACGGCATGCCGCCAAATGGTGGGCTGGGGTTGGGCGTAGACCGCTTTGTTATGCTCCTGGCTGGACAACATACCTTGCGGGAAGTAATTTTGTTCCCACACCTACGTGATACAGACCAGGATAACAAGAAAGAATGAATTATTAAGGGTTAAAATAAAGATCAGGAGAGCCTGTTTTTCGCTGGCTCAGGACTTGCAACAGCTATGATTATGGAAGAGTCACTTCTGATTGAAAAAGCTGCAAATGGCGATCTGGATGCCTTTAACCAGTTAGTCCTGACCTATCAGTCACTTGCCTTTAACCTCGCTTATCGCATCATGGCAGATGAAGCTGCTGCGGCTGACGCCACCCAGGATGCGGTTATCTCCATGTACCGAAAACTGGATAGCTACCGGGGAGGCTCGTTCAAGGCGTGGTTTTTACGCATCGTTACCAATGCCTGTTACGATGAACTTCGTAAACAAAAGCGCCGCCCGACTGTCACGCTTGAACCAGAAACTGAGGATGGTGATCCGATGGATTCACCTGAATGGATAGCCGATAAATCTCCAGGGCTGGAAGAAGCTATGATGAATACCCAGCTCGAGAAAGCAATCCAGGACTGCCTTAACCGTCTTAATGAAAAACATCGGGTTGTCATGGTGATGGTGGATGTCTCGGGTGAAGAATATGAGACCGTTGCAGAAGTCATTCAAAGCCCGGTCGGAACAGTGAAAAGCCGTCTTAGCAGAGCACGTTTGAAGATGCAGGAATGCTTACAGTCTGCGAGGGAACTTTTACCTGATCAATTTCGTCTGAATAACGAGGAAGATGATGATTAGGCAAGAAAATGTTACCTCCAGGGACCTGGAACTATTGAACGTTGCTCTCGACCACGCACTGACACCCCAGGAGCAGGTTGAGTTCAATAGACGTTTAAGCGAATGCCCTTACCTGACAACTCTATATCAAGAGCAAAGACATCTAAAAGATACGATGGCTCAGCTGCCTTGCCGAAAGGTGCCTCACAACTTTACGCTGACCCGTGCCGAAGCCCGCAAAGCAAAACGAGCAACCTTTTTGCAGCCCATGTTTGGTTGGGCAAGCGCAATTTCTGCCTTGCTGGTTGCCGTGATTTTCGGCAGTGAATTGATTTTCCGTAATGTCTCCTTGCCAGCACCCATGTCTTCTGAAAGTCCCCAGGTTTTTTCTGTAGAGGAAGATGCCGAAACTGCGCTTGCTCCAGAAGAAGCTGCCAGTTTGTTGACCGTGGCATCTGAGCCGATCTACTTGCTGAATTGGGGCTACGGCGCAACCGGGATGGGCGGTATCGGCGGAAAGGGCGGAGGAGGCGACGGGTTGGTTGATTCAGGTGGATTTTCCGTTAATATTTCCATCAGCCCTGAAGCGGCTTACGCTGAAGACATTCCGTTAGACATGGCTGGAGCTGGAGAAATGATCGAAGGAATGGGGTTGGAAGGCATGATCGAAGAAACCCCCATGGAAGATCTGAGTGAGGTCTATCCGGAAGAAACCATGCTGGAAGAAGAACCCCTCATGCCGGAAACTGTTATGTCGACGCCGGTTCCTGTAGAACGCGAAGCACCGAAAATTTATGGTATAAATCCTGAGACGGTAGGCACAATATTGAAGGTGACCCCCGACTCGAGCACACCTCAAACTGACCAGTTAAGGGAAGCTCAGGCTTCCGCCGCAGAAAATAGCGAGAGCAAGGCAATTGTCCCAACCCAGCTGCAGATAGGTCTCCTGGCTGCTGCAATTATTTTTGGCTTGATCTGGCTCATACTAAAACTCAGACGATAATATCCCCCAAAAGGAACGATCTTTTCAAAAAAAACGAATCATAAAGACCCCAGGTTAACTGACCTGGGGTCTTAGTGTCAATATCTGTCCGACTTATTTTTGCTTGTCAGGTTTGGTTTTTCGAAGAATGGTATTCAATGCAACTCCTAAACCTAAAGTTGTCATTCCTGTAAGGATGAAACCTGGACCAAAAAAGCTATTGTCTCGACCCGTATTAGGAACAGAGAAAGTTGCCGTAACAATGGGATCTGTGGGCAGCAATGTTCCAGTGGGTACAGGGGTAGAGACTGTTTCGGTGGGATCAGGTGTAACAGTCAACCTGGTCGGCTCAGGGGTAATGGTTGGCGTCTCTGTGGGCGGAATGAAAGTACCAGTAGGTGTGTTTACCGGGGTCTCTGTGGGCGGAATGAGTGTGTTGGTAGGTGTGTTGACCGGAGTCTCTGTGGGTGGAATGAGTGTGTTGGTAGGTGTGTTGACCGGAGTCTCTGTGGGTGGAATGAGTGTGTTGGTAGGTGTGTTAACCGGGGTCTCGGTGGGAGGTACCTGAGTATTGGTGGGCGTATTCGTCGGGATGATTGGTGTGTTTGTGGGTTGTTGCTGGCAGCCATAATTACCTGCATACGCTCCAGGGTTATGGAGAGAGACCAGGGTGCTGTTCACCCAAACTGTAGCACTGGTGATGTTATAGTACCCGGGTGGAACGTTATCAGTAAAATGAACAACGTTCCCGGATCGGGGGCCTGGTGGAATTGTGCCATAATCATAAGTCAGGCTCGAGATACTATCCCCTTCAATGGTATTTAACAAGACGAAGTGAATCTCAACGTACGTTCCCTTGCATTCAATATGAGAGAGGTTAAGTTGGTAGTCTTGGTTCGCGTTGACAGGTTGTTCCACTTGACTGAGAGTGACAAGCAAAACTAACGCAATCAGAAGCGTGGATAAAGTTTTCATAGTGCAACCTTTCTACTGAAATACAGAAAGCCAAATAGGAAATGAATTTTAACCTCTGCGAAGTTTAAATTCCCGCTGTATGTATAAGGTGTGTAGAGGTTGCTGGTTGAAATTTATCAATAATGGAACGAATGAAATGGCTGAGAAAGGCTGAATGAGTAGACGGAAGATAATTGGGATGAATGAAATAGATATTGGAATCAATGATTGGTGAATGGTCCTAGCTGGGTGATTTTACCAATGACTACAAAGCGCTGCCCCTGCCAGTCGTTAGTGCATGTGTAGAGCGTGACCAGGTGATCCCTGGGTGACAGCTCGATTTCAGTTTCGATCACAGAATTCTCGTTTATTTTCTGGATCAGGCTGCGAAACTCCATATCAGAACGGAAGTCAACAGCCAGGTAGGTGATATCGGTTTCAGAGACAACGATACCAGCGGCAATATCCACCCGGTAGACCCGTTCAGGCGTGTAGAGGTAATAATAAGGGTTCTGCTCAAAAAACTGCTGGCTCTTATACCAAACCAGGTTGCTGAACATGAGTCCATTATCAAAGTTGTGACCGTAAATGATGGTGTTCCGATCACTAAAATTTGTCTTATTGCGAAAATCAAAAAAAATCGACCCCATGGCTTTATAAGACAGGTCAATATCGTGGGTGAGGTAATATTCGTTGTCTGGTGACTTGAGGATGGGATGGTCCACGCGAATGGCTTCGTTATGGATCCATGCCTGAACATCCTGGTTCAGGCTTTGCCAGGCGGGAAAATCTATATCGACCCGTGAAAGTGCCTGCTGCAGTTCTTCGGCATGCGGATTGGGCGTGGATGTTGGGACCTTGGTAGCGGTAGGCGGCAGCAGCTTTTGCAATGTCAAGGTTTGTAATTCGGTTGGGGATGGAGTAGGAGTCGGGCTGGGTTGAACAGTCGCGGTCAGGTAATAATTCGCTAAATAGGTATCAATTTTGTCTGATTGTAGGGTCATCTCTTGAAGAGAACGATTTTCCTCCTGGACGTACCCCAGCCCAAAACTGACCGTCAGAACGGCAGAAAGCAGAAAAAGCACGCTCAAAATCACGACCAGTATCCTTTGTTTCAGTCCCATATTGGAAGAATAGTAGCCTTTCTGATATGGCAGTGTCAAGCCTGAAACGAGGAGAGTTTATACAAAAAGAAGCGGTCCATGGCTCTGGGACCGCTTCTTAATACGATGTTTCAGTCTGTTGGAAAAAAAACTCACCAATTTAGTTTTCTTTTTACCTCATTCTCATATCTTCAATATCATTTTGCCAACCCCAAAAGGTTGTAATATCTGGCGTGATTGTGGCTGTATCGATGCGTTGAGTGCTGAAGATTTGGAAGTTATTCCGTACATATGTTGGAATTTCGACACCCCAGTCCATGATAATGTCGAAAGCCTGGCGGTAAAGTTCTTTTCTCAACGCTTGATCATCACTTGAGCGGGCTTGCATGATCAGAATATCCAGTTCATCATCCTTAATGTAATAGTGATTAGAGTGGGTTGAGTTAGGTTCATCGTAAGTGTTGGAACTATGATAAACCTGATACAGATCAGGATCGATGGTTGCACCCCAGGCGGCTGTCCACAATTCCTGTGTTCCTGAATCTAATGCATCCCATAGAACCAATGCATCCTGGGGATCGTTAATGATCAGAGTTATCCCTATATCTGATAATAGGTCCCGGGCTGCTGTCAGGATGGTAAAAGCAGGGTGGTCTCCGGTTCCTCCACCAGGAACTATAACTTCGTATCCTAGTTTTGCGCCGGTCGGAGCAGCCACAACCTTCCTATTTATAATCGTGAAACCAGCCGCCTGGAAGAAATCAAGTGCGGCTTGCTGAGCAGCAATAACTCGCTGCGCCTGAGTCATTCCTGGAGTAAAAATTGGTAATCCATCTACACCAACTGAGAAAGCTTCGCGAAAACCAGGGTCAGCTGGTTGTGGCGAAGCCCAACTGGATGGCACTATTGGATATTCCGCCACCGACGCCCCATCCCCACCATAGTATTCTTCGATACCTGGAATACGACCAACCGCAAGCGCCGTAGATAGTGCCTTTCGCAGGTTGCGCGAAGCGGTTGATGAAGGGTCAGAGCCTACTTTCACAGTCCTGGCATTGATCCCGATGTAACCGTAACCCAGGTTATTAATCTTAGCGGTAGTTATGATATCCCCCGAAATTTCGCCATTGGAATTCAAACTATAAATCTCACTAATTCTTTGGGCGTTGTAGCTAAATCCTGCCAGATCCATGTTCCCCGAGGCAACAGAACTTACTACATCAGGGCTAATCAAAGGCACAAACTTTACTGTGTCAATCTCCGGCTCACCTTTATAGTAGTACTTATTTGTTGAGAGACCTACTATATCGCCTTGAGCTCCACCAAACTGATATGGTCCAGCGCCCATGGGGGCATTATTATTCCGTTGCGTTGAAATATCTCCGTAATTAAAACCGAACTTGTTTTGAGCATAATCGTACTTTACAACACTGCCATAGTAATGTAAAGGAGCTATTGGTAAACCAAAAGCATAAATTGCTGGTGCCTCAAAACCTTCAAGTTCGATCGACACAGTGTATTGGTCGAGCTTTTTGATACCGCTAATGTTCGGTATTCCACCTGTCATTTCGGGATCGAGTGGTCCCCAATAACGTATGAAATCCGTTTTGACGTTTCCATAAATATCAGTGCCGTCTGCAGATTCGTAGGGAAAGGCTACACGATAGTCATCGTTATAACACAGCATTATCTCATCGGCAAAATCCGCCAGGGTGGGGTATTCATAATCAAGATCCCATGTTCTTCCTGAATAAGTAGCCGATAGAATTTTTGTACTTGTGTCTACATTTGCGAACCCCCACATTTTCATGCCTAAAGCTACCTTCAAACCTTCATTGGCGTAAACTTGTTCAGGAGAAAAGCCGATAAGGTCCAGGGAATAATATTGGGCGTAGTTATTGACAACATAGTCAATGATTTTAGCGACCTCTTTTGTCAGCGCTTGGTCCAAACGGTTCCAGACATCTGTCTGTTGGGCTTGGGTCCAGGGGTCCGAGGAGGACCAGGTGTGCCCTTGTCCAATATCGTAAATAGAAGTATATAAACCTTCATACTTTATATAGATTTCGTCAGTTACTTGGGTTTGGTACTCAGTCAAACCTAAAATCGGGTACGAGCGTAGGGCAGTGTTTCCGTCGTAAGTAGGATCTAGAAAGGTATATATAGTGAAAATCAGATCATCCGCGCTTACTGTTACACCGTCGGCAAAATTCATCCCTGGACGCAGGCTGAATGTATAAATTGTGTTCCCTGTATTGGGGTTGAAGACAATATCCGCGTCAGCTGCCCCGGTATAAGTATATGAAGAACCGTTATATGATCGTGTCTCACCAGTAATGGCATTTTCGACCACCATTCCCTGACGGTCAATTGTGAGCAGATTGACCTGGGTGAGATCGACGATTCTCGCTTCTTCTATGGTTTGATAGAAGAAAGGATTCAGCTTACTTACACTACCGTTGCCGACTGTCAGAACAGAAGGTTTTGAACCTAGGGGGAGAAAAATGTTGATGGTACCGCCGCCTTGAGCGGTTACAGCATTGCTGCTAAACAAAAAAGAAAGAATCAAGATTGAGATAAGGAAAATCGAAAGACTTCGTTTTTTTAGCATGATCCCTCCTGATCTAATTGCTGATTCACGAATGATATCGAATTCTACACTAAATATCGTTTTTGTAAAGAAAATTCATTTAAAAAGAGGACAACAAATAACAATTGTCGTCCTCTGATAGCTAAAATTTTTGAAGAATCAAAGACCAACGGCTTGACGTAATGCTTCGGCTTTGTTGGTCTTTTCCCAATTCAAATCCAGGTCGTCGCGGCCGAAGTGACCATAGCTGGCAAGCTGGCGATAGATCGGGCGCAGCAGGTCCAGATCGCGGATGATGGCACGCGGGCGCAAGTCAAAAACGCTGGCAATAGCTTCGGCGATTTTTTCGTCGTCAACCGTTCCGGTTCCAAAGGTTTCGACATTGATGCTCAAGGGTTCAGGGACGCCGATGGCATACGAAAGCTGGACTTCGCATCGTGAAGCCAAACCAGCGGCAACCACATTTTTAGCAACCCAGCGGGCAGCGTAAGCAGCAGAGCGATCGACCTTTGTCGGGTCTTTGCCGCTGAAAGCACCGCCTCCATGACGGCCCATCCCGCCATAAGTGTCGACGATGATCTTGCGTCCGGTCACTCCGGCATCGCCCATGGGTCCGCCGATCACGAAACGACCGGTGGGGTTGACATAGATCTTGGTGTTGTCGTCAATCAATTCGCAGGGAATGGTGGGCTGGATGACATGTTCAATGATGTCGGCACGGATACGTTCGTTGCTCAATTCGACATCTTCGAACTTGTCAGCATGCTGGCTGGAAATGACGATGGTGTGAATACGGACAGGCTTACCGTAGTGATACTCCACCGTCACCTGGCTCTTGCCATCGGGATACATCCAGGCAAGGGTGCCATCTTTCCGCACTTCCGCCATTCGGCGGGTAAGTTTATGTGCGTAGTAGATGGGCATAGGCATGAGGGTGTCGGTTTCATCACAAGCGTAACCAAACATCATACCCTGGTCGCCAGCGCCGCCAGCTGCAATGTACTCTTCAGAGTATGTATCCACTTCAGTATGCCCGTTGCGGTCGACACCGCGGGCGATATCGGGGGATTGGTTGGCAAGAGCGGTCAGCACACCGCAAGTGGTGCCATCGAAACCTTTCTTACCGCGATCGTAGCCGATATCGTTAACCACCTGGCGCACCAGGGCGTCAATATCGACGTAGGTCTTGGTGGTGACTTCGCCAAAGGTGATCACATAACCGGTCTTGATGGCGGTTTCGCAAGCGACACGGCTGGAGGGATCTTCTTTGATCATAGCGTCCAGGATGGCATCGCTGATCTGGTCACACATCTTATCGGGATGACCTTCGGTCACCGATTCAGAGGTGAACAGATATTTGGGTGATTTCATAAATGTTGTTGTCAATTTAACCTCCTCAGGTTAGATAAAAAAATGCCCCTGCAAGTGAGGGGCATTCCGCGTGGTATGCTTTAGCCTCTCATCTTCCAGATCTGTCTGCCGGAGTTGGCACCATACACTAAGTTGGTTGCCGAGGTTTCGTAGGGCCGGTCCCTCCACCTCTCTGGATAAGAGCGCCGCAAGGGCTGTTATTAGAGCATTTTATACCACAGCGCTTGCAGATGTGCAAGTGCTGAAAAGGATTTTTTAACAGATCTAAAAGACCCACCCCCTTCATCCCCCTCCCACCGTCCCAAATGAGGGGACTGGAGGGGGTAAGTATAATTACTCGGTCACTTACGAACTTTATTAATGTACGGAACCCTTGCACAGGGCAGGCGGGCACTGACCGATCCAAAAAATTTAATATATTAACCGGGTCAAGCTGTATCCCCTACGAACTATCCTTCCATCGTCACCAGGGTGCCGACGGGTTCGCCGTGAATGGCTGCCATTAAGGCACCGGGTTCCCACAGGTTGAGCACCAAAATTGGCATGTCGTTATCCATGCAGAGTGAGATTGCCGTGCTGTCCATTACATTGAGGCGCTGACTAATGGCTTCTATGTGGGTCAGACGGTCGAACCGAACAGCATCCGCATATACTTTTGGGTCACGGTCGTAAACACCGTCGACCTTGGTGGCTTTGATGACCACATCGGCACCGATTTCGGTGGCTCGTAATGCGGCAGCCGTATCCGTGGAGAAGTAGGGGTTCCCCGTTCCTCCGCCAAAGATGACCACACGCCCTTTTTCCAGGTGGCGGATGGCGCGCCGGCGGATATAGGGCTCAGCAACGGTGCGCATTTCAATAGCGGACATAACCCTGGTAGTCACATCGATTTTCTCGAGGGCGTCCATCAATGCCAGGGCATTGATCATGGTGGCGAGCATACCCATATAGTCGGCTGTAGCACGATCCATACCGACATTTTCACCAGTGGCACCGCGCCAGATGTTACCTGCGCCAATGACAATAGCTACATCTACACCCGTTTCAAAGACGTTTTTGACTAGCTGGGCTATGTGACTGGCTTGCGCCGGCGCGATACCAAAACCGCCGGGCTCTGCCAGGGCTTCGCCGGATAGTTTCAGCAGAATACGATTGTATTTATGTGCCTGTTTTTCTTCGCTCATAGATCCTCCGATTTTCTGTTAAGTTGCAAAAAGAGAGCCAACTTTTGGTTGGCTCTGTAAGGTTTAGGCTGCTTCTTCTTCGGTAGGAACTGGGGTAGTTTCACCCAGCGCCCAGCGCACAAATCTGCGAACAACCAGGCGCTCGCCGAGAGCGGCAACTTTATCGTTGATCAGATCGGCGATGGTTTTACTTTCATCGCGAACGTATTTTTGATTGAGCAGGACATTTTCGTCCATGAATTTCTTCATAAAGCCATCCACGATCTTGGGGATAATGGCTTCGGGTTTGCCTTCTTCGCGAACACGAGCTGTGATGATAGCTTTTTCTTCTTCGATCACTTCTGCGGGAACATCTGCTTCGGAGATGAATTTAGGAGAGGCTGCTGCGATTTGCAGGGCGATCTCGTGGGCAAGTTCTTTGAAAGAATCAGATTTGGCTACGAAATCGGTCTCGGAATTTACTTCCACCAACACGACCAGGCGACCTTCACTGTGAATGTAGACTTCCAGACGACCTTCGGAAGCTTCACGGTTGGCTCGTTTTTCTGCTTTTTTGAGACCTTTTTCACGAAGTTCTTCGATAGCTCCGTCCATATCGCCATTTGAGGTGCGTAGGGCGGCACGGCAATCCATGATGCCGCAGCCGGTTTTTTCGCGCAGTTCTTTGATCATTTCAATTGTGATTTCCATGTTGTGTCCTTTCGGGCTCTTCTTATTTACTCTTTGTCTTCAGATTCTGTTTCGGTGTCTTCGGCAACTTCTTCGTCAGCGCGTTTTTCGAAAACGATCTTGGCGCGGGTGCTTTCGCCCAGCAGATCTTCATCGTCCAATTCCTCTTCGTCCTCAATCTTGCGGGAGATAACAGAGCGGGTGGGGATGATTTCTTCTTCAACTTCTTCGTCTTTGCGCATCATCTTGCCTTCGATCACTGCATCAGCCATGTGACCGATGAGCAGTTTGATGGCACGGATGGCGTCGTCGTTGGAGGGGATAACGTAATCGATGTCGGAAGGGTTGCAGTTGGTATCAACCATGGCAATCACGGGGATCTCTTTGGAGACAGCTTCGCGCACGGCGGTGTCTTCGCGTTCGATATCAACGATGAAGAGCAGATCGGGCAGAGTCTTCATGTTGCGTAGACCGCTCAGGCGGGTTTGAAGACGATTGATCTCACGTTGGATAAGGAGACCTTCTTTTTTGGTCAGGCGATTGACTTCACCGGTCTCGAACATTTTCTCAAGACGGGTCAGCTCGACGATACGCTGTTGAATGGTGACCCAGTTGGTGAGGGTGCCGCCCAGCCAGCGCTGGTTGACATAGGGCATACCGCAGCGTTCTGCTTCTAACTGGATAGTTTCCTGCGCCTGGCGCTTGGTGCCAACAAAAAGAATGGTGCCGCCATCAGCGACGGTGTTGCGGACTTTGTTGTAGGCATCTTCGAGCAATTTGACCGTTTGCTGTAGGTCGATGATATGGATACCATTGCGTTCCGTGAAGATGTAGGGGCGCATCTTGGGATTCCACTTGTTGGTTCTGTGCCCAAAGTGGACACCGCTCTCGAGGAGAGCTTTCATAGATACATTTGGCATGATAACTCCTTTGCGTTATGCCTCCGCCCGGTTTTGCGAACCTCCTCACCCTTTTGCGGGCACGCAGGAGGGTCTGACCCAAGGCGTGTGTAATAGTGTCCCTGGAAGATTCCAGAGCGGTGAGTAGTATATCATATTTTTTTGGAACGCAAGGTAGTTGTTCCTTGGAAAAGTAAAGTCTAAATGATGGTACAATGCAACTATTCCGGTTATTCCCCGGAGTAAGGAGTACCATGAAAAAATGTTGATTGCATTACTTCTGTGAAACTTCTTAACCAAATGGAGTGGTAGACGGCAGGGTCATTCCTGTTTGAAAAAAGGAGGAATAAAATGAAAGCCAAACCAGTTAGTTTCGTTTTTCTGGTCCTAGTATTGTTATTAATAGCTGCTTGCACCCAAGCCCCAATCGCAACCCAGCCGGAATTTGAGTTTGAAGAAACAATACAAGACTATGCCGATGACGCCGGGAACGTTCAGATGAAAATTCGAAATGTGCAGGTTGAGGATAAGAAATTGATAGTCGAACTGACCATCTCCGGTTTACAGAATGTGGTCGAGAAAGATGCAGACTTCAGCAATCGGGTTTGTGATCCTCTGTTAAGCCTCGATCCGGGTCAATCTGTAACCAAAGTAGGATCCACGGTTGATGACCTCACCAAAATCAATGATTGGAGCGAACCCATAGATGTCAGCTATACTTACGAACTAAAAGAACCGCTGGCTGCTCAAACAAGCGCTACCATGGATTGGACCATCGGACCGTGCGGACCTTGTTTTGATGAACAAAACATTCCCTGTGATGTATTCCCATTGGTGACCAATCACCGTTTCAACTTCGTCATTCCAGAGAAATAGTTTCAGGGAGCATCTGTAGGGCGGAATGAGGTGGGGAAAATTGGAATGGTGACGAGAACCTCAACCCACCTCACTCCGCCACTCGATACAGTAGACTTCTAAATGTCGGAGTGAGACCGCACAATGTAAGATAAAACCAAAACTCATTGGCGGTCTCATTCCGACCTACGCAAACTATCGATTTAGCCGTTAAATGAGAAACCTACTCCAAAATCAATTCCCACAAATGAACATGGGTGGGTTCGGGTTCATTGATGCTTTCAATCCATACTTTCAATTGGCTGATCTGGTACCTTGTCCCAAAATCGACCGAAATTGGGCGGATTTGGTCGGAGGACGGTACCGCTTCTGTGAAGATGAGCTTTTGTCCGCTTCCGTCAATTGTTATGGCGACACTCAGGCGGGTGGCGGGTGCGCCAACCAAGGCGGTCACACTGCTGAGCTCGATTGGCTTAGGGAAGTCGATGACGATCTCAAGCGGGTTGGCTTCCAAGGTGCGCATTGGCGTGGCATTGTCGCCGTCAAAAATATGGGCGATCGTGCCCAGGTCCAGTCGCGAAAAGGTGATGGTCACGTGTTGACCCAGCAAGTCAAATTCTGAAACTTCCGGTTGGCGGCGCTGCTGCAATTCCACTTCAAAAATTTGCTCTGCTTGCTCTGAATACGCCAGGCGCAGGAAGTAAAAACCTGTGCGACCATCCGGCCATTGCAGGGTGTCGAGCACTTCAATTTGATCAAATTTCGGATTCCTGACCAACCAGCTGTATTCGTCTGGCGTAATGATGAAGACTTGCTCAGGGTCGATTGGTTGATAATACAGGTCATATTCCTCGATCGTACCGATTTCGAGCGGCAGAGGATCGCCCAGGAAGTAACGCATGATGATGTCAGTATTATTCGCCCAACTTGGGCTCAACTTCAGCTGAGCTGTGGGGTATTCTTGTTTGAATTTGCCAATTTTCTGGCTGATCTGCTGCCCGCCCCATTGGGTACCATAGAGTCCATAGTCCGGGTACCACAACGGACCCTTCACAATCGCATACCAGGTCATCCACAATGAAAAAATGACCAGGGCAAGCGTCGAAATGTAGATTGGAAGTTCTTTGAAAGGCAGCTTCTTTGAAAGCCAGCTCAATGACTGGTCTACACCCACCAAAATCATCACGCTGAAGGGAATCAACATCACCAAAACGCGGGTGATGGTGATATCCGCAATCGACGCACCCAAGGGTCCGACCAGCAGGGCAATGAGCGCCAAACGGTAGGCTGGCTCTTTCCAGTTCTTGATGGTGTGCCACAATCCCAGCAAAAAGAAGGGCAGGAAAAACCAGGGCAGGTGCCCCAACCCCTTCATTTGATGGCGGATCAGGTCCGCCTGGTTGGGGAAGAACCAGTAGAGCGGGTTGAGCCCTTGCAGCCACTTACCAAAAAAGATGCCCAGCTTGTTCAGGAAAGGGATGTTACTGAGCCAGTAGGAACGCAGCATATGAAGATGCGTTCCAAGAGCTTGTTGATGATTGAAATGGAAAATGATGTAAGGTGCCGCAAGCAAAATGAGCGTGAGCAGACCCACCCCGAGACTCTTTTTATCCTGAAAATGATAACGCCAGTCAGCCAATAGGAGAATCAAACCGGTGGCAACGACCACCAGTTGCAAAGGGGCGTAGGAGTAAAAGGCACAGGCACCAAAAAGGAGGGCTAAAGGCAGGTTCTTTGGTTTTTTTGAACGGTATTGAAGGTAGAAGAAGAGGAACAGGCTGTAAAAGCTGACACCCAGCGAAGTTTCGAAGGCTGTGCGCGAATGCAAGAACCAGGTTGGCAAGGCACTGATTAAGAAAGGCACCAGCCACCAATATTTGCTTTTGAGGAAACCTTTAGCCCAAAAGGATACGGATAGCGGAAAGACCAGGCTGATCAGGGCGGGCAAGCCGCGTGTGAGCCAGACGGAGCGCGGCAGCCAGGCGATCAACACCTGCAGCCAAACCGAGAGGGAGAGATTGAATTGTTGTCCGTTCTCGAAGAAAACCGGAAAAAGATTGCCCTGAAGGTCACGAAACCCTCTGTTGACCAGGTCGAAAGCGGACATGGTCTGGATGGCTTCGTCGGAAAAGAAGTAGATCGGGAATTCATCGAGCGCGATGAAACGGGTGAGCAGGTAGAATGCCATCCCCAGCCAAAAGAGGATTTGGGCAGTTTTGGGTTTTGCTTCGGTTGAAGGCTGTTCTGACATACAGTGATTTTAATGGATAATAGTGAACCTGATTTGTTGTATGGTAGGGCGGAATGAGGTGGACCGAAGTAGGGTTAAGGGCGAGAATGTCGGTTCCACCTCACTCCGCCATCGTATCTGCTGATGCTCCAGATGTCGGAGTGAGCCACGATAGAAGCCATCTACTATCAAAATTTCCCGACGTGTCTCATTCCGACCTAGGACTTGTCACACTCTGAGCTTTCGTGCGTAAGACTTTCTCGAAGCCTAATGGCAAAACGGCTCGCAATGATGAAAAAATCTATTTGCCTGGCTCTTGTGCCGTCAGGTTGAGGTTCGCAACCTGACCCACGTAGATGCTCGCGTTACCAAAAGAAAAAACCTCATTAAATCAGATTGGACAACCAGACTTAGGCTGAAGGTTGAGTTAAGGAAGAATAGAATTTCAGATTAGGTCGGTGCCCGTTCCCTACGTAGTACGGCGCAGCCAAAGCAAGAGAGCGGTGAGACCCAAACCATCATCCAATTCTCCCCGATCGATCAACCCCTCTACTTCCTGGCGGTTGAACCAGCGCACCTCGCTGATCTCATCCGGGTCGGGTTGACCGGTTTTCTCTCCAACCTTACAGAAGACGATCTGAAACTGCTTGTTGCTACTGCCCTGCTGAGGGTAGTAAGAACAGACCAGGCGGTGATCAGAGGATTCGTGGCCGGTTTCTTCCCAGGCTTCCCGGCGAGCCGTTTCCAGCAGGTCTTCCGCTTCTTCCACACCGCCAGCCGGCACACTCCAGTTGCAGGTATTGGTCGTATACCTGGGCACCCGGCACAAAGCCACCTCTCCCAGATCATTTTCAACCACTATGCCTACTGCCGGGCGCGGATATTCCACATAATGAAAACATTCAATAATGGCACCGTTCGGCTGCCTGACGCGGTCGAGATGGAGTTTTAAATAGTCGCTTTCAAAGACGGTCTCCCGCCCTAATCTCACTGGAAGATCATATTTCTCATTCATCATTTCAACAGGAGTCCTTCAAAGCTATGCGACCAATTGACGGATCTCGTCGTCGAGCGCTTTCAACTCATCCTGCAGCCCTTGCAGCGTGGCGCGGCTGGTTTGAAGGCGGGTTTGTTCGTCTTTAACATACTGGACATAAGGCGAAATGTTGTCTTGCAGCCTTGCGACCGCGCTGTTTGCTTCCTTGGTAAACGTGTTTGAGAGGGTCTCCTTAAGCGTGCTGCGCAGTTCTGCCATCTTATTCTTAAAATCTTCCTTGGCTTGCTTGCGTTTGTAGGGGATCACAAAAAGCCCAAGTACTGCCAGCGTGCCGGCGGTAACAATGCCAGTCACATCCAGCGCCTTGGTGGTCAAAACCGTGGCGACCATAGCACCCACGCCCAGCGCACCGATGCCAAAAAGGGCGGTCTGGGCAACCGATTCCTGGACGTAATCACCCAACTGCTCAGCTTCTTTCTTGCGATCATAGCGGTTGACGATCAGCTTGATGGTTTGGCTGACGCTATCAATCAGTTCCTGACGGCGGGCAGACTGGGGTGATTTGCTTGCCGGCAGCTCATGCTGGCTTTGCGCCTGGCGGCGCTCCAATGACCCCGCCACCTGGTACCAAGTGTTCAGGTCTTTATCGACCATCCAGTCGATCATACTGCGCACCTTGTTGTCGATGGCAATGGAGACATCCCCCTCCACTTCTTCCTGAAACTGCTCTTTGATGCGGTCAGTTTTGGCGAGGCTGAAGATGTTGGTCAGTTTCATGGTGCGGTCGAAAAAGTCTTGCCCGCGGTTTTCAAAATTGATCAGAATGTTTTCCACTTCTGCCAGGCGGGGTGGAATTTCATCCCGCAAGCCCTGTTCGTACTTTGCTATGGTGTTTTCCAGTTCCACAGTCAGGGCGGAATCCTGCTCCATATCGGTGATTTGCAGATCGATAGCCTGGGAAGAGGTCCGTTCCAAATTGGACGCAACGCCGATGGGGTTGCGCAGTTTCAGTTCCAGGCGGGTCTTGTTATCTAGGGTCTGGGTGATAAAGCGCTCCAACTCCTCGATGCCGCTCGCCTGGCGCAGGCGCGAGGCTTCAGCTGGGTCAGTTGCTTGGGCTGCTTTTTGGGCTAATTTGGCCGAAACAAGGAAGAGTTCAGGTTTGTAGCCCAAGATCACTTCGGCATTGCTGCTGACGAACTCGCGCACTTGCTCCACTGCCCCTTCACCCTCCAGGATATCGGCTTTGTTGACCACCAGGCTTACTTTTTTACCCCAGGTCAGGATTTTTTCGAGGAAGAGACGCTCGCTTTGGGTGAGCGGGCGGTCAGCAGAGGTGACGAATAGCACCAGGTCAGAGCGGGGAACATAATCGCTGGTGAGGCGTTCGTGTTGGCGGTTGATGGCGTTGGTTCCAGGTGAATCGACCATGTTGAGCTCTTTGAGCAAGGGCAGCGGATGGGTCACGATGGCAAAACCATCGTCGATCACCGTTTGGCTGAAACCCTCACCCCAACGCAGCAGGGTAACCTGAGCGGTGGTGGGGGTCACGCCCTCTTCCAGGACGCGTTCGCCCAGCAGGGCGTTAATGAGCGCGCTTTTGCCAGCGTTAAATTCGCCGGCTGCCACGATCAGAAATAGTTCGTCCAGCTGCTCGATGGCGCTGCGCAGCTTGGCGAGGTCATCGGCAGGTAAAGGGAAGCTGCTTAAAGTTGACAGCGCATCATTCAGACTGCGCTTTTCTTTTTGCAGGAATAACATTTCTTCAGTCGACAGGAATCCTTCACGCATAGCGTATCCTTCTGGAGTGGAATGACACTCCCGTTAATTTTCTCATTATACCTTTACGAGCAGGGACTGGCAGAAGGGTTAATTACATTCGCCCAGGTAAACGGGAGAATCGTCTTTCTTTAGATCTTGCAGTATCTTTCGGAGTGCTTTAGGGTAGAAATTGGCATCGTCAAGCTGGTCTAACTCCACCCAGACCACTTCCTTTTGATGGGGATCGGGGAAGTGACCATTCTTGGGATGATAGGATTCCACCAAATTACACTTGAAAAAGAACTCCACCTGGTGGATCTCGCGGTCTTCGTAAGCGAAGTCGTGCTTTTCGGAATAATATTCGCGAATGTGGATCAGTTTGCCAATGCTGACTTTGGTGCTGATTTCTTCAAAGACTTCACGCTTGAGCGCCTGGTGCAGGGTCTCTCTGAATTTTTGACCACCGCCAGGCAAAACGGTGTAAGCGCCAGCGCCATCCTTCTTGCGCAAAACGAGCAGCTTGCCATCCTGGATGATGACAGCTTTGACGGAATTCCGCAGTTTCTTTTTCTTCGCCATTTCGTTAGGATTTTACCGCACAATCTACCAACGGTAATTCAAAGATATCGAGCGCGTTGTTCTCACAAGGGCAAGGCTATGTTCCCAAAAAAAAACGCAGATGAATTTGAATCAAAGCATGAAGACGTTCTTCATGTCGTCGATCACACGGGTTTTGACGCGGTCACAGATTTCCGCCATGCGGTCATCGGGTGGGAAGAGCAGATGCTCGGGGATGCCTTCAAAGTCTTTACCCCAAAAAGAGCGGTCGTTGGGAATGGAAAACTTGGCAAGCAGGCGGTTGTTAAAATCCAGCTCGGATTTATCCACATAGTCGCGGGTGATATCCATGGTGGCTGCCAGGTAGCCCTCCTGGAAGTAGGGGCGCAATGCCAGAGGGGGGCAGATGGAGAGCAGGCGCACAATCGCCAGGTCGTGCTCGCTGTTGTAGGTGATGCGGTTGGTGGTATAGGGCAGACCGAAAACTGCGATGACGCCGCGTTCTTCCTGGTTCTTGAATTGGGCGAAGGTGGCGGCTGCCCGCAGGCTGTGGGTGAAATCGAGCAGAGGTGTGTCGCAAACGCCATAGTGCTGCAGGATGCTCCAGGCAATGTAGCTTTTTCGGCGAACGTCCTGGCGACCTTCCAGTTCTGCGGAATCGAAAGCATCGGCAAGCTGGAGCTCGGCTAATTCGAGCATGTCAAAACGGGTATGCGCTTCGTGGGCTGTCAGAACGTCTTTACGGTATATGGTGGGGTAATAGCTGCTGCTGCCGGCTTTATTGAGATAGTCGCGATCCTGCCCTCGATAGAAAAGAAGGAAATCTTTGTTTTGATAAGAAAGATTGGCGACTTCACGAACAAGTTCGGGGTAGGTCTCAAGCGGATAGGGCGCAACTCTCCTGACCACGTCGTTCCCAACGTGTTTTTCCAAAACGGGGGAGAGGGTGGGTGTAATGCTGCGCATGATCAGACCATACAATTATTTTAACCGATAATTGAAGATAAGGGAGGAACTGGATGATGAGCTACTGCGGAGGGAGACGAGCCCCCTCCGTACGGATAAGGATCGTCGTAGGGCTGGGGCACTATTGCCCTGTAAGGGTGACCCCAGCCGCCGTTTTGGTTATGCGAGAGTTAAACGGAGGGAGCAAAACCCACTCCGTACGTAAAAATACCCACACCCCAACCCTCAGCCTCCGGCCCGCAAGCAGTCCCCGGAGAGGGCATTCGTCAAACTCCATCTTTTTTACTTTTAGCTTTGTACTATCAGCTATAGGCTATCAACAATGAGCTATCAGCTTTCAACTAATCCCTATCCTGGCTGTAGATCAATACAGAATATGGTCCGATGTTGAGCAAACCGTGATGAGAGAAACCATCTTTTTCACCCTGGTAGGCTTCCATGTCGAAACTTTCGGTATTCGCAAATTCATCACTGTAGATATGAGCGTCACTGTTGAACCGCAGCTTCCACAGACCTTCCGCAGGCAGACCAATTTGATAGTTTTCCTTAAATTCATTCGCAAAGTTGGCAACCACGACCACATCATCGCCCTTGCCGTGTTGATCCCAACGCTGAAAAGCCAGGACGTTATGTTCATCGTTGACGTGAAAAACATTCAGGAATTGACCGCGCAGACCTCGGGTCTGGTCGTTCCAGTTCCTGCGGCGCCGGATCAGATCTCGATAAAGGCGGGTGATGCCATGAAAATCTTCGTTCAGATCCCAATCCAGGGGCACATCGTCTTTGAACCAGTCCCCCTGCAAAAATTCCTGTCCCTGGAAGATCATGGGAATGCCCGGAGCGGTGAAAACCAAGCCGGCTGCTAAAGTGGAACGTTTTTGAGCGAACCAGCTGGTGGGATTGTCGGGGTCAACTTCTTGTGGGACGCGCGCTTTTCCGTTGGCTACTTCATCATGGCTTTCGCTGTAAACAATCCGTTTGAAAGCGTCATTTTCATATTTGAATTCGATCACGGTTTTAAGATGACCCATTGACCGTTGTTCATCTGAAATTGCTTCGACCATGGTACGAATGGGATGAACGAAAGTCGCGTCCCATTGAGCGTGAAAACCCATCCCGCCCTTGTCACTGTCGCGGGTCAATAATCCGTTATTGCGCAGGTCTTCAGCGATCAGGATCACATGCGGGTGCCTGGCGCGGATCTCGGCATTGATTTCTGCCATCAGACTTTCACCCTGCGGGATCGGGTTACTCTCGTCGCCGTCCTTGGTGCGAACGTAAAGGGTGGAATCGACACGCAACCCATCGGCATGGTATTCTTGCAGCCACATCAAGGCGTTGTCGCGAATAAATTGACGCACTTCAGAGCGGCCGTAGTCCGGGCGGGTATCACCCCAGGGTGTATTTGCCCGGTCATCGTTGAAAAAGTAGATACCGCCATAATCGCCTTCGTGCCAGCCGTCAAAACGCCATAAGTCGAGGTCGCTGGGTCCAAAATGGTTATAAACCACATCCTGGATAACGGAAAATCCGGCTTTATGGGCTTCGCGAACGAAATGTTTGTAGGCATCCGGACCGCCATAGATGGTTTCAACTGCAAAAATGTTGGCTGGGTTATATCCCCAGGAATAGTCACCGGGAAATTCAGCAATTGGCATGACCTGAATGGCGTTGACTCCTAATTGTTTCAGGTGGTCAAATTTTTGGATGGCATCCTGGAAGTTGCCGGGTTTGCCATCTTGCCCTGCTGTAAATGAGCCAATATGCATCTCATAGATCACCAATTCGTTGTGAGGCGGGAGTTGAAACTGGTCGTTTTGCCAATCGAATCGGTTGGGATCGTAGATGACGCTGTTACCGACCGAGTTGGTCACCTGGCGGGCATAGGGATCAACGCGAAATAGGCGCTCCCCCTGGTAGTGGATGAGGTACTTGTATTCCTGCCCGGCTTTCGCTCCCGGTATGTTGATGTACCAATAACCGTTTCCTTCGTGTTCAAGAAGGTTAGAGTTTTCATTCCATTGGTTGAACTCACCCACAATGGCAACTTTTTCGGCATGCGGAGCCCAAACACGGAAGCCAACACCCTGGTCGTAGACAATTGATCCCATGCCGGTCAATTTGGTTTGTTTATTTTTAATTCTTTCCATTTTTCCTCGATGATGTAAATAACTCCAGCGACAATCATACGCTAAATCGAGCCCTGGCTGGGTAGAGGGTGTGACAAGGTATTTATAAACGAATGCGGTTAAATAGAATTGTAAGGTTTCATAAGGATGGACTTTTGCGGAGAATTCTTGTGCTCGGTAGTGAGACCGGCAAGATCAAGAGCAGGTGGTGCGGGACGGCATGGCAACCGTCCGCCACAGAAAAATGGGCTCGCAAAACTTGACGACGTTATAATCTTTTCTGTTCCCTGTTCCCTGTTCCCTGTTCCCTGTTCCCTGTTCCCTGTTCCCTGTTCCCTGTTCCCTGTTACCGATATCCTTCCGCCTGCAGGTTGAAGAGGTGGGCGTAGCTCTGATTGCGTGCCATCAGCTCTTCGTGACTGCCAAGTTCGATGATGCGGCCTTCGGAGAGCACCACAATGCGATCTGCCATCCGAACGGTTGAAAAACGGTGAGAGATCAATACCGCCACACGTCCTTGCATCAATTCCCTGAAGCGAAGAAAAATCTCGTATTCTGCTTCCGCGTCCAGGGCAGAAGTGGGCTCATCCAGGATGAGCACCTCAGCTTTGCGCATAAATGCCCGCGAAAGGGCAATTTTTTGCCACTGCCCGCCAGAAAGTTCGTGTCCACGGTTCCAACGCCGACCGAGAACGGTCTCATAACCTTCAGGAAGTTCAGCGATCACCTCGGTTGCGCCACCTTTGTCTGCTGCAACTTCGATGCGTTCCTGGTTTTCAAGTTCTTCGACCTGACCAAAGCCAATATTCTCCTTCACACTGAACTGATAGCGCACAAAATCCTGGAAGATGACCCCAAAGCGTTGATGCAAGCTTTGTAAATCAAAGTCGCGCAGATCGGTTCCATCCAGCGTGATGCGTCCCTCGGTGGGGTCGTAAAGCCGGGTGAGCAGCTTGATCAGGGTGGTCTTGCCGGCGCCATTCAAACCGACCAATGCGATACTTTCACCGGGTTTGATGAATAGATTTACGTTTTTCAGAACATATTTTTCAGAACCAGGGTACTTAAATGAGACGTTTTCAAAGCGCACGCCCTCCAAAATTGGGGCGGGGGCAATCTTGCCGTTCTCTGGAATTTCCAAAGCCGGTTCAATTTTCAGGAAGTCAAGCAGGTTATCCAGGTAAAGATTGTTTTCATAGAGCCGGCTGAAGTTTTCCAACAGCATCTGAACAGCGCGCTGGGATTGGCGGAAGACCGACAGGAACATGGTCATATCGCCCAATGTGATTGCCCGCGTGATCGTGCGAACAATCACCCAGATGTAGCTACCGTAATATGCCAGGTTGGAGAGCATGCCCCATGCCAGGCTGGCGTAAGTGTTACGGCGGGCAATCGAGGTGTCTTCTTCCAGAAATTGCGTGAAAAGGTCCTCGTAGCGCTGTTTGAGCGACTTGCCCAGACCGAACAGTTTAATTTCTTTGACTGTTTCATTACTGGTGAGCAAGTTTTCGATGTAGCTGAGCAGACGGGCTTCAGGGGCGCGATGGGTGAGGGCACGGAATGCCATTTCGGCAAAGCGGGAATTGGAAAGGAAGTTTGGCACGGCTGCCAAAATGACAACCACCGCCAGCCAGGGGCTGAAACCAACCAACAGGACAACCAGGGAGATCAGCGTGATCAACTGCTGGGCGACCTGGGAGATGGATGTGACAATCGCAAGGGCAGAGCTATCGGCGCGCCGGCGTGCGTTTTGCATATTGTCGTAAAAGACCGGATCTTCATAAAATTGCAAATCAAGGCTGATGGATTTGTCGATAATGAGCGTGTTGACGTGTCTGGTGAGTAAGGAACGCAATATATTGTTGGACAGACTTTGGAAAGAACTAAGCAATGTGCTGACCAATAACAGGGCAAATTCAAACAACACAAATGGGAGCACCAACTGTAAACCAGCCTGGACATCAGCATTGATATCAATAGCCTGGAGGATGCGGTCCACGATCATCTTGCCAACCCAGGATTGGGCGGCTGGAAGAACGGCGATCAGAGGGATCAGGCTAAAGTTGATCAGGGTGTGGCGTTTGCTGGCTTGCCACACCAGTTTGAATGCCTGGGGCGTGTTGCGAAGGGCATCACTGGCATCCTTCCAGGAAGAGCTGATCTGTTCTTTGAAGGATTTGGCAGGCTGATTTTTCGGTGTTTTTTCTGATTTCATTAGTGGTCCTTTTTGTGCTGTATTGGATAATTTTAACGCAGGTAAAGGTGGTTAGGTCGGAATGAGACAGGATTGGCGTTGATCGTGCCGGCTTCCACACCGAGCACGCTTGAGGTGTATTTTTGTAAGGATGATCCCTGCCCTGGTAAGGGTCCATGGTCACCCGACGGGACGGCATGGAAGCCGTCCCTTACGATATCAATACAAACAATTAGTTGGGCTGAATTGAGACAGGATTGGCGTTGACAGTGTCGGCATCCTCGCCAAGCACGCGCAAGCTTTATTTTTATAAGGGTGACCCCTGCCCTGGTGAGGGTCCACGGTCACCCGTTTGGAACCCGCCCGTACGAAAGCAATCTTGGATGGGACGGCATGGCAACCGTCCCCTACATCAATTAATCTTTCATGTAATGGGCGGGTTTGGAGCGCGCCCGTACGAACACAATGGTAAACTGGACGGCGTTGAAGCCGTCCCTTACAATATCAAATACAAACAATCAGCGTGGAAGCTGCCCCACGCGGATAGATTAACTCATCGCGGCGTCAACAATTTCCCGTGCTTCAGCCTGGATGAGAGCCAAATGCTCCGCGCTTTTCAGGCTTTCGGCATAGATTTTGTAGATTTCTTCCGTGCCAGATGGGCGGGCGGCAAACCAACCATTCCGGGTGACCACCTTCAGCCCGCCAATGGGAGCATGATTGCAGGTGGCTGCGGTCAGTTTGTCCAGAATCGGGTCGCCAGCCATGGTTTCCGCTTTCACCAGATCGGGTGAAAGGTTGGAAAGGATGGCTTTTTGGGCAGCGCTGGCAGGGGCGTCCACGCGGGCATACCAGGATCCGCCCAGTTCTTCTTCAAGGTCTTTGTAATGCAGACCCGGGTCTTTGCCGGTGACTGCCAGGATTTCAGCAGCCAACAGGTTGAGGATGAAGCCGTCCTTATCGGTGGTCCAGGTGGTGCCGTTCTTGCGTAAGAAGGAAGCCCCAGCGCTTTCTTCTCCGCCAAAACCGATTTCACCACTCAACAAACCAGGCACAAACCATTTAAAGCCAACCGGCACTTCGCACAGTTTACGATCGATCTTTTTGACCACCTTGTCAATGATCGAGCTGGAGACCAGCGTTTTTCCAACAGCCGCATCCTTTGACCAGCCGGGACGGTGCTGGAAGATGTACCAAATAGCAACGCTGAGGTAGTGATTGGGATTCAGCAAGCCAACACTTGGTGTGACAATGCCGTGGCGGTCGAAGTCGACATCGTTACCGAAGGCAATGTCGAAATCGTTTTTCATGGCGACCAGGCTTGCCATGGCATAGGGGGAGGAGCAATCCATGCGGATCTTGCCATCTTTATCGAGCGTCATGAACGAGAAGGTGGGGTCGACACGCTTGTTGACCAGATCCATGTTCAAGCCATACATGTCTGCCATCGGTTCCCAGTAAGAGAGACCCGAGCCGCCCAGAGGGTCGACACCGATATGGATGCCGGACCCTGCAATCGCTTTCATATCGATCACGTTTTCGAGATCTTCAAGATATGGAGTGATCAGGTCGATCTGGGTAGTGGTAGGAGCAGCCATCGCCTTGTTGAGGGGCATGCGGCGCACATCCTTCATTCCATTGGCGATGATCTGATTGGCGCGGTTCTGCACCCACCTGGTGGTACTGGTGTCAGCGGGTCCGCCGTTGGGCGGGTTGTATTTGAAACCGCCGTCCTCAGGTGGGTTATGGGAGGGTGAGATCACCACGCCGTCCGCCTGAATTTGGGGATGATCGCGATTGAAGGTCAGGATAGCATGCGAGATGACGGGGGTTGGGGTGTAGCGGTGACCCTGGTGGATGAGAACATCCACCCCGTTGCCGGCGAAAACTTCAATGGCAGTATAAAGTGCTGGCTCAGAGAGAGCGTGCGTGTCCATGCCCATAAAGAGCGGACCAGTGATGCCTTCGCCCCGGCGATACTCGATAATTGCCTGAGTGATTGCAGCCACGTGGTCGTCATTAAAACTGCCGTTCAAGGAACTACCGCGGTGCCCTGAGGTACCGAATGCGACCTGTTGGGCGGGGTCACCCGGTTCAGGGTGAACGGTGTAGTAAGTGGAGACGAGGCGAGGAATATTGGCGAGATATTCGATGGGGGCAGGCTTGCCGGCGAGGGGATGAAGGCTCATAAGGACTCCAGTTCTATGATTATTGCGTAGAAAAACCGAAATGATGTGATTCCATTTTATCACGTCAGAGTGCAGAAGGAGTAGTTGTAGGGAACGGTCTTGCACCGTTCCGCGGAAGGGGTCGAGCCCCATCATTCGGAAGGGGACAAGCCCCTTCCCTACGACTTTTCGAGCACTTCCATACAAAGATCAACCCAAAATCACTTCAGCCTGTGAGCCGGAGGGTGTTTTAGTGACCTCAATGCGGTTGGAAAAGTAATCTTTCAGCTCTTCCAGGTGGGTGATGATCAGGATCTTCTGAAAATCGGGGCGGACAGTGTTGATTGCTTCGATCAGACGCTGACGACCCTGGGCGTCCTGGTTGCCAAAGCCCTCATCGATCACCAATGTCTGCAGCCTGGCACCAGCCCGGCGGGCAAGCACGCGGCTGAGCGCCAGGCGGATGGCGAAATTGATACGAAACGCCTCACCACCGGAATAGGACTCATAATCACGCGTACCGGAGCCATCACTGATCAGGATGTCGAGTGTTTCCATCTTATCCTTACGTTTTGCATCCTTGTAATCACGTTGGGAACTGAAGGTAACGCTCATGCCATAATCCGAGAGGCGCGCCAGCAGTTGGTTTGCCTGCGCTTCCAGCTCCGGCAGGGCTTGCTCGATCAGCATGGCGGGCACGCCGTCCTTGCCAAAGGCAGTTTCGAGCTTGGAGTATTGCCGGATGGTCTCGTTCAATGCTTCCATCTCCTGGCGCAGTCTGACCTGGCGTTCACGCTGGGTCTGGATAGTTGCCAATGCCTGGTCCACCTCGCCCAGTTTACGATTATAAACATCCTGCTCCTCGCGCAATTCTGCAAGCTCTTCTTCGGCTGTACGACTGTCTTGAGTTTCAGAACGGGCTTGGTCCAGAGCAACTGCCTCATCCTGATAATGGCTTTCCAGCTCTTGAAAACCTTCTTGTTCATGGGCGATTTCACCATGTAATGATTCAAGCTCAGCCTGAAGCATCCGGGAACTGTTTTGGGCGATCTGCAGCTCCTGCCAGTCGGTTTCAGCTGTGGCTTGTGCCTGGACCTGTTGCCGCAGAGTGTTGTGGGCATCCTGATCGTAAGCCAAAGCTGAGAGCTGTTGTCGGATCTGGCTGAGCTCCTGACGCAGTTCAGGCAAAAAGCTTTCCCCATCCCGCTCTGTTTGCGCCTGGAGAAGGCGGGCGGCTTTTCCGGTTTTCCAGGTTGCTTCCCGCTGCTGGAGCAGGTCAAGCTCCTGCTTCAGGAGTGCCTGGTCGCGCTGCAGTGCCATGAATTTGATTTCCTGCTGGCGCAATTGGGCAACCTGGCTCTCCAACTTGAGTTTATTGGCTTTGAGTTGTTCGGCAAGTGCGCGATTGGCACGATGCCGGTCGCCCAGCGGCGTGCCCAACTCGTTGATCTCTGCGATGATCTCCATACGATGTTTAGGGGATAGGTCCTGCCCACACATCGGGCACACCGAACCAGCGGCGTTTTCCACTTTTTGTCTGCGGGCGGCGAGCTCTTCCATTTTGGCTTTAAGGCTGCCATTCTCGCTTTCCAATTCTTCAATTTGAGCGGTGAGGACCTGAATTTGTTCTGTCAGCTGTTGAGGATCAGCCAGGGTTCCAAAAGAGGCGATTTGATCGGTCAGTGTTCTTGACTGTGCGTGTTTTTGTTCAGAAGCTTTGAGCGCAGTTTGTATCTCCTGCTCCTCTGCTTGCAGAGTACGGATCTCGCGTTCGAGCGACTGCAGGTGGCTTTGCAGTTGTGATTCCTGGCTGGAGCGCTGGCGCTCCAGGGGCCAATATTTTTGGGAAAGCTGGTCGAGAGCATCCAAATTCCTACGCTTTGCCAGAAGCTGTTGATAAGCGCTTTCGATCTGGGCTGCCTGATCAAGTTTACGTTGATAACCATCCAGCTTTAATTGTTTTTCGTCTGCCTGCTGCTGTTTGCGCTGCATGGATTGACGGGAACGTTCGACCTGAAGTCTGAGGGTCTCCACCTGTTTCGCCTGGTTGGCGATCAGTTGGGCCTGGGCTCGCAGGGTGTCAAGCTGAGCCTGGCGGCTGCTTACTTTCTCACGCACCAGTGCCAACTCGCGCTCCAGCAGATCGCGGTCGTGGTGGAGACGTTCTTCTGTTTCCAGTTCTTCCTGGATAACGGCAATATCCCGTTCGAGCAACTTGCCGTCGGCACGTGCCTGGCGGTTCTTTTCATTGGCAGCTTTCCGGAACACTTCCCACTGGTCCAAACCCAGGATGGTTGCCAGGATCTCCTTACGTTCGGAAGGTTTCTTGGTGGCAAAAGCATCCGCCTTGCCCTGCAAGAAAAAGGAGGCGTTGATAAAACTTTCGTAATCCAACCGCAGGGTGTTATTGATCTTCGCATCTGTCTCGCGCAGGGTGCGTTCGGTCAGAACTTTCCAGCTCGCGCTTTCGGTGTCGTCTCCCAGCTGCTGGATGTAAAAGTCGACCTGGGTGGTCTTGCCGCGGGAATTGGTGCGGGTGACACGGTAGACCTGGTTCTCATACTCAAAATCAAGGGTCACTTCAGCGGTTTTGCTGGCAGTATTGATGATGGCTTCGTTTTGCACGCGCGCTTTACCATAGAGCGCGTAGGTGATGGCGTCCAGTAAAGAGGATTTGCCGGCACCATTGGCACCGGAAATGCAAGCCAGGTCGAAGCCGCTAAAATTAATTTCAACAGGCTCACGGTAGGAGGTAAAACCAGCCAGACGCAGCTTAATCGGGATCATTGCTCATCCCCAGGGCTTTTAGAATTTCCTCTTTTGTTTTCGGTTTTCGCTCTTCACCAAAAATATCGATCCAGAACTGCTGATCATAACGGCGGGAACGGATCGGAATGGGCATGGGCACACCCCAACCGAGCATGAGCACTTCTTCTTTGGGTTGCAACTTTGCCAGCATGCCGCGCAGACCGCCCCTGCCAGGCAAACCGGAAAGGACGGCGTTGATATCATCTTCATCGCCCAATGAGCCGGAAATGCGTGTGCCCAGCTGGGACATGACCTCATCGTAAATTTGAGAGGGTCGCTGATCGATGATCAAGAGTGTCACATAATACTTGCGCATTTCTCGAGCAATAGTGCTGAAAATGGTTTGGGAAGCCATTTCACGGTTGAGCAATTTATGTGCTTCTTCCACCACGACCACCAATGGACGTGGTTCCACTTTGCTTTTACCGCTGTGAAAATCTTCGGTGGATTGCTCCCAGGCATCACGGATCTTGCGGGTGATCAGGTTGGTGACCAGCAGGTAGTCAAGTTCGCTATCGTACTTTCCAAACGAAAGCACCACATGGCGTTTATCCTGCAGGGCGGTGATGATCGCCTTTAGCCCGTTGCTGGCAGGCGCGTCGATCAGGTAAGGGCGGTTGAAAAGCCGACCGAGTTTGCTGCGCAGTGCCTCAGCTGCACCAGGGTGAATGCCTGCCTGGCGAGCCCAGAAGGCAACGCTATCGGGTGCGGGTTCCATTTTGCCATCTTCATTCTCAACCACTCCTCCTACATTCATTTTCATGAATTCGTTGAACCAGTTCTCATGAAAATCGTTTTCCAGCTTGTCCAGGGTGGTGGCACTGGTCTCTTTGAGGTTGAGAATCTGTGTGAGCTGCAAGACGTCTTCAGTTGTGATATCGCTGTGACTGATCTCAAGGTTAAAGTCAGAGGGCATATTTCCAAATTTTGTGCCCGCCCCCAGCCCAACCAGCCGCACTTTGTTGGTGAACTTGCCTTTTAATCCAAACACGGCGTTGCCTGTATCGGAGGAGGTCGTATCGGGCCCATATTCGTTGTGCATATCGAAAATGAGGGTGGAGGCATGGTCAGCATGGATCAAACCAGCCAAAATCATGCGCGCCAAGAAGGACTTGCCCGAGCCGGTGGTGCCAAAGATGCCGGAGGAGCGTTGAACGAACTTGTCCAGGTTCAGACAGACGGGATGACCCTGCTCGCGGGTGCTGCCGACCCGAAAAACGGTCTTGTTGTCTTCTTCTCCGAAGATATCGGCAATATCAGCCTGGTCTGCCAGTTTCACCGGGGCATGATGGTTGGGAATGGTTTTGACCGGCATGGGAGCCGGGTCATCAGTGTTTTCCTGGCGCCAGGCGGGATATTCGGGTGAGGTAATGTCAGGTCCGTTATCTTTCATTAGAACGGGCATGACCGCCAGATCTGTGAAGAGAGTCTGTTTATTCAGATATTCCGCCAGATGTGGCGCAAACCGCTGTGAATTGAGCTGGATGGCATACTGTTCATCGATTGCCGTCAGGCGCAGGTCGGTCACCAAGCCATAAAAGCGCCAATGGTTGCTGTCGATGATCACAAAGGCGCCCTCCTGAACTTCCTGCGGGGGAACGGTCAGGCGGACATTCAGGTTTGCTTCCAGACCGCCGCTGATGACATAACCAATGGTTGGGTTCTGAGAGAGAAGGTTATGATCTTCCATCTTATTCACGCTCCAGTTCGGTTAATACGTCCAACACCGTGGTGAGACGTTGATAATCATCCCGTAAGAGGGTGATCAGTTTCTGGCAAGCTAAGGGATACCAGGCAGGATCACTGGCATCCTCATGGGCTGCTTTCGCCTGGCGTAAATGCGCCGCAAGCAGCTCCTCCACCGGTTGGTCAAGCAAACGCAATATGTGACGCAGATAAGCCTGTTCATTTAACGAGGTGAAATGACACAATTCGTTCGAATTACAGAGATGCAGCACATCCAGGCTTAGCGGTGGGCGGGGAGGAAGACGATGAGAGATCTGTCCGTTTTGTGCATAGCCAACCGTCAAAACGTGGATCTCGACTGGCAGGTTGCGGTTATAGCGATTGTCAGCGGTGTATTCGGTCGGGATGCTGACCCCTGAAACAAGCTGGCGGACAAGGCTGTCATCATTGATCAGGATGTTGGTGATCAGACCGTAAATCTGGCTCTGGTCCTCCAGGGTTACCTTGACCAGGGCACCCAGGGCTGGGGTTTCCAACTCCCGCACGCGACAGCCGGCGACAAACTGGCTGTTTTCAGCGCGCAATAGCTTGCCGATAGGGATGCTTGTTTGTTCTTCGTTCATTTCAGACCTTTCAGGAAATCCTTGTTGGACCGGTAGCCGGTAATTTCACTGCCTTCCGGGAATTTGGCAAGCAGCAGGTTTTCTATTTCTTCATATTCGGCTTGCTTCACCACAGCCAGTTCATGGGCGCGGTGCAGGGAATAGGGGTAGGGATGCGAATCGAGCACCTGGGCATCCGCAAACAGGACGGCATGGATCAGACCAACTAGTTCCTGCTGCTGGGAGATCCAGTAGGGGATTTCGACCCTTGCCAGCCAGGGATGATCTTCAACTGTGCTGACATTCAGGTAGAAAAATGCGACACGCAAACGGTCGAGGGGATTGTTGCGCTGCTTGGAGATGATCTCAAACACTGCCGAGCGCTCCCCAGGTTTGATGCGGGTTCCCAAAAGGAGCCGGTCGCTGATGCGTCTATTATCCGCCTCTCGTTTCGGCTCGAGTCCGACTTCTTTGTAAATTTCAAGCATACTGTGCAGCATGGAAGAGCCGGGCTTATCAATATAGCCGGCGCTGAGGATGCCCTCTTGCTGGAGCTGCTGATCGAGCTGATAAACCTGCCTCTGGGCAGTCTGGGCTCTTTTCTTATCCTGGATGTCACTGCGATAAAAAATGTCCAGGGGACCATCCGTCACGGTCAGGATCGGGCGGGTGAGCTGGGGGGTGATCTGATCGCGGATGAGGGTGCGTTCACGCATGTCGCGAAGAAGAGCGATGTCGTCCTCGGAGGCGAGGTTGTTATCCTCATCGACGATGTCTTTGTGATCAAGCAATTCGGACACCAGCTTCATTTCAGGCGGTTGACCGCTCCCAAAACTGACGGTCAGAATACCGACGTTGATCAGGCCGAATTGCAGAGCGCGATGCCGGTTAGGCACGATCTGCGAGCCATCCGCCGACAGCAAGGTGTAATTATCTGGCAAGGTGGGGGCGGGGTAACTTCTGAGGGGGTCCTCCTGCAGTGGTTTTGCCAGGTAGAGGTTGGATTTGCTCTCTTGAACCAGCTCGATCATCTGACGCAGACGTTCAGGGTCAGATACGGCTTCGTCGTAAAGAGTGTTCAGTTGTCCAGCGATTTTTTTGCATTCCAGGAGCCAGTCTTGGGCTTGTTGGGCATATTGGCTGGCGTTTTTATCAACCAAGGCATAATTTAAGGGCATGAGCTGTCCTGAATAGGTGAGAGAATCCGGATCATGGGTCAATTATAACTATGAAGGTATCTAATTGGAACAAAACAATTTAATTCAGCGTCTATACGGTGAAGAAAGATTCTCAAGGAGAAAAAATGAAAAACAAAACTTTAATCTACGCAATTCCCGTATTGTTGCTAGTCACTATGATCTTAGGAGCATGTCAATTGGCACCTGCAGCGAATGCACAAAATACCATAACCCCAGCTGAGACAGCTGGAAGCCTGCGGACGATATCCGTTACCGGTACCGGCGAAGTGATCCTCGTTCCGGATATGGCTTATATCAATGTCGGCATTCATACCGAAGCGGAAGATGTCACTTCGGCGGTTGCTGCCAATAACCAACAGGCAGCCAATATCACTGCAGCTATTGTGGCGAAGGGTGTGGAAGAAAAAGATATTCAAACTTCCAACTTCAATGTCTACTCGATGAACCGTTACGATAACATGTCGAACATCATCGGAACTACTTTTGCGGTAGACAACACCCTGTATATCATCGTACGTGACCTACCCAAACTGAGTGAAATGCTGGATGCTGCTTTGGGCGCCGGTGCCAACCAGATCTATGGGATCAGCTTTGATATTGCTGATCGCAGCAGTGCCATTGCAAGAGCCCGCGATCTGGCGATCCAGGATGCTGAAGCCAAGGCTACCGCAGTTGCAGCGACAGCTGGCGTAGCCCTGGGCAAGATCCACAACATCAGCATCGTTAACACCTCTTACGTTCAGCCGCTGGCCGGATATGGGCGCGGAGGTGGTGCAGCAGCTGAAGATGCGACTACCGTACCGATTTCAGCCGGTCAGATTGTTGTCACCGCCAATGCCGATTTAGTATACGAATTTGGCGATCAGTAGAAGTCCCGTTCTGATTTTCCCCTGAATCAGAACAGGCAGCCCCCGGAGTGATTCGGGGGCTTTATTTTTTAATGGTTTGGAAGGAGAAAACAACAGTTCCTTTACAACGAAAACAATGACAGTCCGTAGGGAATGGTCTCTATTGCCTTGTAAAGGTGCGCCATTCCGCCCAATGAGGAAAGGCATCCTGAAACGGATGGGGCCAAGCCGCCATCCCTACGAAAACAATGACAGTCCGTAGGGAATGGTTTTATACCATTCCGCCCAGTGAAGACAGGCGTCCGCTAACGGATGGGGACAAGCCGCCATCCCTACGTAAAACCACCTGCAGGAAGGGGTTGAGCCCCTTGCCTACGAAAGACTGATTTCGGCTGAAGGTCTGATCTTTAGTAGGGCAATGGTGGAAAAGAGGAACAAGAAGCCATACAAACCCATCAGAACGATGTACCCGGCGCCATCCCCAATCGGTCCGCCAATATAGCCGCCAATCGCACCGGCTCCAGCACCTGCCAGGTTGGATATGCCCAGCCAGCGTCCGGCTTCTTTTTGCGGGACAAGTTCGGTTCCCAATGCCCAGTTGGCAACAAAGAAGATACCCGAAGCGAGCCCGATCAGCACGCCGCCCACATAGATGAGAGGCATGCTTGGTGTCAGGATGACCAGCAGCGTGCCGATGCTGGCCAAAATGCCGCTCAGAAAAATCAGCGGTTTTTTGCCGAATTTGTCGGTCAGCCAACCTGATGGCAGGGATATGATCAGGATCGAGATACCGACCACCAACATCAATCGTGATGTGGGACCAGCAGCAGCAGTACCCTGGTATTGCGGGAAGCGTTCCTGGATGAAATAGAGCACAAAACTGGAGAGGTTGTTGGCACCTACCAGAAAAGCCAGGCGGTTGACAACCCACCATGTGAAGGCGGGGCGTTTGCCTGCTTCTTTGCCAAGGCTGATCCGTACTGAAAAAATGACACCCAGTGCAACAGCGATGATCATTCCAACCACGCCAACGATCGCGATCAGTAACGTTGATTGCCGATCAGGAAGACCCTGCAGCAGAGGAAGCAACTTTTTGACGACCCAACCGATCAGGAGGATGATGCCCGTAAAAGAAAGGGTCATGGCAACCAGGCGTCCAATAGCCTGCCAGTCCATTGGCTCAGCAGGACCCTTTTGCGGTGTCTCGCGCACAAACATGGTCAGCACCACTGCCAACAGCATGACCACACTGATAAAGATGAGCGCTCCCCAAATATTACCGGCGCTGACCATCTTGCTAACAGTAAAGGCAACAATGATGAGGGGCAGAGGCAATTCGAAGAAGGCTTTGATAGCAGAATAACGCCCGCGTTGTTCGGTTGGAACCAGGTCGGGGATCAAGCCTTGGGCGGCGCCATGACCGATATTGGACGAAACCATCGAGAAGATAATGATGGCAAACAGGGCAGTGTAACCCGCCATCCCGTCCATTGCGCCGGCGATCACACCCACCGTAAGGAAGGCAAGGATCTCCAGGATACCGCTTAGCAAGATAAAGAGGCGGCGTCTGCCCAGGCGGGCGGTGCTTCGGTCAGAAAGCTGACCAGCAAGAGCTTGCACGAGCAAGGCGACCATCAGCGAAACCAGGCGCAGGTTGCCATAACTGGTGCCCTTGGTTTCGTCCCCTACAAACTGCTGGACCAGCAGCGGGACGATCAGAGGTGTCAGGGTCTGGGAACGCAGCGTGATCCCAAGATAGATCACATTCATTGTGATGGCGTCATACCATTTGAGCGGTTTTTTCACTGCAGTTTCTTCTTCCATAGATATTCCTCCACCAGGTTAAACGTGAAATTCCGCAATTGGTTATAAGCGGGGCTTTGTTCCTGGAAAATTATAACAGGCTGGGGGGGTCAACCTCGACTTGCCAATCCCTTAAGGGCAAATCGGGCAGCAAGACTTCCGGCTTTGATCCGCGCAGGATGATCTGCCAGCGCCAAAGACCATGCAGCCTGGAATAATAGGCAGGCAAGGGTCCGATGAGATCAGTCTGGCGCAAGCCCTTTGACTCGATCTGGTCTGAAATGACCGCAGCCAGCTGACGGGCTTCCTGTTCGGCTTTGCTTTGAGAAAGATGGCGAAATTCAAGGCGGATAAGACGGCTGAAAGGCGGATAGGCAAGAAGACGCCGGTAGTCCAGTTCCTGCTTGTAAAATTTTGGGAAATCGTGCTTTGAGGCAGCCTGGATGACGTAATTTTCGGGTTGATAGGTCTGTAAAACCACCTCACCCCCTAAAGGACTGCGCCCGGCACGCCCGCTTACCTGGGTGAGCACCTGAAAACTTCGTTCTGCGGCGCGATAGTCCGGCAAATTCAGACCGACTTCTGCCAGGACGATCCCTACCAGTGTGACCAGGGGCAGATCGAGCCCTTTCGCCAACATTTGCGTACCGATCAGGATGTCGGCGCGGTGAGCACTGAAGTGCGAAAGGATCAGCTCGTGATCGTCCTTGTTCTTGGTGGTATCGGCATCCCAACGTAAAATGCGGGCTTCCGGAAAGCGGATTTTGACCAATTCTTCCAGTTTTTGTGTTCCCAAACCGAGCTGTCGTATCTGGTTGCTGCCGCAATTCGGGCACTTGACGGGCAATTTTCGAGTGTAGCCGCACAGATGGCAGAGCAAGCCTTGCTGGCTGCCGTGCCAGGTGAGGGGCTGATCATCATTGGGGCAGCGTAGGCTATGCCCACAGTGGCGGCAGAAAACGTAGGTTGCCTGCCCACGTCGGTTGAGGAAGAGGATCGCCTGCTGGTTTTTCGCCAACACTTTTTCCAGCTTGCTTTCCAGGGACCGCGAAAGGACGCTGGAGTTGCCGCTGGTCAGTTCTTTACGCATGTCGACCACCTGTACTTTTGGCAGGTCAAAAGTGAGCAGATCATCGGCAGAGGTAAGCTCTGGTAAGTTGAATTTAAGAGAGAGTGCCTGGTTCTGAAGCGTTAGTCGGTGAGCCAACACGCGCCTGGGCATTTCGAGCAGACGCCAGTCACCACGTTGGGCTTTGAAATATTGTTCCACCCCCGGCGTAGCACTGCCAAGCAGTAATTTCGCCTGGCTGATGACTGCCAGGGCTTCCGCTGTCGGAACCGCCTGGTACAAAGGTGGGCGTTCGCTTTCGTCGTAAGAGCTGTTGTCACATTCGTCCATGACGATCAAGCCCAAATCCGGCAACGGAACAAACAGCGCACTGCGAGAACCGATGATGACGCGTAAATCGCCCTGGCGGGCACGCCGCCAGGTGTCATAGCGCTCTCCCTCCGAGAGCTTGGAATGGTAGAGACCAACCTGATTGGTAAAACGTGCCATGAACCGACGGACAGTCTGGGGGGTCATAGCGATTTCAGGTACCAGCACCAGGCACTGTCTACCGGCATCAAGCGCATCCTGCACCGCCCGCATGTAAATTTCAGTTTTTCCTGAACCGGTGACGCCATGCAACAGGATCGTTTTGCGGTTGGCTTGCTGCCATTCTGATTGAATCTGCTGCCAAACCCGGCGCTGATCGCTGGTGAGTTCAGGGGCTTCTTCGAGCGTCACTTCTATTTCAGCCAGCGGATCCCGCCAGACTTCGGTTTCGTTGAAGTGGATCAAGCCGGCATCAGCCAGGTAAGCAAGATCGGCATACACGGCGTCCGTTTCGGCATAGATCCATGAAAAATCCAACGGAAAAGCCTGTCTGGCAAGCAGGTCCATCACTTTACCCCGCCTGATTTGAGTGCCTTCGGTTTTCCCTAAGAGTTCTTTTTCTATTGTCTGTACAGCGGAAGGCTGGATGGAAAGGGCGGCGGTTCGCAGTGTCTTGGCAGCAACACGCGGTGGAGGGAGGACGTTACTGGTTTTTAGCAAACCCTGTGTGCGCAGCAGGTCCAGCCCTTTGCGCCAATCCGCCTTGGGGATAGCCCGGTCAATCTGGGCTCCGCGCAGGTCACCACGTTTCTTCAGCAGTTTAAGCAGCCGCTGTTGCGTCTGGCTGAATTGGGACAGATCAGCAGGAAGCTCAGCCGCGAGATCCACAGTAATATCAGCCCGGCGCGACAAGCCGGTTGGGATCATCAATTGGATGCAAGCGCCCAGCGGCGCAAAGTGATGTTGGGCGAGCCACTGCGCCAGCCTGAGCTGCTGCTCGACCAACAAAGTGTCCGGTGCAAGCAACTCGATGATCGGTTTGGTATCAGCCACTTCGGGCTGGTCGAGTAATGCCAACACAACCCCCTGGGCAATTTGTTTGCCAAAAGGTACCACCACCAGGCTGCCTGGCTGTATCTGACCTTGCAGTGTGGAGGGGATGGAATAATGATAGGTTCGCTCAATCTGGCTGAGATTGATGCTGATTTCCGCGAAAGCGCTCATCCAGGCACCTTCGCTTATGGAGTTACAAAGATCAGGTAGTCAGCGGAAAAGACCATTTTATTGATCTGATCGGCAGGAATATCGACAGCAGTGCTTAGATAGTTTTGCCAGATGGCAGCCATGGTGGTCTGCCCGGTCATTTGGTTAAATTCATTGAAGGCAAAGAAGGGTGAAAAGCGGGCTGCCGAAGCGCTGACACGATCCATATCAAGGTAGGTTTGGTTCCAGCTGTCCCTTTGTAAGATAACAGGGTGGTCCGCCAGCAATATGACCTGTTCCGGCAGGTTTCTCAGGTATTGTTCCAGTTCAGAAAGGCGTAAGGTGTTGAACAGTGGTTCACGCTGGCTGGGTGGAAGCGTCCACTCCTGGTGCAGCTTCCAGGGCTCGAACAGGTCGGTCGCCCGGCGGGAGTGCACACTGATATAGGTGGAGCCATCGGCAGGCAGGTTGCGGATCTCGAGATTGCTGCCATAAACACCGGTCAGAATCAGTTTGACTTCAGAGAGGGTATTGTTAAATTGATGCCGCACGCGCAAATAGAAAACGGTCACATCTTTGCCAAGCACCTGGATGGTCTCACGATGGATTCCGCGGTCCATTAATTGAAACGAAACCATTCCGGAGAGATTGAGCAAGCTGCCATCTTCCCGGTTTTCTTTGCGAGTCACATAATAGTAAGACCAATCCACCACCTGGTTACCGGTAGTAAGGACAGGCAGGTTCGCCAGGCGGGTTGGGATTGGGGTGGGTGTGTAGGTTGGGGTGGGGGTGGGCACCAGGGTCGGCGTGGGGGTCAGGGTGGGTGTGGGCGTGAGGGTGGAGGTGGGAGCCGGCGTGTAAGTTTGAGTAGCGGTCGGTTCGAGTGTGTTGGTGGGGGCTTGCGTGGGAAAAGCGGTTGGACGACCTTCATAAATCGGAGTACAAGCACCGAGACTGGTGATGAACACTACACAAAGCAGGACAATCAGAATCAAGCTTTTCAAGCGTTGGCGTTTACTCATGATCACTCTCGGAAATTATGGCAGAGACATACCCGACCACTGAATCAAAATCCTGGCTGATGTCCCCCGAAGTGCGATAATCAGCGATGGTCACCTGGCTGGCACCCAGTTTTTTGGCAGCCAGGAGCACAGTGGCAATGGCGCCGTAGCCGCAGGCTTCGGTCTTGTGAGTTGCTTTCAGCGCGTAAAAAATGTTTGGATCGAAGTTTTTCAGGCTGTCGATCAGGCGTTGATCTAGACGGTTGGCTTGACTTTGCTGATAGAAATGGGAAAGATCGCTCGAGGCGATCAGTAGGGTCGGTTCATTCTCAGGAAAAGAGAGGATCAGATCGGTCAACTTCTCCGACAGAGTTTTAGCGGTCGAAAGTCTCTGATCCATCAACATAAGGGGGATCAATTGGAAACGGTCGGGAAGCAATAATTGAAGGAATGGCAGTTCGATCTCGATCGCGTGTTCACGGTCGTTCCGAATCGCATTTAGAAGAAGCTCTTTTTGGGCAAGACCCTCAGAAAGCCGAAGGATGGAATCCCGGTCAACCGGTACAATGCCGAGAGGGGTTTGATAGGCATCGTGGGCGCTGGTGAGAACCTCAGCCTGGTAATAGGTATGGGATGGGGAGAGAATGATCACGCGGCTATACTGCTGACCCTCAATCGCTTTGAGTGCAAAAGCCGCTGTTTGACCGGAATAATAATGACCGGCATGCGGCAAGATAAGAGCTCTTATCTTGCCGATGAAGTCTGGTACTTTAGCATGATCGAGGTAGACAGAAAGTGACTCACGTAAATGAAGCGGATCGGCAGAATACCAACTGCCCGCAATTGGTGAAGGTCGAATATTTACCGAATCAAATTGTTGCATGCCTCTATTTTAACACGGAGGCAAGAGAACATTTGCCGGAATTACTTTTTGTTCATCAGATCGTGATAAAAATCAGCATACTCTCTGAGCAAGGATAACAAAGATTCCAAATCCTCGGATTTGTGTTTCTTGGAAAACACAGTAAATACATCCTGGATATGTTGTGCGACCTCGTCGGTTGCTTTAATGCCGATTTCATCCAGTTCGATTGTCCAGACGCGTTTATCATCGTCGTGACGTGTTCTCTGGATAAATCTCTTTTCCTCAAGAACCTTGCAGGTTTTGCTCAGGTTACCTGGATTGATATCCAGCTCTTCAGCTAATTCTGTCAGGGTAGTAATTTCATTCGCCTTGATTTGCAGGAGGATCCTGACTTGTTGTTGGGTTAAATCGTATTTCTTACAAAACTCAAAGCACAAACCCAAGCGACTGCGTTGTAATTCTCTTGTAAGGTTCCACAATTCCCAGATAAAATCTTCTTTTTTCATTGTTCCTCCGAATACCTTTTATGTTTTCTTTATTTATTCAATAATAATACTTCCTGACAACAAATGCAAGTATTCGTACTAAGAATGTACTTGAAATGTAATTTTACTTGAAAAATGTAGGATTTTTGGCACGAATCAACAAATATCCCGCGGTTCCGGTCATGCCCAATTCTTTTCGAAGTTCGTCATTGGTAAGATCGTAAAACAAGCCTTCCCCAGGTCGTTTGGGATCATAAAGCAGCTCTTCGCGGATAACGAAACCATTGCCATGGTTGATGTTTGTGACAGAATAGGCGCGCCCCTGCTCATCAACCCGGGTCACGACGATCATGTGGTCAAAACCGGTGTAATTGGAGACGCCCTTGAGAACGAAAAGATACAACCAATCTCCCGGTTGGAGTGGGTCGGAACGCCAGTTGCGTTTGCCAACACTTTCCAGGACCCAAGTGTAATCATACTGATCAGGAGGGAAAAAAGTGCGCTCCAGGATGCGTAAACCGTGACATTCAGGATTATCTGTGCGTGGGCAAAGCAGCCACATGTTGTGGGGGTTGGCGTCTGAGGGCAAATAGCCGGCATCGCGCATGATGGCAACCGTCAACGGTCCGCACATGTTATCCGGATTTTCGAAATTACCTTCGGTAAAGTCAATGGAGCGGGCGACTTCGAGTGCTTTTTTGGGCGTGTTTGCCAGGTATGCCAGGCTGGCTTCATGTAACCGGATCTCAGCCTGCTCAATTTTTGTGAGCGTAGCGGTTGGCGTGGGCGGAACAGGCGTGGCGGTGTTGGTCGGAGTGGGGGTGTTCGTTTTGGTCGGAGTGGGCGTTTGCGTGCGCGTTGGTGTGGCTGTGTTGGTTGGCGTCAAGGTAGGCGTGGGCGCCAGCATGCTGCAAGCCCCCAGCAGGAAGACAATCGAAATTAGAATGACGACATTTATCAAAGGTCTCATTGTAAAAAGTCCCAGGGATTGACGCGACCGTATTCGTCGTTACGAAGTTCAAAATGTAGATGCGGACCCAATGCCATGCCGGTCTCTCCAACGGTGCCGACCATGTCGCCACGATAGACTTCCTGACCACAGATCACCTCAACCGTGCTCATATGGGCATAGAGCGATTGCCAGCCCTGCCCATGATCCACCACGACCATGTTGCCATAACCCCAGTCATTCCAGCCAGCGTAAACCACCACGCCATTATCAACGGTAAAAACGGGGTCACCGATTTGTCCTGTAATATCGATACCGTAGTGATTGGCAGAGGGAGCATAATCGTAACCGGAAAGGGTGTGAGCGCTGACCGGCCAGGTGAAACTGAGGGTACCAAGCACGCCATCATAACTTTCAGGGCAAGCACCAGGGCCAACGTTGAGAGCGACGGCCGGGTCCTCGCGGGTGATACGGGGAACACGCCAATCGGAATATTGCCCTTTGCCACCCGGAATGATCAACGGTGTGCCGGGTTGGATATTCGGGTTAGCCAGGTCACCGAGCTCTGCCATTTTGAGATTGTTACCGGGATAGTTGATGATGGTCTCGGGTGTCACCTGGTAAAACTCGGCAACCCCATTCAACCCTTCACCGGCACTCCAGATATGAAGCGTTCCATCCAACGGCATGATCACCAGTTCCTGCCCCGGGTAGATCATGTGAGGATCATCGCCGAGATTGTAGCGATTACTCCACAGCAGGGTCTCAGGGAGCAGACCAAAACGAGAAGCAACTGAAAATAAGGTGTCCCCTGCTTCAACAGTGTACTCACTGAGGGCAGTGCGATTGCGGACCGGCAGGATGGTATCGATGGCTGTGTCGCGCTGCAGCGCGGATGTGGTTTGAAGGCTGGCGTCCATGGGGGGCATGAGCAGCTGTGGCTCCGCCACTGCCTGGGCTGGATCAGGGATTTGCAGCTGAGTGATCATGCTGCCATCCGCGTTGACATAAAATCGGCGCAACACCCAAACCATCATCAACATAACCAGAATAGTCGCGACCAGGGTAAGAGCGCGAAAGAGCCCTTCCGAAAGACCCAGTTGGTTGAATCTCGTCCAAAATTTTTCAGCCAGGACTTCACCGGGAAGACGATCGGGGTCAGTATTCTGACCGGTTGATGAAGTCTGTTTTCCATTAACTGGAGGCAAGTTTTCCATGCTCTGGATAATATCACGACTTGAAAAAAATGAAAGCGGGCTGTCCAGTGGGGCAGGCAGGCGTGATAAGATTAGGAAATGCAAGCTTTGGTGTCGCTTTTGCCTGAACCGTATTTCCAGGAAGTCGAAGAGATCTGGACTGAACTGGAAGCCCACTTTGGATGTCAACATACCTATGTAAGACCCGAGCCCCATTTCACATGGCAATACGCGGAGTCGTATGAAGGTGCTTATGTGCAGACCCTGGAAGAGCTTTGTGCGGGTTTGAGCCCGATCGAGATTCAGACCGATATTGTTACCCGCTTTTCACAGTTTGATCCGGTTGTGTTTTTACGAATTATCCCAAACACGCAACTTCTTTTACACCACCAAATTCTCTGGGAAGGTTTACGCCCTTTTTGGAATAATCCGTCCTTCCTTTACCAGCCAGGTGAATGGATACCGCATATTACCTTATCTATGAATAAAGACGGTTGGTGTAACTCGGTAGCGGTTCGTGAATTTCTATTTTCGAGAGATTTGCGTTGGACTTTTACTGTGGATCGGCTGACAATGCTCAGTTTGACTGATCAGAACACCTGGGGCGATGAGAGGGAGTTCTTGTTGGCTAAAGGTTGGTAGGGAAGGGGCTTGTCCCCTTCCGTAGAGGCAAGTATTTGGAGCGTTGAACTGGATTTGCGTTCGCAAGGCTGCCGGGTTAAAAATCGTAACCCGGCCTACGAAAAGATTATTTTCTAATTAAATTGAAGTACCTCTCGAAATTCTGCTGGATCTGTCCAATCGACATGCACTTTTTCCAACCCCTGCCAGGCGGCGTAGGCTTTGATGGTCACGGCAAGATCTTTTGCGAGCATTTTATTGGGCTTCACTCCTGGCTCCAGGTACAACTTGATAATCTGTAAACGCTTCTCATTGCGCCAGGCTTTGGCATCCATCCGCCCAACCAGGCTGCCTTTGTGCAATAACGGCAAAAGGAAATAGCCGTACTTGCGTTTTGGGGCAGGGGTGTAGCACTCGATGTTGTAGTCAAAATTGAACAGGTCGCGGGCACGGGAACGATCGGTAATCAGGGGGTCGAAAGGCGAGAGGATGGCAGTATGGGTTGGGCGGAGCTTCCCTTCCAATGCCTCATTAAGCAGAGATAGGTTATCCATGTGGACGTAAAAAGGATTGCCCTTGAGTTCTTCCACCTTGATCGGGTAAACCAGCCCTTCGTTCTCAAGTTCTATTAAGGCTTGAGCTGTCTCGGCTTTCTTGAGATAGAAATAGCTGGATGCCCAGTTAATATTTGCCAGACCGAGGGCTCTGACTGCATTGAGTGTCAGCGCTTTAACGGCTTCGGCATGCAAAGGTGCCTGGCTGTCATCCCAATCGGGCAGAACGCGCTCACGCAGGTCATAGACACGCTGGAACTTCTCCCGGCGGGCGATCATCAGGTCTCCGCGGTAATAAAGATGCTCCAGGGCAATCTTTTCCACTTTCCAGTCCCACCAGGCACCACGAGAGTTTTTATTATCAAAATCAGCTGATCGTACCTCACCGTTTTCGCGAATATGCTGCAGGATTTCTTCCACGGCGTCTTTATTGTTCTCACCCCAGTCACGGATATTATCCCAGCCAACGAATTTTTCCATCATCAGTGAACGAAAGAGCGGAAAATCTTCGATTGGCAGCAGACTGACCCCATGAGAGAAATATTCAAAGAGTTTGCCTTCAGCGTGCAACGCTTCCAACCAGGAAGGTTCGTAGTTGCCCAGCCGTGACCACAGGATATGGAGGTGAGCGCGGGCGACCACAGAAATAGTATCCAGCTGCAGGTTGTGGATTTGGCGGATGGTAGTGAGGATGTCTTGTTTGGCAGCTTTTTTACGCGGCTTCCGTAATAATCCCAACCCAGCCAGCATAAGTTGCTGAGCCTGGCTCTTGGTAAGGATTGGGATTTCGGACATGAGCCAATTTTATCGCAGAAATGACGCAATGATCGTGCCGGCATCCTTGCCGAGCACCGGGATTTGACCGCAGGTCTCCTTACCCTTCCCACACAAAAATCATTGAAAAAACCACCAATTTCTTCTCGTTGACATCATTTTTGATAGTTCCTGAGAGTTTCTTTTGGCTATATTGAAGCCTGATAGAACCGAACAGGAGATATTTTTATGGAAGTTCCACGATATTGGAGACTCAAAAAACAACGTTATGCGCTACAGGGTGAAGTCTGCCCCCATTGCGATGCGAAAATTTTCCCACCACGGGATGTCTGCCCAGAATGCGGCGGCGAAGCCAAGACCCCCTTCACTTTCAGCGGTCAAGGCGAAATTTATTCCTATACCATGATTTCCAACGCACCAGCCGGGTTTGAAGAACAAGCCCCTTATACCGTTGCAATGGTTAAACTGAACGAAGGTCCTGTTGTGACCGCTCAACTGACCGACCTGGGTGAAGAACCAGTGCGCATCGGCATGCCGGTGGAGATGGTCACACGCAAGATCCGTAATGATGGCGATGAACGTGGCATCATCGTTTATGGTTATAAATTCCGCCCGGTGATGGCGAAATAGAAATTGTCAAGTAATGAAAATCGCAACCGCCTTCCAGAGATGGAAGGCGGGTTTTGAATTCCTACAAAGAATGGTCCTTGAATATGGAATTTAATGATCTCTCAAGGATGTTTGGCTTTTGAAAGATGGGTATATAATGTTTTAGCCTTTTTCTAAGCTGTTTGATGCAATCAGGCAAAATTACAGCATAGTAAACTGTTCTAACTGTCTTAACTGCATAATTGCAGTATATCGTAAATCTGCATAATAACTAGTTTGCCTTTATTTGTAAAAGGAGCAACAATTAATTGGAAAGAATGGTTGGAATCCTCCCAGCTGGGGGTAAAGCACGTAGGTTTCATGGTTTTTCAAATCCGTTATGGTTAGTGTAAAGGTTGCCTTCGAATCTCAAGTTTATTTTAGGAATATGTCAATTATGAATCATCCACGAGTTGGTGTTGCAGTAGTTGTCACCCATAATGGGCGTGTATTGCTTATCAGGCGTAAAAATGTTCATGGCTCGGGTAGTTGGTCTACACCTGGCGGACATTTAGAGTTTGGTGAAATGCCAGAGCAATGTGCTATTCGAGAAGCACAAGAAGAAGTAGGTATTGAAATAGCCAATGTCCGCTTTATTGCCGCCACTAATGATATTTTTGAACCAGACGGAAAGCATTACATAACCCTTTGGATGGAAGGAACTCTTATTACAGGCGAGCCCAAAATTTCAGCAGATTATGAAGTTGCGGATTTCGGATGGTTTGAATGGGATTCTTTACCGTCACCATTATTTATACCTTTTGAAAATCTGATAAATCAAAGAAGTTATCCGCCCGAAGGAATAACTAATCTTATACAAAGAAAACGAGTTTGAATCACATTTAGTTTTAGCAAGTCCATATTTGGGTTTTGCAAAAAAAAAGTTTGTGTAAAAGTTAGACTTGTTAGCGTTGGTATCTTTTATCTGCCATGGTTTTGGTAATCAGGTAAGTTGCCTAACAAAGTGTGCACATGACAAGTGGGAGTTGCCGCAATTTTGCGCATTTTTCTGGCTTCGAGTTTCTTCTCCCCTCAAAAAGAATCCATATTTCTCCACACGCAGGCATTGCCTCCTGCTGGATTGAAATGTTGAGGCGTATAATCATGTTGTGATCCCAGCTCAGTTGACAGGAGATTGAAAATGGACCTATGGAAGTACTTTGACATCACCCATCGCGAACACGTGCTCTGTAACCCGACGAATGTTGAGAAAATTGATGAACTCATTACCTTGCTGCGCATGGAACCTGGAGCCAAGGTGCTTGAGATTGCCACCGGCAAGGGCGAGTTCATCATCCGCCTGGCTGAACGATATAAGATAGAAGGAATCGGAGTGGACATCTCCCCGTACCATATTTCAGATGCAGAGAAAAAGAGCAAAGCGCGCATTCCAGATGCTCATTTGACCTTCCTGGAGATGGATGGGGCTAATTATCAGCCCAGTCAGCCCGAGAACCTTGACCTGGTGGCCTGCATTGGCGCCAGCTGGATCTATGGCGGCCACAAAGAAACCCTGAAGACACTGAAAGAAATGGCAGCCCCCGGCGGCTGGGTGGTGGTGGGCGAGCCATACTGGCGGCAAGAACCAGACCCAGCTTATTTGGAAGCTATCGGGGAACAACGAAGTTCATTTGGGACGCACTACGAGAATACAGCAGCCGGACTGGACCTTGGCCTGGAACTGGTCTACACACTGGTCAGCAGCCAGGACGACTGGGACCGATATGAAGGATTGCAGTGGTATGCCGCGACAGAATGGGCTGAAAGGCACCCGCACGACCCTGACGCGGGAGAGTTGTTGCAGAGGGTCAGGGTAAACCGGGCTAGCTACTTGCAGTGGGGGCGGGACACCCTTGGCTGGTCGATTTACGTGTTCAAGAAAGCTGGCGGTTAATCAATTAGCCTGCTTCCCGTACTTAGAGGAATTTTGACATGAAAGAAGAAGGTTTCAAGTCCACATTCCTACCCTTGGTCATTGTTCCCATTGGCGGATTGTTGGCGCTAGGCATCTGCTATTTACTTTTTCTGTGGATCAATAATTTTTTTGAGTTCCAGCTTTATTCCGCCAATCCCTCGGAAGTACCGATCTATTTAATTCGCAGAGCCTTAGCCTTCGTGTTCCTCTTTCTTTACTTTATTTTGCTACTCACCAAAGCGCCCGATCTTATTAAAGCCACCGTCCTTGTTGGTCCATTGGGCTTCTTTACTACTACCGCGATCCTGACTTACTATCAACAACCGTTGCTGACTGCCGCGGTTACCGTTTTAATTACGGCTGTCAGCTCCTTCCTGGCGTTCAGAAGTAAGAAACCCTGGTTCTTCTATTATGCCATTGGGATCACAATACTCGTATCCATCCTCCTGGCTTGGCCGCAAGCTTGATTAATGCGTTATAAGCCAGCATCGACAAAATTGGAGATGTGAAATGGACGATCAAACACTTGTCTACCCATGGTGGGCAGTTATTACCACGTGGGGTGTCGTAAATCTGGTCAATTTGCTGCAGTCGGCCGGTTACCTCTCCCGTATTCTCACCGGCAGAATGGAGATCAACCGAATCCTGGGTTATGCGATCATGGTGCTTGCCATTCCGGCGGGTATCGCCCTCGCTGGGTTCATTCGCGCACAGGCACACTGGCGCCAGTGGATCGGTCTGGCAGTGTTTATTGCGTTCCTCTTGTTGATGATCAGCGTGGAGTACCTCTGGCAGATCGAATTTCGGTCACCTGTAAATCACAAAATTCTTGTGCCATATCTCGTACTCTTCTTCGGCTCTATCTTATTGATGGGCTTGCCTATGTTCCGCATGGATCGTCGCTTGTGGCTGGTGACAGTGGCAACGACTGTCTTATTGTTGACCTCAATGGTGGTGGCGATGCGCAAGGGCGTCGGGTAGATCGGATAAAACGATATGCCAGGCGTGTTGTTAACGCCCAAGGTCCGCATTTGCATTAAAAACCTGGTTATCCAATCTTGTGTATCGGACAGTGATAAGTAAGCATCGCATGGAATAAATAAAGGAGATGATTATGAAAGAAAAAAAGCGTAATCCTTTCAAGCTGCAAGAGTTTCGCGGCATCAACCCTAAGATCGTTGAAAAATTAAAGGAATTCCAGATTAGGACCGCCGACCAAATGCTTGCGGCAGGTAATACGAAAGAGTCCAGATCAGAACTTGTTCAAAAAACAGGAATTGCCGAATCCGACTTGCTTGAACTTGTGAAACTGTCCGACTTATCCCGCTTACCAGGCGTGAAAGGTATTCGCGCAAGGTTGTACTTTGACGCTGGGATTGATTGTGTCGAGAAGATGGCAAGCTGGGAACCCGAAGCTCTGCGATTAATGGTAAGCGAATACGTCAAACAAACAAACTTCGATGGCATACCCCCCTTGCCAAAAGAAGTCAGTTCAACGATCGAAAATGCTCGGAAACTACCGAGGATTGTTCAGTTCTGATTCTCCTTGATGTTCGCCATAGCACAACCTGCCCGAGATGTGGAATGTTAGAATAATAGCAACACTTACTTCGTCCCGACGATCTCAAAAAAAATTCATTGCAGGGAACCTTGCTTGATCCAAGATAATGAGGAAAAAATGACCACAAAACCATTTCACCAGAAAAGTTCAAGCGCGTTGTTGGTGATTGATGTTCAAAAGGAACAGTTTGAAGCATCAACGCCAGTTTATAAAGCAGATCAACTGCTTCAGAACATAACCCTCTTGATCTCCAAGGCTCGCGAGGAAGGCGTACCCGTGTTTTTCGTTCAGCATGCCGCTGATAGCTATCTGAAGTATGGATCGGATGGTTGGCAATTACACCCCCAGATGCAGCCAATCGCAGGCGAAGTGATCATCCACAAACGCCACAGCAACTCCTTCGAGGATACCAACCTTCAGGATGAATTAAGCAAAAGGAACGTGAGCTCGGTTGTAGTGACAGGCTTGGTCACCCATGGCTGTGTGAAAGCTACTTGTCTGGGCGCATTGGAGGAAAGATACGGGGTTGTTTTGGTCGGCGATGCCCATAGCAACTTCAGCAAGGATGCCGCCAGGCTGATCGAGAAATGGAACCAGCAACTGGGCAGCAAGGGAGTGCAAGTCACTGATACAAGGTCAGTGAGATATTGATCCTTAGGTAAGGCTGACAGGATGCCTGTAAAGCCACATACCCAAAAGTAGTGCAAAGATTTCCCAGAATCACTCGTCAAACAGAGACTGAAAGAGCATGGGTTATGGATAGTTCAATAGATTACTTCGATCCCAAAATCGTGGAAATGGTTGATCTGATAAAACGGATCCACCCAAAACCGACCCTGGTTGACTTTTACGAGGAAATGTCAAGTCAGTCTGTCAGATCAACGCTTCGCCTCTGGACGTCAGAAGATCAACTGGTAGGATTTGCGTACGTGGATGATTACAACAATCTTAGGTTCGAAACTGACCCAAGTTGTTCGTTCCTGGAGGACATGGAAGGCGAGATCGTTGAATGGGGCGTGTTATGTATGAAGAAAAGGAATGCCAAAACGGGAATTGAGGACAGCCTGGATTATAGTTGCATCGCAGATGACTCGCACCTTATTTACCTCATGGACAGAAATGGTTTCATTCCCCAACCGGTACGATCTTTACACTACTCCCGCCCACTCGATCTACCTGTCACTGAATTCTCCCTTCCTGAAGGTTTTTCGATCAGATGCGTTCAAGGGAAAAGCGAAGTGGATAAATTGGTCGACTTACATCAGGCTGCCTTTGGAACAAGCAATATGACCATTGCACAGAGGACGGCTATGATGAGTGTGCCCCAATATGAGCCGGAAATGGATTTGGTGGCAGTTGCCCCGAACGGTGAATTGGCGGCTTTCTGCGTGTGTGGGTTTGATGATGCGGAAAAGCAAGTTGGGTATACCGATCCGATTGGTACTCATCCTGATTATAGAAGGATCGGCCTGGGAAAGGCGATCGTCTCCAGTGGAATGCAAATGCTCAAGACAAGAAATGCAAAAGTCGTGGAGCTTGGCACAAGTAGCGATAATCTCGCCATGCAAGGTTTGGCGGAAGCCTTGGGTTTTGAGCGTGTCTCCGAAAGGTTATGGTTTTCAAAAATCGTATCTTTGGAGAATTAAATCTTTTGTCGCGCTGCTACAACCGGGCTGTTGGCACCTGACAACGTAGAAGACCAACTCAAGTATGCTCAGTGGCTGGATTGATTCGCTGCAACAGGTTCAGTAGTTTCAACAGAAATCGTCCAAGGCTGGGTGGTAAATGGAACCACGAGATTTATATCAAAGAAGTGCCTGTAATGAAGCGAAATCAGAGCTTTCTTGAATTTGCGAAAAGGTAATATTCGCATACAATCGTTCAAAAAAGAATATAGGAGAATAACATGGATAGGGTTCAGGGAATTGGCGGAATTTTTTTCAAGGCAAGAGATCCGGAAGCGTTACGGGCATGGTATGGCATGCACCTGGGGATCAAGCTGGAGGAGTGGGGTGGATCGGTGATGTTCACCAACGCAGGCGAGAAGAACCCTGGCTATCAAATCTGGTCCATTTTTGCTTCAGACACAGCCTACTTTGAGCCAGGAAATGCCAGCTTCATGATCAACTATCGTGTTGATAACCTGAAGGAGCTTCTCAAGGTATTGAAAGAGGAGGGATGCCAGGTGGATGATCGGGTTGAAGAAACCGAACAAGGCATTTTTGGTTGGATGGTCGACCCTGAAGGTAACCGCCTCGAACTCTGGCAGCCGCCGGTATAGGTGAATTTGCTTATTAATTCGAGAACTTATCACTTCATCTCAGTACAAAAGGGTTTCGATCTGTTCGTGCACATTTGGCTGTTAACAACCGGTAAGCATCCAGATAGATGATGGCGTGAAACTTGCACATTATTTACCAGGTGTTTACCCTTTCATTAAACACCATCATAGACATAAGGAGGATTTATGGAAAATTTGTTACCTTTGATTCTGCAATTGGCTGGTGGGGCAGCTGGCGGTAATCTTATCGCCAATCTGCTCAAAAAACTCGATCTGGGACCCCTTGGCAACACTGTTGTGGGCTTGATCGGTGGTTTCGCTGGCGGTCAACTCCCTGGATTGCTGGGAGCGGCAGCTGGCGGTACTGATATCACATCTATACTGCTCAGCCTTTTGGGCGGCGGTGTAGGCGGAGGCGCGCTGACTGCCATTGTCGGTCTGATCAAAAACGCCATCGCTAAAAAGTAAGCACCAAAGAAGAAAAACACCCTGGTAAAACCACCGGGGTGTTTTCTGTTAAGCACGTTTTTGAAAATGTGATATAAAAACAGTATTCTGGCAGCGAAGCTCCGGAATCACAATTGTATAGCGAAGATATAGCGTATGGATCTCAGCAGTGAGATGACGAGGTGAAGGTTCTGTCCCGCGAGGGATATGCTAACCCGGAACGCCGGGGAAAATCGAACAGATCAGCGGAAGCCTTCGGAGCCCCTCACGGGTTTCATTCTTCTTGAAAAGAGCAACTTAAAACCGGCTGGTGACAGCCGGTACAACCTGTTTGCTTGGTGAGCAGATTGATTCAGATTGGTCAATTTGAAATTCTTGCTTATTTAATTCAGGAGAAAAAATGAATAACCAAGATTTGTTAAAACGTGTCAAAGAGGATGGAGTGATGTTCATCTCCTACCAATTCACAGACGTCAACGGCGTGGTGAAGTCGTTGGATGGTCCGGTTGGCAGGCTCGAAGAAGTGCTGGACGGAGGTATCTGGTTTGATGGTTCCTCAGTGGAAGGGTTTGCGCGCATCCAGGAAAGCGATATGCATCTCAAAGCAGATCCCGAAACCTATGCCATTCTGCCGTGGTCCGACCCGGAATACCGACGTGCACGGGTTTTATGCGACATCTACCGCCCCAATGGCACACCTTTCGAAGGGGATCCCCGCGGGAGGCTCAAAGCAGCACTTAGAAAAGTGAAAGAGGAACGCGGCTGGACCTACAACATCGGTCCGGAACCGGAGTTTTACCTGTTTTTGCGGAATGGTCCCGAAAAAACGCACCCAGTGCCCTATGATGTCGGCAGCTATTTTGATTTTTCTGCCAACGACCAGGCTGTAAGGATTCGTACCGAAATCATCTCCACCTTGCACATGATGGGCCTGAAGGTTGAGGTGGGGCATCACGAAGTAGGGCTCGGACAACACGAGATTGACTTCCAGTTCGATGATGCGCTTAAGACCGCTGATAATGTCCAAACTTTTAAATCTGCCGTCAAAGCGATTGCGGGAAGGCACGGCGTGATCGCCTCCTTCATGCCCAAGCCCATTTATGGTGCCGCTGGTTCCGGCATGCACTGCCATCAGTCCGTTTACGACCAGGAGGGCAATAATTTGTTTTATGATCAGGCTGACCCAATGCACCTGTCTGACCTGGCTAAGCAATTCATTGCCGGTCAGCTGAAACACGCACGCGCGCTTTCAACTGTGCTTGCGCCAACCGTTAACTCCTACAAGCGCCTGGTGCCGGGATATGAGGCGCCTGTCTACATAGCCTGGGCACAGGTCAATCGCTCTGCGTTGATTCGCGTTCCCCAGGTCAACAACGGCAACAAGAAAGCGGTACGGATCGAGCTGCGCTGTCCGGATCCTTCTGCCAATCCTTACCTGGCATTTACCTCGATGCTCACAGCTGCATTGGAAGCCGTGGATGACCGATCGGTCACTTGCCCTGAACCGGTTAACAATGTCAATCTTTACGACCTTAACTTGAGAGAACGCCAGGAATTGATGGTGAACGCCTTACCGGGTTCGCTGGAAGACGCTTTGATTGAATTCAAGGCAGATTTACTGATGAAGAAAGCGCTTGGCGATACTTTGTATGATACTTTCATTGCTTCACGCGAGGCAGAGATCAATGAGTATCGTACGAAAGTGACCGATTGGGAAGTGATGCGCTACCTGGAAACCATCTGATTGATCAACAGATAAAGATGCGCCTGGAGACCTGCTTTTCAGGCGCTTTTTATTTTTCATTTTTTCAAGGATGGTTTACAATCTTGTGACTAATGGAAAAAGCTGCCGAGTCAAAATTTGTTCAACAAGAACAAGCCACAATTGCCAGCATGACCCACTTGTTTTGCAGGGCGAAACATGGCACCCGTCAAGGTTTGTGTCCTGATTGCCAGGAACTGCTTGATTACGCCCAGGAACGAGTGGCGCACTGCATGTTCCTTTCTGAAAAGCCGGTTTGTGCCCGCTGCCCGGTGCATTGTTACAAGGCGGCTCATCGAGAAAGAGTCCGGGAAGTGATGCGCTTTTCGGGTCCTCGCCTGCTTTTCAAAGATCCGCTTGCAGTAGTTCGGCATTTTCGCATGATGCTGCGAACAGACAGCGCGCGAGTTGCCCGCTTACGAAAAAAAGAAGAAACAAGCGGCTCTTGAGAGATAGAGTATCGAAGTTTCTCTAACACAGATTGTCACAATTCGGTAAAATTGATGAATATTGATTATTCATAGATTTATTTTCTTCAAGGCTGGTTCACCAGAAGAATAAGGAGTGGATGCCTCACTTTGCGAACCATAACAATCCATTCGCTTTCCAGTAACTCATTTGTTTGCAGATACTGATCAGTCGATTGGAAAACCAGCACAATATTTATCAATCAAGGAGAGATAATGTACGCCAAGAAAACAGAATTGAAAAATGCGTCCGGACTCCATGCCCGACCTGCCTCAGAGTTTGTTGCCATGGCAAAGCAATTTGAGTCCAAAGTGACTGTTCAGCGCCTGGACGATGAAGCTGCTTTACCTGCCAACGCAAAATCGATCATCAAGATTTTAGCCCAGGGTCTGGCTGTCGGCACTCCCATTGAGATTGCTGCAGATGGACCGGATGAGGTGGAAGCAGTTGAGAAGCTTTTCGAACTGGTCGAATCGAAATTTGGCGAAGATTAGCAGGATAAAACGCACAACAATCGGAACGCGCAGTGCACGTTCCCTACATGAAAAGGAGATTAGATGAGGATCTTAAAAGGGAATCCTGTTTCCAGGGGTGTCGCCCTGGGAAAAGTGTATATTTACAAAGCCTTTAAAGCCGATGTGCATGAATCGTATTTTGAGGCAGGTAAAGAAGAGGAATTTTTCAGGAAGTACCAGGAAGCCGTAGCGAATGCCGAGAAAGAACTGGAAAGCATTGTTACTGCTATGTCAGAGTCTTCCCCCGAAAAAGCCAAGATTTTTACCGCCCATATTGAGATCCTGATGGACGAAGAAGTTCAGGAAGGTGTCAAAGAAATGATCTTTGAGAGCCGCACAATGCCTGACTATGCAGTGGATGAAGTCTACACCACCTTCGCCACCCTCCTTGAGAAAGCCAAAGACCCTCTGATCGCTGCGCGGGCTGCCGATTTGCGGGATGTGCGCAACCGCGTGCTGCGAATCCTGAAGGGCGAGAAAGAAAGCAATCTCTCCAGTTTGCGGGAAAATGTGATCGTCGTCGCGCACGACTTGCTGCCAAGCGATACCGCTACCATGGACCGTAACCGGGTGATGGGCATCATCACAGAAGTCGGCGGAGCCACCTCGCATACAGCCATTATTGCCCGAAGTTACAAAATCCCAGCTTTGTTGGGTGTGGCAGATGCCACCGAGATCATGCGCAATGGCGACAATGTCATCATGGATGCGCTGGCTGGCAAGGTCTTGCTGGACCCTGAGAAGGAAACCATCAAAGAATACCAGGAAAAGCTGGTTGAATATATTAAAGAAGAACGCGAAACCAGCCAATACCTTGATAAGATTCCGTTGGTCGCCAGTGGAGAACGCTATAGTATCGGTCTCAATGTTGGCAGTACAGACCCGGACGAAAACTTCAAATATGTCGATTTCGTGGGTCTTTTCCGGACTGAGTTTGTGTACATGGGCAGTGAACATATGCCTACCGAGCAAGAACAGTTCGATGCCTACAAGCGGGTCTTAGCTAACGCGATGGGCAATCCGGTCACTTTACGCACGCTTGATATTGGGGGTGACAAGACCTTGCGCTACATGGTCATGCCCAAAGAAGAAAATCCCTTCCTGGGTAACCGCGCCTTGCGCTTGTGCCTTGACCACATTGACATGTTCAAGACCCAGTTGCGGGCAGCATTGAGGGCATCAGCGTTCGGACCATTGCAAATCATGTTCCCGATGGTTGGCACAATTGATGACATCCGGGCTGCCAAAGCCGTGGTGAATGAAGTTAAAGAAGATCTGAGAACCAAGGGAATTGCGTTCGATGAAAAGATCCTGATCGGCATCATGATCGAGATTCCCTCTATTGGTTTGATCGCAGACATGGCAGCCAAAGAGGTCGACTTTGCCAGCGTGGGTACTAACGACCTGACCCAATACCTGCATGCAGTGGACCGCATGAACCCTGCAATCACCAGCTATTATCAAAGCATGTCACCTTCCATGTTCCGGATTTTGGGAAGAATATTTGCTGAATTCAACAAAGCCGGCAAACCAATTTCTGTCTGCGGCGAGCTGGCAGGCGACCACCTGGGTGCCCTGGTGATGTTCGGGCTGGGCTTAAGAAAGTTCAGCATGAATGCAGCCAATATCAGCCGCGTCAAACGAACCCTGTCGCTTTTTACCTTGGAAGAAACAGAGGATATTGCCAAAAAAGTGCAGGGTCTAAGCACCGAGGCTGAAGTTATTTCCTATATTAAAGGTGAAGTGGATAAAAGAGGGTAAAACAAAACCCCGATTTATTTATTATTAAAGAGGTCGTTAATGTTAGCGACCTCTTTCCATTTAATCACAACTCCCCAACGGCTATCCGAGAGGTTATAATAATCCAGTTTACAGTTCCTATTTATCCGAATGTTTAGAAAAGGAGAACTATGCAAGCAAACACTCCATTCCAGGAAGAAGCGATCAATGCGATCCGATTCCTCTCAGCTGATGCAGTCCAGAAAGCAAACTCCGGGCACTCCGGGATGCCAATGGGTGCTGCAGCGATTGCTTACACCTTGTTTACCCGCTACCTACGTTTCAACCCGGCGAATCCGAAGTGGTTCGACCGGGACCGTTTTGTTCTTTCTGCCGGACATGGCTCTATGCTCCTCTACAGCCTGCTTTACCTGAGCGGGTATGAAAAAATGACCATGGACCAACTGAAACAGTTCCGCCAGTTGGGCAGTCTGACTCCTGGTCACCCCGAATTTGGACATACTGAGGGTGTGGAAACCACAACAGGTCCCCTTGGACAGGGACTGGCAGTGGCTGTGGGGATGGCAATTGCAGAAGCTCATCTTGCAGCGACTTACAACACGGACGAACACAAGGTTGTTGATCATACCACCTATGTGATCGCTGGCGATGGAGATTTAATGGAAGGTGTTACTTCCGAAGCCTCTTCTTTGGCTGGGCATCTTGGACTGGGGAAACTTATCTGCTTTTATGATGATAACAACGTCACAATTGATGGCATGACCACCCTGGCTTTCACTGAAGACCGCGCCAAACGCTATGAAGCCTATGGCTGGCAGGTGCTTTACGTAAAGGATGGAAACAATGTGGCGGAGATCGATGCTGCAATCCAGTTGGCAAAAGCAGATCCACGACCCAGCATGATCTGCTGCCAAACTGTCATTGGATATGGGTATCCTACCTGGGGTGGAAAACCAGCTTCACATAGTGGAATACCTTCCAAAGATGAACTGGAAGGCGCAAAGCAAGCACTGGGCTACCCGATTGAACCAATGTTCCATGTCAGCGATGCCGTTTTGGCTCATTTCCGGGAAGCGCTTGAAAGAGGCGCAAAACTCGAGAAGGAATGGGAAGAACGGCTGCAGAATTACAACTACATCAACCCGGAAAAGGGTGCTGAATTTCGACGAATAATGGCAGGAAACCTGCCAGAGAATTGGAAGGATGCCCTACCGCTGTTCCCAGCCAACGAAAAAGGTATGGCAACCCGTTCAGTATCCGGAAAAGTAATCAATGCCCTGGCGGGAGTTTTACCCGAATTTATGGGCGGCTCTGCCGACTTAAGCGGCTCCAATTCGACCGTCATTGAAAACACGGTAGGCTTTCAACAAGGCAGCTACTTTGGACGGATGATCAACTATGGTGTACGCGAGCATGCTATGGGCGCCATAAACAATGGGCTCAACCAGCATGGCGGTTTGATTTCCTTTGCTGCAACTTTTTTTGTGTTTTCTGATTATTTGCGACCGGTGCTGCGAATTTCCGCACTCTCGGATACAGGCAGTATCTGGGTTTTCACTCATGACAGCATCATGGTTGGCGAGGATGGTCCCACCCATCAACCGGTTGAGCACCTGGCGGCTGTGCGGGCGATCCCCAACCTGGTCACGCTGCGTCCGGCGGATGCCAATGAGGTTTCGGAGGCATGGAAGATCGCAATTGAACGCAGACATGCCCCAACCTTGCTGGCATTGACCCGCCAAAATGTTCCTGTTTTTGACCGGGAAAAATTCGCCAGCGCAAACGGGCTTGAAAAAGGCGCCTATGTCATGGCAGATTTGGGGCCAGGTCCGGTTCAACTGGTTTTAATGGCAACCGGCTCGGAAGTAGAGTTGATCGTAAAAGCTGCGGAAACTCTGGCAGCTGATGGTGTGAGTGTGCGCGTAATTTCCATGCCAAGTTGGGAGCTGTTTGAGATGCAACCCAAGGAGTATCAGGATGAAGTCCTCCTGCCTGAAGTCAAGGCTCGCCTGGGCGTGGAGGCCGGTGTCAGCATGGGCTGGCACAAGTGGGTTGGCACTGAAGGAAAATTGATCACCATCGATCGATTTGGAGCCAGTGCGCCAAGCGGCATCCTGGCGAAGGAATTAGGATTAACTGTTGAGAATGTACTCCGAAAATGCCGGGAGCTGCTGGCAAAGTAGGCTTCAAATAGAAGTTTTGATTGAAAACAGGGCAACGTTTAGCTGCCCTGTTTTTCTTATGTCACAAAATCATTTCTGGACGGGTTTGGAACCCGCCTGTACCGATAGTTTTATTAATCTCTTTCACCGGTTTCGACAAAGCGAACCAATTCACCGACGCTTAATCCCTGGATACCGAGTTTTTCTACTGTACGACCTCTACGCCGGTAGTCGGTACCATGGATAAAACACGCCAGGTTGATAATACTCTCGATGCCATTGACCGAAACGCCATAGGTTTTGGCGAAGGAGGCTATTGGTACCAGGCTCATCGGGATTTCCTCGGTGATGTAGCGATGGTTCAGCGTACCTGGTGCCTTGATGCCGTAATATCCCGTCTGGTTATGCATGGCTTCATACAGGTTTTCACCGGTAGCGTTATAAGCTAATTCAAGCCATTCCAACGCGTTGCGACCCTTTAACCCCAAAGCTGAAGAGACGGTAACCCGTTCACGGTCCAACACTACCAACACTTTGGCGACCGAAGGGGTGACCCCATCAACATAAAACTGGAAATCCCCCGATGTGGCTTCGATCCAGCCGGCATTGAGCAAAGCCAGGGCGGGATGGAAGATGGCACCCATATTATTAAGCCCGGTTTGTAAAACATTTTTACCGTCAATGAATTGAGGGAAAACCGGGTGGATTGCGTCCAATACTTCGGCTGTTCGGCTGGCAGGCAGGGCTGCCAGCGGTACGGCTTCTTTGATACGGAAGATGCGCGCCTGGCTGGGTCCTTCTGAGCGGCTTGCAAAAATAAAAGTTTCTGCTTCTGAAATGATCGGTTTTGTCTGGCAATTCTCCTGCTCCAGTGTGTGACTAAACTCGAGCGCGCCGCCTGTACGACCTGGATTCAAGATTACGATGTGATCATCCCGTAAGAAGGGAGCGGCAGCTTTGGCAATATCGTAATGGGCGGTGGAGGGAACCACCACCATGACGATATCTGCTTCATGCAGCGCTTCTTCCATATTGTCCGTGACTTTATAGATCTTCCCGAAGCCATGTGGTTCGGTTGGACTTTCCAGGTCTATTCCTCCACGGAGACGTATGATTTCAACCCTGTTGGCAGTGCGATTGAACAAAGTCACCTGGATTCCTAAGAGAGCCAGGTAGGCTGCCATGGCTTTACCCCCGTTACCTGCGCCGATTACGGCATAACGATAAATCTTATTCATATTTTCCTCAATTCAAAAAATCTTTTAGATGGTCTTGTTCTGTGATGGGATTCCCAAGTTCATCAACCGCTTCATTGCCACCATCCACAACACGCGTGCGAATTTTACCTCGTGCAAAAGGATTGTTTTTTAACTGTGGGGCGTCCAGAATACCAAGCCCGACGGCTTTGGTGAGCGTTTCGGCGTCGGTCAGGGGATCAGCAGTACCATTCAAAGAAATGGCTTTGATGGCTTGTAAAGTAAACTGGGTTTGTTCGATCAGATACTTTTTTCGAGCCTGGATTTTGGGGTCAAAGGTCATTTCCGGCTGACCTGCCAGGGCATTTTCAATGCTTCGGCGGGCTGCCAGGCTGGCTTCGATAATGTCTGCAGCTGTGGCAGCATGATCAGCTTCGGTGTGACCGACAATGTGAATGATATGCGGGCGCAGCGCCATCTGCAGGTAGATGCTGGTCGCCAGATGGGCGCGGGCAGCGTTATCCTCAAGCGGATAGCTTAACAAGCCGGTGCGCGTCTGCCGCCAGACATGGAAACTATCATCTTCAAGGGATGCAATCATTTCCAGGATGGCGAGCATTTTTGCCAGATCCATGGCGTCAGAAAGGTTGGGTGGACTGTTGAACATCAGTTGGGCAATGTAATCTTTGACGCCAAAAGCTTTGGCGTTATAAGCAGAGAGGTAAGCGGAAGTCACGAAAACCACATCCGGAGCGTCCCGCATACCCCAATGGTGCGGTTCGTTTAATTCAACCGGAATACCGCGCTGACCATACCAGGTCATCACATTTTGGTGTTCGCGAATGGATTCTTCCAGGGTGAGTGGTCCGCGACCATCCATCAGGTTGAACCAAAACAGCGGTATGGCACACCAGGCTATGTTGATCGTCTCCACATACATCTCTGCCAGGCGGATGAAGTCATCTGTACCAGAATAGGTGCGCATAAGGGGGTAGTTGCCAGTACGGGAGGCCTGGTAGAGCTGGCGGTAATCTTCAGCGCTGCGTACAGGCACGCCGCCGGCACCGGTGGTGCGAGGGTTCTGCCGCTCAGGATGGAAGAAGTTTGCCTGAGCATCCTGGTCGATTCCCAGTGAAATGACGTCCAAAGCCTTGGCTTCAGCGATCTGTTGTATGCCCTCAATGCTTGCAGATAGGGTTGGCAAGCCAAAATGGTGGCGTAGAAGCGGATAAGGCTGCTTCCAACGGATGCGTTCGATTGTGCTTTGGGGGTAGGTTGATTCACCAGAGGTCGAAAGGTCCTCTCCCCGCAGATAGGCAAGGATCTCCTGGCTGCTTTGGCTGCCGTCAAAGATCTGGTCAAAAAAACCTTCCAGGGCTTCAGCTTTTTGGCTGACTGGGGGTGTGCCGCCAAAGGCGAAGCGTACACCCTGCTCGTGCAAGTCGGCTGCAGCTTCGGCAAATTCCGCTAACAGGCGTTCGCCGGTTTCGGGCGTGAGGCGGTAAGAAACACCAACCAGGTCTGCGTTTTCGCGCCTGGCAGCCTCAAGAAATGTCTCGACAGGGACGGCGGGACCAAGGAAGATGGTTCTCCAGCCAGCCGATTCAGCTAATCGAAGAAAATTACTAACACCGGCAACGTGAACACATTCCCCCAGGGCACCAGCAACAACTGTTTTCATGCAAACTCCTGTATTATCCGGATTAGTGTTCCGCCCGAATTTCCGTGGGCGCTCTGCCAGACTGGCGGGCAGACAAATTCTTGCTTAAGTTTACCTGAAAATTGCCTGACACATTCAGCCTGATGGAGTTTGTATGATGATCCGGTGTTCTACACAGAGTCGTTGGAACGATCAAAAGGGAATTTCCCAAGATTGTTTTACTGACCGCTCAGTGTCACTTGTTCAGAATGAAAACCCTTACCACATCCAGAAAATATGGTCGCTGCACAAGACAAACCCCAGTTTCTTTTGAAGCTGCATCGAGATGTCGTTGCCGAGCACCACGTGCCCATAAGCGTAATTCGCCCATTTTCAGTAATTTAGCGATCAGGGCGCGTTCAAGACGTTCGCCCCAACCTTGCCGACGGTAATCCGGCATCACTTCAAGCATCCCCATGGCATGATCATCATGCAATCCGATAAAAGCGAATAGCTGACCCTTGTCGCGCAGTCCAAACATGCGTTCTTCGCTGATCGCACGCTGGATTTCCTCGGGATCCAGGCGGTGATAATGTTTTAGGACGAAGCAGCATCCTCCTGCTTGAGAGGTTCAAGCTCCAAATCCGATTCGATGCTTTGGAGTGGGTAATAGAGTTGATGACATTCCAGAAAACCATCCATACCAAAATGAGCAGCCACAGCTGTGGCATTCTGGCTGCCGCAAATCAGGACCAGGTCGGGTTTTGCTCGATTTTGACTAATTCGAGAGGGTTGGTACCGCCAGCAGGAGAAAATCCGGATCGGGGATGAGCAGGCCACACCGTGCTGGTTGGCACCAATCAGTTCCGCTCCATGCATTAGAGCATAGATGAGCGGATAGTTGAGGTAATAGTCCTGATTCAGCAAGGTTATGGCGTTTTGCATAGGTATCAAATTGTTCACGCTGATATATTAGAAATGCCGGGTTGAGGTACGCAACCCGGCCTACAAAACAAGTATATTACCCGACCACGTTTACCAGTCTACCCGGCACGACGATGATTTTGCGCACTGGGCGGCCTTCCAGTGCCTGGGTGACGTTTTCACTTGCCAGCGCCAGCCGTTCCGCCTCATCATCGCTGATTCCCGGCTCGACGATGATCCGGTCGCGCAGTTTGCCGTTGACCTGCACGATCAGGGTGATCATGTCATCTTTAGCGGCTTCTTCGTCCACTTTCGGCCAGGCTGTGGTGTGAACCGAATAGGGCTTGCCAGGCGTTCCCATAGCTCCTCGGCAATGTGCGGGCAAACCGGCGCCAGCATGCGCAGGTAGATATCGGCGGTCTCGTTCCATTCCTCCGAGCCGAACGCGCCGGCGTTCTTGGCGCGGCCCATATCATTCAGCAGCTCCATCAGGCTGGAGACGATGGTGTTGAATTCGAAATTCTCGAAGTCATAAGTCACGCGCTTCAGGGTCTGGTGGGTTTTGCGACGCAGAGCTCTCAAAATTTCAGCATCCGGTTTCCCATAAGAGGGTTCCAGCAGCATATGCCAGACTCTTCTCAGCCAGCGGCTGTTTCCTTCAATACCGGTACTGACCACGGTCCGCCCAGTTCCCATCGGCAGAAGAAAATGATGTAGGCGCGTACGGTATCAGCACCATAACGAGCCACCAGATCATCCGGGTTCACTACGTTACCGCGGCTCTTGCTCATCTTTTCGCCGTCTTCACCCAAGACCATGCCCTGGTTGCGCAGTTGCAGCATGGGTTCATCACCCCTGGTGATGCCGCAATCGCGGGCAGCTTTATGGAAGAAACGAGTGTAGATCAAGTGCATGGTGGCATGCTCAGAGCCGCCTGTGTAGGTATCGACCGGCATCCAATAGTTGTACTGGGCTGGGTCAAACGGTCCATTATTATAATCGGGGCTCAGGTAGCGCAGGTGGTACCAGCTGGAGCACATGAAGGTGTCCATGGTGTCGGTTTCACGTTCGGCAGGCTCGCCGCACTTTGGACAAGTGGTGAAGCGCCAGGTGGGATGCAGCTTGAGCGGACTTTCGCCAGTCGGCAGCCATTCCACGTCATCAGGCAGCAATACCGGTAACTGCTCGTCGGGCACGGGCACCGCGCCGCAATGATGGCAGTAGACCACCGGGATGGGCGCACCCCAATAGCGCTGGCGGCTGATCAGCCAGTCGTGCAGGCGGTAGTTGGTGGCACTTTTGCCAACACCCAATTCTTCGATGTAACGGCAGGCAGCCTCAAAACTCTCCTCTTCAGGAGTACCGGTTAGGGGCCCGGAATTGACCATCGAACCATGGGCTTCGACCGCTTCGGTCATCTCTTCCGGCAGGATCATTTCCTGTCCGTTGGGGTGGATGACGATTTTTATAGGCAGGTCAAACTGGCGCGCAAATTCAAAGTCACGCTGGTCGTGCGCCGGCACAGCCATGATCGCGCCGGTACCGTAGCTCATCAGAACATAATCAGCCACCCAGATGGGGATATGCTGACCGGAAACTGGATTGACCGCATAACCGCCGGTGAAAACGCCGGTTTTCTCGCGTGTGACCGACTCACGCTGGATGTCTGACTGACGTTTGGCTTGTTCCTGGTAGGAGCGCACCTCATCATCCTGGGCAGGTGTGGTGATTTTTTCCACCAAGGGATGCTCAGGCGAAAGTGCCATGTACGTCACACCCCAGAGCGTATCAGGGCGGGTGGTGAAGACTTCGATTGGGTCACCGCCTTCAGTTTTGAAAACCACAGAAGCGCCGCGCGACTTGCCGATCCATTTGCGCTGGAGAGTCTTGATAAATTCAGGCCAGTCGAGACCTTCGTAATTGAGCAATTCTTCAGCGTAAGCAGATGTCTTGAAAAACCACTGGTTCAGGTCTTTGCGGATCACGGGCGTGCCACAGCGTTCGCAGTGACGATCTTCGCCTTGTACCTGCTCGCGCGCCAGGGTGGTGTTGCAACTGGGGCAAAAATCGACTGGAGAGAACTTCCGGTAAGCCAGTCCATTCTTGTAGAACTGGTTGAAGAACCATTGCGTCCAGCGATAGTATTTTGGGTCAGCTGAGATGATCTCAGAGCGCCAGTCAAAGCTGTTGCCCATCGATCTGAGCTGCCCGCGCATGCGCTCGATGTTGGCGTAAGTCCATTTTCCCGGATGGATGTTATGTTTGATGGCGGCGTTCTCTGCCGGCAGACCAAAGGCATCAAACCCGATCGGGAAAAGACGCTATAGCCCTGCATTCGCTTGAAACGGCGCGCGCGTCTGAGGGGGCGTCATGGCATACCAGTGACCAATATGAAGATCACCAGAGGGGTAAGGCAGCATGGTAAGCGCGTAATGCTTGGTCTTTTCCGGATCACGCTCAGGTTGGTAGAGCGCGTCAGCTTCCCAGCGGGCTTGCCACTTTGGCTCGATTTCTTCGGGCTTGTACATCGGTATACTAGTTGGGTCGATCATATTTGCTCCTATTTAAGTGTCAGAGTGTTCTTTAAGCCTATCTTTTGTCTTTACCAACCCACTTCTCTTCCCTCTCCCAGGAGGGGGTGGGAACCCTTAGCTCTTCTCTTCGCCTAGATAGGGGATTAGGTTAGCTAAAGTAATGTCTTGAATCCATTACCCTCTTCTGTGGGAAAGGGCTAGGGTGTGGGTCTTTGGTTATTAATAACTGCACAATTAAACAAAAAATCCCTGCGTGCAGGGACGAAATTTACTTTCGCGGTACCACCCTGCTTCCCATCACGTAGATGAGCAGCTCATGGAGACCATAACGGGTCTGACCGTCTGCGGCTAAAGGAAATCACCGCAGCCACGCTCCGGTTGGAGAAGCAGGTGAGTGGGGTCTGAAGCGCTCCGTGGGCGCTGACAGCCTTTCAGCGTTGTGGCTGTTCTCTGGCGGATGACCTATGCTCTGCTATCGTGTTTACGGAGGTTATTATAGCACCTTTGGTCAATCCGCAAGGTCACATAAAACACTTGAATGATTTACACACCATAAAGTACATAGGGTTGTGAAGTATACTAAGCACAAGAAAACAGCCGTATCTGAAGAGTCTCTGCGCCTGTATTCTACGAAAAAAATAGGAAGAGGAAACGACATGCACAATTACAGACAAATTACCGATAACCTTTTAACGTCGGCGCCAATGACCGACGTATCAGGATGTTTGAAAATGCCCATCCGGTTCCGAGGGGCATGTCTTACAACTCTTATTTGCTTCTGGATGAAAAGACAGTATTGCTGGACGGCGTTGACAATGCCATTATTGAGCAATTCTGGCAGAATCTTACTGCTGTTCTAAACGGTCGCCACCTGGACTACCTGGTGATCAACCACATTGAGCCAGATCATTGTCACCCCATCCCTGAATTGTTGCGCCGCTTCCCTGGTCTGACCATTGTTGGCAATAAAAAAACCTTTACCATGCTCGAACAGTTTTATGAGGTAGATTTGGGTGGGCATATGCTCGAAGTCAAAGAGGGCGACACCTTGCAGACTGGCAAGCACAACCTCACCTTCTTTATGGCGCCGATGGTGCACTGGCCTGAAGTGATGGTCACCTATGACACGACCAGCAAGATCCTCTTTTGCGCCGACGCATTTGGCACGTTTGGAGCGACCGATGGAAGAATGTACGCTGATCAATACAAGTTTGAAGAAGAATATTTGCCCGAAGTACGCCGTTATTACGCCACCATTATTGGTAAATATGGCAGAAACGTGAACAACTTGTTTGACAAAATCGCCAACCTGGAGATCAGCATGTTCTGTACCTTGCATGGACCCATCTGGCGCAAAGATTTCCACCTGATTTTGGATAAATACAAACAATGGGCTTCGTATACTCCTGAAGAACGTGGTGTGGTGATCGCCTATGGCTCGATCTACGGCAATACTGCCCTGGCAGCTGAGATTTTGGCTAACAAACTGGCGGATGGCGGCGAAAAGACGGTAAAAGTTTATGACGTTACCACCACAGATCCTTCCTACATCCTGAGTGATTGTTTTAGATACGATCGCCTGGTGTTTGCCTCGGCGACCTTCAATGCCGAGCTCTTCCCCTTCATGGAGACGCTCCTGCTTGATTTGAAAGCCCACAACCTGACCAACCGCACTGTGGCGCTGATCGAAAACGGAAGCTGGGCGATTTCGAGTGGCAAACGGATGCGCGAGATTTTGGAACAGATGAAGGGATTGAACATCCTGGAGCAAACGCTGACCATCAAATCCTCACCGAAAAATACGGAGGTTGAAGCGCTGGACGAACTCGCGAAAACGCTTCTGACAGCATAATTTTTCTGTTTTACAAATGTACGGGCGACCTACCATGGTCGCCCTTGTTGCTTAAATTGATGATGATGCAGCCCTGTCGCCCAACCGGAATGGAAATTTTCTTGTACGGAGGGGTCCATGGTGCTGGGAGCGAAGCGAGCAGTATTGATCTCCCTCCGCAATTGCACGATTACCCGAGCAAAACTGCTGAGTAGACGAGGTCTTCCATGCTAAATGATATACTCTTGCGCGGAGAAGCTATGGATATCAAAACAACAGTTGAAAGACAGCGAGAATACTATTTGAGTGGGGCGACGAGGGGCTATGCGTTTCGTCTGGATGCCCTGAAGAAACTCCAGCAAGCGATACGCGATTATGAGAGCCGAATCAGCGACGCCCTGCTGAAAGATCTGGGCAAGCAGCCTTTTGAGAGCTACATGACTGAGATTGGCATGGTACTGGACGAGACCAGGTTTCACATTAAGCATCTCAAACGCTGGATGGGTAACAAGCGTGTTCCCACCCCGCTAGCGCAATTCCATGCGGTCAGCTTCCTCTCCCCTGAGCCTTATGGCGTAGCGCTGATCATGTCTCCCTGGAATTATCCCATCCTGCTCTGCCTTGATCCATTGATCGGGGCGATTTCGGCTGGCAATTGCGCTGTGATCAAGCCCAGTGCTTACACTCCTGCCACCAGCCAGGTGATCGCAGACCTGGTAACAGAGACATTTCCGCCTGAATTTGTGAGCGTGGTGCAGGGCGGCAGGCAGGAGATTGCGGCACTGCTGGAGCAAAAGTTTGATACCATTTTTTTTACCGGTTCAGTGGCAGTTGGCAAGGTGGTGATGGAGGCTGCAGCCAATCACCTTACCCCTGTGACGCTGGAATTAGGCGGCAAGAGCCCCGCCATTGTGGATGCCAGCGCTGACCTGAAGCTGGCAGCCAAACGGATTGCCTTTGGCAAGCTTCTCAATGGCGGACAGACCTGTGTTGCTCCGGATTATGTCCTGGTTGAAGAATGTGTACGCGATACGCTTATCAAAAATTTTCAAGATGTGTTAGCAGAAAAATTCCCGAATGGCGATTACGCTCAGCATGTTCATATCGTCAATGAGCGTCATTACCAGGAGAAAAAGACGCTCCTCCAAGGGCAGACGATCGCCTTTGGTGGAATCTTTGACGACACCACCCGAAAAATTGATCCAACCGTGTTGATCGATGTGGATCCGGAATCAGCGGTAATGCAGGAAGAGATATTCGGTCCGATTTTACCGGTTTTGACCTGGAAGAAGTTGGATGAGGCGATCGAGTTTATTCGCATCCGTCCAAAGCCACTGGCGCTCTATTTGTTCACCCAGGATCGGGCAGTGGAAGAGAGGATTTTAGGCACCTGTTCGTTTGGCGGCGGCTGTATTAACGATACCGTCATCCACCTGGCAACGCCTCATATGGGCTTTGGCGGTGTTGGACAATCGGGCATGGGCAGCTACCACGGCAAGCGCAGCTTCGACACCTTCACACACTATCGCAGTATTGTGAGAAAATCAACCTGGCTGGATCTGCCGTTCCGATATTTTCCATATACGGAGAGAAAATTCGGATTGATCCGAAGGTTTTTAAGGTAGTCTATTGATTCTATAACGTCTTTTTTTTACAATTTTTCTGTTTATGAGACGGAATTCAATTTCTGGAGTTGGCATGCTTAGGATAAGAAATCTACTTTTGGTCGGAGCATTCATGCTTTTCATAGTGGTGCTGATGAGCTGTTTGCCCACCCCGACAGCCCAATCACCTGAGGTCGTAAGCCAGGCTACCCGATCTGCCGCTGCTACTGCACAGGCAGAAATTAACAAGCTGCAAGCTGAAGCATTCACCTTGGAAGAAGAGCTGGATACCAGTTTTTCTGACCATTACACTGGGATCCTTGTCGAAAGCTATCCGAAAATGAGAGTGATCGTTTACCTTGTCGGAGCAAACAAAAGTGACCTGGCTCCTTATGTGACAGATCCTAAGTTATTCGGTCTAATCGAGGTGAAAGAAGAAGCCGTTTCACGCCAATCTTTGCGGGAAATTCGGGAAGCACTAAAAGCTGAGATGGATAAGGCAGGAATGACCTATACTACCGGGATCAAAATGGAGCCGGCCCGGTTACAGGTTTACGTATTGAACATTTCTGAAGCTCAAGATCAATTGAAGGCTGCTGGCATTTCGATTCCTGACCAAGTCGAATTAGTGGAAATGGAATATTTGCCGGAAGGCGGGTGAGACACATAAACCTGGTTCTGCCGGCGGCAGAACAAATCATCCGCAATGGTTTAGCGGACCTTATCTTCTAAAAAACGCTTCAGTATGCGGCATACGGCTAATCCAACCCAACAGCGGTTCTCCTCCGCTTTTTTACCCGAGCCATATCCAGTCTCCCAAAGTCCGTCCGGGCTCTGATTAGAAATAAACCAGTACAACCCTCGGGCAATATCCGGATCGTGCTTGTCGAAGTCCAACCAGAAAAGGGTATCCAGAGCTGTCAAAAGGCTCGTCCACCAGAAGGGAAACTGGAATTTTAACCAATAGGACACTGCTTTGCGGTCGTTGTACTTGTCTGACTGGAATAAACGGTTTTTAAGCGCTTGACCAGCGGCAAGCACCTCAGGGCAAGTGCGATAGGCAGGATGAGCAGCAAACGCTCTTAAAGCCATGCCTGTTGCCAGATGAGCGTGGGGAAGTGCCCGGTTGGGTGGCACAGGCATGCCGAGCCACATCTCACTTGTCCGCATCCTGGAAGGCACGGCTTGTACAGGCACGATCCAACCGCCATCATCCTGGCGCATTGACAGCAACCAATCCAAGCCTTTGATCACACGGACATCATCACCAATTCCTGCTTTGATCAGCAGCTCCAGGATGGCGCCATGATAATACGGCATGTACTGGTTGCCAATGATGCCCCGCAGGTCGCCTTCATCTGTCTGATAGGTCAGAACATATTCGACAGCATTAGTCAGGCTTGGGTGGTCGCGAGTAAACCCATACATTTCCACCAGTAAGCGTAGGTTTCGGTAAGTTTCGAGAAGATCGTACTGGGTCCCGGTTTCAGGGCTGTAAGATTTGGATCCATATCGCCAGGAGCCATCTGCCTGTTGTTTATGTATTAATCGTACTGCTTCGGGCGTCTGCCAAAGCGTTTCGACCTGAACGGCTGATTCTCCCAGCAAATCACGCCTTACCAGCATGCCCAGGGCTGGGTCATCCCGGGCAAGAAGCGCAGGCAGTGGGTCTACTGCCAATACTTCAAGCCATGTCCCGTTCTTTTGGCTGACCATTTTATCACTCCCTCTTGTTGTAATACTCTCTGATCTTGCTTTCTTCACAATTGAAGGGCATCCTACAAAGGTTCTGGAGGTACCGCGCCCTTCTGTTAAATCTATTATAGTCTGTGCTTTTCCAGGTGAAAGTAGAAGTGATAACCATCCAATAACCGGGTTGCTGCTGAATTTGTGCGAAGCTGGAGAGGATTGAAAGGAAAAGAAACCTTGAAGCTAATTTTGTGGGTTCAGAGGAGTTCGAACTGTACGCAATCCCCTGGAAGGGGTGCGCAGCTTCCTCTACTGACCAGATCTTCTCTATTCCGGATTTACGATCAATTCCCTCACCCCCGTTATGAACACCAATGTGTTCCTTACAGACCGATGTGAGTTGAGCTCACTCGGTCTAGTCGCTTCGCTCACGGACCCTCCCCCGACACGGAGGAGGGCTTAAAACAAAAACAGCCGCAAGGCTGTTTTTAGGGAATCCAGAGAGATTGGAGATGGAAAATAAAGTTGTAAGGAAACGATCTCTACATTCTTACCTTCAACTCGTGGGTCGATCATTTGGAAGAGATTTGATATGGAGACTAGCAATCATTTGCGCATGATCCGTCAGGAAGATGACACGCTTAGGGTCAAATCAACCCAGATATAAGATGATAATATTGTTATTACCAAATATGTTACAATCGAAAACATTGATAACATCGATTCAAGAGGTGCTAATTCGAGTGAGATTCCTGAAACCATTGCTCATTTGTCTTTGTCTGATCGCTTTTCTGGGGGTGAGTTCAGTTACCTCAGCCGCAACATTTTCTCATACACAAGAGAGTATCCTATATGTCAAACCAGGTGCAACTGGTAATTGCGGCTCATGGGTGGATGCCTGTAATCTTCAAACAGCGCTGACCAAAGCAATGGCTGGCGACCAGATCTGGGTCACAGCGGGGACGTACAAACCCACAACAATAACTGACCGAGCTGCCAACTTTCAACTGATCACAGGTGTGGCCATCTACGGCGGCTTTGCTGGGACAGAAACCAACCTTGCCGAACGCGATTGGGTGAATAACATCACCACCCTTAGCGGTGATATTGGTATCCCCGACGACAAAACGGATAATAGCTACCATGTGGTAATAGGGAGCGGTGTCAATTTTTCTGCTATTCTCGACGGGTTCACGATCACTGCTGGGTACGCTACTCCCTACTCCTCCCACCCAAATGGTGGGGGGATGTATATCGATAGTGGCAGCCCTACGCTGAAAAATATCACTTTTCTTGATAATTTAGCGATGATGGGTGGGGCAATTTCCAACAATAATGGTGACCCCCTGGTAGAAAACGTTAGCTTTTTGGATAACTCAGCAAGCCTTTATGGCGGCGGAATATACAATACAGGGAACAGCCACCCCACTTTCGTGGAAGTAGTTTTTTCGACGAACACTGCGGAATATTCAGGCGGTGGAATGTACAATACTATGAATAGCAGTCCGACGTTGAGTAAGGTAACCTTTAATAACAATACCGCGGTTTATTATGGGGGTGGAATAACCAACCATGGCAGCGGTCGCTCCACTCTAACAGATGTTACTTTTTCTGGCAATTCTGCGCCCCGAGGTGGTGGAATTTACAATTATTTTGTCAACTCCATCCTGACTAACGTTACCTTTTCCGGAAATTATGCCTCTGAAGATGGTGGAGGTATTTTCAACAATAACAGCAATATCAAATTGGTAAATAGTACTCTTTCTGGAAACTCAGCTGTCCTTCGTGGCGGCGGAATTCATAATTACGCTAGCAGCCCCACTCTGACTAATGTGACCTTATTTGGAAATTCAGCGGCAGAAGGCGCTGGAATCCATAACAGAGGATCAAGCAATCCTAATATTACCAATGCAATACTTTGGGGAAATACGCCCGATCAAATCTTGGATTCTTCCTCGACAACTACGATCAATTACAGTGTTATTCAAGGAAGTCACACCGGAACAGGCAATATTGATCAAGATCCACTTTTAGGTCCCCTCGCCGATAATGGTGGATTCACTAAAACCCAGGCGCTTGACGCAGGCAGTCCTGCGATCGATACAGGGAGCAACACGGTTTGCCTTGTTGTTGATCAACGTGGTTATATGCGACCTGTTGATGGAAATGGAGACACGACAGCGATTTGTGACATGGGTGCCTATGAATACGCCTCTTCCCTCGCAACTTTTTCTTTGTCCGCTGAGATAAATGGTGGAGGATCAGTCACAAAAAATCCGGATAAACCGAGCTACCAATTTGGTGATGTAGTAACACTGACTGCAATACCTGACCCAGTCTGGAGTTTTTCTTATTGGGGTGGGGATATTTTTGCCACAAAAAACCCGCTGATCGTGATAATTCCAGGAAACATCAGTACGACTGCAGTTTTCTTTCAAATTAATAACTTCTTGCCACTTATAAGTCGTTAGGAAGTTTTACTACGAACCTTGAACTTAAAAAAAGCACCTCTGAGGATGCTCTTTCAAATCTTCAAAGGGATCCGGATTGGTGCGAATTCCTCCATAGGGATTCGACCTTTTCAACCGTATACCTCATCCACCGCTTCGCGGTTCCCCTTCTCCAGGGAGAAGGCTTAAAAAAGCAGCCCTAAGGCTGCTTCTAGTGGACCCAGAGAGATTCGAACTGTGCGAAGCCTCCTGCAAGGGGTGCGCAGCCTCCTGTAAGGACCAGACCTTCTCAATTCCGGATTTACGATCGATTCCCTCACCCCCGTTATGAACACCAATGTGTTCCTTACAGACCGATGTGAGTTGAGCTCACTCGGTCTAGTCACTTCGCTCACGGACCCTCCCCCGACACGGAGGAGGGCTTAAACAAAAAAAGCAACCCTAAGGCTGCTTCTAGTGGACCCAGAGAGATTCGAACTGTGCGAAGCCTCCTGTAAGGACAAGACCTTCTCAACCGTTCACCTCATCCCTGCTGCGCGGACCATCTCCATTGGAGAGGGCTTAAAGAAAAAGCAGCCCTAAGGCTGCTTGTAGTGGACCCAGAGAGATTCGAACTGTGCGAAGCCTCCTGTAAGGACCAGACCTTCTCAATTATCTTTAATAAAAAAGCAACCCTAAGGTTGCTTATAGTGGACCCAGAGAGATTCGAACTCTCGACCTTCTCAATGCCATTGAGACGCGCTCCCAACTGCGCTATGGGCCCGTTCTTACATATTTTTTTGTTTTCCATGGCGCTCCCAATTCCCCCGGGAGGGGACTTCGTGCGCTATGGGCCCTTGCTTATGTTCCTTTTCTTGAATGGACCTGGAGGGATTCGAACCCTCGACCTCTTCAGTGCGATTGAAGCGCGCTCCCAACTGCGCTACAGGCCCGTACTCCATCCAGATTTCAAGAGTCAATATTCTAACGGTTTGAACCGCGAATGTCAAGCGTTTTTGGATTCTCCCAAAAGTGCACTACTAAGCAGAAATAAAAAAAGCCAGTCCTGTTCAGGCTGGCTTTCTGCTAATTTGGATAGGATTAAGCGCCGGTATTGGTGACAGAAGTGGTTTTCTTCTTTTCCTCTTTCACTTTGCGCTTTTCTTTGATGGACAGTTTGGGTTTCTTGCGTTCTTCTTTTCCAGCTTTGTCTTTGGTTGCCATAATGTACCTCCGTTCAATAATGAGCTTGCCTCTTAATTATAGCCGATTACGGCAAAATTGGATGAGACCTGCATAGCCTCACATCTTATGAGAAGGTTGATGTAAATTTTTCCTCGTGAATATCATCAATACTTTCGAACCTAGAATAGCCCTGCCTGCTTATTCCGAAAGACCACCAAGCACCTCGAGCAGCCCCGCTTCACTAACCTGGCTGTGGGGACCCCTCGCGCGCCAGAGTTCATTGCCCTGGTGGTCGATCAACAGCGCGAAAATGTGCTCCTCATCTTCCAAACCCAAAGCAGTCCGGAAATCATCCTTCTCAAGGTAAAGTGTGATCGTGCGTTCACGCGATTTTGGATTGGGGATGCCTGCCCGCATGCCCTCGTTGATGAAAAACCTGGAAAAGGCATTCAAGGCCCGAATGGTGGGCAATTCGTAGTAAACCAGTCCCGGGAATTGGGCTTCGCAGGACTCAGCCAGCGGGATCCAGGTGTTCACTTCATCCTGATGCCATTGCTGGAAGGCGATAAAAAGCAGGTTGTAATCGCCCTCAAAATCCTGGGGGAGGGTTAGTTTAGCCCTTTGCAAATTTGATCCGTTTACTGTTGGAAAAGTCATGGTGGCACCTGTCAGTTTCTCTTGTGATTGTTGCAAGGTCAGCGAGCTTGCGCGGACCCACTGCGGTAGGCGATCAAAACGCGCTCACGTGCCAGGCTGTGGTCAACGATTGGACCCGGATAGTCACTGTCGATCCGACAGTTAACCTGTTTTTGAAGGTCATCGGGCATTTCCCACGGGGTGTGGATGTGTTTTGTGGGCACAAGAGCCAGTTCCGGCACCCAGCGGCGCACGTAATCGCCCTGGGGATCAAACTTGAGCCCCTGCAAAATGGGGTTAAAGACCCTGAAATACGGCGCCGCATCCGTGCCTGTGCCGGCGGTCCACTGCCAGCCGCCGTTGTTGGAGGATGGGTCGCCATCCAACAGCTGTTGCATGAAATAGCGTTCGCCCTCCTGCCAGTTGATCAGTAAGTCCTTGGTCAGGAAGGACGCGGCGATCATGCGCGCGCGGTTGTGCATCCAGCCGGTGGCATTCAACTGGCGCATAGCGGCATCCACCACCGGGTAGCCTGTGAGCCCTGCTTTCCAGGCAGCCAGGCCACTCGAGTCATTGCGCCAGGGGATATTCCGCAGTTCAGAGCGAAATGCAGTTTGGCGCACATAGGGAAAGTGATAGAGGATGGCGGCATAAAACTCCCGCCAGATGAGTTCATTGAGCCAGGTTTCTGCACCTTTTTGGGCGGATGTGGTGCTCGCTGATTGGGAAGCTTCCTGCGCCGCCCAAACCGCCTGGCGGGCGGAAAGCATCCCCAGTCGCAAATAAGGGGAAAGCTGCGAAGTGCCTTCCAGGTCCATGCGGTTGCGCATCTCCGAGTAGTCAAAAATCGCGGTGTCGCTAAAGCCAGAAAGCTTGCGTTCTGCCTCCTTTTCGCCTGCCTTGAACAAACTCTCAGCCGGGTGGGATGGATCCTCTGGTAGCTCAAGGCTGGCAAGGGTGGGGAGGGCAGCGAGATGCTCTGGAGCAGGCAGGGGGTTGCCGCTTGAGGGCAGGCTGCGCCACTTGCGGCTGAAGGGGGTGAAGACTGTGTAGGGGGTGTTGTCGGCTTTGAGCAGCAGGTCCGGGTGGAATATCGTGACCCCGGGTAGAAGCTTTAAGGGGTGGAAAAGCGTAACACTCTTATCGCGTTGACGGGTATAAGGTGAATAGTCCTCTTCAGCAAAGATACCTTCCGCATCTGTTTCTTGAAACAAATCGGCCAGTACCTCAAGCGGATCGCCCTGCCTCAGGACAATCCCGCTGCCGCACTGCTTCAGGCTTCTGTCCAACTCTCTCAGACCGTCGAAAAGGAATGCCAAACGTGCTTGCCCCACGAACTCGGAAGACAGAAGTTTGGGATCAAGGATGAAGACAGGCACAACCACCTCAGCCTGCCGAAGCGCTTCGGTCAGTGCCGGATTATCACTTAAGCGCAGGTCGCGCCTGATCCACCAGATAGCTGTTTTCATAATTTCTATCCTCGAATTTTCTTTTTTGATTCTACCATCTGTCGGTTTTTGTTGACCTGCAGGGCTAAACACTCCTGGTTGAAAGTGCACGAACTCAAAAAACTGCTGTCTGACTTCGGTTGTTCCTTTGTCCAGAACAGGCCGGACATCCTGAGGAGAATCCTCATATCGAGCTCTCATGACCGATGACGATGAGTTCTATATCCCCCGCATTCTCTCGATATTCACCAGATTTCTTCTTTGAAGCAATGAATTATCTGTATTACTACAATGTGCCGGCGGCACTCTTCTCTCGGTCGCCTGCCCCCTTACAGCTATTTATCTAAGTCAGTCACGGGTTTGGATGATAAAATCAAATTCATTCCACCATCTTCCTTGACTATCTCGCGGTTCAACTCGGCGATTGGTGTGGATACCATCTGCTGGCTTCTCACCTCTTTTGCGAGCTTTGCACCATCGTAGGGGCAGGTCCCTGACCTGCCCGTACTCCATCCAACCGAAAGGCATAAAAATAGAGGTGGCTGGCTGGAATGTTTTTTATGAATATCGCAAACAGTCTCTATTGTCTTGCAAGGGTGCACCGTTCCACATGCCTTATGGAATGGGACGAGCCGCATTCCCTATGCTGAAAGAAAAAGATCCTTCGCTGATGCTCAGGCTGAAAAGAACAAAAAAAACCAGCTCGTTGAGCTGGTTTTATCTGAATTGAATTGGTTTTACGCGCCGGTGTTGGTTACGGACGAGGTTTTCTTTTTCTCGTCCTTTGCTTTGCGCTTTTCTTTAATTGTCAACTTTGGTTTTTTACGTTCTTCTTTACCTGCTTTATCCTTAGTAGCCATAGTAGCCTCCTTACTCGGTGAGTTACGTCTCAATTATAGCGCATTTCCGCTAAACATTTCCTGGCAATGGTATCATTAACAATTGGTACCTGCCTGGTCAGGTAACTCTGGGATCAAGGAGGATGGTTTGGAAGAGCTTTCAAGGCAGACACGAATTCGTTACCTGTTGATCTTGCTGATTTTAATCACCATCCCCTGCTATCTTCTGGGGTTGATTATGCTCAGGTTGGATCGCGGACCGCAACCCAACCGACCAACCCCCACCGGAACTGCCACGATCACGCTCACAGCGACGATCACCCTTACGCCCTATCTGACCCGCACGGCTTCCATTACACCAACCGCCACGGCAACTCTTCCTCCAACCGATACGCCTGAGCCAAGCGCAACAGCGACGGAAACACCGCTCCCTACAGAAACACCACTCCCTACAGAAACACCACTCCCTACAGATACTCCTGTTGCAGAACCCACGGAACTTCCTCCAGTGGATGAACCAACTACAAACCCAAACCCATGAAAGAGGATTATGACTTTTGAACTGCTTCCCTTCTTAAAGTCGATGCTCTCTGTTGCCGGTCTGTCAGGCTACGAGACACCGATACGTGATGTCATCACCCCGGTCTGGCAAGAACTAAGCGACCGAACCTGGGTGAGCAGCCACGGCAGCTTGCACGCCGTGCGTTATGGTAATGGGGCTGAACCGCGCCCTAAAGTGATGATCGCCGCTCATATGGACGCCATCGGACTGATGGTCACTGGAATCGAAGATGGATTCCTGCGTATCACCCAGGTAGGTGGGGTGGATCCGCGAATATTGCCCGGTCAGATGGTTTTGGTTCATGGCAGCAATTCTGGTGAAATCATTGAGCTCCCAGGTATGGTTGTCATGCCGCCCGCACACCTTTTACCAAAAGATGGCAAAGGCGGAACACTTCCCCAAAAATACCTGCTGGTAGACACTGGATTACGAGCCGGTGAAGTGGATGCACTTATTCGTGTAGGTGATGTGATCTCGTTTGCAACTGAACCTCGCGAATTGAGCGGTGATACGATCAGCGGTCACACACTGGATAACCGTGCTTCTGTCGCCGCAACAACCGTGGCATTAGACCTGCTCTCCCGACGAAAACATCTTTGGGATGTGATCGCGGTTGCAACAGCCCAGGAAGAAGTTGGCGGAATTGGCGCGATGGGCAGTTCTTTTGATATCATGCCTGATTTTGCGATCGTGATCGACGTGACCTTTGCCAACGGTCCCGGTGGTGGCGGCGTAGGCGTGTTTGATATGGGCAAGACCGTTCCCCTTACCTGGGGTTCTTGCGATCATCCTGCGCTCTATAATGCCATGAAGGCGACTGCCGATGAATATGAAATCTCCGTCACGCGGGATTTTGCTCCCAGCGGTTCCGGCACGGATGCCTATGACGTCCAGGTTGCCCAGGCGGGCATCCCGGTGGTGGAGCTGGGAATCCCTCTGCGATACATGCACACACCGGTCGAGGTGGTCAGTATTAAAGACATCAAACGCGCAGGAAGACTGATGGCTGAATTTATCTGTGACCTTCCGCTTGATTTTATGAATTCAGTGAGATGGGAGTAAAAAATGGCGAGAAAAGTTGAAACCTCGAAGAAGTATTCTCCCAAATTGGGCAAAAAAGAACTGAACCTGCTCACACGCCTGAGCAACGCTTTGTCTGTTTCGGGTGATGAACAAGAAGTGCGCGAGATTGTCTATGAAGAATTGAAAAAGTTCAAAGATTCCATGCACACCGACGCGATGGGCAATGTTTTGGTGAGACGCGAAGGTACTGGAAACGACCGCGTCAGAGTGATGATCGCCGCGCATATGGACGAAGTTGGAATGATGCTGACCAAAGAAGACGGCGATGGGCTATTTGAATTTGTGGTCATTGGCGGGGTAGATCCGCGTCAGCTGGTTGGCAAACCTGTGATCGTTGGACGTTCGCACATCCCCGGTGTGATCGGTGCCAAAGCAATCCACCTGACCACCAAAGAGGAACGCGAACAGGTGTTGAAAGTGAGTTCTTTGCGAATCGATGTCGGGCTTGGCGGTTCAAAACTGGTTGAAATCGGCGATCGGGCTACTTTCGCGACCAGCCTGGCTGTTTTAGGTCCGAGTTTGCGCGGTAAAGCTCTGGATGACCGATTAGGAGTGTTCAACCTAATCCAGCTGCTTAAGAACGCTCCGGAGAATGTCGACCTGCTGGCTGCCTTTACTGTACAGGAAGAACTGGGTCTGCGGGGTGCCAAAGTGGCTGCTTATCACTTCAATCCCGACATCGGCATCGCCATGGACTCGACTCCGGCAAACGATATGCCTCACTTTGACGGAGAGGTCAATCCCACCCACAACACCAAATTGGATGGCGGACCGGCAATTTACCTGATGGACGGAGCTACTATTGGTGACCGACGCCTGGTGAAATGGCTGACCGAAAGCGCTGATGCCGAAAATATCCCCTGGCAATATCGCCAGCCCGGCAGAGGCGGCACGGATGCTGGTGCCATCCATAAAAGTCGTGCAGGCATACCCAGCGTGTCCGTTTCTGTGCCTCAACGCTACTTACACTCACCCGCTGGATTGGTGCGGATTGATGACGAGTTAAATACCTTAAAATTAATGCATGCCGCCCTTTCACGGCTCGATAGAAGCATCCTAAACCCGCAGGAGAATAAATAATGGCGAAGAAAAGTAACGATTTATTGGACGTTTTACAGATGTTGGTTGAAACCCCCGGTCCTTCCGGATCCGAGCATCTTATCCGCTCGAAAATTGAGGATGAGATCCGCGATCATGTTGATGAAATCTATACAGACGCGCTTGGAAACCTGGTTGCCAAAAAGGGCAGCAAAAAAGAGGGCGGCAAACGCGTGATGGTATCTTCCCACGTAGACGAGATCGGTCTGATGGTCACCCACATTGATGACAATGGTTTCGCACGATTCATTACCATTGGCGGTGTCAGTCCGTTTACATGCATCGGGGGCAGAGTGTTATTCATGAACGGCTCCCAGGGCGTGATCGGTATGGAAAGGCTGGATAAAGACGAACACCCCAGTCTGGAGAAACTCTTCATCGATACCGGGGCGACCTCCAAAACCGACAGCAAAATCGGCGTTGGTGACGTTGCTGGCTTTGAGCGACCGTTCGTGAACCTGGGCAAACGTCTTGTGGCGAAATCGATGGACGATCGCGCGGCAGTGGCTGTGGCAATTGAAGCTTTGAAGGCAGTCAAGAAAAGTCCTAATGAGATCTACTTCGTTTTCAGCGTACAGGAAGAAGTTGGCTTGCGCGGTGCCATCACCGCTGCTTACGGCGTTGACCCTGAGGTTGGCATTGCTGTGGACGTGACCCGCACTGGTGACACGCCCAAGGGAGTCAAAATGGAAGTCGCCTTGGGTAAGGGACCTGCGATCAAAGTGCGTGATTCGTCCTTTATTGCTGACCCGCGAGTGGTCAACTGGATGGTTGATGAAGCGAAAGCCCAAAATCTGCCTTACCAGATGGAAGTTTTGGAAGCAGGCGGGACTGACGGCGCTGCCATCCAGCGCACGCGGGCTGGCGTGCCGGCTGGATGTCTTTCGATCCCCTGCCGTTACATTCACTCACCCTCTGAAATGGTGGATGCCGATGACTTGCAGCATTGCGTAAGCCTGTTGGCAGGTTTATTAAGCAAAGAAATCGGGATCTAGACCAAAAGCAGCCTCGCTGAGATGCTTTACAATTGATTTAATGAAAACAAAGAAGTTTGGGCTCAAACGAAGCGCGTTTCCGCGTGGTTGGCTGATCGCTGTGCTTGTTGTGCTGCTTTTTTCTACGGCTTGCCAGGGCTTACCCATCGAAATTGACCTGCCCTGGGTTAACACCCCCGTGCCCACTGAAGACCCGGATCCGCCGCTGGACACTTTGGTTACACCTACGCCAGAATCTACTGAGCCCGAACCCACGCTAACTACTGAGACCGGCGCCGGAAGGCTGATTTTATGGCTGCCGCCTGAGTTAAGCCCCCACGGAGACAGCCTGGCGGGTCATCTGCTGCAAGAAAAACTAAATAGCTTTGCACAGGAAAAGAAGATAGAAATCGAAATGCGGGTGAAAGCGCAGACTGGCAGCGGCAGCCTGATGGATTCCCTGGCTGCCACCAACCTGGCGGCCCCCCCGATTTTGCCCGACCTGATCGTACTTTCGGCTACCGATCTGCAGCTGGCTGCCAAACGGGAACTGATTTACCCCAACACACGCCTGCAGGAGATGATGAATGACACCGACTGGTATCCAATCGGGCAAGAAGTGAGCCTGGTCAATGGTCAGGTGCTGGGTGTCCCCTTGCTTGCTAATCCTCTTGCCCTGGTTTATAACGAAGCCTCATTGCTGGTGCCATCCAGTGACTGGACCGCCATTAAAGATAATTTTGGTTATTTTGGCTTTGCAGCGGATGACGCACAAGCGAAATACTTGCTGCTGTTATACAGTTCGGTGGGTGGGGAAGTGATGGATGCCCAGGGGCGAGCCATCCTGGAGGAAGCTCCCCTGACAGAAGCTTTGATAGCTCTCAAGGAAGGACAAGGCGCACTTCATATCAGCAACCTCACGGTCGGTTTACAGACGGAAGATCAGGTGTGGAACGCCTTTCTAAATCGCAGCCTGGACACGGCAGTTGTACCAGTTGTCACCATATTAAATCAACGGGAAGAGGTCAACAACCAACCGAAACCGGCATTAACAGAACCTGAAATCACGTTGGGAAGTGCCATGGCATGGGCGCTGGGTAACTCGGACCCAACCCGCCAGGAGCTTGCCCTGGAATTGCTTTTAGAATTGACGGAGACCGAATTTCTTTCCAGTTGGAGCGAGGCATTGGGTTGGCTGCCTGCACGACCATCGGCATTGGCAGCCTGGAAGAACCCAAACCTGAAGCCGGCATTGGAGAAAATTGCACAGGCAGCCAGGCTTTACCCGCCGGAAGAGGTTGTCAACCGTTTGGGTCCGGCACTGCGTAACGCCGCATTACTGATCTTAAGAGATGGAGCCGATCCGGTTGAGACTGCCAAAACAACCATTGAGAGTATTAAATGACCCAAAAATCTGAAAGAGACCAGAAGAACAAAAGGCTGAACGGCACCATATGGAGCATCATTGTGCTCGGAATTATGGTTATTGCCCTGGTTGTGATCGTGATGACCGTTGATCGCAGTAATAGCAACACAGCCATTGCTGTGGCACGAACAGCAACCTACCTGCAGACTCTGCAAGCAGGCACAGCCACTCTGGACAACCAGGCATACCCAATCAGCCTGCCGGCTGAGGTCAATGTCAACGGCATCCTGATCATGGGAGGTCTGATCGTCCTGGTTGTTTTTTTCACAGTGGTCCGCGAAGCTATCCTCCACAAGAAAGTAAAGTGAACTAATGAACGATCGCATGGAACGTTTGCGCGAGATGGTAGCCCGCCACGGGTTGGATGCCGTGGTTGTGAATCCGGGGGCGAGTATGCGCTGGTTGACCGGGCTCGGTTTTCATCTGATGGAACGACCGGTCATCCTTTTCCTTGGAAAAGAAGGAAAACCCCTAGTCATTTTACCGGAGCTGGAACTGGCAAAACTGGACGGATTCGCTGATCGCCTTGAGATTCACACCTTTGGGGATAACCCTTCCACCTGGCAGGGATTGTTTGGCAAAGCGTTTGGGTTTACTAAAGGCAAGAAGCTGCGCATCGGTGTGGAACCTACCGGGTTACGCTATTTGGAGCTCGATTTGCTTCAAAACGCTTTCAGTGATGCTGAATTTGTGGACGGTAGTGCCATATTCGCCAACCTTCGTATGATCAAGGACGAGCAGGAATTGGCAAAGATGCGCAAAGCCGCCGAGATTGCTGAAGCTGCTTTACTTGAAACATTAAAAACCATCCGGGTCGGGCAAACGGAAAAGGAAGTTGCCGCTGAACTTTTGGTACAGCTCTATCGCCATGGTTCAGACCAGGAACTGCCTTTTGCTCCAATTGTTTCCTCTGGACCAAATTCTGCCAACCCGCATGCCTCCCCTTCAGAACGAAGGTTGGGAGCCGGTGATGTGCTCTTGTTCGATTGGGGAGCCAGTTTCGAAGGTTACTATTCTGATATCACCCGCTGTTTCTTTGTCGATTTTGTGGACAACCGCATGGTAAAAATCGCCGAGACTGTCCAACACGCCAACCACTATGCCATTGCAGGCGGAAAAGCGGGCATGCTGGCGGGCGATGTTGATTCAATTGCCCGGCAGGAAATTGAAGAGAGCGGGTTTGGTAAGTACTTCACCCACCGCACCGGGCATGGTCTGGGAATGGAAGCACATGAGGCGCCCTATATCTTCAGTGGAAATACGTTGAACCTCAAGGAGGGAATGGTCTTCACGGTTGAGCCTGGGATTTATGTGCCCGGTTTGGGCGGCGTTCGCATCGAAGATGATGTTGTTGTCGATTCGGACGGCTTGACTTGCCTGACGTCCCTGCCAAGGGAAGTCATGACCATTGAACGATACCTCGATTTGATGAGGATATTTGAGAATAAATGAAACTTGCTTACGAGACCCTGACCCTTGGTCCCATGGGCAACAATATTTACTTTTTGATTGATCGGGACACGCAAGATTGCGTGGTCATTGACCCGGGCTTTCTGCCCAAAACTCAACTCGATTTCATCAGGAGTAATGGCTGGAATTTACGCCAGATCTGGGTGACCCACGGGCATTTTGACCATGTTGCTGGTGTGAAATCCCTCAGTGAGGCGTATGACCCGCCTGTTCCCATCGCCATGCACCCCGAAAGTTTTAAAGCGGCAAAAGAAAATCCCTCCGGCGGGATGTATGGCATCCGCGTGGATGAAGTACCGCGGGTGGATATCCCGCTGGCGCATGGGATGAAGCTTGGGATCGACCCCCAATCTGCGGAAAAGATTGTTGAAGTCCGAGACGTTTCAGGGCATAACCCGGGATCCGTCATTTTCTATTGTGTTGAGTTGAAGATCGCGGTGGTAGGGGATGCGATTTTCAGGGAGAGTATCGGACGGACGGATTTTGCAGGTAGCAACCACCAACTCTTGCTAAACAACATTAAAGAGCAAATCTTTAGTTTGCCGGATGATACCATCCTGCTGCCCGGGCATATGGAAGCAACCACTGTCGGGCACGAGAAGCGCTTTAATCCATTTGTCAGAGGTTAGTTTCAACGTACCGGCGCTATTTCTGAGTGCGCGTATCTATTGTAGGGATGGCGGCTCTATTGCCCTGTAAGGGTGTCCCCATCCGAAGGATCGTATTGGCTCAAATATGGCGGAGTGAGGTGGAACATTCTCATTAATAAATCCAGGCTCGTGCCCACCTCATTTCACCCTGTAAGAAAACTTCTTTGATTTGCTTGGTATAAACGATGGTGCTGTAAAAATCCACTACTCTGGCATTTCCAGACCGCCGGTTGCTGCCATCCAATCCACGATGCTATTGACCGCTCTGGGCACGTCATTGTCACTGATATCCACCCGGAGGACAGGCAAAAGAGAGCGGCTCACCAACTCTTCAAGCACTTCCTGCTCTCTTTTGAAAAGTTCCAGGTCGTCATATTGCCTGGGGTTCCCGGAGACTTTCAGGCGCTCTTCCCGGGCAGCGGCAAAAGATTCAGGCGATCGGGTGCAGAAGATCAGGCGAAAGTTGAGGGGAAGCAAGCGCTCTTCCAACCAGGTGAAGTCATAGTCTTTCCCGTAAGTCAACCGCTGAACCATTTGGGTGGAAATGTGAAAACGGTCCACCACCCAGGAGTAATAACGATTCAGCTCAAACAGCCGAACCCAGGTCTGGTAGGTTTCCATTGCCTGGGCTTCTTCTTCAGGGGTGAAGTTTATCAAACCGCGACCCCAGGGGTAGTTTGTAAAAGTGCACCATTCGGCAGAAATAAGCGGCGAATGGTAGCGGTATTTGCGCGGACCGGTGAAACGGGGATGTTCATTGAGTTCAAAGGCGATCTCCGTTTTAAAGGTCAGACGGGTGCCTTCCAGGATCACTTTGGGAGTCAGTTTAGACATATTCACCTCTCAACGCTGAACCGACGATTTAATCGTCAAATGGAAAATCCACTCACATTATCGTACTCCCAGTAATCTTGTTCGTCCAGATGCATAACGGCAGAATGAGGAGCCATTATTTGCAGTTTATGCTCAACTGCTGTTACTCGTTCCATCAATTCTTTCAAATTGCTCACAACGGCATCGGGCATACTGGTGTGATCCAGGTCTGCTGCCATGCCAACTACCTGCTGCTTGCGCAGGATGATCTGACCGGGCACGCCCACCACCACTGACTGCGGGGGGACGTCTTTGACCACCACCGCATTGGCGCCAATTCGGCTGTGAGCGCCAACGGTGATGTCCCCTAAAATCTTAGCCCCTGCTCCAACGACAACACAGGACTCCAGGGTGGGGTGGCGCTTCACTTTCTCGAGGCTGGTGCCTCCCAACGTTACCCCGTGATAGATGGTCACATTGTCACCAACAACCGAAGTCTCACCGATCACGACCCCCATTCCGTGATCGATGAACACCCGACGACCAATGACGGCACCTGGGTGGATCTCCACACCAGTAAAAAAGCGGGTGATCTGAGCCAGAAAGCGAGCCAGACCTTGAGCACCATTTTTCCACAGCCAGTGCTCGAAATGGTGTGCCCAGAGGGCATGCAGACCGGAATAGGTGCTAAAGATGCTGAGTTTACTGGTGGCTGCCGGATCACGTTCGAGCGCGCAGTGAAGGTCTTCGGCGATCATACCCAATAGCCCCGGCTTCTCTTTGATGATGCCATCGGAACCGGGAGGGCAGAGTGGTGTGGGAGTTTCAGCTCTTGCCATTGAGTTCCTCCCGCAAATTTGCATAAAGCGGTGTGGAGAGGTAGCGCTCAGCGAAACTAGGTAAGATCACCACAATGCGCTTACCCTTATTTTGTTGTCGGCTTGCTACCTGCAGTGCTGCCCAGGTTGCCGCGCCGGAGGAGATACCTCCCGGAATGCCTTCGAGGGTTGCCAGGTGCTGTGTGGTTCTAAAAGCATCCTCGGCAGTCACCTGGACGATCTCGTTGATCAGTTCCCGCTTCAACACAGAAGGCACAAAACCTGCGCCAATGCCCTGCAATGAGTGTGAACCAGCTTGACCGCCGGAAAGCACTGGTGACGCGCTTGGTTCGACTGCCACAATTTCCACCGATGGGTTCTTTTCTCTCAAGGCTTCGCCGGCACCAGTGATTGTGCCCCCAGTACCTACACCCGACACAAAAATATCCACCCTTCCATCTGTGTCCTGCCAAATTTCCGGACCGGTGGTAAGACGATGGATCTGAGGATTGGCAGGGTTGTTAAATTGGTCCGCCAGCCAGTACCGGCTGTCTTGCTGTCGTAATTGAATGGCTTTTTCAAGAGCCGCTGTCATCCCGCCTGCAGCTGGTGTAAGGATCAGCTCAGCCCCCAGGGCGCGCATGAGCAGTTTTCTTTCTGTGCTGACCGATTCGGGCATGATGATGACGGATTTGTATCCGCGGGCAGCCGCAACGTTGGCAAGACCAATTCCGGTATTACCACTGGTTGCTTCCACCAGGATGCTTTCAGAATGCAGGATGCCCTTTGATTCAGCGTCATCCACCATATTGACTGCAATGCGATCTTTTACGCTGTGAGTAGGATTGAGGAATTCCAGCTTGGCAAGAATTTCAACGTCCTTATTGAGGTTAATTCGGTTGATTCGCACCAGGGGTGTGTGCCCAACCAGTTGGGTCATGTTTTGATAAATTGTCATATTAATCTCCAGGTTTAAGTGAGAGCCAGTTAAATGAAAACAGCAGCCTGTTACACTCCAAAAGCGGGGGAGCGCCGCTGCTGCTGGCTTGGCTCATAAAGTTCAGCGCAGGCGGTTAGCTGCCCCGCCCGGACACAAGCAAATAAAAATGAATAACTCGATTTTAAGTCTATTCATAATCGAAATTATAGACCTGTGGAGGGTGGAATCCAAAGGTATGTACAACGAGGGAATTGTTTAATAAGGATGGCGGCTTTATTGTCCTGTAATGGTTTCCACATCCGCCATGTAGGTGTGGAATCCTTGAAGCGCAGCCTATAGGGTTCCATACATAGAGAATAAGGAGACTGGCACAATCGACTGATTGACAAGTCCATATCATTGTCAAAAGACAAAGAAGTATAATTAGCAAGATTTTTTCATTATTGAGCTGGAAGCTGGGAGTCTTGAATGAATATCATAGATGTAAAAAACCTAACCAAGTATTATGGCAAGTCACGCGGGATTGAGGATCTGAGTTTTTCGGTCAGGGAAGGTGAAATTTTTGGCTTTATCGGACCGAATGGAGCGGGAAAATCCACTACGATCCGCTTATTGCTTTCATTGATCCATCCCACCAGTGGGCAGGCAACCATTTTTGGAAAAGACGTCACCAGGTATGGTCCTGAAATACGCCGGAATATAGGCTATCTGCCCTCAGAAGTTTTCTACTATGATGACATGCGGGTCCGCGATCTGCTTGATTATTCAGCCAGTTTCTATCCCGGCGATCACCGCGAACGCCTGGCATACCTGGCCGATGTAATGGAACTGGAGCTAAATCGCAAGATCCGCGACCTCTCCTATGGAAACAAGAAAAAAGTGGGTATCGTGCAGGGGATGCTGCATGAGCCGCAACTTTTATTCCTGGACGAACCTACCAGCGGGTTGGACCCATTGATGCAGCGCAAATTTTTTGACCTGATCAGGGAGGAGAGCAAAAAAGGCGTTACGGTCTTCTTCTCTTCACACTTTCTGGGTGAGGTGCAGCGTATTTGTGACCGGGTGGGGATCATTCGCGAAGGAAGAATGGTGGAAGTTTCCGATATCCACACTCTGCAGAAAAACAATTACAAGAAAATTCGGGTCCTGAGCGGGCACGCGCCAGCCAACTTTGAGATTTCTGGTGTGAGTAACTTACAGCAGGAAGATGGATGGATCCAATTCTTCTATTCAGGTGACATTAACCGGGTGCTGCAGCGTGTCAGCGATTTTGAGATTGAAGATTTGAGCATCGAAGAACCTACGCTTGAAGAGATCTTCATGCACTATTACGAGTAGGCAACCCATGAATAAAGCCATCTACCGTTATGAATTTCGTCAACGCTGGTCCTCTGTCGGAGTTTGGGTTGCTTCGTTGGCTGGACTGGTGCTGGTATTCATGTCACTCTTCTCGAGTTTTTCCTCTGATATGGCGGCTATGAACCAGATGCTGGAGAAGTTTCCGCCAGAGTTTAAAGCGGTGTTTGGATTGACCGCGCTTGATCTCGCCACGCTGGAAGGTTACTTTGCCTTTTGCTTCATTTTCTGCCAACTTTGTTTGGCAATTCAGGCGGCGAATTATGGATTGAGCCTGATTTCAGTGGAAGAGTCTGAACTAACTGCAGATTTTCTGCTCACCAGACCGCTGAGCCGCTCTACGATCCTCACCAGCAAACTCCTGGCTGCCCTTACGAGCTTGTTAGTAACGCAAGTTTTGTTCTGGGGTGCCAGCCTGGCAAGTATCAGCTTATTTAAGGGCGATGCGCAATATGACCTGAGTGCTGTTGCTCTCGTGCTTGGAAGCACTGTGATCTTCCAATTACTCTTTTTTAGTGTGGGTTTGCTGATTTCTCTATTAGTGAGAAGAATGCATAGTGTCACACCCTGGAGCCTGGGATTGGCTTTTGGAACCTACGTGATCAGTGCCTTCAGCGGGATCCTGGGAGACGCGAAACTGGAATACTTGAGCCCTTTCAAGCATTTTGAACCTGGGAAAATAATCCGGGATATGCAATACGATACGCGCCTGGTTCTCCTGGATGTGGCGCTGATCATATTGGCTGTCGGCGTTTCTTACTGGCTTTATCAGAAGCGAGATATCGCCTCGCCATCTTAGGAGCAGGATATGAGAATGTATTTTCGAGAATTAAAAGCCGGAATAAAATCCCTGCTAATTTGGACAGCGGTGATTGCGTTTCTGATCTTTGTGGCAGTGGGCAAATTTGCCGCTTTTGAGGGCAGTCCTGAGAGCCTGGCTATTCTGGATAACATGCCGCCGCAACTTTTGGATGCGCTTAGTATGCGTGCTTTTAATCTGACCACGCTGGAAGGCTTTTTTGGGGTGATGTTTGTCTATTTCGCACTGATGGGCGCAATGGCAGCAGCGCTTTGGGGAAGCGAGGCAATTTCCAAGGAGGAACGCAACCGGACAGTGGAATTTACATTGGTGTTGCCCGTTCAGCGAAGGCAGATTGTTACAACCAAATTACTGGCAGCGTTAACCAACTGCGCCCTCTTTGTTCTGTTTACCTGGATCCTCTCAGTTATCTCTGTGCGCGGCTATGCACCTGAGAAATCTTTATATGACCTGCTGCGGCTTGAGATGCTGGCAATGTTTATGATTGAACTGGTTTTCCTTAGCATGGGCACCATGCTGGCGTGTGTGTCAAAAACGCCACGACGGGTGGGATCCATGGCAATCGGTCTGATTTTGTGGCTCTACTTCCTCAGCATTATTGCAGGGATGCATGAGAAACTGACCTGGCTTAGGTATCTGACCCCCTTTGGCTGGTTCAATGCCAGCGAGTTTTTTAGGAGCGGACGCTTTGAGCCTTACGCTCTGGTGCTTACAGGCTTGATCGTAGTTATCTTCTTGTTTGCGGCATACGCTGTTTATGACCGTAGGGATCTGTTTATCTAAGTCAGTCGTTTAACACTTGCTAATAGACCGGTATAACCCGATACTCTAAGAATAAACATTCGATAATTAAAAAAAGCCGGCTTCAAATGCAGAAGCCGGCCTACTTAAGGTTCAATCGTTATTTTGCGTAGCTCACCGAGCGGGTTTCGCGGATGACGGTCACCTGGATCTGACCAGGATATTGCATGGTCTGTTCGATCTCATTGGCGATGTCTTTGGCGAGCGTGTGCGCCTGGTAATCGTCGATCTCTTCGGGCTTGACGATAATGCGCACTTCGCGTCCTGCCTGGATGGCATAGCTCTGTTCCACGCCTTCATGATTGTTGGCAACGGTTTCCAAAGCTTTCAGCCGTTTGATGTATTGCTCCAGGTCCTCACGGCGGGCACCGGGACGGGCACCAGAGATGGCGTCGGCGGCTTCAACCAAAATCGCTTCAATGGATTCCTGGTCTGTTTCGTGGTGATGCGAAGCGATGGCATTGACAACCTTGGGGTTCACGCCGTGTCTGCGGGCAAACTCCGCGCCCAGGAGGGCGTGTGTGCCTTCCGAGTTATGATCCATGGCTTTGCCCAGGTCGTGCAGCAGGGCGGCTGTGCGCGTGACTTCTACATCGGCGCCCAGTTCGGCTGCCAGGATACTGGCGATCTTGGAGGTCTCAACTGCGTGTGCCAGTTGATTTTGACCATACGAGGTGCGGTACTTCAGGCGTCCCAGCTTCTTCACCACCTCAGGGTGAAGCCCATGCACGCCAGCTTCATAGACCGCGTCTTTGCCGGCTTTGGCGATGTCTTCATCCATCTCCTTACGTTCTTCTTCGAGAATCTTCTCGATGTAAGCGGGGTGGATGCGACCATCATTCACCAGGCGGGTAAGGGTGCGGCGGGCGATTTCGCGTCGGACGGAATCGAAACAAGAGACTGTGACAGCCTCGGGGTGTCATCTACGATCACATCAACACCGGTCGCCTGTTCAAAAGCACGGATGTTGCGCCCGTTTCGACCGACGATGCGACCTTTCATCTCTTCATTGGGCAGGGTGACCACCGAGGTGGTGACTTCGGCAACCTTATCTGAAGCAACGCGCTGGATCGCATCGGCGATCATCTCGCGCGCCTTCTCCATGCCGGTTTCACGGGCTTCGGTCTCGATTTGGCGAATAATGCGCGCCATATCGGCATGGGATTCTTTTTCAACCTCTTCCAACAAAATTGAGCGCGCTTCATCGACCGACATTTCACTGACGCGTTGAAGTTCGGCGGCGCGTTCTTCATAAAGCAGGTCGATTTCATTGGCACGCTTATCGATCCGGCTTTGGCGTTTGTTCAGATTGTTTTCGCGCAACTGCATCTGATCGAAACGGTTGTCCAATTCTTCCCGGCGTTTGACCAGACGGTCATCTTCCTTGTTGAGTTCACTTCTGCGGTTCTTGATTTCGGCTTCGGCATCGCGGATGATCTTGAGTGCCTGATCTTTGGCATCCAGTTCAGCCAGTCTTGCTTTTTCGCGCGCTTCTGCGATGATGTCATTGCTGGTTTGTTTCAGTTTTTCGTCTTTATTTTTGCGGATCGTGGAAAATACCAGGTACCCAACCAGGGCACCGACCAGCAAGGCGAGACCGATCCATAAAAATTGCATGGGATTCGGTCCGGGGGATTTGTTGCATTAAGATTTTCATTGTGTCAGTAGCTCCATTATTTTATTGATCCACACCTGAGGATTCTGACCTTTCCTTCCATAACACTGGAAGGCACTCCCGGACAATTCCATAAGAGAAACCACGGCGCTGTAAACTAGCGCCGAGTTTTCGGTTAAATTCAAATTTGTCCAGTAAGTGATAACGGCGGCTCAGTTTTCTTCCGGCTTTCAAGGCTAATTCGTAATCGTCCAGCCCTGTAGATTGGATCGCTTGCTCGATGTCGGTTTCGGCAACGCCTTTTTGACGCAGTTCGAGTTTCATCAAACTCCGACTGCGTGGGCGGAACCTCTGGCGGTTGTCCAGCCAGTTTTGGGCGAAATCGAGATCGTCGACCAACTTTTCTTCTTTCAGCCTGGAAATCACGCGTTCGATCAATGCAGGTTCATAACCTTTGTTGTGAAGATAGGTTTGCATCTCCTGCAGGGAGCGGGCGCGATAGCTGAGGAAGTGAAGCGCGCGGTTCAGTGCAGATTCGAACTCATCTTTTTCCTGAAGACGAGCAATCTCTTCATCGCTCAGACTGCGACCAACCGTCAACCAGCCGGCTGCCATCCTGTCGAGTGAGAAAGCATACTGACCGCCCAGGTAAATATTTACCCGGTTGCGATTGCGCTTCTGCGCTTGAATGTCCGTGATCAAATTTGCCATCGTTATCAAAAAGCCAAGGTCCTTGACCATGGCTTTAAAGTCCTCACGTAAAAGGGATAGATGTGTTTTTTGGAATCGGTTCAGGTTCCGACCACAATTAAGAGTACAGTACTAACTTATTATTGTTAACAATCAACTGCCGTCTCGCCTTATTTTCATAGCTCTTAAGCGATAAGAGCAATAAATTCCAAAAGTCGGTGGGCGCTACCCATCCGATCCACAACCAAACCAATTGTCAAATGACTCAAAGTCCATGATCCAACTCAGAACCATGCACAGGTGTTTTATTCTTAAATAAATTATACAGTAATTATACAAAATAATCGAACCAATTTTGTGAGGTTTTATATGGTTTGCCGTCTTACAATTCCCAGCAGATCATCACAACCTAAAATTCCAGTAACCTAAAGGCAGCTACCACGCTGAGCAAATCAGACATGTTAACACCAGAGAGCTGTAACTAAGCAGGGGTTCAGAAGAAAGATTTCATCTACATTCCCCAGCAAACCCAGTTCTCATGTTAAAATGAACCTATGGACCAGACCGAGAACAGCCATTATTTTGAAACCCCAGCCGCCAAGACGCACGAACAAGAACGTTTTTGGCAGATCCTCCTGCCAGTCATTCTGTTTTCTGTTCTGTTGCTGGCAGGGTTGGTTTTTCTAATAATCCGGAATGGACGCTTCAGCCCGGGGTTGCTGAAGTTAGCGGTGCTGCGACTGTTCTGGTAATACTGCCGGTGCTGTTTTTTGCTCTTATTCAACTGATTATTTTGATAGCTATCATTATTGGGCTAACCAAGCTAAAAGCCTTGATTCCGCCGGCGGGCATCAAGGTACTGCAATTATTGGAGAAAGCACGCTGGAACATTCGCAAAGGGGCTGATATCAGCGTTCAACCTATTTTGAGCCTGAATCAAAACAGCGAGAAGGTAAAGCAGGTAGCACGTAGTTTAAACACCAGGCTTATGGCTAAAAGGAATTAACTCATGAATCAAAACGTCAAAACATTAACTCTGATCGTCGGAACCCTGCTGGGGCTTTTCTTGGATATCGGGCTGCTTTGAATTTCGTTACGACCGCCGAAGAAGATTCAGGCAAGCTGCCCATCACGGCTTCGCAGGGTCTGCAATTAGGCTTAACTGCTGTCAACGCACTCAAGCAAATCGGAAAAATCAGCCAAAATCCAGGATAAGCGCAGGCACTCTTAACCTTGTTTGAACTAACCTTTTTAGGCACATCTGCCTCTGCCCCTTCTATTAAACGTGGTCTCTCTTCTCTTGTCGTACAACACGACGAATATCGCTTTATGGTCGATTGCGGCGAAGGCACACAGCGCCAGATCCTCAAAAGTGGTATTGGCTTCAAACGTCTCAACCACATTCTGCTTACGCATGGTCACCTCGACCATATTTTAGGGCTGGCGGGATTGCTCTCAACCTTTTGCGTTGGGAAGCGATTGAGGAAGTGAATATTTATGGCAGCCGCCACACCATGGAGCGGGTGGATGACCTGATCAACGGTGTCGTGCTGCGCCGCCAACCTGCTGAGATCCCCGTTAACCTGTTTGATATCAAACCGGGTTTGATTTTTTCATCCGAAAAATTCCAGATCACAGCCTTCAATGTAGACCATCGCGGCTCTGGCTCGCTTGGCTTTCGCTTTGATGAATTTGGCAGACGACCTTTTATTCCTGAGGCAGCGGAAGCGTTGGCGATCCCACCCGGACCCTGGCGTAAGGACCTGGTGGCAGGCAATGCGATCACCCTGGCAGACGGGCGCGTTATCCAGCCTGACCAGGTGTTAGGTCCGGAAGTGCCTGGCACAAGCCTGGTTGTGGTTGGCGACGTGGGAAAACCAGAAAAGCTGCTGGAACACGTGCAAGGTGCGGATGGGTTGGTGATGGAAGCCACCTATTTAAATGAAGAACGTGAAATGGCTTTGACTTTTGGTCACAGCACAGCTGAACAATCTGCCGCTTTGGCAAAAGAGGCTGGAGTGGGGCAACTGTTTTTGACGCATGTCTCCCGCCGCTATCGCGATGAGGACATCCTGGCAGAAGCCAGGGCGATCTTCCCTCAAACCTGGCTGGCGAGAGATTTTGACAGTTATCAGGTTAAACGGGCAGATTAATCGAGTTTTGATCACACCACCGCTTTTAGAGCAAGCTTGGTATGTGCCAATGAGGATAGAGACACCTTCGGTGATAATGCGTGCCCGGTGAAGATACAGACACAAACAAAGGGCATGCTCCCATGATAAAATCTGCATTTGATATGCATGACAAAAAATTGATCCTTGCCTCTGGTTCTCCGCGTAGAAATGAATTGCTGCGTTTGTTTGGCATTCCTTTTAGCAAACGACCATCCGACATTGATGAAGCCAAATTGGGGGCTGAGAGTCCCCGCCAATACGTTCAACGCATGGCATTGGAAAAAGGAGAAACTCTTGAGATTTTCTCTGATGAACTGGTTCTCTCGGCTGATACCATCGTCGACCTGGAGGGGCAGGTTTTGGGCAAACCGATTGACAAGGATGATGCAAGGCGGATCCTGAAACTGATGCGAGGAAAAACTCACCATGTGCATACAGGCTTGGCTTTGCACAATGGCGAGGAGGGTACAATCGCGAATGAGATCTGCCTGACAAACGTGAGAATGCGCGATTATTCTGACGACGAAATCGAAGCTTACCTGGCACGCGCAGATTACCATGACAAAGCTGGCGCGTATGCCATCCAGGACAGCCAGTTTCACCCGGTTGAACATATCCAAGGCTGTTATGCGAACGTGATGGGTTTACCTCTCTGCCACGTTTATCGAATGTTCAGCCAGGCTGCCATCTGCATGGACGTCGAGATTGCGGATTTATGTCAGCGGTATAATGACATCAATTGCGAAGTCTATCCTTCCATATTATATGAGCAGAAACATGAAAACGATATCTAAATATCTGTCGCTCCTGATCATTTTGGTTACGCTGCTGAGTGCCTGCAACCAGAATGCTGCTGTTACACCCACTGCCGAACCGACCGCCACAGTCCCTTTGCCCACACCTAATGTCAATATCGATTCCGGTCCAAATGTTGAAGAGGCAGCAATCGAGTACATGGAGCTGTGGAAAGTGGAAGACTACCCGGCGATGTATGAGCGTCTCAGCCGGCTGACCAAAGATGCCATTACCCTGGAAGCTTTTGAAAGCAGCCATCGGGATACTGCCAAAAAGCTGACCATGCAAGGGGTCGAGTTTCAAATACTCTCCAGTATGTTGAGCATCACGACCGCCCAGGTAAATTACCAGGTCGATTACGAAACAGCCTTGCTCGGTACAATCAGCCGTCAGACAATCATGAACCTGATCCTTGAGGATGGCGCCTGGCATGTCCAATGGGACGCCAGCATGATGCTGCCAGAACTTGCAGACGGAAATTATCTTGAGCTGGTGATCGAAGTGCCCGCCAGAGGCAACATTTACGCCTCAGATTCTTCTGACAATTACCCTTTGGTCTCCTTTGAAGATGTCGTGACGATCACAGTGACCCCTGGAAACATCGAAGAGGGCACCGAAGGAGACATGGTAGCGCTTCTTGCTGAAATCCTGATGCGCACAGAAGACAGCATTCGGTCGGAATATGCCGATGTGGCTGGATACCAATATGCGATCATCGGCGATATCACCGCCGACGTCGCCGAACAATATTATGACCGGCTGACTGCCTATGCCGCCATTGGGCTGGAAAGTTTCAAGGCTCGTTTTTATCATGACGGCGGCATCGCCCCTCATGTAACTGGTTATGTATTGAATGTGCCGGCTGAAAATCTGGAATACTACCAGCGCCTTGGCTATACCGGTGATGAAAAAATTGGTTATTCCGGTTTGGAAGCCTGGGGAGAGGAATATCTGTCTGGAACCCACGGTGCAGACCTGTACGTGAAAGATGCGCAGGGGCAGGTTTTGACCAAGATCGCCGAGGAGGACGCCAAACCAGCCCAGTCCATCTATACCACTATCGAGAGCCAGCTGCAATACTGGCTGCAGCAGAGCATGGGCGATAACGTTGGCGCGATCGTAGTGATGGAGCGCGACACGAGCAAAGTGATCGCCATGGTTTCCAACCCGGGCTATGACCCGAATGTGTTTGTGGGACCCTATTACACCTCCTACTCCATCGCCGAGGTGACCCAGAATCCCTACAATCCGATGTACAACCGGGCGGCACAGGGTGTTTACCCACCAGGCTCTGTTTTCAAAATTGTCACCATGGCTGCCGCCCTGGAAACAGGCGTTTTTACCAAAGATTACCCCTATTTCTGTGACAGCCTCTGGTATGAGCTGGATGGATGGGTCGGGAAAGACTGGACCTACGACAAAGGTTTTGGCGCATCCGGCTTGCTGACGCTGCAACAAGGTCTGATGCGCTCCTGCAACCCCTGGTTCTGGCACATCGCTTACACTCTTTGGAACGATGGCTACCGCACCGCTATTCCGGATGTGGCGGCTGGTTTTGGGCTCGGAAAGCCGACTGGGATCGAGATCCCTGAATTCGAAGGCAACATCAATATGACTCCAACCGACATCAACGAATACGTTCAGATGGCGATCGGACAAAGCACGCTGCAGAACAGCCCCTTACAGATTGCCAACTTTGTGGCAGCTGTCGGTAATGGCGGCACACTCCACCAACCTACTGTGGTGGACCGGATCGGTCTGACTGGTCAGGACCCGGTTTTCCAGTTTAAACCAGTGGAGATTGGTAAATTGCCGGTTACGCCTGAAAACCTCGAATCCATTCAGCAAGCCATGCTTATGGTCATTCGCAATCCAAGCGGCACAGCCAATTTCCAATTCGGAAATTACCCATGGAATATCGCCGGTAAAACCGGAACGGCAGAAAACTCAACCGGTACACCGCATGCCTGGTTTGCCGGATATACCTTCGAAGAAAACCCTGACCGACCGGACATCGCCATTGCGATCATCCTCGAAAACGCCGGGGAAGGTTCAGAAATGGCGGCTCCGCTCTTCAGGCGGATCGTCTCGCTCTACTTCTCGAATATGGAAAACGCCGGTGGCATCATGCCCTGGGAATCTGCACCATACATTCCCGCCCAACCCGATGAGGAATAAATGCGCATAGATAGCGAGACGCATGCCTGATCTGATCCAGGGATTGGTGGTCCGCACCCAGGCGGGATACCAGGATGTGCATACTGAAGCTGGGGTTTATCGCTGCCGGTTGAGAGGGCGCTTACGCAAGGGACGTGCTGAAGGCGACCTGGTGGCGGTTGGCGACCAGGTGTTGATCGATCCGCAGCCGGATATGACAGGCAGCATCGAAAAGATCTTGCCCCGTAGAAGTGTATTCTCACGTCAACTCTCCGGAGTCAATTATGACTATCAGCAAATCATCCTGGCAAATGCCGATTTGGCAATGCTGGTTTTTGCTTGTGCCAACCCCGAACCGCGCCGCAGAATGCTTGACCGATTCCTGGTTGTTACTGAGCGGGCGCACATCCCGGCAGTGATTGTTGCCAACAAAATCGATTTGTGCAGCATCGAAAAAGCACGTGAAATCTTCTCACTTTATGAAGAAATCGGTTATGAAGTGCTGTACGTTTCCGCCAAAACTGGTGAAGGCGTGGAAGAAATGCGCCGACATCTGGCTGGTAGACTGACCACCCTGGCAGGGCCTTCCGGTGCTGGAAAGTCGAGCCTGATCAACCAGATTTTGCCCGGTGTTGCACTGGGAACTGGAGCAGTGGGGCAGGAATCGGGCAGAGGACGCCACACCACCCAGGTTCGGCAGTTGTTTGCGTTGCCAGGTGGTGGCTACATTGCTGACGTTCCCGGACTGCGCACTTTGGCATTATGGGACATTGAAGGCGAAGAGCTGGATGCCTATTTCAAAGAAATCGCTCCCCGGGTTCCGGATTGCCAGTTCAATGACTGCAGCCATTCACACGAACCGGGATGCGCTGTCCGAAAGGCGGTCACCAGGGGGAAAATCCACCCTGCCAGGTATGACTCTTACCTGAGACTGCGATTTGGCGGCAGCACAACAGAGGATGAAGAAGAATGAAACGAACAAGAACGCTTCTGGTGGCGTTGATCATCAGCCTGTTATTAGCTGCCTGTGGAAATGACCAACCCCAGGTCAGTCCTCAATCCCCTGAAAATACGGCAGCTCATACAGCAACACTTGCTCCCACCCCAACTGCGACTGAGATTCCACCCCTGGTATTGAACATTTGCACAGCAGAGGAACCTGTAGGGCTATACCGTTATGATGGCAGCACGAGCCAGGCAAAACAAAGCATTTTTTCTGCAATTTACATTGACTTACTCGAGACAGAACCGGACACAAACCGAAGCCTGTTCTTTGAAAGCATTCCCACTGAGGAAAATGGAGGCGTCTTGCTCCAGGCAGTACCGGTCAAGGTTGGACAACCCGTATTGGACGCCGCAGGTAACGTTGTTTACCTGGCTGAAGGCACCCTGATCGAACACGCCATCAATATCTCAGTCGCAAACCCGGTAACGTGGAACTTTGAGCAGGATTACCAGATGAACCAGTTCACAGTGACCTTCAAACTGCTCCCCGGGTTGAAATGGTCTGATGGTGAAACGCTGGTCGCGGAAGACTTTGTATTCTCCTATCACCTGGCAGAACGGAGCCGCTTGGGGCATTACCAGTGGGCGCTGGAGAGAACAAACAGCCTGATCGCTGTTGATGAACAGACCCTGGTCTGGTCCGGCATCCCCGGTTTTGTTCCCCGCCATCTTGAGGATATCTTGTGGCAACCTCTGCCCTCTCATCAATTAAAGGACTTTTCCGATACCGAATTGCTTGCCTCGGAGTTGACCACCCATATCCCTGTTGGTTGGGGAGCCTATCGACTGGTGAACTGGAATGCTGGAAATCAGATCGTCCTGGAAAAGAACCCCCATTTCATCATGGCTCAGCAAGGTATTCCCGCTTATGATGTACTAGTCTTCCAGGTGGAGCCGGAACTGGAAGCTGCCCTTCAAAAATTGCAGAACGGTCAATGTGATGTGTTGGACAAGACTTATCGGCTGGAAGCACTGGAAAAAAGCCAGTTGGAAACCCTGTCCACTGAAAACAGACTGATTGCTGAGAATTGGGAACCCGTGCAACAACTGGTATTCGGGATACAACCGGCGGCTTATGATGATGGGCTTTACAGCCAATGGACCAGCGAACGCCAGGACATCTTCGGTGATCTGGAGACAAGAAAGGCAATTGCGGCATGTATAGACGCTGACAGCCTGGTGATGGATTATCTGACTGAGCATCTTCCGGAGGATCTGATCCCGCCGCAGGCAAACCTGCCTTCGCAGAGCAGCGACCCCAATACCTGGCTTGAAGAAATCGGATGGATCTTGACCAGCGGGGACGAGGGAATGCTGCGTAGTGCCCAGGGTGTTCCGAATGTGCTCGACGGTACCTATCTTCGCTTTAACCTGAGTACTGGGCAAAGCCTGGTCGATCAACGCATCTCCGAAGAGATCATTGATCGCTTGAAAGCGTGTGGGATATCGGTCACAAAACTTTCCATGCCGCTGGCAGAACTATATCGTCCTGGACCAGAGGGGTCCTTATTTGGCAGGAATTTCGATATGGCTTTAGTCTCATGGCAGCCGGAACATCTTGACCTTTGCCAGATGTACACCAGTGACCAGGTGCCTTCTTCTATTAATAGCTGGGTGGGAACGAACCTGGCCGGGCTCAGCAGCACGGATTTTGATGAGGCTTGCTGGGAAAATACAACCTGGCTTTCAGGTGAGGACGGACAGGATAGTGCCGTTTTGATGGCCGAATACTTACCGGCTATTCCCTTGATGCCGCACTACCGGTTGTGGGTAGCTTCCGACCGGATCAGTTTGCCGGAGGATTCTTCTTTTCTTCACTTGTGGCAATTTTCACCTGCCCGGTAGTGAACCATAAGGGCTAAGTAAATAATGAAACATTTCCTTCCGTTAAAAGGGAATTATTTGATACAATAGGCTGACTAAACGTTATGGCCACAAAGAAATACTTAAAGGACTACGACCTGGTCGAAACCGAAGACGAAAAAGGTCGTTCCCGGAAGACGGCAGTCTATCACGGTGATTATTTCCGCCTGAACCTAGAAGAATCCCAGATCAAACAACTTAAATTAAAGTTGGCACTGTTTTTTGTGGCAGCTGTGGCATTGCATGTTTGTGCCGGATTGATCAATAATCCGGGTCTAAACCAAATGTATACTGCACTACCTTATACAGGCTCATTTTTTCCGATCGTCTTCCTGGGAGCAGGGATCCTGCGGATCCCAGTTCAAAAAGGACCATATCGCAGTGAAGAAGTGGGTTTGTCATACAATCGCATCGTCAATATGAGTCGCTTGTACCTGATCTTTATGACAGCCGGAGCGGTTGGACTGATCATCTATTTGATCTTTGCCTCTCATGGTCGCGCTCTGGACCGGGAAGCGATCTACCTGGGGGTGGTATTGGGAGCGGCGCTGCTTGTTTGGTCGATCTTCCGAAAAGCCAAAGAAATTGTGATCGAAAAGGAGGAAACTCCGATAAATAGCGAATAAATTAATCAGATTTTAGCGAGACCGACCGTTGTTGACACTATTTTCTAATTAATTTATAATGAACCAAATCTTAGAAGGAGAAATAGGAGAATAATGAGTAAATTTGCACGTAACCTTTCAATCTTGATTGTGCTCGTCATGTTTGGCGTAGCACTCGCCGCTTGCGGCACTCCCACCGAAGCTCCGGTGGAAACCGAACCCCCAGTGGTAGAACAACCCACCGAAGAACCCACTGAGGAACCCACTGAAGAACCTACCGAAGTCGTTGTGACCGAAGAAGTCCCGGTGTTCGAGGAACAACCATTTGGCGAGAACCTGCCCACTGAACCGACAATCGACACTCCATTCGTAGTTGCATACCAGGACTTCTCACAGAAGTTCAGCCCATTCTTCGGCGATACCGCCTATGATATGGACGTTGCCGGTATGACTCAGATCAGCATTATGACCACCGACCGCGTTGGCGGTATCGTCTACAATGCAATCGAAGGTGAAACCCACAACTACAACGGCGTGGATTACCTCTATAAGGGCGCTGCTGACATCGCTGTGGATTACGATGAAGCAACTGACACCACCAAATACACTGCTCGCCTGCGCGTTGGAATGAAATTCTCCGATGGCGAACCTGTGACTGCTGATGATGTCATCTTCACCTATTACACCTATCTGGATCCTTCCTACGTTGGCTCCACCTCCCTGGCTTCCTATCCGATCGTCGGTTTGAAAGACTATCAGACTCAGACCACCAGTGAAGTCTATGATAAGTACGATGCACTCTTTGAAGAGATCTACGCCGCTGGTTTGGATCACGAATTTGCTGATACTGATGCATGGACCGCTGAACAACAAGCCTATGTCTGGGATGAACTGAAAGCCGCTGGTTTGGCTGAAGCCCAGGGTATTGTTGACTATGTTGATGCCAACTATCGCGATGCTTATGCCCTCGATTACATTGGGCAAGAGCCAGCCGTTGTTGCTGAAAATCCTGGTCTCCAGGTTGCCCTTGGTATGCTCATGTGGGGCTTTGGCGAGCTCGGCGATGATGGTGTTTTGACTGCTCCTTCCGGTGCAACCTTTGACCTCGTCGAAACCTTCCCAACCGTGGAAGACTACTACAACGAGATCATGTTCTCCTACGAGAACGATTACCGCGCAGCATTCCCCTACGAATCTGCAGCCGGCACTGATATTGCTGCAAATGTCAAGACCGCTTATATCGGTCTCTTCGGTCCCCAGGATGAGTCCATGGGCGAAGGCGGCGTTCCCAATATCGCTGGTATCAAGAAAATCGATGATTACACCGTCGAAGTTACCACCAATGGCTACGAGGCTCCCGCTGTCTACAGCATTCTTGGTGTCAATATCACTCCTCTGCACTACTATGGCAGCAGAGAACTGTATGACTACGAAAACAACATGTTCGGTTTCGAATTTGGCGATCTTTCCAAACAGGAAAGCCTGACCGCCACCCCCATGGGCGCTGGCGCTTACAAATTCATTGAATACAACAACCGTGTTGTTTATTTCGAAGCCAACGAAAATTACTATCGTGGTTGCCCCAAGATTCGCGAAATCCAATTCCGCGAAACCCAATCCGCTGAAGTTGTTACCGCTTTGACCTCTGGTGTCGCAGACGCTGGCGAAATGAGCTACAACAAGACCCGCTTCGAAGAAGTTATGACCGCCAATGCTAATGGCGAAATGACCGGTCCCGTGATCACCTCCAGCCTGGTTGACAACCTTGGTTATGGCTATGTCGGTATCAATGCCTCCACCGTAAAAGTTGGTGAAGATCAGGCATCAGATGCCTCCAAGAACCTGCGCCGTGCACTCGCCACCATCCTGTCCGTCTACCGCGATGTCGCTGTTGACAGCTACTATGGTGAAGGCGCTGCCGTTATCAACTACCCGATTTCCAACACCTCTTGGGCTGCACCCCAGCCTACTGATGAAGGCTACGCAATTGCATTCTCTGTTGACGTCGATGGCAACCCCATCTACACCGCAGAAATGACCCAGGAAGAAAAATATGCTGCTGCAGAAGTTGCAGCCCTCGGCTTCTTCGAAGCTGCTGGCTTCACTGTTGCTGATGGCAAAGTCACTGCTGCTCCCGAAGGCGCGAAACTTTCTTACGAAGTTATCGTTCCTGGTGGCGGTACTGGCGACCATCCTGCTTTCGCAATCCTGACTGGTGCCCGCGATTCTTTGGCCAACCTCGGTGTCGAACTCAAGATCAACGACCCCGCTGATGCCAACATCCTCTGGGATGCCCTCGATTCCGGCGAACAGGAACTCTGGACTGCAGCTTGGGGCTCAACCATTGACCCCGATATGTACCAGGTCTATCACAGCTCCAACATTGTTGGTCTGGAAGGCTCTTCTGAGTCTAACCACTATCACATCCAGGACGAGGAACTCGACGGCTTCATCATGGAAGCTCGCTTGAGCGACGACCAGGCTTTCCGCAAGGCTATTTACAAACAGGCTTTGGATCGCATCATTGACTGGGCTGTCGAAATCCCGACCTATCAGCGCAAGAACGTCATCATCTTCAGCACCGAACGTGTCAATATCGAGTCTTTGACTCCCGATATCACCACCTTCTGGGGTTGGATGAACGACCTTGAACTGGTTGAGATGAATTAATCCGTGAACTATAACGGGTAAAGAATCCGATGAGCCCACCCAAATGGGTGGGCTCATTGTGTCTTACTCATACTGTATTGTCCTTTACCCACACAGTAAACTGAGGGAGCATTTATGAGAAATTTTATTATTAGGAGAGTCATCTTAGGCCTCTTTATTACCTTTTTTGGCGCTATGCTTTCCTATACGGTTATTCGTAGTCTGCCTACGTCGTATGTCGAGTCGATCGCCAGACAACGTGCATCTAACCCGCTTAGCACAAAATCCTATCAGGAGTGGTTGGCGGAGCTGAACCAGGTTTATGGTTTGGACAAAGGAATCATCCCCGGTTTCTTTGGCTGGATGGGCAACGCCATTAAAGGCGATTTTGGTGATTCCTGGCACTACGGTATCCCAGTGACGGAGAAATTTGCGGATGTCATCTGGGTCTCGATGATCCTGAATGTTATTACCACCTTAGTACAGTTTTTTATAGCGATACCATTAGGCATCCTGGCGGCGCGGAAGCAATATAGCCGCACGGATTACGCGATTACTTTCTTTGCCTTGATGGGTATCTCGTTACCTACCTTCTTCCTCGCGACGATCCTGAAATACGTCTTCGCGATCAAGTTGCAATGGTTCGATCTTTACGGTCTGACTGGGCGCTTCCACACCACGATGACTCCTTTCCAGCAAACCATGGATATTGCCTATCATCTTGTGTTGCCTGTTATCACACTCATGATGCTCTCTATTGGTTCTCTCATGCGTTATACGCGTACTAATATGCTGGAAGTGCTAAATTCTGACTATATCCGGACTGCCCGCGCCAAAGGCTTGCCTGAAAAGGTCGTGATCAACAAACACGCCTTCCGGAATACGTTGATCCCCCTGGTGACTTCACTCAGTGGTATTCTGCCAGGTATGTTTACTGGAGCTATGATCACTGAGACGCTCTATCAGATCCCCGGGATTGGCTATATCTCTTATCAGGCAATTATTCGCGGTGACATTCCGTTTGCTATGTTTTACATGGTATTTTTGATTTTATTAACCCAGGTCAGTATTTTACTGTCCGATATCCTCTACGCGATTGTAGACCCCCGCATTCGGGTCAATTAGGAGGTGGCAGATGAGTGAATTAGACGCAACCAACTTAATGAACGAACCCATCCAAAACAAGCCGCCTCAGGATCAGGGCATGGCTTTGGACGACGCACGTCGTGTCAAAACCCTGTCACCTGGTATGTTGGTGTTCAAACGCTTCATCCGCAACAAGCTTGCTGTTATTGGCTTGGTCATCCTTGTGGCGATGTTCTTGTTTTCGTTTCTTGGGCCATTCCTTTCCCCTTATACTCAGACGGAAGTCTTCTATAAAGAAGATACCATCAGCAAAGACTATGCCGGTGCAATCTACAACACAGAATTACGGTATTCGGTAAAAGAGGGTGAGAATTTTAGCGGAGCAGAACAGGCGAGATTCTTGCTTGCTCTTGGTAAAAACCAGGATCAATTCAAGTCAGGCGAGCATAATTATTCCTATATTGAAGAAGGCGAAAACTTCTACCGCATCGTCCAACTCGACAGATTTGCTGAATCGATCATGGGAAGGGTTAATCCGCTGCCCGGCAACACACTACCAGCAGGATTTGCAGATACCTTCCAGAAAGCAGAAGAAGCTGGAAAAACTTCTTTTGTCTTTGATGGAACTACCTATATTCTGACGAAAGAATTAAAAACAACCCAGATCTCCACCCAAAGGGATGTGGCGATTGCCAGCTATTCCATTTTCGATGCATACAATGCGGCTGACGCGGCGTTAATCAATACTTATGACTTCCGTTTTCTGAGCGAGTCTGCTGGAGTTAATAATAGTAAAACATTTGGAGTTGACGGAAAAATTTACCGGATCGAGGAAAGCGAAGGGCAAATCACCATTTTTGATGATAAAGGTGAACCATTTGCCGAAGTCTCAAATATCATTGTGAATCCCTTGGATCAAGATGAATTTCTTTCTGTAGATTTTAAATCAATAGCCCGCGAAGCGATCAACAACCGAGTAAACAACTTTGAGTTTGTGGATGAAGATGGTGTTACAACAGAATATGACATACACCGTGTAAACACTAACTATTACATCAAACGCGAAACCCCTACTGTCCTGATCGATATGTTTAGTTTCCCAAATGCCGAACATTTTTTGGGAACCGATAACAATGGTATGGATATGCTGACACGTCTTATGTATGGTGGACGAGTTTCATTGATGGTGGGTTTTGTTGCCGTCTTCCTGGAACTGGTCATCGGGGTTGTGGTCGGTGGTATTTCGGGTTATTTTGGCGGCGGCGTGGATACGGCTCTGATGCGTTTTGTAGACCTGTTCAACAGTATCCCGACCATGCCATTGATTTTGATCTTCGGATCGGTAATGGACACGTTGGAAGTCACCCCGGTCAACCGTATGTTCATCCTAATGGCTATCCTTGGCTTGTTGGGTTGGACTGGTATCGCCCGAGTGGTTCGTGGTCAGATCCTGAGCTTGCGTGAGCAGGACTTCATGGTTGCTACTGAAGCCACAGGCATTCGAACCAGCCGGAAAATTTTCCGTCATTTGGTCCCAAATGTAATGCCGATCCTGATTGTGACTGCTACCGCCAGCCTGGGCGGCTTGATCATTACTGAGGCAACCTTGGGCTTCCTCGGACTGGGCATCAAATACCCATTGGCATCCTGGGGCAGCATTATCAATATTTCTTCAGACGCTTTTATCATGGAGACCTATTGGTTTATGTGGATCCCGGCTGGCATGTTGATCTTGCTGACTGTTCTGGGCTTCAACTTTGTCGGTGATGGTCTTCGTGACGCATACGACCCGAAAATGAAACGCTAAGGTGTGGATAATGACCGAAGAAAAAGATTTAACTCAATACGATACTACTGATCTGGAGGACAACCGTGTTACCGAGCGGATCCATTTAACCGCCAGAGAATCTGCCCGGATCAGTCGTGAAAACCGTAAGATAACTGACGCAATTGAGAAACAGCGCAAGCGCACAAACGTACCTGAAAGTGAATACATCACTCAGATGCGCGATCCGAACAATGTGGTGGAATTCGATAATATTCACACCTATTTTTTCACCGATATTGGCACAGTCAAAGCCGTGGACGGGGTTTCCTACGATGTCCCGGTTGGCTCGACTGTCGGTGTGGTGGGAGAATCTGGATGTGGTAAATCCGTGACCGCTCTCTCACTCATGCAACTGGTACAACGACCACAGGGTCAGATCATCAAAGGCACTGTTCGTCTGAACACCGGTGAAAAAGCCTATGATATTGCCAAAACCCCTTCATCAGAAATGGAAAAGATCCGCGGAAACGAAGTTTCCATGATCTTTCAGGAACCAATGACCAGTTTGAACCCGGTCTTTAAAGCGGGTTTTCAGATCGATGAAGTTATCGAACTGCATAATCCGGACATGACTAAAGAACAGGTCAAAGCCCGTACTCTTGAAATGATCGACCTGGTAGGCATTGCCAATGCTGAAGGTGTATACGAAATGTATCCACATCAGTTGTCTGGTGGAATGCGCCAGCGCATTATGATTGCCATGGCATTGGCTTGTAATCCCCGCCTGATCATTGCAGACGAACCAACAACGGCATTGGATGTGACCATCCAGGCGCAAATTCTGGACCTGCTGCGTAGCCTAAAAGACAAAATCAACTCCAGCATTATGCTCATCACCCATGACCTGGGCGTAGTAGCTGAAATGGCTGATTTTGTTGTAGTGATGTATGCGGGTCGGATCGTTGAAAAAGGTACCGCAGACGAAGTCTTTAACCACCCAATGCATCCCTATACAGTCGGTCTGATGGCTTCAAAACCAGTGATCAATAAACATGTCGATCACTTGTACAGCATCCCTGGAACCGTACCAAACCCGATCAATATGCCCAACTACTGTTACTTCAGAGACCGATGTAATCGCAGGATGCCCATCTGTGACGGACCCTACCCACCCGAATACTTCCTCTCCCCAACCCACATGGCGGTATGCTATCTCTATGAAGATGAAGAGGTAAAAGCAAATTATGGCAAATAATAACAACGGCACGAATAATAACGGCAATAATCCCAATATTGTCGAAGTTAAAAACCTGAAACAATATTTCCCGATCAAAGCCGGTCTGATGCAAAAGATCGTCGGCTACGTGAAAGCGGTCGATGATGTCAGTTTCCGTATTGAACGCGGTAAAACCATGGGTTTGGTTGGCGAGTCCGGCAGCGGCAAGACTACTGTTGGCAAGACCATGCTTCGTTTGAACGAGGCAACCAGCGGTAAGGTGCTGTTCAATGGTGAAGATGTCTTTTCATTGAACCGGGCTGAGCTTCGCAGGGTCCGCCCCAAGCTGCAAATGATTTTCCAGGACCCATATTCAAGCCTGTCACCTCGTATGCCGATTAGCGAAATTATTGGCGAAGCGGTGCGTGAGCATAATATTGTTCCAGCATCAGAATTTGAAGATCACCTTGAAAAAGTAATGCTCCAGTGTGGACTTCAGCCATACCATAAAGACCGCTACCCCCATGAATTCTCTGGAGGTCAGCGACAGCGCATTTGTATTGCCCGTTCGTTAGCCTTGAACCCGGAATTTGTGGTCTGCGACGAGCCGGTCTCGGCTTTGGATGTCTCCATTCAGGCGCAAATCATCAATTTGTTGGAAGAACTACAGGTAAACAACGGTATCGCCTATTTGTTTATCTCGCATGACCTTTCCGTAGTTCAACACATCTCCGATTATGTCGGCGTGATGTATCTGGGCGACCTGGTGGAATATAGCGGTAAAAAGAGTCTGTTTGAGAACCCTGCTCATCCTTATACCAAGGCTTTGTTGAGCGCGGTTCCGGTGCCAGACCCAAATTACAAGATGAACCGTATCATTTTGGAAGGCAGCATCCCTTCACCCGCCAATCCTCCCAAGGGCTGTAAGTTCCATACACGCTGCCCTTATGTAATGGATATTTGTAAGACTCAGGTTCCACAAACACGTGAAATTGAACCAGGACATATGGTAGTATGTCACTTATTCAATGACGTAGGGACTTTGGTAGATGCAGAATCAGAAAAAGCGATATGACGATGACGATGGCAGGACGATCGTCAGCATGGATGTGGACGGAACGCCCTGGCATGATCGAAACGTCAATTTTGCAGAAAGACAGGCGCAAGATTTAGGGCGCAGACAAAAGGTAGCAATGTATGGCGAACGAATGACTGGTTCGGAAGCCCGACGCTACACTTTCTATGCTATGCTTGCCGGTCTCGCCCTTACAGCCGCACTGGCTACCGTCTGGATTTTGCTTGTTTTGTTTATGACACAAGTCTGGTTTAAGTGAGTAACAGAGCCGCCTCGCAAGAGGCGGTTCTTGATAACCTCCGGGTCGAAAAATACAACAGCTGCGTCTATCTCTTAGGCCCACACTGTCATTAATTCTCAGTTACAATAACACCCTATGAAAACAAAAATAACGAAAACACTATTAATTCTACTTTTCCTTGCGTTTCTTTCGGCGTGTGCGGTTAATCAAGGCAGCCCCGAACCAGTTATTGATCCGCAGACAGAACAACAAGCCGAACAGAACGGTTATCAGGCGAATGCCATTCTCAATGATGATCTGATCTTCACCTTTAAAACCAATGAAGTACTTGATGGGGATGGGGTAATGGCTTTCTCACAGGCGTTGGATAATAACAGACAGCAATTCACTACCAATAACATAATTTATCATTATGAACCGTTGGGTGAATATTCTTATCGCATTTACCGATTGACCCCTATCGCCGAATCTCTCCTTGGTACGGTTGAGCCTGTTGGTGGTGCCATCCTTTCCAATGAGTTGATTACAGCAATCGAAACCGCCCTGGCAGAAAACGAACTGACATTCGAGCATCAAGGAACAATTTTCGTGCTTTCGGAGGCGCGAAAGGCCGTCCAGATCTCAACAGCGACTGAAGCGGCGATCGCGAACCGCTATTATTTGGAAGCATACGACCCAGCTTACAACGAGATCATTCGGGCGTACAATTTCGTTCTAAATCTTGAGCTGGCACTGCAGAAGCAAGAACGCTCTTTCTTCCATCAGGGTGACAAATATGGCATCCTTGAGGTGGCAGGCGGTTACACCATCAGCGATTCTCAGTCAAATCTGTTTGCAGAACTTTCCAATATCTATGTCATTCCAAAGAGCAGCAGCACTTCCATCCCCCTTGGTTTTAAAAATCTTGTGCGGAATGCGATCGAAAATGAACAAACGGAATTCTCCTACATCGATTCTGCGGGAATTGAGACTGAATACCAGGTAGAAAAACTCGATAATTCCTGGGCAATAAACCCCGCAAAGTAAGCTTACAGAGATTGGTTCTTTTGATATACAATTGACCACTGTGGCTGATTTGGCAGGTAACCGAAACTATGCTAAAATATTGGCTACGATTTGGGGCATGGTGCAATGGCAGCACACCGGACTTTGAATCCGTTGGTCTTGGTTCGACTCCAAGTGCCCCGGCTGATTTATTGTGGATACAGACTCAGACGATTCACACCTATCTGTTTACAAGATGAGACAGAAGTACCATCTTGTGTTTCTGTTTGTTAACTCACGGAGCAACCAATGACAATCGCATCTGTTGTACTCGCCGCTGGCATGGGTACGCGTATGAAGTCACGCACACCAAAGATGCTGCATAAGCTTTTAGGCAAACCTTTACTCACCTATTCCATTTCGAGCGTGATCGGCATCAGTACGCTTCCTCCGGTTATCGTTGTCGGACACGGCAGTGAAGGTGTGACTCTGGCAGTGAAAGATGTTTATGGTGAGCAGGTGCAGTTCGCCATCCAGTCGGAACAACTGGGCACCGGGCATGCTGTCATGAGCGCTGAAAAACTGCTGGCAGGAAAATCGGACCTGGTTTTAGTGACCCTGGCAGATATGCCCATGCTGAGGGAAGAAACCATCGCCGCTATTCTGAAATTTCACCAGGACTCAGGGAATGTTCTGACTATGACCAGTGTCGTGGGGGACGTACCTCGTGGTTTTGGTCGGGTTATCCGGGATGAAAGCGGAAATGTGATTGCAATCGTTGAAGAAGCAGTCGCCACCCCGGAACAGCTGAAAATCCGTGAATACAACATTTCTGTGTACTGTTTTGAAGCCAGCTGGCTTTGGGAAAACCTGAGAAACATCAAAACTTCTGCCAAAGGGGAATATTACCTAACGGACCTGATCGCGATGGCGGTGGAACAAGAAAAAAAACTGGACGCCTATATTCTGCAGGATCCGGTTGAAGGATTGGGGATCAACAATCGTGTGGACCTGGCAGATTGTGAACTTGCCATGCGCAAGCGCGTGATCCGGCAGTGGATGCTGGATGGGGTCACCTTTCTTGACCCGGGAAGTTGCACCATCGAAAGCGATGTAGTAATCGGGCAGGATACTGTCATTTTGCCCAACACCCACCTACAGGGCAGCACCCGTATCGGCGAGAACTGCCAGATCGGACCAGACACAACTCTCACTGACACCACAGTAGGCAACGAATGCATGGTCACTTACAGTGTTGCCGAAAAAGCGACACTTGGGAACCATGTCAGCATGGGTCCTTTCTGTCATTTGCGAAAAGGCGCAGTGTTGATGGATGGCGTTCATCTTGGCAATTTTGGCGAAGTGAAAGATTCGGTGCTGGAAGAATGTGTCAAGATGGGGCATTTCTCCTATATTGGTAATGCGAAAATCGGGAAAAATGTGAATATTGGTGCCGGAACCATTACCTGCAATTACGATGGTAAGTTCAAGCATCCGACTGAGATCGGTGAAAATACATTTATTGGCAGCGACACAATGTTGGTTGCGCCATTGAAAATTGGCAAAAATGCCAAAACCGGGGCAGGCTCGGTGGTAACCAAAGACATACCGGATGACACGCTGGTGTACGGTGTGCCCGCCCGCCCAAAAGAGAGAAAGGAATAACGTGACGGAACCTATTTTGCTGGGAGTCCTTTGGGCAGTTTTTTTCATACTTACCCTGGTCTCCTCAGCTGCCAAATCATCATTCACCCATGTTCGCTTACCGTGGCTGCTCAGTCTGCGTTTCGAGAGCCCAGTCAAGGTCGATAAAACTATCGCGCTGATCGAGAAACAGGGCTTGCGGACAGCTCTACGCTTAGGGCTTGTGATCGCCCATTACCTGCTGGCTGGCGTTACGGTTTTATTGCTTGCCCGCCTTGTAAAAATGGAAGACATTTGGTTGACACTGTTGATTTTATTGCTGGTCTTTGTGGTTGTCACGGCTTTCGAGTTTCTTATTGAACGAAAAATCCTTGCTGCGCCTGAGAAGGCGGCTCTAGCATGGACGGGTGCTGCTGGTGTGATCAGCGCTCTGGTATCCCCTTTCACCAAATTGATGACCGCGATTTTGGGCGAATTTGCTGAAAAAGTGACCCTTTCTGTAACGGATGAGACCCTGCGGGATTGGGTTGAACAGGAACAACCTGAAAGCACTCTGGACCAGGGTGAGAGGGAAATGATCTACTCAATTTTTCATTTCAGCGAAACCATGACCAAAGAGATCATGGTCCCACGGATGGACGTCTTGGCACTGGATGTGAACACCACCATCCGGGAAGCCAGACAGGAATTTATTTCAGCCGGGCATTCACGGGTACCGGTATACGATGACACGATCGACAATGTGATCGGTCTGCTGTATGCCAAAGACTTACTAGCTGTTGTGGATGGGGATGATACCATCTTGAACCAACGCCACCTTGTTCGGCCCGCGTATTTTGTGCCTGAAGCTAAAAAAGTGGACGAACTGCTCACGGAAATGCAGTCCCGCGGGGTGCATATGGCTCTGGTAGTAGATGAATATGGCGGTGTGGCAGGGGTTGTAACGCTGGAAGATATCGTGGAAGAGATCGTCGGAGAGATCCGCGATGAATATGACCAGGGCGAAGTTCAACTTTATGAAAGATTACCCGAAGGCGGCTATCTGATCCAGGGACGCGCCACCATTGATGAGTTCAACGAAATCACTGGTCTGGACCTCTCGGACGAATATGCAGATACCCTCGGGGGTTACATCTATGGGCAGCTTGGTAGGGTTCCGCAGCCCGGTGAAGTGGTCAGGAATGATAATTTCGATTTTACAGTTGAAGAGGTGGTTGCCCGGCGTATCCTAAAGGTAAAGGTCCAGAAAATCCCGGAACCGGAATCTACCACTGAGGAGATATCCCATGACAAAGTTGGCACTTGACCTCAAACAAGCCTTGGTTGAAAAGGCTTGTCTTTATCAAAAGCGCGCATACATCCCCTATTCACACTATGCTGTTGGGGCTGCTGTTCTGATGGAGGACGGTCAGATTTATGGCGGTGCAAATATTGAAAATTCAGCTTATCCTTCCGGTCTTTGTGCTGAACGAGTGGCGATTTTCAAGGCTGTTTCAGAGGGAAACCGCCAGATCAAGGGGATCGCGGTGGTCACCAGCAATGGCGGCTCCCCCTGCGGTGCATGTCGTCAGGTGATGCGCGAATTTGCCGCCCTGGATATGCCCGTGATCTTGGCAAATGAGCAGGGTGAGATCGTGTTTGAGAGTACCATGGATGATATCCTGCCGCGCTCGTTTGGCCCGGAAGACCTGGAGATTTAGAGCAGGTCTAATGATGACCAAGGAAGCGAGATCGTATCGCGCGCAGGGGTTAGTGATCCGCCACCGTGAATTCGGAGAGGCGGATCGTATTTTAACGCTCTATACGCTCGAAAAGGGCAAGCTCCAGGCTATCGCCAAAGGAGTAAGAAAGCTTAAGAGCCGCAAAGCCGGACACCTCGAACCGTTCAGCCAGGTTGCGCTGCAGTTAGCCAAAGGACGTAACCTCGAAGTGATCACCCAGGTTGAAACCATACGCAATTTTTCCAATATCCGCGAAAACCTAAAGCTGACAGCTCTGGCTGCTTATGTATTGGAGTTGTTGGATCGTTTCACCTACGAAGAAGGTGAAAACCGGGCGTTGTATAACCTGGTGGTCGAAACGCTTTCCCGCCTGGATGCTGGTGTCTCACCTGCCCTGGTGGTGCATTACTATGAAGTACATCTAATGGATATTCTGGGCTTCAAACCCCAGCTTCAGCAGTGCGTGATCTGCGGGGCGGACATCCAGCCGGAAGATCAATATTTTTCCGCCAAGCTTGGGGGTGTGGTCTGCCCAAACTCGTTATCCGGCGACCCCTCTGCCTGGTCTGTGAGCATGAACGCCCTACGATACCTGCGATTTTTCCAACGCTCCCCCTGGCCGCAGGTAAAAAACCGTACCATTCCAGAGGAAGTCGACCGCGAATTGAGCAAGTTGATCGAGAAATATCTGACTTACCTGCTCGAATATAGTCTCAAAACCCCTGGTTTTCTGGACGCGGTTTCATAGATTTTACTATCATCTAAAAGTTACCGGTGAACGCTCCGATCGAAACACCTGGAATATCAATCGGACCGGGTAAGCCAGTCAATAATATTGAGGTGCCTGATTCCTACCCGACTTAGATTAATTTGATCCATAGATAAGACATATCTATCGTAATTGTCATCCAATCCTGAGAATGCCCCAAACTCTCTGGCAATGGTATTCTCATCTGCCAGCAGATAGGCGACTTGAAAATATTGAGTTTCAGATTTTTTGGTAGCGACGAAATCGATCTCTTTATCAGCAAGTCTACCGATTGTTACAGAAAAACCACGTCTTAGCAACTCCCAATAGACAATATTCTCAAGTACTCCCTGTATGGAAGCTTGATTTCCACCTAACAGTGATTCTCGAAAACCATGGTCTGCTACATAATACTTTTCATTTACAGCCAGGAGTTTCTTCCCAGCTAGGTCCTGCCGGCGTACACGCTTAATGAAAAAAGCATCCTCGCATAAAGAAAGATACGATAAAACAGTGTCAACAGACACCGAACGATTCTCACTCTTGAAATACCTACTGATACTGGTAGCTGAAAAAGTGTTTCCAATGTTGCTTAGAACGAATGAGATAATTCGTTGAAGCAAATCAATATCTCGCACCTGACCATAAGCGACAACATCTTTAAGGATGATGGTGTTGTAGATGTCTCTTAGTAATTGCATGGAAGGTTCGTATTTTAGATCCAGATACTGCAGAGAAGGCATGCCACCAAATGTCAGATAGTCCAAAAACAATTTAGATGATGGTTTTTCCAAATGAGCAAAGAGATCTATAAATTCTGAAAATGAAAAAGGATGAATCTGAAAACTGATATACCGCCCACTAAGATATGTTGCGAGATCACTTGAGAGCAAGGAGGCATTGGAACCAGTGATATAGATGTCTGCATTGTATGAGGTGTTGCAGGCATTAACCACCTTCTCCCAACCAGACAATAATTGGACTTCATCGAGAAAGACATAGCCTTTCTTTTCCTTCCCAAGAGAGGAGAAGAATGTGTTGAGCCTGGTGAGAAGGTCTTGAGAACTCTCAAGGGTTAAGCCTTCTACCGTTTCCATGTTCAATCGGAAGAACTGCCTCTCTTCCACCCCGGTAGATTTAAGATCTTCTTGAATCAAGAACAGCATTGTCGATTTGCCCGATCGGCGCATACCTGTCAGGACTTTAATCATCGGCGTGTTATAGAACGGACGCAATTGTCTGATATAAAGTTTTCTGTTAATCATGCCTTCTCCTTTTTCATCGATTATAGTCGACGAAAATTTAAAAATCAAGAGGGATATCGACTATAGTCGATAAAAAGAGAAAATTCCCAATTTCATCGATTATGATCGAATCCTTCGGTTTGTCATCTTAACCGAAGTGAAGGATCTTTACGCGATGCAATCGGAGCTCCTTACAGAGTACACTTCGTTTCGCAACTGAAGCTCAGGAAGACAATAGATGCTGATGTATAATCAAGCGGATAAATATAGAGGTGTCTTATGAACCAGGGATTAGATTTTCAGTCAATCATTTTCAACTTACAAACCTACTGGGCGAGCCAGGGCTGCCTGATATGGCAGCCTTATTACTCCCAGCTTGGCGCGGGCACGATGAACCCGGCTACCTTTCTGCGCGTTCTTGGTCCAGAACCCTGGCGCGTGGCTTACGTGGAGCCCTCGGTTCGCCCTGATGACGGGCGTTATGGCATCAATCCCAACCGCCTCCAACAGCATCATCAATTCCAGGTGATCCTCAAGCCCGATCCAGGCAACCCACAGGAACTTTATTTGAAATCCCTTCTGGCTTTGGGTATCGACCCGGAGAAGCATGATATTCGCTTCGTTGAAGACAACTGGGAATCTCCCGCGCTCTCAGCCTGGGGTTTGGGTTGGGAAGTCTGGTTGGATGGGCAGGAAATCACCCAGTTTACTTACTTCCAGCAAGCCGGCGGTATGATCCTGGATGTGCCGGCGGTTGAATTGACCTACGGGTTGGAACGGATCGCCATGACGCTGCAAGGTGTGAACCATTTCAAGGACATTCGTTGGAATGAAAATCGTCTTTACGGAGACGTCTACCAGGTGGCGGAGCGCGAACATTCCACCTACTATTATGAAACTGCCGATGTTCCCCGCCTGCGGGAGATGTTCAATCTCTTTACCCAGGAAGCAGAAAACGCCCTCGAAAAGGGGTTGGTCTTGCCTGCTTATGACAATGTGATCAAGTGCTCCCACACCTTCAATGTGTTGGACGCCAGAGGCGCGGTTGGTTTCACCGAGCGCCAGGCGCTTTTTGGCAAGATGCGCGATCTTTCCCGCAAGGTGGCTGAAGCCTACGTTGCTCAGCGCGAAGAGATGGGCTATCCCTGGCTTCAATCCACAGTGCAGATGAAGTCTGAAGCAGTCAGCCTTCCCCAGTCTGACAATACAGACCGGGCTGATTTCCTTTTTGAAATTGGTACAGAAGAATTGCCAGCCTCGGAGCTGGACAGGGCGATCGAACAGCTGCAGACAGCCTTCGAGACCTTGCTGGCAGACATGCGGCTCGATCACGATGGGCTGCACGTCAACGGGACACCTCGTCGTTTGGCAGTATGGGTCAGGAACCTGCAAACCCGCCAGGCAGAACGTACTGTTGAACTCAAGGGTCCTCCCGCTGACCGTGCTTTCGACAGTGAAGGTAAACCAACCAAGGTGGCAGAAGGCTTCGCCCGCAGCAAAGGGCTGGACCTGGAACAGTTAACTGTAAAGAGCTTTGACAATGGACGCTACGTTGTAGCAGAAGTTTCAGAATCGGGAAGAACGAGCTTGGACCTGCTGAGCGAAAAACTACCGCAAATCATCACAAACCTGCGCTTCTCAAAATCCATGCGCTGGAACCAAAGCGGAGCCAGTTTTTCGCGTCCGGTGCGCTGGTTGTTGGCTGTTTTAGGCGACCAGGTTGTCCCAATCGAATTTGCCGGGCTGCAATCTGACAGAACAACCAGGGGGCTGCGCTTTTCAACCGAGCCAAGTGCTGAAATCCACTCCCTGGCTGATTATCAAGCCTATCTGGACCAACAGGGCATAATTCTCGATCCGCTTGCGCGCCAGCAGAACATCTGGCAGCAGGCACTTAGGTTGGCTGAAAGCGTGGATGGTACCTTGGCGGACGACCAGGAGTTGCTGGCAGAAATCGGCAATCTTGTAGAACGTCCGACGGCATTACTGGGAACCTTCGACCGCCGCTACCTGGACAACCTGCCAGGCGAAGTCCTGATTGGCGTAATGAAAAAGCACCAGCGTTATATCCCTGTCCTGGACCCGCAGGGTAACCTGACCAATTATTTCATCGTGGTTCGGAATGGTGACCACCAACATTCGGAGATCGTTTTGGACGGCAATCTTCAGGTGATCCTGGCACGTTTTGCCGATGCCGAATTCTTTGTACAGGAAGATATGAAAAAGAAACTGGAAGAATTTGTGCCCAAATTAGCACAGCTGACCTTCCAGAAACAATTGGGTTCTATGCTGGATAAAACCGAACGCATCAAGAAGCTCAGCCTGATTTTGGCAGAAAAATTGAAATTGGATGAGACCGAAGAGGCAACCACAGCCCGGATCGCCCACTTGTGCAAGGCGGATCTGGCTTCTGAAATGGTGGTTGAAATGACCGCTTTGCAGGGTGTCATGGGTAAGTATTATGCCCGCCATTCCGGGGAGAGCGAAGCGGTCTCGGAAGGCGTGTTTGATTATTACCTGCCCCGATCATCAGATGACCCTCTGCCAACCACAAAACCTGCGACGGTTGTCGGTCTGGCAGATCGACTGGATTCGATCGCAGGCTTATTTGCCGTGGGATTGACCCCAACGGGAAATAAAGACCCCTTTGCGCTCCGTCGGACAGCCATCGGATTGGTTAGTCTTTTGCTCGGCAAAAACCTCGATTTTGACACTCGCTGGGCGTTGCAGCAAGCAGGTTTAGTCCAGAGCGTGCCCTTCACCAATGAGGTCGAAGACCAGGCAACCGCATTCGTTACCGGTCGCTTGCATACCATTCTGCTCGAGCAGGGGTTTGCCTATGATGTGGTCGATGCGGTAGAAGCTGTGCATGGCGAGAACCCAGCCCAGGCAAGCCGCGCTGCGGCAGTGTTGAGCAGTTGGGTGAATAAGCCAGAATGGACCACAATTTTGCCGGCATTTAGCCGTTGTGTGCGCATGACCCGTGAACTGAAACAAGAATTCTCAGTCGATCCTTCTGTGCTGATCGAAGCGGAGGAGATGCAGCTCTACCAGGCGGTGCAAGCGGCAGAAGAGCACCTGAACCAGTCGGCCAATTTTGAAAATGCGCTATCACAGGTGCAAGGGTTGGTGACACCCATCAATGCCTTCTTTGACAAGGTACTGGTGATGGTGGAAGACCAAAAACTGCGTGAATCCCGGTTAGGGATTTTGCAGCGGATCGCCGGCTTGTTGAAACCGTATGCTGATTTATCAAGGTTGGAAGGGTTTTAGGGTTCGTCATCCCGAGGAAAATGAAGAATCTAACCCTAAAATACTAATAGAGCGCTTACAACGGATCAGGACAGCCTGATCTGGGCAATAGAGCCATGTTACCCCCAGAAAAAGCACCACATGCCGGGTTGATTATCTCAATCCGGCATGTGGCAAAAGATCAAATTTATACCGACCCCATTGTTAGAAAGCGGCGAATACGTTCGAGATTCGTTTTTAGAGTCTCACCCAGGTAGACTCCACCCAAATTCTCCCGGGCGCTTTCGTTTTGGCTGACATAACGACCAAAATACGCAAACTTCGGTTTTCCGCGCACACTGTTTAACTGCTTCGCAAATCCATTCAGCAAAAAACCAGTGGGTTCCGAATGGATTGCCAGGCAGATCAACTTCGGTCGGGCGATTTTCGAATAATCGATCAGGTCATCTGTCGGCAGGTCAGGACCCAGGTATTCCACATGATAATTGCTCTGGCGCAGCAATACAGACAGCATCATCGCATCCATCTCATCCATTTCTTCCGGACCGCAACCCACCAAAACCAGTGCTCCTTCCTTGATAGTTGGCAGCCCTTGCATGATTCCCCCAAGACGACCTTTAAGTACCTGGGATGCCATGTGGCGGGTGGCGATGGGAATATCACCCACAAACCAGGATTCCTCCAAAAGTTCCAGGCAAGGTTGCACCACCTCCTGGAAGATCGTAACAAGGTCAAAATAGATCTGGCATTCTTCAAAAATCACGGCTGCCCGTTCTTCGTTATGAGCAACCAGAGCGCCAAACATCATTTCTGCATAATGGCGGGCAGGACGGGGCGGTTGTTTACGTGGTTTGGCAGGGCTGAAAGTTTGGATGCTTTCGGGCCAGGTGCCTTTCTCACGGAATTGATTGAATTGCTGCACCACCTGGCTGATACTGATACCCGAATCGACCCTGCGCTGTACCCAGAGTAATAACTGGATGTCTCGTTCTGAATAGAGCCGGTAACCATTAGGTAAACGAACTGGCTCAAGCAGCTCATAACGACGCTCCCAGGCACGCAGGGTCACAGGTTTGATGCCTGTGCGATGTTGTACCGCCTTGATAGTAAATTCTGGTTCTGTAGGGTAACTGTCAATCTGGCTCATGGTGTGCTCCTTAGCTCTGCTGAGGCATCGAAAATATCCTGAAGGAATTTCGCGCGCTCATCCTCAGTCATAAAGCGCGGCTTGGCGGTGTCTTCCAGAGTGATGGTGAGCAATTGCGTGCTAATATGTCGCCCCTGGTAGAAAAAGTGCTTTTGGATAAATCCATCATAAGTAATGAAAAAGCCGGGCTGGTCAAAGAACAGGTTGCCCAGACCGTAGTGAATTAATGCGTCAGAATAAAACTCGAGGGCTTTGCCAACATGGGATTGGCTGCCATTAACAATCACAGCCCCGGCTTCGGCCAGGGGACGGAAATCACGAATTGCCATGCTGGTGGCGGTGTAAAGGTACTCTTCCTGGAACTGAAGTGTGACAATGGGCAGGTAACCTTCCTGCTTTAACTCAGCAATGCTTTGCTTGATCCATTCCCAATCCTCGCATGGAGCAGAACCACTGCTGTCGTCTGTTGCCCAAGCCATATACGGACCGTATGAGTTGCACCCCACAAAGGCGAGCTTGTTACCGTTATGTTCGATTTTCAACGGGGCTTTAGCATTCGTGAGGTTGGTTCCACCGGCATACCACTGCATATCATTCTTACGGTACAGATCGAGCGAATAGGGAACGGAATCAACTTTATAAATGGCACGCACATCATTGTTGTGATTGCCGGTCAACTCAACGATATCGGTGCCCAGGTCAACAAGCAGATCCATATATTCCGGGTCACTGCAGAAGATAAAACCTTCGTAATCAGGGTCCGGGAATGGGCAATTTTCGAAGAAAGAAACTTCGTTGCTGATGTGGGTCAGATCGGAGGCGCGCATAACGCTGCGGATGTTGGTGCCTGGATAGAGTGCGCCTTCGGTTGACATCACAAAAGCAGTATCGCGCGCCATGGCGGTCACACCGGTCATGATCAGGCTGGTCAGCTGGTCTGGTTTGTAATTGCTCTCAGGAAGCAGGGAGACTAACTGGTCAGGGTCAATTTCGCGGTCTGTGGTTCCAATCCGAACGCCGATCGGAAGTGAAAGCGCGTAATCTGATGGGTCAAAATCGTCATCAAGAGGGCTGAGCTCATCGATGGAAATCACTTTAAATGCAGGCTGAAGTTCATCAAATGGCACGATCATCCAACTCCCGTCCGGTATGGCTGAAAGATCGTCGGTTGGGGTCAGCTTGACCTGGTTTGGATTTTTCGAGTCAAGCAAGCGCTTAAGCAAGCTGATTGGTTCGGTTGCAAAAATGGCATTGAATGGCGTTTCTTCCTGATCTTCTTTCCCACTGAGGAGCACAGTCAGTTGTTTCAGAGCAATATCATCCTGAACAGTGAAGAATGGCGCAACCAACGCGTACACCTGGTAACTTACCAATTCGTAGATTTGTTCATCAGACGCAACCTCAATGATGATATCTGCTTCTTGCGGGTCGTTACTCAGCACCATTCCAAGAGGAGTTGGTATGGAGGCAAATACCTCTGCAGGTAGTTCCGGGCTGAGGTGTAATTTCAAAGGACCAGGCGTCGCGGTTGGTGTGGGGCTGGGCAAGCTGGTCGCTGTTGGGGGAGGGGTGGTCGGTGAGGCTGTCTCGGTGCTGGCAGCCTGGATGGGAGCCAGAGTTTGACAGGCTGAGAACAAAAGACTCAGAGTGAGGACAAGCAAAAGCGCTATTCTGTTGGATGAGGTGTACTTACAATTTCTGGTCATAAAATAATTTCTCCCGATAATTTACCGGGGAGCATCAAATCTTTTGAATTGTTCGGATTGTTGATAAATGATGCTTTGTTTTGTATAAGGTTATTATAATCTCGGCTTCTCTCTATGACAATACATCCAGGGGCAAAAACCGCCTGAATTCGTGTAAATATTCTGTAAATTATAACGATTTTGTCAGAAAAATTATTTAGGGACTCATTCCATCAGGAGGTTGAGTCCCATATTGATTGAACAAGTCTTCCCACTGCTTCACTTCTTCCGGTGAAAGCCCACGCTCGGCTGGAGCAGACTGTGGTTCCTGTTCGTAAAAGCGTTGGAGTGTCTCTGCAAACTCCTGACTGGTGAGCACTGTTGCATGGTACGCTCGCGCCGATGCCTGGACCGTTCGATCGGAGCTGACCAAAGTGTGATTATGGCTTGCACCTTTGAGTTGTCGAAAATAGCTGGCAATGGCGCTATCCGCGGTCTGCCCGGCAGGTACAAAAACCGCCTTGATGAGACCCAAGTTGCGCTGCCCGGCTTGCCCGGTGGCAGCCCGGTCGAAAAAAACCATGGCACGCGATTTCTTGGCACGCAGGAAAGGAGTGAGCAGATCGATCAGGGTTTGCTCGTCATCCAGGTCGCTCAAGGTCAGCCCGCGAAGGTTGGGGATCAAATTATGACCGTCAATGATGTATTGCATGCGATTATTGTAACCCAGGAGTGGTGGATTAAACACATGCCACAATCAGGAGCAAGATTATAATAAACAGGATGAACCTCAAGCTCCGGATACATTCAGACCAACCATTATTCCTGCAAAAGGATTTGATTAAATTAGTTATGGCGGTGAGGCTCGTATGATGCTGATTCTCTTTGCCTTTGCTTTGTACCTGATCGGTTTCATCGGCGCCCTGCTTGAGGGAGCCGGAGAGTTTTGGCTGTGGTTCCTGGCTTTGGGAATAATGCTTGACTTCACCTTGGTCTTGTTAGCTTACCTGGGTTCGACCAGACTCAGTTTTTTTAGAGAGAGCAGCATTTCAGCGCAACTAACTCACATTTTGGCTTTGCTTCTCACAGGACTGGCTGCTTTCTCACGCCTGAAGGCGGAAATGTCGTGGTTTTTCCTCCTCCTGGGCATTATTCTGATATTATGGAGTTATTCCATTCTCAATTTATTCAAAATCTGGCGGAGGAAGAACCGAAATGAATAATGTATACCCATCCACACATCCGTTGGTTGCGGCAAAGTTAACACTTTTACGCAATGTCACGACCGATTCAAAAAAATTCCGTGAGTTGATCCGGGAAATCGCTGCCATGCTGGCATATGAGGCGACCATGGACCTGGCAGTGGGCGAAATTGACGTTCAGACCCCGTTGATGATGACCAAAGGCACCACGGTATTAGAACGGATAGGGCTGGTGCCGGTCTTGCGGGCTGGATTGGGGATGGTGGAAGGATTCTGGGAGTTGATGCCCGGTGCGGAAGTCTGGCATATTGGGCTTTTCCGAGACGAGCGAACACTCAAGCCTGTCTCTTATTACAATAAGCTCCCGGTCGAGCCGACTGTTTCAGTCTGCCTGGTTCTGGACCCCATGTTGGCGACTGGCGGCTCATCCGTAGCAACAGTGGATATCCTCAAGAAGTGGGGTGTGAATAAAATCAAGTACGTTGGTATCCTGGCGGCGCCTGAGGGTATCGAACGCTTGCACAGCGCTCATCCCGACGTTGCCATTCACATCGCAGCGATCGACCAGGGCTTGAATGAGCACGGTTTCATCCTGCCTGGTCTGGGTGACGCCGGCGACAGGCAGTTTGGGACTTAATCTCAGGAAAGATTACGCTATTTCGTAAACTAAGCTTGAAAACGGAAAAAGTTTACGGTCTATCGAAAACTTGATTGCAGATTTTTCTTGCAACTTTTCCCATTGGATAAGAGTGTAAATCTGCTGGTGCGACCCAGCGGAAATTTTCTGGCAACAACAGAGGGGGAGAGGATAGTAGTTCAACCTTCCAGGCATGGACGCTTATTTTAAAATGCGTGTAGGCGTGCTTGAAAACGCCGATCTTCTCACCAACTGAAATTTCAAGTCCGGTTTTCTGATCCACTTCCCTTATCAGACATTCCTCCAGGCTTATATCCCCTTGCTCGTACTTCCCTCCCGGGAACTCCCACAAACCTGCCAGCATCCCACCTTCCGCTCTCTGATTTAACATTACTTTGCCATCAGACTGGATAACGCCTACACACACCTCGAAATGGGGTACAGGTGTTTTTTTCAGCCTGATGGGCAGATCGTTTTGAAGCCCTTGTTCGAACGCCAGGCAGTGATCCTTAACCGGACAAGCCAGGCAATGGGGTTGACGAGGCAGGCACAGGCTTGAACCCAGGTCCATCAATGCCTGGTTGAAGTCGCCAGGGTGGTCTGCCGGCAAGACAAAATGCGCGTAGTCTTCAACCAGTTTTTCAAATCGGGCGGAACCAAGCGCTTCCTGCAGGGCAAGCACGCGGGAAAAGATGCGCTTGATGTTTCCGTCCACAGCTGCCACAGCCTCACCGAAGGCGATGGATGCAATTGCAGCGGCAGTGTAATGACCGATACCCGGCAGACGTTCCAACGCATCCGCTGTGGCTGGGATTTGTCCATTAAAATCAGAAATTATCAGCTGGGCAGCCCTGTGTAAGTTGCGTGCCCGGCTGTAATAACCCAGCCCTTCCCATAGCCGGAGGACCTCCTCCTGGCTGGCTGAAGCCAGGGTTTCAAGGTTTGGTAGACGCTCCAGGAAGCGCTCAAAATAGGATAAGACAGTTTCCACCCGGGTCTGCTGAAGCATGATCTCGGAAATCCATACCCGATAAGGTGTGGGAAAAGAACGCCAGGGCAGCTGCCTGGCGTTCGTATCGTACCATTGTAACAAGTCAGAAGAAAATGACATTTAGAACTGAAAACCACCTTTGTGAGGGACTAATTTGTATTGCAGATTGTCAACGTAGTCCAATAACTGCTCATTCAGTCGGTCCCATTCATTGGATGTCATAACCGTTCGCGCTTTAAGCCTGGATGCCATGATCGCGCCCAACAAAATCTGGGGGCGGTTACCAAAAACAGTTACCCAGGCATCCGTGACTTCGAAACCAAACTTGTTCACTTGCGGCAAATATTCGTGCAAAACGTATGCGAAGTAGTCTTGTTCGTGTCCTGCTTTGATATCCCAGGTCAAAATGAGCTTGATCATCAGATTAGAGCGGCGATAGTTTGGGGTCCAGCGCTATTACTTGCGTGCCTTCTTCACCAAAATTCCCTGTTGGAGGGATCTTATAACTTTCCATTGTTTCCAACTCGGTCAGTCCCATCTCCTTCAGGAACTTGCTTAGGGGGTCGAGTTCCAGCTTGGAGTAGGGGGTTTCGTAATGCATGGGGATGACGATGTTCGGTTCAAGCATGCTGATCACTTCAGCAGCTTTGGAGGCATTAAGCCCTCCCCCGGAACCCACCGGAACCAGGGCGATATTGATGTTGCCCAACTCCTCCACCATGGTCTGACTGGGAACCACGTTCGTCTGCCCAAGGTGTAGGATGGTTATGGCGCCGTAATCGAGGACATAGATCGTATTGCGTAATTCCTTATGTTCAGACAGAAACGGGGTGGTCTGGATGCCCGTAAGAAAGACACCCCCGCGTTCATATTCACCGGGACCTTCGATCACAAAGGGGTTTCCTTTTACTACGCTGACATTGTTGTGAGAAAGATCGTTGCTGCTGATCGTGACGATCTCAGCTTTCAACTTGAGGGGATTGTAGCCAGCCACAGCCGCATCAAATGGATCCGTGACGACAGTAGCATAATTGCGTTCGGTGATCCGAAAACAAGAATTTCCAAACCAGGTAATTTCCATGTAGTAACCTCCGACAAACAACCCTCTTGATAAGGGCGTGTTTTCAAGGTTCTATTATATCAGGTCGGCTCCTCTCATCCGGTCAATGTGGTTGCTGTTTTGTAGCGACAGATTGTTATTGGCTATACATGAGGAATCTACGAGCCTTCTACAGGTCACGGCCACCTCGTAATTACGGTCACTACGAGACCATTTGTCAACAAGCAATTGCGAGTTGAAACATCCTGCCCCCTCCAGCGAAGCGAAGGTCGAAGATCCCCGTAGGGGAGTAGGGGGTTAGGGGGTGGGTCTTTATTCTGTTTTGTACGTACTCATGGAATGCAATTTGGGTGAGTCTGGGATCCACCCGTACACTTGGTTATTCCTTACTAACTACTTCCAATCCGGCATAACCGGCTGGTTGTTTTCGTCTTTCCACCACATGCGCATGGTGTCAAACATGATTGAGAGCGTTTTCGTCTTTTCTTCGGCGGTCATCAGGCGGGGCTGAACTTTATCGATAAACCGGATCGGGATCAGCTCGACACCCAAATACTTGCCTTCGTAAAAAACATGCCGGTCAAGGAAACCGATGTCAGTGTTCTCGGCAAGTCCGTACTGGTCGAAGAAGAGATTCCCTAGCCCGTAATGAAAAAAGGTATCGCCATAAAATTCGGCATAGTGCGGCACGTGCGACTGGCTGCCGCTGGCAATCACAGCGCCGGCATCCGCGACGATTTTGAAGTCACGTTCGATGGCAGCCACAGGTGACCAGGTGTAAACCTCTTCGTGTTGAAAGGTGGCGATGGGCAGGTAGCCTTCAACACGAAGTTCGCGGATGGTCTGTGCCATATAGTCCATATCGCAGTGGTACGCCCCGGAAAGGGCCTCGCTTGCCTGGGCAAAATTAGGCGTTTTGGCATTACAACCAATAAAGGCGATTTTGTTACCGTTCACTTCCAGTTTCACTGGAGCGCTGGCATCAAAAATATCTTTCCCACCGCCGTAAACAGGCCAACCTTCTTTGGAGTAGAGATCAAGCGTGTAAAGCATACCCTCTTCTCCGTAATCCTCGAAGTGGTCGCCTGTCAGTTCCACAATATCCGTGCCTACAAAACGCAATAGCTCTAGATAACTTTCAGGTGTACAGAAAACCAGGTAACCTCCCATTGTATGAGGAGGGCAATTTTCGGCAAAGGGCACTTCATTGCTGATGTGTAAAATATCGGCTTCTTTCATAACGGAAGCGATATTTTCACCCGGCACAAGCACACCGCGCTGGTCCATCCCCACGGCAGTGGCGCGTACCAGTGCGGTCACGCCAGTAAGCATAACGGTCGTGATCTTGGATGAATCCAGGTTCGAGAATTGTAAGGATGACAATTCGCTTGGAAGGCTGAAGTTTTCGCCAGGTTCAACCGATGCAGCAGAAATCGGCACATTCAAAGCGTATTGGTCCACTGCGAAGTCTTTATGGATGGGGGATTGCCCGTCGATAAGCAGAACCTTCCAACGCGGCTGAATTTCTTCAAAGGGAATGATTGCCCAGGTGTTTTGAGTTGTCCAAGCAGTCTCCAGGACCTGTTCTTTTGGCATGGTTCGAATTGACTCTCCCGGTTCGCCGAGAATGCTTGTAAGGGCTGGCAGGTCGTCATCACTGACGAGAAGCGTGGAGATTTCATCCTTAGGCTGCCCCTGCCAGAGGTGCTGCAGCCAGATGGCGCTGACCTCCTCAGTGACCGTTGGGAAAGGCGCTACCAGGGCATAGACCCAGCTGCCAATTGGATTGCTGCTATTGAAATCGATAGTATAGGCTATCTCGTTCAATCTGCCTTGCGCCTGAGCCAGGTTTTGCTGCTCAACTAGCTGCTTCAGAGCCGCAGGTAGTTCCAGGTTGGGTTCGTAGACATAAACTGGCGGCTCATCGGTGGCTGTTGGCGTGGATTCGGGCGCGAGCTCTGTCGTTGCTGTTTCGGCTAGGGTAGCAGCGAGCAGTGCAGGAACCTCCGTTGGTGGTGATAGCGTCGCCACAGCCTGACAGGCTGTTGCAATCAGGATCGAAATCAGGCAGAGCATATATCTGATGGTCTTTATTTTGTACATTAGTAGCTTTCAGAATACATCTTCCTTAATGATTTTACCCAAGACTAGAGAAAAGGGAACACGTGCCACGTGTTCCCTTTGATAAAAATCCTTTTTTCGGAACCACGATTCTTTTATCTACCCAGCCAGCCTCCATCAACTGGTAATGTAACACCGTTTACGTAGTCAGATGCCGAGCTGGCGAGGAAGAGAGCTGCTCCAACAAGGTCCTCAGGATTACCCCAGCGCCCTGCAGGAATTCGAACCAGGATCTGTTCACTACGTACCGGGTCATTGACCAGTGCGGTATTCATTTCGGTGAGCATATAGCCTGGTGCTATGCAATTGACATTGACATTGAATTTTGCCCATTCATTAGCGAGCGATTTGCTAAACTGCATCACTGCACCTTTGCTTGCGGCGTAGGCAGGAACGCGGTATCCCCCTTGAAAGGAGAGTAACGATGCCATGTTAATTATCTTTCCTTGCCTGGATTCCACCATGCGCCTTCCGACTTCACGACACATGAGAAAAACACTTGTCTGATTGACATTGATCACATAATCCCAATCTTCCTCGCTGAAATCAACGGAATCGCTGCGTCTTTGAGCTCCTGCGTTATTAACCAAAATGTCAATCGTGCCAAAATCATAATAAATTTCTTCGATTAAATAAGGAATTCGCGAAGGTTGATTAAAATCAAAAGAATAAGTCTTGACTTTTATATCAAATGCCTGAAGTTCCTTGATCAAATCAGTTGGGACAGAACGTGAGACCAGAGCGAGATTTACACCAACTTTAGCAAACCCCATAGCAAGAGCAGCACCTAAACCTCTGCTTGCGCCTGTGACGATCGCATTTTTTCCTGAGATAATAAACATGTTTCTCCTTGTTCTGTTTAGCCAAACTTGAAGGTAACTTTTATAGCATCAGAAGGGGTCAATAAAAGATCAAAACCATGCTGTGCTTGTTCAATGGGTAATTCATGAGTGACAACTTCTGCATAAAGTGGTTGAGATTTTGCTAACTGGCAGGCAATTATAAAGTCTTGTTGTCGATATACCCGCACGAATTTAATACAAAATTCTTTGAACATCCCTTTTTGAAAATTCATAGCTGGCGGATGCTTGTAGCCTGCTACAATGACAATGGTCCCCTTGACTTTTACTAAATCGGGAAGCAGTTCTGCCACGGTCTGATGCCCAGCACAATCAAAAATGTAATCGTATCCTTTACCATTCGTAAGATCCAATAACTCAGACACCAGCTCGGGATTCGTTTGGATCGCTCTAAACCCAAGGCTGGCAGCCTTATCAACTCGGATTTTATTAGGCTCACAGACAGTAACATCATGGCACCCTAATTCTCTTAAGGTCAGTGCTACGCTCATCCCAATTGCACCAGCTCCAAACACCAAGGCGTTATCTCCTGGTCTGTACCCACTTTCCCTGATTGTGTGAACTGCAACAGCAATCGGTTCAATAAATGCTGCAGATCGTCGTGAAACCCCATCAGGAACTGGAAGGATGTGATAAACTGGGGCGGTCACATATTCAGCCATTCCGCCATCACAATCGATTCCTACTAATTTCAAGGTTTGGCAAACATGTTCGTTTCCTGAAAGACAAGGATCACAGTGACCACAAGAAAGTAAGGGGTTGACAGTAACAAAGGTACCCGCAGGCATGCCTGGTTGGTCTTCCACCAACCAACCACAGATTTCGTGTCCAAGTACCAAAGGTGCTTTTGCTCTGGGGTGGTAGCCTGAATAGATTGTCAGATCACTCCCACATATTCCAGCATGTGAAACCTTGATCAGAGCCCAGCCTTCTTTAACGACAGGCATTGGAATCTCACGCACTTCAATACTGCCTGGATTGGTAAAAACGATTGCTTTCATTTGCACCTTCCTATTTTATTAGTTGACACAATCTCGTAAAGGTTGATCATTAAGGAAACGAGCGGCTTCCTCAGCAACCTTAGTCTTCAGGTCCGACGAAGCTTGTTTTGAATACCATGCCATATGTGGCGTGCATAGGAAATTTTTACAGTTTCTCAACGGACTGTCGCCCGGAAGAGGTTCTATTTCCGTGACATCCACTGCTGCAGCTGAAATAATATCGTTCAACAAAGCTTCTGCGAGATCACGCTCCACGATGATCCCCCCTCGAGAAACGTTGATCAGGGCAGCTTCCTTTCTCATAGCATGAAGTGCCTTCATATCAAATAAACCAGCAGAGGTCTCATAATTACTGTGGATTGAGATTACATCCGATTCAGCCAGCAAGGTATCAAAGGTAACCATCTCCACAAACTCTGGCACATCTCCACGCATGTGATGGTATTTGGGATCCCAGGCAATCACTCGTTTGACCAACGGCCGAACCAAGGCAGCAAAACATTTTCCAATTCGGCCGGTACCTACTATTCCAACTGTAAGTGTATTCAGACGACGAACAGGTATCGACAATGTATAGTCCCATTCCCCGGCTTTAACAGACTGAGTCAGGGGAATGACCTTCCGCTCAAGTGCCAGCATCAACGCCAAGGCATGGCTGGCAACTTCCTGTGTGCCATAATCGGGCACATTACAGACCCGCACACCATGAGCTGTTGCTGCAGCGATATCGATATTGTTCAAACCAACGCCATAGCGGATAAGTACTTTCAGGTTAGGTAAACCAGAGAAAACCTCCTCGGAAAAGCGGGCATATTGATTGATCAATACTTCGTAATTCTGAAGGTTATCGATCAGTTCATAAGCTTGTGCCAACTGGTATAGATGACAGTCAATATTTTCTCTGGAAAATACAGCGAGCTCCTCAGAAATATTGGCATGGTCGCAATCTGTGATGGCAACTTCTCGGCTCTTTTGGTTATGAAGATCCTTTTGATCTTGTGAAGCTTCCATCCGGGCTAACCTATCTGGGAGGTGTAGCGACGGGCGATCGCTTCCAGTTCATCAAAAGCTTTAGCTGAAACCAATTTCTTATCGCATAGATTGCCACCAATTCCCGCACCCACGCAACCCGCCTTGAGGTATTCTGCAAGGTTGGTGTCATTGATGCCACCGGTAGCAAGTAGTTTTACATTGTTTAAAGGAGCCAGAACTGCTTTCACATAAGCGGCCCCCAGTTGGGCAGCTGGAAATAATTTCACAAAATCTGCGCCTGACTGGGAGGCAATGGCAATCTCAGATGGTGTCATTGCGCCTGGAATAGATACCAGGTTGAAACTTTTGGTTGCATTAATAATTGCCACATCTGTATTAGGAGAGATAATGAACCCTGCGCCAGCGGATTTTGCAGCCTGTAATTGGGCTGAACTTAATACTGTTCCTGCACCCGCTTGCATTTCAGGACGATGCGTGTTCAGCAGTTCAATCGCTTCCGCTGTTTTCTTGAGAATATCTGGATCTGATTGATCAAAGGTCACCTCAATAAGGTTTATGCCGCCTCTTGAGAGTGCTGAGGCGAGATTCAGGAGGTCATCCCCATATATCCCTCTACATATTGCGATTATTTTGTCTTTTAGGATGAGATCGGTTAGGTTGGTCAAAGCTGTCTCCTTTTCGTGAGAATCCGGATTCTTGTATTATGAAACTGTGTTCCACGATGCAGAATGCATTCTGCCTACAATTCTATTGACATCCAGGTGAAAAGTCAACCATCTGGAAGGAAATTTGGATTACTTATTTATTACGCTGCTGTGTAACCAATACGTTCAGACAAGATCGCTGCACTGTTTTGGAGTTCCTTGAAAAGGGTGTCTATCTTGTTTGCCTGAATTAGTCCTGGACCACTCAGGCTCATCGCAGCGATCACTTTACCAGTATAATCGCGGATCGGTACAGCAACACAGCTGCTCCCAAAGGTGTGTTCTCCGTTATCAATAGCGAAATCATTCTGCCTCGCAAATTCGATATCCAGTAATAGCTCCTTATAGCTCATCTTCGTGTTAGGGGTTAGTTTGTTGTAAATTAAAGATTCTCCGATCCGATCGCATTCACTCTTTGGAAGAGAGGCGAGCAGTACTTTCCCTAAGGCTGTACAGTAAACGGGTTCCCGCTTTCCAATACTCGTATATAGACGAAGGCTGTTGAACTTCTCAATTTTCTCAAGGTATCTCACCTCGTTATCTTCAAGGATAGCCAGGTAACAGGTCGCATCAAATCTGGAGGCAAGGGAATGCATTATTGGAGTAGCCTCGGTTGTGAGATCGATTTTATTGAGATAAAGACTTGCTATCTCAACAAATTTCAAACCCAGGTAGTAGACACTGTCACTCTCATCTTTTTCAATATAGTGCCTGGAAATCAGGGTTGCTAAGATACGATGCACTGTACTCTTGGGGAGCCCTGTCCTATCGGTAATTTCTGACAATCTAAGCCCGTTTTCTGATGTAGCCAATTGTTCAACAATATCTGCAGCCTTATTAATGACCTGAATACTTGAATTTTGCATATTCCTCCCAACCAGTAATGGTAATCACCCAATTATAGTTGTTTTTTTTGTTGTTGGAGTGAAGGGCACAATATCTTCCTGATTTTCTCTACAAACAAATCCTTAATATACATTTAACCTCTTGTCAAAAAAAAAGGAGTGTGATATAAGTGAATTATACTATATTTGGAACGGGATTCCATATAGTGAAACCCTCAAGAGAGGAGACTGCAATCCAAAATCGCTAAAAAAATGTTCTCCGTATCCACATGTCTATTTGTCCAAGTTCAAATTCAAGATTACGATGGAGGTCGTAAATGAAGAAAACAAGTCGAGTTTTGTTAACTATTTTAACCATTGCAGTTTTTATTTCAGCATGCTCCACAGGTTCTCCCGCAGCTCCCGCGGAACCTGAACCACAAGCAAATGGCGAAAAGACCGGCGAAACACTGAAGATTGGTGTTGTCAGCCCTATGTCAGGACCAGGTGCCACGGCAGGTAAATACATCACCAATGGTGTAAAACTCATTGAAGAGAAACTCAAAGCAGAAGGTGGTCTTTTGGTTGGTGACACTCGTTATCCAATCGAGTTTGTCTATGAAGATAACGAAGCCAAAGAGGAAACGACTACAAACGTTTATCAAAAACTGATCAATCAGGACAACGTGATTGGTATTGTTGGCCCTGATATGTCAAAAGCGATTCTTGCAGCTGGCCCAATTGCCCAATCTGCTGGTGTTGTTGCAGTCGGTACATTTACTACCAACGAGGCTGTTACCCAGGTCGGTGATTACATTTTCCGTGCCTGTTTCATTGATCCGTTCCAGGGCCGCGCGGCGGCTACATATGCCTGGGACACAGGCTATAAAACCGCTGCAGTCATTTACAACAATGCTGATGCCTATTCAAAGGGTCTGTATGAAAACTTTGAACTCGCATTTACCGAATTGGGTGGCGAGGTTGTTGAGGTTCAGGCTTATAGCGGTTCGGATATCAAAGACTATAACGTCCAGTTGACAAAGATCAAAGCTGCTAACCCCGAAGTTGTGTTCATCCCCAACATGTTCACCGAAATTCCACTACAGGTTCGCCAGGCTCGTGAACTTGGCATAACTGCTCCATTTATCGGTGGTGATTCCATGGACGCTCCTGAGGTTGCACAACTGGCCGGCTTCGAAAATATCGCAGGTACCGCCTACGTTTCTGCTTTTTCACCTGATAATCCTGATCCAGTGGCTCAGGAATTTGTGAAGGCCTTTAACGACGCCTATGGTATGAACCCCAACTCCAATGCTGTTTTAGCATACGAAGCTACAATGATGATTCTGGAATCTATCAAAAACGCAGCTACGATCGATCGCAAGGGAGTTCGAGATGCAATGGCTTCTCTTAAAGATTTACACCTTCCTTCCGGTACGATCACGGTTGGTCCAGATCGCAACCCAATCAAGGGTGCTGCGATTTTAATGTACAATGCCGAAGGCGTTCCTGAGTTTGTTGTCAACGTCAATCCTTAATACTCGGTAGACCACACAGCCATGCCCTCAAGGGCATGGCTGTTTCTTAAATGAATATCGGAAAAGGAGGAGAATGACTACTTTTTTCCAACTATTAATTTATGGTTTGCAGCTTGGCAGCGTTTATGCCTTGCTGGCTTTAGGTTACACCATGGTTTATGGGATTGTGGGCATGATCAACTTTGCCCACGGCGATTTTCTAATGATTGGTGCGCTTTCCACTGTTTTTCTTGCCATGGCTTTCATGAGTACCAGTGGGACTCTCTCTGCTTTACAGGTAATAGCAATCATTCTCATTGCCATGATTGGAACCGGATTGGTTGGTGTGATCGTTGAGGCAGTTGCATATAAACCCTTACGTGATCGTCCGAGAATGACCGCCCTGATCACTGCTGTAGGGGTTTCCATGTTTCTGCAAAACTTTCCCCGCGCTTTACCTTTCATTGGTCCTAACCCGCGCCCATTCCCCAGACTTTTTCCGCTCATTCAATACAACATCGGTGGCGTGACAATCACTTCAACGCAATTAATCATGTTGTTCTTGTCTCTTCTGCTAATGTTCATACTCTACTATGTCGTAAACAAGACGCCCTTGGGCGCTCAAATGAGGGCAGTCAGCATGGACAAGGATGCCGCGCTGCTGATGGGAATTAACATCAATGTCATTATTTCCATGACCTTCTTTATTGGAGCGGCTCTTGCATCGTCCAGTGGTATTTTTTATGCCAGCATCTATCCCCAGGTAGATGTTTACATGGGGGGCTGGCTTGGAACCAAGTCGTTTATCGCGGCAGTACTCGGTGGAATTGGCGATATCCGCGGAGCCATGTTAGGTGGTTTCATCCTTGGGATATCCGAAATTTTCGCCACTTCCATTAATTCCAATTTTGGATACATGATCGGTTTTATAGTACTCATCTTGATATTGCTCTTTAAACCTGCTGGCTTGTTGGGCAAATTTTCCATTGAAAAAGTTTAGGAGGTTGAATTGAAAATCCCTAAACATCTAAGTAAGAGCGTCTTGCCCATTATTGGTTTTGCTGCCATTTATGGTTTGATCATGCTGCTCAAATCTTTTGGTATAGCAAACAACTACCACATTCAAATTCTGATGTTTGCCGGAGTGAACATCATGATGACCCTTAGTCTAAACGTGGTGAATGGATTTACAGGCCAGTTCTCAATCGGTCATGCGGGTTTCATGTCACTTGGAGCTTATGGATCTGCAATTATCACTACCTTGCTCTTGAAACCAAGTGTAATTCCCTCATCGATGCAGATTCCTGTTTTTTTGCTGAGTCTCTTCATTGGCGGTCTGGTGGCGGCACTAGTAGGTTTTTTGATCGGCTTGCCTACTTTAAAACTTAAGGGCGATTACCTGGCAATTGTAACTTTAGCCTTTGGTGAAATTGTCAGGGCTGGCTTAAGGCTGATCGAACCCATTGGGGCTGCCAGGGGCATGATCGGCGTTCCGACCTATGCTAATCTCGCATGGATTTTTACTTTTGTGGCTTTAACCTTGTTTGTGGTCAGAAATGTCATCTACTCTCGCTATGGGCGTGCCTGGATTGCTATTCGCGACAATGAAATTGCTGCTGAAGCCATGGGAATCGATACTACCCGTTATAAAATCATTTCTTTTACCTTTTCTGCTTTCATTGCCGGAGTTGCAGGCGGATTGTACGCACATGTGGTTTCCTTCATCCAACCTGACACCTTTAGTTTTGTCAAATCCTCAGACCTTTTAGTCTTTCTCTATGCAGGCGGTAGCGGTTCTTTGACAGGATCGATTGTAGGTGCACTATTGCTTACCGCTCTGCCCGAAGCTTTGCGATTCCTGGCTTCCTGGCGTCTGGTGATCTATGCGCTGGTTCTTATCATCGTAATGCTTTACCGCCCTAAGGGTCTCACAGGCGGTTACGAATTACCTTTCCTCAGAATTCACCGCAAAGAGTTGTATGAAGGCGCAGCGGATCCTACTGTACCAGAAGCTGAAGAAGGGGAATAACCATGGCGACAATATTAAGTATCAAAAATCTCACTATAAAGTTTGGTGGTCTTGTTGCAGTCGAAGATTTTTCGGCTGATGTGCAAGAAGGGGAATTACTGGCAATTATTGGTCCAAATGGTGCAGGGAAAACGACTGTTTTCAATATGCTGACAGGTATCTATAAACCAACATCCGGAACTATTGAAATGGAAGGAAAGAACCTTGTTGGGTTGCGACCTAATCAATTTGCTGCTAATGGGCTTGCCAGAACCTTCCAGAACATCCGCTTGTTCCACAATGCGACTGTTGTTGACAATATCAAGATGGCTTACACACTTCACAGCTTGGAACAGTTTTTTCCTGCTTTGTTGCGAACAAAGTCCATTGTGGAACAAGAACGCGAGCTTGATATCGAAGTGATGAGATTGCTGAAGATTTTTAACCTTGATCAACAGTCTGATCTGCTCTCTAAAAACCTGCCTTATGGACCTCAAAGAAAACTTGAAATAGTTAGAGCAATGATGCTCAAGCCTAAAATTTTACTTTTAGACGAACCTGTAGCGGGTATGAATGCTGTTGAAATCGATGAAATTGCGTCACTGATCAGACGGATACGCGAAAAATTTAATATGACAATTATTCTTATTGAACACCATATGAATTTTGTCATGCCACTGGCTGATCGGATTAAAGTGCTCGACTTTGGCAGAACCATCGCTGAAGGAAATCCTGCCGAGATCCAACGCAATCCTAAAGTGATTGAAGCTTATCTTGGAGGAGGTTACAATGCCATTGCTTGAAGTAAATGATCTGTCCGTATCCTATGGAGCGATCGAAGCGGTGAGAGGTGTCTCTTTCTATGTTGAACAGGGAGAGATTCTTGCGTTAATTGGTGCAAACGGCGCAGGGAAGACTACCATTCTTCGGACTATTTCCGGGCTCGAAAAGGCGAAATCCGGAAGTATTCGACTTGATGGCATTGAACTAACTAAACTCCCTGCTCATAAGCATGTTGAGTTAGGCATCGCACATGTTCCTGAGGGTAGACGCGTTTTCAGCAAACTTTCTGTTCAGCAAAATTTACTCCTAGGGGCAAAAACAGTCAAGGATCGCACGATTGTCGATACAACGATGGAACGAGTATATTCTCTCTTTCCGAGGTTAAAGGAACGCAGACAACAGCTGGCTGGCACACTCTCTGGAGGTGAACAGCAAATGCTTGCATTGGGCAGAGGCTTGATGACCAACGCCAGAATCATGCTGTTAGATGAGCCTTCTATGGGTTTGGCTCCGATTATTGTTGAAGATATCTTCAGGATAATCAAACAAATCAACGAAACTGGCACAAGCATATTGTTAAATGAACAAAACGCCTTCATGGCACTTAATGTAGCTTCAAGGGCATACCTGATGGAAACTGGCAAGATTGTTCTCTCAGGCAATTCAGCCGACCTGTTGAAAAATGAACAGGTAAAAGCGGCTTATCTTGGAGCATAAAAGGAGAATTACTATGAAACTATCGAACTTAGCACGCAATATGGGAGGTTCGGCGATCCGGGCAATGTACAATGAAGCCCTAAAAATGACCGACACCGTGAGCTTCACGGTAGGCGAACCTGATTTCATCACGCCACAAGTAGTGATAGATGAGGCTTGTGATGCCTGGCAACGCGGACTGACTCATTACACACCTAATGCAGGTATTCCAGAATTACGCCAAGCCATTGCTGAGTACCATAAAGACGATCTTAAACCTGATTTTCAGAGTGAAATACTAGTGACCTGTGGTGCGATGGAATCATTGCAATTAGCCCTCCTTACGTTGGCGGATCCTGCTGATGAAGTAATTCTGATTACTCCGGCATGGGCGAATTATTTTGGTCATATTGCAATGTGTGGGGCACAACTTAAAGAAGTTCGTGTTACTGAGGAAACAGATTTTGTTCCTACTGTCGAACAGGTTCGCCAAGCCATAACGCCCAAAACCAAGCTGATTATGATTAATTCTCCTTCCAATCCAACAGGTGCGGTCATTGACGCAGAGACCCTGAAGGGATTGGCTGAGTTGGTCGTTGAGCACGACTTGTTCGCTATTTCCGATGAAATCTATAGCAGGCTGGTTTATGACAGATTGAAATATACCAGCATTACTTCTTTCCCTGGGATGCGGGAAAGAACGGTATATATAAGCGGGTTTTCAAAGATGTTTGCCATGACAGGCTGGCGGTTGGGATATACAATCGCTAATCCCGATATCATCCGCGCCATGACAAAACTTCATGAAAACAGTGCTTCTTGTTTACCAGCACCTACTCAACTGGCTGGTGCCAGGGCTCTACGAGATTGCCAGGACGATGTGGACCGCATGCGCGATATATATGAAAAACGCAGAAACCTGATATTTGACCTTGTCAGTGATATGCCTGGTGTAAAAGTGAAAAAACCTAAGGGGGCTTTTTATCTGTTTGTTAGCATCAAAGAGTTAGGAATAAAATCCGCTGATTTCTGTATGGACCTACTCCGAAAAACAGGTGTTGTTACTGTTCCTGGCACTGGGTTTGGTGATGCTGGTGAAGGATACATTCGTATCACGTATGCTACCTCCGATGAGAATATTATTGAAGGAATGCGTAGAATGAAGCAATATCTTGTTGAGAAAGTGGGGTAATATGACAGATATATTGGATCAGGTTTCGGCTATAGGGCTCGTCCCAGTCATTGCCAGTGTTAATAGTGTTGAGGATGCGGCTCCGTTGGGGAAAGCATTATCTGATGGTGGCATCCCCGTTGCAGAAATTACCTTCCGAATGCCAAAGGCGGAGAATGTTATCGCCGCGATGGTCGACAACGTTCCAGATCTCCTGGTAGGGGCAGGGACAGTAATAAATACCGAACAAGCCGATCTTGCCATAGCTGCAGGAGCCAGATTCCTGGTTGCACCAGCTTTAAACGAGAGAGTTGTCAGGCATTGCCAGCAAAAAGGCGTACCGATAATTCCTGGCATTGCCACTCCATCTGAATTAGATAAGGCAATCGAAATGGGCTTGAATTTGGTAAAATTTTTCCCTGCAGAACAGATAGGTGGATTGGCTGCATTGAAAGCTTTTTGTGGTCCATATAAAGGTGTAAAGTTCATCCCAACTGGCGGTATCTCACTAGAGAACCTGGCAAGTTACCTAGCTTTTGATCGTATTGCCGCCTGTGGGGGTACCTTTATGTTGGGAAAAAATGTCGAAATTCAGAACTGGTCGGGTATCACCGATTTGTGCCGGCAAGCGGTTTCAAACATGTTAGGACTGGAGCTGGTCCATGTGGGAGCGAACACACCTGACCCTGAAACCGCATTGAGTTCAGCCATGCGGTTCTCGGAACTATTTCACTTTTCAGATCCCAAAGTGGGCAATAGTTCCATCTTTACTGGGACAGTCATTGAGTTTATGAAATCGCCCTACCTCGGAAAGAATGGTCATATTGCGCTTAAGACAAATTCCTTGGATCGTGCGGTAAGTTATCTTACTGCAATGGGTGTTCAGTTTAATAAAGAATCTGAAAAAAGGGATGCCAGCGGAAAACTCAAAGCAATCTACATCAGGGAAGAAATCGCAGGATTTGCGATCCACCTGGCTTAATTAAGGAGATACTATGGGAAAAATTCTAACCTTTGGCGAAATCATGCTTCGTCTTATGTCAGAAGACGGGCATAGACTTCTGCAAACTAACAAACTTGAGGCGACTTTTGGTGGAGGGGAAGCCAATGTGGCTGTATCTCTTGCAAATTATGGTGAAGATGCAGCATATTTAACTTGTTTGCCGAAAAATGCAATCGGTCAGGCAGCCATTAATAGTCTGCGTTATTTTGGGGTAGATACTACCCGGATATTACGCCAGGGTGACCGCGTTGGCACTTATTTTGTCGAAAAAGGACATTCTCAGAGACCCTCTACTGTTCTTTACGATCGAAAATTTTCAGCGGTGGCTATGTCTGAGCCCAAAGACTATGATTGGGACAAATTGTTCGAAGGTGTGGATTGGTTCCATTTCACAGGTATCACGCCGGCATTAAGCACAAGCCTGGCACAGACCTGCAAAGAAGCTCTCTTGGCTGCCAGTCAAAAAAATATTAAAGTCAGCTGCGACTTGAATTACCGGAAAAACCTCTGGAGCACTGAGCTTGCAAAAGAGATTATGTCTGCCTTGATGCCTTACGTGCACGTGTGTATTGCGAACGAAGAAGATGCCGATAAAGTTTTAGGTATTAAGGCTGAGGGCGCGGATGTGGAAGGCGGAAAACTTGATTACGAAGGGTATAAATCCGTGGCAAAACAGTTGGTTAATGCTTACGGTTTTGAGCATGTTGGTATTACCTTGAGGACTTCTATCGATGCCAATAACAACAATTGGGCTGGCATGCTTTATGACAGGAACGATACCTACTTCTCCCGTACTTACGAAATCCGTGTCTTTGATCGAGTTGGCGGAGGGGATTCTTTCTCAGGTGGTTTGATTTACGCCTTGAAAAACAATTATGACCCTCAAAATGCCATCGAATTTGCCGTAGCAGCTTCTTGCTTGAAGCATTCCATTGAAGGCGATTTTAACCGTGTTTCACTGTCTGAAGTTAATTCCTTGATGAAAGGTAATGCGACTGGGCGTGTTCAAAGGTGAGGAAGACCTCTATTTTGGGAAATTCGTAAGATAAAATTCTTACGCATCACAATTCATGTCGCTCCGCTCAAAAAAGAGGTTTCCACAATAAAGCTCACGAGAATTCGTGAGCTTTACCTTTTTATCAGAATGAAAGCTTACCCCTTGAAAAAATCAAACCGCCCTTCGTCCTGTCGATCTTGATCGTTTCTCCTTCGCTGAATTCACCGCTGAGAAGCTTGAGCGCCAGGGGGTCTTGAACCTCCCGTTGAATGGCGCGTTTTAGCGGGCGGGCACCGAATTCGGGGTCATACCCCACGTCTGCCAACCACGCCCTGGCTGAGGGGCTGATTTAGAGCTTAAGACCAAGATTGGCAAGTAAATCGCTGACATGCTGCTGTTGAATACCGACAATCTCACCCAAATCCTCATGCGTGAGCGGTTTGAAGACCACAATTTCATCCACACGGTTCAAAAATTCGGGTTTGAAGAGATGTTTCAGAATACCTACAACCTCATCCCAATTAACCTCCCTGGGTTGACCGCTTTCGTCGTTCACCCACAATGGCCTACCCAGTAGCTGGGCAGGCTTGTTCAAAGGAGGTTTTTACTGCGTTATTTCTTGAATAGTAACCAGGATGTTTTGTAGACTGCCATCCCGATACACCTGAACTGTGATTTGGTCTCCAATAGCATAGTTGGAGAGGATGCTCTTGATATCAGCGGAGGAACTCACTGCTTCCTCATTCAGCTTCAGAATCAGATCGCCAGCCTTAAGTTCACTGTTGTTGCCAGATTGGGCTACATAGACGCCCAGTTGCGATACCCTGTAGTACATGGCGGTAGCCACGTCGGTAATATCCAGCAATTCAACTCCCAGCCAGGGTCGTCCGCTGACATACCCATTCTCAATCAGGCTGGTTATGATCGGCTTAGCAGTGTCGATCGGAATCACAAAACCCAGCCCTTCAACGTCAGACCCGCTGCTCTTGGCATTGACAATACCGACCAACTCAGCCCTGGCGTTGAACATGCCACCGCCAGAATTGCCTGGGTTAATGGCGGCATTAGTTTGAAGGAGTGTCATGGTTTCGCCGTCGATGGTGATCTCACGGTCCAGGGCACTGACGATGCCATTGGTCACGGTGCCACCCAATTCACCTAAAGGATTACCGATCACGACAGCCAGGTCACCAACTTTAAGTTCGCTCGAGTTTCCAAGAACAGCAGGGGTCAGGTCGCTTGCGGTGATCTTGATCACAGCCAGGTCGGTTTGGGCATCCTTGCCGATGAGCGCGGCATCGAAACTTTCGCCGGAAGTCAGGCGTACCTTGATGCTGGTAGCGTCTTCGATGACGTGATTGTTAGTGACGATATAGCCGTCACTGGTGATAACCACCCCACTGCCGGCTCCTTCCACTACGAATTGGCGCATACGTGAGCTACCGGAGACCGTTTCGGTGGTGATCTCAACTACGGAATCCCCGGCGGTTTCTGCGATTTCGGGCAAGCTCATACTTGTGACAACCTCACCAAGGCTGTCGGTGCGGCTGACCGATTGGAATATCACTGTGTTTTCAGAAGCTGTAGTTGTGGCAACCTGTTTGCTTGCGATGTTTTTACCCACCAGTACACCAGTAAAGCCTGAGACCAGGCTGAAGAGGGCGATGACAACTAAAATCACCGGGATTTTCTTGTGAGTTTTGCTTTTTGGTTCGTTTGTTATTATTGTTAGTGGTGCACCTTCGACTGGTTCGTCTGGCACCTCTAATTTTTCTTCAAGTTCATCATACATAATCTATCCTTTCACTTTCTCCTAAACAATAAAGTGCAATCGTGTAGATTGTTTGTCGTGAGAATAAAACTTATGTGAAAATTAGGTGAATTTTTGTTTCGGAATCGGTTGGGTTATACCAAATCTAGCTCGAACCAGAATGTGCTTCCAGTCCCAATTTCAGATTCGACCCCATAATTACCATTGTGCAGCTCAAGGATCCTCTTTACAATAGAGAGCCCCAATCCTGTCCCCCGGATTTTTTGGTTAGCCTTGCTGGTTTTGTTGTAACGATTCCAGATATGGGCGACGTCTTCTGGAGCAACCCCTTCGCCGTGGTCTTCCACTTCTATACGCACTTTTTTGTCTTTTACCAGTTGCCTGATGGTAATCGTGTCACCCGCTTTGCTATGGTTAATGGCATTGATCAGTAAATTGGAGAAGGCTTGGGTGATTTTGATCTCATCTGCAGAGACATCGATATCACCATCGTTGACAAAGCTGAGCCGTAGTTCTGCTGGGTTGACTAATTCTGCCATCCGTCCAACAGTAGCTGCCAGGCTTTGGGTGAGGTTGTAACGTCCCGGATGGATCTCGATCATACCCGATTCCAGGCTGGACATATCCAGCACGTCTGACACCAGTTTCGATAAGTATTGGACCTCATTCATAATGGTTTGGCTTTGTTCGGCAGTGACCTCGTCCGGAAAATCGTGCATCATCTCAGCATAGCTGTAAATCAAGGCAAGCGGCGTGCGAAGATCATGCGAAACATTTGCCATCAGCTCCCGACGCAAATCGTCAACTTTCGAAAGTTCTGTTGACGCAGCATTGAGCGTGTCAGAAAGTTCCCGGATCTCGAGAAAACCGTGACCGTCAAACTGCGTATCGAGCTTGCCAGTGGACAGGGTTTTTGCGCTTTGGGTGATGTTTTCAATCGGCTCGGAGATGCGCCTTGAAATCATGATCGCCAGTACGATGGCAAAGATCAGCAACAAACCAGTAATGATATATAGCTGCAGTTTGAGTGTCGAGACTGTGGCATTGACCGGCGTGACCAGGGCATGGAAGGTCAAGGATATTTGCCTGCCATTGCTAAGCGTAAAAACCTCCGTCTGAGTGAGGGATTCGGGCCTGGGCTGACCGGGATTGATCGGGATTGGATTGACAGGAGAAACAAACTCCTGCGAAGGCATGACTAGAATATCCTTAGCGTTTTGTAAATCTACCAGGATATCTTCCAGCTCAGGGCTGTTGATATTCTCTCTAACCAGTGTGATCGCTTGCCTGATCTCAGTCCGGCGTACAAATTTATAAGTTGCATTGAGCAAAACGGTCTGGAAAATCCACAGAACGCCGATCAACAAGGCACAGAACGCAAGCAGATAGGCGAAAATCCGCCACTTAAGCCTGATTTTATCCATCGAACCGATATCCCAAACCATGCAAGGTGGTGATCATGCTGGCATACTTGCCAAGAGACTTTCGTAAGATTTTCATATGCGTATCGATGGTTCGATCGTCGCCGAAATAGCTGTATCCCCACACTTCAGAGAGCAAGCGTTCACGTGGGACGGCAATGTTCTTGTTGCGGATCAAGTAGAAAAGCATATCAATTACTTTAGGAGGCAAGTGGACCTCTTCACCATCGATTGTGACTTTATAAGCGGTGAGATCGGCTTTAAACCCGGCTTGTTCGTAAACCATGTGATCCTCATCTACTGAATCCACCGGGGTCGTTCTCGCGGTACGACGCAGGATGGCGCCGATACGCAGCATGATTTCCTTGGACGAGAAAGGCTTAACGACATAATCGTCCACACCCACCTCGAAACCCAGGATTTTGTCATATTCTTCCCCTCTGGCAGTCAGCATGATCACCGGGGTATCCTGAACTTTTCGGATTTCTCTTACTGCCGAAAAGCCGTCCAGGTCAGGCATCATAACATCCATAATGATGATATCGAAGTTTTGAGCCCGGCAGAGTTCAACCGCTTCCATACCATCACTGGCTTCACTCACTTCGTAACCTTCAAAGACCGCATATCTCTTGATGACTGATCTCAGTCCCGGTTCATCATCAACGATAAGAATAGATGTCATTGCTTCCTTCCTGGAGGGGTCGCCTTTCCCGTCTACAATTTTAATAACTTCTCTTATATTTGGCTATCACAATTATCGCCACAGCAAGAATGGCGCCAAGCACTCCTATCCAGACGAAATTGGTCGAAAAAGGATTGGTCATGTTGCTAGCAGGTGCAGTTGTGGATTCCTCTGTGATTTCAGGTGGGGTCTGATTCGGTTGGCTTAACCCAGGAGGGGCTTGACCATCCTGGGGTATACCCTGACCGGGCATTCCACCACCCATGGGGAAACCACCTTGTGAATTCTCAAAAAAGGCGAGTTGGTCCTCTGTGATCCCCAGGGCAAGCAATTTTTCTTTCACCTCATCCGTTAGCTCTCCTTCGGCTGCCTGGACGATCTCCATTGCCTGACGCATTAGGTCTTGGTCGGGCATACCTTGCATCGGATCAATTGTGCTTTCTCCCATGCCACCTTCAGGCATGGCACCAGGGAACTCGCCGATATCTCCTTCTGGTCTGGCACCTCCGCCTCCACCCATTCCAGAAGAACCGAGATCGGACATATCGATTGAAGATGCGTCGATCAAGGTAGAAGAATCGATGGATTGCCCTTCTGTGGTAGCTGGGATAGTTCCATCCAGCTGTCCGGCAATACTCTCAGCCCGCAGGAGGTTGAAGTCAATCAACGTTTCAACAGCCTGGTTGAAATCGTTGATATTATAAAAAGCGGTTGGATCAGTTTCAACATAGCTGGCTATTTTGTTTTGCAGGTTTCTGACCGTCTTTTCAAACAAACCACCCTCAAAGTATTCTGTGACCATCTTTTGCAGATATTGATGATACTGGCTGACATACTCTTCATTACTGAGCAGCGCATTTAACAAGGGTCTGGATTCCATGGTTACGCCCGAAAGAGGTGTGTCGATGGGTGCATTTACGATCTCGCTGGCCGAACCCGACTGGAAACCGCCGTACGACAGATGATAATCCCACGGCAGGATTGAGATGACGCCATCCCGCTCCTGGATCACATAATTTTGCGCCATGTTTGAGTAGTAACTATCCATACTGACCAAAAAAGTGTGTGCTGCAAAGTAGCGTAAGACCTGGTCGACATTGATGTAATTTTCAATATTTTCCCCGGTACTCAGTGCCTTGAGGGCATCAATAACATTCTGCTGCTCAGCCAAGGTGACATTCTGAAGCGCATTGTCAAAAATGGAGGGGTAACTTTCCGGGTCGTCATCCGAGTATTCCAGGCTTCCCCCCCGGCTTCCGCCACCACGCCCTACAAAGCCTTGTCGATCTTCCCAATCCTCTGTAGCAGGACCTTGCTGATCCGCTAGGTCGCCCTGTTGACCGAAGGCGAATCCTCTTTCCTGAGGCATTCCGTTTCCTCCGCCCATTTCCATAGTTTTGACATTGTAATAATTGCTGTCTTTGTCCCCATTGACGCGTAGGTTGTAGCTTGACCCATAGGATTCAAGGGTGACATAAAAACCAATACCCTCGCCATTGACCGAAAGACTGGCATAGTTGGTCAGAGGGGCTTCCACTCCGATGAAGCGCATCAGATCCTGTGAAAGATACTCCTTCATGTAGCTGGGATCCGAGATCATGTTGTTGAGCACTAATTCGTCCAAGCCAAGCAGCGTCTGACCCTCGATGTACTCATCAAATTTGATGCGAAGGCTATAGCGTTCAGGGCTGGCACTTTGGGATACCTGGGTCAGGCTGGCGTTGCCTTTTGTGCGCACACCGACATCCTGATAGGTCACCCCATTGACCACCACATCTGCCATGATGTAGGTCTTTGCTTGCGCATTGGCGATCATCGCCTCCCAATCCGACTGGTCGGCCTGGATATCCAGGGTGATGATGCTGTCACCAAACAATTCCGTTGCATATTGAGTCAGATTGGAGGTGGTCGGACTGGTTCCCAGGGCAGAGCCTTGAAACAGGATTGCGCCTATCAAAACAACTATTCCAGCAACCAGCACAAGTTTGTCGGTGATCTTATTCTTAATCATTCTGAGTCACTTTTCTAAGTCTGAGCTTAACTCGAGTATTCTCCGTTAAAGCTCACCAAACACGCTGACTTGACACCCTCGATCGCTTTCAGTTCATTCACAACTTTGGCTGCTGCATCCTTCAGGCGCACTTCGATGGTCAACTCTATGCCTTCATCGGATACGGTCTTTGATTTGATCAGATTTTTTCGGGTCTCATCATTCACGATCTGGAGCGCGTTTACCTCAGCGGCATCATCCGCCAGGCTCAGTACAATTATGTAGGGCGTGTCGGTGGATTTCCGATTGACAAACACCAAAAGAACAATACCAATGATCACCGAACAGATTACAGCCAGCGGCAGCAAGCCGGCACCCACCACGATGCCAACCGAAATTGCCCAAAATAAGAATGCAATATCCAGTGGTTCCTTCACCGCAGTTCTGAAGCGAACGATGGAGAGTGCACCTACCATTCCTAATGAGAGGATGATGTTGGATGTCACTGCCAAAATGATGAGTGTGGTTATCAGTGTCATCGCCATGATCGAAACGCCAAAAGAGGCCGAATACATCACGCCTGTGAAGGTCTTCTTATATATATAGAAAATAAAAAGACCCAAGGCAAAGGCAAACGCCATTGCCAGAAGCATGTCAACGATCGAAAGATCTGCTGCTTGTTGAAGGAAACTGGATTTGAAAATGTCATCGAATGTCATATTTTTTTCACTCCTGGAAAATTCTTGAAACGGCATATTTGGAAAATGAGGTTGTCGGCCTGGAGGAGAGGGCTGTAATTGACCGCACCACTTCAGGCAAAAATTGATCATATTTAACTTCAAGTATGCAAGCATCTGGTAATGAAAATCCTGGATAACTTGAAGAAAGGAAGAAAGATGGTTGGTTGCTGGTACGGATATGGTGATCCAGAGTGACACGCACCTTTCCGGCTTTCATTATGTAAGCTTCACGTGTGTATTCCACGATCGTGCGTGGTCGTAATTGTTGATACTTGAGCTTGGCATAAAATTCGACCAGAAGCGGTTGGTCAGGCTGATTCAGGGATGAATAATCGCCTTTGATCACGTCCTCGCATACCTCTGCTGAAATTGGAGCACTGTTCTTGTAACAAAGTCCGTTTAACTTACTCTTTTTCTCAAGCAGGATCAGACTGAAATTGCCATTGTACAATCTCAGCCGGAACTTCTCACGGTTGTCGACCCCATTGATCTTCTCGAACAAAGCTTTATCTGCATAATTGTCGAAATAGAGACTGCGTACAACGTAGCCAGCCTTTGAAGTAGAGTGTTCGTCCATTTCCATGATCAGTGGCAACCTGCTTCTGAGCTGCAAGATGTCAGCATAGTTTATGTAGTGTTTGAATTCATGTCTTCCTGTCATTACTCACCTTTTGTCGGACCTTTCAATTTTCAATAAACAAACTGTACACCTGTGTTATGAGGTCCCGATGTTCGAAAAGTGAACATTAAGTGAACATTCGAAGAGTTTGATTTATCAATTTGACCATTATTCTGCGTTTCCGCTATATAACAGCTGAATTGTTAAATCCATGTTAAATCGGGCTTGAACCTCTTTTGTTTGATAGGAAAAATCATATAATCAATCGTTTTTAGAAAAGGAACAGATATGATGCAAAATTGGAGTATTTTCGAGGTAGCAGTAGTTGGATTGGTCTCACTCGCTCTGCTGATATTAGGCGCGAACTATGCTGTAAAAAAGCTGATCGGGATCGCGAACTACTTCAAACTATCCAGCACTTTTATGGGCATGACCGTGCTCTCTATTGCTACGTCGCTGCCTGAAATTACTTCTCATTTCACGGCCTCAGTTAATATTTTGCGCGGTACACTCGACTTTCAAACCGGCTCTGCCATTGTTCTGGGTGCTAACATCGGTTCCGATGTAGTTCAGCAGACCCTGATCATGGGCATCGTGATTTTGTTGGCAGGTACGATGTACTTTCGCCGCTATTTCCTTTGGAAAAGTATGATTCCCATGATCGGCACAACCATCATGTGTCTTATCCTGGGCTTGGATGGTAATTACTCTCGTATTGATGGCGCGATCCTGTTTGGGTCATTTCTGGCTTATACCTACTACCTTTACATGGACGAGCGTAAACATTATAAGGAAGAAGATAATCAACTTCAATCTGAGGAAGTCGCTGAGGATGCACCAACCAATGGACGTGAGGTGCTGCGCGACGCTTTTATCACAGCAGTTTTGTTGGTTGTCATTATTGGCTGTGCAACCTTGGTTCTTTCCGCGACTGAAGTCGTTGTTGATCGCACGGGTGTAGGTGGGTCGCTCATAGGTGTCATTACTCTCGGTTTGGCATCAGCCTTGCCCGAGTTAACAACAGCGCTGGCTGGCATTCGTCACAAGGAAGCTGGTATCTCTCTGGGAACTCTGGTCGGCAGCAACATCACCAATCCCTTACTGGCAATTGGTGGCGGTGCGCTCATCTCCACCTATGCCGTCCCAAGACCGCTTGTCACATGGGATCTGCCCTGGGAGACCTTGACTGGGATGATGTTGTGGGGGATCTTGTGGTTCAACAACGGTAAACTGGGGAAAAAATCGGCAATCTATTTGATTGTGATTTACTTCGTCTACATCCTCTTCCGCAGCTTATTCTTTAATGTCGATTTTTAAGTTAGCTGGGCGTGGAATAAAAATATAACGATAATTAGGCGGCTGGATAAAATCCGACCACTGTGTAAAGGAAATTTGTGAGCACTATTGCATCATGTCAATTAATTCGATTAACAAATCTGCCGGTGGAGTAAAAAAATGGACCAGGGTCACTGTCTCGAGAACTTTTACCGGACTGCTGATATCAATTTTGACATCCCCATGCAAAGAGCCTTCCTCCATCCAAAAACCACTCATGAAAACTAATTCTCCATGCATTTCCTCCGAGCCAAATGAGTTTCTTGAATTGGACCTGGAGGCACCCTTAGATGAAACCTCAAGTCTCTTGATGATTGGGTGATCTTTGAAATAGAAAGCATACTCATAGCCACCAAATTGACTTGGCATTATGCGTAAAAAGTAAAGTTTAACAGTTTCACCGGCAATTTCAAAAGTTTGCTCAATAATTAAGTCGTTCCGGGGATATTCATCAGGGAGATTAACCGAGAGCGATGCTTTTTCATCCTCGAGTGGTAGACTGACTTCGAGGTAGGATTCGCGGATTTCGAGTGGGAAAGTCAAACCTTCAGGCTTCAGGCGAATGATCCAGAAACCAAGCCGGTTGCTCAACGTATTTGCCAAACTAAGTTGGGTTTGGTCGTGAATAAATGGGACTGGTTTCCCATTGGCATCGAATACCTCCAAACCACCGACTAGATTGCGGTACTTTTCATCAAGATTGCGGATGTAGCCTGCAAGGATGAGGTTATCGTCTTCAACAAGGCTGTGGCTGATAACAATGCTAGTCTTGTTAGCATTCGGCGTCTCGGTCGGGAAGACGTAAACTGGTGTCAGTTCCAAAGGTTCTTCAGCTTGTACAAATTCGAGCGGAATGCGCCAGTGCTCAGGTGCAGTTCCAGGCATTGTATTGTGGATGCATGGTATGACCAACTCAAGCTCGTTCACATCCGAAGGAATGACCTCGTATTCACTATCACCATAAGCCTGATAGATTTGGCCATCCTTGGTCTCAAGATAATGCGGCGTCAGGCAACCCGAGGAGTTCTCATTATGTGGATAGGCTGAGGTTGGGACTCCGGTGATACTCAGGTAGATATAGCTTTTATCCGCGCTGAGTGTACCATCATAAACTTCAACTGTAACGCCATCCAGGGTTTGACTGGATGGTTCTTTCAAAACGCGAAGTTGTGTGTCGGGCTGGATCAACCCAAGGTCGGGGTGTAACCCGAGCCAGTTCTGTATCTGGGCTAAGACCTTGGTAGGTCCTATTGCGAGGACTGTGATCAAAGCGATTGCTAGCAGTCCGTAAACAGCCCATGAAAGACGGAAAACCGGTTTGGTGCCTACGGCTGGTTCTTTAACAGTGCAGATTTTACCAGCTAAGTTGTTCAGAAACTCTGGACGAGGTTCTTGTAGGGCATACGATTGTTGGATCTCCTTTTCGAGGTCGGATAGGGTGTTCATTCTTGCTCCAGCTGGGCTTGAAGGCGCTCCAGCAGCCGGTAGTAACGTTTCTTGACGCGGGTTTCTGGCTCGTGTCGAATCTGAGCGATCTGTTTAAAAGGCAGCTCAGCAACCAGGCGCAGTCGGATCAACTCTTGTTCGTCTTCTGTTAGATTTCCGATACCTCGGCGCAAATCCAGCAACCGATCCCGAGTTTCAGAGGAAATTTGGTGGTTGTTTGAAAAGGAAGAGTTTGTCAGTTCCTCATTCCATTCTTCATGCTGGATATTGTTGTTCCTGCGGAGATGGTCGATCCCCTTGTTGCGGGCAATTGTGAACAGCCAGCTCACGGCTCTTGCCGGCTCACGCAGGGTGTGCCAAAATTCCCAAGCCGCCACGAATGTCTGGGAGGTCAGGTCCTCAGCTTCGTGCATATTTTGAACTCGGGCATAATGATAAAGAAAGATCTGCCTGGCGTAAACCTGGTATAGCGAAGGTAGATCGCTAAACGACGGCGGTCGGGATTCTGCCCTTACTGTTTCATTCTCTTGTTCCGTCAAATTCCACCTTTTCTCTGTGATCAATTGTAGCTACATATTTTAAGTCGGGAAAGGTGGGTAGATTGTGACAAATTGCTTTTTGGCTGGATCAATAGTTGTTGGTCATGTTGCGCTTTTCAACCTGACGGGAAGAATGTTTGCCTAACCTAACCTGACCTCATCCTTTTATCTGTTTACTGAATAGCTTACTGTCAAAAAAAAGAGCGATCAATTCATAAGCGGTTTACAAGAAGACAAAAACCCACTATAGGCTTATATTATCGACGTAAGGTTCAAAATCGGAACCCGACCTACACCCTAGGTTTGAGTAGGCAGAAGCCAAAAAACCCTTGGAAAAGGTTGATATCACGCCTGCCCAGGTGGTCTATCTGGATTATTTGGCAAAGCACCCAGACTCACATCTGAGTCAGCTGACTGAAGCCTTGAATTACAAAGCGGCCAGCGTTAGCGGAATGGTGAGTATTTTAGAGGCAAAAGGAATGGTACGAAAAATGACCGAGCATAACGATGCCAGGGCACTTTTGTTAGCTTTGACAGAAGAGGGGCAGAATGCAGTAGTTGAGATTAACAAATATCGTAATATGAGGGTTGAAAAGATATCAGAAAAACTAAACGAGCGACATACATGACGGCTTTATCAATAACGCATATCTTGATTGTGGTAATAGTTATCCTGGCTTTCGTGCGACTCTCCATAAATAAACAGGTAAAGGTTGAAAAGAAGCCTCAGCTCCAAAAAGCTTCAGCAGGAGTCCTGGCACTTAACGCACTGCTTGGCATTTTGGTTATGTTCCTCTCATCCATGATTTGATTCAGAGGAAGAAAGACAATCAAAGGATACTTGATTTAACCGTTTACATTTTTTTTAAAAGCAGCAGACTGTAAAACTCTCGTGCAAGCTCACGTAGACAATCTGCTTTATAAATTAAGACTATTTAACAGGTTTCGATCACAAAGCAGCGGCAGTCAAAGTCGAGAAAAAAAGTAAATTTTTCCAACTCTTGCTAAAAGGTAATTCTATTATACAATTATCTAAATCAATCATCCTGTTGTGATAATATTCTTCCCTGACGAGGATAATGACATGCAAATCAATAATGAACCCCTTATTATTTCCAGAATTTTTGACTCTTTACAACACGGATTATCAGCTTTAAAAAAAGATGAGAATTTGTTCAACCGCATCAATGTTTTCCCTGTTGCAGATGCCGATACAGGTACGAACATGCTGTTGACGGCTGAAGGGCTTATCTCTGAGGTTAATACCAGCAGTTTGAAGGATTTTTTGGACAACCTATCTACCAAGGCACTGTTGAGCGCGAGAGGCAACTCCGGAACGATTTTAGCAAGTTTCATTATTGGATTGATCGAAAGCATTCAAAATACTGATTTCCAAAATTTCTCGATCCATGCTCTTTCTGAAAGTATCAACCACGGTGCTGAGAAGGCCTATTCAGCCGTGGCAGACCCAAAAGAAGGTACTATGCTTTCCGTTATGAAAGGCTGGGGTGAGGGCTTAAAAGACCTAAGTCAGAACCAAAACGATGTGGTTGAGACCCTTGAAAAATCGTTAGACAGCGCCAAAGGCAGTTTGCTTGCCACGACCCAGCAAATGGAAATTCTGAAAAGCAAAAATCTTTTGGATGCAGGCGCACTGGCCTTCTATCGATACATCGAAGGTATCGTTCGCACCATCGGACATTCTCATAGGAAAAACGATGCTGCTTATGAAAATCTGATCCCAAAAGAAGTTTTGAATTATCACGCAGAAGCTGGTATTGATGAAATTCCAACTTATCGTTATTGCACCGAAGGAGTTATTCACACAACCGGACAAGCTCAAGCGAGTTTGGAAAGTTTGCGTGAAATCATTCATTCCTATGGCGATTCCCAAGTAGTATCGGACGCCGGTGAAATGATCAAATTCCATGTTCATACTGATACCCCCTGGGAGGTTTTTGAACACGCCAGTGAACTCGGTTCACTTGTGAGTCAAAAGACTGATGACATGTTGCGTCAGTACAATCTGGAACACAGTGCTGGTGGTCCACTTGCGATCCTCACTGATTCAGGCTCTGACCTGCCGCAAGAGTTGATTGACTCTCTTGGGATCGATGTGGTGCCTTTAAACATAGTCATTGGCGGGCACAGCTATCTTGATCGGGTCGAGCTGAGCACCAAGCAATTTTTTGCGCTTGACGGCAAAAAATCGACCGCTCAGCCTTCCGTTGGTGTTGTGAAACAGCGGTTGGAAACTTTGCTTGAAAAATATGAGAAAGTTTTGATCATCAGTCTGGCGTCCGCGCTAAGTGGAACGTATCAATCATTTCAACAAGCCATAGCGCTTATAAAGGCTGAAGACCGGGTAATGCTGATCGACAGCAAGCAAAACTCAGTTGCACTGGGCTTGATGGTGTTAAATGCTGCCAGAGCCTTGGCAGCAGGAGAGCCTGTTGAGAAAATTAAAGCGACCGCGGAGGCTCAAGCCGATAAAGCCCACATCTATGTCGCTCTGGACAAGCTTGAATCCATGGTTAAGTCGGGCAGGGTAAAACCAAACCTGGCGCAGATCCTGGAGTTTGTCAGCGCCAAACCGGTGGTCACTCTTGATGAAAAGGGTGCGGGAGACATGGCAATGATCGGCTTTGGGCGCAAGAACCAATTCAATAAACTGATGAAAATCATCGAAAACGACCACAAGAAAAGGAAAATCCAACAATACGCCTTGATCTTTACTGACAATGAAAATGTTATAAGGCCGTACCTTGATCGTTTACGCAAGTTGACTGGTCTGGAACCAGTATTTATTAAACAATCCAGCCCAATCTATGCTTTGATGGCAGGGCACGATGCTCTGGCTATCGGCTATGTAATGGAAAACTGAGAGGAAATAATGGAAAACATTAAGACATTTTTAGTCGCTTTTGCCGTCTTTTTAGGCATTGACATGCTCTGGCTGACAGTCATAGCTTCGAAATTTTACAAATCTCAAATTGGGCATTTAATGGCTGACAAGGCCAAACTGCTACCGGCAGCCATCTTCTATATAATATTCATCGCTGCTATGGTTTACTTTGTGATCGTGCCGGCTCTGGAGCATCAGAACATGGCACAGCTCCTCTTGAGCGCAGCCATCTTTGGTTTTGTGACCTATGCCACATACGACCTGACAAACATGGCGACTCTCAAAGATTGGCCGCTACTTGTAACGGTTGTCGATCTGGCTTGGGGCACATTTATCTCGCTCGCGGTTTCAGTGATAACGTACTTGATCCGAAAATGATCATCCAATACTTACTCCTCCTATTGTTGGTGCCGGTAGCGGCGTTTTCACTGGCTTATTTAATTGCCAGACTTACCGGCAAAGTAACCTTTTTGGATGCCGCCTGGGGCATTGGGTTTGTGTTGATCGCCTGGGTCAGTTATTTTGCCTTTTCTACCCGGGAACTTCCCAATCTGCTGGTGAGCCTGGCTGTAAGCCTGTGGGGGCTGCGGCTTGCCTGGTATGTCGTAAAAAGGATTGCAAAAACTGGCGAAGATAAGCGTTACCAAAAGATATTGGCAGGCTACGGTGAAAACGCACAAACCAAGGCTTTTTTACGCCTGTTCATGCTTCAGGCTGTGCTTCAATACCTCGTTTCAGCAGCAATCTTACGAATGAATTATATTGACTCAAAACCGGTCGGAATCACAACCTGGGTTGGGATAGTCGTTTTCACGATTGGATTCTTGTATGAAGCGGTGGCAGACAGCCAGTTGGCTGGCTTCAAGCGCGATCCGAAAAACAAGGGCAAAATTTTGCAATCCGGGTTGTGGAAATCGAGCCGGCACCCCAACTATTTTGGCGAAAGCCTGGTCTGGTTTGGCTTGTCGGCAATGAGCCTTGGCTACCCCTGGGGGTGGCTGGCTCTGATCAGCCCAGCCGTGATCACCTATCTGCTTTTGTTTGTTTCGGGTATCCCAATTCAGGAAAAAGGCAAGAATCAGAACCCGGCATGGCGGGAGTACGCGGATAAAACCCCGAAATTTGTGCCTTTTATTGGCTCGAAGAAATATTGATTTGATGCTGTTTACTGTCCATATGCTATAGCCTTATAGCAGGCAGGAGCATGGTAAACCAAGTGTGGTAATCTCATCCGAGTCTGCTTAATATAAGGCGCTTCGTTTCTATTTGTGTGTCTGTTGTGATTGGGCTATCACTTCATGTGAACCCCGAAACACCTACAAAAACGGAAAACGAGTTTTAAAAATTGGTCTAAAAAAGCCTTGACTTAATTTTTGGTTTGCCTATAATACTTCCTTGCGCCCAGAAATGGGCAGTATGAACCTTCAAAAAAGAAGAACCCGAATTGAGCAAACAGTACGAATTTGTACGAATCGCGAAATTCATCCTTGACAAAGAGTTTAGAATCGTCTATACTAATTGTTCCAAGGTGCTACATCAAATGACTGCGCCGTGAGGTGGAGTTATTTACAACAAAATAGCTTGGGTCTGAGAGATCTAAATGAAAGAGCCTTTTGCCGGCTGAGTTTGTGAGCCGGTGATTTTGTCTGAAAAAAAGGCTTGACAAGAAAAATAGTTTCAATTAGAATTCGCTCTCTTGAAGTCAGAACCTTAACAACTGAAAAGTGATAGGAAGAAATGCAAGACAATTAATAAAGGTAAGAAATACAAGCCTCGTTAATGAAATTTCCGTAAAAGATGAAAACACCGTAAGGTGATAAATTTTAGCGGAGAGTTTGATCCTGGCTCAGGATGAACGTTGGCGGTGTGCCTAATACATGCAAGTCGAACGGTGGTTATTTTGTAGTAATACGAAGTGATCATAGTGGCGAACGGGTGAGTAACGCGTTGGTGATCTGCCTCGAAGTGTGGAATAACGTTCCGAAAGGAACGCTAATACCGCATGTGCTCTCGATTTTTAGAAAGTTGAGAGTAAAGGATTTATTCGCTTCGAGAGGAGCCTGCGTCCCATCAGCTAGTTGGTAGGGTAATAGCCTACCAAGGCTTTGACGGGTAGGGGACCTGAGAGGGTGGCCCCCCAATGGAACTGAAACACGGTCCATACACCTACGGGTGGCAGCAGTAGGGAATATTAGAAATGGACGAAAGTCTGATCTAGCGACACCGCGTGTGCGATGAAGGCCTTCGGGTTGTAAAGCACTTTTTGGAAGGAATAGGAAGGAAGGTACTTCCAGAATAAGTCTCGGCTAACTACGTGCCAGCAGCCGCGGTAACACGTAGGAGGCAAACGTTATCCGGATTTACTGGGCGTAAAGCGCGTGTAGGTGGTTCTGTAAGTAGGGCGTGAAAGCTCCCGGCTCAACTGGGAGAGGCCGTTCTAAACTGCAGAGCTAGAGGATGGTAGAGGGAGGTGGAATTCCAGGTGTAGCGGTGGAATGCGCAGATATCTGGAGGAACACCAGTGGCGAAGGCGGCCTCCTGGACCATTCCTGACACTCAGACGCGAAAGCTAGGGTAGCAAACGGGATTAGAGACCCCGGTAGTCCTAGCCCTAAACGATGTAGACTAGACGTCGGCGGTGTAATAGCTGTCGGTGTCCAAGCTAACGCGATAAGTCTACCGCCTGGGGACTACGGCCGCAAGGTTAAAACTCAAAGGAATTGACGGGTCCCCGCACAAGCAGCGGAGCGTGTGGTTTAATTCGTTGCTACACGAAGAACCTTACCTGGGTTTGACATAGCAGTGGTAGGGAAGAGAAATCGGACCGACCCTTCGGGGAGCTGTTACAGGTGTTGCATGGCTGTCGTCAGCTCGTGTCGTGAGATGTTCGGTTAAGTCCGCTAACGAGCGCAACCCGCGTTGTGTGTTATATGTGTCACACAATACCGCCGGTATTAAGCCGGAGGAAGGTGCGGATGACGTCAAGTCAGCATGACCTTTATATCCAGGGCTACACACACGCTACAATGGACAGTACAACAGGTTGCCAAGCCGCGAGGCGGAGCCAATCCTCTAAAGCTGTCCTCAGTTCAGATTGCAGGCTGCAACTCGCCTGCATGAAGTTGGAGTTGCTAGTAACCGCAGGTCAGCTATACTGCGGTGAATACGTTCCCGGGGATTGTACACACCGCCCGTCAAGTCATGGAAGCTGGCAACACCTGAAGCCGGTATCCTAACCCGTAAGGGAGGGAGCTGTCAAAGGTGGGGTCGGTGACTGGGACTAAGTCGTAACAAGGTAGGTGTACCGGAAGGTGCGCCTGGATCACCTCCTTTCTATGGAGATCTGAGCCAATGCCTGTGGGCTGCGGTTCTACTTCAAAGAGATAAAAATCCAATACCTCGTAAAAGAGGGAATCGCTCTATAACGGTGAAACAAGAGCGTCGTTAGTGAGATTGTACAATCCGGAAAAAAGAGTTTTCAACTTCCTGTCACTTTTGAGTTGCTAAGGCTGGCTCAAGGGCCTTTAGCTCAGTTGGTTAGAGCGCGCCTCTGATAAGGGCGAGGTCTCAGGTCCGAGTCCTGAAAGGCCCACTCATTAACAACAGAGTACCTTGGGGATGTAGCTTAGTCGGGAGAGCGCCTCCTTTGCAAGGAGGAGGTCAGGGGTTCGAGTCCCCTCATCTCCACTGCAAAAGCAACGGAGGGTTGCCATAGGATGGAAGGATCCAAATGGATTTTGATCTTTCCATCATCTGACAACAGATGAAATAGCACATTAATAATCGAATATCATTTGTAAGACGTATGAAACGCAATCTGCGATGATTTGTGAATCATACAAAAAAGTAAACAATTAATAGCGAATGCTTGAAAAAGCATCGATTTCTCCGCATCACGTGGAGAAGCTACTAAGAGCTTACGGTGAATGCCTTGGCGTCAAATGCCGATGAAGGACGTGGGACACTGCGATAAGCCTCGGGGAGCTGTGAACAAGCGATATATCCGGGGATGTCCGAATAGGGAAACCTGCTGGTGCGAACCACCAGCATCATGCGTTGAATATATAGACGTATGAAGGGAACCATGGGAACTGAAACATCTAAGTACCATGAGGAAAAGATAGAATTCTCCAAGTAGTGGCGAGCGAACGGGGAACAGTCTAAACCGATCCAGTTTACTGGGTCGGGGTTGTAGGGTCTGACGATTAAGAGTGACAAATTGAGACGTTAGTAGAATTGGTATGGAAAAGCCAACCACAGAAGGTGATAGTCCTGTACACGAAAATGTCGAAACTCTCGTTGGATACCTGAGTACAACCGGGCACGCTAATCCGGTTGGAATCTGGGGAGTCCACTCTCTAAGACTAAATACGTTTGATGACCGATAGTGAACAAGTACCGTGAGGGAAAGGTGAAAAGTACCCCTGTTAGGGGAGTGAAAAGAACCTGAAACCGTAAGCTTACAAACAGTCGAAGGGCTAATGGTGTGTTCGTGCTATGGCGAAAGCCTGTGCGCAGCACTATGCCTGACGGCGTGCCTTTTGGAGAATGAGTCTGCGAGTTAATCTTTGTGGCAAGGTTAAGGAAGTTACATCCGAAGCCGCAGCGAAAGCGAGTCTGAATAGGGCGTGCAGTCGCAAGGATTAGACACGAAACCAGGTGAGCTAACCATGGTCAGGTTGAAGCGAGTTTAACAGCTCGTGGAGGACCGAACCTACTAATATTGCAAAATTAGGGGATGAACTGTGGTTAGAGGTGATATGCCAAACGAACTTGGAGATAGCTTGTTCTCCCCGAAATAGCTTTAGGGCTAGCGTTAAGCGTTTAGTAACGGAGGTAGAGCACTGAATGGGCTAGGGGGCTTATAGCTTACCAAACCTAATCAAACTCCGAATGCCGTTACTCCAAGCTTAGCAGTCGGACTCCGGGAGATGAGTTTCGGGGTCGAGAGGGAAACAGCCCAGATCAACAGCTAAGGTCCCCAAATTTGTACTAAGTGGGAAACGATGTGAAGTTACTGAAACAACCAGGAGGTTTGCCTAGAAGCAGCCACCCTTTAAAAAGTGCGTAATAGCTTACTGGTCGAGTGATTTTGCGCGGAAAATTCAACGGGGCTAAGTACAATACCGAAGCTTTGAACTCTCGCTTTAGCGAGATTGGTAGGGGAGCGTTCTGCCAGCGATGAAGGTCGATCGAAAGAACGGCTGGAGTGGGCAGAAGTGAGAATGCAGACATAAGTAGCGTAAAACACGTGAGAACCGTGTTCGCCGTATATCTAAGGTTTCCGACGCCAGGTCAATCCGCGTCGGGTTAGTCAGGGCCTTAGCCGAGGCCGAGAGGCGTAGGCGATGGACATCCGGTCAACATTCCGGAACCACTTGAGTAGAGTGATGGAGGGACGCAACGAGGTAGGCCAGCCCACGATTGGTTGTGTGGGTGTATTGCATGTCAGCCGTTGAGATCTATAGGAAAATCCGTAGATCGAGGTGAGATGCCGTAACGAGCCTATAAGGCGTAAGTGAGTTGAGCCTTGTTGCCAAGAAAAGCTTCTAAACGATGAAACTTGAGTGCCTGTACCGCAAACCGACTCTGGTAGATGGGTAGAATATACCAAGGCGAACGGGAGAACCCTTGTTAAGGAACTAGGCAATTTAGCCACGTAACTTCGGGATAAGTGGTGCCCTTCGACGTGAACGAATAGTGAGCGTTGGGGGGTCGCAGTGAAATGGTTCTAGGGACTGGTTACCAAAACCACAGGTCTCTGCAAAGTCGTAAGACGATGTATAGGGGCTGACACCTGCCCAGTGCCGGAAGGTTAAAGGGAGGGGTTAGGCGCAAGCCGAAGCTCTGAACTGAAGCCCCGGTGAACGGCGGCCGTAACTATAACGGTCCTAAGGTAGCGAAATTCCTTGTCGGGTAAGTTCCGACCCGCACGAATGGTGTAACAACTAGAACAGTGTCTCAACAAGGGACCCGGCGAAATTGAAATGGCCGTGAAGATGCGGCCTACCCGCAGTAGGACAAAAAGACCCCGTGGAGCTTTACTGCAGCTTGGCATTGAGTTTGGATTTCGTTTGTGTAGGATAGGTGGGAGGCTATGAAGCTAGGGCGCCAGCCTTGGTGGAGCCACCCGTGAAATACCACCCTGATGAAATTTAGACCCTAACCCCATACCGTGATCCGGATGGGGGACCGTGCCAGGTGGGCAGTTTGACTGGGGCGGTCACCTCCCAAAGTGTAACGGAGGTGCCCAAAGGTTCCCTCAGGCTGAATGGAAACCAGCCTAAGAGTGTAAAGGCATAAGGGAGCTTGACTGCAAGGCCAACGCGCCGAGCAGATACGAAAGTAGGGCTTAGTGATCCCACGGTTCCGAGTGGAAGGGCCGTGGCTCATCGGATAAAAGCTACCCCGGGGATAACAGGCTAGTCAGGTCCAAGAGTTCATATCGACGACCTGGCTCGGCACCTCGATGTCGGCTCATCGCATCCTGGGGCTGGATAAGGTCCCAAGGGTCGGGCTGTTCGCCCGTTAAAGCGGTACGCGAGCTGGGTTCAGACCGTCGTGAGACAGGTCGGTCTCTATCCACTGTGGGCGTAAGTGATTTGAAAGGATCTGTTCCTAGTACGAGAGGACCGGAATGGACAGACCTCTGGTTTGCCAGCTGTCGTGCCAACGGCATAGCTGGGTAGCTACGTCTGGCAAAGATAACCGCTGAAAGCATCTAAGTGGGAAACTTGCCTTAAGATTAGATCACTTTTATCGTCAAGATAGTAAGATCGCAGGTAGACCACCTGCTTGATAGGCAGAATGTGTAAGCGCAGCAATGCGTTGAGCTAAACTGTACTAATGATCGAGGGCTTCATGCGTGATGCGGAGAACTCGGTGCTTATTCAAAGACCGCTATGGTTTTACAAATGATGTTCGTTTACTTGAGATAAGAAATTTGTCTCTTGGTGATACTAGCGATGAGGGTACACCCGGTAACATCCCGAACCCGGAAGTTAAGCTTATCAGCGCCGATGGTACTTGGGGGGCAGCCCCCTGGGAGAGTAGGTCATTGCCAAGAGACTTTTTTCATTTAATTTTCTGATTTCTTACTCTAGGGTCAGCATTCGCTTTGCTCGAGAGTAGGTCATTGCCAAGAGACTTTTTTTATTTAATTCTCTCTCTGTCATCGCGAACGCCGCAGGCGTGTGGCGATCTGCTTAATGATTTTGATTAAAGCGATTTTCATGTTCCGAGAAAGTGTTGCGATCACATATCCGGATATTCGCCTTCATTTTGCTTCCAATGGAGTCTACGTGCCTATTTTCACCCCCTCCAGCCCTGTCGAGGGCGGAGGTCGAAGATCCGTATCGCGTAGCGATGCGGAGTAGGGGGATTGAGGGGGTGGATACCTATTATGCAGTTTTTCTGACTAACGTGGATACAGATCGCCACGGTAGCCGTGCTCCCTCGCGATGACGAATCTGGATCGTCGCATTCGTAGCCCACAGATAACTAGGCAGCTGAGACGGATCAGGTTTTGTACAAATCTGCCCGATAATTGTCCATATACATTATAATGCCGATAAACAAGCGATAATTCCAACATTCGACCCGGAGGACTCAATGCGTAACCGTATATTCGTAATTCTACTAATTCTCTCAATTGTTTTGTCCGCTTGCTCCAAACCAGCCGCCACCGTTGAAATTCCAACTGCAGAGCCAACCTCTGTTGTAATTATCGAAGATCCAACCACAGACACCGCAACAAACGCAGTAAAAAGTATCGAGGAGGCAAAAAGCGCCACGATCCAGATTCAAGCGGAAGGGTCCTTTGTTGACCCGGAGTTTGGTCAGCTGTTGAACACTGCCGGTCGCGGCTCTGGCTTCATTATTGACCCCAGTGGTATTGCGGTGACCAATAATCATGTGGTCACTGGTTCGGCCCTCATCAAAGTTTGGGTGGGCGGGAGCACCAAACCATTAAATGCCCGAATTCTTGGTGTTTCAGAATGTTGGGACCTGGCAGTAATTGATATCGAAGGCGATGGTTTCCCCTATTTTGATTGGTACAATGGCAATACCGACCCGGGGGTCGAGGTCTATTCTGCCGGTTTTCCGTTGGGAGATCCTGAATATACCCTCACAAAAGGCATCATTTCAAAAGCTAATGCCAGTGGAGAAACCAGTTGGGCTTCCGTGGATGCGGTGATTGAACATGATGCTCGTATCCGCAGTGGAAACTCAGGTGGACCATTGCTCTCAACCGATGGTAAAGTGATCGGCATCAATTATGCTGGTTCGGACCAATTTGATACCAATTATGCGATCAAGGCAGAGATAGCTCAATCAATAATCGCCAAGCTCGAATCTGGCGTTGATTTTGAATCAATTGGCGTGAACGGCAGTGCGGTATCCAATGAGGATAGAAGTCTCACCGGAATTTGGGTTGCCAGCGTCAAATCAGGCTCACCTGCCGACAAAGCTGGTATCAAAGGTGGAGATATCATCACCAAGTTGGAAGGTCTTGTGCTGGCAACCGACGGAACCATGTCGGACTATTGTGACATCTTGCGCACTCGCTCTGCTAGCGATACTTATTCTCTCGAGGTCCTGCGGTTTTCCACCGAGGAATTCTTGGAAGGGCAGATCAATGGACGAACACTCGAGCAATCCGTTTCGTTTGCGCAGCAGATTTCAGAGCAATCTGACGTAACACCCGAAGCTGCCGCTGTGACAACGACCGGTGATTACGTTACCGTTCAGGATAACGAAGGTGCAATCCAGGTTGATATCCCGGCGGAGTGGACCCAGGTCGATGGCAGTGTATGGGTAGGCGGCGATACCACCTACGGAGCATCGATAACTGCCTCGGCCGATTTGGAAGCCTTTACCTATGGCTATTACCAGCCCGGCGTTTTTTTTGCCGCATCTGACGAGATTGCCAAGTTGGGGGGCTATGTGCAGTTATTGGACGTATACCGCGATAGTTATATGACGGATTGTGAACTCGCTGACCGCTACGATTATGAAGACAGTGCTTTCGAGGGTAAGTATGACCTTTTTACCAATTGTCTCGGTGAGGGAAACGTACTCATGATCCTATCAGCCCGACCGATCAGCGACCCGTCAGCCTATTTAGTCTTGCTAATAGTCAACATGATTTCAGATTCTGATTTTGATGCTCTGGACCAAATATTGGCAACCTTTGATGTTGTTGGATATCTACCCTAACTCAAATTTACACGTAAAGAATAGAACTGGCTGACTGGAAAGTTAGCCAGTTCTGTTTTATTCCAGCATTCTTTCTTGGTCTGCGGATCATGAAAGGCTTTTGACCGTTTGGTCTCTAATTTAATAATCATATGGAATCAGAAAAAACGACCGTAAAAACAATTTCGAACTCTTCAATTGCGATGATTCGGCTGGCGACTATTCCTCATTAGTCTCACCATGATCAAATTTATCCCCCAGGGATGCCCACGGTTTTTATCGCCTTGTTTCAATATCCATCCCAGGTATCTTGGTTTTTCGTTCGAGGAATTTGAGCAAGGCGTCCAGCGCAAAGACCATCACCAGGTACACCAGCGCGATTGCCAGGTAGACTCCCACAAAATCGAAGGTGGCGGTGGCGGCGCGTTTGCCTTCCGCCATCAAGTCCTGCACCGCGATCAGAAAGACGATAGCGGTGGTCTTCAACAGCGAAATCGGTTCGTTGGACCAGCTCGGAAGCGCAAGCCTTAGTGCCTGGGGCAAGATGACATAGCCTATGGTCTTCCACTTGGAGAGACCGATTGACCTACCGGCTTGCATCTGGGCGGCACCAATGGCGTTGATGGAGCCGCGCAGATATTCCGCCTGGTAAGCGGCGCTGTTGAGACCCAGTGCCAGGTAGGCAGCCAAGGTTTGCGAAAAAGTCAGCCCTAATTCGGGCAAACCATAATAGATGATAAAAAGCTGCACAAGCAAAGGAGTGCCGCGAAATACCGCAATGTACGCCCCTGCCAACTGCTGCAGCCATTTGGGACCATAACAGCGTGCCAGAGCCAGCAGCAAACCAAGCACGAAACCAATCGCCAGCCCAACTGCCGTCAGCTCCAGTGTCACCCCTGCGCCGCGCAGGAAGTTCTTGCCAAAGCGTTCGAAGTAGCCCAGCCAGGTCAGCATTACTCGGCGTCCTTATCTTTCTTACCGTACAGCTCGGTAATTTTCCAAAGGAATTCACGCGTGCGTGGGAACCTGGGATGGTTGAACATTTCATCCGGCGAGCCTTCTTCTACAATATAACCCTTTTCCATGAAGACGATCCTGTCGGCTACTTCGCGGGCGAAGCCCATCTCGTGCGTCACCACCAGCATGGTCATGCCATCCAAAGCAAGCTGGCGCATCACTTCCAGCACCTCACCGATCAGCTCCGGATCCAGGGCGGATGTGGGCTCGTCAAAGAGCATAATGCGCGGGTCCATTGCCAATGCCCGGGCGATGCCCACACGCTGCTGCTGACCGCCTGAGAGCTGACCTGGATAATGATTTGCCCTGTCTGCCAGTCCCACCCGCGCCAATTCGTGCATCGCTTTCTTGGTGGCTGCCTCATCGGACATCTTTTTGACCTTGGTCAATCCCAATTTGACGTTCCCCAAAGCGGTCAGGTGGTTGAAGAGTAAAAAGTTCTGAAAAACCATACCAATGTGCTGCCTGACCTGATCTTCATCCGTGCCTTTGGCGGTGATTTCCAGGTCATCCAGCCAGATTTGACCTTCGTTGGGGCGGGTAAGCAGGTTGACACATCGCAGCAGTGTGCTCTTGCCAGTCCCGCTGGGTCCGATGATTACAATCGTATCCCCTTCATTGACCGTCAGATCCAGGTGCTGGAAAATGACATTCTCACCGTATGATTTGGTCAGGTTTTTGATGGTCAGAATGGGTTTAGACATGGCACGCTCCACAGACTAAGGATTGGATGGGATGGCAAGTTTCTTTTCGAGCATGGTCAGGATTTTGGTGGTGCCAAAAACCAGCAAAAAATAGATCACAGCCGCACTCATGTACGCCAGCAGGTATCTCTGCGAGCTGGCACCGATCAATTGTGCCCGACGTAAAATTTCCGGAACCCCAAGGGCATAAACAAGGGAAGAATCTTTGATCACGATCGCTGCTTCGTTTGACCAGGGCGGAATAGCCAGCCTGACCGCCTGCGGAAGCACCACATTACGGATTGCTTGCAACCGGCTCAGACCCACTGCCCTGGCTGCCATCAATTGGTCGCCGCTCACCGAAAGAAGCGCTCCACGCACGATCTCCATCTGATACGCGCTGCTCACGATCCCCAAAGAAAGCGAACCCGCCCAAAAAGCCGAAAGATTGATGCCTTTAGTGACGGCGAAGAACAGGATAAACAACAGGACTAATGGCGGAATTCCCCGAAAGATCGTGCTGTACAGGTTCATGAGCCTCGCAGCCACTTTTCCACCATAAACATAGAGCAGTGCTAAGATCGTGCCAAACAACAGCCCGGAAGGTAGGGCGATCAGGGTTACACCAACGGTGTAAACCGTTCCAGAGGCGATGTATGAGATGAATTGGCTGAAATCCAAAGCAACTCCAGTTATTTCAGGGGCTGCAAGAGTAGCAGCCCCACATAATTAAAAGCTCTAAAATTTATTGCTGCGCTGTTAATCGCTAAAGTATTTTACAGCCAGTTGATCGATAAAGCCTTCGTCCTGCAGTTCCTTGATGATTCGATCGACCTCAGCTTTCAGAGCCGTGTCACCATCCGGTAAAACGATATTGATAGGACCTGTGGAAAGCTCGCCGTGGTAAACAACCTGCAGATCGGGGTTCTGGGCAACCAGAGCCTGCACAGGCACATAATCAGCCATCAACACGTCGATGCGTCCGTTTGCCAGGTCCAGGGCTGCCTGATCAACTCGTTCATAGCGGGAAAGATTGGCTTCGGGCAGCAAACCGGGCGTAACCAGGTTATCTGTCAGCCAGCCATCCTGCACCGTACCGGACTGCACGCCGACTTTATAGTTGGCGGCATCTTCAGGTTTCATAATAGTGCCGGTGAAGGCGCTGCTGACCACAAAGGCATCTTCGGTGGTGTAGTAAGCCGCAGAAAAATCCACAGTCTTGTCGCGTTCCTCGTCGTAATTGAAGCAGGAGATGGACATGTCCAGCTTTCCCGAATCAACTGCTGCCACCAGGCTGTCGAAGGGCATATCCACCCACTCGAGCTCAACGCCCATACGTTTGGCGATCTCTGCCATTAACTCAATGTCGAATCCGGTTTTGTTTCCGGCTTCATCAATAAATTCGTAAGGGGGATAATCAGCAGATGTTCCGACCACTACCTTTCCTGCGTCTTTGACCTTATCCAAAATCGAAGCGGTCTCAGACATGCAGCCAACCAGCATGGCTCCAATCAGAACAAGAGCCACCACCAACAGCAAAAACTTTTTCATTATTGCCTCCGTAAAAGCATAGGTTAAGGGATGATTAACGATCATTATAAAACAGAAATTGACGTGGCGAACAAAGTCATTAAAAAAGGGTTAAGATTTCCAACCATTGACAAAAAACTGCTTACACTTATTGAGTTCTACAATCCGAATTCCGAACCTTTAGGTTAGTGGTATACTTCTGCAGTTCTCTTGTGAGAACTTTTTATTTGGGTGTACGTTTTGGACGTTCCAGACTGGTAGTAACGTACCATTTTTGGGAGAGCTGCACCGCGAGGCAATGCTCAGTTTGTTAAAATACGGAATAATCAAGGCTTCCCCCTGAGTAAAAATTAAATTTTGTTGGTACGCGCCGTTTGGGCAATCTTTTGCCTTGGCTTTTGCCTGCCGACTACTTAGAAACTGGAGTTTTGATGACCGTACAATTTGAAGATCTTAACCTGCGCCCCGAACTGGTGCAGGCGATCAACGCCCTGGGTTACACCCAGCCCACCCCCATCCAGGCAGGTATCATCCCGCTCATGCAGAGCGGACATGATGTGACCGGTCAAGCCCAGACGGGCACCGGGAAAACAGCTGCTTTCGCCCTCCCCATCCTCGACCGCATGGATCCAGATCAACGCCTGCCCCAGGCTTTGGTGGTCGCGCCCACCCGTGAGCTGGCACTCCAGGTCACTGAAATGATCCAGACCCTGGGTCAGTTTATGGATGTGCGTGTTCTCACCGTTTATGGCGGCACCTCCTACACCCAGCAGCTCAACCAGCTTCGCCGTGGTGTTCACGTTGTAGTTGGAACACCCGGTCGTATCCTCGATCTCGTCAAACGTGGTCGCCTGGAACTTGCCGAAGTTCGTACTGTTGTATTGGACGAAGCCGACGAGATGCTTTCCATGGGTTTCATTGAGGATATGGAAGCCATTTTGGCTGTCACCCCCGAAGATCGCCAGACGACTCTTTTCTCTGCCACCCTGCCTCCCCGCATCCGCGAGTTAGCCAGGAAATACCTGCACAATCCCAAAACCGTATCCATCCAGCCCGAACAAGTCACTGTCGCGGCCACAGAACAGCGTGTCTATTACGTCAACGAACACGACAAGCTGGCAGTCCTGACCCGTTTGTTCGAAATGGAAGAGATCGCGTCCGCCCTCATCTTCACCCGCACCCGCATTCGTACAGGTGAGCTGGTCACGGAGCTCAATCAACGAGGTTACCCCTCCGAAGCCCTCTCAGGCGATCTCAGCCAGGATGCCCGTGAACACACCATGGCACGCTTCCGCTCCGGTCAGGTAAAAGTCTTGGTCGCCACTGATGTGGCAGCCCGTGGTTTGGATGTTGAGGGCATCACCCACGTCTTCAATTACGACATTCCGGAGGAAACCGAGACCTTTGTACATCGCATAGGTCGTACTGGTCGTGCTGGGCGAACTGGCATTGCTATTTCCCTTGCCAGACCCTCCGAGCGGCGTCAGATACGTCAAATTGAACAATTCACCCATCAGGAAATGCAGGAAGGAACCATTCCAACCGCTGAAGACATCCAATCGAAGCGGGTCGACAGCCTGCTTGGCAAGGTCGAAACCTGGCTTAAGCGTGGTCGTGCCAAAGAAGAACGCGCCCTTGTCGAAACCCTGCTTGCCGCTGGTTACGACGCAATCGATATCGCTGCCGCAGCCCTCAAGGTTGCAAGGGCTGAAGAAAAACAGCGTCCCATCCCTGAGATCAGCCCTCTGCCTGAAAAAAGTGTGCGCCCTGAACGTCGTCCACGTTCAGAACGATCCGATCGAACCGGTCGCGTTCAGTCGCGTGGGCGCAACCAGCGTGAATCGACTGCACCCAATAAACCGCGTGCCAGCATTCGTGGAAAACAAAGTGATGAAGAAGGCATGATCCGCCTGGAATTGGGACTTGGTAAGGTAGATGGCTTGCGTCCCTCGGACGTGGTCGCCTCCATCGCTGGCACAGCCGGCATTCCTGGTACAGCTCTTGGCAGGATCTACATCCAAAATCATCGTACCACCGTCGATGTCTCAGAAGAATACCTGGAAAAAGTGATCTCAGCCAACAATAAATTTCAGGCTCGTGGTCAGTCCTTCTCCCTCACCAAGGGATAAACTGTTTATCAAAGATTCCATCCCAGTTCTCCCATGGTCTCCCGAGTGGGAAGCCTGCCATGGGGTACCATGGGAGGATTTTTACCGTCCGGTCTCCGCTTTTCCGCTCGGTTTGCCCCCCTTGTTCTCTCAAGGTTCCCCGAGTGCAAAGCCTGCCAAAGGGTACCATGAGAGACTTTAGCCACGGGTCTCCTTTTTTTGCTCAGACAGCTCATTTATTCACTCGGTCAGGAGACCTTCGCGAACAAGGAGAAAACAGTCACTGCGAGCCCCCGTCATTGGCAATTTTGAAAGTTGGAATCACTATGAGGGGGCGTGGCAGACTAACTTTTTCTTCAATGGATCAATTGGATATTGTTATTTAAAGGAACAATTAAATGGTGACTTAGGTACGATCCTCTTCGTTCCCCTCAAACACCCTCGCTTCTGCCTTTTCAATATGCTGGGTATCTTTTTCAGTCAATTTAAACTTAAAAATCACCGGGATTATCGCCAACATTGAAGCCCAGGCCGTGATCCGGAACGGGGTGACAGGCGAGACACTTGAGTATAACTTAGCGCCGATTGCTGGTGCCGGAAGCGAGAACAGCCCCAACCCCGATTGTACCAGTCCGAATCCTGTTCCGCGCAGCTTTTGTGGCAAAACCTTGCTGAGCAGCGATTGGTATGCCGGGCTCATCAGGCTGAAGCCAACTCCTATAATAAAATAACTGATTGCGTAAGTCAAAAAGTTGTTTGCCCTAATAAACAGGAATAACGCAGCCGATTGAAGCGCAAAACCCAGAGCAATCGCCACTCGTTCTCCTCGCTTATCTGCCAGGTGTCCGGCAGGAAAGGAGGTGAGCATCATGGCGATCCCCAAAATGGAACTAAGCCAGCCGATCTGCTGAGCGCTCATGCGCCCGATGCCTTCCAGATAAACCGGAATCAGACTGCCGGAAAGCGAGAAAGAGATATCCCTGATCCCATCAGTGACCACGATCCAGGTCATCACGCCGCCGGCTATCACCAGACCAAATATCGCAGAGAGGTTAACCTTCAGAGCTCCCAGCTCAAGGCGGGCTTTCTTACCCTCTTCCTGCCCGGGATGCTTGGCTTTGCTTGCCATACGCACCCTGATTACAGTCGCGAGCGTATAAATAATGCCCGCAACAATCAACATCACCTTAAATCCATATCGGTCCACCAGGAACCCACCAAAAGGTGGTCCCACAATCGATACAATCGTGTAAAAGGTGTCCACCAGCCCATAGACCTTGGCACGCTTATCTTCCTGCGATTCCTCGGCAATAAATGCCCCAAAACTGGGACCCACCAACGAGCGGGTGACCGCATTCAACCCTTCCCCCAGAAAAACCCAACCCCAGGTGGGTGCTAAAATCAGGGCGATGTACGAAACCACGCCCGAAACGCTCCCGGCGGCAATGCTTTTCAACCGTCCTAGACTATCCGAGATCCACCCACCCAAAATTTGCAGGACAAGTGGAACAATCTGGGAAATCGTGAAGAAGAGTCCGATCTGGGCAACATCCGCACCCAAAGATTTGAGATAGAGTGGCAAAAAACCGCCATACATCGCCCCGGCGACGTTGGCAAGGATCATTGTCACCAGAAACAACCTCAAAACTGGCGAAAGCAGTGGATCTTTTGAATTGGATTGTTCGTTTGAAATCATGAAACTAATTCTAAGGGAAAGAGAAACATTCTGCTAACTATTTTGCAGATCACACGAAACCAAACGTAATCGAAACAATTCTCGATTCAGCCAGGGTTGAAAGCCACCGCAAATTAGGGGATAATATAAAAATCATAAAGAACCCGAGGTTCACATGGAAAACGACTCTCCTAATATGATTGAAGGCAGCTATAAAGCTGATTGGATTAAACCTTTCTATACACAAGCTGGAATTTGGTGGGGCTCCGAACCGCATGATAGTGCTGAAGAGCACATCGATCGTTTAGCATTAGTCAACCGCCTTATTGGAAGCAAGAAACTGCACGTCCTGGATTTGGGATGTGGTTCAGGCAATACCGCTGCTGCGTTTGCAAAAGAGGGACACGATGTCGTCGGAGTGGAACTGAACCCTACCGATATCGGTTATGCCCAGGAATTGCTGAAAAACAATTATCCAGGCACTCTCTCAATAATTGAAGCTGACTATTCTTTGGTCGAACTTGAGGGCAAATTTGATTTGGTCACCTGGTGGGAAGGCTTTGGTTTGGGTTCGGATGCGGACCAAAGAAAAATGCTCAAACGCATCGCCGATGAATGGCTGAAACCCAACGGCAGTGTTCTCATGGATGTGTATTTGCCTTCCAGACCTGCTCGTCATGCCGGTGAGGCGGTCCATTTGGATGCGCTTGAAAATGTCGCGGGTTCTGTGGATATGATCGAAAAAAGTTATTACGATGTGGTCAATGCCCGCTGGATTGACGAATGGCAGCCTTTACACCATCCGGAAGCCGCCCTGTCACAGAATCTTCGCTGCTATTCCCCTGCAGATTTCTTGCTTTTGCTGGAAGGAACAGGACTAAGAATCAAGGCTTTGGAAATCGACGACCATGTAATTAATATTGATGAGCTGGGCGATCGAATGCTCTTGGATCATGCTCACCTGGAAGCATGGGCTTTCTTGGTCCAGTTGGTACTGGAATGAGCTTCTCTAAAACCTTTAAAGAGGAGCACAGCCCATATTGTCTTGTTGAAAATCATGTGTTATGGTTATAGAAAACAATAGGAGTGAACATGAGAACCATCGTAACCCCCATTTTTACATTACGACCCTATGAAAGGGGCATCCAGGAAACACTGGGCAAATATTCCCGCTTTGTGCTGCCTGGTTTGGGCTTTCAATGGCCCTTTCTGCAGCTGGTACGTGTGCGGGATATTCGTGAACATACCATGGACATCATGCCGCAATCTGTCATCACCAAAGATAATGTCGAGATCTCGGTAGACGGCGTCATGTGGGTGCGACCTAGCAGCGAAGAAGAGGCTATCAAGCGTACTTTTTACAATATCGACGACTGGAAGCGGGCTGTGATCCAGCTGGCGATGACCAATCTCCGCCAGGAGTTTGGCGACCTTACTCTCGATGAAAGCCTGGTTGCCAGAGAAAAAATCGCCACCAATCTCAAAGCCGTTTTGGGCGCATTTGCCGTGGAATGGGGGCTGACAGTGAGCAAGGTCGAGATCCGACTCATCGACCCGCCAGAGGATATCAAGAAAGCCATGCACAAGCAAAAAACTGCCGAGCAGGAGCGTCGCTCGATGAGGTTGCTGGCGACAGGCGAGTTTGAGGCAGCTGAGCAGCAAAAGCTGGCGGCGATTCAGCGTGCTGAGGGTGAGCGTGAAGCAGCCATCAAAATTGCCGAAGGGCAGGCTGAAGCGATCAGATTGGTTAATGAATCGGCTGAAAAGTATTTTGTCGGCAACGCCCAATCGCTGAAGCAGATTGAAATGGTGGAAGCATCCCTCAAGGACAATACCAAGGTGATACTGACGGATAAAGGCATTACTCCCACCCTCTTCCTGGGAGAATTACCTGTAGTGGAAACAAAAAAGAAATAGCGTAAGCTCAAATATGAATGTCACAGGGATGTTTTCCTTACTATCCAGACTGACAGCATTCAATAAAAAAGCCCTTCCTGTCTTTTTGGAAGGGTTTTTACTTTACATTCGAAAGTTGTTTACGCTTTAGGGCTCTCGCTGCCCTCAGCGTCATGTTTGGTTGCCAACGACTGGCGAATTTCCTCTTTCATCCGCTCCACATCCTCCGAAGGCTCTCGCGAGACAGTCCGGCTGGTTTCGAGCCCCAGTTTATCCGAAAGTAACATAGTCAGCAGTCCTTCCATAATGCTGCTGCCCGAAGCACCGCCATCAGATTTACTTCCGCCCACCACCACCCTCGGCACTACGTCCACGCGGGATTGTTGTACGGCTTCAGCGAAGCGGTTCATCACCTGCTGGGTCACCTGGTATTGTGGTCCACCATAGGCAGCCACTTGTTCTTCGGTAGCAATAGCCTGGGCGATACCGACACGGGCAATCTTTTCGGCTTCTGCGTCTGCCAGCGCCCTGATCTGGGCGGCTTGTTGCAAGGCTTTCATATAGTCAGCCTTACCCTGGTTGGATAGCACGGTAATGCTCAATTCCGATTCGGTAATATTGCGCTGCTGTTCGGTGCGCGCCTGGGCTTCGCGCAGTTCGCGTTCCTTGGCAGCAGCATCTTGTTGGCGCTGGAAGGTTTCGATCTGTTCAATCGCTATCTGGCGGGCGCGCAGTTGGTTCAAAATCACTTCCATATTTTTGTCACTGCCAACAGTAGTTGGCGTGCCAATCAGTACTTCCTCCAGCTCCAGGTTGTAATGTAGGAATTTTGCCTTCATTTCCTGGCTGGAAAGATCTTGAATTTCATTACGATCATGGATCAGTTGAATCAAGGTTCGGGTCTGACCAATGTTCTTGAAATAGGCGGACACCATTGGGTCGAGGGTCTGCTCCACCAGTTTCTTGACATCACCAAATCGCTGTACCACCAATGGCGCTTTCTGATAATCGATATGGATCACCACTGAAAGCGGCAAAGAAGGTTCAAAAGCGTCTTTAGTGATCAGCGACACTTCCGAAAGATTTTCATCCAGGTTGTGCGAGCCGACTTCAGACTTGATCCACTTCAGAATAATGTTAGTTGTGGGCACAGCCACCACTTTGCCCGCGTAAGTATTGAAAGCATACTTGCCTGGCAGCAGCGGCACATTCCAGACACCCCGGCTGCCAATGCTTACCAGTTCGCCGTGCCGATATTCGGTGCCCGAAAGGTCTTCACTGACACTACCGGTATAAGACACCACCACGCCCACAAAACCGACTTCGATAATGGTTTTTGGGATGAGTTCCACCGTGGCAAACAAGCGGTTGAGATAGTAGGTGCCTTCAACCAATACCTGCAGTTGTCGACCCCGCAGACCGTTCGCGGCGATAAAACGATCGGGCATCTGAAAGTTGTTGTGATAGGTAAGCTCATCGTTTTGATCCTGACCGACGAGTGGAGCGATAATTTCTCCCGATGGCAAAGAGAATCCATCATGAATGGTTACAATTCCAATCAGGTCGTCAGAATCTTTGATGACCACCGGCGTGAAGCCTTTACGGCTGTTGATCACGGCAGTCATCGATTCAATCACCGCCTGGTCATCCTTGCTCAACGAGAGGAAATGTACCCTTTCTTCCGTGATGACCACAAACTGTGCCAGGTTGATGGCATAGGTGCCCTCACGCAAGATCTGGCGCTGCGGTCCCCGCTGCCCGCCATTGGTCAGAAAATGGGTCACATCCTGGAAATTATTCGCAGTTGTATTGCTGGCTAAAACCTGCATGGCAGAGAGCGGCTGACCATCGCGTGCAAACACGTAGCCGATTTTGCCTTGCGGAATGGTCACCAACGGCACCACATGCACGCGGTACTGGATCGGCATCAGGTAATGCAGACCACCACGCAGCACGTCAGGCTGGTAACCCGCCTCGCCTTTAAGGGCAATGAAATTCCCTTTCACCGACTTTCGCCCAAAGCGTTTCTCTACGATACCGATTCGGTTGTTGGGTATAAAGCGGATGCCGGTAAGCAGGATTAGCAAAAAAACGATCGCCAAAGCAATCCACAAAATATTAAGGTTGGGATTCATAGTTTCTCCGAGTTCTCTTTGAAATAAGAGACCACAATAATATACGCCCGATTTGTTAGAATAACAATAGATAATATAGCCTCACAGTTTCAAAACTTTGACAAAAAAAAGCTGCTCAGTTTATGAGCAGCTTTTTTTCTAATAGTCTGAGGTTTTACTTTACAATCACCGGCAGGAACAGTTTCAGGTATTCCGTAGTGAAGGACAATGGGTAGCTTACCTGCTGGGTGTCTCCAGAGGCATCAACCAATCCAGTTAACCCGACCGAAATTTCTGTGCCCCTAGGCAGATTGGTTGTCGGGGTGATGGTCATCTCATAGATTGTCGCGTCAAAACTGCAGGTGACGGTAACCAGGTTTGCAGGGTCGGGTTCGATCCATACGCTTGGACATGTGCCGTCAGGCATTGCCTGGCTCCAGGTTACTACGATCGAAGCGTCGATTGGCACATCCATGGCGCCATTGAATGGGGCAGTGGCAACCACGATCGGGTCCCGCCAGTTCAACACAGTATATTCGTAAAGCTGAGTGCCGTCCGTGCCATAGTCGACAGTGAGAGGCAGATTGGGGAGTTCGAAATTTCCATCCTCCCCTTTCATCACCGTATCCCAGCTGCCGCGGGTAAACTTAAAATCGAACGCGGTGCCGTCCAGGATATCAAATGTTCCTCTCCAAAGCGTATCGGAAATTTTTGTGAGGGCAGTGGCAGCAGGGTCCCAATTGCCGACCGTCCCATCCGCGTTGATGTAACGGGTAAGGAACACTGTTCCAGGCGTGAAATCTGGGACCGTGATATCCATGGTGAGTGTCACCAGTTTAGCCTCAGGTATTTGCGAGACCGTGTTGGAAATAGGGCTCGGATTAAAACTTGTGTCGAGGGCGATCACATAGTAATAGTAGATCTGCCCGGTCACAACGGTATTGTCAATATAAGTTGACTCTGGCGCAAGAATTCGGCCAATTTTGCTGAAAGCAACACTGTCAATGGATCGATACAGGTCATAGGCATACAACCCTACGTTATCCGTTGCTCCAGACCAACTCAGAGTGATGGAAGCAGCACTCCAGTCAGCGATAGTCAGAACCGGCGCGCTGGGTGAGGTGTCGTCAGTTGAAGCGAGCACAGTCAGCTGACCGGCGTTGGATGCTGTGTAGGGATCCGTGATTGGACCGCTCAAATAGGCATAGAACCAGGACTCCCCTCCATCGGTCGAATAGCGATAGACATAATCGAAAGATCCTGTTACTTCAGGTATCAGCGATCCTCTAAATTCGTCATTGTTGCCAGTTTGAACATTGAATTCAGCGTCCGACCAGATCCAGGCAGCATTGCCCCGCGGGTCAGTGTCGTTTGGACCGTAACCCACCTGTGCTAATAGCCCAGGAGTGGCTCCAGGCAATTCGGTTACACCTGCGATGTACACTTGACCAAAAATATCACTCGTTGGATCGATACCGATGGTGTGGTCCATTGTTGCTGGCCACTGCAGGTTCGCCCAATCAATCGTGTAAGCGGGCAGGGCGTTAACTTCGTTTGAGGTGCTGGTCAGCCCAGTTGTGTTGTTGACTGCCACCACCTTGTAATAGACCCGCTGACCACTGATTTGGTTATGGTCAGCATAGGTGGTAGCGGAGGTCATGCCTCTCAGTTCGTAAGCCCCACCGGCCAGGTAACTGCGGTAGACCAGGTACTGATCCGCGTTTGCAGCAGCATTCCAGGTCAAGTTGACGGTTGTACCGTTGGCTGCGGCGTTCAGAACGACCAGGGCTGGCGGAGCAGACAGCTCCGCATCCGCATGAATTAGAAGAGTGCCACTGTTGGCTGGTACTGTTATTTGGGGCAATTTTCCTTCGGAATCAATGGTGTACTCGTCCAAGGTTAATACATCCTGGAAGGTTTCTCCGATGGGCAGGTAGCCTAACACATCCAAATCCACCAGCTGAACCTCATCGCCGCGATTGATCACCACCACGGCGGCATTGACGTCCGGCAGGTTCCGCCCATAGGCATACAACTCAAGCTCATTATCCATAAGCAGAGTACGGTAGTCACCCGTGCGCAGAGAGGTGTTGGTATTGCGGGTTGCGGTGAGGGTTGCGTAATAATCAAAAACCTCATCCCGTTGCATTTCGTTCTGTAAATGAGTATAGTAAGGCGTTCCACTTTCATCCAGCCAGGGGTAAGGCTGGCGGTTGTAGGGGTCATCCTGCCAGACGCCGCTGCCGTCCTTGGCAACCGGTCCCACCAGGCCGACTTCGTCGCCGTAGTAGATGGTTGGCGCGCCGGGCATGGTCATCTGCACCAAGACCGCACCTTTGAGTTTTTCAATCGCGGGGGACCAGTCATAATCCGGATCCAGGTAATTGGCAGGCTCAAGGTCGTTGGTGTTTTCGTCCAGCATGAACAACGCCCGGTTGGTATCGTGGCTGCCGAATAGATTCATCATGGCGTAGAGAGCTTCAGGGGCGTAGCGTTCCTGCAGGTTGAGGATCCTTTCGTTAAACTGGCTCATGCTGAGGGGTGCCAGCGGACCTGCCGAAGAGCCGGCGTTGTGATCGTTATCGGTGAAGGTGCTATCGCGCCAGAGCGAGAGTACCGCCGAGCTGAACTGATAGTTCATGACCGCGTCCCACTCGCCGCCCAGCAACCAGCTGTTGGCAATGCCCCATTCCTCGCCGGTAATATATCCTTCTGAGTTCACGGTTTTGACCGTATCGCGGAAGCCTTCCCAATAATCGTTATTGGGGTCATTGATCGTGCCAGGGTCCACGTCCGCACCAACGTCCAGGCGCCAGCCGTCAGCAAAATTCATCCAGTAACCGGCAACTGTGTCTTCGGGTGTGGTCTCGTTATCCCAAATCAATGCCCGAACTTCAGCATTGCTTGAGTCCATCTTGGGCAGGCTGTCGTACCCCCACCACGATTCGTAGTTCGCGCCGCCAGGCGTGCCATCCGAACCTACACAGGGTCCGGTACCGGCAGGCACATCGGTGAAGTAGAACCAGGCGCGGTAGGGCGATTCTTCGCTCTCACAAGCGCCAACTTCATCAAAATTACCATAACGGTCAAAGTAAATGCTATCAGAGGAAACGTGGTTGAACACACCGTCCAAAATCAGATGCATCCCGCGTGATTGCAGTGCGCCAACCAGGGCTTCAAATTCAACTTGTGTGCCAAACATAGGGTTGATCGCCATGTAATCTGTGGTGTCATAGCCGTGGTTGGAGGGCGATTCGAAGATCGGGTTAAGGTAAATAGTGGTAACGCCCAAGTCTTGCAGATAGTCCAGTTGGTCAAGCAGACCTTGCAGATCCCCGCCGTAGAAGTTCTTGCTGTAGGTGCCTGCGCAGTCATCAGTTCCGCGCGGGTCACAGATAGCGGTATTCCAATTCTCTTCCGCATTCAGTGAGCGATAAACCGTGCCGCCGTCTTCGTCATAGAAGAAGGTGCCAGCCGGCTTATTGTTGTCGGGGTCGCCGTCGCGGAAGCGATCGGGGAAGACCTGGTAGACGATGGCGTTCTTGATCCAGTCTGGCGTCTCAAAATCAGGTGCATAGACGGTCAACTGGTAGGAATAATCCTGAGTTTCATCAAATACCTCACCCCAACCCATGGTTCGGGCAGCGTCATCTTCGTAGTAATCGGTATCAGTGCCGTCAATGGCGATGAAGCGGTACCACCAGACGGTCGGGTCAGCGCTGACAGGGACGCTCACTTCCCACCAATCGTAGGTGCCGTCACTATAGGCAACAGCCATTGGCAGGATGCTCTCCATATTCGTACGGTCATTATAGAGGCGCACTTTGGCTTCAGTCAGGTCGCCTTGTGCAGCCCGCAGCCGCAGTGTCACTTCGGTTCCGGAGGTCACCGGACCACCTGGAGTGCGGTAGATGCTGTCGCGGCTGTTGTGACCCAACTGATCCCACCAGACCTCGTTATCGTGACTAGCTGTGGTTGGGGCAGGCGGTCCGAAGATGCCCACGCGCCCGGTACGATAATCCAGGTAGAAATACACCATGTCATCTTCCGCGTAAGTGGAAAAGGGGATGTTGCTGGCATTGATGGAACGATTATCCAGCCCAAACCCGTCCCAGGAACCTGTGTGGACAATCTTGCCTTCATAAGAACCAGGTATGAGAATTGGGTAGTTCAACAGGTAACTTCCACGCCCGGTATAACCCAAGCCGGTATCAGGATGGGCGTTATCCCAGCCCTGGAAACTTCCAACAGCGGTGAAAGTATTGCTGGAATCCCAGGCATGGACGATGTTGGTGCCTGGCAGCAACTCCAGCCCGGCATCCGCGCTATGATCGTTCGTGTCAAAAATCAACTTGACCACCTGGTCCGCTTCAGTGGTGATGAGCCATGAGTTGTCGGCAGGGTAAGTGATATCCCAGGTGCCGTTGGTCACCTTCCATTCATAACGCCCTGCAGTGGGAATAGTGAAATCCAGGGTGAAGACACCATCCCCACCCAGCAGGTCGCCATTGGTGCCATCGTCAAATAAGGGTGTGGAGGCATTATTCCAGTCATTAAAAGCACCAGCAACATGCCATGGACCGGTACTGGTTGAAACAGGTTCGATGAGCAAGCGACCAGAGTAGCTATCCAGCAGGAAAACCATGTCCTGGTTATCAGTGGTCGTGGTGAAGTTGATATTCGCAGCATCGGAGGAGCGCCCATCCGCCCCAAATCCGAGCCAGCTGCCGGTCACGACCACTTTGCCGATATAATTTCCCGCGGTTGGAATGGTATAGATCAGGCGATAAAAGCCGTTGCCTAGATCATCCAACCCGGTGTTGGGGTCAGTGTTGTTCCAGCCCTGGAAGTCACCCACCGCAGTAAAACTGCTCGGAAGAGAATCACCCCTCACGTTAACAATGTTGCTGGCAGGCAACAGAGCCATACCGGCGTTGGTGCTGTAGTCGTTGGTATCGACAGTAAAAGATACCGATTGATTTGGAACCGTTGTGGTGAACCAGGAATTTTGAGCAGGATGGGTGTTGCTCCAGCTGCCGCATTCCACCGCTTTCCATGAGTCATCCCCTGGCGTGGGAACACTGGTGGTCCAGGAGTAGACTCCATCACCAGGGATCTGATCTCCAAAGGTCCCATCATCGTACAAAGGCGTGGAGGAGTTGTTCCAACCGTTCAATCCGCCTGCAAAGCACCAGTTTATCGCCGCTGCGTTAACGGATTTTGGTAGTGAGTTTTGGAGAATTTCTTGGGTTGGTGCCTGCGCCAGGGAGGCGGCAGGGCTGAGGATAAGTGATAGTGCCAGGAAACAGGCAAGAACTAAGCGTATCGCTTTCATATCTCCCTTTCTAATTAGGATGAATGTGATAATTAATTATAGTTGATGCTTCAACAGCCTACAATTGTGTATATTGATCTTCTCCAACCCCCCATCTCATCAATCATCGATCACGAATAGCAGCTCAACCCAAACATTACCCTGTTCGACCCGAAACCCCTCCGCCTCAGGCTGCTGCGCCAACCCGCGCTCGTGCGTGCTCTGTTTTATTCACTCCAAAGCCAATATCCTGCCTCGTCCACCCTCTCCCTCCTTAACAACATGCAAATATAACTTGGACAAACTCTTGAATTTGTATGATTACTATGATTATACTAATAGTAACTCCGGTGTATCGCTTCGATCCCAATCCTAATTCCATATTCAGGCGGCTGTTTTCTTTCTCAGTTGCCTCCCAGTCCAAAACGCTGTAAGTTTGTTTACACTCTGCTCCCAACCTGTAGAGCGTGGTCCATAATTAAAGGAGAAAAAATGAAACGCAACCGTCAAATGTTTTTGTTCATAGGTGTACTCTGTGTTGCGCTGCTTTCTGGGCTTGTGACCGGTGTTTCAAGCGCACACCCAACCAGCAACACCCAACTCCACCCAATCAATGATCAAATTTCTGCCCAGCCGCCTGCCCCGCCAGACCCCAACACCGGCGGCATCGATGTCGGTCTGTTCCCGCAGGTGAGCCCTCTGCCAATTCCTCCCGCGGATGACAATACCGACCAACCCTCCCCTCCTCCCGCCCAATCTGGTCAGCTGACCTTGCCCCCCAACCTTGGCGCAGAAGGAATGCAACAATCGTCCCCCCAAAACCCGACCGAACCGCCAAACCGGAACACCGATGCCGAAACTCAGCCTTCGACCGTACAAAGCCCTACCGCCATCGAGACCACCGCTGCCTCCGAGACCACCTTTTTCCCATCTACAGGAGATACTATCGACGTTCAGGATGACCCCTGGTGGTGGCATGATGGTGATTATGCCCAGGGACTTCGAACGCTCTCCATCAACAGCGTCAGCGGTATCCGTTATGAACTCCACATCAACACCAACGCCTTGAGCGGGTCCGGTCATCTCGATCTTGACCTGTCCATCAACGGCGTGGTTGTCGGCAGTTTCTCGGTCCTGCCAGGCGAAACCTCCAAGGTGGTTTCCTTTTTCTTCGCACCCATGACCGCCCCAAACTATCTGATCCGCCTGGAAGAAACCAATACAGTTGATCCCGGTGCCGGCTCAGTTGAACTCTTGCTGGATACTTCCATCCTGAGTTTCTACGACAAGACAACCACCCTCTTCCCCGCTACAGACGACACATTCGATATACTTTCTGACCCCTATTGGTGGAACGATGGCGACTATGCTCAGGGTGTCCGCAGCATTGGGCTCAACAAGGTTTATGGTGTTCGCTATGAGCTGGTGATGGAAGACAACTCCCTCAACACCACCGGTCATGTCGACCTGGATCTTTCCATCAACGGCACAGTGGTGGGCAGCTTTTCAATAAATCCATCAGAGATGACCAAGTCGCTCACATTCTTCTTTCCTCCAATCACCGGTCCCAACTACACCATCCGCCTGGAAGAAACCAACACAGTCGATCCGGGGGCTGGCTCAGTCCTAATTTTGGCAAGCAGCTCGACGCTGAGCTTCTACGGCGAGACCTCCAGCTGGTTCCCTGCCTCGGGCGATCAGGTTGATGTAGGTAACTTCCCCTATTGGTGGAACGCAGGCGACTTTGCCCAGGGCACGCGTACGCCGGGTCTGGATCAGGTCACCGGGGTTCAACTTGAGCTGCTGTTCGATACAAACGTCTTGTCTCCTACCGGGCATGTCGACCTGGTGCTCAAGATCAACAACCTGGTTGTCGGCAGTTTTTCGGTTCTGCAAGGGGAGACCTCAAAGACCGTCTCCTTCTTCTTTGCGCCCATCATTGGGCAAGACATCCTTGTGCGGCTCGAAGAAACCAACACAGTCGATCCGGGTGCAGGTTCCGTCGCCATCGATTTGAACCGCTCGGTGATCACATTCTACGATAGTACCCACAGCACCTATCTGCCCGCCACCGGGGATATCTTTAACGTTGCCTCCGCTCCTTATTGGTGGCACGCAGGGGATCATGCCCAGGGAACCCGCTTCACCAGTTTCATGAACATCACCGGAATTCAATACCATCTCATTCTCAGCCGGAATTCGCTCAATCTTAGCGGGCATGTCAATTTGAATCTGTCCATCAATGGCATCGTCGTTGGCAGTTTCAGCGTTCTGCCCGGGGAGATGTCTAAAACCGGTACGATGACCTTTCCGCCCATCAACGGACCTATCTACGTTTTGCGCCTGGAGGAGACCAACCTGGTGGACCCGGGATATGGCTCGATCGTGATCCCGCTTGACCGGTCGACCATCAAGTTCACCACCGCTCTCTTCTTACCAAGCATCCTGCGTTAGCCCAACCCCCGGCTTGCACTCATTCCGAACGCAAGCCGGGGAGCACCTGCTTTCGCGCTCTTGACCCTTCCCCTGTTCCCTGCTGCTTGCCCCCGCAAGCGCGGCAATCTGCCTTTTTTCCCTGCTGCCCGCCCGCCCTGTTAAGGGTTCCCTGATTACCTTTTTACACTATTTACACTTTTTACACTGTTTTTTGACGGCACAGAAAGGCAAATCCACTATAAAAACTGGCAATAGGTCACAGCGAGCGGAAGTGCGGCGATCCCGATTGTTAACGTGCGGCGTTTCAGGGGTGAGGGCAAGGATTTTGTTATCCTGATGAACGACATGAAATGTACTGGGTAAGGATTTTTCTTTTCGCAATCTTTTCCTATCAGCTATTTGCACCATTTGCACTATTTTTTGATAGTGCAAGAATCCACTTTGACTGCAAATGATGTCTGGTTGGTTGTTAATGTGTAGCGCCTTGGCTCAGGCTTACCGCTGATTATAGCACATATGTTCTGTTTTGGGAAGGAAATAGTACGGGAAGTTCAGACGCAGTAGGGGCGGGTTCAGAACCCGCCCGTACGTTTGATATTTAAACCCGTATGTTTGATATTCATGCCTAAGGCAAAGCTGTCCAGTAATCTGCCAATTTTCCGGCTTGATTAAGCACCTTGGTGACCGAGACAGTGTATTCCCGGGTAGTGGGGTCGTCAGGTGGGTACTTGTACTTACGCAGCAGCCGTTTGACCAACACTCGCAACTTTGCCTGAACACTCTCCTTCAATTGCCAATCAATGGTGGCATTCTTGCGCACGCTCTCAGTCAATTCCACTGCTATCTGCCGCAATACCTCATTTCCAAGCAAGGATTCCGCGTTGGGGTTATCCGCCAGGGCATCATAGAACGCCAATTCATCTTCCGCCAATCCAAGCTTTTCGCCGCGTTGATCTGCCTGGCGTATTTCCTCTGCCAGTTGAATCAACTCCTCGATCATCTTTACCGAGTCGATCAAGCCATTCTGATAGCGCTTGACGGCTTCTGCCAGCATCTCGGAGAATTTCCGCTCCTGCGTCGTATTCATCCTGCCACGGATTTTGATCTCGTTTGCCAAAAGTCTCCTCAAAAGTTCAAGAGCAATGTTCTTACGCTGCATACCTTTGATTTCAGCCAAAAATTCATCCGACAAAATGGAAATATCCGGTTTCCGGATGCCAGCCGCGTCAAAAATATCGACGACTTCTTCTGAAATAATGGCATCGTTGACAATCTTGCGAATTTCCATTTCAATTTCAGAGAATGTGCGTCCAGGTTTCCTTTCAATGAATTTCGCAAAACGAGCTTTGATCGCCAGGAAGAAAGCCAGGTCATCCCTGATCTCGAGTGCCTTGGGGTGCGGCACAGCCAGCCCATACGCTTTGCGCAGGCGCAGCAGGTTTTCCTGGAACCGGTCGACCCCTGTGAGCAGCTTTTCACCCTGTTGAACATCAGCCAAGGAGGCGATGTGGTTGGCAGCATCCAGTATGAAATCGAGTTTCTGTACAGCTGGAAGGCTGAAGTACCGGCGGTAGTCAAACTTGCCAAACATATCGCGCACAATTTCAAATTCACGCAGCATGATCTTGACTGCTGCTTCCTGATCAAGCGCAATCTCACCCCGACCATGACCATCAGTGTAAATTGCCAATGCTTGTTTCAGGTCCTGGGCAATCCCGATATAGTCCACAATCAAGCCACCGGTTTTTTCGCCAAAGACGCGGTTAACCCTGGCAATTGCCTGCATCAGCGTATGCCCGTTCATGGGTTTATCCAGATACATTGTGTCGAGCGGGGGGGCATCAAAGCCTGTCAAAAACATATCGCGTACGATCAGCAGCTGCAGTTCGTCCTGGTCGTTTCTAAGTCGATCGCCAATTTTCTTGCGGCGTTCCTTGTTGCGAATATGCTCCTGCCATCTCAAAGGATCACTGGCAGAGCCTGTCATGACGATCTTGATCTTTCCTTCAGCATCGGAAGGATGGTGCCAATCCGGTTTTAGGCGAATTATTTCGTCATACAGGTCCACGCAAATACGCCGACTCATGCAAACGATCATGCCCTTTCCACCGGTTGACACTCGCCGGGCTTCAAAGTGCTCCACGATGTCCGCTGCAACCTGGCGCAGCCGGGGAGCAGAACCTACTACCGCTTCCTTGCCTGTCCATCTTGCATAGTTCTTTTGTTTTTCCGTTAGCTCTTCGTCTTCGGTGATCTCATCAATCCGCTGATCGAGTTGTTTCTGGTCCTCGTCGGATAACGAAATTTTCGCCAATCGGCTTTCATAATAGATTGGAACGGTAGCACCGTCTTCAACTGCCTGCTGGATATCATAAACATCCACATAATTGCCAAAGACAGCCTGGGTGTTTTTATCTTCTTTCTCGATGGGCGTGCCAGTGAAACCGATGAATGTTGCGTTGGGCAGAGCGTCGCGCATATGTCGGGCAAAACCATCGATAAAATCATACTGGCTGCGGTGAGCTTCATCGGCTATCACTACTACGTTGCGTCGTAGGGTGAGCGCCGACAAGGTTTCATATCCATTTTCAGGAAAAAACTTCTGAATGGTGGTGAAGACGATCCCACCTGAAACTACCTGCAGCAATTGTCTCAGATGCTCACGGCTCTCTGCCTGCACCGGGCTCTGGCGCAGCAGTTGCTGGCAACCGGCGAAGGTGTCAAAAAGCTGTTGGTCGAGGTCGTTGCGGTCGGTCAGGACAACAATGGTGGGGTTGCCCATGGCAGGTTCCAGCACCAGCTTGCCGGCATAAAAAACCATCGAGAGGCTTTTGCCGCTACCCTGGGTATGCCAGACCACACCGCCGCGCTTATCTCCCTGCTCCTGGTCATGGACACTGGGCAAATCGTAATCGACAGGGTGGGTGCGGGTGGATTTTCTGGCGCTATCCTGTGCAGAAGCACGTAAAGTGGACTCGATAGCTTTATTGACCGCGAAATATTGGTGATAGGCAGCCAGTTTTTTGACTGTGCCTTCACGTGTTCGTTCGAAAACCAAGAAGTGACGCACCAGGTCAAGCAAGGTGCGCTTATTGAGCATGCCCTCGATCAGTGGCTGCAGCTCAGACTGGGTACGAGAGTCGACTACCCTGCTGCCGTCCACGCTCTTCCACTGCATGAAGCGGCTGTATTCGCTGCTGATCGTACCGGCGGCTGCTGACCAACCGTCGCTGATCACTTCGAAGGCATTGTAAGGGAAGAGCGAAGGGATGACGGTATGATAGGTAAGCAGCTGGTTGTAGGCTTTTTCGAGGTTGGCTTGCTCGTCCACCGCGTTTTTCAATTCAAAAACCACTAAAGGCAGACCATTGACGAACAGGACGATATCCGGGCGTCGATTTTCCTGGATGGAGGTGTGAATACCAGACGTGTCCAGCAAGGTGTACTGGTTGACCGCCAGGAATTCGTTGTTGGCTCCCTCGGGGTTGTGCCAGTCGATCAGCCAGACCTTATCAGTGCGGCTCTTGCCATCGCCTATGCCAAATTTGACATCCACGCCATTGATCAGCAGGTTGTGAAAGTATTCATTCTTATCGATCAGTTGCCCAAAAGGCAGGCGCAGCACCTGTTTAAGCGCGTCTTCACGGGCAAAGGCAGGGATATGGGGGTTGATGCGGTCAATAGCATCTTTGATTCGCCTGGTAAGCAGAACGTCTGTCAGTTCACGCTCTTTATATAACCCGTCAGCGAGATCAGGTCCATACGCTACCTGGTAGCCATTGAGATCTTTCAGCAGGTCGAGCGCGCCTTGTTCGATTTCGGATTCGTTCAGGATCATGGTGTACTCCCTGGGTAATAGCATCCCAAGCTAACATTTCTCAGCTCCATTAATTTGATGATTACGCTCGTAGGGGCGGGTTCGGAACCCGCCCGTACGAAACCTGCTCTTACCGGAAATGGCGATATGATTTGCCAGAATTCAGTCAGGATCATGGTGTACCCCCTGGGTAATAACGGTCGTTTTCCCATTGGACTGGGTTTGTGAGGATGTATTCGCCGATTTTTTGGAAGGATTGGTCGTTGCGAATGATATGCTCGTAGTAATTACGCTGCCAAACTGGTTTGTCAGTGCTGTTTCGTAAGGTGTTGATGCGCCTGGCTGAAAAGGTTTTGAACTGCCTGACAATCTCAGAAAGTGGGGTTTGTGAAGAGGATGTTGTAGGGGCGGGTGCGGTACGGGCGGGTTCAGAACCCGCCCCTACATTTGGCTCGATGATTTGGATGATACCGTGAATATGGTTGGGCATGATAACAAAAGGTCCTAATTCGATGTTTTCGACATGGTTTACCAGGTCATCCCAAGTGAATTGGACAACTCTACCAAGATCGTTCAGCTGCACTTTGCCATCCACGATTTTCCCAAAAAGCGAATGATTCTGATATGTACATATGGTTATGAAGTAAGCACCCGGCTGGGAATAATCATAGCCCTTCAAGCGAATTGAGCGGCGATGAAAACGATCTTGATTGGAATCTGAATTATTTTGGGACATAATTCCTTTGACCATTGGCAGGCGTATGGGTGGGTGTATGGGTTGGCGTAGGGGCAGGTTCCAGCCAGGCATAATATATGGGCGTACGGGCAGGTTCCAGCCAGGCATAATTCATGGGCGTACGGGCAGGTTCTGAACCTGCCCCTACATGATCCGCCCATATGGATGGCAGAGTTTTATTTGCACACCGCACAAACGCGTAGGCAGGCGGAGAGGCGGGTTCCAGCCAGGCATAACACGTGGCCGTAGGGGCAGGTTCCAGCCAGGCATAATATATGGGCGTACGGGCAGGTTCCAGCCAGGCATAATATATGGGCGTACGGGCAGGTTCCAGCCAGGCATAATTCATGGGCGTACGGGCAGGTTCTGAACCTGCCCCTACATGATCCGCCCATATGGATGGCAGAGTTTTATTTGCACATCGCACAAACGCGTAGGCAGGCGGAGAGGCGGGTTCCAGCCAGGCATAACACGTGGCCGTACGGGCAGGTTCGGAACCTGCCCCTACATGATCCGCCTGTATGGATGGCTTGCAACGACTATTGGCATCACCCAATGCCGCTTTCATAACATCAAACCTCGATCTCACCGATAATTAACTTTGGCAACAAATTATCTCGCATTTCTGCTAACATTTTTGACTCCCTTTGGTTTTCCATTTTCAAGATTTGTGCAGGTTTCACAAGATCCCCATACATTTTCGTCAAGGCGAATGGAGGTATCAAGAAAGGTTTACTCACGAACTCAGGCCAATGTCCTTTATATTCACTATATGAAATAATCCCATCAGTCGCATGATACAACCACCTAGTATCAACCTCATCACCAACGAAGGGTAAAACATTCTGAATTGCAGAAAATGGAAACTGGATTAAGTCGGTATAACAGCGATGATTTGAAAAAACGATAACCGGGTTCTCTGGTGATGCATTCACACCAGGATTTTCGTTATGATAACCAATAACAGTGAAATGTGCTTGATCGATAATAGGCACTGTACCGGAAGGTAATGAAGACTTGAAGTCATAGACCTTTCCAGCCGACACTCTTTTTGCAACATCACCAACGGTGCCTACCCGCCAGTCTTTGGGGATGGGGCCGAGGGGGCTGTCGACCATTTCACCGGTGGCGCCGGGGTAGTTGAAGTCGATGAACCACTCCTTGAAGACCGCCCTTGCAATCTCCTCCAGGGTCTGGTTCGTTTTGAGGTTTAGCTCAATCTTTTCGTCAAGGTCTGACAGATATTGTCCGATAAGTCTTTGTTTTTCAAAAGATGGAATGTCCCATACGGTATTGCTAAGAAGCTTCCAATCTGCCCTTGGCATTCTAGTTCCTGAGCTGCTACTATTACATTCATTTATAAAATTTGTGCTCGCCATCAAGTAGAAAAGGTAGGCTTGATCAAATCCCTCTTTTGCTCTTACTACCCATATATCTGTAGAACAAACTCCTTCAAAATCTGGTCTGTAAACCTTTCGGAAGTAAGGCCTCAATTTTCCGAACAAAATGTCGCCGGAATAGAACCGGTTTTTCTGACTTATGACGTTAGAGGAATCTCCAACTCCAGACAATCTTAAGGTTTGCTGTGCAATATGCTCCAAACCAATATACGGCAAAGATTCAGTAGTATTAGGCGAATATTTTTCGTCCCTAAGAGAGGCAATTTCAGCGAATTTGAATTGCATCAGTAATCCTAAAATTTATGGGCAATAAAATCAGATCTCATAACCAAGCTCCTGGAGGTTCTCGATAATTCTTTGCTTCAGTACTTCACCCTGGTCGAACTGCTCTGCAAGCTGACTGTTGAGGGCGGTCATTTTCTCTTCGAAGGGAATGCCGTCGTCTTCGGCTTCTTCGGTGCCAACATAACGCCCGGGCATGAGCACATAACCATTCTGACGGACTTCATCCAGGGTAGCCGCTTTGCAGAAGCCGGGGCAATCTTCGTAAACCCCGCCCTCTCCTCGCCAGGCATGGTAGGTGCCGGCGATTTTAGCGATGTCTTCATCGGTCAGGATCTTATTTCGGCGAGTGACCATCGCGCCCAAATTGCGGGCATCGATGAAGAGAATCTCGCCGGAGCGGTCGCGGAATTTGTGGTTGGTACGGTCGCGCGCCAAAATCCACAGGCAGACCGGAATCATGGTATTAAAGAAAAGCTGACCCGGCAGGGCGACCATGCAGTCGACGATGCCGCCGTCGATCATGTTGCGGCGGATCTCGCCTTCACCACTGGTGTTGCTGTTCATGCTGCCGTTTGCCATCAGGATCGCAGCAGTTCCGGAGGGGCTGAGTTTGTAGTAGAAATGCTGCAGCCAGGCATAGTTGGCATTGCCTACTGGCGGAGTGCCAAATTGCCAACGCAAATCTTCACGCAAGAGGTTGCCGTTCCAGTCGCTGACGTTGAAAGGCGGGTTGGCGAGGATGAAGTCGGCTTTGAGGTCCGGATGGCGGTCATCGAGGAAGGTGTCGCCCAATTCAAGTTTGGCATCAATGCCGCGGATGGCGAGATTCATCTTTGCCAGGCGCAGCGTGGTGGGGTTGGATTCCTGCCCGAAGATGGAGATGTCGCGCACAGTTCCCTGGTGTTCCTGGACGAAACGCTCGGACTGCACGAACATACCACCGCTGCCACAGCAGCCGTCATAGACACGCCCGCGGAAGGGTTCGATCATTTCAACCAAAAGCCTGACGACATGGCGGGGTGTGTAGAACTGACCGCCGCGTTTGCCTTCGGCGTCGGCGAATTGCCCAAGGAAATATTCGTAAACGCGACCGAGCAGGTCCTGGGATTGGTGGATATCCTGCGAGAAGCCGATGTTGCCGATCAGGTCGATCAGGTCACCCAGGCTTTGCTTGTTGAGGTCCGGGTCGGCGTAGATTTTGGGGAGCACGCCGCGCAGGCTGGGATTGAGACGTTCGATGGCGTCCATGGCGTCGTCGATGTGTTTACCGATTTCGGGCTGACGGGCTTTGTTGAGCAGGAATTGCCAACGGGCGTCCACCGGCACGTAAAAAACATTCTTGGCTTTGTATTCGTCGGTGTCTTCGGGGTCGGCACCTTCGAATTCACCTTCCCCTTTGACGAGTTTTTCGTGAAGAGTTTGGAAGGAGTCGGAAATGTATTTGAGGAAGATGAGACCAAGGACGACATGTTTGTATTCGGCGGCGTCCATGTTGCTGCGCAATTTGTCTGCGGCTGCCCAGAGTGTTTTTTCGAGTTCATTGTTTTCTGGCATAGAAGCTCCTATGATTACTATGTAGGGGCGGGTTCAGAACCCGCCCGTACGAAATCCGCCCGTACGAAACCCGCCCGTCAAAATTTGCCCACGGGTTAAATGATACCATAGGCAAACTCACCAACCTGCTAAAAGGACGAAAATTTGAAATTATGCCGGGCATGGAGGTCGAGCTATTTGATGAGTCATGCCTAAGTGAGCAAGTGAAGCTGGATTCCAACTCCGCAGAGCTCTTCCTAAAACAGAACAAATGTGCTATACTATTCTCCCGGGTGATGATTACAACTCGACCACCCCGGTCTGCACCTTACCAACCCCGGTCTGCACCTTACCAACTCCGGTGCGCCTTGACAGCCCTGTTTGCACCTTGCCGGCTCTCATTTGTGAGCCGAAAGCCCTGCTGCACTATCAAAAAACATTGCAAACCCTTACACAGGGCAGGTGGTGCAAATGGCGCTCTGGTGGGGTGTGTATCGATGGTATCAAGCGATGCTCTGAATCGGGTAAACTTATGTTACCAAAACTACAACACAGGCATTCCTGTGAGAACTCAAGGAGTAAGATGAGCGAATACATAAACAACGTGAGCAAGCGCAAAGAGGCTGTCAAACAGATCATCCGCCTGCTGCACCAGGGCAGGACGGTGGAAGAACTGCAGGCTGAATACGGGCACATCATTGCCGGCGCCAGCGCGCAGGACATTGCCGCCGCCGAGCGCGAAGTGATCGCCGAAGGGCTGCCGGTTTCGGAAGTGCAAAAATTGTGCGACCTGCACGTGGCGGTCTTTCAGGCTGGGTTGGAACAAGAACCCGCCCCCGAGAACAAACCCGGGCACCCTCTTTTCGATTTCCGCACCGAAAACGAGCTGATCGAGCGCACTCTGGAGGGCTTGGAGAGCCAGGTCCTGCAATTTGCCGGCGGTGAGCAGGCGATTTTGCCCAGCCTGCGCGAGAACGCCAAAAACCTGGACCTGATCCTGTGCCATTATGACAAAAAAGAGAACATGATCTTCCCCGTCCTCGAAAAATATGGCTTCGAGGGTCCGAGCAAGGTCATGTGGGGCGTGGATAACGAGATCCGCCAGGCGCTGCGCCAATTTACCGACCTGTTGGCAAGCGAGCAGCCCCTGGGCATCACCCTGGAAAGCCGCTTCAACGAGCTGGCGCGCAAAGCCAAGGATATGATCTACAAGGAAGAGAAAGTACTGATCCCCGAAGCGATGGACCGCTTCACCCCGGCTGATTGGCAGCAGATGGCGGACGAAATTGTGGGAGTGGTCAACCAGGCTGCCCTGCAAGAGATGAACGGCTTCTACAGCGCCGCTCACACCAGCGAGATTCCGCTGAAAACCGGCGCGCTTACGGCAGAGCAGATCGACCTGCTGCTGACCAACCTGCCGGTGGACGTGACCTTCGTGGACGAGAATGACAAGGTGCGCTACTTTACCCAGGGGAAGGAACGGATCTTCACCCGTACCGCGGCGATCATCGGGCGCGACGTGCGCAATTGCCACCCGCCCCAGAGTGTGCACGTGGTGCAGAAGATCGTGGATGAATTCAAGGCTGGCACGCGCGACGTGGCAGAATTCTGGATCCCGATGGGAGAAGCCTTTGTGCACATACGCTACTTTGCCCTGCGCGATGAAGCGGGGGCGTATAAGGGCGTGATCGAAGTCTCGCAAAACGTTGCCGGCATCCGCGCGCTGGAAGGCGAAAAGCGCTTGCTGGACTGGTAAGAACTTCAGAAAAAAACAGACCCTCCCAGGCAGAGGGTCTGTTGCATGCTACAAGATAAGCATCACGATTCCGGCGAGGATGACCACCAGACCGATGACCAGCATGACCAGGTCTGCTTTGTTGCTGGAGCCTTGCTTGTTGATTTCGGTGGGCTTGTCGGGATTAACCATGATCTCGAGAGTCTGTCCGACATGGTAAGTATCGGCAACGTAAGCCTTGGCGAAGTCGCGGGAATATTCCTGCCCATTAACCGTGTAGGCAATGGTCGGAATATATTCCGTCGACCGGATATTATTTCTGTGCTGCACCTTCTCTTTGACAGCGGTGACGGTGGCGGAGGTACGCTCAGTGCAGCGCCTGGTTTTGATCGCCCGCCTGATGATGTTGATCACTGACACAAGAATGAAAATTAGCCCTACAATAAATAAAACAACGACCACAGTATCCATGCAACCATCCTCCTTTGAAAACCTCTTGATTGATTCTGTTACTAATGCAATGCTATTTAATAAGCGGTACGATCAGGAGCGAAGCCATGCCGATCAACTTCATAAAGATCAGTGTGGAAGGTCCGGCGACATCCTTGAGAGAATCGCCGACGGTGTCGCCGATCACGGCAGCGATGTGTTCCGGGGTGCCGCGTGAGTATTCCAGGTTTTCGATGGTCTTCTTGGCATTGTCAAAGGCTGTGCCGGTATTGTTGAAAAAGGGTCCGAGCAGCGCTGAACAAGCCACCGAACCAACCAGGACCGCCCCCAGCGCGTTCATGCCGAAGAGGAAACCAATGGCAAGCGGCACGAGGATGCTGACAGCACTGGGCAGAATCATCTCGCGCAGGGCATTGCGGGTGGCGATATCGATGCAGTATCCATAATTCGGTTTGGCTGTGCCTTTGATGATATCGGGATTTTTCGCGAACTGGTCGCGCACTTCGTCAACCATTTTGACGGCGGTTTTGGCTGTGGAGCCGATGACCAATGACGAAATCAGGAAGGGCAGGCAGACCCCGACAAACAGGAAACTGAGGTTGAAGGGGGTGGTGACGTCGATGGCGTCGATACCTGCCAGTTTATAGAAGGTGAGGAAGATGACGAAGGCGGTGATGGTGCCGGAGATCATGGCGTAGGCTTTGGTGATGGCTTTCATGGTGTTGCCGACCGAATCGAGCCGGGAGAGTTTATCGATCACGCGGCGAGGTGCCCCAGACATGCCGGCGATGCCGGCGGCGTTATCGACGATCGGTCCGAAGGCATCGGCAGCCATGATGAAGGTGATGAGCAGGTCCGTGCCAATATTGACAGCCACCAGAGCCAGGAGGTTGTTGTTGGAAAGGGTGTAGACCCCGACCACCACGCCCATCAGCACGATCACGGGCAGAACGGGGCTCTGCAAGCCGTAGGCAATGCCGGTGATCAGGTTGAGGGCGGCGCCCCGGTTGGAGGCGGTGGCGATGTTTTTGACGGGCTTGCCTTCCATGCCGGCGTAGTGGCGGGTGCTGAGCGAGGCGATGGTGGTGATGAGCACGCCGAGGGTGGCAGCGATGCCGATGATCCAATCGTTGAGGAGCAGCAGCGACATGCTGAGCGCACCGATGATGCCCAGGATCGAGCTGACGAAGAGACCGACGTTAAACTGGGTCGAAGGCGACATGCCCGGCTTCCATTCGCGGCTCGCAAAAATGCCCATGGCGGAGGCGAAGACGCCGATGCTTTGAAGTAAAAACGGGAAAAAGATGCCAATTTGACCGTAGACCGAAGCCATGGCTACCGCAACGATCGAACCGGTGACGAGGTCGTCGCTGAAAGTCTGGAAGAGATCCGCACCGCGACCGGCGCAATCGCCGACATTGTCACCGACAAGGTCGGCAATAACGGCAGCGTTCCGGGGATCGTCCTCAGGGATGTTGGACTCAATTTTCCCAACCAGGTCGGCGCCGATATCCGCTGATTTGGTGAAAATACCTCCGCCAATTTGGGCGAAGAGGGCTGCGAGCCCGCCACCAAAGGCGAAACCGATCAGGGCGTTGGGATCTTTGAAGATGCTGAAGAGGAAAGAGAGCACGATCAGGCTTAAGCCTGTGATACAGAAACCCATCACGGAACCGCCGAAAAGAGCGATGCGGAAGGGGCTGGGCTTGCCTTCGTTGGTAATGTCAGCTGTCTGTAAGTTGGTGCGTATACTCACGCTCATGCCAATGTAGGATGCCAGCAAAGAGGTGAGGACCCCGAAGACGGCGGTCACCGCGGCTTGCCAATCGAGGATCAGATATAGGAGACCGGCGAAGAAGGGAGTTACCAGCAGGATAGTCTTGATCTGACGTCTTAGGTAGGCTTTCGCACCGTTGCGGATGTCGCTGGCGACTTCGGTCATGGCAGTTGACTGGACTGGTCGCAAGGTAATGCGGAGGATGAAATAGCCAGCCAGGGCGACCCCCAGCAGACCGGCTGTCAGCGAAACACTGTAAAGACTCATGTTGAGGCTGAAGGCAAGGATAAGACTGACAATGAGCATGCCGACTCCCAGAAGAAACCAGCGGTTGCGTAGAATGGAAGAAAGCTGACTGGAGAGTGGTGGTTGATTCATCCCGGAAGTTGATGTTCGCATAGATCACCGTTAACCTTTCAAAAAACTCCAAAAAATTGGATAAATTGATAAAAAAGACCTACACAAACTAAGGGGGCAGGTACTGCTCAACTGTCCGATCTGCTTGGGAACTCAGGACTAGGATTTTAATATAAATGTATATCCCTGTAAAGAAAGCTGCAAGAAAGTTTGGGGGCGATAACAGGCGAGAATCTATCTCGAAGCTGAAGAGGAAGTGATGATCATTGCCCTGCCCAGTTGCAGGATGATATCCGAGGGTAAGACGGCGGCGGGGTGACCGACAACTTCCAGAGCCAGCTCGGCGGCGCGGGCGTGAAGCCAGACTGCCAGCGTGGCAGCGTCGAATAGCGCAAGTCCCTGGGCAAGCAAGCCCACCAACAAGCCAGCCAGCACGTCGCCCGTGCCGCCATGCGCCAGGGCGGAGCTGGCAAAGGGCAGAAGGCGGCATTCGCCGGCGGGTGAGACAACGAGGGTGTTGGCACCTTTTAGGATCAAGGTGTGCTGCCATTGCTGCGCGTAGGTTATAGCAAGATCCTGGCGATTTTGGTGGATTTGGTCGACTGGCAGCCCGCTCAGACGGGAAAATTCCATCTCGTGGGGTGTCAGGATGGTTTGTTTTGGCAGCAGGCTGGCCCAGTTTGGCTGACGGCTGAGGATATTGAGTGCGTCGGCGTCAATGACAATCGGAAGATCCGGGGCGGATTCAGGCAGGTGGGAAAGCAAGGAGAACAGAAAATCCTTGGTGCAGTCTGCCTGACCCAAGCCTGGACCGACCAGTATGGCGTCCATGTCCTGTTCAGAGGAAAAGGCAGGTCTTTTCCCTACACGGGGGTCTGGCTGTCCCTCAAGGGTGATAGCACCATCTTTTTCAGGTATTACGAGCCAAATCGCTTCCGGTATGCTGGCGGCAAGCGGGAGATAAATGGATTCGGGAATGGCAGCATAGACCAGCCCGGCTCCGCTGCGCAAGGCCGCCTGGATCGCCAGGTTTGCGGCACCGGGGAACTGTGTTGAGCCGGCAATGACCAGCGCCTTGCCAAAACTGCCTTTATGCGAATCGTCTGGTCTGTTCGGCAGGAGCGAGCGGGCTAATTCAGGTGTGATCGATGAGACAAAATGGTGTTCCATTAGAAATAATTGTACCAGTGGCACCGATCTCAAAAAGGGGAAATAATCTTGTTCTTTTATGGTTTCCTGAGAATCATCCAGTTTTGTCGTACGGATGGGCTTTAGTCCATCCGCTTATTCTTGATTAGCAAACCTAGCGGGAGGAGCTAGCCCCTCCCGTACGGAAAGGCTGAAATCATTGTGCTTTAATGGTCTCCTGATATTTGTCCTAATAGTGAGGAGCACAGCCAATGAAAGATACTTGACTATTAGGTCTCAAATCAATAGCCAGAAATTCAAGACTACTACTGGCCATGATCTGTTATTAATACATGAAAGACAGGTGAGAACATAGACTGGTGACACCAGACATCTCACAAACTGCTACTTGTAAATTTCACTCCCAGGAGCGGGGGTTTTGACCACGATCAGCTCCAGGGTCTCGTCCCCGCGATTTTGCGCGATCATTTTTATGCCGTAAGGAATGTTGATGATGCTGCCGCTTGGATATACCCTAAACTCTCCGTCATCCAGTGAAATGTGCATGGTACCCGTTACCACGGTCATGTAGATATTGGCATTGGTCGAGTGGGTCGGCAGCGCCTGGTCTTTCATAAGGACCATGTGCATGTAATGGACGAATTGATCCTTGATGACAGGCTCGATCACATGTTCTGTACGGGTGCTCATTTTGTATACTTTTTCAATCATTAGGTACTCCTTGTTATTGTTTTGACTTCAATCAACTGTCTTGCTTTGATCTTCAACTTCTTCCGGAAGCTGGATTACGCAAAATGGGTTGCCATCTGGATCTTCCAGAACGACATAGTCTGCATCCTGCTCGTAATTCCAAGGTTTTCGTCTGGCTCCCAAACTAAGCAGGCGCTGCACTTCGCCGGCCTGGTCTGTGGTGTGAAGATCCATATGATGGCGGCGGGGGTGGGGGCTGGTGACACGATTGAATGAAAGCTGAAAACCCTCTCCCTGGCGTGGAACCAGGATTGCAAAATCACACTCTGGGGGATATTTGGGGACATAATCCAGGGCTTGAGACCAGAATAAAATGGCTTTGTCAATGTCTGTAACACCCCAGACGATCGCTCCGATTTTTAGCATGTTCACCTCCAGTTCAATATCACATAATTGTAGCATTTTAACTTTTTTTCTTCTTAATTGCTAAGTCTGAGATTAAAATAGAAACTAGGAACAGAAAAAAATGAACCTGCTTGCACAAGGATCAGTTTTTAAACTTGCCGGTTTGATTGGTGTAACCTTCGGTCTGATGGGGGTGGTGGTGCCCAGCCTGGTCTATCGCGGAACGAAAGGGGAAAAATATTCCTTTCTGAATCATTACATCTCGGAGCTGGGAGAATTGGGGGTTTCGAGGCTCGCCTGGGTTTTCAATTTGGGAATGTTCCTGGGCGGGATCTGCATTGTCATAGCCAGTTTATCTCTCGGTTTGATCTTGCCTGGTTTTTGGGCAAAGGCGGGCATGGTTCCTGGTATAGTAACCGGACTTGCTTTGAGCATGGTGGGTGTTTTTCCGATGAACAAAATCAATAATCACACCATAGCTGCAGTCGCCTTTTTTCGAGGTGGATTGTTGATGGTTTTGCTCTTTTCTCTCGCAATCGTTCTGCAAAGCAACGAAAATCCGTTAGTGCCACGAGCCTTGGGTTTGGTTGGGATGATCCCGGTGCTGGCATTTGGGATTTTTATCGGGTTGATGTGGTCAATGCGCAAAGACAACAAGAAAGCACTTGAGACCGAGGGGTTTGAACGTCCCCGCGTGTGGAAGTTTGCTATATCCGAATGGTCGATCTTATTCTCATTTGTTCTGTGGATTTTGGTGGTTTCTTTTGCGTTATAGAAATTTCGCAGCCATCATTGATTTAAATATCTAACTCTTAAAGCGGAGATAACAAGATACTGCTGGTGCCCGTTCCGTTCTATTGATTTTTCCAAACACATCTTTTCTTGGTCTCTATAACCGCAATTTAGTTTCGGGTGGTTTTAAGACTCAGGATATGCAAGCTGACACCAAGGGCAATGAGAACCAACAGAATTTTCAGTCCTATTGAGTCAACAAGGAGGACTGAAACAAGGATCGTTGGCCACAGAAGTGCCATGGCGAGCATTTTGCTGCGCTTGTCCACGGATCTGTGCTCCAAATAATTCCGAATTGGTGGTCCAAACAGGTTGTGATTGAAGAGCCAGTTTGCCATCCGATCAGAGCTGCGAAGGAACATGGCGCCTGAAACAAGCAAAAATGGAGTGGTTGGTAGAACCGGGAGTGCCATTCCCAGTATTCCGAGCCCGAGGGCAAGGGTTCCAATGATAAAGAAAAAGCCGCGCTGCATTGTGTGTAAACCTGTTATCCAAGACCTGGCATTATAACATCAGTTCAGACGTCTAAGTTTGCGCGGATTCTTCAAGGAAGATTAATGTTTCATCTTCTTCTGGCAGAGTTTTCCTAATAACCCTATCGAGATTGATCGTGGATGCTTTCATTTTTTGATTTGCACGGATACTGACCACAAAGAGTGAAACCATGACAAGGCTTAAGGCTGTGATGACAATCCAAAGCAAGGTGGGGTTTTCGAGGTTTTCAAGACCAGCCGCAATGACCGGTACGCCAACCGCAATGCCAAGGCTGTTGGCAAACTGGACTGTGCCGTAATATTTACTGTATTCTTCCTTACCGAAGAAATGGTTTGTCAGCCAGGTGATGGACACGGTACCAATCGAGAGACCGATGCCGATGAAAACAAGCATCAAAATCAACATGATGGTTGAATCGATAAAAATCATCAACCCGAGACTGAGGGTCATTAAAAGCCCTGAAATCAGCGTGGCTTTTTTTGCTCCAAGGCGGTCATAGAAAAAACCCAGCAGGATCTTTCCAAAAACCAATGAAGCGGCATAGGCAGACGTCACTACTGAAATCCGACTCACTGAAAAATTCAGGTCCTTCATATAGGTGGGAAGGTTGGCTAACACCCCTCCACCGGTCAAGCCGGACAGGAAGGCAGCAGCCAGAAAAGCCCATAACCAAGCTTGCTTGAGGGAAGCTCTTCTTTCAACTTTTGGGGAACGAGGACTTGCTTTGGGATTTGACTGGATCTCCGTTTTGGTCAGGTGTGTCACCAAAAAGGCGCATGGCAAGGTAATGACAAAGATGACAATCGCAATCAACAGATAACCAACACGCCACCCGGCACCATTGATGATAGTGTTGATGATCGGATTAAGAATCATTGCGCCCAGCCCGCTACCAGCCAGAGCCGCACTAAGGGCGAAACCGGTATTGGTAGTGAAATGACGGGTGATGATGATGGAGACAGGGATAATCGAAATACCGCCATAGGTTATGCCAATCAAAAACGCAAGGGCGTAAAAATGGGTCAGATTTCGAGCTGCCTGCAATCCAAAGAAACATAATCCAAAGATGATGATGCTGAGGATCATTGGTTTTTGGAGGGGTTTAGCGGAATAAAATAAACCCCAGAATAAAGCAGCAACCATGGCGGATAAGGCAGTGATGGTGCCGGTCAGGGCAAATGAAGCGCGGCTAACTTCAAGGTCAGGCGCCACGATTGGATAAAAAATGCTCAAAACCACATTCACGACTCCCATAGTGGTTCCCATGATCAAAACGCATGCTAGGAGAATGATGATGTCCTGAATGGTGAAGGAGCTTTTTTCCATAATATTGGTAGTGTACCTGATTAATCAAAAAATTGGCTGTTTCACTAATGATCAATAAAAAAAGCAGTTGGATGTGAATCCAACTGCTTTTCAAGCAACAGAATTGAATTATCTGACGGTAATCTGTGTGTAAGCGGGGGTGATGTTTCCATCCATATCCGCCACGAGGAAACCAACCAGGTAGGTGCCATCAGGCAGATACTGAGTACCCCATTCGATAGTCCTCCCACTGAAGGTGATGGTATCGCCGGCATCAAAGGAGATAGCGGTTACACTGCCATTCGTATCAAGATCCATCCAGCGCCGGCTAACAGTAAAGGTGTCGCCAACGTTGGGAGTGGTTTCGTAGGGTGCGCCAGTGGTTGAGCTGCCGGTATATGTCAGGACCTTGAACATTTTCCCGTCTCTGAAGAGCAGCTGGGCAGTACGACTTTCACCTGTACCCTGGAAGGTATAGGTGCCATCTACGAAATAAACTGCGTCTGAAGCGTTGCGCCCATAGCTCTGCGGGTTGAAGAGTGCCAACACTTCCTGGCTGCCATCGGTAATGGTGTAGAGGATGGGTTCAAAATCGAAATTGAGGCGGAACTGCTCGGCATCAGGCCAAATTGGGTAGTACACCCCCGATTCCTGACCTGTTTGAGAACTTTCAAGATAGTCGGTATCGGCAACATAAATACTGTTGGAGGCTTCGTCGAGTAAACCGGTGAAGAAATAGATGTAGCCGATGTTGTCCCCACTGATGAGAGCGCTGAGCTCGATGGCATTACCAGGAGTGACACTATTGGCGGAGGCTTCAATGGGTCCAACCTGGATATTTCCCAATCCGGGAATTTGGCTGGCGCGCTCGATTGCGACCGGTTCAGAGGCGGTAGCCTGGAATTGCCGTCCGGCATAGTGATAGCCCAGGAAATCATCCCAGAGAGAATAACGGCTGAAGCTGTCGGCAATCACGGTATAGGACGACATTCCGGTCGTGGCGGTTGAATAGAGCTGGGAATTGGGATAGTAAATGGCGATACCGGTTGAGCCAGGTTTGGCAGGACCATGTTTTTCAGCAACAATGACGTTGTTCAAACCAGCAACCACGTTCTCGGCAGCAGTTCGGACGTTGGCATCGTTGGTGTTCTTATAGATCAGTTGAACAAAATGACCCAGGTCAATGAAGGATGGGGGCACATTGCTGCCAAAAATGGAGGTATAGGACTGCGCGTAGCTGCGTGCCTGAGCGACTACACGTTGATCCATGCGTTGAAGCTGGTAGGCAAACTGATTCAAACCATCGATCAACCCCTGGAAATTTTGAAGATTGACGGCAGTGAGGGTGATGTTTTGTTCCAGTTGTTGAGCGAGTTGTTCTGCGCTCATGCGATTTACAAACCAACCGCCTCCGCTCGAATTTTGCGACAAGAAGTCGGCACGAGCCTGGTCATCAACCACCCGCTGATCTTGGGTGATATAAGAGTCAACAATATTGGCAGCTAGTTCTTCCGTAGAGAGATCGGGATTGTAGACCATCAGACTGAGGAAGGCTGAATAAGCCCAACCCAAACCTGGCTCAGTCTCTTCGGAAGCAACGGCATACTTTGTGTAGGGCGCCAAAGCGGAAAAGACTTCCATCTGGCTCATCAAACAAGCATCCATGCCGATCAATTCAAACTTGTCGATGCTGGTGTTGGATTGAATCTGGCTAAGGGCATCTTCGATCTCATTCAGGTAAAGGATGTCATCTTTTAAGGCACCGGTAAGGGGAGCATTGGAACTGTTGTCTCGTTGTGCTGGCGCAGGGTCAGACCATCCACCGGGCCAACCCATACCGTGGTCAGACATGACCAGCATGTAGTTATCAGCCGGATAAGTGCTGGCAGCCCAGGAGACAAAGTCCACCAGGGTGGAGGCTTCCCCCATGTTAACCTCACCGATGTCGGCGATCAGATCTGAGCCAATCCGGTTGAGGTCATTATCATAGGTGACCAGGTAACGTCGGGTGGAGGACCAATCTCCATCACCACTGTAGCCGCCACGGAAGCGATCCATCTGGCTGACGATCATGACCTGGTCGGTCGAACCGATCATTTCGGCTTCGTTCAGGTCGATCATGATATCGCGTTCGAGGGCATTATCGTCCGCATTCTGATAGAGCATCACCAACCAGGTCTTCCCGGAGTTATTGGAAGGTAACGCGGTTGGCCAGCGTGTGGCTGTGGGTGAGACCGGTTGAACGTAACTGGTGTCCTGCGTGGGTTGAGAAACCACAGGTTCGTTTTGATCTATCTGGGGCAACAGCGAACTGCCGCCAGAACACATACGAAAGAGGAAAAAGACCACCAGGAGCAGGATGATGATACCAACAATGCTTCCACAGCCCCCTCGCTTTCCGGAGGTGCCGGAACCCAAACCGCCCAAAAGGCTGCCCAGACCACCAAGCCCGCCCAGCCCACCGCTGCCATAGGAACCACCACCGGACGGGGTAGAGCCGCCACTAAAGCTACCACTACTACTGGAGCCACCTGAGGGTGTCATACCAATTCCACCGCTGCCTGAGGATGTGGGACGGGGTGGCGTTTGCCGACGGATTGGTCGGCTTGCCTGACCGGTCGGTTGCGAACCTTTTCGTCTGCGTTGCGCGTTCACTTCTGGGATATTATCGGACATAAAAACCTTCCATTTCTCTTGTGAATGAAAAGACCATTGAAATTGAGATTCTATTTGTCATTTTAATCTACTTTAGACATATTGTGGTCAGGGATGCAATGCGAGGCTCGTTGCAAATGTGGAAAAATGACAGTTTACGAATGAGGATGTTGATGAAATTCTTCAGATTCGTTTTCGTGGGCATGGAAATGAGAATGGCTGAAGGTCTCAGATACTACTTTTGGTCCCTGCGCTGTCATACGGGTGACAAAATGTTGATGTGTATGTTCATGCGTGTGTTGAACCCCAATCGAATCGTTGATCAGAAACCATGTGGCAATGCCCATGAGAATCAAACCGAACCAAAAATTACTATTGGGTTTTCCCGGAAATAATAAAAAGGAAAACGCAACACCAATGAAAGGTGCAAAAGCATAAAATGCGCTTGTCTTTGCTGCACCCAAATCCTTTTGAGCCTTAATGTAAAAATTGATACTCAAGCCATAAGCGACGAAGCCAAGCAGCAGTGCGACCGCCACCAACCATAGTTGCGGGAATGCTTCCCGGGTGGCAATTGCCAGGATCAAGGAACCAAAACCGGATCCAAAACCTTTGAGGATGACGATGTCAGAGCTGCTTCGGCTGGAAAGACGGCGAGTGAAGTTGTTTTCAAACCCCCAGGCAAGGCTTGCTCCTAATACGAGCAACGATTCAGAGGAAAACCGAAAAGCAGCATTGGTATCTAGCGAGAGCAAAATGCTGGCAACTGTGACCAGGAGAATGGCTGTCCATAATTTGGGAGAGATGCTCTCCTTAAAAATCATCAAGGCTATCAGGGTTGTACCAACAATTTCAAAATTGTTGAGCAATGAGGCATTGGCTGCCGCAGTGCTGCGTAGACCAAACATCAGCATGGCTGGGGCGAGGATATCCAGCAAGATCATCCCAATAATGAAAGGTCTCTCTTCTTTTTCAATTGGAGGGATAATCTCATTTTTAGAACGGTTGCTCAAAATCCGCAAGAGCAACATCCCCAGTCCCGCACCAAGGTAAAGGAAGGCTGAAAGCGTGAGAGGAGGAACTTCTGCCAATAACAGTTTGGCGAAAGGCATGTTCAATGCATACAACATTGCTGCCAGGATGCCAAACAGGCTGGCTTTTTGTGTGATTGTTAACTTCTTCTCCATCAGAGCTGATTATAGCGACAAATATAAAAAAAAAGTCGGCGTTTTGCCGACCTTTTTTTTGATAGCCAGTCTTTACTTCTTGCGACCGGTAAACCAGTTGTAAATCAAGAGAACCAGCACAGCACCACCAGTCGATACGAGCAGTGTAGTGAGGTTGAAACCAGACACAAGGTTTGTGCCTAACACCAAACTGGTGATCCAACCAGCGAGGATGCTACCAGCGATACCGATAAGGACATCGATGAACCATTTATGGTTGGTTTTCATCAGCCAGGAGGCTGCCATACCGGCTAAAAGACCGACGATAATTGATGTAAATAAACCCATTAGATTTCTCCTTTAATATTAAGCGTGTGGGAATTGCGCTTCAGTTAATCTACGTAAAGCATTTGTAGCATTCTTTACGCGAAGCATATCGCGCGGATTGCCGGCAGTAACGAATCGACCAAAGATGCCGCCAGCAGTCATGGTGTCGAGCTTATATTCAACTTTGACCTCGTCGTCATTGAGACCAAAGAAGCCACCACTGCTGCGCAGGGTGAAACTGTGTTTATCCTCATCACCCTCAAGGTCGGTAAGGATCTCCAGTTCTTTTTCAGGGACAAACTTGGTAATGGTGGCAGTGCCGTTTTTATCACCACTGCTCCAATTGATCACAACGCCTTCAGCCAGGGGCCGAACGTTTGAGACACTGTGCACAAACGGGAACCATTTGGGCCATTGTGAGGCATCGGTGAGCACGACCCAGGCATTCTGGATGGGGGCATCGATTTCTACTTCTCTTTCAAATTTTGACATATTACTCCTTTTCAATAATCGCCACTTCAATTTTGTGGGTCTAATCTTTTTGTAACCTGAAGACAATTATACATTTTCTCTGGCTAATCCGTGAAATTTTGTCGAGGCTCTATGGCTCCTGCTGGGGGAAGGTCATGAAGCGGGAGACATCGATCATCGCGTCACTACCGCTGGTCATCACCTGGGGCAAGATGCCGTTCCACTTGGTGAGGAAAAGGTATTGCAGGTATTCATCGGTCAGTGCGCCGGTATCTGCCAATGCTTTCTGGGCATCAGCCTGACCCTGAGCCTGTGCGATGACGGTCTGGGCATCGATCTCAGCCTGCGCAAGTTTTTGCTTGGAAGTTTCCACCTGCTGCTGTGCTACTTGCTTGGTTTCGATGGCGTTCTGGTATTCTTCCGAGAAATCGAAATTCACGATGTTGAAATTTTCGACCACAATGAAATAGGACTCCAGTTGCTTGGCTAATTCTTCTTCAGACTGCATTCGGACTTCGTCACGCTTGGTGATCAATTCCTCTGCTGAAAACCTGGCAGTCACAGCTTTGAAGGTGTTTTGAATAGCAGGGGCGACAATGATATCTGCGTAATTCACGCCGAGATTTTGATAAACCTCTTTGGCATGGCTGCCATCCAGATGGTAGTTGACCGCGATGAGTGAGGTCACCACCTGTAAGTTCTCAGACATGGCGGTCGCCTGAACTTCGTCCTTTTGGGTGCGGACGCTGAGCATAATGGCTTTCTCTATGATGGGAATTTTGACATTGATACCGGAATAGGCGACCCGGTTGACCGCGCCGAAGCGAGTCACAACACCAATGTTACCAGCAGGCACCTCATAGAAAGCGGATGTAAGCAGGATGAACAGGGCAAGAGCAACAAGAGCTCCAATGAAGACCTTTCTTCCTCCCTTGAATCCCTTAAAACGTGCGTTTCCTGATGAATTTGAAGTTGTAAAGTTTCCGTCGAACATAGTTCACCTCTTTTCAGCACCATTAAACCAGAAAATGACTGTTATTACCATAGATAATCATGGGTTGTTTGATGTGAGGGGCTTGGATTAGCATCCTGAGCTTTATTGAGGAAGGGATCTGGTTGGTATGGGGCGAGATGTTGATTTTGCAGAGTTAAGATTCTTTACCTGGCGTAGAAGGACAATGTTCACAATATCTCTGCATTGCTTGATACAATTGCGTTCGTGGAAATTACCAGCAATGACGAAATCCCTTCCATCGAAGAGGACACCCGACTGCCTGACCTGGCAGTTGGAGACCATTTAACCAGCACCCGCATTGTTGGCTCCATTGCCCTTGCCCATGGCGTGCATGACCTCTACTCTGGCTTCCTGCCCCCTCTTTTACCAATATTGATCGATAAATTTGGGTTGACCAATTTGGGCGGCGGATCATTAACCCTGTTTTATTCATTGCCCTCTCTTCTCCAACCCGTGATTGGTTCGTTGGCAGACCGACGCAACCTGAAAATCCTGGTCATCCTGGCGCCTTTGATCACTGGAACAGTGATGACCTTGCTTGGCTTGACGTCAACTCCTCTGATCATGATGGCGATGCTGGTTTTGGCGGGTTTGAGTTCAGCTGCCTTACACGCGATTGGTCCGGCACTAAACAGCAAACATGCTGGAAAAAGACTGGGCAGAGGAATGAGTTTTTGGGTCAACGCCGGCTCGCTGGGATACGCCTTGGGTACGTTGGTGCTGGTCACAGTGTACGATCTGGTCGGGCTTTCCGGGCTGCCCATCCTGGTTCTCGTCGGAGCAGTTTCTTCAGGTTTCATCTGGCGCGGCTTAAAAGATGTCGATACCTGTTCTGATGCCAAAAAAACAAAAAAAAGCACCCCTAAAGATTGGACAAAAATCCTGAAGGTCATGCTGCCAATGATTTTTATCATGGTTTCCAGGGCGATGATGGTGGTAATGCTTTCGACATATTTTCCGGCGTTTTTACTCGAAAGAGGTGCCAGCACCTGGGTTTCGGGGGCAGGCATGACGATTCTCTTCGGAGCAGGAGTGGTCGGGTCTTATATCGCTGGCAGTCTCAGCGATAAGTTCAGCAGGAACAGGATATTGGCGATCGTTACCATATCGCAATTTGCCTGTATGCTGGTATTTCTGCGCACCCATAACTGGCTGCAGATCCCGATCCTCTTATTGATCGGGTTCTTTGAACTGGCTGCCATGCCAGTATTAATGGCGATGGTACAAGATAGCTTTACCGAAGACAGGGCTTTTATCAACGGACTTTTCCTGTCGATCAATTTCGTTGGCACTTCTATGGCTGTGCCATTGGTGGGACGGCTGGCTGATTTATATAACTTCGAAACTGCGTTTCGGCTGGCAGCCTACGTCTTGCCGCTTGGTTTGCTGGCAATGATCTGGATCCACCGACAAAAACAGAACAGCCGACTGATTTAGTGCCGGCTGTCTGTCAGTTTACAATAAAATTCCGCGTTTAGTTTACTGGAATGTCCATAGCACAGCGAAAACCTAAATCGGCACCGCTGTAGAAGGGCAGATCATAGGCGCGGGAAGCTGCCCGCAGGTATTGCCAACTGCCAGACCAGCCGCCTCCACGCACGACCCGTTCGCTGCCGCTTTCAGGACCCTGGGGATTTTCAGTTGGGCTGATGGAGTAGTAGTCGACAGAGTAAAAATCTGCCACCCATTCCCAAACATTGCCTGCCATGTCCATCACACCATAATCACTGGCACCCAGCGGGTAGGAGCCAACCATGGTGGTATCTCCCACGCAGGAGGTGGCGTTGAGGTTGTTGAGACTGTTGGCAAGAGTGCAGTCGGGATCCGCATTTCCCCAGGGGTAGAGGTTGGCATAGACCGAGCGAGCAGCCAGTTCCCACTCCGCTTCGGTCGGCAGGCGCATTCCTGCCCATTCGCAATAGGTTTGAGCGTCCTCGTAGGTCACGTGAATGACCGGATAGAGGTCATAGTCAGGATTGGTAAAGTAATTATTGCGGGTCCGGGAGCTATCCGATTTTGGAGGTTCACAAACACCGGCATCCACACAGGCTTTGTATTGAAGGTTGGTGACCTCATAACGGTCAATAATATAGGATGGCAAAGTGACCTCGTGGTAGGGGAGCTCGGAGTCCGGGCAGCCCCAGTTGCCATTGATCTCTCCATTGCAGCCCATCATGAAAGATGCGCCTGGAATCTCCACTGTTTCTCCGACAGCGATCTCGCCTTCGGGGGTTGGAACTGGCGGATTAGTAGGAAAAGGGGTTGCAGTCGCCTTCGGTTGGGCAGTTTCGGTGGGTGGGACCGGAGTATTGGTTGGTATCGGCTCAGGTGTCATGGTTTTAGTAGGATTGAAAACCATGACTTCCGGCTGAGTCTGTTCGGGAGGAATCTGTAGAGTTTCACAAGCGCTCAAAACCAGCAGACTCATCAAGAGGAAGAGGATTGTTCTTTTCATGGGTTTTTCCTTATCTCTGAGAACGATACTGGAAGCGAAACGCTTACAGCATTTCTACAGCTAATTATATAGGATTTACAGGAGAAAATTTCTAGAGGAAAAATGTTGGACAAAATGGGATGGCTTTGCTATAATCTTGACACTCTGGGGCGCTTAGCTCAGCTGGTTAGAGCGCACGGTTCACATCCGTGAGGTTCGGAGGTTCGAGTCCTCTAGCGCCCACTTTTGTTTTAAAAGGATAGTTCGGAGGTTACGCCCTTACAGGGGGCTGCGCACAGTCCTCTAGCGCCCACTTTTCTTTTTAAAACCATAAATCCAATTCAGAAAAACGATTCACACCGTGCCCTTGACAGGGGGCTGCGCACAGGTTGGGAATTTCAATTTCTCTAGCGCCCACTTTTGTTTTAAAAGGATAGTTCAGAGGTTACGCCCTTTCAGGGGGCAGTGCACAGTCCTCTAGCGCCCACTTTTGTTTTTAAAAGGATAGTTCGGAGGTTACGCCCTTACAGGGGGCTGCGCACAGTCCTCTAGCGCCTACTTTTTATTTAACCTCATCCTTCTCCTTGGAGAAGGTCGCAGATCCCGCATACGCAGTGTGTGGGAGTGGACCACAACCTTTGTCCGTCTTGACTCTTGCTTTGCTGCTCAAATCTTTCGCTTCACCGCCATCAAGGTGATATCGTCAAATTGCTCGACCCCTTCAGCAAACTGGTTTGCTTTTGTGACCAGCGTACTTAAGAGCTCCAGGCAGCTGCCGGTGGGTTCACACAGCACTCCCTCAAGGCGCTGCCTGCCGAAGGTGTTGTTTTCGGCATTCATGGTATCAGTAATCCCGTCGGTATATGCCAGCAGGAGGTCATCTTTTTCCAAATAGGTCTCCTCTACTGCAAATTGAGATTCCTTGAAGAGCCCTATCACCGGGCTGGTTGGTTTTAGCTCAGCGATCGTTCCGTCTTTCCGAAGGATTAGCGGTGGTTCATTCCCGCAGTTGATGTAGGACAGCCTGCCGGTGTTAAGATTGACCAAACCAATAAACAGGGTCGAAAATTTGGCGTCTTCGTGTGTATCCATCACGTAGTTATTGGCGCACAAGATCGTTTGTCTTAAACGCTCGGCAGCCAGATCTGCCTGGCTATTATGTAGAGGAACGAAGTAATTTGTGGTGGAGGCAGCCCGAATTAGACTGCGATAGAGCGTCATGAAAAGTGCCGCGCCAATGCCTTTACCGCAAACATCTCCTACATTGAAAACCAGCTGATTGCCAGGGAGCATGTAGGCATCATAAAAATCTCCTGCCACCTCCCGCGCCGCCTTGAAGTGCGCCGCAATTTCCCAACCTTCAAGCGTTGGTAAGTGAGTGGGTAGGAAGCTCATTTGAATTTCTCTGGCGATTTCCAGCTCCCGCTCAAGGCTTTTTAAGTAGAGGGTTTGCAGATCATGCAAATATTTCTTTTCCAGGCTGGATGAGACGCGCGCATGAAGCAGGGTGGGTTCGAATGGTTTTGGCAGGTAATCTTCAGCCCCCATTTGAATGCCCCGAACTACATTCCTCAGATCATTACTTGCCGAGACAATCACCACGGGGATATCTCTCGTTGAAGCTTCTGACTTGAGCTGGTTGAGCACAGCGAAACCATCCATGATGGGCATCATAATGTCCAGCAAGACCAAATCTGGAGCCGTAGTTCTCACTTTTTCAAGGGCTTCCTGCCCGTTGGCGGCAGTGAAGATCTCACAATCCGAGCCCTCCAATTCCTGTTCAAGGTAGTCCAGGTTGAAGGGTTCATCATCCACAATCAGTATCTTGGCTCTCGTTTTCATGGATTCATCCCAAATATTCCTGCAGCTTTTTCATTAAAAGATCTTCATCAATGGGTTTTGTTAGATAATCATTGCAGCCAGCTTCAATTGCCTTTTCGCTGTCACTTTTCATGGCATTGGAAGACAAACCAATGATCGGCAATGTTTTATGACGCTTGCGGATCTGACGGGCAGCCTCATATCCATCCATCACAGGCAGCGAGATATCCATCAAGATCAAATCTGGTGTGTAATTCTCAATGACCAGGAGGCTCTCAGCTCCGTCTCTTGCCACAAGCAAGCGGTAGTCGTCTTCCAGAAGCTGGGTTAACAGGTCGATGTTTAATTCCGTGTCTTCAACGATCAGAATTGTTTTCATGTCCGCCTCTCCCATTCCTTTTAACCTCCTTCGGACCCTGTACTGATATCGCTTTCAGGTGCCGTGTTGGTAAGCGTCTCTGCCTCCAATTGAAAATATGTGCGAGGTTTGTAGTGCACAGGCACAATCAAGCTGAAAGTCGAGCCCTTCCCCGGTTCAGAGACGACAGTGATGTCTCCACCCAATAATCTTGCCAGGTTGCGGCTGATGCTCAAGCCCAGTCCGGTCCCGCCATATTGCCGGGTGGTGCTGTTATCTGCCTGTTGGAACTCTTTGAATATTCGCGGCATGGCTTCGGGGTTGATTCCAATGCCCGTATCCTGCACGTCAATACGCAACTGATCTTCCTTTTCGTATCCAGCCGATACCAGAATATGCCCCTCGGGGGTAAACTTTGCCGCGTTGCTCAACAAATTGAGCACAATTTGACGGATCTTATCCTGGTCTGAGTAAACCAGATCGAGGTTTGGATCCACCTGTTTTTCCAGTTTCACCCTGGGTTTGATCATGGGAGCAGTGGTGTTGATGCAAAGATCGATCAGCGGTTCGATCCTGAAATTGGACGCCAACACATCCATTCGCCCGGCTTCAATCTTGGCGATATCCAGGGTGGTATTGATCAGGGCAAGCAAATGTTCGGCGCTTACAAGCACCTTTTCAAGGTTTTCGATCTGTTTCTCGGGCAGTAGACTCTGAGATTTGCGGTGTACGATGCGCGTGAATCCGATGATGGCATTGAGGGGTGTACGCAGCTCGTGGCTCATATTTGCCAAAAAAGCGCTCTTGGCTTTGTTTGCTTTTTCGGCTTCAGACCGGGCAAGCCTGGCTTCGCTGTAAAGCTGGGCGTTGTGCATTACCGTTCCTACATTGGTGGCGATCGTGCTCAAGAGATGCGCGTCTGTTTCTGTAAATAAATCTTCTTTTACCGTGCTCTGCACACTGATGACGCCCATAGGTTTCCCACTGACAAAGATCGGTACACCCAGGTAAGATTGCGATTGAATGCCGATTTGTGTAGCACCGATTTCGATCGTTTTCTGGCTCAGATCTTTATTGATCAGAAGCGCCTGACCGGATTCGATCACCTTGCTGGTCAAGCCTTCCCCCAATTTGATCGGGGGTTGAAGTTCGCCGTAAACATATGGAAAATTGATCATGCCTGCTGACTCATCAACCAAAGCCACATAGGCGATGTCGCCTTTAAAGACAGACACGATCTGCTCGCCCACAAGTTGGATCAAGCTGTTCAGGTCAAGCTCTTTCACGAGTGCAGAACTGACAGCATTGAGCGCTGCCAATTCAGTTGCCCGCTGTTCCGTTTCGCTGAGCAGCCTCTGGGTCTCGTCAAAAAGACGGGCACTCTCCAATGCCAGGCTCATACTGTTCGCCAGCGTGGTGAGTAACCGGAGGTCGCTGTCAGTAAAGGCGTCGTGATATTCCACGTTTTGCAGACTGACATAGCCTGTCACAGTCGAACCGGAAAACAACGGAACGAACATCACAGACATGGGCACTTCTGTTCCTTTCAAGGGAACACTGCTGGTCTGCTTCATTTTATCGTCGGTAACATGATTATCAAAGTAAGGCTTACCGGTATCCACCAGGTATCGCCGGATCTTGTCATAAGGGCGGTCGGGAAGGTTTTCAATATACTTCCCTTTCTCATAGGCATACCAAAGTTTTTCAGTTTCAGTCTCTGGGTCGAATGAGCCAAGGATCACGCATTGGGCGTTAAATTTTTGGCGCACATTCTCACCGACCAGCCTGTAAATGCCGTCGATATCCAGATGATGGGAAAGTCCTTCCTGTACGCTATTGATGATGGTGAGCTCGGTCGCGCGCTGCTCTGTTTCCTTGAGCAGGCGCTGTGTCTCGTCAAACAAGCGCGCGTTTTCTATGGCTGTGCTGATGACGGATGAAACAGTCTGTAATAAGAGCTTGTGTCCTTCATTAAAAGCCTGCGGTTGGTAAGACGCCACCAAAACAACCCCACTTGGACGATTGTTGGTAATGATTGGCACTCCCAACCAGGATTGAGAGACTGTGCCGGTGCTTCGTTCCATCACTTCGGGAGGAAAATAAGCGCCGCTCGCAATTTCCTCTTCGTAAGTATTCAATAACAGCGGCTTACCTGTATGGATGACTTTGGAAGATAATCCGACCCCCAACGGGAAGGGCTCAACGTTATCGATCAAACCGCCATCGTTCTTGTCAAATTGATAATAACTCGTGATGAGGTTTTGCTTTTCATCAAGCAGCAAGACCGCAGTCGCATCAGCGTCAAATATTGCCTGCAGATTTTCACCGGCAACCCGGGTGACTGTCTTTAGATCCAGGCTTTTCCCGATTGCCTCAGCGACGTTGTCAAGAATTGCCTGTTCATTTGCTCTTTGTCGTTCCGATTCTGCGGTCCTGAAACGGGAAAGCGCGGTGGCTATGTGCTGCGCCACATATGCCAGCACTTCGTCATCTTTATCCGTGTAGTGAACATCCTTGTCGTAGCTTTGGATGTAGATCGCGCCAATCACTTTGCCATTGACCACCAGGGGCGCGCCGATGCCATCCTCATTCGGAGTGCCTTTCAGAACATAATCGCCTTCGGCTTGCGCAGCCAGGAATTCTTGCTGCCCATGTTTAATGGTTTTGCCTGTACGGATGATAAAACTGGTCAGATTGCGCTCATCACGCATTGGACGTGTCGGAAAATCATCACCAGACAAATCGACGTGGTACGGGTAGCTCAACAGGTCCGTTGCTTCATCGTAAAGCGCAATAAAGAAATTATTCGCATACATCAACTCGCTGGTTATGGCATGGATGCGCGCAAAAAAATCATCCATACTATGAGAACTATTGGTGGCTTCGGCAATTTCATACAGTGCTGTTTGGATTTTGTTGCTCTGCAGAAGTTCGCTGGTTCTTTCCTTAACTTGCTGCTCCAGCGATAAATTCTGTTCTTCCAGCTGGCGCTGCGCTTGAACCAATTCTGAATGCTGTTTTCGCTCGCTGATGATCACCGACTCCTGAAAACGGAAAAAGAGCAGCAGCAGTATTTCTGTGATCAGGATGATCATCAACACCGTTGCCAAGGCTACCCAGGTTGTAAGATTTCCTGACCCGACCGGATCTGCCTTTGGTACAAGGCTTCCCTGCACAATGAGAATGGAAAAGGTTGTCAACAGTACGATGGTAAGGATCGTAATAATGAGGCTGGCACGCTTACCAACCAATAAGAGCGCCATTATTGAAATCAATAAAAAGTATAGAGGACCTATCGCCCGGATCCCCGTTTGAGTTACATTAATGATCGCTGCCGCGTACCCTATTCCCAACAGAGTCCAAACCCTGATCGAGTAGCCGAGCTTCTGAAAAATTGCCAGAAAAACCAAAATCACCCATACCGCAGCCAGGGAAATTGTGATGTAATTGATTCCCGGCGTTTTGCTCTCACCGATCAGGATTGCGATAACAGCAGGCGTGGAGGCAATCACCATGACAGCCAAAAAAATGTTCAGTATCCGGGCGCGCCAATCTTGCAGCACCCCCTGGACAGCTTGATACTTTATTTTGTCCATATTCATGCCTTATAGAGATCTACATATGAGGAATAAATTAATTATACGGCATTTATAAAAATGTTATACATACTGTAATAGCACACAGATTGTTTGGGTTCAATAAAGCACCCTGGCTCAGTCATCCGGCAACTTTTTTGTCATCCTCAGCTATAGCGAAGGATCTATACACATTGTCAAAATCAAGGCAGGAGCAGGATAAGATTCTTCACTTTGTCCAGAATGACGAAGTTAAAGGAAGAAACAGAGCATAAAACCTTGCTCTCCCCAGATTCAAAATCACTGGCATAATTAGGTCATGTTACCTGACTATCGCGTGCGGCAAAGAGAGTATCTGCTTGAGATCTCCCGGGCGTTGACCGAGGAATTGGATCTGAACACCCTGCTTGGACGTATTCTGCAAATATCCATCGAAATGCTCAGCGGGCATTCCGGCTTCATTGCCCTGACCGAAGAAAACCGGGGCTGGCACCTGGCGGTCTCCAAGGGCATTCCGTCCGCATTATCAGACTACCTTGAGAACTGGCTTGACGCCCTGCCTGAAGACCTGAGTGAAGACAGCCAGTCCATCCCGGACCTCAACAAAATGCTGAGCGACATCAGCATGGGCATGATCACCGGTGTGGGCTTGCCATTGTTGGTGCAGCGTAAACCGATCGGACAGATTTTTGTTTTCCGCAACTACCGCGGGGTCTTCACCGCCAACGACCACAGTATTCTCAACAACTTCGCCAACCAGGCTGCCATTGCCGTACGCAATGCCCGCCTCTACAACCAGGTGCGCGATCAGAACCTGCGTATCACTGCTTTGCTGGCATCTGTTGCTGACGGCATATTGATTCTGAGCCCCGATCTGCATATCCAGAGTGTCAATAAAGCCTTTGCCAGGATGCTTAACAGCGGAGCAGTATCCCTGGTAGGCGAAAAGTATGAAGATGTCATGCAATGGCAAGGTGAACCGGTTGGCCTCAAAATTGTTGAGCTGAAGCAACGTGGGTGGCAGAATTATGAGCCGGGAGAGATGTTTATGGAGGGCGACCTGATCCGTGAAGGTGGGCTGGAGCCAATCCCGGTCGCCATCACCTATGCCCCGCTTTTCTCCAAGACCGGACAGCTGTTGAATGTGATCGCCTCTGTACGTGATATCACCCGTTATCGGGAAGCCGAAGAGATGAAAACAGGCTTTATTTCTGCCATCAGCCATGAGCTGCGCACTCCCCTGGCATTGATCAAAGGCTATGCCAGTACTTTACGGCGGGAAGACGTGAAATGGGACGCAGCCATGGTGCAGGAAAGCCTGCAGGTGATCGAGGAGGAGGCAGACCACCTGGCTGCCATGGTGGATGACCTTCTGGATGCGACCAAACTGCAATCGGGAGATGTCATTCTCAAGAAATCCCAGATCGATGTTCCCAACCTGGTGGAAGCACAGATCAGGCGTTTTTCTCCGGAGACGGCTCATCATCAAATCAGAATGGAAATGAGCGAGAACTTCCCGGTCATCGTTGCTGATGAGGAGCGCCTCAAACAATTGTTCACCAATCTGATCGCCAATGCGTTGAAATACAGCACTGGTGGCGAGATCACCATCCGTGGGCAGGAACTGGATAAAGAAATCATGGTTTGTATCAGCGACAAAGGCAAAGGGTTTGACCCCAAGGACATCCCCTTTGTGTTTGACCGCTTTTATCGCTCCGATAAGGATGCCAAATCCACCAAAGGTACTGGCTTGGGGCTGTACTTGTGTAAATCGATCGTCCTGGCTCATGGCGGGCGGATCTGGATCGACGAAGAATACAAAGAGGGTGCCAGGGTTTGTTTTTCACTGCCTGTCGGTTGAGACCTGATGATTGCTGAGAACGACCCTGAAAACATGTGGATAAACCTGGCGGGTTTTGAGGTGTTGGTCCTGGCAGAAACAGGTTCAACCAACGACGATGCAACAATCTTCTCAGAGCAGGTTGACGGCGAATTTGCGGTTTGGGCGAAGCTTCAAAATGCCGGACGAGGGCGGGAGAATCGCCATTGGCAGGCTGCGCAGGGTTGTTCACTCACCTTTTCACTTGTCTTAAGACCAGGTGAGAACGAGATCGCTTTTATTACTCAATTTACCGCCCTGGGGGCGCTCGCGTTAGCGGACTTGTTGAGCAGCACCTATGGACTTCCGGCAGAAATCAAATGGCCCAATGATGTCCTGATCCATGGCAAAAAAGTGAGCGGGATCCTTACTGAGATTATCTGGTCTGGTTCGAGTTTAGAATCCATCATCCTTGGGATTGGGGTCAACTTCAAGAGTGAAGCCTTTATTCAGGCTGGTGAACTGCGTTTCCCCGCCACCAGTCTTGAAGCGGAAGGAGTGGAAATCGATTCCCTGCAGGATTTCCTTGAGCAATTGCTCTTTTTTCTGCGCCAGCGCCGGCAGCAGCTTGGCTCCGCACAATTCCTGGAAGATTGGAACCAAAAACTGGCTTTTAGGAATCAGTTCATGCCCATTAAACAATACCAGGGCAAAACTGAGTTGCTTTGCCCTGGTTCGATCAACGCTGATGGCTCACTCAATGTGCGCGATCAGGCTGGAAATTGGCGGGTGGTCTATTCTTCTGAATTTTCAGACCCTTCCGCTGGTTCTTCTTCGCTCTCTACTTCGTCCTCAGAAGAATCCTCATCCTCCTGAATTTCAATCTCCTCTGCTCCTGTTTGCATAGCCAATGTGTCCTCTGACTCTTCCGCCAGGGCTTGCTCGCGTGCTTTGGCGGCACTCGCCACTTCCTCAGCCGAAATGCGTACCATGGCAGCCAGGCTGTCACCTTCATCAATATCCATCACCCTGACACCCTGCGTGGCGCGGCCTTGAATGGAGATATCTGAGACCTTGGTTCGCAGCACAATGCCGGAACGGGTGATGGTGGTGATGTCTTCATCTTCCAACACCACCATTGCCTGGGCAATATCGCCGATCTCAGCTCTTGCTTCCTGGCTGATGGTGGTCACGCCTAGTGTGCCACGGGATTTGGCTAAATATTCATCCAGCGGTGTGCGTTTGCCCTGCCCTTTATCGGTTATTACAAGCAAGTACCCCTCAGCCTCGACCACATCCATGGAGACAACCCGGTCCTCACCACGCAGGTGGATGCCGGTGACGCCCATGGTAGTACGTCCGGTTGGGCGTACTTCGCCTTCGCTGAAGCGCAAAGCCTTACCCTGGCGTGTGACCATCAGCAGGTCATCTTTGCCGCTGGTCATGCGCACCCAGCCTAATTCATCACCCTCGTTGAGACGAATCGCGATCAAACCCGAGGGGCGCACATTTTCAAAATCTGAAAGTGGAATTCGCTTGATGCGTCCAAGGCGGGTTGCCATGGCGCAATACTTTGCCTGGCTAAAGTTTTCCACCGGTAATACGGCAGTCACGGTTTCTTCAGGTTCGAGGTTGATGATGTTTACCAAGGGAATACCGCGTCCCTGGCGGCTTTCTTCCGGCAGTTCAAAGACCCGTTCAGAGTAAACCTTGCCATTGTTGGTAAAGAAAAGGATCGTATCCAGGGTGTTTGCACGCACAAAATAGTTCACTTCATCTTCACCGCGCATGCTTTGCCCAATTACGCCTCGTCCGCCCCGCCCCTGGCGGCGGTAGGCATCGTCAGAAACTCGTTTAATGTAGCCGCGATTGGTGATCGAGATGAATACCGGTTCATCCTGGATCAGCGATTCGTCCGAAAGGTCCATTTCTGCATCCGGCGCGATGCGCGTGCGGCGTGGATCGCCATATTTTTCAGCGACTTCGTTAAGGTCGGTGCGGATGATTTCCAGAATTTTGTGAGGGTTCGCCAGCAGGTCTTCCAATTCCTTGATCATTTCAGTCAGCTGCTTATATTCGTCTTCAATTTTCTGACGCTCGAGTGCCGCAAGCCGGCGAAGCTGCATGTCCAGAATTGCCTGAGCCTGCACATCGGTAAGATTGAAGCGTTCCATCAGGCGGGTTTTGGCAACATCCGCGTCAGGTGATTCGCGGATAGTTTTGATGACCGCGTCCAGATTGGCGATTGCGATCAGCAACCCATCCAGGATATGGGCGCGTTTTTTGGCTTTGTCCAGGTCAAAGAGCGTCCGGCGGGTGATCACGACCTGGCGGTGTTCCAGGTAGAGCTGCAAGGCGCGCTTCAGGGTGAGCATACGCGGTTCCTGGTTGACCAGTGCCAGCAGTTGTACAGCAAAGGTGGACTGCAGGGGTGTGTATTTGTAGAGCTGGTTGAGAACCTTCTTAGGCTGGGTTCCGCGCTTCAGTTCAATCACGATGCGCATACCATCCCGGTCAGACTCATCACGCATGTCGGAGATCGAGTCGATCTTGCCTTCCCGGTGCAGTTCGGCAATGCGTTCGATCAGGCTGGTTTTATTCAGCTGGTAAGGAATTTCATTAATAATGATGGCATAACGACCCTCACGAATTTCGTCGATGGTGGCTTTACCGCGCATCATCAGGTGACCACGACCGGTGCTGTATGCCTGGCGAATGCCTTCCCGACCGACAATAATGCCACCGGTGGGGAAATCCGGACCAGGAATGAGCTCCATCAACTCTTCGACACTCACTTCTTCGATGTCGTCGAAACGATCGATCAACATATTCAGGGCGTTCACTAATTCACGCAGGTTGTGCGGGGGGATATTGGTCGCCATACCGACCGCGATACCGTTCGAGCCGTTCATGAGTAAGGTCGGAATGCGGGCGGGCAAAACTTCGGGTTCTTTGAGCGACCCATCGAAGTTGTCAACTAAGTCGACAGTGTCCTTGTCCAGGTCGGCTACCAGTTCGTCAGAGATCTTTGCCAGGCGCGCTTCCGTGTAGCGCATGGCAGCAGGGGAGTCACCATCAACGGAGCCAAAGTTACCCTGTCCCTGGATTAACATATAGCGCATGGAAAAGTCCTGAGCCATACGCGCCATCGAATCATATACGGCGGAGTCACCATGGGGATGATACTTTCCCAAAACCTCGCCAACGATACGGGCTGATTTCTTGAAAGAAGTGTTGGAGCGAATGCCCATGTCTTCCATGGCATAAAGGATGCGGCGATGAACCGGTTTAAGACCGTCACGCACATCCGGAAGGGCGCGTGCGACGATCACGCTCATGGCGTAATCGAGGTAAGCGGTGCGCATCTGGTTATCGATGCCGACGGTTTTCAGACCGGCTTCCGGAAGGTCGACCTGGGGTGTTTCAAGGTTTTCGGGTACTAAATTTTCTTCAGACATAGGTTCTTTCAGCCAAAAAAAGGGCGATTTTTCGTATTTTTACAACCCTTCTATTATAACAGAAAAGTGACTTTCTTTCAAAAAACCGTGTCTGAGGCAAAAAAAGCCAGAAAAATTTAGTTATTATGTTAACAACTGCTAGTTCCGTGGTCAGAGCGAGAACCTTTGCCATTAACCAGCTGAGGGTATCCGTACTTACTGAGAGAGCCACATAACAAAAAGCCCGGCTTTGAACCGGGCATGTGGAAAAGAGATCGATTTTAGTAGCAGCCTGGCAGGCGATTGAAGGATAGGAAGCACCACCAGGAGGCTGGCATGAAGGTCAGGACCAATCCGATGATGATCAGAATGACCAAGAGGATCACCAGGAAATTCAGGTACCAGGGTTTTTTGGTTTTACGAACAGGGGTGGGTTCTGGTGCCAGCGGGCGTTGAGGAGTAGGCGCGGCAACGTTTTGATAAACTGGCTCACGCTTGGGCTGAACTGGTTCCGGCTGGGTTGCAGGAGCGCCATAGGTGGGCGTATAGGCAGCTGCTTGCTGGGCATCTTCCCACTCAAAACTCATCACGGTACTTTCTGCCAGAGTGACCAGATCGCCATTGGACAGGCGTTTGGGAGCGCTGAGACGGACACCATTCAGAAAAGTGCCGTTGGTGGAGCCAAGATCTTCGATATAAACGCCGTCGGGTTTGACGATGAAGCGGGCATGACGGCGTGAGATCTCGGCATCGGGCACAGGGATGTCATTTGCCAGGTCACGGCCCATGCTCACTTCAGGCTTATCCAGGTAATAACTGGAGCCCGGAATTGGACCAGAACGCATTACGATTTGGGGTTTTGTTTCAGCCATAGGTACTCCTGGTGTCTAATCACTTGTTGTTTCAGTAAGTGTACTGATTTTTTCTCGTTATGTCAATTTTACCGCAGGCTGGAGAATTATTATGCGTGTATCCGATTGTGCCCCAGGATTTTTTCGTTGACGTACAGAAAAAATCCTGCTATTATCAGATAAATTATGACCCCCATCGAAAAACCGAATTGGCTCAACCGCTTTTTTCTCAGGCTAAGACACGAGGCGCGCTGGTTAACGCCTGGTACAGGCTATAAGCGCTGGCTGGGGCTGACTGTCATTGGGGCGATGCTGCTTGGCTTGGGGTTAGCTGTGGTCATTTTGGATTACTACCGCTCTACAACCAGCGAATTGTTGACCCCAATTCTGGCAGTCCTTTCTTTACGCTTCCTGGACCGACCAATTCGTTTCCTACTCTTCGGCGGTTTGGGTTTTATTATGATCATTATTGGGATATGGGGCGCCAACCGGTCACTGCTAAAGCCATTTGAGGTTGGTGGAAAACCAGTCTGGGACACCCTGCAAAATTACCGGCAACGTGAAAAAGGGATCAAGGTGGTCGTAATAGGGGGAGGGCATGGCTTGGCAGCCCTCTTACGGGGCATAAAAGCTTATACCCATAATATTACTGCCATCGTGACAGTGGCTGACAATGGTGGATCTTCCGGAGAGCTGCGCCGGGATATGGGAGTGTTACCTCCTGGTGATATCCGCAATTGCCTGGCAGCCTTGAGCAGTGACGAAGCGCTGCTTTCCCAGGTTTTTCAATATCGCTTTCATTCGGGTGCCGGCTTGGAAGGGCACTCTCTCGGCAACCTCTTGATCACCGCCATGAGCGAAATCACCGGCAGTTTTGAAGAAGCGGTGGCGGAATCCGGGCGCGTGCTTGCCATTTATGGTCAGGTGTTGCCTTCCACCATAACCAATGTCAACCTGGTGGGCGAGCTGCAAGAAAGCCCCGAAAAAGAACCCCTGGTTGTTCATGGTGAATCTGAGATCACTGAGACTGTGGGCAAGGTCAACAAAGTCTGGCTGGAGCCGGAGGACGTATTAGCTTACCCTCCCACCATTCAGGCGATATTGAATGCCGACCTGGTTCTGATTGGACCTGGAAGCCTTTACACCAGTATCTTGCCGAACCTGTTAGTAAAAGATCTGACCGAAGCCATCCAGGCAAGCAGAGCTGAAACTTACTACATATGCAATGTGGCTACCCAACGCGGGGAAACAGATGGTTTTAACGCCTCAGACCATGTGGCAGTACTTGAACAACACATTCAAAAACATATTTTCAGCCTGGTGCTTTGCAATCGCAATTTTAAAGGTGAATTGGGTCATGATACAGATTGGGTGGTGGCAGACCAGCAATTGCATGAGAAATATCGGGTTTATGAAAGCGACCTGGTGGATGATCTTTACCCATGGCGGCACAGCTCCAAGAAGTTGGCAAAAGCGATCATGAACCTCTATGAAGAACGAACCGGGCCATTGAATTAATTATTGTTATACACTTTCGTAGATGAAACCTCGAAAATTCGACTATAATATTCTATGGAATTGGAACAAATTCTAATCTTTACACCTGCGACAGGTGATTAATACTTTTCAAAATAAATTGGAGGAAGTTATGAAGACTCAAGTTGGTATTAACGGTTTCGGCCGCATTGGGCGTCTGGTATTAAAGGCGATTTTGGAACGAGCAGATGACACTTTGGAAGTGGTTGCTGTCAACGATTTGTTCGATGTCAAACAAAACGCCCATCTGTTCAAGTATGACTCCACTTACGGCATTTTCCCTGGGGAAGTTGCTGTGAATGAAGCCAACAACCTGGTGATCAATGGCAAAGAAATCAAGGTCTTTACTGAGAAAGATCCTGGAAATCTGCCCTGGGGTGATTTGGGTGTTGACATTGTTGTTGAAAGCACCGGCATATTCACCACTGCCAAATCAGAACCCGAAAAAGGCAAAATCGGCGCGGATGCTCACATCCTTCGCGGCGGCGCAAAGAAAGTCATCATTTCTGCACCTGCCAAGGGCGAAGATGCTACCATCGTGATGGGTGTCAATGAGGATTCCTATGATCCTGCCCTGCACACTATCCTCTCGAATGCCTCCTGTACCACCAACTGCCTGGCTCCAGCTGCCAAAGTTGTTAACGACCTGTACAAAATCAAGTACGGCATGATGACCACCATCCACTCTTACACCAACGACCAGGTCATTCTGGACACCGGACACAAGAAAGACATCCGCCGCTCCCGCGCTGCCGGTTTGAACATTATCCCCACCACCACCGGTGCAGCCAAGGCTGTTGCCCTGGTTATTCCTGACTTGAAGGGTAAATTCGATGGTTACGCACTGCGCGTTCCCACCCCAACCGTCTCGATCGTTGATTTCGTTGCCGAGGTTGAAAACCCTGTTAGCCTTGAAGAACTCAACGCCGCCTTTAAGGCAGCTGCCAATGGACCGATGAAGGGCATCCTGGGTTTTTCCACTGGCGAGTATGATCAGCCATTGGTTTCAAGTGACTACAAGGGCGATTCCCGCTCTTCCATTGTAGACCTGGACAAGAACATGGTCATGGGTCAATTGGTCAAAGTTGTCACCTGGTATGACAACGAATGGGGTTATTCCTGCCGAACCGCCGATCTGGCGAAATATGTTGCCGAAAGACTCTAAGCCTGCTACTCGCTAATACAGACACAGTGCGCATTGCTGAGAAAACAGTAAGGCGCACTGTTTTATAAGGAGATATGATGTTTAATAAAAAAATGGTCACCGATCTGGATGTTGAAGGCAAGAAAGTCATCGTTCGCGTGGATTTTAATGTGCCGATCAAAGAAGGCAAGATCACCGATGACACCCGCATCACTGCGGCGTTGCCTACCATCAATTATCTTCTCGATCACGGCGCGGCTGTGATCCTGATGTCGCACCTGGGACGCCCCAAGACCAAAGAAGATCTGCAATACAGCCTTAAACCAGTTGCTGAACACCTGGCAACCCTGGTCAATGTGCCTGTAAAGTTTGCCTCAGATTGCCGTGGAGAGATCGCCCAGGCAGCCTCCGCCGAGTTGAAACCTGGTGAGATTCTGGTGTTGGAAAACACCCGCTTCTACCCGGAAGAAAGCAAGAACGACCTGGAAATGTCGAGGGATTTGGCATCGCTGGCTGACCTGTATGTGAACGACGCCTTTGGCTCGGCTCATCGTGCCCACAGTTCCACAGCCGGTATTGCAGATTTTTTGCCGGCAGCCGCTGGCTTCTTGATGGAAAAAGAAATCAAGTATCTCGGTAATGCCATTGCTGAACCTGTTCGTCCTTTTGTGGCGATCCTGGGTGGTGCCAAGATCAGTGACAAAATTGGCGTGATCAATAACCTGCTCAAGACTGCCGATAAAATTTTGATCGGCGGAGGGATGGCAAATACCTTCCTGAAAGCCCAGGGGTATAAGATGGCGGATTCCCTGGTGGAAGCTGAAGTGTTGGATACTGCAAAGGACCTGCTCTCGCGTGCAAACGACAAGATCGTCCTTCCAATCGACATGGTTTTAGCAAATGCCTTTGATGCAGAAGCTGAGATGGAGACCATGGCATTGGGTGACGTACCAGCCGGTTGGCGTGTGCTGGATATTGGACCCCTGACGGTACAGCTTTTCGGCGATGTCATTCTGGCTGCTGGTACCGTGGTTTGGAACGGTCCCATGGGTGTATTCGAATTCCCACGTTTTGCAGAAGGCACCTTTGGAGTTGCCAGGGCTGTTGCCAACAGCGATGCTGTCAGCATCATCGGCGGTGGAGATTCTGTCTCTGCCATCAACCAATCCGGGTTGAGTGACAAAATCACCCACATTTCTACAGGCGGCGGTGCCTCTTTGGAAATGCTGGAAGGACTGGAATTGCCGGGGCTGGCAGTGCTCAACAACAAATAACGATCAACTTCTACAAAGGAGAGCCGCTATTCCAAGCGGCTCTCTGACTTCAGGCTAAAACCTAATCAGTGATAAAATCAATACGATGTATTGTCCCTCATAAAAGTGGGGTTTGGGCTGAAAGATGAAGACTAAACATTTCTTTTGGAAATTTCTTATATTCATTGTTACAAGCACTATTTTTAGTGCCTGTAGTTATTACACTGTCCCAACGGTATCTGAAGAGGAATTGGCAATGCACGTCGCGGGAACACGTTCAGCTTTGTCGACGCAGAGCGCTGTCGAAACGATGATGATCGAGTTGGAGCAGTTGCGCAATCAACCCACCTGTCCAGCTTGCCCGACCTGTCCCTCAGCTATCACACCTACTCCGACCGAGACCCTGACCCCCACGCAAGTAGCCCCTTTTAGCATCACTATCACACCCATTGGGGATCAAAATGATCCTAACTGTCTGCGATTCGATTACTTGGGCGATGTGACTTACCCGCCTGATACGCTCGTGAAGCCAAAAGAGAAATTTACGAAAACCTGGTGGGTGCGCAACAGTGGCACCTGTACCTGGACAGCCCAATTTGATCTGGTCAATTCAGGTGGCGAAGCCTTCGGATCCAAGGGCACGGTTGATTTCTCGCAAGAAGTGCCCCCCGGCGAAACAGTGCAACTTTCCATCCCTGACCTGGTGGCGCCTTCTGCAGTCGGCACCTATTACAGTTATTGGCTGATCGCATCACCTTTTGGGAATCGCTTTGGTTATGGTCCAAACCAGCAATGGGGATTAGGGATCAAGATCATCGTCACAAACGATTAGTATCCATCCATCTGCGAAGACTTGACTGTCAAAACGCAGAATGACAGTTGTGATGAATGGTTCTGACTCGGAATGATCAGACTCTCTTGTTTTCGGAACTTTCCAGTTCAGTTCTTCGTCTATGGTAGTGAAGAAGTCCTTCGTTTAAAGGAGTTGTAGAAAATGGACACTAATAAACCAGTAAAAAATAAGTATTATCCGCTCTTTGCCCTGTTTGTTGTGGCATTGTTAGCACTTTCCGCTTGTGTGCCACCCACACCTGCAGGTGACCCGATTGAGCAAGCCATGCAAACTCTGCAAGCCCAGGCAACACAGGATTACTACGCGACCTCGATCGCTCAGTTGGCGACTCTTCAAGCCACTCAGGCGGGCACGATTGCGCCTAATCCCACGAACATCAATCAACCTCCGACTGCGGTTGTACCTACCGCTGTTAATACTGCAGTTCCTCCTACAGCTGTTCCGCCTACAGCAGTGCCGCCTACAGCCACACCCATTCCGCCCACCCCAACCCCCAAACCTTGCCTGCAGATCACCTTTGTCAGCGATCTGAGTATCCCTGATGGAACCAAACTGAATGCAGGAAGTGCTTTCACCAAAGCCTGGCGGTTGCAGAATTCGGGCAGCTGTAAATGGGATACCGGTTTTGATATTGTTTTCTCAAAGGGCAATCAATTGGGTGCGAACACCGTTTACGATTTGCCTTACGAAGTCGCTCCAGGTCAGACGGTTGATATCAGTATCAACATGATTGCCCCCTCAGTGAACGGCAAATACAGTTCTGAATGGATGCTGAAGAGCAGCAATGGTGTTACCTTCGGTACTGGAAGCGATTCCAAAGGTCCTTTCTGGGTCAGGATGGAAAGCATCAATGGTCAGGGTGTGGTTTATAACTTCGCCGAAAGTGTTTGTTCAGCTACCTGGACCAATAGTTTACGGAAAACACTCAAGTGCCCGGGTGATGGAAACGATGTGAAAAATGGTTATGCCTTGTCCTCTGGCAGCCCGAAGCGTGAGGACGGCGGTACGGAAAACGAGATCGGTCTGATCACCCGCCCCAACCAGGAAGCTGATGGCTACATCCAGGGTATTTACCCTGCCTTTACCGTCAAAGACGGCGACAAATTCCGGGCGACCATTCAGTGTGAAGGTGGCAGTACTGGTTGTGACATCAAATTCGAGCTCTACTATACTGCCGAAGGCGGCACGCCCAAAGGTCTCGGAGACTGGTTTGAGGTCTATGATAATAAGTGGAACAATGTGGAAGTCGATCTATCCTCTCTTGCAGGACAAAAGGTCACGTTCACCCTTGTCGTATGGAACCAAGGTTCAGCTCAAAATAATCGCGGGTTGTGGTTGTTCCCAATCATCTACCGCACCAAGTAAGCTGCTTTTACGAGTATTTTCAGCAAGGAACGGTCGAAAGACCGTTCCTTCGTGTTAGAATAAAACCATTCCATAATAGTAGAGAGGAAAACTATGATGACCCGAAAACCAATGGTTGCTGGAAACTGGAAAATGAACAAGACTCTGGGCGAGGCAGCAGAACTGCTTGAAGCCTTAAAGCCCGAATTAATGGGCATTGAAACTGTAGACCTGGTGGTCTGCACCCCATATATCGATCTGCCACTTGCCAATGAGACATTGGATGGGAGCAACATCAAGGTAGGGGCACAAAACCTGCATTGGGAGGCTTCCGGTGCATACACTGGTGAAGTATCCGCTCCCATGTTGAAAGATCTGTGTGAATATGTCATCATTGGGCACTCAGAACGCCGGGCGATGTTTGGCGAGACTGACGAGACCGTCAACAAAAAAGTTGTTGCTGCTTTGGGGTCGGGATTGCTGCCCATTGTTTGTGTGGGCGAGACGCTTGAGGAGAACGAAGCTGGACAAACCGAAGCTGTGGTTGACCGAATGGTGCGGGAAGGGCTAAAAGGTTTGACCGCTGAAGAAGCTGCCAAGATCGTCATAGCCTATGAGCCTGTCTGGGCAATTGGCACCGGCAAGACAGCCACCCCCGAGCAGGCAAATGATGTGCACAAGAACGTGGTGCGCCCGATTTTGCGCGAAATGTTTGGCGCAGAAGTCGGAAATGGAATGCGTATCCTATACGGCGGTTCTGTAAAACCTGGTAATGCTGCCGAGCTTTTTGGTCAGTCCGATATTGATGGCGGTTTGATTGGTGGAGCCAGCCTTAAGAGTGCTGATTTTGTGGGTATTGTGAAAGGCGCTTTGTAAAACAAACGTTTTTAAAAGAGAACCGCTCTGGATAGGGCGGTTCTTTTTTGTTCCAGCGATGCTCCGTTAGTAGGAAAAAGTTGGATGCGCACGCTATTACTTAAGGACCAGCGGTAAAAATGTTACCCAGGGTCCTTCCACGTAAGTGAGGCTGTCAATGCCAATGTAGTTAGAGTTAGAACCGGTGGGTCCAGCATTAATAACAAAGTACCGCAAGGCAAGCCGACCAAGCACAGGTTGGGACAGTTGAAGTTGGATTGTGACTTGCGTCCACTCCGAAGGATATCCGTCAATAATCAAGTTCTCGTTTATTGACAAGAGTAATTGATCAAAATCACCCACATCGAATGCACCAGCACCCACATCTTCGGAGTCACCAGCAAGACTCATTCGAACTTCCAGGCGATCCGGCCAAGTACTTCCAGTTGTGGTGCGAGTAAAGAAAGTAAGTGTGTCACCATTTTTTAACAACCTGGTCGGCAATATCAACCAGTTACTGATTGTGCCTGTCCCTGCTGTGTTGTTAAAGTTAGCGCCGATGTAATGAGTAACATCTCCAGCGTGAGCAGGAAAAACAGAACTATTCCCTTGAAACCATCCGGTACTTCCAATGGGATCGCTCTTGTTGATTTGAGCCCACCCATTGGATGGTAGAGTGGTAACATCTTCAAAACCTTCCGTTAAATCTGCGGTCAATTCCACATCTCGCGCTGGGAGGGATTGTGATGTCTCCAGGATGCTGCCATCTCTGGCGAATGTAGGATCATCCGGAGTTTGAGCCTTTACCGGGCTAATCAAAAAACTGAATAACAATACTGTGGTTAGAGCAAATCTCAAAGTTGATCGCATGATTTTCTCCTTTTGAACATTTGATTTTGGGATTCAGAAACTAAGCATTAGTTAGAAAAAATTATAAAGGCTTGGTTCATTCTTTCCAGTTGAATGGTTGTACAAGTGCAAGGTCAAGTCTGTTGTGACAAAGTTATCAATCGAAAATTTCGGGGGAGAGATGTGTTTATCTGCCATGACCACTTGACTTAAAAAGATGAAATCTTATAATTGCCCCATCGACTAAGATCGGGAAGAGTAAGTCACAATGCCGTCGCAGAGAGGTTTCGCCAGGGCTGAAAGCGAAATCGACCAAGCCGTGACCGAAGTTCGCCCAGGAGTCGCGCGAGTGAACGCCTGTTGCCAGTAGTTCGTGCCGGAAGCCTCCGTTACAGGGCATCCTGAGTGGCTCGCAAGAGCAAAAAGGGTGGTACCGCGGTTGACCCCGTCCCTTTACCGGGCGGGTTTTTTTGTACCTGCCGCCAAAAAAATTGAGGTGAATATGACTGAAATCGAAACCCAACTACAGAATGAACAGCAAGCCGCACTGGCAAACCTGGAGCAGGTCGCCAGCCCCGAAGCGCTGGATGCCTGGAAGCAGACCTACCTCGGCAAGGCTTCTTTGGTAATGACCACTTATGGCAAAATGGGTACGTTTAGCAAAGAGGAGCGCCCTCTCATTGGGCGGGCAGTCAATAGCGTCAAAGTCGCACTGGAAGCCGCCCTATCTGAAAAAGAGGTAGTGGTAAAGCAAGAAGCACTGCTCCAATCCATGGAAAGCGAAAAGCTGGATGTGACCTTGCCCGGTTACCCCGCCAAACGCGGCAGGCTGCACCCTATTAACCTGACCATGCGCGAGATCTATCGTGTGTTTGGGGATATGGGCTTCCAGGTTTACAACTCACCTGAAGTTGAAACTGACGATATGAATTTCACCTACCTCAACATTCCCCCTTACCACCCTGCCAGGGATATGTGGGATACCTTCTATACTGAGGAGGAAGGTGTGGTACTGCGCACACACACCTCCCCGGGTCAGATCCATGCCATGCGTGAATATTTCCCGGCTCCTGTGCGGGTGATCTTGCCAGGCGCGTGTATGCGTTACGAACAACAAGATCAAAGCCACGAGATCGAATTTATGCAGTTCGAACTGCTGGTGGTCGATAAGGGCATTACCTTTGCCAACCTGAAGGGCACCATGGATGACTTCACCAAGCGCATGTTTGGCGCGGAGGCGATCACCCGCTTCAGACCCTCGCACTTCCCCTTCACGGAACCCAGTGCCGAGCTGGACATGAGCTGCATTTTCTGTGGCGGTCAGGGCTGCGGGGTTTGCCACGGAACCGGCTGGATCGAGTTGGGCGGGTGCGGTATGGTCCATCCCCGCGTATTGCAAAATGGCGGCTATGACCCCGAGATCTACAGCGGCTTTGCGGCTGGGGTTGGGATCGACCGTACAACCCTGTTGCGCTATCACATCGATGACATTCGTTATTTGCGAAGTAATGATATTCGCTTCCTGGAACAGTTCTAAGCAGGAGAGGTAAAAAATGAAAGCACCCTTAAGTTGGATCCAAGATTATGTTGACCTGCAGGGCTTGAGCCTGGAAGAAATCGGCGAAAGCCTGACTATGACTGGTCTGGAAGTGGAAGAAATCACTTTAGTAGGTCTGGAAAAACCCCAGGCTGCACGCCTGCAAAATAAATATTCCGGTCTTTCCTGGCCGAAAGATAAGTTTGTGGTGGCGGAAGTGCTGGAGGTGCGTCAGCATCCCAATGCTGATAAGCTGACCCTCTGCCAGGTCAATGATGGCAGCGCTGAGATCACCGTCCTGACCGGGGCACCCAACCTGTACCCCTTTGTCGGCATAGGTCGTCTTGAAAAGTCGATCAAAGTCGCCTATGCCCGCGAAGGCGCCCAGCTTTACGACGGGCATCAGCCTGGGCAGGTTTTGACCAAGCTGAAGAAAGCAACCATCCGCGGAATTGACTCCAGTTCGATGATCGCTTCTGAGAAGGAGCTGGGCATTTCCGAAGAACACGAAGGTGTGATCTTTTTGGATGACGACGCACCGGTAGGTATGCCGCTTGCAGACTACATGGGCGATGCCGTTTTCGAAGTTGCCATACTGCCCAACATGGCAAGGGACGCCTCGGTACTGGGGATCGCCCGCGAGCTTTCCGCTGCCCTTGACCGTCCCTTGAAACTGCCAGTTGGTTTGGAAATCCAGGTTGACGGGGAGATTGAGCAGAAGGTCTCCCTGCAGATCCGGGAACCGGAACTTAACCCACGCTTCATGCTTGGATTAGTGGAAAACGTGAAAGCTGTGCCGAGTCCCTATTGGGTGCGCAGACGTCTGGCATTGGCGGGTATGCGTCCGATCGATGCCCTGGTGGATGCCACCAATTACACCATGCTCGAAACCGGGCAGCCTCTGCATGCTTTCGATTATGACATGCTCGTGAGCAGGGCGGGTGGCAAGCCCACCATCATCACCCGCAGAGCCGAAGAAGGTGAAACCCTCACTACGCTGGACGGAACCCAGCACAAGCTGACGACCGATACTGAACTGGTCAGCGATACCAAAGGTCCTCTCAGCCTGGCTGGTGTGATGGGCGGGGAAGAATCCGGCATTAATCACCAAACCGGAAAAGTGCTGCTGGAAGCAGCGAGCTGGAATTTCATCAATATTCGCAAAACCACCTCGCGCTTCCGCATTAACAGCGAAGCTTCCTATCGCTTCAGCCGCGACGTTCACCCGGCATTGGCTGAGCAGGCACTAAGTCTGTGCCTCAAACGGCTGCAGGATTGGGGCGGTGGAAGCGTTGTTCAAGGTGTGTTGGATCAATATCCGCTGAAACGTGAAGACACCCAAAATACGTTGACTGAAGGCGAGATGGAACGCTTGTTAGGTCTGCGGATTCCAATTGAAGATGCCAGAGAAATCCTGGAACGGCTTGGCTTCACTTGTTCGCTTCAGAACGGAGAGTTGACGGCAACCACTCCTTCGAACCGAACGGATATTGAAAGCGGAGTGGTTGGAAAGGCGAATCTTATCGAGGAAGTCAGCCGTATTTATGGTTATAACCGCATCCCAAATGTACGTCTGTCCGGTGAGCTGCCGCCCCAATTGGGCGACCATAGGGTCGGGTTTGAAGAAAACGTACGCGATACCCTGGTTTCGATCGGGCTTCAGGATACCCTGGCTTATCGGCTGACCTCAATTCAACGGGAAGCCCGCGCCCTCCCTGCTTCACTGGTTGATAATGAACTGGAGTATTTGCGCATAGCTAATCCGATTTCGCCTGAAAGAACGGTCATGCGCCGGAGTGGTCTGGCGACGATGTTCGAATTGATTGAACGCAACCAGCGCAACGCTGATGGATTGTCTTACTTTGAAATCGGACCGGTTTTTATCCCGGTCGAAGGGCAGCAACTGCCCGAGGAGCCGCACCACCTGACGATTGGCATGTGGGGAAAGAAACGCGAGTCCGGCTGGTCTGGTGAAAAACCGGGTGATGTGGACTTCTTTGACCTGAAAGGGGTTTTGGAATCCTTGATGAATGGCTTGCACCTGGAAGGCGTAGCTTATGATGCTTCCAGGGAGATCCCAACCTTTCATCCCGGCAAGTCAGCCCGGTTAATGGTGGGCGAAACAGAAATTGGCGTCATGGGAGAAGTCCATCCGCTGGTCAGGCAAAACTATGATTTCATGGAGGGTGCTGTACTGGCGGCTGAGCTCTATTTGGACGAGATGATGACACTGGTAAACAAGGGTTTTAAAGTCAATTCTATCTCGAACTTCCCGGCGATGGTGGAGGATATTGCCTTAATCGTGGACGATGAAGTTCCTGCCCGTCGTGTGGAAGAGTTGATCTGGAGAGCAGGCGGGAAACTGCTAAAGAAAGTATCGTTGTTTGACCTTTTCCGCGGTGAAAAGATTGGAGCAGGGAAAAAGAGCCTCGCCTATCAGCTGACCTACCAGGCATTTGACCGCACATTGAGTGTGGCTGATGCTGCCGCTATTCGTAAGAAAATCGTGAAGACGCTGTCTTACGAAATTGGGGCAGTATTGAGAGATTCATAGGAGGTGGGCTCGTGAAAACGGTAATCCTATTTACCAGAAATGGTTTGGGCGAGGGACCGGAAGGTCTGCAGCAGGCTTTGGTTGTCAAGTATCTCAGTTTGCTTGCCCAGGAAGAACAAAAACCCAGCCA
>JAXGJN010000004.1:0-157362 GCA_040770225.1 Anaerolineaceae bacterium
AATGAACTGCAGTTTATGCGCGGCTTATCTCTTCAAACAAATGGATTTGAATAAACAAGGCTTCCACCGCACCTATTGCCCAGGCTGCATTCCCAGGGGTAAAAACTGCAGGCACATGGCGGATGCCTGCGAACTGGTTGGAAAAGGGCTGGTCCGCTTTTGCTTCGAATGTCAGGATTACCCTTGTAAACGGCGGAAGAGTCTTGACAAACGCTATCGCACCAAGTATCACATGAGCATGCTAGAAAACCTGGACGCGACCCAAGAGATTGGCATGCCGGCATTTTTGGTGAGCCAGGAAGAAAAATGGCGCTGCCCAACCTGTGGAGGTACCATCTGCTGTCATAATGGGCTCTGTCTCGATTGCGATCTTGAAACCTTCCTGCAGAACAAAAAATACCGCTGGAATGAGCAGTAATTGTTTTGAGGAACGAAAGGAACGGACAAATGACAAACCTGAATGATGCCATCAATGAATACACTGCCCAGTTGCAGAAAGGTCAGATTCAAATAGCCTATAGAGGCATCATGACTTTCATGTCCACGCTCAAATCAACCCTTGAGAGCAACCACCCGGATTATGCTGCCAGCGGGCTTTACTTTGGGTACATGGATATGACCTATTTTGCCTTCACACCGCTGGAGCTAAAACGCAGAAACCTGAAGATCGCGATCGTTTACCTGCACCAGGAAAACCGCTTCGAGCTTTGGCTGGGCGGCGGAAACCGAAAAGTCCAGGCGGAGTATATCGAGCTTCTCAAGGGCAAAGACCTTGGCGCATACAGCCTCTCCCAGGTTCGCCCGGGTGTGGATTCGATTATTGAATGCATCGTTGCAGAGCATCCCGATTTTGAGAACGTGGAAGAATTGATGAAAAACCTCGAAGATCAGACCATCGAGTTTGCTAAAAAGGTCAATTATTTCTTCGTTAATTAATGCCAAATAATTCCTAAAGACTTTAGGTCGTGTTTCCCTAACCCTTTAGGGGAGTGGGAAGGTCTGCGACATTGGAGTTCCATAGCTAACTCAACGGCTGAAGGCAACCCCCAGCCCTACGAGAAGATAAACTTCAAACAAGTTAAGGCAGATCGCCACGTCGCTCTAAACGCAAGTAGTGTAGATTACGTGCCCAGGTAGGGAACGGTCTTGCACCGTTCCGCTCCAAAGAACTACGAATAAGTATTGGTACCTGCGAGCTCCCGATTTTGGACTCACTCTGATTTTCATCGGTCAATGAGGGTGCGCAGCAGTCTTCAACTCGAATGAATCGAAAAAGTGGTAGAACTCAAAGAAAAAGGCAGATCACCACGTCGCTCCGCTCCTCGCGATGAAAGAGTAAAACACGTCACTACGAGCCCCTTGCAAGTGGGCGTAACAGTCTGCCTTTCAAACTCTCCAAACCACCAAGACGGCTGGAAAGGAGCCCCAGCCCTACAAAAAGAAAGCCTCAGCCTTACGAAAAAATCGCGCAGTAAAAAAAAAGCGCCAGGAAATCCTGGCGCACTTTTTTTGAAAAACTATCAAATGAACCGTTCACGAATTTCCGAGCTCACATAATCGAGGATCGCTACCGTGATGGCAATAAACCAGATGGCAATACCGGCTGACCGGTAATCCAAAAGCCTGATCCACTGGATCAACAGGTAACCGATACCTCCACCACCAACCATACCGATAACAGTGGACATACGCACATTAATGTCCCAACGATAGATGGTAAAGGAGACGAACGGTGGAATGATCTGTGGAATGACCGCATACCAAACTGTCTGCAGCCAGTTTGCGCCGGTTGCTTGAATGGCTTCAACAGGACCGTGATCGATCGACTCAATCGATTCTGAATACAATTTCCCAAGGGCAGCAATGGAATGCACCGTCAACGCTAGGATGCCTGCGAATGGTCCCAAGCCCACCGCGATGATGGCAATAACCGCCCACACCAACGACTCGATGGAGCGCACAATATTAAGGATGGTACGCACGATCATGTAAATGGTTTTCGTAAACCAGTTAGCAGACATGAGGTTGCGCGAGGCGATGAAACTAATAGGAATGGAAAGGATAACGCCAAAGAAAGTGGACATCATACCCAGGAAGATGGTTTCAATCATCTTTTCAACTGAGAGTTTCAACTCTTCGCTTAAAACCGGTTCACCCACCGAAGCGACCTGTCGTGCTTCCACCTGCCAAACAGCGTAACCTTTTCCTCCGGTGGATGGGATGACACGGTAAGGGATGACCACATCCAGTTCAAAACTACCATTTTCATCCGTGACAACCTTGACATATTCGCCACCGTACCGGTATCGGAACTCGTTGCGAACCTGATCCACCCACCAGATCTCAGTTTCATCGTTAGGCGCAAAATTACTGCCAACCATCCTGAGTTTGGTGCCTTCGGCTCCAGAGATCTCTGAAAGATCACCGCAGTCTGGTGTCACCGTCACGTACGGGTCGCCTTCTTCCACCACGCGTTCTGGCACTTCGGCATTTTCTGTACAGGGAATGACCACATCGGCACTTCCAATCAGAAGCTCTTCAGGGTAATGCACGGCCTTTTCCCATGGCCATAACACACGCATGAGCAATGGCAGGGAATTTTTACCGTCACGAATCAATACCGCCGGTCTGATCTCCCCAATTTGCCATCCCAGAATGAAAAATGCAGCTAAAACAAGCAGCCAGAGTAAAAAGGAATTTGGCTTGCCTTTACCAGCTGTCTTATAAGCATCCAATGCGATCACGATATACAGCAAAATGATCAGAATCAGGATGATCAACAGGATGGGTTTAAGCTGGATCGCCTTTTTAAACATGGCAGCGAAGCCAACTTCGCGTCGGGCGGCATCATTGATACGCCAGATCCATAAACCAACCGCGGAAAGGAAAACCAAAAGCAATACCAGACCCTTCCTAAACTGCCGCGCCAGCATATGTCCCAAACCTGGCAAGATCAAGGAGAGAAGACCTGCTACTACAGGAGGAACCAGACTGGGTTTTTCTTCAGTCGTTTGGGCTTTTGTCTTCATTTTGCTGCCTCCTCCCCGATAGCATCCTCTTCTTCACCGATCTCACCTGAGATGCCCCCCATGCGTTCGGCTTCTTCACCATAAATCATCTTGAATTCTTTATCGGTCATACGCAAGATCTGTTTTTTGTTGCCCTGATAAACCACTTGTCCTTCACGCAGACCAATCACACTGGTGCTATAGCGCTGAACAAGATCAAGGTAGTGCAGGCTGCAGATGATCGTGATGCCATCCTCCTGGTTCAGATTTTCCAGATGCTGCAATATTGAATGTGCCAAAACCGGATCAAGGCTAGCCACAGGTTCGTCAGCAAGGATCATTTTCGGTTCCTGCATCAATGCCCGGGCAATGCCAACCCGCTGCTGCTGTCCGCCGCTAAGTTCATCGGCACGCTTGTTTGCCTGGTCAGTGATGCCCATGCGTTGTAAGGCGGTTTGGGCACGTTTTTTATCAGCTTCATCAAATTGATTGGTGATACTGCGCCAGGTGGGGGAATATCCCAGGCGTCCTGCCATCACATTGGTCAGTACAGTTGAGCGTTTGACCAGGTTGAATTGTTGGAAAACCATGCCAATTTTTCGGCGTAAGTTTCGCAGGTCCTGACCTTCAAGTTTGGTTATGTCCACACCATCCCAGAGGATTTGCCCCTCAGTCGGGTCAATCAGGCGGTTGATGCAGCGCAGCAAGGTCGATTTTCCAGACCCGCTAAGTCCAATTACAACCAAAAACTCCCCATCCGGTACGTTAAAACTGACATTACGCAAAGCCACCGTGCCGTCATCATAAACTTTTGTCAAATTTCGAACTTCGAGCATAATCACTCACCCCAATAATTAATACGGGGGACCAATAGGTCCCCCGGTCATTATCTGTTTACCATTACCTGAAAATCTTAGAGATCTTCAGCGTTGATTCCGGCTGCGTCCAACAACTGACGGAACGCGTCATAGAAACTGTTATCGTGTTTTTCCAGACCATCCCATTCATAGGCGGCGTCCATGGCAGCGTTACCTTCTTCGGTGCCAATGATCTTGAGCAGGGCGTCGACGATCTTTGTTTGAATTTCGGCAGGGAAATCTTTGGTAAATTGCACACCATCGTTGGGGATTTCCATGGAGATCTCAACCTGGAGTACTTTGTCCATCACATCCGCGAATTCATCTTCAACGGAAGTGCGGGCGTCCACGTAGGAAGCACCGGCATCGCAATCGCCATTATAAACACCGAGCACGGCTGCGTCATGGCTGCCTGCGAAAATGACCTCAACATCCTTATCCGGGTCAACGCCGGCGGCGCGCATCATGATGCTGGGGATGATCCAACCGCTGGTGCTGGTTTCGTCGGTGGCGCAGAAGACTTTACCCGCAAGATCAGCTACAGAGGTGATGCCGCTGTCAACATGGGCAATGATCTGTCCGGTATAGGTTGGACTGCCATAACGTGTGGCTACCAGTGCGGGGTAAGCGCAATCGCGATCGGCTGCAGTAATGGCGGCGAAGGTTGCCAGAGAGCCCATGTGGGCTTGACCGGAACACTCCGCTTCGATTGCAGCGGTATAGTCAGTGGCTACAAACGTATCCACAACCAATCCGGTTTCTGCAAAAATCATATCAGCAACTGCTTCAGCTCCTGCTGAAACAGATTCCATCTCACCGGAAGGTACAAACACCCATTTGATTGGGTTCTCTTCAGTGCCCAATTCGGGTTCCGCAGGTTGACATCCAGCGACTACCAATAAAGCAACGATGAGAAGGATCGGGACGAGAATATTCTTTTTCATTTCTACTCCTTTTGTATTGAACGATATTGTGTCAACAGAAAACTGACTTAATGATACACCAAAACAGGAGATTCTTCCTGAATTCGATCAAATGAATTTAGGGGTAAGATCATTTAACCACCTCAGTTAACTTATCCTTCCCAAAATTAAGCAGCCTTTTTTTTGAACTTTGAATATGAAAACCGGGGTAATCAGGATCCAAAGAGAATACCCGTCAGGTTTGATACATTCTGACAGCAGTCGAAGATCATCTCTCTCTAAAGCGTTCTGACGTAGCTGACCAAAGGTTCAGTAGATTCTTTGGAGGAGTGATCATAGGAGTTTCGCATTGCCAGGACCATCTCATCTGTCGTGCCGTCTTTGTCTTTGACCCTGCTCATGATTCCTTTGACCAAATTCATGATTACTTTGTCAAAGCCCTTCATCCGTTCGTAGTTGAAGCCGCTTTGAAAGTAAAAGAAAGGGATCCCGGAATTTTTTGGAACGTTCATTGATTTGAATCTCTCAATCGCTTCCGTCTCTCTTGGTGGGGTAGCCCCGGTGGCAAAGATCACCAGTTTCTTGTTCGGAAATTCGTGCCGGATTTTTTCGACGAATTTGATGCCGCCCATCTTTCCTGCCCTCACGCCCCCACCGTAGATGATCAGATCAAAAACTGAAAGATCAACAAGGTTGACGTTTTCCAGAGGGTAGGCGTCACAGCCCAGGTCTTCGGCTATCCAATTGGCATACTTTTCGGTAAAACCGGTCAGGGATTTATATATAACAACACACTTTTCCATGATCACCTCTATTGAATTGAACAAATACCAGATAATACAACTCAGAAACTACATTCGGCAAACTAACGCCTGCCATAAGGTCTGATGTTGTTTTGGTTATTATACAACAATTGGAACAAAAGTTGTGTTAATAAACGCGCTTCAAGTGTTCGCTTCTAAACGCCAAAGATACCGGTCAAAATGAACACAAACATGGATCCCGCGATGATTCCCAGGGCAGTATAGTTCTCGTTGCCATACTTACGGGCTGTCGGGATAAGCTCATCCAAGGTAATAAACACCATCACTCCACCGGCAAATGCCAGTGCTCCCGGCAAAAGAGCAGTGAACCGCACTAAAAACATACTCGCCAGCAAAGCGCCCACAGGCTCTGCCAGCCCTGATAGAAAAGCAACTTTGAAGGCGTCGTGCTTACAGATTCCGGCTTTACACAAGGGTAAGGCTGTGGCTATACCCTCTGGGATGTTATGCATCAGAATTGCTACAGCAATAAAAAGACCAAACTGCGGATTATGAAGGTAGCCGGCACCGACTGCGATCCCTTCTGGTAGATTATGGATCGTGATCCCAATAGCCAACAGTAAACCGGTGCTTACCAGGGAGCGATCAACTTCCTGACCAGCGTTATTCAGGAATTTTCGTCTGCGCCTTCTTCGCCTTCCATTAGATTCTTCTTCCATAACATCGTCTTCCATGGCATCTTGCTCTTGCCTGATCTCGCGTTCGCCAAAGCGAATATGCGGCGCAAAATAATCCAGCACTAACATAAATATTGCTCCCAAGCCAAAGCCAACGGTTGCAGTCAGCCAATCTGATAGTTGAATGGACTCCTGCACCAACTCAAGAAAAGCCAGGCAGATCATCACGCCGGCGGTGATCCCCATCAAAAAACCGTACGATCGGCGGCCAGGCTTGCGAATAATAGCGATCAGTCCGCCCAAACCCGTACCCAGGCTCGCCATGAGACTCAGTAAAAGAATATTAACTAAAGGGTGTAAGTTTTCAAACATGTCAACATCTATTTTTATCTAAAGTTAAGCCCGTGAATTATACCGGAAAAAAGAATTATGGAATTATGATCGTATCTATTCGACGAGGTACAATTCTTGCACACAATCACGTAGGAATTGCAAGCCTATGATCAATATACTCGAGATTGACCCGGTATTGACGGTGTTTCCGTACGCGCTTTTATACTACGCACTGCTGCTCGTTTCCAGCGGTCTTGCCCTGCTGGCAATGAACCGATCGGGCAGAGCAGATAAAGCGCAATTGCAAACCGCCTTGATCATCATTTTCTTCTGCCAGATTGTTTTGTTAACAGTTAACCTACTTGCCTATCAGGGCTTCCAACTGATCAAAGCGCTCTTCCCTCTCATCCACCGGGTGGTCAACCTGGTTTGTCTGCTATGGTTGGTCTGGGCTCTCTTTCAAAGTCGTGAAAAAAAGTTCTCTAAGTGGCTCCCCATCGCCTTCACTGTTATACTGCTTGTTGTAGGGGTGGTCTTTACCCTCTGGTGGCTGCCGAATGCAGCCTCACAGGACTTTAATCTCACCTGGATGGATGTTGTTCTGGTGGTTATAAGCCTGATTTTGATCTTTGCAAGCGCGATTTTATATTTTATGCGCTTTCGCAGCCGGGTGGTGGAAGCCTGGTTGATCCTGTCAATAGCAGCCCTTGGTTTTATCCTTTACCTGCTGCTGCCTTCAGCTGGTAACCTGCCAGCTGCTGTTATGCTTAGCCAGGTGATCTATTATCCCCTGCTCATCAGCCTTGCCTCACAAAAAATTGACGAAACCGAGCCTGACACGGTTTTTTCTGAACCGGTCTTGGAGCAAAACGGACAACTTCGGGCGAATATTGCCGACGCTTTCCTGAAGATCAGTCTTCAACCTAGCCAGCACGAATTGGAAAAAGCTCTCACACACAGCCTCAGCCTGTATCTTATGGCAGATTTGTTAGGTCTGGTCCGATATGAACCAGGCAACGACCAGGCCATCCTGAAAAACACGTATGACCTGATCCGGGAAGATCACGTCGAGAGAATCGACCTGATTGGCGACCAAATGCCTGTGTTTTTCGAGAAACTTGCTCAAGGCGAAGTATTGACATCCAACCTGGAATCGGAAATAACTCCTGAAAAGAATTATTTGATGAACGCAAGCGGCTACAACCAGGTAGGTAATTTGTTACTTTACCCGCTTGAACCGATTACCGGTCAGCCCAGGTGGGCACTTTTAGGGTTGAGCCCATATACCAACAAACAATGGGGACCAAAAGACCTCCAGCACCTGGACAGACTCCGTCACAATCTCGGCAAAATACTGGAAAAAGCGGCTCGTCTTGAGCTGGATGCACGTCAAATAGTTGATTTGCAGACTGAGTTGCTTCAGAAAAAGACAGAAGTGAGCCTGGTGACCACCAATTACGAAGAAAGCCAGGCTGAGTTACTGGCTTTGAGGGATGACTTACTGCAAACACAGACAGCCTGGACAGATGAAGTGAATCTGTGGATCAATCGTCAAAAAGAGTTGGAAGCTGAACTGGACCAACTTCAACAAACTATTGCAGATAATGAAGAGAGTGTTGCTGAAGTCGATTCTTTACGATATCAGAAAGCACAGCTCGAAGAGACCATTTCTCGCAATCTCGAGCAAACTGCCCAGGTAAAAACTACTATTGAACAAGCCAGCCTCTTATTGCAAAAGCTAACCAACTACGAAGAACCATCAGATCGAGCCGAAGAAAGCAAAGGCTGAAAATATGCGTTTCAATAAACATCAATCCCTCACACTTACAGTCATCTTTATTCTTTGTATGTCGTTTATTGGAGTTATTTTGGGTAGTGTCGTCATTACCGCGATGGCACATTCTGAGAGCGCCCCCTGGTATATCAGCCTGAGCGGTATGGAACGCACCGCCACACCCTTTCAACCGAACTCTTTTGCCAACATTCTGGAAGATGGCAGTATCGAACTGATTCCCCAACCCATGTTCACCCCCACACCTGTGCCGGTCATCCCGGAGGGCGAGCTGCCTGAAAACCAGGTAAACATCCTCATGCTTGGTGTGGACGATTTTGGAGAAAACAATTTTCGGACCGATGTGATCATGCTGCTTTCAGTAAATCCAAAGCATCAGACGGCTTCCCTAATTTCATTTCCACGCGACTTGTACGTCACCATTCCGGGATACTGGTCCAACCGTATCAATACTGTCTGGCAATTGGGTGGTTTTCCCTTGTTACAAGAGACTTTTCAGGTCAATTTCGGCTTTCGTCCTGAATATTACATGATGGTCAACTATAACGGCTTTAAAGATGTGGTTAACAGTATCGGCGGCATCGATGTCACCGTCAGTGAAGAACTGCAGGACAGCTGCCAGATTGACCCGACCGGCTGGTGCGTGATCGAGCCCGGGGAGATGCACATGGACGGTGGTACCGCCCTTTGGTATTCACGCTCCCGTCTGACCACTTCCGATTTTGACCGAAATCGAAGGGCGCAGGAAGTGGTCATGGCAATTTTCAAAAAAGCGGTCAACCTCAACATGCTTGTGAAGGTGCCCGAATTGTATGGCTTGTATCGAGAATATGTGGACACCGATATCCCCCTCACCCAGGTTTTATCACTGCTGCCTATGGCGAAGCCCTTGATGAACACCGACAATATCCGCAGGTTCTCAGTTAGCAATGAAATGGTGACCAATTGGATCACCTACGAAGGTGCCTGGGTGTTAATGCCGAATTATTACGCTATTTCCGATATGCTCAACGAAGCCCTCTATCGCAGCGAGTGATTTCCGCTTCTTACCAAATCTGAGATGTTATTTGCAGTTAGTTAACATTCTGTAATCTTTGCTGAAAAATGTCTGACATTGTTGAAAATTTAGTCCAGACTATGTAAACTGGTTGTATAAATGCGAATTGGAGAAATATTTATGCCCTCAATATTGCAAGCAAACAATCTAGTCCGAAAATTTGGCGATCTTCTTGCTGTCGATAATGTTTCATTTGACATCCAGGAAGGTGAGATTTTTAGCCTTCTCGGACCCAATGGCGCCGGGAAAACCACCACCATATCGATGCTCTCCACACTCCTCGCTCCTACCAGCGGAGATGCCCGGATCAACGGATTCTCAATCATCAATGACAACATGCAGGTTCGCAAGTACATCGGCATCGTCCCCCAGGAGATCGCCCTTTATGATGACCTGACCGCCATGGAAAATCTGCATTACTGGGGCAGGCTTTACGATCTGGGCGGTCGTGAACTTGAGCAGCGCGTGCAAGAAGTCCTGGAGCAAATCGGTTTGAGTGATCGTGCCAAAGACCGTGTAAAGACTTATTCTGGCGGTATGAAAAGAAGGGTTAACATTGCTGCCGGATTATTGCACAAGCCAAAGTTGCTCTTCATGGATGAACCAACGGTTGGGATCGACCCGCAATCCAGGCGAATGATCCTGGATATGGTCAAAGAATTGAACCAGCAAGGGATGTCTATCTTGTATACCACCCATTACATGGAGGAAGCCCAGGAGTTGTCAGACCGGGTCGGGATCATCGACCACGGTAAGCTGATTGCGGTGGGTACCCAGCCAGAATTGACCCAGCAGGTCGGCGAAACCGATTCGATCCGTATCCAGACAGATGCGATGGACGATCTTCCCACCGTTGCTGAAAAACTGAAGGGGTTTGATGGAATTAACCGCGTTATTGTGGAAGAAGGAGGACTCAACCTAATCACTAACGATGCCGAAAGCAGCCTTGCCCCCATCATCAACCAAGCCAGCCAGTTTGGAGCGCACATCAAATCCATTGAGGTCGTTGAACCCAACCTGGAAACCGTTTTTCTACATTTGACTGGGCGCGCCTTAAGGGATTGAGAATATGGGCAAAATCTGGCAAATCGCACGAAAAGACCTGCTATTGATCGCCCGCGACCCTTGGGCTCTGGTTTTTTACCTTCTGGCACCATTCTTATTAACCCTGGGCATGGCAGCCATCACCGGGGCTTTCAGTGTGGGCGATAGCGGTCTTTCCAACATCCCTTTGGTGATCACCAACGCCGACGGCGGTCAACTTGGGAATGGTTTGGTTGACATTTTTGAATCAGAAGATCTGGATTCCCTTGTAAATCCGATTCTGGAAGATGACTTTGAAGATGCACGTCGCCTGGTGGATGAGCGGCAAGTCAGAGCAGCCCTGCTGATCCCTGCCGGTTTTACTGACAGCATCATACCCCGGACAGGTCAGCCTCCTTCGCAAGAAGTGGTGCAACTGCAACTTTATACTGATGGTGAATCGATCTACTCTATCGGTGTGCTCAGGACAATCATCGAGACCTTTCTAAGCGAATTGGAAGCTTCCCGCGCAAGCTATACAGTCGCTCTTAACAAGATGCTGACTGAAGGCCTGATCAGCCCCGAAGAAGTCCCCTCGTTAATGGAAAGTCTCTCCACCGTAACGGATCCTGGCAATGCTACTGGCAGCAATTACAACATCGTGAGTAATGAAAAGAATTTTGAATCCAACAATGTTTCTTATCTGGCGATGATTGCACCAGGAATGGCTTTAATGTTTTTGATGTGGAATGTCACTGCCGGCGGAGTTTCATTTTTGGTAGAACGCCGGGAACATACTCTGCAGCGCAATTTGGTCAGCCCGACCCAAGCCTATCAGATCATTTTGGGCAAGTCCACGGGGATTTTTCTGCGGGGATTTGCACAGGTCTTGATCCTGGTGCTCACATCGACCCTGCTTTTCCGCCTTAATTGGGGCAATTGGTTGGCGGTTCTGGTGCTTGTCGCATTATCAGCTTATGGAGCTTTAGGTTGGGGCATGTTTCTTACCAGTTTTCTCAAAACGCCTGCCCAGGTCTCGAACGCCGGCAGTGCCATTGGTTTGCTCTTCGGATTACTGGGCGGTGGCTTTCTTCCGATAACTACTTTACCGGAATGGTTAAAAACAATTTCCCGCGTCTCGCCCAATGCCTGGGGCAGCCAGGGCTTTAATATCATCGCAGCGGGAGGCACGCTTGGTGACCTGAGCTGGGTTCTCCTGGCACTGTTTATTATGGGTACACTGCTGCTAATGCTGGCATCACTATTCTTCCGTCGTAACATTATCCAGGCAGGTGGGTGATCATGGCAAAAATTATTAGCATCATAAGAAAAGACATTCGTCTCTATTTTGCCTCCCCAGTCTCTCTGATCTTTTTCATTGTTTTACCAATTGTGTTTACAGCTGTTCTGGCAATTACCACCGGAGCGTTTGGCGGAGGACCGGTCGTGCTCCATTATGTGGACCAGGCTAATTCTCCTCTGTCTGCCAGCCTGATCGAAATATTGAGTGAGAAGACTGAAGTCCGCTTAGCTCCTATCGATTTGGTAAAAGGCCAAACTGATTTTGAAGAAGGTAGGCTGGAATCCTACCTGGTCATCCCGTCAAACTTCAATGGGGAAGGCTTGCTGGGAGGTGAAATATCGGTTCATCTCTATCAACAACCCAACCGAACCAGCAGCCAAACCATCTATCAGGTGCTTCGCTTAGCCCTGACAAAGCTCACCAATACACAGGCTAAGCTCGAAGCGGTCATCCAGGCGTACCAAACTCTTCACCCGCAGGTAAGCAATGCTGACCTGGAAAGGTTGAGTCAGGGGTTGCAGGTCGATATTCATCAGGAACTTTCTGATGCTCCCTCACGCCTAAATGAATCCGTAAGCCAGGTAGGCGATGAGGTTGTTTATGACCCCTCCACAAGCTCTTCTGCCGGGCAATTGATCACCTGGGTCTTTATTCCATTGGTAGGGCTTTCAGGTGCAATGGCCTATGAGCGCGAACGCGGTACACTCAAGCGGCTGCTTGCAACCCCGACCAGTCGCTTGACATATTTTTCTGCCACCATCCTGGGACAGGTCTTGATTTCCTTGGTACAGGTTTCTTTGTTGATGGTTTTTGGTGCCCTGGTACTGAACGCACCCTGGCTTTGACCGACCCTTCCCAACTTTTTTACTGTTACTGGCATTTTCGCTTGCTTCGGCTGGTCTTGGGGCTTTTCTTGGTAGTCTTGTGAAAACGGAAGGTCAGGCTGGGGGCATTAGCAATTCCCTCAACAGGCATGATTTTTGCTTTACTCTCCGGTGCCTGGTTCCCAATTGAACTCTTCCCGAAGGTTAAGCGCAAAACGCCGCAAAATCTTTCCAACCTATTGGGGTATGCAGGGTCGAAGACATTCGATCAGCAACAAACCGATCTGAGCAGATTTTGCCGACGGTGGGAATTCTGCTCGGTTTTGCGATCCTTTTCCTGGCGTTGGGGATAGCGGGATTGTTCAAGACCGAGTAAGAGTGTACAGCAATTCTTTTGTGAGAGACTAGTACTGCTTGCTCTGCTCCCAGCATCATGACCACGGTTTCCCGATACTCTGTCAATTCTAACGGTGGGACACCATGACAGCCGTCCCCTGCACTTACGGGCGGGGTCCAAACCCGCAATGAATATGCACACCACCGTCATCTTGTCGTACGGAGGGGCTTGCTCCTCCCGATAGTTAGATGACATCAGCGAGAAAATGGACTGATCCTTACAGGGGATAAGGTAACATAAGTTTCGCACATTTAAAAAAGGGACATGGTCCCGATCACTTGGTAAGATGAAGTTGACAAACCAAACCAACCAAGGAGAAGAACCATGTCAAATGAGATTGTACAACTAAATGAGCAGATTATACGGACCGAACTGAAAGAACTGGTTCGACAAAGTGTCGAGGAAGTTCTGAATGGCTTGCTGGACGCTGAAGCAGATCTGCTGACCAACGCGCGAAAATATGAGCGCACAGAAGACAGAAAAGACACACGGGCAGGCCATTATCCACGCAAGTTGTTGACCAGTGCTGGAGAAGTGGATCTGGAAATACCCAAATTACGCACCTTGACATTTGAAACTGCCATCATCCAAAGGTACCAACGCCGGGAAGCTAGTGTTGAAGAAGCCTTGGTGGAGATGTATTTATGGTGTCCACTAGATGGATTGAAGATATCACCGAATTAACGGGACGCCAAACTGAGTGCTGGGACGGTAAGCAGACTGAATGGCAAGGTGTATGAGCAGATTGAGGCATGGCGGCAAAGACCATTGGAAGGGCAATATCCTTTATGTTTATCTGGATGGAGTGTATCTGAAGCGCAATCAAAGTGGACATTACGGGAATGTGGCTGTTTCGGTGGCCATGGCGGTGAATGAACGAGGCGAAAGGGAAGGATTGGTGCCGTGGAAGGCATGAAAGAAGACAAGGAAAAGTTGGTTGTCTTTCCTGCGGCATCTGAAGGAAAGAGGCTTGAAAGGCACACAACTGTTTGTTGGAGATAAATGTCTTGGTTAATTGAAGTTCTGGCTTGACCGACCCTTCCCAACTTTTTTATTGTTACTGACATTTTCACTCGCGTCAGCGGGTCTCGGGGCTTTTGTTGGCAGTCTTGTGAAAACGGAAGGTCAGGCTGGGGGCATTAGCACCTCAACAGGCATGATTTTTGCTTTACTCTCCGGTGCCTGGTTCCCAATTGAACTCTTCCCGAAGGTTATGCAAAACGCCGCAAAAATCTTTCCAACCTATTGGGGCATGCAGGGTTTAAAAGACATTCTGATCAGCAACAAACCAATTGAGCAGATATTGCCGACGATTGGGATTTTACTGGGCTTTGCGATCCTCTTCCTGGCACTGGGGATGGTTTTCTTTAAGACAGAATAGTGCGTTTCAATCAATAGGGGCACTTACATTTAATATGTATAGACGAGTGATTTCTTTGTTGTACAAGCGGATTTGAAGTTCGTCAATTCTTTTCGTAGGGGAGACCAGTACTGCTCGCTCTGCTCCCAGCATCATGACCACGGTCTCCCGATACTCTGTCAATTCTAACGGTGGGACACCATGACAGCCGTCCCCTGCACTTACGGGCGGGGTCCAAACCCGCAATGAATATGCACACCACCGTCATCTTGTCGTACGGGAGGGGCTTGCTCCTCCCGATAGTTAGATGACATCAGCGAGAAAAATGGACTGATCCTTGCAGGGCAATAGAGACCCATCCGTGATGATGTAACAAGAAACGGAAGGATGTACATCCTCCCGTTTGATTTTGAAAAATTGAAATCTGATTAACTAACCGGTTTACGACTTCCCTCTCATACGCGGGTCGAGGACATCTCGCATGGCATCGCCAACCAGGTTCCAGCCCATCACAAACAAAGTCAGTGTCAGACCAGGGTATAACACGATATAGCTATAGCGATCCAGGTTGGTGATCCAGTTTCTCGCAAAACTGAGGATCTGCCCCCAGTCCGCATAGCCAACTTCGGTACCAATGCCCAGGAATGAAAGCGCGGCAAAACCCAACACGACATCACCAATTCCCAGGCTTGCCAGCACCATTGTGGGGAAGATGGCATTAGGCAGGACATGTTTGAACAATACGCGATTCTTCTTTACACCAGAAACTTTAGCTGCTAAAACGAAATCTCGTTCCTTAATGGACAGGATATCAGAACGGATGACTCGGGCGTAGCCCATCCATCCAAAACTGATCATGGCGATCAATGGAGGCCACAAACTCCGTCCAAGAATTGGCGTCAGAACCGCCGAAAAAATCAGCGCCATCATGATGTATGGAAGTGTCATGAAGACATCTGTGATCCTCATAATAATGTTATCCACCCAACCCCCATAATAGGCAGCGATGGATCCCAATACCACTCCGATGATCACCGTTACAGCCACCACCAGGAAACCAGTCTTAAAAGCGGTTCGTGCACCCCATACGATACCATACAGAATGTCATACTGCCCTTGGGTGGTCCCCAAAACATGGGTCATTTCTGTTTTGCCAGTCACTGGCTCGTACCAGAAAGGTACATCAGGCACCTTTCGTTTCCATTCAGCTCCAGGCGCTTTTGGCTCACCACTATAGCCATCACGGGGCATTTTGAAGGGATCTTTATCAACTGGAGGCATGATCAATGGTGCAAAAATTGCCACGAGAATAAAAATAAAGATCAAAATAAAGCCAATGATCGATGCCGGGGTCTTGAATAAACCTTTGACGATACGATAGTTGTCAGTTCCCAGTGTTCTTTCGAGCCAGGTGATCTTACGGTCACTGACGACTTCATCAAGCATACGATTGTCACCAGTTGGAATCAATTCAGGTTGTTCAGTCATCTGGGCTCCTTATGCGAGACGGACTCGGGGGTCAATAAAGGCGTAGACAACGTCCACGATCAGGTTTGAAACAATCAGGATCGAACCGCTGAAGATTGCCAAACCAAGCACTGTGACGACGTCCAGGTTTGCTGCTGCATCGGCTGCTGCCTTACCAATTCCAGGGTAATTGAAAACTGTTTCCGTGATCACCACACCACCAAGCAGACCAACGATACTGGAACCAGCCATGGTCACGATAGGCAGCATAGCGTTAGGTCGGGCGTGTTGATTAATAACGGTTTGCTCGCTCAAACCCTTGGCACGGGCAGTGGTTACATAGTCCATGCGCAAGGTCTCCAGCATTGAGGAACGGGTCACACGTACATAGGTTGCCCAGTTGATATAGGACAGGGTCAGAATGGGCATGATCATATGCCGCATAGCATCCCAAAAGATATCAAAGCGCAGGTTGAGTAAGGCATCGATTGAGAGCAAATGAGTGTATTGTCTTATTCCACCCGCAAAAACGATCTGACTGACCCAATCCGACATCTTACCCGGCATGAAATATTGCGGACCAGCGTAGAGCAGCATCAGAAGTAACAAACCAAACACAAAGGTAGGGAAGGATGTACCAATAATGCTGTAGACCCTGGCGGCTTGATCTATAAATTTGTTTTGGTTCACCGCAGCTTTAACACCCAGCCAGATACCTACCGAGAGCATCGGAAATACTGTCCATAGAGCCAAGTCCACAGTATTTGGAAAGCGGTTTTTGACAATGTCAATCACATCTTGTGATGCCGTTCGGGAGTAACCAAAATCGCCAAACAGAATGCCGCCATCACGTTCTCCAGAAACAGGGTCTTTCACACCAAAAAGCCAAATGCCATATTGAGTCAGAAAAGGCTTATCCAAACCGTATCTGGTAATGATGCCCTGGATTTGCTTATCATTTTTTGGGAAATCCCTGACATATAGCGCCGATCTTTCAACCGGACCGAGCAATTGCAGCATGCCAAAGATGATCAAAGTTACACCGATCAATAATAATGGCACCATCAGCAAACGACGAATGATGTAATTGGTCATAAAGTTTCCTCACAGTTCATTTTTGCTTAGGAACAGGCAGAAAATGGATTCAGCTCATTCCGAAGTAAAAATGACTCCGGGTCTGCGGGAGCCTTTCGAGGCTCCCGCAGTACAGGACTAAGAATTGCTTACTCGATGAAGAAGTTGAAGATCAAAACATCTTGCTGCAGTGCCGGGCGTCCGTAATATAGACGCAGCGGCTGACCGTTACCTTCTTCACAGCCTTCGGTGCTGAAGCGATCCAAACCGAGCAGGGAAGTATCAACAGTGCACACAGGAATTGGATCGTCATATGCGTTGGTCTCGGGATTGTAAATCGCGATCTCGCCGACTAACTGATCTACCTGCGGGCGCAGGGCGGTATCGACATCGATGATGTCAGCTTCACCAGCCTGAAGCATGGCAAAGCGGGTACCAAATTCAGGTACGATCTTGATCGCAACACGTGGAGTCTTGGCGGGCTCGCCCCAATAGCCATCGAAGGCAGTCAAGACAATTTCCTCACCAGGAGTCCAGTGATCCAGCTTGTAGGCACCGGTACCGTTCATGATGGCGCTGAAGGGATTGTCAGCGGAAACCATACCATAGGTGTTCTGCCAGGTATCGCATTCACCATTCCAACCGCCGTTTTCAACAACCCATTCCTTGTCCATGATGGAACCCCAGCCTTGGGCAATGGTGGCCAACCAGGGGCCCCAGCCTTGGGCAAGGGTGATGGTGACGGTGTTCGCATCGTCATCGGTCGCAAAGTGAGAGTAAACGGTCTCGCAAGCACCAACCAATTTCTCAGGAGGATTGGCAACGAGGGTCTCACGGCTGTCAGCGGAAGCGAAATCGTCCACGATACCGGTGATGTCATCAATACCAACACCCAGAATAGGTTCAGCCAGCAGCCACTGCGGTGAGGAATAACCACCCTGCAGCAAACCGCGGACAAAGGAGTAAACTACATCGGACGGGGTCAGGTCGCCACCTTCGTGGAATTTGACACCTTCGCGCAGTTTGAAAGTCCAGACAGTACCATCTTCGGAAACTTCCCATGATTCGGCTAATTGACCGACAAATTTATCTGTGGCAATGCCATCGTAGTAGACGAGAGTTTCATAGACGTTCTGGATGATCTCGCCACTGGCGGTGTCATAACTCAGAGCCGGGTCGAGGGTATCGGCATCACCAATACTGGCGTTCACAATGGTTGTCGGGTCAGCGCCACCACTCTTTTCAATGGTCTTGTAATAATCGCCTGCGAAGATCGGGTTCATAATACGACCAGAGAGATAAGACTGTTCATAGCCATGACTGGTAACCAAAACCACAGGGATACCAACCGCTTCATCAAAGTAGAGTTGGTTAAATTGTTGGTAGATCGCATGGCGTTCAGCGGGATCAACCTTGGTTACACCTTCATCCAGGAATGCTTTGAATTGGACTCTCAGGTCTTCGGGCAAATTCTGGCGGGCGCCATAAGTGCCGGTGGTGTAAGGCTGATACCAGTTATGGGCATCGTGAATATCTTCCAACCAGCCAGCAACCATGATGGGGAGCTTATGAGCGCGTTGGGCAGCCAGGTAAGCAGGCCAGGGCAGACCGAGAACTTCGAGTACGAATTTCTCGTTGATCTCAGCCAGATTGGCCTGCAAAATTTCTGCATAGGTCTGGCGGGTAGCATTACCGGTGTTATAACCCATCTGTAATCTGAAACCCATCTCCCAGACATCATCAGGATCTTCGCCGGCAGGAATGCCATCTTTGTCGACGTCAGCCAGCATGAATTCTTCAGCTGCCTTCTCGAGGTCAAGGGTGTAGTAATCAGCTTCGGGGTCGTAACCAGGCATACCGATCAGGGACAGAACCTTGGACTGTACGGCTTCACCCTGATAGATTTCATCGACGACAGCATCCCAGTCGAAAGCGTATGCAAAACCGCGGCGAATATGGATATCGTCAAAGAAAGTGTTGGGAGCACCATTACCATCGAGCTTGTTGGAACCTAAATAGGGGTTCTGCGAGACGGGTTCTTCCACCACAGGCTCTTCCACCACTGGTTCTTCAACGACGGGTTCTTCCACTACTGGTTCTTCTACTACCGGTTCTTCGACAACGGGTTCGACTACTGGTTCAGCAGCGGGTTGGCAGGCTGCCAGTAGCATACTGACAACCAATACCAAAGCAAGTAATACAGAAAACTTACGCATTGTTCTCCTCCTTGAGAGAATTTATTTTGGATTAACTTGGTTTTGTCAATCTTCTATAGTGTATTTTCCTCAGTTAGCACCTCCTTTGAACGAGTAGGCAACTCTACCTTGAAGCATTCAACAAAGTGACCAGGCAAGACTTCACGAAATTCAGGTCTTCCCTTCTCACATTCTTGATCTGCCAAGGGACAGCGGGTTCTGAAACGACAGCCAGAAGGCGGATTTGCCGGTGAGGGCACATCACCTTCCATAATGATACGGCTGTGTTTCCTATAATGATCTGGGTCCGGAACAGGAATCGCGGAGAGCAGGGCTTTCGTATAGGGGTGCAACGGATTGTTGTAAATCTCATTGCGATCGGCTAACTCTACGATAATGCCCAGGTACATCACCGCCACACGGTCGCTGATATGCCGGACCATGGAAAGATCATGTGCAATGAACAAATAGGTTAGGTTGAGTTCTTTTTGCAGGTCTTCAAACAGGTTAACAATCTGAGCCTGGATGGAAACATCCAGTGCGGAAATCGGCTCATCGCAAACGATAAAAGCCGGATTTAATGCCAGGGCGCGCGCGATACCGATACGTTGACGCTGACCGCCGGAAAATTCATGAGGGAAGCGGTGAATAAAGTCAGGATCAAGCCGCACCAGGTTCATTAACTCTTTGACACGGGCATCAATTTCCTTGCCTGTTGCCAAACCAAAAGCCAGGAGAGGTTCGGCCACGATATCACGAACAGTCATACGCGGGTTAAGACTGGCATATGGATCCTGGAAAATCATTTGAATTTCCTGCCTCATCAGACGCATTGGCTCTTCTTTAAGGCTTATCAGATCGGTATCTTCAAAGTAAATGTGACCAGCTGTGGGTTTATAGAGCTGCACAATCGCTCGTCCGGTGGTGGTTTTTCCGCAGCCGGATTCTCCCACCAGACCAAGGGTCTCTCCCTTCTTAATGCTAAAAGAGACGCCATCCACAGCCTTTACAGAACCTACTTGCCGGCGAATAACACCACGGTAAATTGGGAAATGCACTTTCAGATCTTCGACTCTGATCAAGGTTTCGTTATTATTCTGCATCGCGTACGCTCCCATCTTCAATATTCACCCAGCAAGCCGCCCGATGTCCTTCTTCGATGGGCAATAATGGAGGATTCTCCATTCTGCATTTTTCAATGACCCATTTACAACGAGGGGCAAATGGGCAGGAGTGAGGTTTTTTATAAAGCATCGGAGGCATGCCATCGATGGAATACAAGCGTTTCCGTCCTTCAGCTTGAATCTGGGGCAAACTGCCCAGAAGACCGACTGTATAAGGATGAGAAGGTCGGCGGTATAACTCGTCGATCAGGGCTTCTTCGATCACAAAACCACCATACATCACATTGACACGGTGAGCAATACTGGCAACCACGCCAAGGTCGTGCGTGATCCAGATAATTGCCATACCAACCTCTTCGCGCAAGCGGATCACCAAATCCACGATCTGAGCCTGGATGGTCACATCCAAGGCTGTGGTGGGCTCGTCTGCAATCAATATTTGGGGAGCGCAACTGAGTGCCATGGCGATCATGACACGCTGACGCATACCACCGGAATATTGGTGCGGATAGTCCTTCAACCTGTCAGCAGCTCTCGGAATACCTACTTGTTCGAGAAGTTCAATGGAGCGATTACGAGCCTGCTCCTGTGAGAAACCAAGATGAAGCATAAGGGGTTCTGCCAGTTGCTTCCCGATGGTCATCACCGGGTTCAACGAGGTCATCGGGTCCTGAAAAATCATGGAAATCTGACCACCGCGAACACGGCGAATATCGTCATTACTCATCTGGAGCAAGTCTTGCCCCTTGAACATGGCATTTCCGGCAACGATCTTGCCAGGAGGTTGTTGAATGAGGCGAAGGATGGAAAGCATCGAGACGCTCTTGCCACAGCCGCTTTCGCCGACAATTCCCAGTGTCTCCCCTTCATTGAGTTTGAAATCGACGCCGTTCACAGCATGAACAACCCCTTCGGGGGTGTTGAATTGCGTCTCCAATCCTTGAACGTTCAGTATTTCACTTGTCATCAATTTGTCCTTAATTGAACTTTATAAAGCCTTTGCAATGGAAAATGTGACTTAGTTTGTTAGGTTGCGAAATTAATTAGATTATGAGTAGGCAAGATTATATCATTTTTAAAAAAGTCAATTCCGTTGATTTTGTCGTTAAAAATTGCGAATTGTTCGGTGCGGTTGAAGCGCAGGTGGGTTATTTCACAGAAGGTAGGTTGCGAATAGACAATATGACAAAGAGCGTACTTACCTTCAAAATCTACCAATACTTTCATTAATCCAAGGTAATTATCAGTTGAAACCAATGTCAACGAATGTGGTTTCAAGACAAGATCATCTAAAGGGCGCACAATGTTGAGACGCATTTTTCTTGCTTCCAGTTTGTCAACTTCCTGGTTGTAATAGGTGGCTCCGTTTTGCAGTAGTGTGTCTATCATGACCATTGGCTCACGAAAATGGTTGGTCATCAACAGATCGCCGGAGAACCCCGCTCCGGTCATGATCGCCATGCAGATGATAAAAGGAATCATCGCACCAAGTGGACCCGATGCGGCAAAGCTCTGGTCAATAAGGATGTTTTCTAAAATCCCGCACAAAATACAGGTGAAACCAATGGCAAAAATTCCATAGAACCAATAGTGACCGATGTTGGTTAACTCCTGGAATTTAATAACTGGAATGAATTCAGGAAGGATTTTGCTGGTTAACCAGGGCGCCAGCCTGATTGGAATGTTAATCACTGTGAAGGTATACAAAACAGCCAAAGCTGCCCAGACCGCGAAACTTAACAATCCGTGCTCATATTTTGCTGTTACAAAACCGGCGATTATTGCCGCGGGCACACAAATCAGAAGTGCTGGCAGCAGCTTGAGAAATGGCAGCGTAACATTATGCCGCATCAGAATTCCAGCATCCATCCCCCAGGCAGCCAGTGAAAAGAATATTCCGGCAAGCAGTCCATATAAAACGCCAAGGTTTGTTCGCTTACGCGAAAAACTGCTGTTCATATTACAAGTATATCTCAATTCCCCACCTCTGACCGCATGATATCTCTTGAAAGGCAGTTTTTTTGGTTTGACAAACCGGGGTAGAAGGGCTACACTTGTTTTGAACTTATTCGACTATACGAAATTTTGGAGTCATAATGAACCGAAAAGATGAATCTATCAGCGCACACATAAGCGAGAGTACCCTGCTCCAGCCGGCTATCCAGGCCTGGAAATTTTTCTTGCGCGACCAGGGTCGCTCCCATCACACACTTAAGGCATTTGAAGCCGATATGATGTTGTTGGAAGAATTTATGCCCACTGACAAGCAAATTGGGCAGATATCCACCAAAGACCTGGAAGATTACCTGACCTGGCTGGAAAAAGACCGGGGAATCCCCTGCAGTCCTAAAACTTTATCCCGCAGGATCACATCGCTCAAGTCCTTTTTCCGATGGCTGACACAAAACGCGGTTATTTCTGTTGACCCAGCTGAAAAACTGGTACAAAAGACTGTAACCAGCCCTCTGCCAACGGTTCTCACCGCAAATGAACTTGCGCTCGCCTTAGAGGCTGCCGATTCAATCCGCACCTCTGCCAGCACAGATCCGCGACCTTATGTCTTGCTGCGTTTGGTTTTGGAAACCGCAATGAAAAAAGGCGAATGCCTCAACCTGAAAACCAATCACCTCGAATTGGGCAACCCGGAAGAAGCTTATGTCTTCGTTCGCTACCCCAACCAGCGATATCGCTTTAAAGAACGCAAAATTTCAGTATCTCCGGAATGGGTGGATGCATACAATCAGTATGCAGAAAAATACCAGATCAAAGATCAGGTTTTTCCATGGTCGCAACGACGCCTGGAATACCTGCTCGAAGACGTTACCAATGCTGGCAAATTGGACAAACACATCAGTTTTGATATGTTACGCTGGACAAGTGCACTTAACGATCTCTCCACCGGTATCGAACAGGACAAGATTCGTCAAAAACTGGGGATCTCGAAAATTCAATGGCGCGAAGTTAAAAGCAAACTGCGCAACCTGGCACAACAAAATGGTTATCCACTGCCTGAAGAGGATATCAACCAGGGCTAGTAGCGCCCCAATAATAGGATAAAAATGGAATATTCAACTCGTAACGAACGCAAACGCGGTTTCCGCTTTGGCTGGATACTGCTCTTTCTCAGCCTTGCCCTGGTAGCTCTGGCAGGCATCAGCATCAATAAAATCCGTAACGGACAGCCAGGTTTTATGACCAACCTCTGGCAGAAAGAATCCAACACTGAACCCGATGCCTATCTGGATGGAAACGCCCTGAGCCTGTCCATACCCGGCTATGTCAAAACTGTCATGTTGCTGGGTTCCGACTATCAGCCATCGATTGGTTTCAGGACCGACGTGATGCTGTTGGTCGCCATGAACACAAAAACCAGCGAGTTCCACCTGCTTTCTTTCCCGCGCGATTTATGGGTGAACATCCCCGGTGTTGGTCCGCAGCGTCTGAATACTGCCTTGCCTTTTGGTGGAACAGAGCTGCTCAGCGATACATTGGCGCTCAACTTCGGCTTCAGACCGGATAACTTCGCCATGGTCGATTTTGATGGTTTCAAGCACATTATTGACGTGATGGGCGGCGTCGATGTGGATGTTGAGAAATATATGGAAGATGAATGTTGGCTCAATGACACCGGTTGGTGCGTGATCCAACCTGGCAGGCAATATATGACCGCTGGCGACGCCTTCTGGTACGTACGCGCCCGCAAAAATACCTCCGATTTTGACCGCAACCGCCGTCAGCAGGAGGTCATCAAGGCCATGGTCAGCAAAGCCCTGAGACCATCAGAGCTGCCTAACCTGGGCAGAGTCTTTAAAGCTGTCAGCGAGACTGTGCAAACCGATCTGAAAGTAACGGATATGTTCCTGTATGTAGTTCCGCTTTCCAAGTTTTTCGAAGGACCGGATATCACCACTTATCAGATCACACCAACCGAAGCTGTTCCCGGTATGACCGATGGCGGTGCATCCGTACTCTACCCGGATATCGGTGCCATCCAGGCAATTATCAGGCAGGCACTTTGGCTTGAATAGACAAATTAAGCTGGTGGAATGAGCTGAAGGTGCAAAATCTCCGCTTCATCTCCGGTGAGACGCCAGGCTTGAGCGATCCTCAAACCCACCAACCACAAAACCGACCCCGCACTGCAGACAACCGGCCAAAGACCACGGGCAGCGCGGGGGATTTTTTTATTGATAAAGTAATCGCTCATCTTTTGGTGCTTATGGACCATGCCGAGCGGGGACCAACGCTCCCCTTCCAAGGGCTGCCTTACCTGCAGGGGCCATTCCAGGTCAGCCGGGTTCAGCCAGGCGTGATTGCTGTCTTGTTTGATCTCATCTGGCAAACGCCCATAGACCTCTTTATCAACCATTTCCGCCCGAACCTGCCAGCCTGCCTGAAGCTTGACTGGCTTTTTAAGCGTTAATTTAAGAGGGCTTGTACCAGGTAGCTGCGGGATATCGGATTGCGGTAAAGCAAATTTCCCGAGAGCAAGTAAAAAAGTATCCACCTGATTCTGGATCAGGATGCCGGACTTAAAGTCTGCTGTGGGGGAAAGCTGGTCAATGGCTCTTTTTGCACGCTGCAATTCCTGATAACCAAGGTCGCGCAATCCGGGTACCAGTTGGTTGGCTGCCTTTATTAGCAACCGATACTGAATGGATTCGTCCAGTTGTTTCCATTCGATGCGAGAAAATAGCAAAGCTTTTCCTTCGAATTCCTCCACCAGGCTCTGTTGCCAGGCAAGTTCGGTCATTTTTTCAAGCACCTGCCGGTCAAGCTCGATCACGTTAGCGTTCCTTGCCAGGATGGTGCGGAAGGAGGGCTGAACATCCTCAATTTGAGGGATTAACACCTGCCGTAACCGATTTCGATAGATTCGCAGATCCTGGTTCGATTCATCCTCGATCGGCTCGATCTGGTTTTGCATGCAATAGTCCAGGATCTCTTCTTTGCCAGTTTCCAGAAGGGGTCGCCAAACCGGAACTTTTTCGGAAAACTGACGAAGCAATTCGACCGAACGCATTCCACGCAGACCGTTGATCCCGCTTCCTCTTAAAAAATGCATCACGATGGTTTCCACCTGGTCGTCCAAGTGATGCGCGGTCACGATTGCCTGGGCATGATGCTTTTGGGCAACGCTCATCAGAAATCTGTAACGGCAAATACGGGCAGCTTCTTCCAATCCCATCTTGTGCATTGAGGCATACTCGCGCACATCACCTGAGCCAATCTCAGTTTCCAACCCCCAATTCCTCAAAAGACTCGAAACCTGCTGAGCTTGTTGTGCCGAAACAGCTCTGAGCTGGTGATCGTAATGTGTGGGAAGCATGACAAGCCCTGAATCCAGCAGCAAATGAACCAGGCACAGGCTGTCTGCCCCACCTGACACAGCGACAACGAGTGGTTTTGCCGGGTCAGGGTGGAATCTTTCCATAAAAATTGGTAGAAATTGCACAGGATTCATATTAAAATTATAGCTTATCGATCCCAGGAAAACGATCTTCCTCGGGCAGAATTCTTTGCAGTATACTTTAGTTATGAGTCAGAAACCTTTTGTGATTGGTTTGACCGGAAACATAGCCTCGGGGAAGAGCGTCATCCGCAATTACCTGGCAAATTTTGGCGCCTGCACGATCGATGCTGATCTGACCGCCCAGGATAGCTACCTGCCTGGCACTCCCGGTTACCAGTCAATTCTGGATCATTTCGGGGAAGATCTGTGCCTGGCTGACGGTCAAATAAACCGCAGTAAGTTAGGGCGAATTGTTTTTTCAGATCCAAACGAGATGAAGATCCTGGAAGAAATCGTCCATCCTTACGTTACACAATCAATTGCAGCCCAGATTGAAAAATGCAGCCGTCCGATCCTGGTGGTAGAAGCAATTAAATTGCTGGAGTCTCAGGTTGTTAATCAATGCGACCAAATCTGGACCGCAGCGGCAGATAAACAGGTGCGTTTTGAGCGCCTCGTTGAAAACCGCGGACACAGCGAAAACCTTGCCTGGACCAAGATCAATTCCCAACCGTCCCAGGAAGAGAAAATTGCCCGCTCTGATACCGTGATTTGGACCAACGGTACGTTTGAAGAAACTTTCCAGCAAACAATTCAGGCGATCAGCAATATGGGTTTACCGCTGGTGAGACAAATCGAACAAGACTCACTACGCATGCGCACGATCCAGGAAAGTGAGTTTCCAACTGCCTGTGGTTTAATTTCTGCTGGCACCCACCAGGAATGGACTTGCGAACGGATTTACCACGTTCTCGCAGCCAAACTCGCCCCGGTACTCAGTTTTAATGAAAAAGTGATCCAGGTGCAGCGATTAAGTTCCCGGCAATGTATGGCACTACTTACCCATCAGGTTCCAATAAAGACAGAACAAGCTGCCAATCCGCTGATCATTCCTTTGCTGGAAGGCTGGCTGCATGGTGCCTATACAGTACTTGCAGTACCTCATGAAGTTTTGCCTTCCAAGGAGGCATGGCTTTGCGAATTTGTGCCAGGCGATGACTTTCCCGACAGCATTCCTCAATCAACCTATCTTTCCTTTTTAAAAGAAAATGGTCTTATGCCCGGGGAAGTTTGGGTTAAGAAGATTTCCAATCTTTAATCCTTTACTATGACCGACCTGCACGAACCACAATAACTTGTGCTGAATTTTTGTGTAGTAACCTTCCATGGACGACTGGCAAATCAGACCGGCATCCAAGTCGTAATTGTCTGATAAACGATTGTTACGGTCTCCAAACTTTCCCGCATAACCTGAAGGTCGTTCCCGTTATGATTGTAATTCCCTACCCAACAAACAAGCCATGAACCCTTATTTCTATCGAATTCTTATAAATTTGCCGGGAAGAGCCTTGAAAGAGGTTATACTTAATTTCCTACAATAGGTGTCGAAAATGCAAGAGATTTGGAATAACCTCATGTTCATCCTGGAGCGGTTTACCTGGTCCAGTGTGCTTGATATTCTCCTCGTGACCATTTTCTTCAGCTTGCTGCTTTACCTGTTGAGAGACACCGATGCCCAAACCCTGCTGAGGGGCATCTTCCTGATCGTTATCCTGGTGTTCCTGCTTACCTCCCTGGTCAACCTTCCTGCTTTTTCGTGGCTGGTGCAGACTGTCTCACCAGCTCTGATCATCGCTGTGCCCGTAATCTTTGCCCCCGAGATCCGACGCGGTCTGGAACGCATGGGCAGCATGGGTAAGTTGCGTTTTTGGCGCAGTCCCAGGGGCTCCAGAGCTTCCCTGGAGTTGGAAGAAACGCTTAATTCAGTGACCAAAGCTGTTGTGCAACTGGCAGAGCGGAGGCACGGAGCTCTGATCGTGTTAACCAGACGGGAAATGTTGGATCGGTTTTATAAAAACGGGGTGATGTTAAATTCAGATGTCAGCCCTCAGGTGCTTCTCCAAATTTTCTATCCCAACACGCCCCTTCATGATGGGGCTGTGATCATTTTCGAAAACCGCATCAAGGCTGCTGCGTGTGTGATGCCGCTTTCCAGTAGTGGTGTCCTCAACAGTACCGCCGACCGATCCTTAGGGCTGCGGCACCGCGCCGCCATGGGTATAAGCGAGGTTAGCGACGCTCTGGCAGTGGTTGTCTCAGAAGAGACCGGTACGATCTCGATCGCCCACCGTGGTCGTCTCATCCGACGCCTGGATGGTGAACGCCTGCTCAACAGTATGCGCGCTATCATGGCAACTGATCAACCTGTCAATACCAACCGACTAAAGAGGCTCTTTAAGAAAGATCAGGTTGAAGAACCCCTGGAGGAAACAGAATGATGGACTTCTTGAAACGCGTCCTCAAGCTGCTGCCCATATTCTTCACAGCCCTGATCCTGGCTGTCATTGTCTGGATTTCTTCAGTCAGCTCAAGCGACCCAAATGAGGTCGTTTCCTACACCAGCCCGGTTCCTTTGACTGTTTTGGGGCAGAATCCGGATTATCTGATCACTCAGCAGAGCGCAAGCGACCTTACGATCACGCTTAAAGCACCGCGATCGGTTCACAACCAGATTACTCGGAACTTCAATCAGATTTCCGCCCGCATCAATCTCTCCGGGCTCACATCCGGCACTTACGATCTGGTACCAGAAGTGGATATGGCGAATTTCAGACCAGTGCAAGTGCTGGAAGTCAGTCCGGCTGAAATCAGCATCACTCTGGAACAAATGGCGACAAAAACCTTCGATATCAGCTTGCTGCAAACCGGAAACCTTCCGATCAGTTACGAAGCTGGAGAAGCAGTCCTGAGCAGCGAGAGTGTCGAACTTTTAGGACCACAGTCGAAAGTATCTGAAGTGAATGATGTTGTTGCCAGTGTTGATCTGAGCAACACCACGACCACCATCACAAGGGTCATTGAGCTGCGTCCGATCGACCGACGCGGCAACCTGGTTGAAGGTGTAAGCCTGAATCCGACTTCCGTCACAGTTGAAGTGCCAATCAGGCAATTGGTTGGTTATCGCAACGTTTTCATCAAAATTGTCACAACAGGTACGATCGCGCAAGGCTATCATTTGACCGGTCTGCTGGTAAACCCACCCAATGTCACCATCTACGCTTCTGACCCAGCTTTGGCTGATGAAATGCCGGCTTTTTTGGACACAACCCCAATCAACCTCAGCGGAGCTTATGAGGATTTCAGCATGAACGTTGAGCTTCAGCTGCAGGATGGCATCGTCGTTGTCGGTAACCAGCAGGTCACAGTCGAAGTAGGTATCGAGGCGATCCAGTCCTCGACCCAGTTCGTGGGTGTTCCGGTTGAGATCATCAACCTGGATATCGGACTGACAGTCAACATTTCCCCGGACATCGTCGACTTATACATTTCAGGTCCCATGAATCTACTCGAAGAACTGACTGCTGACAATATCAGAGTTACTCTCGATCTCAGCAATCGCAGCCCCGGAACTTATCAACTATCACCTGAAATATTCCTGAACGATGATCAATTGCGGTTGGACTCCATTCTGCCGGGTACCATTGAAGTCGTTTTGTGGCGTTGACATAGAAAGATTAGGAAATCCCCTATGCATAAACCTGTAGTAGTCCTGGTCGGAAGACCGAATGTTGGAAAGAGCACGATTTTTAATCGCCTGGTCGGTCAGCGTCTGGCAATTGTGGATGATGTGCCAGGCACAACCCGTGACCGCCTTGTGGCAGAAGGCGATTGGGCTGGGCACGACTTTTTTGTTGTTGATACCGGCGGGCTCGACCCCAGCAAACAACATTCCCAAAACGTTTTATCGATTGGTTCTGCCGATTTTATCCAGGAGATACGCGACCAGGCTGAAATTGCCCTGGAAGAAGCCGATGTAATTTTGTTGGTAACAGACGCCCTCGAAGGCGTTACCCAAGCTGACCGCGAAGTGGTGGATATTCTGCGCAAACGACGCAAGACAGTTGAACGCCAAACCCCGCCAGTACTACTGGTTGTAAACAAAGCTGATAGCCCCAACGCCCGTATGAATGCCCTGGATTTCTATTCGTTGGGTCTTGGCGAACCCTATCCCATTTCTGCCATTCATGGAACCGGAACAGGTGACCTGTTGGATGCGGTGATCGAGCATTTCCCTTCTGCCAACGAAGAGGAAGAAGAGGATGAAAGCATCAAAGTAGCAATTGTCGGCAAACCAAATGCTGGCAAAAGCAGTCTGCTTAACAAGATAACCGGGCAGCAACGCTCGATCGTCAGCAATATCCCCGGTACCACACGCGACGCGATTGATTCAAAAATGACCTTTGACGACCAGGAATACACCCTGATCGACACTGCCGGCATCCGTAAACGCGGTTCTGTGACGCCGGGTGTCGAAAAATATTCCGTACTGCGTGCCATGCAGGCAATCGAACGCTGCGATGTTGCCATCCTGGTCATTGATGCTGTCAGTGGTATCACCGCCCAGGATACTCACATCGCAGGCTATATTAATGAAGCCTGGAAGAGTGTGCTGGTCGTCATCAATAAATGGGATCTGATAGAAAAGGACCAGGATACCGCCATAGAGTTTGAACGGATGTTACGCCGGGAATTGAACTTCCTGCCCTATGTTCCGATCATTTTCATTTCAGCTGAAACCGGTCAGCGCGTGCACCAGGTGTTGCCTTTGGTGAAAGACATCCAACAGGAGCGATTGCGGAAAATCCCAACTGCTCAGTTGAACAAGATCCTGGTAACTGCTCAAGACAGACATCAATCCCCATCCGGCATTGGCAAGCCTCTCCGCATCTACTACGGTACCCAGGTCAATATTGCGCCTCCAACCTTTTTGTTGTATTGTAATGACCCCAGTCTGTCGCATTTCACCTACACGCGCTTCCTCGAAAACCAGATTAGAGAGGTCTTCCCATTTAAAGGAACCCCCATAAAACTGATCCTTAAGAAACGGGAAAGGCGGGAGTAGGGAACCACTGCTGACCAGGTTGGACGAAAGTATTATGCAAGGTTACCTATTCCGACCTCTGCCGGGCTTGGTATAATAAGGGCGGCGGTCATAACCACCTGCAAGGAAACAATGTATGGAACAAAACAATAATCACCACGAAGATACTGAACCGGTTCTACTGAACAGGACAACTGACAACCAAACTGACACTGTGCCTTCAACAAGCTCAGCCCAACCAAAAGCCAAAGGATTCTGGCGTGATCTGTTTGAAACCATCCTCATGGCGTTGGTACTGTTTGTCTTACTTAACGCGATCACCTCACGTGTGAAAGTATTTAACATCAGTATGCAGCCCACCCTGAAGCAGGGCTACCTTTTACTGGTAAACAAGATGGCATACAAACTGGGCGATCCGAAGTATGGCGACATTGTTGTCTTTCATTACAACGGCGACAAACAGGAAGATTACATCAAACGCGTGATCGGTCTGCCAGGTGACAAGGTGGACATCTCGGGTGGTGTTGTCAGGGTCAATGGAAACGCCTTGACTGAACCTTATATTATGGAAGTCCCAAACTACTCTGGTACATGGACGGTTCCTGCCGGGTCTTTGTTTGTGCTGGGCGATAACCGCAATCACTCATCCGACTCTCACCAATGGGGTTTTGTTCAGGATAGCTGGGTGGTTGGTAAGGCGTTATTCATCTATTATCCCCTGGACGCAATCGCTTCACTCAGCATAGACGGCTTGGTACGGGCTGCCCCAGCCCAATAACCTGGTGATTACAAAACGACCCTCACATGAAGGTCGTTTTTTTGTTCATTGTAAAGGCAGTTATTAGATTTTTATCAAACTTTAATCAGTTTCGTTGACTTTGAACCCTTGAAATGCTATCATTAATACAAAGAAATTATTAATTTATTCAGCACATTAAAATAGGAGGTTTTATATGAATGCGATAATCATATCTCGCATTGTTGGCGCTGTGATTCTTGGAGTGATCGGTGCATTCACTGGATTACCGATCTATCAGTACATTTCTGGCTTTATTCCCACATTATCTCTTACCCAGGGCGCTGCAATTGCGATCACTACAACTATTTTTGCCCTCATTGGCTTTTTAATTACACCGTATATCACGATCAAACCATTGCAGGGCTTGGCAAAGCTATTTAAAAAGGCAACCCCCCAGGTCTTGATTAGTAGTGTTATTGGGCTGCTCATCGGTTTGGTGATTGCAGCTATTATGGCTTACCCCTTAAGCCTGCTCCCAAGACCGCTGGGACAAATCCTGCCTTTTGTCGGGCTGGTTCTGTTTGGTTACCTGGGAGTGGTTCTGTTTGTGACCCGTCAGGAAGATTTTATGAACCTCTTCCGAGGTGCCAGTACAAAAGCCACCCGTGTCAGCAAGAGCTCTGTTGAGAGTGAGCGCCGTATCCTGGTTGATACCAGCGCTATCATCGATGGTCGAATTGCGGATATCGCTAAAACTGGTTTTTTGGGTGCCAGCCTGGTTGTCCCGCGGTTTGTTCTGAGTGAGCTTCAGTTTGTCTCCGATTCTGCCGACAGTCTGCGCCGTCAACGCGGCAGACGCGGTCTGGAAGTGTTGTCAGAACTGCAGGAAGGCAAAGATGTACCGGTGATCATCAGTGATGTCGATGTGGAAGGCGTGCGTGAGGTGGATGAGCGTCTGATTGTTTTGGCGCAGCAACTGAACTGCCCTATTTTGACAAACGATTTCAACCTCAACCGGGTAGCCGAATTGCAAGGCATCAAGGTCTTAAACATCAACGATTTGGCAAATGCGGTCAAGGTCGTACTCCTGCCTGGAGAAGAGTTTTATATCAATGTGATCCAGGAAGGCAAAGAGTATCAACAAGGAGTTGGGTACCTGGATGATGGCACCATGGTGGTCATCGAAAACGGACAAAAATACCTGAACAAGACCCTCGAGGTGACTGTCACAAAAATCTTGCAGACCTCTGCTGGACGGATGATTTTTGCCAAGCCGATTTCAGAACATTAGGAGCAGCATATGGCACTCAGAATTTACAATACACTAAGCCGCACAAAAGAAGAATTTACGACGATCGAACCCGGGAAAGTGCGCATGTATGTTTGCGGTCCAACCGTTTATGCCGATGCTCATCTCGGCCATGCCATGTCTGCTCTAGTCTTCGATATCGCCCGCCGCTACCTGGAATACAAGGGCTATGATGTACGTTATGTCATGAATTTTACCGATGTAGATGACAAGATCATCAACAAAGCAAATGACCTGGGAGTGGATGCCTTTCTGCTCGCCCAGCAGTACATCGACGGCTATAAGCGCAATCTGGAAGCCCTCAACATCAAACCTGCCACGGTAAATCCTCGTGCCACCGAAGATATGCCCCAGATCATCCAGATGATCCAGCAGCTCATTGACAAAGAATCTGCCTATGTAGTTGACGGCGATGTGTACTACAGTGTCGATAGCGACGAGGATTATGGCAAACTGAGCGGGCGCTCGCTTCAAACAATGAACGCTGGTTCCCGCATCCAGGTCGACGAACGCAAGGATCACCCCATGGATTTCGCGCTCTGGAAATCCGCTAAACCGGGTGAACCTGCCTGGCAGAGCCCCTGGGGGTTGGGGCGACCTGGCTGGCACATTGAATGCTCAGCCATGAACATGGTTCATTTGGGCGAACAAATCGACATCCACGGCGGTGGGAACGACTTGATCTTTCCTCACCATGAAAACGAGATCGCCCAAACCGAATCGATCACCGGCAAACCTTTTGCCCGCTACTGGATGCACAACGGTATGATGGGACTCAAGGACGAGAAAATGTCCAAATCGGTTGGGAATATGATCACCATCGATCAATTCCTGAGCGAGCATCCTGGCGACGTAATGCGCTTGTGGGTTTTGAACGGTTCCTACCGCAGCCCGTTGACTTACAACGAGTCGGTTATCGAGCAAACAACCCAAGGGTACAAACGGTTGCTTAGCGCAAAAAAAGATGCTTTGCCTGGCGCAAAAGGTTTAACGGATCGTGATCAGCAGAAGCTGGCAGAGGCAGCTGAACATGCACGCGAGGCTTTCGTTGAAGCCATGGATGACGACTTCAACACCTCTTTAGCTATGGCAGCCATCTACGAGCTGGTCAAGCTCATCAACCAGGCGCGTGCTGATGGTGCGAACGACACACAACTTGGTATGGCTCAGTCTGTTTTCAACGAACTGACCAGCACATTAGGCTTGGTTCTTACAGAAGAAAGCTCCCAGGGCACTTCTGCAGACGCTTTCATTGATCTCCTGGTTGCTCTCCGGCGCGACCTGCGCAACGAGAAAAACTGGGCGATGTCCGATAAGATCCGTGATGAACTCAAAGCGCTGGGTGTGTTTTTGGAAGACAGCAAAGACGGTACCACCTGGAGCTGGGAGAGCTGATGAAGGAATGGCTGACCGGTCGAAATCCCGTTTTCGAATCGCTGCGGGTTAGACGTCGACATTTCTTCAATTTGCTAATCCAGCAGGATGTTAAAATTGAAGGCAGGCTGAAAGATAGCGTCGAACTTGCGCGTCAAAACAAAATCCCTGTGCGCATGGCGAACAAACAACAGCTGGCTCAAATTGACCGCCACCACCAGGGAGTTGCGCTGGAAGCCAGCGCTTACCCTTACGCTGCCCTGGAAGACTTGATCGCACATTCAAAGATGCAAGCGGAGGCACCCTTTTTTCTTTTGCTTGATCTGATCCAGGACCCCCAAAACCTGGGCTCTTTGCTCCGAACTGCGGAATTAATGCATGTGCACGGCGTGATCATGCCCTCATCGCAGGCAGCTCAGGTGACACCTGCCGTGGTGAATGCCTCTTCCGGTGCCGCTGAGCATTTGCTGATTGCACAATATAACCTGGTTCAGGCGATCGAGAGATTGAAAGAGTTGGATTTGTGGGTCTATGGGTTGGATGCTGATGAACGTTCCAAAACCCCAAATATGCTGTCGATGAAAGGCGGAGTCGCCATCGTGGTCGGAAATGAAGGAGAAGGTTTGCGGAGTTTGGTTCGCAAGAATTGCGACGAAATCATGCGCCTGCCGCAGTATGGGCAGATTGATTCACTCAACGCTGCCGTCGCCGGCTCCATCGCCCTCTACCTCGCCCGCCAAGCCCGCACCTCGTAAGGAACGTGCACTGCGCGTTCCTTGTGATGAGTCCCTCCGTAGGGAACGTACGCAGCGTGTTCCGTACCACCACATCAAGATTTCATTGATTGAGCATCATTAATTGCTATTATGATAATTTTCTTGTGAAAAACATGAAAAACCGTAAACTTCCCAGGCTTCGCAATTTTGACTATTCCTCTGCACAGATCTACTTCGTGACCTTCAACTGTCATAACGATTTACATCTCCTTGGCGAAATATCAACTGTTAACCTTGACAATACCTTTAAACCCTCTTCGATAGGACTTACAGCGGCCGAGTGTATTCGAGATATTCCGATTCACTACTCTGGTGTTGAAATACTTGATTATGTTGTCATGCCCAACCATATTCACCTTTTAATCTCCTTAATTAATGCTACTGAGATGGTAAATCTCTCTACCATCATAGCTGCATGCAAGTCAACCATAACTCGAAAGGTAAGAATAGATACTCCTGCCCTCCTCTTATGGCAAAAGTCATTTCATGATCATATTATTCGTGATGAAAAAGATTACCTGGTTCATGGTGAATACATCCAGGCAAACATACAAAGATGGAGAAAAGACAAATACTATAGTTGAGCTAAAACTATTGAAGATTTATAGACTGGAACGCGCGGGTGCGCGTTCCCTACGGTGATCAACCTCTACAACACCACCACCATAAACACCCAAAGACCGATCATTACCACGCACAAAAAAAAGCGGGCGATGGCTGCGCTGCCATAACCAAATGCCAACGCTTTGGTGCTCTCCCATGCTTTTTTCTTATCCTTCTCCAGCCGGTTGTATTCAATCAAAAAGAGTGTTCCCAGTGAAACCGCCAGACCACCCAGGGGTGTCAGCAGAATCCCGCCAACGATCATGACGACCATCGTCACCAAAATCTCCCACCAGGGCACACCCCTCTTGCGCGTTCCTGATGCTCCCAGGATGTTATCAAGAAGAGAGCCAATGATCATGATCAGGGTGTTGAAAACAAAGATCGCAATCGTTAGCCCAAATTGCCAGCCTTCATGGCTTTTATTGAACCCAACAAAGATCACCCAGATCAATTGCCCTATCCAGGCAACCGTCAGCCCTGGAAAGAACACCAGCAGCAGCCCGACCAAACCCACCAAATTTAAAAGCCCGCTTATCACAAGGACCAAATAGTACAACCAGGTTGGACTGATAGTCATTTTCGAATCACCTCAACCCCGCCCATGAGCGGTTTCAAGACTTCCGGCACCACGATGCTTCCATCCGCTTGCTGATAATTTTCCATTACAGCAATCAGCGTACGCGGTAAACCCAAACCTGAGCCATTGAGGGTATTTACAAACTGCAGTGCCGAGCCGTCAGCCGGACGATATTTGATATTCGCTCGCCGAGCCTGGAATTGACCGATATTGGAAATCGAGGAAACCTCCAGCCATTCCTGGCAGCCAGGTGCCCAGACCTCAACATCATAAGTCTTGTGCGATCCAAAGCCCAGGTCGCCAGTGCATTGCAGGAGAACACGGTAGGTCAGACCCAGACCTTCGCAGGTGGCACAGGCATCTGCCACCATGTTATCCAACTCTTGTTCGGCATTCTCAGGCAGACAGTATTTGTACATTTCGACCTTGTCGAATTGATGTCCGCGTTTCATCCCGCGCACATCTCGACCTGCGCTCATTTTTTCGCGTCGGAAACAGGCAGTGTATGCGGTCAGGTTGAGAGGTAATTCGGATTCGTCCAAAACCTCGCCCATCATGATACCCGTGAGTGGAACTTCAGCAGTTGGCACCCACCAGTAGTCTTCTTCATGGTCGTGGTAGAGGTTTTCGGCAAATTTGGGTAGTTGACCAGAAGCAAACATGACTTCTTCCCGCACCATCCAGGGTGGATAGAACTCCTTGTAGCCCTGGCGGATGTGAAGGTCCAGCATCCAGAAGATCAGGGCTCGCTGCAGGCGGGCGCCAGGACCCTCCAGGACATAAAAGCGTGTACCCGCTAACTTCACACCGGCTTCGAAATCGATAATTCCTAATTCAGGTCCCAGGTCCCAATGTGGTTTCGGTTCGAAATCAAAAACCTTCTTCTCACCCACAGTTCTGACAACCACGTTGTCCTTATCGTCAACACCAACGGGCACTGCCGGGTCGGGAATGTTGGGGATGGTGGCAACCTGGTAATACAGAATGGATTCCACACCTTTAAGCTGCTCATCCAAAGCGGTGATATCATCGCCCAATGTACGCATAGAGGCAATTTTTGCTTCACGCTCTTCTTTGTCTTTCATGCGACCGATCTCTTTGGAAACCGCATTTCGTTCGGCTTTTTTGCTTTCCACGTCCAAAATCAAAGCCCTGCGCTTCTCATCGAGCGCTACGATCTCTTCAATGAGGTCCGTGTCCATATGCCTCTTACGCAAGGCATTCTTGACCAGTTCGGTCTGTTCGCGAATTAATTTGATATCTAACATGCTAACCTCTGAATGAACAATTTATTCCTTGATTGTACCCTCAAGGAGTAGTTACTAATGATATATCGCTGATATTGTCACTTTTGACCTGTTTGATACAAGCATCACCTTGCCGTCACCTAAGTGAAACGGAGCCTGCATTAGCTGGCAAACAAATTTTCAGACGAAGACTAACAGTCTTCGTTAAAAAGGTCGTTTGTCACAGAATATAATAATTTCAGAAAGACAAAGCCTGTTTGTTACAGTTTCGATCTGATTTTATTGTCCGTCGACCATTTTTTTCTTGATTGCAACCAGGTTCTGGTGAATCTCAAATACCACGATCAGCAATTCAGAATAGACTCTTGCCATTAATATGCCCAAAACGGCAATCAATGGTCCACCAATCAGACCACCTAGTGCCGGTCCGATGCTGTTTTGCTGGAAGGAGGAGATCACACCGCCAAAAAGCGCAACCAGACCACCAATTACCGATGCGACAATACCAATATAGAAAAGGATTTTGATGATTACGGGAGTGATCATCTTGTCAAAATTAAGCAGCGAACGGAAATTTATCAGAGCCTCCTTGTAAACTTATGTTACAACAATTTTACTGCCAGATCGCGCGATCTGACACCGTTGTACATTATTAATAGAGACCTGGCACCCTGCCCTGTCGGAAAAAACCTGGATATGAACGCAAATCAAAAAACAGCCCGATCAAACTGGAATGGTAGGGTAAGAATTCACCGCTTCTGATCATCGCCAAAATCGTCTCCTGGTCTGCCCATTTAACTGCTGTGACCTCTTCAGCCTGCAATTGCAATTCGGCGAGCTTAAGGTTGAGGTGGATCAGGTAAACATCATCAAACCCGTATGCAAAGTTGATCGTCAAAGCTGGTCTGACTTCGCTGAAATCAAAATCAATACCCAGTTCTTCCAATAACTCCCGTTGGGCAGCCTGCCAGCTGGAATCACCTTTTTGGGCTGCTCCACCTACACTAACATCCCACGACCCTGCCCAAAAGCCCTTTTGCTGGCTGCGTTTTTGGATCAACATCTGCCCTTCCTGGTTAAAAATACAGATATGAACCACCAGATGGTAGCGACCAATGGGTGGCTTTTGCCCTCGCGGCATTACCTCGCCGGTTGGGAATCGGTCGCGATCGTATAGATCAAAAATTTCCATCACGCTTCCCATTTTATCACCGTGAACGGGTTTGAAAACCGCTCTTACCTGATTACACGGTCATTTTGACCGGCAGGAATGCACATTACGCCCTCCCCAATTTCCCTTTTGATATAATTGCCGGCATGTCCAGAAGCCACAAATTTGTAATTCTCGCCGACACACACGTTGGTGACCGCACCAAGGTTCTTGAACCGGTCCTTTTCAGTGCGATCCAAAAAGAACGCCCTGACCAGATTTTTCACGCTGGTGATGTTTGCACGCCTGAGGTGATCGCACAACTGGAAACCATCGCCCCAACCTTGGCTGTGCAGGGTAACAGGGATTGGTTTTTGGGCTACAAATTACCCAAAGAAATCCATCTGGAAGTGAATGGGCTGAAGATTACACTCGCTCATGGACATTTCAGCATTTGGCACTGGTTCTGGAATTATGTACGCCTCTTTTTAACGAGGGAAGCCCTGAACAACCGATATTTTCAGCGAGAATTAGCCAGGCAATACCCACAAGCGGATATCATTATCTATGGTCATTTACATTATTCTGCCAATGAGTCCATGGATGGCAAGCATTTTCTCAATCCGGGGGTTGGTTACCCGGAATGGCGTAATAATTTCCACCCAGGCTACATCATTCTGACGGTCGATGCAGATGGTACCTTTGGCACTTCATTGAAATTCGTAAACCCACAGCCTGAGACAACTGTATAATCGGCATATGACCAATCTTCCACCTATCCAATCGTCCCAAAACCCTAAGATCCAATTGGTAAGGGCGCTGATGAATCAGGGCAAAGCCCGCCTTAAACATCAAGCTTTTATCGCTGAAGGAGTTCGTCTGCTGGAAGACGGCTTGCGGTCTGATGTTCCTCTCAAATTTGTGCTCGCCAAGCAGACCCCTTCCACTCGTTCAGCCAGCCTGCTCAAGGAATTGGTCAATAAGGGGGTAGAAGTCCACCTGGTGGACGACCAGTTGTTTGATTCACTCAGCGGTACAGAGCACTCTCAGGGCATTCTGGGGGTGTTTGAATTGAAGTCGTTTGCCTTGCCAGAAAGACCAGACTTTTTTATCGTGCCCGATCAATTGCGAGACCCTGGTAATCTGGGCACCATTTTACGGTCAGCTGAGGCTGCCGGGGCGCAGGCTGTGTTACTTCCTCCGGGAAACACAGATGCCTTTGCACCAAAAGTGGTTCGTTCCGGGATGGGAGCACATTTTCGTTTACCAATCCATCACTTCCCTTGGGACGTGATTGAACATCTACTGCATGGGCTGGCAGTTTTTCATGCTGACATGCAGGGCGATCAAATTTGCTGGCAGGCAAATTTCAGACAGCCGCTGGCATTGCTGATCGGCGGTGAAGCTGAAGGCATCAGTCCTGAAGGTGCCCGGCTGGCGACCTCCAGCGTGCGCATACCGATGGCTGGAGAAACTGAATCTCTGAATGCTGCCATCAGTGCCAGTTTGTTGATGTTTGAAGTTTTCCGTCAACGCTGCGGGAGCAAAGCATGAAAATTAGGTCCATCACGGTCTTTTGTCAACCGGGCTTTCCGGTCAACCGCTTGCTCCTTCAGCAAGTCGGGATTTTTGCCAACCACGCCCGCAAGCTCTTCAAGGATAACGGCTTTGAAGTCCAATCGCTGCGCCTGGCAACGCCGCCCTTCGAGCAGTTCATCGCTCCTGTTGACCTGGCTATGGCTGCGCAAAGCTATGCAATAGAAGCCCATGCCGATGGTTTTGAATATATTTCCTTGGGTCCGGTTTCAGCCAGTTCAAAAGCTTGGGAGGTGATCCCGCAGGCTCTTGCCCAAAGCGACCGCATATTTTTAAGCGGCAGCCTTACTACTTCTGAAGGTGCTCTCAGCTTGCACGCAGCCAGGGCATGTGCCGAGACGATTGTGCGTCTCTCCACCCTTGAACAGAACGGTTTTGCGAATTTACGCTTCTGCGCTTTGGCGAATGTGCCTGCGAACACACCCTTCTTTCCCGCTGCCTATGCGCAGCCCGGACGACCATCCTTTGCCTTGGCTTTGGAAGCTGCGGATCTGGCGCTCCAGGCTTTCACACTGGCCCGCACCTTTCAGGAAGCTTCCATCAATTTGGTGACAGAGATCGAGAAACGTGCCCAACAATTGGAAGAAATAGGTAATCGTCTCAGTCAAATGTACAACTACGAGTTCAGAGGGCTCGATTTCACCCTGGCACCCTTCCCGGAAGATGCAATATCGATTGGAAGAGCCTTGGAGAGCCTGGGTTTGCAAGCCTTTGGCAAGCCAGGAAGTTTACTTGCATCTGCCTTTCTGACCAGCACGCTCGACCAGGCTCAGTTCAAGCGCACCGGTTTTAACGGATTGATGCTGCCTGTCTTGGAAGACAGCGGTCTGGCGAACAGCGCAACTGATGGTAATCTGAGCCTGAGGGATTTGCTTTTATTCTCCTCCGTCTGTGGCGCTGGTCTGGATGTGATCCCGCTCCCGGGCGAGACTACAGCAGAAGAGTTGACTCCCATCCTGCTGGATCTGGCTGCCCTGTCCTTGCGCCTCAACAAAGCCCTCACAGCCCGCCTGATGCCTATCCCCGGCAAAAAAGCTGGTGAAATGACCGCCTTTGACTTTGCCTTTTTCGCCAACAGCCGGATTTTACCGGTAAACTCAGCACCTTTGCAGGGGAAACTTATAGGGAACGAAGAGATTGAGATAAAGGCGAGAAAAGCCTAAGACAAACCTCTATTCCTCTGAAATTGGAAGATAGCGTTATTCTGAAATTTCCTGGACTTGTTTGTAATTCACGAGCAGCAGGTTGCCGTCACATTCACCGCTGATACTGAGCCTTACTTTTGCCGAGAGGGGATTACCAAATTCATCAAAGAGTTGGATATAAAGCGTGTCTGTTTTGATCTGTTGGTTATCGATCACAAAACCATAACCGCTCTGTCCATAAATTTCCACCTCACCAGATTCGCTGGAAAGGTCCACAATCCCTCCACCATAGCTGCCGGTCAATTTTACAATTAATCCCTTCAATGGCGATTCGCGTAAATCCCACACTTCTCCACCGATAAACAAATATTCTTCGCAGGCGTAACGATCGTAAAGCAGCGTGTGGGGGAAAGCTTCGGGTGTGCCCCGGATTACAAAGGCAGCAGACCACGGGGTGGATGTGGCTGTAGGAGGCGCGGTTATGGTAGGTGCTGGGGTATCGCTGGGGATTAAGACCACCTGCTGTGTTGCAGTTGCAGATTGTGTTTCAATACCAACGGGGGTAACAAAGTAATTGACTGTTGCCTCCTCTGGCGTAGGTTCATATGGCGGCGTGATCTGCGCTTCAAATGGAGATGGGATGATTCCGATCAACATCAGAACCACAACTGCAATAACAGCAAAAAGAAATATTACCGCGCCAATACCGCTGCACCCCGATTTTTTTGGTTCTGGCTCCGTCCGCCGCACTGCCATTGGGCGAGTGGAGTAAGGTTGTTGGTTGGAGGTGCGGCGATTCTGGCTCATGGCAAATTGATCACAATCTGGGCTGTTGAACGAGCCTGGGCAAGCCAATCTACCAGGGCTTTGTTTTGGAGGGAAATTCTGGCATCAGTTGTAAGGGGGTGCTCGGTTTCGTGTTCAAGCACGAGCAGAATATGATAACCAATTTCCGACTGGATAATTCCCGAATAACTTCCTGGTTCCAGGGAAAAAGCAGCCTCCTCAACTTCCGGATAAAGCAGGTAACCTCTTGGGAACCAACCCAACTCACCGCCTGATTCAGGGCTGTAGTCCCAAGCCAGGGTGTCGAAATCTGCACCAGCATTTAGACTGTTGAAGGCACGATCTGCGCCTGCCTGGGTGTTGGCGAAGATCTGTTGAGCGCGTACTTGTTCAACAGCCTCCGGCACAGACTGGGCGATCTGGTCGCGCTGCCAGGCGGCTTCCATGGATAGCAGCAGTGCCAGGCGGAATTCGGTATCGTCGTAATGATTGGTCTGCATCCACTCCGTCAATGCCCCACCGGATCCAAGCTCGCTTACCAGTTGATCGATCCGCTCTTGCAGTTGCTGGTCAGTCACCTGGAAGCCGTTTTGCCGGGCTGCCTGCGAGAGTAATTGCTGGTCGACCAGGTAGTCGAGTACGCTTTGGTTAATATCTGCGTCTGTTGGCTGCACAGATTGGTCTGTCAGACTGTCACGGTACCGCAAAATCTCATTTTGATAATAGGTCAAAGGAATGCTCTCCCCATTAACACTGATCGGAGAAGGTATCTCTGTAGCAGTTGGGAATACTTCTGGAGCAGTCGTTGAAACTACCACGGTTGGTAAATCAGTTGTGGGCGCTGGCTCTGTGGCTGGGGGTTCCTGGACTGGTTCACAAGCCGAAAGGAAAACGTTGAGGATCAGCAGAAAACTGATAAGTAGCAGAGATGTACTGCGTTTTTGCATGTGCCTATTATACCCACTCTTCCGTCAGGTAATAAGTGGATGTTTGTTACAATGACAAGGTAAGCTTTGTTTTACGATTTTGCAAAAATGGTATACTTGACAAAACAATTGTTGACAGATTCTTATCTGTTAACTCACCTTTCTATTGAAATGGATTGAGAGGAATTTATTATGGCAAAGAAACGCTCCGGGAGTCTGTTATCTTCCTATAGAAAAAAACGACGTAACAATAGGTCTGTTCTGTTGATTTTGGCAGCCTTACTGATTATTGCCGGTCTGGCAGTATTGGCATTATGGGCAACTGGTGTGATCGGTGAGGGACCGGGATTGTTCAGTACCAAAACTCCCACACCCACTATGACCCTGACCCCAACCCCAGTAACCCCGACCAGTACGGCGACCATCACCTCAACTCCAACCGAGACACCGACCATTACACCCACCGCCACGCTTGACGGACCTTTTGATTACATCGTTCAAGCAGATGATTTTGTCTGTGCCAATATTGCTGAGAAGTTTAATGTTGACCTGGACTTGCTGCTCTACGTCAACGGGCTTGGTCTGGGTGATCAATGTATCATCCGCGAAGGCGACATCATCAAGATCCCGGCTCCCTGGCAGCAAATGCCTACCTCCACGCTGGTCCCAACGGATCTGGCTGTGGGTACCATCATCGACTACTATGTCGAACCTGGTGCCACCCTGGCTTCTGTAGCGGTTTTCTATCGTTCCACAGTTGCCCAGATCATTGCAGAAACTAACCGTTACCGCACCGCCAATGGTATTACCCCGGCGTTAACAGAAACCACCAGCCTGATGATTGGCGACTTACTTAAAGTGCCGGCAAACATTGCCACACCCATTCCAACCGCAACCCCAACCCGGACGGTCACCCCAACCGCACCGTAGAAAGATCTGAAGAACTAAAAAAACTCTCTCAGTACGAGAGAGTTTTTTTGTCTTTAGGCTAATTGTTCTTTGGATTTTTGCAGCCATTGTAATCGAAATATTTCTTCTCGGTCCTGTTCCTCAAGGGTTTCTTCAATATAATGGATAGTTTCTTCATAATCTGGGATAAAAATTTTTGATAGTGCGTTTACTCTTCGTTGAGTCTTCTTTAATTCACTTGCCAAGCGACGGATGCTAATTTGATTTGAAGTGGTTGCTGGTATTTCCTCAGCAATCTGCCGAAATGATCTGGCTGCTGCATCTAAAGCAACAGTAGTTGCGCCCATACCATAAGTCAATTCTTGAGTAGATCTTACTTCTTTTACTCTTGGTAACGGAACCCCCATCATGCCATAGTAAACTATATCAACTTCAACACTTTCTGGCACCGACAAAGCAGCCCATAAAACTTGTTCTTCTCCCATCGTCAAACGAGCAATCTCGATAGTTTGATATGCAGTTTGCATCAGGCTTTGGATATGTATTTGTTGTTGCTCTGCCTTTTCCACTAAACCCATCAACTCTATAGTTAATGCTTCCCGTTTTTTATCAAGAATGCTATAACCTTCTTTTGCAAATTGAAGAGAGGTTTTTAGGCGAATAAGATTCGATCGGGTTGGCGCAAGTTTGAGCAGAGTCATTTTATGCCTTATACCACATATCCAATTCTGCCTCTGAGAGTCGAATCAGCTCCGTACGCGGAAGAATTGAAAGTAAATCCCATGCCATATCCAGGCTGGTTTCCATATCGCGGTTTTCATTTGATCGTTGTTTTAAAAACTCGTTTTCAAAAGATTTCCCAAATTTCAAATATTGTCTGTCCAATTCTGGCAATTCATCTTCCCCTATTACTGAAGCCAGCGAACGCACGTCCTGAACACGGGCATATGCTGCATAAAGTTGTGAAGACAAATGTGGATGATCAGCTCGGCTTTTCCCTTCGCCAATACCATCTTTCATCAATCGACTCAATGAAGGCATCACACTGATTGGAGGATAGATATCCTGCTGGAAAAGACTTCTGGACAGTACGATCTGACCTTCCGTAATGTAGCCAGAAATATCTGGGATAGGGTGAGTGATATCATCGTTGGGCATCGTCAAGATAGGTATCTGCGTTATTGAACCTTTACTCGTCTTAATCCGTCCAGTTCTTTCGTATAAAGATGCCATATTGCTATACATATATCCGGGATAGCCTTTTCGTGCAGGCACTTCCCCGCGCTTATTGGATATTTGTCGTAACGCTTCAGCATAGTTGGTCATATCAAGCATCACAACAAGCACATGGTGATTGCATTCAAATGCAAGATATTCAGCAAGAGTCAAGGCTGTTCGAGGTGTTATTAATCTTTCAATGGTCGGATCATCAGCCAGATTGAGAAACATAGCAACTCGATTCAACGCTCCGCTGCGTAGAAATTCTTCTCGAAAAAATTCGGCTACATCATGTTTCACACCCATAGCTGCAAAAACAATACTGAATTCCGACTGACTTGCTTGTTTTGATCCAGCAATCTGACCAATTTGAGCTTGTCTGACTATCTGAGCAGCCAATTGATCGTGAGGCAGCCCTGCGCCTGAAAAAACTGGTAGTTTCTGCCCCATAATCAGTGTGTTCATCACATCAAGGACCGAAACGCCTGTTTGCAAGTAATCCTCTGGATACACCCGAGAAGCGGGATTGATTATCTGACCATTGATATCCATAAATTTTTGGGCTATTGGCAAAGGATAATTGTCGATGGGTTCAGCAAAACTATTGAAAACCCGACCAAGCATCTCCCTGGAAACTGGGACTCGTAATGGTTGCCCCGTGAAACGCACGGTAGTGCCTTCTGCAGATAGTCCTCCAGTACCCGAAAAAACTTCCACAACCGCGAATTTTTCATCAGCTTCCAAGACATTACCAAGACGTTTTACGCCGTCCTGCCCGGTTATCTCAACAATTTCGTCATACATAACTTGTCCGACACCTTCAATGACCAGCAGGGGACCTTCAAGGCTAGTGATACCCTTGACCTCAATACCCCCAGTATTCAATGAACTCATAGATACTTCTCCTCTAATAAAGCCAACTGTTCATCCAGCTCTGTAAAAAGGATGTCAAACTTCCCAAGTTGATCATTACTTATTTCATTTTTCATTGTCAAAAGGCTGTGTATGACAGGAAGATTGTAAAATCCCTCAATGATAGCCCCACGTTTAATGATTTTTTCTGCTTGTTCGTGGAAATGTAAGATAATTGCCAGCATCCTGATTTGTTTTTGGGGTGAGGAATATGTATCGATTTCATCCAAGGCATTTTGTTGTAGAAAACCAGTTGTCAACAAATCAGCAGTCAAGAGTATAAGACGTTGTTCATCAGGTAAGGCATCTGGACCAACCAGACGGACGATTTGATTAAGATGATCCTGCTCCGTCAGAATCTTCATCGCCCGGGCACGCAGACTGCGCCAATCGAACCCTGTTTCGTTCTGCCACCAATTAGAGACGGATGAGATGTATTCACTATGAGAGCTAAGCCAGTTAATCGATGGAAAGTGACGGGCAGACGCTAATGTTTTATCTAATGCCCAAAAGATTCTTGTATATTGTCGGGTAAGTTGTGTCACAGGTTCAGAGAAATCACCTCCAGGTGGAGAGACTGCACCAATGATGCTTACCGAACCTTCACGACCACTCAATGTTTTTACTCTTCCGGCACGCTCATAGAATTCAGCCAACCGGGAACTGAGATAGGCTGGGAAGCCTTCCTGTGCCGGCATTTCTTGTAAACGTCCGGATATTTCTCGCATAGCTTCAGCCCAACGGGAAGTTGAATCTGCCATTAATGCCACATCATAGCCCATATCGCGGTAGTATTCTGCTATCGTGATCCCAGTATAGATGCTTGCATCACGAGCTGCTACTTGCATATTTGAAGTATTTGCAATGATTACAGTTCGTTCAATCAAAGGGTGTCCGTTTCGAGGATCGATTAGATTAGGAAATTCTTGTAAAACTTGAGTAATTTCATTACCACGTTCCCCACAACCGATATATACAACAATATCAGCATCAGACCATTTCGCAATTTGGTGTTGGGTAACTGTTTTCCCTGTGCCAAACCCACCCGGTATAGCAGCTGTACCTCCCTTGACCATTGGAAAGAAACTATCAAGAACTCGTTGTCCTGTTACAAGAGGTTCATTCTTCTGTAGTTGTTCAACCAAGGGACGGGCTTGTCTCACCGGCCAGCGTTGCAACATTGTAACTTCAACCTCTGCAGTGTCCGTTTTAATTCTGGCAATTGGCTCCAGAATTGTGTAGTCGCCTTCATTAGCTAACCACGTTAACTCTCCTTTTATCCCTATCGGTACTAACACACGGTGAACGATTAAATCTGTCTCTGGCACTGAGCCCAAATCGAAACCTGACCCAACAAAATTGCCCGATTGAGTGCCGGGCGTAAAATGCCATTTCTTTTCCCTGTTTAATGGTGGAATTACCATGCCGGGTCCAATGAATGATCCATATATTGCTTCGGCTGCAGGTAGAGGACGTTGTATACCATCAAAAATCCCGGATAACAAACCCGGACCTAATTCAACTGAAAGAGGAGCTCCTGTACCATAGACTGGTGCCCCTGGCTTCATGCCTGATGTTTCTTCAAAAACCTGTAGAGTTAATTCGTTTTGGTTGATTCCGATTACTTCACCAACAAGACGGTCTTCACCAATACCAACCAACTCCTCCATGAGGATGTTTTTTTCTCCCCTGGCATGCAGGACGGGACCATTGATTGAGGTAACAATCGCTATGGGTTTATCCATTATTCACCTCAAATAGCCATTCAGAAGCAAGAGCTCGCAAAGGAGGTTTTTTACGTTCTAATCTAGCTTCGAGGGTATTTTCAAAACTTAGACGACCATCGACACTTTCAGCAATAACACCATGATGTTTAGTTAAAATTTCGCCTCGTCGTAAACTAATCCCTGTTGTTTCCGCAATATCCATTAATTGCCGATCATCAATCAATTGATCGCTATGCTTATCAAACCTCAAGATAACTTGATCGATTTGAATCTTTTCTATTGCTTCTGTTACAATCTTCGGTAATGCGCTTAAATATTCTTTTGTAAGAACAAAGTTTTGAAATTCTTGCTCCACGCGCTGGAAGACTTGATCAAGCAGTTCCTCACGTTTTTGTAACCAATCAAGTTTTTGCTTACGTTGAAACTCTGCTCTTGCCTCAATTATTGCTTGCTCGGCTTTTATTTTCATTTCATCCACAATTTTCTTTTGGATGTGCTGGATTTGATCGTAACCCTGTTCCAGTTCTTTCTCAATTTCTTCTTTTGATTGTCTCTGAAGTATTGAAACATCGTTTGAACTGACATTCTGGATGTATGCGCTCAAGGTGTCTACCTGTCTCGAAAGGCTTAAATTGTTATTTTGATTCATATGGCTTCCCTATCTAGCTCTTTACTCCAACCGCATCGTTGACAATATCCCTAAGAGAACTTAAATCTGCTGGATCTGGATTTCGACCTGGAATTTCCACAAATAAAGGCTTTTCGCTATGTAAGATCAGTTCTGAAAACTGTACTTTAGCTAGCTTAACCGCATCACTTGTAACTAGAACAATTCCAAGATCGGGATAGTTTATAGCTTCTTCGAAGGCCGCCTGTACTTGCTGAGTACTTTCAGCAATCCAACCACGAATCCCAGCCAGTTGGAATCCCTGGACAGCTAGACTATTACCAATTATTCGGACTTTCATTGTTTATCTATTCAATATTAGAAAGGAAATCAACATTCCGTAAATAGCAATTCCTTCAGCCAAACCCACAAAAATCAGCGATTGTCCAAACAGTTCCGGTTTCTCTGAGATTGCGCCGATAGCTGCTGAGCCAGTGTTAGACACAGCAAAACCCGCAGCAATTGCCGCTAAACCGGTTGAGAGCGCGGCGCCAATGGAAGCGTAGGAATCTGCACCAGTTGCGACCTGTATCGACTGAGCAGCCTCAACTTTTTGAGGTGTCATCAACCATATCACGCCAAGTGATACCGCAATAAATCCGATTAAAACGTTAGCGCCACTAAGACCCAAAAACAATTTCTTACTTGCTCCTATTAAGTCTGCACGACGTTTACGATGAAAGAAAATTACTGCAGGAATCAATGGAATCAATCCTATGAGTAACAACGAAAAATAGAGAAGTTTTGTCATTTTTTGCTCCTTGGTTATTTATCTGAAATATGCAGCGGTTGGTAACGAATACCTCCACCGCGGAAAAATTTACTGAAAAATTCATAGTATTCAAGTCTGAGTGTTTGAATACTTACTATCATTCCTTCAAAACCGATAATGAATAGATTTCCCAAAACAATAACTACCCAATAACCTGCGCCATGGACAGGACTGACCATCTCCGCCAGGATCATCACCACCTGGCTTAAACCGGCATGAGCCACAGCAAATGCACCAACACGTACATAAGAAAGGGAATTGGAAAGATAGCTGATAAAGATTTCAAACAATTCGAAAAATGCTGTAATAAAATAGAGAAGAAAACCACCTTTAAATAGGGGTCTTTTTTCATGAAAAAGATGGTCCAAAAACTCTGCAGACATCATCATCAATACACAAACAATGATTAATATTATCAGGACAAGTTTTGGAATTGGAAATGCAGGCAGAACCATAGATAAGATAAAGCCAATCAAAGCCCAATACAACAATAATCCAGCAATACCTTTTCCACTGAAAATCATTCCAACCCAATCCTTGCGGATTACCAAATTTACGATGGCAAGGATGTCAGCTAATGTCAGAAGAATGGCTCCTGCTGCCAGAGTTGTAATTAGCAATCTCATTATGTCGTGTAAAGGGGAAATCCATATAGGATCAAACACCCCTTCGAAACCAAACACACTTCCATAGAGGACACCAAAGATCATCGACGCCACACCACAGGCAGTAAGGACCCAACCAAAATTTGCCAAACCTATGAGTTTTTTGACTTTGCGACTGCTAAGAAGCAACCCCGCAACGGCTAAAACAGCGCCCTGCCCAAGATCACCAAACATGGCACCAAATAAAAGAGGAAAGGTAAATGTTACAAGAAGAGTTGGATCGATTTCTTTATACCAGGGAGTTGAATAAATTGTCACAAGTTTGTGAAACCCGCGCAGCTGCTTGGGAAATTCCAGAGCTACTGGAGGGGTGGTGTTTACGTCCAGTTCATTCTCCGATTTTACAGTCTCCAAAACATCTGGACTGATGTTAGAAAGTAAATCAAGAAATTCATCTTGCTTCTTAGCTGGAACCCAACCTGCCACTAAGAAACTGTGTCGAAGATGCCCGTAATAGGAAATAATATCGTATAGCTTGCTACTATATTGAACCTGAGAATACCATTTTTTCAAGCGACTGGCATTTTTTGTTTGCAGAGCGATTTTCTGCTGTTCGAGTAGAGCTAAATTTTCATTTAATTGCTCTAATTCCAGCTCGTTTGATTTAATTATCTCTGGCAATGAGCCTTTTGCATCATCAGGAATATCCAAAGCTTCTACGTAGGCACTTCTTGCGGTGAGGATCATAAAATCGCGTTGATTACGTGGACCGAGCAATAGAACCTGAGTCTTTTTGTTTGATTGCTGTTCTTCCAGTAAGACATAAGGAATCTGGGAAAGGCTTTCCCTAAACCGATCGATTCGATTAGTTGGCATAATGCCTAGAATTGAGTAAAGGTATCTTCTATTGCGTAAAGCGCTTAGATCATATTCCAAGTCCTTGAATGGTTGTAACAGTGTGAGAGCGCCTTGTTTCTCCTCAATTCTTTTTCGAATTTCTTCAGTTTCGAGAGAAAGTCTATGTACCTCATCTTTGATTATCTCAAGCCTGTTGTTAACCTTGTCTGGGTTCTCGATCATCTCAAGATCTCCAGGAACATCGTCAGAGATTGGTATATCCAGTTTGGTCATCGTTGTTGTCAAATCTGCTTTCAAGCCTGACAATTTAGATCCTGTTTCGAACAAGTCACCATCCTCTGATGGATCCTTGCGGTTGTCAATGGTGGATATATCTTCAGGTTGAAAGTAACCGATTTGTGCGATTATCTTGGTAACTTCGTATATGTAACGCCGGGGAAAATCTATTTCTACCCGAACCATTTTTTCAGGTTTAAAAAGTGGCATGTTTCGTGATCTCGCTTTCAGTTATAACCTTGATTTATCAGATACGGTTGATAGTTTTCGGAAGTTACGCCTGATGCTTTTGCTTCTATCAGTAAGACCAGATCTTGAATTTCATATTCAAGTATCAAAATATAAGCTAAAGCTGGTGCTAAGGAGAAAGGTTGGGCGGAAAAAGTTGAGCTACAAACCCGGGCTATTTCACGAGTAAGTTCAATTTCCCAAAGGCTCAATTGTTGACCCTCACCTTGAGCTGAAGAAACTTTTCCAGTCAAATTAGGGTAAATTTCGCCGATAACTTCCGCTAAGCGTTTTCCTTGTGCGACCTGCCGAATGATACTGTCATTAACTTTAGTTCCAATTCCTAAAGTGTAGTTAATAATTTCAGATTCAGTTAAATGATAGAAAAATCTGTAACGAGCTGCCCAAATCAGATCATTGCGCTCAATAATTCTCGTAATGATAGGTCGCACGGCTTTCTGGTCAATATCGGGCAAATTCTCAATTTCATCCCAAACCTTCTGCCAATACTCCAAATCTAAGAGCACCTCAATTGGAAAAAGAGTCTCTTCCAGCAAAAAACGATGTTTGGCAGTCATGAGGGTAGTATAGTATTTGCTGTCTTTTATCATCAAAATTGCATTATCGATCGATCCGCTCGCGACCATTAGTTCAAAGGGTAAACTCTTATATTTTCCCATTGGAACAAGCAAATGCTTAATAGTATTCCAATCACCCGAAAAATTAATTCCACGCAAAACGGTCTTTAAATTAATAAGCTCATACCAACTAAAAATTAGGTCAATAAAATACTGGCTTCTTTGTGGTAGATTATCACGAATTATTTCAAATTTTTCCGGAACACGTTGACGAATTTTCCATATCAGTTTTCTTGGAGTTACTGTTTGAGGATCAATTCCAACCAGATATTTTGAATAAATACTTTCTTGTAGCTGCAGAACAATTGATCTTGTATCATGACATAATATAAGTTTGGCATAAGTAGCAGAAGTCAGCAATTGGGCTTTTGATACTCTGACTTTAACATTTGCAACTCCGTAAGAACTTGCGCCTGCCATCAATATTAATTACCCTTCTATCAATGCCAGAAGCAACTTTTTTGCAACCTCGTCTGTTTTTTTATTAGCATTAATGAGGACACCCTCGATTTCACTTTGTTCATTCATTGTGGTAATTTCTTGGTTTATCTTTTCCTGAGCAGTATTCCATATCTGTTCTGCTTCGGATTTGGCTTTTACTTCTGCTTGTTCAATTCTAGCTTTAAGTTCTTTTTGAGCCGAGGAACTGGTTTGTTGAGCTTCTGAATATGCTTTTTCGTATGCCTGTGTTGCAAGATCTACCTCATTCAGTATTCGGTTAAGTGCTTCACGATTTTCCATTTATCCACTTGTATCCTATCTAGTCTCTCCTCTGACGTAAAACAGCCAGAATCACATAATATGCCAGCAAAAGCGGGAAAATAACAACTAGTATAAGTAAAAATTTTATGATTATTTTACTACTTATTTATTTGCCAAAAGCAAAACCAGTAATCCGTTTTATTTCTGCTCGTTTTTTCCCTCATAATCCGTCATCGGAATCACAAGATTCAAGATCTGGATACTTACCAGTAGCCTTGATGGTGGCGAATTCATCCTCCAGGAAAAAGTTCATTAAGAAACGTAATAGAATGATAATGATTAGAAACATTAGATCCGATGATGAAGGCGAAATAGCAAGGCGCAAAATATCTGAAGCTACTGCAAATTCCAGAGCCAGGCTAAGACGATGTCCCAAACGAAGTCTTAACCGTTCGGAGGATCGCAATTTTCTCGAATAACTCTTATCCACCAATCCCCGAAGGAAATTGTAAGTAACTTGAATAGCAGATATCCCTACGATCAATGTTGCAGCCGCTTCACAAATCAAAATTGCAAATCCGACCACAGTCTCTAGATCAGATTCATAAGGAATATTGATCGAAGGTTCGTTTACAGGATTAGTCCGAATGAAGTAAAGCAGGATAATAATTGCGATAATTAATATAAAGGGTAATAACCATTGCCCTACTTTCAGATGTATTGGGGAATTTCCACTATTTTCAGGTACCTTTGTCTCATCCATTTAAATTTCTCTCTTTTCCTAATTGTTAAGGTCAACCAATTTTCCATTATCAACGGCCGACTGGAATATCGCGTCAATCACAGCCATATTTTTAACCGATTCTGCCAACGGGAATAATGCGATTTCTCTCCGGATCACTACTTCGTAGAAATGCTCGATCATGTTCCTCAAAGTATCATCCGGGCGATAACTGACTTTCTGAACTTCTTCACCACGCTCGATTACCATCGAAACATTCTTGTCCTTCCCTGTAAATGGCCAATCCAGGCTCATCACGCCATCTGTACCAATGATCCTGGCTGAGTTCTGATAAGCGGCGTTGAGAGCCACTTCAAAGCTGCCGTAAATCTGGTTTCCAAAATCGAGTAATACTTGCATTTGCAGGTCAACTCCGGAACCACCCGCATGATACCTAGCTTGCACCGCTTCCGGCTCGCGACCAACTACCATGCGCTGGAAATCGACACAATAACAACCCAGGTCATAAAGTGCCCCCCCACCCAGTGCAGGCACAAGCCGAAAGTCATCCGGATTGTCTAGCGGGAAGCTAAAACTGGAATGGATAAAGCGCACTTTTCCCAGCTCACCTTTTTTGATCGTCTCCAATGCCTTTTGAATACGCGGATGGTAGCGATAGCTGAAACCTTCCATTAATACCAGACTTTTTTCTACCGAGACTCCTACCATCTCCTGGGCTTCATCAGAATTGAGTGCAATGGGTTTTTCAACCAGGACATGTTTGCCAGCCTGAAGCGCTTTAATCGTCCAGGGTTTATGCTCATTATTGGTCAACGGGACATAGACAGCCTGGATCGTTGGATCAGCGATAAGCTCGTCATAACTCCCATAAGCCACCGGTACTTGCAGTTTGTCAGCGAACTGACGGGCGCGGGTCAGGTCGCGACTGGAAACCGCGATCACATGGTTGTGCCTGGTTGCCTTAATAGCCGGGATCACTTGTTCAGAGATTCGGGCAGTACCGAGAACACCCCAGTTCATTTCCGGCTTTCGAAATAAATTGCCGGTACCTGTCTTTGATGATAAGATATCCATACTAACTCGCTTTCTTACTTGATAAATACAGGTGATTATTCTGAAATTATTATAATGCCTTCCTGGCGGGATACAGACCAGGTCTAAAAAAAAGGAGAAAGAATGACCTCACAAGAAATCCTTACAAAACTTCACCAAAAAACAGAAGAAAACAGAACCAATATTGTCCAATTCATGCGTGACATTTGCGCGATTCCCAGTGTAGAATCCCAGATCGGTCCGGTTGGCGAGCGCATAGCCGAAGAGATGCGCAAGCTGGGCTTCGACGAAGTCCGTTTCGATAAAATGGGCAACATTATGGGGCGTATCGGCAGCGGTCCCCGCACCATCGTCTTTGACTCTCACATCGACACTGTGGGTGTGGGCGACCCGGAAGAATGGCAGTGGGATCCTTTCGTTGGCAAAGTAGAAGATGGCGTTCTCTTTGCGCGGGGTGCCTGTGATGAAAAAGGCTCCACTCCTGGAATGGTTTATGGCATGTCCTTTGCCCGTGATCTGGGCTTACTGGATGGTTGGACTGCCTGGTATTTTGGCAATATGGAAGAATGGTGTGATGGCATCGCACCCAATACTTTCGTTGAAGTTGACCCGGGCATCCGACCTGACTTTGTGGTCATCGGCGAACCAACCAAGATGCAGGTCTATCGTGGACACAAGGGTCGGATCGAGCTCAAGGTAACTGCCAAAGGTGTTTCGGCACATGCCGCCAGCAATCATGTCGGTATCAATGCCATCTATTTGCTCATCCCTGTGATCGCAGGTATCCGTGATTTGGAACCCAGCCTGGGGGACGACCCCTTCCTGGGTCATGGCAAGATCACTGTCTCGGATATGACTGTTAAAACTCCCAGCATCAACGCTGTGCCGGATGAAGCTGTTATCTATATCGACCGGCGTATGACCTTCGGTGAGACCAAGGAAGATGCGATTGCTCAGGTGGAAGCCCTGATCCCTGAGGAGAGCAAACAACGCGTTAAAGTAGAAGCCCTGTTCTATGAAGAGCCTTCGTACACGGGTTTCGTTTTCCCGGTTGATAAATATTTCCCAGCTTGGGCACTGGACGAGAAACACGATTTGGTACAGGCTGGCTTGCAGGCGCGGGAATTAATTGGACTGGAACCAAAACCAGCCAGTAAATGGTCATTCAGCACCAATGGCATTTATTGGGCCGGGAAAGCCAACATCCCCTCGATCGGTTTCGGACCTGGCGACGAAGTGACCGCTCATACAGTCAACGATAGTGTAGATTTGAATGACATGGTTAAAGCCACCGAGTTTTACGCCCTCTTGCCGAGCCTGATTCCATAGATATCTCTGATCCATGACAAGAAAGCTGTCGAGTTCGACAGCTTTTTTTTCTATAATTCATTGATTCAAACCAGACAATGACTAACCAATATTTTTGTAGTCAAACCTTCCATTGCTGGGTATAATCAAGAAAAGTCATCTAAAGGAGAGACAAATGCAAACTTTTCTACATGGCCGAGACCTGATCGGCGATCTGGATTTTTCAAAAGAAGAAGTTGAAACCGTCCTGGAAGTTGCCTGGGACCTCAAACGCAAGCGCGCCCTCAATGAGCCGCACGCCTACCTGCGCGATAAAGTGCTGGCTATGCTCTTTTTCTTCAGCAGCACGCGCACCCGCGGCTCCTTCGAAGCTGGCATCGCCCAGCTTGGCGGTCATGGCGCTTTCATCGAGAGCAAAACTACTCAAATCTCCCACGGCGACACCGCCAAGGAAATTGGTGAGATCTACGGTCGCTATTTTGACGGTATCGCCATTCGCCACTGCGACTGGAAAATCGGCAACGACTACCTCAACGAAGTTGCCCGTAATTGCCGTGTGCCGGTCCTCAATATGCAGTGCGATGTTTACCACCCCTTCCAGTGCCTGGCTGACCTCATGACCATCATGGAAAAGAAGGGTCGCGACCTGAAAAAGAAAAAGATTGTTGTCTCATGGGCTTATGCCGCCTCTTACCTCAAACCGATTTCCGTGCCGCAATCGCTGGTCATTCAGATGCCCCGCTTTGGCATGGATGTGACCCTGGCATATCCCAAAGAATTCCCGCTCATGCCCGAAATCGAACAGCAGGCTGCTGACGAAGCCAAAAAATGGGGCACATCTTTTGAAATCGTCCATGATATGGACGAGGGAATGAAGGACGCCGATGTGATCTACGCCAAGAGCTGGGGTCCCTTGATGACTACCGATGACCCGGTAAAAGGCAAAGCATTACAAGATTCTTACACCGATTGGATCATGGACCAACGCCGGTTGGAGCTGGCAAAGTCAGATGCAATCTACATGCATCCCCTGCCCGCCGACCGGAATATCGAAGTCACCGATGAAGTTATCGACGGTCCCAATTCGGTGGTCTATGACGAAGCCGAAAACCGCCTGCACGCCCAAAAAGCGGTCATGGCGTTGACAATGAGTTAGAATTATATCCATGCTATTCATAGATAAGGCGGCACTATTGCTGCCTTATCTTTTTATAATGTACAATACTTCAGAATTCAACATACAGGGAAGTAAGAAGAGCCGTGAACAAGAAGTATCTTTTCTTTATCAATCTGTCCGTGGGGCTGACCCTCGCTATTCAAGCTCTCCTTCACCCAACCATGGATAGCCAAACAAAGACCAGCTTCATCATTGTTGCTGTGGTTTTCATCAACTGGGCGATTTTCACCTGGCTGGCATATTCGGTTGCGATGAAGGAGAACAGTTTTCCCTTTGTCGCTAAACCTTCACAAAACCATCTTCAGGATTCAAGCAACCAGGACTGGAAATCACTCCTGGATGTAACCACTATTGCCTACCAGGTGGTGATCCTGCTGGCATTGATCTTCCTCAACATTCTGCTTATGCTGCAGATTTCTGACGTTTATTACTTGGTTGGAACGATCGTGGTCGCGATTGTTCTTCCGTTGTTAGTTGCCTTGTTCGCCAACAACAGACTCAACCGTGCGAGCAGTTAATTTATTTCTACTGCTTATACAATCTGCAACAAATCGCTTGACACAATTACTACCTGAAGGTATTATCCAGCCCATGCTTACAAACCAGCTTGTTTCGATTCAATCCATGGTCATGCCCCGGCGGTGGCACGTTATGTGCGCCGGGAGTCAAGCCACCTCCTGACACACAAGCGGTCACCGCTCTTCCTGTAACGAAGGTCCGGTGACAAAAACACAAACACAAGCCACCGGATCCCGGTGGCTTTTTTTCAATTGGAACAAAAATTTATGGAGAAGAAATGAAAACCTCTTTATCAAGTAAGCTATTCAATATCCTCGCTATCAGCCTGATTCTTGTTTTGGTGATTACCGCCTGCACCTCCACTCAAACGCCCGCAGAAAACACGTCTTTAAAAGTGAAAATTGGCGCATCGCCGGTACCGCATTCCGAGATTTTAGCTTATGTCCGGGACAACCTGGCTGCCGAGGCTGGGTTGGAAATTGAAATCGTCGAATTTACGGACTATGTCCAGCCGAACCTGGCACTCAATGATGGACAACTGGATGCCAACTTCTTCCAGCACTTGCCTTATTTGGAAGACTTTAATGCTGAAAGGGGGACCGATCTGGTTTCGGTTGCCGGTATTCACATTGAGCCTTTGGGAATCTACTCCAAAACTCTCACCAATCTGGACGACGTACCTGATGGTGCGGTGGTGACCATCCCCAACGATGCCACCAACGGCGGGCGGGCACTCAATTTGCTGGCTGCCAATGCGCTCATCTCGCTCAAGGCAGATGCTGGTTTTTCAGCAACAGTAGCCGATATCATCGATAACCCAAAAAACCTGAAAATCACAGAATTGGAAGCCGCCCAATTAGTACGCGCTCTGGATGACGCTGCCTTGGCAGTGATCAATGGCAACTATGCCCTGGAAGGTGGTCTGGTACCCTCAAAAGACGCTTTAGCCCTGGAATCGGGTGAAAATAATCCCTATGTCAACATTCTTGCAGTCAAAAAGGGCAATGAGAATAATGAAGCCATTCAAAAATTGGTGGAATTGCTTACTTCTCCTGAAGTCAAAGCCTTCATCGAAGAAAAGTACACTGGTTCAGTATTGCCAGCCTTTGGCAACTAAGAAATTTTCAGGGATGGGCTGTATTCAGTCCATCCCTGGTAGTTACTATGATCAAACTTGAGAAGGTTTCGAAAAGCTTTAATGACGGCAAGGCGGCTGTGCATGCCCTGCATGCTGTATCGCTCGAGGTCGGCGCTGGTCAGATCTACGGCGTTGTTGGCACCAGCGGAGCCGGCAAAAGTACGTTGATCCGCTGCGTTAACCGTCTTGAAGTCCCGGAGAGTGGTCGCATCTGGGTCGATGGTGAGGAGATCACTGCGCTTGATCCTGCCGCCCTCCGGAAAGCCCGTCAGGGTATGGGCATGATTTTCCAACAGTTCAACCTGCTTTCGCAGCGTACAAGTGCTGAAAACATTGCATACCCTCTGGAAATTGCGGGGGTTCCAAAGACAGAACGGGATGGAAGGGTAAAAGAATTGCTCAACCTGGTCGGATTAGAGAACAAAGCGGATGCCTACCCTGCCCAACTCTCAGGCGGGCAGAAACAGCGGGTTGGGATCGCGCGTGCCCTCGCCAACCATCCCAAAGTCTTGCTTTCTGATGAAGCTACCTCTGCCCTGGACCCCACCACCACTGATTCAATTTTAGAATTGCTTGTGGATCTTAATCAAAAACTGGGATTGACCATCCTGCTCATCACACACCAAATGGAAGTAGTTAAAAAAGTGTGTGATCACGTTGCCATCCTGGAAAACGGTTATCTCCTGGAGTCTGGGGCGATCTTCGACCTGATCGCTGACCCTAGCAGTCGCCTCTCGAAAGCTTTTTTCCCACCGATACAGGAAGTGCTCCTTGATCCTTCAGCAATCCAGGCTGCCATCACATTCCTGGGTGATGCTGCTGATGAACCCATATTGGCAAGTATGATGCGAAAGTTTGATGTGGATGTCAATTTTCTGGGTGGCAACATTCAGCAGATCGGCAAACGCCGGGTTGGGCAACTACAGGTGGAACTGAAAGGCGATCAGGTTCCCGAAGCGTTGACCTACCTGCAGCAGAGAGGGCTGCGCGTGGAGGTGAGAAAATGAATATCGGTGAATGGTTACCCAGGCTTTGGCAAGCCAGTTTGACTACGGTCTATATGGTGGGTGTTTCTACATTATTCACAGTCGTCTTTGGACTTCCTTTAGGGGTTTTGCTGATGATCACCGGAGAAAATGGTCTTAAATCTCAGCCAATTCTAAACAAGACGGTAGGCTTTGTTGTCAACCTTGCCCGCTCTCTTCCTTTTATCATCCTCCTTGTCGTGTTGATTCCGTTTACGCGCGCACTTGTTGGAACCAGCATCGGTCCAACGGCGACCATCGTTCCGTTAACGCTGGCTGCCGTGCCTTTCTTTGCCAGGGTGGTCGAAAGCTCCCTGCGTGAAGTCCCGCGCGGTCTGATCGAAGCCGCCCAGTCCATGGGCAGCAGTGATTGGCAGACGGTGAGAAAAGTGCTCATCCCCGAATCACTGCCCGGTTTGATTTTGGGTGTTGCCCTGACCCTCATCAGCCTGGTGGGTTACTCTGCCATGGCGGGGGCAGTTGGTGGAGGTGGTTTGGGAGATCTGGCAATTCGGTACGGATATCAGCGTTATGAGACTGAAGTGATGATCGTGACCGTAGTTTTACTGTTGATACTTGTGCAAGGCGTACAGTTGCTGGGCGATCGACTGGCAGCAAAGGTGAGCAAGAAATAGGATTGTCAAAACATGTAGGTCGGAATGAGCCCACCAAAAAGTATTGGCATCTCGTAATCTTTCGCGGGCTCACTCCGACATTTTCAGTTCCATCGGCAATCGGGTCTTGATTGTGCCAGTCTCCTGACTGCGAAGCCTCCTGTAAGGACCGAACACACGGTTTCAACAAAGGTGTCCTAATTTCTGCGCTCGGTGGTGACGCCGGTACGATCAAAACATTTCGTATGAACAAAGAAAGGCACTATCAACTAGTGCCTTTCTTCAAAAACAAATTAAAAAACTAATTTTTCGCCGGCATATCCCGGCTGGCGATCACGTCCACGCCCGTCCCGATCACATTGGCTATGATCACATCCTCAGCTTTGACCGGAGCTGTCACCTCGACGGCACGGATCTTCTCAAGTACTTCCATGATCTTACGCTTCGGAATTGAACCTTTGGTATACACAGGCAATAAGGGATGAAGCCCATTGGGCACCTTGACCGTGCTTGCCAGCATGCGCTGGGGGGCAATGGCTTCCTGGCGTCCATAAGTATCCCCTTTACGGCAGCGGTGTCCCAACACCTTGACTACCTCGTCACCTTCCATCCGGACGATCAGTTTACAGCCCATTGGGCAAGCGGTGCAGATAAAGTTTCTTTCTTCCATCTTATGCCTCCGATTTGGGATAAATATCGACAGTCAGTTTGCCAGCCTTTTCGACCTCAGCTGCCATGTTGGGCTTAAGCACGATCGTGACCATCTCACCCGGGCGTACATATCGTTCTGAACGCCGAACAATGCTGTTTGTTTCACCGTGTACTTCCATCCAGACATCCTCTTCAATCGGTCTGGTTACGCGCATTTGCAGACTGATATCGCCTTTTTCCAGTGCCTTTTTATCCAGCTTGTGTGGAACAATATAGCGTACGTTCTTACCAGGAACCAGAGGGATGTATCGGGCAGCCCGGGCTTTCTCAGCCAGGGCAAATTCTGCGGCGCTGTGACCAGCTTCGACCCCTGCCATCGATACATAGTCAACCAGGTCATAGACATGCACAACGTTGCCAGCAGCAAAAATACCGGGTACGTTGGTCTGGAAGTGTTCATCCACGAATGGACCACCTGTAACAGGGTCGAGCGCCACACCGGCTTTCTTGGAAAGCTCATTTTCAGGAATCAAACCGACCGACAGCAGCAAGGTGTCACAGGGGATGATTTCCTCTGTACCAGGAATAAAGTTCCATTTTTCATCCACTGCTACAGACTCAATTGCTTCCACCCGATTCTTACCAATGATCTTTTTGATCGTATGGTTTAGCTGCAGAGGGATGCCCCAGTCTTCCAAACACTGGACATAGTTTCGGCTCAGCCCTGACAGGTAATTTTGAATTTCAAGCACACGCTCCACATGCGCACCCTCAAAGGTCAGTCGGCGTGCCATGATCATACCAATATCACCAGAGCCAAGTATGACAAACTTGTTTCCGGGCATATAGCCTTCCACGTTCACCCAACGCTGGGCGGTGCCGGCTGTAAAAATTCCATTAGGTCGGTAGCCTGGCAATCGCACCTGGGCGCGGGTGCGTTCACGGCATCCCATTGCCAGCACGATAGCATGGGCATCAACCTCGAGATAACCAAAATCACGACTCGAGAGATAGAGTCTGCGCTGGGAGGTCACATCCATAACCATAGTATCCATCAGGAAAGTAATTCCTAAGGTTTTAGCTTCATTGATATAGCGCTGTGCATACTCAGGACCCGGTAAATCCTCTTTGAAGGTCTGCAGACCAAATCCGTTGTGAATGCATTGCAGCAGGATACCGCCCAGTTCAACGTCGCGTTCGATGACCAAAACGTCATCTGCTCCGCCTTTTTTGGCTTCAATGGCGGCTGCCAGTCCACCAGGACCAGAACCAATGACAACAACGTCGTATTGTTTCTTAATTAACATTGGCGACCTCCGTATCTTTGGTAGTCCGATAAAGGTATTCGGATCCATTGCCGCGCTTGCTGATCTCAAAAGGAGAAACACCGAGTTCTCGTGCCAGGATGGCGACTACACGGGTCATGTCAAACCCTCCCTGGCATCTGCCAGTGCCCAACCAGGTGCGCCGTTTTATGGCGTCATAGGTATGAGCAGGAATAGGTGCGTGAATTTCGGCAACGATCTCACCTTCAGTCACATTCTCACAGCGGCAAATCACACGACCATAACGCGGATCTACATCACAAAGCAACCTGCGCTCCTGGTGGGTCATATGCGCAAAGCGCGGGCGGGCGGGGCGGATTGGGTCCCAATCTTTCTTTGCGATAAATTCCTCCCCAGCGTCCTTCATCAAGTCCACCACCATCTCTGCGATGGCTGGTGCTGAGGTCAAACCCGGCGACTCGATGCCGCCAAGGTTCACAAAGCCCTGTACACTGCTTGGAACTTCAATCACATAGTCGTTGTTGTAATTGATCCCTGGGGTGTAGCAAGGTCCATTACCCATTGGCCGCAACCCGACAAAGTTGGCAATGGAATGGCGCAAATTTAGGCTTGGGATTAACTTTTTCGCTCCATCGAGCAGTTCATCCATGCCTTCTTTTGTCAAAGAAGTATCTTCCTTGTCGTCGATCACGTTGGCATTCGGACCAACGATGGTATTCTCGTGCAAAGTTCCGGTAACCAGAATACCTTTTCCACGACTGGATGGCACAGGGAAAAGGACATTATGGATTTGCACTTCATTACGGTCGAAGATGAAATATTCACCTTTACGAGCTTTAATGAAAAATTCAGGACGCACGCCCGCTTTGTGCATAACCGCATCAGAGTAGATCCCCGCTGAGTTGATGACCCAACGCGCAAAGAAGTCACCCCGATTGGTCTTGACACCAATGACCCGGCTGCCTTCCCAAATGAAATCTTCAAACTTGGTGTTCAGAAGAACCGTCGCACCGTTCATTACTGCACTTTCCGCAGCAGCAACGGTGACCTGAAAGGGGTCGCAAATACCTCCGGTTGTAGCCCATAAGGCACCGCTGACATCAGGGTTGATATCCCGTTCCCTGGAGCGCATTTCTGCGCCATCAAGCATGAGCATTCCCGGAACGCCATTCTTGATGCCCTGCTGCATCAACTTGTCCACCAGTGGAAGTTCCTCTTCTCCCACCGCCACGACATAATCGCCCCGGCGTTCAAAGGGGAAGTTGAGCTCTCCAGCCAGTTGATCCCACATCGGGTTAGCTCGTACGTTCATCAAGGCTTTCAGTGATCCGGGAAGAGGGTCGTAACCTGCATGGACAATTGCTGTATTAGCCGAAGAGCATCCCATACCGATATCTGCTTCTTTTTCTATCAGCAGGAGCCTGCCTTCGTAACGGGAAAGCCACCGGGCAATCATCGCACCGACTACGCCTCCCCCTATCACGATGTAATCGAATTTTTCTTGCACACTTGCCTCCATCTCTTAAATTTCGATTTGACCAAAATTTAAAATACCTCTGGGGTATTTGTTTCCAGGACCAACAGATGGTTGCCAAATATATTGATCCCCAAATGCTTGTTTTTGACGTTCGGTTATTCAAACAAGACAGCCATCATTTTGTACAAGTTCTGCAGTTTTTGTTTCTGAAGTATTATACTACTTAGCAAATATAACCGGTTTTTGAAAAAGTGGTTGTCTTTTTACAAAACAGATTTAGAATTATTTGTAGAGACAGTTCAATTATGTTATAGTTATTCTTAGGTAATATCGGCATCACTAATAAGTGATTATGATAGCAAATTTTGGCAAATCTTTTAGGTTCTAGGGAGAAAAAGGAGACTAAATTGAGTAGCCCACTAACGCATGTGTACATCAAAGAAGGTTGTTCAAAACGACCCGTGTGTGCAGGTGCGTTTTTTTGTAACTCCCCAAGATTACCAGGAAAGAAATCTGTTCAGAAAAATTTTTTATCGAAAGGAAGGTGACTATCGACCGTAAGAAATAGCTTCTTCTTCATGAACCAATATTTTTATTCAACCACATAAAAAAAGGAGAAATATTCATGGAAAATCGTACTATGAAAGAGTTTATTGGCGAAGTGTTCGGCACCTTCATCCTGATTCTGCTCGGTGATGGCGTCGTCGCCAATGTTGGTCTGGCTCCTCGTGTTGCCGGTACCGCATACAACTGGAACACCATTACCATTGGCTGGGCGTTTGCAGTGATTATCGCTGTCTACATTTCTGGTGGTATCTCTGGTGCGCACCTCAATCCCGCTGTGACCCTTGGTTTGGCTGTCCGCCGTGGCTTCCCCTGGAAGAAGGTTCTGCCCTTCATCGTTGCTCAGATGATCGGTGCTTTCCTTGGTGCTGCTGCTGTTTATTTCATCTATCGCGATGGTCTCGTGGCTGCTGGTATGCCCAATGTCTGGTCAACCGGTCCTGGCTCGATCTTCGGACAGACTTGGTTTGGCGCCGAGAGCTCAGGCGCAACGGGTTCCTACAGCATGATCACCGCTATCATTGCGGAACTCTTTGGCACCTTCGTTCTGATCTGGGGTATTGCTGCCAGTGGTGACATGAAGAATATGGGACTTAAGGATAATTTCGGTCCATTCATTGTCGGTTTCGCTGTGTTGGCTGTTGGTCTTTCCCTCGGCGGTCCTTCTGGCTATTCCATCAATCCTGCTCGTGACCTTGGTCCCCGCCTCTTTGGTGCTCTCGCTGGAACCAAAGGCTTGTTCGATGGACTTTACTGGCTGATCCCGCCAGTGCTGATTCCAGCAATTGCTGGTCCTATCGGCTTCTGGCTCTACGACATGGTTGTTGCAAAGAACCTGCCTCACAAAGAATAGTTTTTAATTACGACCACACAATGACCGCTGGTCACGACGACGCTTGATCAAGGCAGGGTCGTACCAAGTAAGAAAAGGAGACTACCTATATGAAAAAATTGATCAATAACCCTGAAGATGTTGTGAAAGAAGAACTCAAAGGCATTGAATTGGCTCATCCCGATCTGGTCAAGGTCTTCTACGACCCTGACTTCATCGTTCGCGCTGATGCACCCGTTCAAGGCAAAGTTGCGCTGGTCTCCGGTGGGGGCAGCGGTCATGAACCCATGCATGGTGGTTTTGTGGGCAAAGGCATGTTAGACGGCGCCTGCCCGGGTGCTGTCTTTACCAGCCCAACCCCAGATCAGATGCTTGAGGCTACCAAAGCCGTTGACGGCGGAGCTGGCGTTCTGCATATCGTGAAGAACTACACCGGCGATGTAATGAACTTCGAAATGGCTGCCGATCTGGCGCGTGGAGAAGGCATTGAAGTCGAATCGGTCCTCGTCGATGACGATGTTGCTGTTGAAAACAGCACCTGGACTGCCGGACGACGTGGTGTTGGTCTGACGGTATTGATGGAAAAAATCGTCGGCGCGGCTGCTGAGGAAGGTCGTTCGCTCAATGAATGCGCCGACCTTGCTCGCAAAGTTAATGCGCAAGGTCGCAGCATGGGAATGGCGCTGACTTCCTGCACGGTTCCTCATGTGGGCAAACCCTCGTTCGATCTGCCCGAAGATGAAATGGAAATCGGTATCGGTATCCATGGCGAACCTGGTCGTCATCGCATGAAGCTCGAATCAGCAGACAAGATCACTGAGATGCTGGTCGGCCCTGTTGTCGAAGATCTGCCCTTTAAAGAAGGGGATGAGGTCCTGCTGTTTGTCAATAGCATGGGCGGCACCCCCTTGATCGAGCTTTACATCGTTTATAGAAAAGCGGTGGAATTGCTCGAAGCAAAAGGGATCAAGGTTGTTCGCCATCTTATCGGTCCTTACATCACCAGCCTCGAAATGGCTGGGATGTCCATCACCCTTCTGAAGATGGATGAAGACCTTAAGAAACTCTGGGATGCGCCGGTAAAAACCGCCGGAATGCGCTGGGGTATATAGTTATATCGAAGATACGCTACTGGAGTTCAACACTCCAGTAGCGCCTTAAAGAGGCAAATGTGGCTATTACTAGAGATGATGTATTGAAATGGGTAACAACTTTCGCTCAGGTGATCGAAGAAAACCATGAAATGTTAACCAATCTCGACCGTGAGATTGGCGATGCGGATCATGGTGCCAACATGAGACGCGGTTTCAAAGCGGTCCTTGAAAAATTACCTTCTGTTGAAGACAAAGATATTGGCACCATTCTGAAGACTGTTGGAATGACGCTTTTATCCAAGGTGGGTGGGGCTGCGGGTCCGTTATATTCCACGATGTTTATGAAAGCCGGTACAAGCATCGGCGCAAAAACAGAAATGGAATTAAACGATTGGGCTCAAGCTCTGGAAGCAGGCACGGTCGGCATAGCCAATTTGGGCAAAGCTCAGCCTAACGACAAAACCATGCTGGATGCGTTGTATCCCGCACTAAATGCTTTAGGCGCAGCTATGGGGAATGGTACCTCAACAGGTGAAGCCCTGCAAAAATCTGCCGATGCGGCTCACGAAGGCATGCTCGCTACGATCCCATTGGTGGCACGCAAAGGTCGTGCCAGTTACCTGGGTGAAAGAAGTGCCGGGCATCAGGACCCTGGAGCGACTTCAACCTATTTCCTCATCAAATCAGCCGCTGATACATGGAAAGACTGCTAAAGTCTGAATTTCAACCAATCAAAAAAGGAGAAAATTATGGCAAAATATGTAGGCGCAATCGATCAAGGAACCACCAGCACCCGATTTATGGTGTTCGACCATTCCGGTAAAGTGGTTGGCTATGATCAAAAAGAGCACGAACAGATTTATCCAAAACCAGGATGGGTTGAACACAATCCGTTGGAAATCTGGCAAGCAACCCAAGATGTTATCAAGGGCGCGCTGGATAAACTAAAGATCGATGTCAAGGAAATTGCTGCGATTGGTATCACCAACCAACGCGAAACCACAGTCGTATGGGAAAAAGCCACTGGCAAACCAGTTTATAACGCCATTGTCTGGCAGGATACCCGTACAGATCTGATTTGTAACGAATTAGCCAAAGACGGTGGGCAGGATCGCTTCCGCACCAAAGTCGGTCTGCCTCTGGCAACCTACTTCTCCGGTATGAAAGCAAAATGGATTCTTGACAATCACCCCGAACTGAAAGAAAAGGCTGAAAAAGGCGAGATCCTCTTTGGCAACATCGACACCTGGGTGATCTGGAACCTCACTGGTGGTCCTCGCGGTGGCGTCCATGTGACTGATGTCTCCAACGCTTCCCGAACCTTCATGATGAATTTGGAAACCCTTGACTGGGATCCTGAGATGCTCAAAATCCTGGGCATCCCCCGCGCTATGCTCCCCGACATCAAAGCCTCCAGCCAGGTTTATGGTTATGTCAAGGGTGGCCTGTTGGATGGCATCCCCGTGGCAGGCGATCTGGGCGACCAACAGGCTGCTCTCTTTGGACAAACCTGCTACAGCGCTGGTGAAGCCAAGAACACCTATGGCACCGGCTGCTTCATGCTCATGAACACTGGCACAGAACCGATCCAATCCAAGAATGGTCTGCTGACCACCCTCGGTTACAAAATCGGCAATGAACCCGCTGTGTATGCCCTGGAAGGCTCCATCGCCATCACCGGTGCCCTTGTGCAGTGGCTGCGTGACAACCTGAAGATGATCGAGAAATCATCTGATATCGAAATGCTTGCCAACTCTGTCGAAGATGCTGGCGGTATCTACTTTGTCCCCGCCTTCTCCGGTCTTTACGCTCCCTATTGGAAGAGCGATGCCCGTGGTGCGATTGTCGGTCTGACCCGCTATATCAATGGTGGTCACCTGGCACGTGCCGTACTTGAGGCAACCGCCTACCAGACCGCTGAAGTTCTGGAAGCTATGAACAAGGACTCTGGTGTCGATCTGACCGCCCTGAAAGTCGACGGCGGTATGGTCTTCAACGAGACCCTGATGCAATTCCAGTCCGATATCCTTGGCGTTCCCGTGATTCGCCCGACTGTCGCAGAAACCACCGCCCTTGGCGCTGCTTATGCAGCTGGCTTGGCAGTTGGATTCTGGGAGAAGGTCGAAGACCTGCGCGTCAACTGGGGTAAGGATAAAGAATGGCACCCCAAGATGGATGCAGACACCCGCGCCAAACTCTACAAGGGTTGGAAGAAAGCGGTCACCCGCACCTTCGATTGGGTCGAAAACTAATTTCGTAGATAGTTTAGAATTATGGGGCGGGGCCTTGCGCCTCCGCCCCATATTTTTTGCCAGACTGGAGAAAACAATGAGTAGCAAAAACAAAAAATCCAAAACCAAGCAAAAGGAAGAGTTGAACTGGGATGAACTTCGCAAGCCATGGATCAAAAAGAAAACCGGTTTTATCGTCATTACGATTGTCAGTATTGCGCTTGCCATCCTGACCGCAGTCCAGATTGTCATGGGCAGTGGTGATTGGGGAAATGCCATCATGTGGGGGCTTATTTTTGGTGCTATGGTTTGGCTGGTTTTCTTCGGAATGTCCTGGTTTCAAGGTCTCATGCATCCCAAACCAACCGACGATCCCAACGATAAAAAATAGAGGGGTAAAATGGTCAACATCTTACTTGTCTCCCACAGTCATAAACTTGCCCAGGGAACTGCCGAGTTGGTCAGGCAGATGGCTCCTTCACCAGACCTGAAGATCAGAGTCGCGGCTGGAATTGGGGACGATCACAACGATATTGGCACTGATGCAGTCGAAATTATGGAAGCCTTAAGTGAACTTGCTGAGGGTTCTGACGTATTGGTACTGATGGACCTGGGCAGTGCAGTTTTAAGCACAGAAATGGCGCTGCAGATGCTTGATGAAAGCATCACAGCCCGGGTGCGGATGTGCCCGGCTCCGTTTGTAGAGGGGGCGATTGCTGCTGGAGTGCAAGCGAATGCAGGCAGTTCGATTGAGGAAGTTTACGACGAAGCAATCCATGCCCTTGCTGCCAAACAACAGCAGATCATCGGTGATCAGCTTGTTCAGCCAATGGCTCCAGCAATGGAAAATGTAGTTGAAACTGAATCAAATCATATTGCCGAAGATGCTGAATTATTGGTGACCGTTACCAACCCCTCCGGCTTGCACGCCCGCCCGGCAGCAACCTTCATTCAGACAGTCAAGAAATACGATGCCCATTTGACTGTCACCAATCGCACCAACGCGGCTGAACCGGTCTTGGTCAAAGGGATGATCTCAGTCATGCTTTTAGCAGCCAAACAGGGCGATGAGCTCATGCTGCAAGCTGCCGGTCCGGATAAGAACGAAATGTTGGCTGAACTAAAGGAATTATTCTTGACCAACTTTGGGGAGTAGACCAACATGTGAATAAGTGCGAGCATCAAGAGGTAAACGTACTTTGTGAGTGACCTCATACGCGACCATGGCAATTTTCCCTTCATGTTTCCAATTTCGCAAAAAAGACATATTATCTCTGTTGTCGGCGCGGTCATAATACACATATCTTACTCAAAAAAATAACTGTTTAGTACCCCTGACCAATTCTTCATCATGTACGTGATGTCACTATGCCTCAAACATCGTCACATACCTTGAGGTCTAATCCTTGAAGAATCGTTCATGTACACAAAGGTGAAGAGAGATTCATGGTGAATGATTTTTTTCCATCAAAACCTGCTACTTGTAAATTTACTTGACTTCCTACTGGATAAGTCGTAAAGTTAACCGCTCTTAACTATTAAGTAGGATTAAATGAACCAAGGTTTTCTTCAATCTCTTTTCGACCTGGCAGATCTGATCGCACGATATTCCATCATCGAGCGCTTTCATTTCATTCAGGAATCCGGGCTTTCCCACAGCCAGATGATGAGCCTCTTCTATTTACACCGAAACCATAACGTCGCTCTCAAGGATCTTTCCACCCATTTAGGGATCTCAAACCCGGCAGTTTCGCAATTAGCTGAAAAACTGGTGCGTGCGGGTCTGGTAAAACGGATAGCTAATCCCCATGACCGACGCGGTAAAATGCTCGAATTGACCGAAGAGGGGAGCAAATTGGTTTCCCAGGCCAAGATCGCTCATCATCAATGGATCCAGTCTTTAGCCGCCACCATTCAACCCGAACAAATACCGGTGATCCAGCAATCAATTGAGATCATACTTAACAAACATGCCTTGCTGCAATCTGAAGAAAACCACTCTACCCCTCAAGGTGAAAAATAACTCATGCTAAGACTGAAAAAATACATCCTCCCCTATTGGAAAAGCATCCTCCTGGCCATTGTCATGGTGGTCGTGGTGGCTGCAGCTGACCTCTCGCTGCCCGACCTGCTCTCTCAGATCATAAACGTCGGCATTCAGCAGCGTGGTATCGAAAGCGGGGCTCCCGACGCCCTCAGCACTGAGACAATGCAATCGTTGCAGCTGCTGGAAAGCCCGCAGGACTATGAGATCATCCTCTCGAATTACGAATTGGTGGAACCGGGATCGAGTCAGACACCAACCCTGATTGAGAAGATCCCCGCCCTGCAGAACGAGTCTGTTTACGTCCTCAAACCACTGGAGGACGCCCAAAAGCAGAGTCTTGAAAACCTGATTTCCAAACCTCTGATCTTCATCCAGGCAATCAATTTAATTCAAAACAATCCAGATCAGGCAAAACAGCTCCTTGGAGAGAATTTCCCAACTCAGATGATGAACATCCCGCAAGGAGTCAGCCTGGAACAATTGCTGCAAGCAATGCCAGCTGAACAGAAAGCCATCCTGGAAAAAGCTGTAACCGACCACCTGACCTCATTGGAAGGCTCGATCTTACACCAGCTGACCATTTCTTCTGTCAACGCTGAATACATCCGACTGGGGATCGACACGCAAAAGACCCAAAACCAATACATCCTTAATATCGGACTTCGAATGATCCTGGTGGCTGTGATTGGATTGATCTCGTCCCTGATTGTCAGCTTTCTCGCCTCCCGCACTTCAGCAGGTGTTGCCAGAGATGTGCGTTCAGCTGTCTTCACGAAGGTGGAAAACTTCACAACCGCTGAATTCGAAAAATTTTCGACAGCTTCTCTCATCACCCGCACAACCAATGATGTCAGCCAGGTTCAAATGGTCGTGTTCATGCTGATCAGAATGGCAGTCCAGGCGCCCATGATCGGAACCCTGGGCATCATCTACGCCCTCGATAAAAGCCCTGGCATGTGGTGGACCATTGCATTGGTTGTTGGTTCGCTCCTGCTCGTCATCATCACCCTTTTTAGTATTGTTCTGCCCAAATTCAAGGTGATCCAGCAGCTCATCGATCGTCTCAACCTTGTCCTGCGCGAAAACCTATCGGGCATGTTGGTCGTCAGAGCATTTAACAAACAACGTTATGAAGAAAACCGTTTTGATAAAGCCAACCTGGATGTCACCGACAACCAGATCTTCATCGGCAGGGCAATGTCTTTTGTCTTCCCATTGATGAACCTGGTCATGTTGGGTGGACAGGTATTGATCATTGCGGTCGGAGCACGCTTCGTTGCTCAGAGCTCGCTTCAGGTTGGTAATCTGATTGCCTTCATGCAATATTCGATGCAAATATTTTTCTCCTTTATGCATCTTTCCATGTTGTTTATCTTCATCCCCCGTGCTGCTGTTTCGGGTGCCCGTATTGCTGATGTGCTTGAAACTCCTATCGTGATCACAGACCCCCAGGAACCAAAGGTTCTCGGACAACCTGTCAGGGGACTGGTGGAGTTTCATGATGTCGATTTCAGATACCCGGATGCCGAGGAAGATGTATTGCACGATATCAGCTTCAGGGCAGAACCTGGTCAGGTAACCGCAATTATCGGTTCCACAGGATCCGGCAAATCGACCCTCATCAACCTTCTGCCACGCTTCTTCGACGTCACCAAAGGTGCCATAACATTGGATGGCATCAATATCCGTGAGTTGACACAAAAGGAACTACGCGATCAAATCGGTTACGCTCCCCAGAAGGGACTCTTGTTCAGCGGCAGCGTTGCCAGTAATTTAATGATAGGCAAGCCTGAAGCCAGTGAGGAGGAGATGCTGGAAGCCATTCAGATTGCACAGGCTGAAGATTTTGTTTGTAAGGATGAAGACGGACTGAATATGGAAATATCTCAGGGTGGAACCAATGTTTCAGGAGGACAAAAACAACGCCTTTCCATCGCAAGGGCGGTGATCAAGAAACCACCGGTGTTCATTTTTGACGACACCTTCTCAGCGCTCGATTTCAAAACGGATGCCGCTCTACGCCAGGCGATCGCTCAGAAACTGAGTGACAGTACCTTGTTGGTGGTAACACAGCGCGTATCGACTGCCAAGCTCTCAGACCAGATCCTTGTTCTGGATAACGGGCGTGTGGTTGGCAAAGGAAAGCATAGTGATCTGATGCGTTCTTGTGAGACCTACCAGGAGATTGCCAATTCCCAGCTAAGTGAAGAGGAGTTAGCATGAGCGAAAACAAACAACCTCAACCTGGAAACAATACAAAAGTCCAAACCCGCCAACAACCGCCTATGCGGCGGGGTGGTGGTCCTGGTGCCTTGGTACCCGGAGAGAAAGCCCGCGACTTCAAAGGCAGCATGCGTAATCTGATCCGCTACCTGGGTAAATACAAGTGGATGATCCTTTTTGCCATGCTTTTGGCGGCTGGTTCCACCGTCTTCTCAATTTTTGGTCCGCGCACCTTGGGTCAGGCTACAACCGAACTCTACCAAGGAGTTCAACGTATGGTCCAAAACGACCCACTTGGAATTGATTTCCCCCGCTTGAATCAAATTTTGCTTCAGGTATTGATACTTTACTTGATCTCAACCCTTTTGGGTGTGATCCAGGGTTACGTACTGACGACCATTTCTGCAAAAATTACCTACGATCTGCGCAAAGAAATTTCAGAAAAGCTCAACCGACTGCCACTCAGCTTTTTTGACCGGGTAACACATGGTGAAGTGCTCTCACGGGTCACAAACGATGTCGACACCATCAATCAAACGCTCAACCAGAGTCTCTCTCAAATTATCACGTCACTGACCCGGGTGATAGGCGTCCTGATCATGATGCTCAGCATCAATCTACTAATGACCCTGATCGGTATCGCCATGGTGCCGGTCGCAATGATCCTGATTCGAGCCGTGGTCAGCAAATCACAAATTTACTATCGCAAGCAGCAGGAATACCTGGGTCACATCAACGGTCATGTTGAAGAAATGTATGGTGGTCACGTTGTCCTGAAAGCTTTCAATGGAGAGAAAGCCAGTATTGCCCGCTTTGAGGAATTGAACAACACGCTCTTTGACAGCGCCTGGCGTTCACAGCTCCTGACTGCCGTGATCATGCCAAGTATGCGCCTGATAAGCAATTTTGGTTACATCGCAGTGGCAATGTTGGGTGGTTCGCTTGTGATCCAGGGCAAGCTGAATATTGGTGATATTCAAGCTTTTATCTCATACCTGCGCTCTTTCCAGGATCCCTTGCTGCAAATTGCTAACATCACCAACATCCTCCAGCAAACCGCAGCAGCCGCAGAACGCGTATTCGAGTTCTTAAATGAGAAGGAAGTTGTCCCCGAGACCCCAAACCCTGTCTTTTTAAACTGTGTTGAGGGTGCAGTGGAATTTAAAAATGTACATTTTGGGTACGTATCCGACAATCCTGTGATCAAAGATTTTTCGGTCAAAGTGGAACCTGGTCAGCAAGTTGCCATTGTTGGACCAACCGGAGCTGGCAAAACCACGCTGGTTAAGCTGCTGATGCGTTATTACGATATCGACAGTGGGGAGATCCTGGTCGATGGTGTCAATATCAAAAACTTCAGTAGGGCTGATCTGCGCAGCAAGTTTGCGATGGTGCTTCAGGACACCTGGTTATTCAACGGTACTATCCGTGAAAACATCCGATACGGTCGCCAGGACGCAACGGATGAAGAAGTGGAAAGTGCCGCCGATATGGCTTATGCCGATCATTTCACACGCACCCTGCCCGGTGGTTACGAGATGATCCTTAATGAAGATGCTACCAATGTGTCCGCCGGTCAAAAACAGTTGTTGACGATCGCCCGGGCTGTCCTGGCGGATCCGCCGATCCTAATTTTGGACGAAGCCACCAGCTCAGTCGATACCCGAACGGAAGTTTTAATCCAAAAAGCAATGGATAAACTGATGAAAGGTCGCACATCCTTCGTGATTGCCCACCGCCTGTCCACCATCCGCAATGCAGACCGGATTCTGGTCTTGAAGGATGGCGACATTGTTGAACAGGGCACGCATGAGAGCTTACTCGAAGCCGATGGTTTTTATGCTGAGTTGTATAACAGCCAGTTTGTAGCCCAACCGGCGTAATGAAATGTAGGACGGGATTGAAGGCATTGAAAACCGCGTTTGAATGCGAACTCCAATGTACCTTCAATCTCGCCCTAAGATTTTTATTGCAAAATCACCCTTCCTGCGCTAATTCTTCTTCTACAATGCGGATGCCGCTGCTGGCACCAATCCGATTCGCTCCTGCCTCCACCATCCGGATTGCATCGGTATAACTGCGGATGCCCCCAGAGGCTTTCACACCCAACTTATCGCCTACCACACTGCGCATCAGGGCAACATCTTCCACCGTCGCTCCTCCGGTCGAAAAACCAGTGGAAGTCTTCACGAAGTCAGCTTCAGCTTGCATGGCAAGCAGGCAGGCTGTCACCTTCTCTTCATCGGTTAAAAGACAGGTCTCAATGATCACCTTAACGATCGCATCCCGCTGGTGTGCTTCCAGCACTACTTCGCGGATGTCTCGAGCTACCGCTACCAGATTGCCCGATTTCAGCTCTCCGATATTCAAAACCATGTCAATTTCAACTGCCCCATCCTTGATCGCCCGCTTAGTCTCTTCTCTTTTCGCCTTGGTAGACATGGCGCCAAGGGGAAAACCAATGGTAGCTGCCGTTTTTACCTGGCTGCCGGCAAGGGCTTTTCTGCAATATTTAACCCAATAGCTGTTTACGCATACTGCGCCAAAGCCATAAGTGATTGCTTCACGACAGAGCTGCTCCACCTGGGAAAGTGTGGCATCGGCTTTTAGTAAAGTATGGTCGATCATATCTGCCAGTTTGCTTGCGCTTGCTGCTGAAGAACCAAGCGTTTTTGCCTGCACCCTCAGGATATTGCCCTTCTTATCAAAAACAGTCGTGATCTGCTGATCGTTATATACCGTAACACTTTCATGAGCTTGTAGAGTACTTTCGTTTTCTGTCATGTTTTCTCCTTGTTTCAACACTACTTGATTTTCTTCGACCCGCCGTTCCCAAATAAACCCGTATCGAATGGCAAAATAGATTATCATTGAATCACTGCTTGCTTGCATCGGCAGCTACTTTTATCGAGGGATTAATCATAACGAATCTAGCATGAAAAGTCCAGACTTCCAACCGGTCAGCGCGGTCGCGCACCCAAATATCGCCTTCATCAAATACTGGGGCAATCGCGATCAGGAGCTGCGCCTGCCCTGTAACAGTTCGCTTTCCATGAATCTTTCCGGGCTCGAAACGTGTACCACCGTACGCTTCGATCCTCTGCTTCATCAGGACCATTTTCTGCTCTCAGGTGAGGTTGTTAAGGGCGCAGCCTTGGAACGTGTCAGCCGCTTTCTGGACCATATCCGTTCATTAGCCAAACTGAATGTCTATGCGCATATTGAAAGCCAAAGTAATTTTCCAACCGGCGCAGGCATCGCCTCTTCTGCCTCTGCTTTCGCCGCCCTGGCAATGGCAGCCAGCCATGCCATTGGTTTGCATTTGGACGAAAAAGACTTATCCCGTCTTGCACGAAAGGGGTCTGGTTCTGCCAGCCGCTCCATCCCCGATGGCTTTGTGGAATGGCAGGCTGGGACCGGAGACGCAGATTCCTATGCCTTCAGCATTGCTCCTGCCGAACATTGGGACCTGGTGGATCTGATTTGCCTGATCGACAGCAGTCACAAAGCTGTTGGCTCTACTGGTGGTCATGCCCTGGCTGGCACCTCACCGTTACAGTCGGTTCGGCTTGGCCATCTTCAGCAGCGTCTGGAAAAGTGCCGCCAGGCGATTTTGCGCAAGGATTTTGATCAGTTTGCCGAGGTAGTTGAGGAAGATTCAAACCTTATGCACGCTGTGATGCGAACCAGCAGCCCACCTTTAATCTATTGGTTGGCAGAAACTGAAATCATCTTGTGGAATGTGCTCGCCTGGCGCAAGGAAGGCATCCCAGCCTGTTGCACTGTGGATGCAGGACCCAACGTTCATGTCTTGGTTCTCGGCGATTACGCTGACAAATTGCAGGCACGATTATCCGAATTGCCAGGAGTGCAAAGAATTTTTAGAGCCAGCCCAGGTCCTGGAGCGAGCTTAATTTAAGCCCTGTCACCAGATCTTGGTATTTTTTGACTTGATGGTCCCATCCAACCCCTCAAGAACCTCCGAAATGGCATCGAGTTTTTCCCCTAATTGGCTGTTTTTTTCTGTTTGAACAACTAGCTGATCCAAATGACCAGGAACCTGGTCAATCTTGTCCGTCAGTTGCTCCAAATTTTCAGAAATCTCATTAGCCCGATCTGAGATTCGCTCTAAATGGCGCGGGATATCCTCAATGGCATGGGTCAGATCGGTCAGGCTGCTCTTATGTGTCTCCAGTATGCCGTGAAACATGTTCAGGTCCAAAAGATAGTCAAGTTTCCTGACAATGTCATTTAATCCGCCGGTATAGGTAACGGTCACTTTGTATATTTTTGGCAGTGTGTCCGATTCAATGCGGGTTTCCAGCCGGTCGATGGAAGTTCTGAGCTCAAAACCAGGGGGGATGGCCGGTATTGGTTGGTGGATAAATGACAACTGCTCCAGGTCATAGTTCTTCAGGGATGTTTCCAAAGGAGGTTCAAAAATCACCTTGACGTGATTGGCAATGGTCTTACCAGTATTCTTGATAACCAGGTCAAATATTGGCGAATCGGTCTGAGCATCAAAATAGACCACAATGTATGGTGCAAACTCCATATTGCGGTCCTCAACCATTTCTTCGATGCTTTTCTCAGTCGCCGCTGCTGATTTTTTGGTCTCTCTTGCCATTTCTGCAGTCTTGATCACATAGACGATCACGGCAATCAGGCTGGCGATCTGCACGATCAACAATATTGTTTCCCTCACGCTATCAGACATCTTTGCTCCTTGTGGTCAAGCTTTGGCTTTTTTCGGTTTTTGGTAAGGCAATTGTTCCCAGCTTGCTCTCATGACCTGGCAGACAAAATCCTGGTCATCCAGATTCTCAAATACGTAAGAAAGCCTGGCACCTGGATAAGCATAGCCTTCCATGGCGTCCTCGCCCAACAGGTCAGCTCCGGCTTCTGTCTTTTTGAGAAACACCTGGTTGTCACAAATCAATCCCATCACTTTGCCATCCATATAAAAACCGTATTCGCCAAACATTTTTCGAACGCTAACATCTCCTGCCGGGCTCAACTGTTCGAGAACATATTGGATATAATCATCAGTGCATGGCATGGCTTCCTCCCAGGGTGTTCTGGCTTTATTGTAATCAAGTTTTCACTTAACTCTGAAGTTCTGCGAGAAAAATTGAAGTCAACCAAATGCCTTATAGATAACCGCAAAAGCAGGGAACAAAGAAAAGGCTATAATTGATGCCATGAAAAAATTGGGTGCCATTCTGCTTCTGTTATTTGTTTTCCTGATCCCGTTAAGACAGGCAAACGCGGGCCAAAACAGTGTAATCATTTCGACCCCCCAGGCTGATGGTGCCATTTACCACCAGGTGGTCGATGGCGACACCTTGTTTGGCATTGCTGAAGCCTATGGGATGACGCCCAGTGACATCATGACCCTCAATGGCAACAGCCCCGATGCCACAGAAATATACATTGGGCAATTTCTCCTGATCAGACGCGGAACGATTGCGACTGCCACCCTCGAGCCCGCCTCCACCATTGCGCCGCATACACCTCAACCCACCGTGGTTCAGCCTACCCGTACACCGATCCCAACCAAGACCCCATTTCCTAGTCCTACTCCGACCACACCGCCCTCAACCACCCAGCGACTCTTTGGCGACAGCCAACGTATCGGGTTGACGCTTATTGCAGGCAGCGTGGTTGGGATCGCCTTGGTGGTGATCTTCGGTTTTCTGCGAAAGCCCAAGTAATTTTTTCTATTTTTAATGAGAATTAGATTATGCTACGTCTCTTCTCGTTGAAAAGCGAGGGTATAATCGTGCTGAGTAATTTATGGCTACACAGATGAAAACAATCACAATTTACGCAGGCTCTGCCGACAACCTGGCAGAGAAATACATTCAGGCTGCCTATGACCTCGGGAAGCTCATGGCAAGCCAGGAGCGTGTTCTTGTCTTTGGAAGCGGCAAGACCGGTCTCATGGGTGCAGTCGCCCGGGGCTCTTTGGAACACAACGGACAAGTCGTTGGCGTGATCAACCACGATCTCAACCTGCCCCACCTCGTATTCGAGAAATTGACCAGGATCGAAAAAGTGGACAATATTCAGATAAGGCAAGCCAGGATGAGCGAACTGGGCGACGGCTTTATTGCTCTTCCGGGTGGCTTTGGCACGTTCTATGAGGTGCTCGAAGCCCTTACCTGGGCACAATTGGGGCACCATCAAAAACCGATTGGTTTTCTGAATGTTGATGGTTATTATGATCCGCTGCTGGCAATGTTAGAACACGCGATCGACACCGGTTTTATCTACCCTGAACATCGTGGTCTTTTTGTCGAATCCAGGGACCCCGTAAAGCTTCTGACACTGATGGACAACTTTACTCCTCCACAAAATATGAATCGGTGGTTAAGCCGCAAATGAAGGAGATTGAATTTCTTTTTATCGATCTGGATGATACGGTTTATCCACCCGATACGGGTGCCTGGGACATTCTGGGCAATCGTATTTATGAGTTCATGGATAAATATGTCGGTATCCCCATGGAGATCATCCACGAGGAGAGAGACCGTCTGTTTCATCTACACGGCACCACCATGAAAGGCTTGCAACTCGAATATGGCGCGGATATTAACCAGTACCTCGATTATGTTCACGATGTTGATCTCACTGGCATAATAGTGGAAGACCCAGCCTTACGTCAGGTATTGATTAAATTACCACAGCAAAAGTGGATCTTTACCAATGCCAGCCGTGTGCATGCGGAACAAATCCTTCGATTGGTTGGCGTTCGCGACCTTTTTGTTGAGATTATCGATGTTTTGGACACCGATCCTTACTGCAAACCTGACCCGCTGGCATTTGCCTTAGCCCTCGAAAAAGCCGGCAATCCTGATCCAACCCGTTGCCTTTTTGTGGACGATCGTGCCCCAAACCTGGACGCAGCTAAAACGCTTGGTATGCTCACGATTCAGGTTGATCCCTCCGGTAATACAGCGGATGGTCATATCACGATCAAAAAATTGAGTGACCTCCCTCTGGTTCTTGACGAGTATGGGTTATTGAAATAATTTTTAATTGACCGCTTTTTTCTCTGATTGGAAGCGGTTATTGGAGAATCAATGGAAAATAAAGTATTACGTTCATGTTTATTGGCGGTTGTGATCATCGCCCTGCTTGGTGTCACCTTTTTTAGCGGCTTTGCCGCCGGGTCCTTGCTGCCCAATAACGCCATTCGTCAGGCGTTGGGTTTGGAAGACAAGCCTCTTCTTCAGGCACCTTCCCTTCCTACTGTCCAGCCAGGGGAACCAACCCAAGAAGAGCAAGCCCCTACTCAGGTATTCCAGGCTACGACCGATGAAGAATTGGAAGAGCTTTTCCAGCCATTTTGGGAGAGTTGGGATCTGCTGCATGAAAACTATGTTGATCAACCATTGGACGATCTGGCATTGATGCGAGGTGCGATCTCAGGCATGCTGGCTGCCACTGGAGATAAGCACACCTCCTATATGAATCCCGAACAATTTGAACAGGCAAATGCTGAAATGAGTGGCGAAGAGTATACCGGCATCGGTGCCTGGGTAAATACCACCGGTGAATATATCGAAGTGGTCTCGCCAATGAAGAATTCTCCTGCCGAGAAGGCTGGTTTAAAAGCCAAAGATGTCGTGATCGCCATCGATGGTGAAGACATGACCGGCATTCCGGGTGATCTTGCGCTTCAAAAAATTCTTGGACCAGCCGGTGAGGCAGTCACGCTGACCATCCGACGTGGTGAAGAAATCCTCGAATTTACCATCGTACGGGAAAAAATCACCGTTCCAGCGGTCGAGTATGAAATGCTCGAAGATGATATTGCCTACATTGCTCTCAACACGTTCAATGAATTGTCGACCAAACAAATGCGGGACGCGCTAAAGGAATTGCTGCCCCAAAACCCCAAAGGACTCATCTTCGATCTGCGTAACAACGGTGGTGGCTTTTTGGTGACTGCCATTGAGATTACTTCTGAATTTATCAGTGACGGTATCGTCATGTATGAAGAATATGGCGATGGCAGCCGCGAAAGCTACAACGCCCAACCAGGTGGCTTGGCAACCGAGATCCCATTAGTAGTGCTGATCAACGAAGGCACAGCCTCTGCCTCAGAAATCACTGCTGGTGCGATTCAGGATTATGGTCGCGGCACCCTGATTGGTGTTACCAGCTACGGCAAAGGCTCCGTTCAGAACTGGATCGCCCTCAAGACCGAAAGGGGCGGCGTGCGCATCACCATCGCCCGCTGGCTGACTCCCAATGGCAACCAGATCAATGAAGTCGGTCTCACGCCGGACATTGAAGTCCCTTACACCCAGGAAGATGTCGATGCCGACCGCGACCCCCAGCTCGACGCTGCGATTGACTTCCTGAATAATAAGTAGGGAAGGGTCTTGTACCCTTCCGTAATGGAGTCTTGTACCCTTCCGTAATGGGGTCTTGTACACTTTCGTAATGGGGTCTTTCACCTTGAGATAGACATATGCCGGGTTGGAACATCCAACCCGGTTTTTTGGTAAATTTTTGAGGGATGACTTTTCCAGTCTTTTTTTGACGATATTCTTTGATCAAACGCCATTAGTTGAAGTAAAATTTCTCATCCATATGTACGGAAGTGGCAGTTTCTTCCCTCGAGTGGGTATAATGGAGCCATTAAAAGGAGACTAATATGACCGAAACCATTCCCCGTTGGGACTTAAGTAATATCTATACTGGCGTTGACGACCCGCAGCTTGCCCTCGATTTATCAATCTTGAAAGATGAAACCATCGCATTGACCCGCTTCTTCGAGAATGACCTACTTCCAATTGCTGATTCGCAGGTTACGCCTGAAGCTCTGAGCAAGCACTTGGGTCACCTCGTTGAGCTGACCAACACCATCTACACGCGATCGGGCACGATCGGTTCCTATCTCTATGGACTGACCAGCACTGATTCATTTGACAAAGCCGCCGAACAGCTGCAATCCCAATTCCATATTGGCATGCTACCACTCCGAAATGTGAGCGTACGCATCGCAGCCTGGCTTGGGAAAATTGCAGACCAGCTTCCTGCAGCCCTGGCTCTCCCCGGATCAGCCCGCGAGCATGCCTTTTCACTTTTGGAGGAAGCAAAACAGAGCCAGTTTCTGATGAGCGAACCGGAAGAAGAACTTGCCAACGAACTTTCACTTTCCGGTGGTTCTGCCTGGGGCGATCTGCAGGGCACTTTGACTTCCCAAAAACAAGTGGAATTTGAGATCGATGGTAAGTCGGAGAGCCTGCCCCTGCCTGCCCTGATCAACCTGCGCAGCCACCCTTCTGCCGATGTGCGTGAACGCGCTTACACCCTCGAACAGGCTACATTTGAGGAGATGAAGGAAGCGTTGGCAGCTTGTCTGAATGGTGTTAAGGGCACTGTCAACACGCTTGATCGCAAACGCGGTCGTGAAGACAGCTTGCACTCTTCATTGGATAGTGCTCGCATCGACCGTCAAACGCTGGACGCCATGATCAGCGCCATCGAGGATTCCCTGCCTATGTTCCGCTCTTACTTCCAGGCCAAGGCAAAACTGCTTGGCTTTGAAAAATTGCCTTGGTGGAGTTTGTTTGCCCCGGTTGGAAGTGTTGATAAAAGCTATACCTTCGAGGAAGCCAAAGAGATCATTTTGACCAACTTCGCTCGCTTTTCCCCGGAACTTTCAGATTTTGCCCGCCATGCCTTCGAAAACAACTGGATCGACGCCTTGCAAAGATCCGGCAAACGTGGTGGGGCTTATTGTATGGGCGTCGAAGCGGTCAAAGAAAGCCGCATCATGTCTAATTTTGACGGCTCTTTTGACCAGGTGATGACTCTGGCACACGAACTCGGGCATGCCTTTCATAACTATTGCGCCTTCCAGGCAGATAAGACCCCACTTCAAACCGACACACCGATGACTCTGGCTGAAACTGCCTCGATCATGTGCGAAACCATCGTGTTCAATGCCCTTTTGGAGAAAATCGACGATCCGCAAGCCGAGCAAGCCATCCTCGAGACTTCCATTTCCAGTGATGCCCAGACCATTGTCGACATCTACTCCCGCTTCTTGTTTGAACGAGAGGTTTTTGAGCGCCGTAAGAACGCCACACTCTCAGCAGATGAGATCAGCGAGATCATGCTGCAAGCACAACGAGACTCGTATGGCGACGGCATCGATCCTGAGGTGATGAACAAATTCGCCTGGACCTGGAAGCCTCACTACTACAGCACCGGGCTGTCTTTCTATAATTACCCATATGCTTTCGGTAATTTGTTTGCCAAGGGTCTTTACGCGATCTACAAGCAAAAGGGTGCGGCGTTTGTACAAGATTACAAGGCGCTGCTTGCCAGCACCGGGGAAGCCTCTGCCGCTGACCTGGCTGCCCGCTTCGGGATCGACATCCGCAGCAAGGAGTTTTGGGCAGCCTCATTAGCCCAGATCGCTCCACAAATTGAGCGGTATAAGCAACTGTAAGCTATCTTCACTTGGTCATAACTTCACCAACAGGTAGTAAAGTACGGGCGGGTTCCAAACCCGCCCACACTAAAAGCGGCCACCATTTAGGATGGTCGCTTTTTTATGATCAATAATCTAACTCAATCCTAAAATCTTACCCGTTTCGAAATCGATATCGATATCATAATATGCCGGGCGGGTGGGCAGACCGGGCATGGTGCTCATCTCTCCCAATAAGGGATACACAAAACCAGCCCCCACCGAGGCGCTGACATTCCGGATCGGGATGCGGTAACCCCTGGGCACGCCCTTCAACGCCGGGTCGTGGCTGAGGGAAAGGTGTGTTTTTGCCATGCAGATCGGCAGGTTGCCGTAGCCTAATCGTTCGTATTCTACCAGGCGGTCCTCAGCTTCCGGGCTGTAATCGACGCCATCGGCACCGTAAACTTCGCAGGCAATCGTCTCGATCTTCTCTTTGAGTGACTTCTCCAGCGGGTAGAGGAATTTAAAATTGGTAGGCAATTCCGAAGCCTTCACCACTGCCTCTGCCAACGCGATCGCCCCACCACCGCCCTGGCTGAAGTGGTCCGCCACAACGGCATCCACGATCCCGGGATGTCCTGACGCAATTTTTCGCACCAGTTCCAGCTCTGCGTCCGTGTCAGTTGGGAAGCGGTTGACCGCCACCACCACCGGGATGCCGAATTTTTGGGCGATACTGGCGTGCGCCAGCATATTACCTGCACCCTTTTCCAGCAGTTCCAGGTTTTCATCAATGTATTCAGGTGCCAGCGGAGCCCCAGCCGTCACTTTGGGACCTCCGCCGTGCATCTTGAGCGCCCGCACAGTCACGACCAAGACCACTACATCCGGCACGTTGCCCGAATAGCGGCATTTAATATCAAAGAACTTTTCCATGCCCATATCGGCACCAAAGCCGCTCTCGGTAATAACAAAATCTGCCAGCTTTAAGGCAATTTTATCCGCCATGATCGAGCTATTGCCGTGGGCAATATTGGCAAACGGACCGGCATGCACCAGCACGGGTGTGCCTTCCAAGGTTTGCATCAGGTTGGGTTTGATGGTGTCTTTCATCAAGACTGTCAGCGCGCCGGCAACACCCAGGTCATCGGCAGTTACAGGCTCTCCCGCCCGGCTTTGCCCAATCACCATTTTGGCAATGCGATTTCGCATGTCTTCCAGGCTGGTCGCAAGGGCTAAAATTGCCATCAGTTCAGAGGCGACGCTGATGTAATAGTTGGTTTGAAGCTCAAAACCCTTCTCCTGCGCGCCCTGACCAACGGTGATTCCGCGCAGCATGCGGTCGTTTACGTCCACGGCTCTGCGCCACGTGACTGTTTCGGGGTCGATATCGAGGCGGGCGAATTTCGCCTTCTGCTCGTCGCTCAATTTGTCCGGATCGGTCTCCGTGATGCCTAATTTTGCCAGTCTACCCATCATTCCGCGGGCGAAATGGCGTTTGCCTTTCTTGTCTTTGGGGCAAAGGCGGTTGAATAAAGCGCTATCACTCTGGCTGGATTCATGAAACATACGTGTGTCAATGGCAGCCGCCAGCAGGTTGTTGGCAGCCGTTATGGCGTGGATGTCACCGGTCAGATGCAAGTTGAAATCTTCCATCGGGATCACCTGGGAATAACCACCGCCGGCAGCCCCACCTTTGATGCCAAAGGTTGGTCCTTGCGATGGCTGGCGGATGCAAGTGATGACACTGCGACCCAGGTGAGCGCCAATTGCCTGGCTCAAGCCCACCGTCGTGGTAGTTTTGCCTTCGCCCAGAGGTGTAGGGGTGATAGCCGTCACGTCAATGTATTTCCCATCGGGGGCATCAGCCAGCCTCTCAAGGACTTCCAGCTTGATCTTGGCTTTGTAATCGCCATACAGCTCAAGCTCGCCTGGCAGCAAGCCCATTTCTTCCGCCACTTGTGCGATTGGTTTAAGCGTGGCAGCCTGGGCGATATCGATATCCGCTGGAACGGGGTTTTTAAGCTCGAGAGGGGTAGGGATAAACCTGCGTAAACCCGGGGTTAGTTTCATTGACTTCTATTCTCCTGTTTATTGTCCAAATTCTACATCTGCTGGCAGGGTGGCGAAAACGGAAATGGTTAACGATTCTTGGTCACCGAGGTAAGCCACCGGCACCGTTACGCTGGTTGAACTGCCAGAGCGTATGAGTTGTGTTGTTTGATAGCCGCCTCCCACGATCCTGCCGGCACTGTCACGCAAGATCACGTAGACACGGGCATGACTGATGGAGGTGTTGAGATTGTTGACCACGCTGACACTGACAGTGTCCTGGTCCGTAAAAGCCGCTTGGGATGCCAGGAGCGGGTTGAAATCTACCGGCGAAATGCCGAATTCTCCCGGCACAACAACCAGGTCAACTTTCTTCCCAAGGCAGGCGTCCGGCAGCCCGGTAGGGGTAACAGCGTAAACTACTGTTTCATTGGGCCAAATCACGTCGTAATACGAATTGCTGGCAAAGCAGACACTGTTGTTCTCGTCGGATACGGTCAGGATTATGAAAGTTTCGCTTAACACACGCTCGGTCTCGTTTTTCAGAACGGCGCCGCCGGTAATTTGATTGTACTGATCGACGGCAAAGTTCCAGTCTTCGCTGCTGACCGCGTTCCACCAATTTCCACCTTCCAGCGAGGCGGAATAGCTGGTGATCCAGGGGCTGACGTCCACATGGTCGACAACTTCTCCCTGCCTGCTGTTCACGAGCACGCTGAAACCCACCTGATCTTCTTCTGGGACAAAGTCGAAAAGCGACTGCCCGCCGCCCACAATCTGACCGGAGGCGTTATAGGCAACCGCGTTCAGCAGAACCTGGGTGTAGGTGTAAGCATCGGCATTACTGATCCAACCGGTCACGTTGTAATTGTTGCCAACCCGAAAGGCGGATGTGTTTTGGATGGTGAGAGGCTGTTGGTATTTCAAGGTACGGTCAATCAGCCCATCCACTACGCGCACTTCTACACCTGTGATCACCAGTCCTGAATTGATTTCAAACTCCTGCACCAGGCTGGTGGTTTCGTTGGGGAAGAGGTAACGGAACGAGGTGCGCTGTTGGGCAAGGCGGCTGCCGGTGGCATCCAGGGCAAGCACTTCCAGCTGAACATCCCGCAGAATAGCGTCTTCCAGGGTGTTGAAGAGCTTTGCCATAACCAGCACCTGGGTGTCTTCCTGCAGGTATTCCAGCTCGGTGATGCGCACCGGGTTGGGATTGACCAGGTCGGGAGTTGGGGTGGGATTGATGGGTAACAACGGGTCCTGGGTCACTTCGGCGGTGGCTGGGAAGAAGGGCTCAGGTGTGGCAGTTGGATCACCGCTTCTGCTCACTTCCGTGCAAGCTGAAAGCAGCAATGCCAGAAGCAGCGTGACCATCAAGCCAGAGGAAAGGTATTTTCGCATCATTTGTAACCCTATGTATTATAAACGCTTCAGGACAAAACTATGGACCTTACAAGGCACAAGATTTAAGTAATACTGGGATATGTAAAATCTCACTATCTATGTCGAAGACCTATCGGTCAAATAGCGCACTCGGTCAGCCCACTGAAGGGGTGCTACGCAAGACACCGGTGCTATCGTGGTCCAGTTATTGCGAGTGCAGTTTAGCGATCCACACAGCCACTTTTTACACTATTTACACTTTTTACACTGTTTTTTGATGGCGCAGAAAGGCAGTTTCACTGTAAAAACTCGCCATCAGACAAATTGAATTATGTAGCGGGTCGTACGGGCTGGTTCAGAACCAGCCCCTACGAGGTCAGCGCTGCGGGCGAGGATCCCTGCCCCCCTGTTTGCACGATTTGCACTATTTGCACTGTTTTTTGATAGTACAGGAACGCGAATTGATTGCAAATGGATATCGATTGTTAAGGTGCGAACAAAAAATATGAATTAATGCGAGCAAAGTATAGCACATTTGTTCTGTTTTGGGAAGTCCTTTCGTTGGCTGGGCAAGCCAGCCTAAGGTGGCGCTCCGTGCCACGTTTTATTGGCCAATGTTTGTTACGTCAGGTTGAACATCGCAACCTGACCTACGTCAATTGTTCTTTGAGCAAAAGAATAAGGAAAAAGATCAAGGATTGCTGAGAAAGGAGCGCTTGACAGACTGGTTTATGGTGGTATTTCGCGCCAATTTCAACAATCCAATTTGAAAAAAGCTATTTGGAAGATATAAAAAGAGACCTATTCAGGTCCCTTACTTGGTGGGTGGGTGTCGGACACACGGATCAAGGTCAGAGGGCTTTCTTCAAGGCTTTCAGTTGGTTTCCGAATGACAGACCTTCAAAAGGAATAATGTAATGATGCATATATGGAACAAGACCTTCACGATACTTTTCGCCGGCAAGGAAGATAATTTCGTCCTGATCAAGGTCCGCATACTTTCGAAGCTCTGAAATCACTCCAACCGACCAAGCTTTTCTCTCGGAAGCTGGCATCTGGTTAAGAGTTTTTTCGTATGGGGCAATACGATCATCTAATCGTAGTAATCCATACTTGGCAGAGAGTATAAAGATATGATTGGGTTTCATTTTCTTTGCATAAGCCAGGTTTTTACTGAACAGATCGCTAATGTAAAGATCCTTCGCTTTTGCAGGGTGATCCAATTTCGTTTTGACGCATGAAATCAAGACAATTCGCTTCACAATCCAATCCTTTCGCAACAGGAATTAAGAGGACATCCGGCACACTCCGGATTAGTCGGGTGACACCAATTTCTACCAATTGACCATAGCGGTCCGTCAATTGCACCAGGGTAAGAAGGGCTAATCTGGCGAGCGGCGATGATCGCTTCCATTTCGTTAATAGAAGGAGAAACACCGAGACGATAGAGGACTCGCATCGTATGGACATCCGGTTTAATATCCATGTTCCTGTAATCTAAGTCTGTGAAAGTGATTTGATATAAACCTTCTATCAGAACGAGACTCATATTAGCGATACCGCTGCCAACGCCATAGACAGACAGAAGAGTGCGTTTGACGTCCATTGCTGACCGATCTTTCCAGATGTTTTCAGCACGACCCGAGAAATTGTCTACGACGATCCTGCAAATATCATAAAAGGTATGCGGCGCAGCATTGGTATAGCGGGGTTGCCGAGGAAGATGATCAAAAAGGGAAGTTATCTGATCAAGGCTGAGGTTGTAAAAACGTAGTGGATCATAATGACCCACCTGTTGGAAGATCCAATAAGGAATGGTCCAAATAATTTCTGCTTTAGTGCCCCGATCAAGACAGCAGGCAGAGATGAAAGCAAAACTGTTTTCATGGATGAGCTTGATTGCTTCAGGGCATTTCGCAAGAGTGAGTTCTTCCTGGTCAAAGATGGTTTTGTAATGCAAAAGGGCATTCAGAATCGACTGGTAGGCGGGCATAAAAAATCCTCAATTTATCTCTGTTTTTTAGAATTCAATAACTTCTTTTTCTACCTCAGGATAGAGCTCATCGATTTCTGCCTGGATTTCGATGGTTTTGGCAAGGGCGGTGGCAATGCGAATGTAATGGCGGGGGTCGTCCATGTTCCGCCCTTTGCGATCTTTGAGGTATTTGTCCATGACCTGGTAACCGCCAATCTGATACTCCCAAATTTCGGGCTCAACACCTTCAAAGTAATGGGTATTGTTGATGTAGACACGTTTTTCGCTCGGGTTGTACCTTGGTTTTTCAATGATGTAATTGTCATCGCTCCCCTGGTATTTGACGGTAGGGTTGTCGAGTTCATGGCTCTTAATCAAATGAAGATCGATGAGACGTTTTCCCAGGGCTGCCATTAATTGGAAAGTTCTATTCGAATTTGGAAACGGTATACGGGGGAAATCCACTTTCAGGAAATCAAAGTACCTTACCCGATAAGTATTACAAAAAAGTATTGCATAAACGTATCGTAATACTAACTCTGGTCTTAATAAAGAACTGTAGTTATCTTTCAAATGATCATAAACGTCTTTGGATAAGTTATTTTCCCTTCCTGATTGTTGCGAACTAAACAAATTTGGTTTCTCTTCGTCTTCATAGAGGTAGAGTGGGAATAGATATCCAATTTCACTAGTTTTATTAGAAACAAAACAGCTTTCTATAATCTTATTAGAAATTAAACAGTGTTGCCATGTTTCGCCGGACTTAACCTGTCTGACTGTAGCAATTCCAATGTTGTCCTTAAACATGTGATGCATGACTTCCTGTCGACCCCAGTCAACCATGTCTGGTGTATAGTAAACAGCCCTGTGGTCAAATGGTCGATAAAGGATTTTCGAATAATAAGTGTCCCAATTTACATCAGACGATAATTTTTTTCTCGCCTCAGATAATTTCCAACCTCTTGTGTCTTTTAACCCGTACGTGCCTTCAATAAAATCATCTGGCAATGATAAGTCTCGAAATTGGATCATTTTCAAGCGCAATTCGTGAATATTAAAGTCTATAACAAATTTATCTCTTGCTGTCACTATGCCAGTTACATATATAGGAAATATCGTGTTTACTGAAAGCCATTTATTGTAGTGTTCAATCTGAGAGGTGTTGCGAGGGATTAAAAAATAGAATGGTGGATTTGCATCAATATTCTGATATTTTGCTGAATTAAAATCAACGGAGGATAGCCATAGGTATTTTTCATTCCGCAAGCCAAACAAATCAACATGTCGCCTTATTGGTGTTTTTGGCATTCTATTTTTTATGAATAAGGCAATTGCCACCCCTGTTCTAATGTCAAAAACATTCTCATCTTTGCTACCATCGGGCGCCGTTTCTTTTTTGAGACTGTTACCATGTAGATCAAGAATGTAGATCTCATCAAAGGTTTTCATTAAAGACTGGCGCATGCCGCGAAAGGTGGGGTTATCCAGATAGGCATGGTTGGTGATCATAGCGACTATGCCCTTGCCGGCTTTTTGGATCTTCCATTGGGCAAAGCGCAGAAACTTGACATAATCATCCTGCAACCAAACTTTTCTCTCCCCAAGAGGTTTGCCATCAACTGTGTAATAACTTTGAGCACCGTCAATATCTTGTTTCAGTAACTTTTCAGTCCATTCGTTGATATTTGAAGATATCCCAGAATAAGGAGGGTTGCCCATAATTACAAGAACTGGATCACGTTTGACCTTGCCTGCCAGACGGCTCTCGATGCTAAGAGAACTGACACCTGGAATCTCAATCTGGGCGATATCTTCCATCTCGAGGGTATTGGTCAGGTAAAGCTGGAAAGCATCATCGCCTTCAAGACGGTAACCGAGAGACTCCAACAGAAAGCTCATTTTCATATGCCCGATGGCGTAGGGAGCCATCATCAACTCAAGTGCATAATAGTTTTTCAAAACCTGGTTGCGAATAAAATCCCTCTTTCCGCCCTCACCATATTTCTCAACAAACTCTTTGACTGCCAGCTTGATGGCTTCAGCAGGGAAAGTAAGTGTGCCAGCAGCGGGATCCAGCACGGTTACAGATGGATCAGCCAGCCCATCGGGAAGGTTGAAGCGCGTTTTAAGCAGATGATGTACGGAGTTGACGATGTATTTGACCACAGGTTCGGGGGTGTAATAGACCCCGCGCTTTTCCCTGGTGGTTGGGTCGTACTGATTGAGGAAGGTCTCGTAAAAATGGACAATGGGATCTTCGCCTTTGCCTTCCCTGTAATATTTGTCGAGAATACTGTTGATATCAGCGGCATTGAGAATAGCAGCGATATCATCAACAATCACTTCCATATGCGGTGAGGGTTTGCCTAACGAAATGAAGTGGAAGACCTCTCGCAGAACGCCAATAGAGTGGGGAATTCTTTCATAGGCTAAGCGACGGCTGAATTCACCTTCTGTGCGAGTGCGGGCAGCAAAAAGTCCATAGGTAATGGTCTGTGAATAGAGGTCAGCAAACTGTTCTGGTGTCAGGCTTGGGATGAGATATTTTTGAAAGGCTTTATAAAATCCAAAAATATCACCCTTGCCTTCTTCAGATTCCTTCAATTCTTCTGCAACCACCTGATCGCGCAAGAAGCGGGTGCGTTTAGCAAGCTCGACAGCCAGGCTTTCTGCAGTGAATGTCTTTGGAAGTTTAAATCCAAAAAATTGATTGGCTATCTTTTCAAAAGCTTCGATGTTTTCGAGCTGAGGGGTTGTTCTGAGCTTCTGAGCAGTAAAGCGTCGCCCAACGACAGCTCTTTCGATCTCCTGACCATTGCGGTAAAGTCGGAACTCGTAAAAGTCAGTCAGGATCAGATTGGGGAATGTATTTAAGTAGCGTTGGAGCTGTTCTGTGGTCTCAATATGATCCAGGTTGGTGCCAGGAATTTTTGCTTCAATGTATCCAACAACAAAATGATCGCCATCCCAGACACGAAAATCAGGGTTGCCGGCTTCAGTTTGTTTGGGAAGGATGGTAACTTTAGTTTTACGACCTTTATCCAGGGGAAAATCGGTAAATAAATCTTTCAGTGAGTCATAATAAGATTCTTCACGGGCATCACCCTGCATAGTGGTGGATGCAATGGATTTCAGGTACGCAGAAAGCAATTTTTTCATTACAGGACCCCGATTCTGATTGATGATGTTCCTCAATTGTAAACCAGCTTTTAGGAGTAGGGTGGATTATGCGTTTGAACCCACCGTCGTTTTGAATGATATTCGGACACTTGGCTTAGGTTTTGGTGGGTTGCTTATTTAATGTTTGAGAATGGTTTGTGTGTACCTTTCACAGCATAACAAACCCACGCAACCCACCCTACTTGCTAAACCGGCGGGATCGCAACTACTGGCAGGATCGGGAGATAACACGTACTCCGGGAGACCGTGGCAGGTCTCCCTTACAACTAAAACAAAGTCTCCGATGAACCTCACAACTTCGTTGCGGGGCAGGTCAGTCTAAAGAGGGGGTAGTAACACCTCATCCACCACTTCTTGGTCCCCCTTCCCCACAGGGGAAGGCAACAAGATGAAAGGCATTTGACTTCAAGTCTCCGCCTTTCCACTCCCAAAACATCAAGAACGTTCGACTCAATTAACGCTTGAAATGCCCTGATTCAAGCGCTGCTTGATAGGAATTTTGCCGTCCTGGTTGTATGCTTTGAGTAGATCAAAAAAGGAGTTTGAAATGTTAGTAACCAACAAAATCAATTTATTTTCCTCTCTCTTTGGGAAAAGCCGATCGACAAATATGGCTAAGGTAAGCGATGGTTTGAAAGCGCTTGGTCATAAGGCTAAAAATCTCATCGATTTGGAAGGAAGAATCGACATCGCAAAGAGTGAAGACTTTTATAAAGCCCACAACGCTTATGTGAACAGTCCTTTCACCCAGTTGAACAAATAAGACATTCGTAATCAAATAGTAGAGCTGAAGGAAATACAAGGAAATTATTGTTACCCAGGCTCTACTAAAATATAATAAGAAAAGAAGAGGTAACTATGTTTGACACAAAAATTATTGGTAAGAAGATCGCCGCGCTGCGCAAAGCCAAGGATATGACCCAGATGGAGCTTGCAGATCAGATGTTTGTAAGCTACCAGGCAGTAAGCAACTGGGAACGCGGCAACACCATGCCCGATATTTCCAAGCTAATGGAACTTTCACAAATTTTGGGTGTGAACGTGGAAGAGTTATTGGGCTCGGAAAAAGAGACCACCATTGTCAGCAAGATCATCGATCAGTCTGACGATCTCAACCTGGAAGAGGTCGCGGAAGTTGTGGAACTGATGAAGCCTTCCCAGGTGGAAGAAGCCGGAAAAGGCATCCGAAGAGGAATATCAGCTGGAGACACTGATCGCATTGGCGCCTCATCTGAATTCGAAACGGCTGGCGCAAATGATCGACAAGACCAGGATCAAAGATCTGTCTCAGCTTATTCCCTGGCGCCTTTTTTGGAAAGCTCCCAGTTGGCGAGTATGATCGACCGCCAGCACGGCATGACCGGCAGCTTTGACAAACTGATCGCGCTCGCGCCTTTTTTAGATGAAGATGACTTGAGCAGTTTCGCTGAACGGCTGTTCAACTCAGAAAAAGGATTCCCAGTACCTCAATGCGTTAGCGCCTTTTATGAGCGAAAAAACCCTTGGCAAAATTGCCCGATTGATGAACACAGAACAGAAGGAACGCTACCTGGTGGGTCTGGCGCCGTTCATCGACGAAAAGGTGCTGACTGATATTGCCAGGGATCTGATGAAAAATGGAAAATTAAAGATCCTGAAACAATTGATGCCATTCATCGATGAGGATGAGATTTGATCCGGATTATAGGCTGACCGGACATTGCCCCCAAACTCACTCATAGCCATAAAACAACTTCCAGCGAAACAGTGTTTGAGGTTATGAGTGATTTTGTAAATCAAAACAGATATTTGCGCATGGAAAAGTAGCCGGGGCTTTGGATGTATCCAAACTTTCGGTCAATGGCAATCATAGGTGCGTTGAGGGTATTGTGATGCGTCTTCACTACTTTAACTTCCAAAATATCTCTGGCATAAAGCAAAGCCTGTGCCTTGACTGCCTGGGCTAATTTGCGCCCACGATAAACTTCATCCACTCCCGTGAACAGGTTGTAGGCATAATCCTGACCCTCAAATCGGGTGATGGCGCTCATCGCCACCCATTTGCCTGTGTTTTTTTCAATCACGATCATCTGCCCTTCAGGTTTGTACCAATCCGATTGGCAGACAGATTGTTGAAAATCTTCGAAAGAACTCCAGGAGTGTTCCCCTTCCGATCCCATGGTCTGGCTGGATGTAACATCGTTGAGCAAATAGAGTTTCTGCTGGTCTTCGTCTGAATTTCCTAAAGCTTCCATGGATGTGAATTCAAAGCCTTGCTTTCTCAAGTCCTCCCGTAGGTGCACATATGGTTGGAAATCAAGCTGCCCGAGCTCCAATTGCATACCAATACTATGAGAAATCAATGAAAAACCACGGTGTTCGGCAAAATCGTGGGATTGGGGGAGAGTATCGGGGAAGTTTGCTCTCAACTCGTGAATTGCCAAAGTTCGGCTGATTCTTTCGACTTCATTATAGAGCAAGCTGCCGATACCCTGCTGCCTGTGCTCCCGGGAAACAACAACATAGAAATTGGCGCGTTTGTCGTCAAGGCGGTCCCGGGTGAGCCAATTGAATCCCTTAATTTCACCATACTCTGAGGTGGCGATGCGCAAGCAAAGAATCCTGTCCTGGTGTTGCTGGTAGTCTTCCCGCAGGGCTTCTTCGGTGGTGGGGTCTTCCATTTCTACCGTAAACAACCTGGCAAGTGGTGCAAAATCTTTTACAGGATCCATATTGCGAATATATGTCGTCATGGCAATCCTTTCTGAAAGCCAGTAGGTGTCGAAAAATCAGTATCTATTGTGTGATTTGATGAACAGTAATTGTATTGCGTTTTTTAATACAGGTAATGAAGTTGCTTGTGGAAAAAGAAGTGGATTGAGATTGAGAATGGCGAATTAGTGGGATTAAGATAAGTAAAAGAGACCTTTGCAGGTCTCTCATAGGGCGGGTGGGGGTCGAACCCACACAGTGTCACCACCGACGGATTTTAAGTCCGTTGCGTCTGCCTATTCCGCCACCGCCCCGAAACAGTAACGGTTATTTTACCATTATCCACGATTTTTATTGCGGCAGTTTGAAAAAATGGTGGTGTTTTGGCGGCGGTGTAGGGCGGTATGAGGTGGGTTGAATCAGAGTTGTTATGAGAGCTTTGGATCCACCTCACTCCGCCGAATGGAAAGGACGCCTGTAAACATCGGAGTGAAATTTTGTAGAGTTTACAATTTGCTATGGTTCCATCGCAGTCTCATTCCAACCTAGACGAACGGGGCAAGCAGGCCAGCCCTCGACGAATGATGGGGTTTCCCCGTTTTGCATCTCGAGGGTAAAATGGAGGCAAGATCTGTAAATAGGCTGAACCATGAAAACGAAACGACCAATCACTTTACTCATTTTTGCTATCGCTCTGCTGTTGATGGGGATAGCCTTCGCGGCGAGACGCGTTGTACCCACCGAAACCGCCAGCCAGGCGCAAACCCTGAGCGACTGGGCGCACGGCAGCGCTGGGACGCTGAAAGTGATGGTGAGCTACCCTACTGAGCTGCTGACTAATCAGAAAAATGAGATCATGCTCACCTACGAAGCTGACCCCACCCTCCAGCAAAATCTGGCTTTACGGCTATGTTTTTGACGCAGAATTTAATGCCGGCAGCAGCGTGATCAGTCCACAAAAACGGTTGCTAGTCCCACTTGAAAGTGGTCGTCGCAGCTTCTCCTGGCAGGTCGTACCTTTTGGAAGATCAGAGATCAGTGGAAGCATCCAATTGGGGTTGGGCGGCAGCGATCTGAGCGGTGCCTACGCCATCTCACCCCAGGTGACCTTTGACATCCGTTTCAAGTGAGACAGACTAATGGCCTCAGCCCAAACGCTTCGTTTGTTGCCGGGCTGGTTATGGTTGCGGTTGCACTTCTGTGCCTGGTGATCTTCTTTTGTTGAATAAAAAATATATTGGAGCCAAAGGTTAATTAATGCGCAGACCAAGACTCAAATTACTACCAAATTTACTGTCCAAGATTCCTGTGATCACCAAGGGAGAGATCGCCTTGGTGAAGATCCGGGCAGTCACCAGTGATTCCCGCCAGGTTCTACCCGGAGATGCTTTTTTTGCCATCAAAGGAGAGAGTTTCGATGGATTCGACTACATTCCCTCCGCTATTGAGCGTGGGGCAGCCCTCATTGTTAGCAACCGACCGGAACCAAAGAATCTCGGCATACCTTATCTCGAGATCGATGACGACCCACGCAAGGCACTGGCATGGCTGGCAGCCGCCACGCAAAACTTCCCTGCCCGCCAGCTGCGCATGATCGGCGTGACCGGAACCGACGGCAAAACCAGCACCTCCAGCATGATCCACCACATCCTGATCCAAAACGGCATCCAAGCCGGCATGATCTCGACGGTGAACGCCCTGATCGGTGACCAGGAAATTGACACGGGCTTTCACGTGACCACGCCCGATTCGCCTGCCATTCAGGCTTACCTGGCAGAGATGGTACGCGCCGGCATGACCCACTGCGTGTTGGAGAGCACATCGCACGGTCTGGCTCAGGGACGCGCCATTGCCAGTGAATTTGACATCGCGGTGGTTACCAACATCACCCATGAACACCTGGACTACCACGGCGACTGGCAGCACTACCTGGAAGCTAAAGGGCTCTTATTTGAAAGTTTGTGGTCAACCCGCCGGAAAAAGATCGGCAACCCCCGCCTGGCGGTATTGAACAAAGATGACCGCTCCTATGGTTATTTGGAACGCGTTTCACCCCCTGGTCACTTAAGCTATTCCCGCCTGAATCAGGCAGATCTTTGGGCTGAGAATATCGTGAATACACCGACTGAATTGAGTTTCGATTGCCACATCGACGATTCGGTCTACAAGGTCAAGAGCCCGATGATCGGCATTTACAACGTCTCCAACTGCCTGGCTGCACTGGCAACCTGCGTCAAGGGATTGGGCATACCGCCTGAGAGGGCTGTGGCTGCCCTGGCGACCCAAAAAACCGTCCCGGGACGGATGGAACGCATCGACCTGGGGCAAAATTTCACCGCCATTGTCGATTTTGCCCATACACCCAACGCCCTGGCTGTTTCGCTGGAGACCGCCCGCACGCTCACGCAAGGCAAGGTGATCGCTGTGTTCGGCTCGGCAGGGCTGCGCGACCGGGAAAAACGGAAGATGATGCCTGTTGAGTCAATTAGACGGGCAGATATGAGCATTCTGACGGCTGAAGACCCGCGAACAGAATCGTTGGATGCGATTCTGCAAGATATGGCGGACGCCGCTGTTGCTGCAGGTGGGGTGGAAGGTCAGAATTTTCTACGGGTGGCAGACCGGGGGGATGCGATCCGCAAGGCTATTGCCCTGGCACAGCCGGGAGATCTGGTGATCTCTCTTGGGAAAGGGCACGAGCAGTCGATGTGCTTTATCACCACCGAATACGATTGGGACGACCGCACCGCGATGCGGGCTGCCCTGGCAGAACACCTGGGTGTCGAGGGTCCGAAGATGCCTTGGCTGCCTACCAGCGAGAGCTGAGAATATTTATATCCCCATAACGGCGGAGTGAGGTGGGTCCAAGGCTCACGTGCATTCACTATCCCGCCCACCTCATTCCGCCCTACGCAAACAAACAAAGATATGAGAGGAAACTGGTTATTGTTATCGCCCTCTCCAGCCCACAGTTGGGTGATGGGAGGGGGCTAGGGGGTGGGTCAATTTCTTTGAATTAATGGGGTTAAGAAAGAAATTCGATTTACTTCTTGTTTTTCTTTCGCTGGATCTGCTGGTACATTTCGCCCAACGTGCCGCCATTTATCCCTCCAAAAACTGCCATGAATCCAACTAAGGGTGCCAGCAAACCGGACTTCCAGGTCATCAGAACGATCACGACCAGCCCGGCTATACCGCCGTAGATGCCATAGGTGGGACCGCGTCGGTCTTTTGCGATAAGGGTGATCAGAAAGCCGATGGTCAGCGAGCCAAGGAAAATGCCCAGCATCAAGGTGGTATCGACCCCTTGCATCAAACTGCCATAACGCAGCATCATCGAATCCACCAGACTAAAAAAGAGCAGAGCCCAGGCGATGTTAAGCACCATCGCAAGGATAAGATAGGCATATTTTGTGCCACGAGGATCAAGCATGCGGCTGAGTTTCATGGACAGAATTGTACCGTAGAAGAGAATTTTTCGGCGCAGTTCTTAATTGGAACAGACTTGAACGGTATCCTTGAGCGCCTTATCAAAATCACCATGAGCGTAACCCAGGCGGTCCTTTGAAAAATCTGGGTCCAAGAAAGAGTTCTTTGTCTGCAAATCCACAAAAGCCACAGGGTCCAGTCCACTTTCCTTTCCCCTTGCTTTTATTCCAGCTTCCAGGAACCAAGCACCTAATTTTACAAGCCAATTGGGCAGGGTAACTACTGGTTTGGCTTTTGCCAGGTGTTTCTGAATGCCGCCGATGAATTCAATCCAATTCAGGTTGTGCGAGACTACCGGATACTCCATGCCAGCCTCTCCTCTTTCCAGCGCTGCCACCGCCGCCCAACCGACTTCTTCAGCTGAGACCATGGCAGTTCCGCCGGCTGGGTAGAAAACCCAGGGCAGCCAACTCCCGACGTAATCAACCAGGGGTTTCCACAAAGGCACTTTACCTGGCAACACGCCAAAGATGTAGGGTAACAACAAGAAGCTTACTGAAAGTTGGTCACCGGCTGCCTGGTTGGCGGCATCGATCTGTGCCAACCGGCTGCGAATATAGGGGTGCTTTTCGCCCAACTTCATCTCAGGCCATTTGCGAGCGAAATAGACAAAATAAGAACTGAAAACCACCGCTTTTTTCACACCTGCCTGCCTGGCAAGCCTCAGCAAACGAGCAGTACTTTCAACATTTGCCTTGTAAAAGAAGGGATAGGCCGGGGCATCCGGAATGGTACGGTCATCCGCTCCTGCCGCAAATATCAAGCCTTCCATACCATCCAATAATGCCAATAGTTCTTCATCTGATAACAGATTGAGATCTGCCAAAACCTGCCTGACCTGTGGAAGATTCGGCAACTCATCTGGCGTTGGTGTCAGTGAGACACCTGTCACTTCGTATCCATGCTCCAGGAGTCTTTGTACTGTGTTGTAACCCAAAAATCCTGTATTCCCAACGACCAAAGTTTTCATTATCTCTTAACCTCATTTTTTCCGAAGATAACAACGGGCGTGACACAAAGACCAAACAAGAAATCCCACCATGATGGCGTTGTTCGGTACTTAAATCAAGGCAAAACCGCATAGTAAAGTTGGTTGCCGAATGCCAAAAATACGCGTCGGTCGGGGCTGACATAAAACGCGCTTGCATTTTGTTTTGGCAAGACACCCGCGCTGACCCCCGAGCGTAAGACTTTATTCAGATTGAGGCGCAAGCTGAATTGATAGAGCTCAGCTTTTTCAGCTTCAAGATAATAGATGGAAGGATCTGGCGGAGGAGAATAGGCAATTTGCTCAAACTTCAGTGTGGCAAAATCAACGTTGGCACCGCTGATACCCGCATCCAGATAAGGGTAAGGATCATCACAGGTCGTGATCCCTGTAACGAAAGACGCCAGGCAGTGCGAACTGTGCCCATCGGCATGGAGCAGGAATAATTCCTCTCCTTCTACCTCAAGGTCAACCACGTTGGAAAGATCGACCAGTTCTTCGTCAAAATAGACCGCCGGCTCGTTATTAAAGTTGGCAGTGAACCCTCGATAGATCCAGAGAGCCTTGTTGCCAGGATCAAGCACGTAGAGCCGGTTGCTGTCAAACACCATCCGCTTCAAAGATGCCCAGCCGATTTCCGGTGTGGGCAAGTGGGCAGCACTGGGGCTGGTTCCGGGTGAGCAATAGATCAGATTCCCTTCGGCATCGATCGCCATCACGGGAGCCTTCGCCGGATTATTGAGCGGAATGCTGATCAGGTCCACCAATGTTCCCACCTGGACGCCCTCGTAGGTGCCCGGTCCGCAGACAAAATCGTTGTCCATGGCATAGCCGGCATTGGTCAATCGCAAATATTTGACCGAACCGCTGGTTTGGTCGAGTAGATACAAGTCGCTATTCAGAGAGATGATTGCAGCGATATCCAGGGTTGGGTAGAGGGAAGGGGCAAAAGCTGCCACATATTGCAGTCTTCGGGCTCCATCCAGGTCATCCAGGGCGGTTTGCGCTCTCAGGCGCAGAGCTTGCACTTCGGCTGTGTCCTGGTAGGAGGCAGCCTGATCCAACCAGAGCAGGGCTTGTTCCCAGCCTTCGCGCTGCAATTCCGTGGTTTGCATCAACCCGGCATTGTTGACCGATGCTTGCGCTTGCGCCAGGTAGTAAGCGTATTCATGGTCCTCACCGCGATTGAAAAACACCAAAGCGGCAATCACAATGACAAAAATCGGGACCAGGATCGCAATTAATGCTTTAGTAAGGGGTGAAAGGTCTTTTCCATGGCTGCCCACTTCGCCCACCCCAACTTGTTTCCCGGCGGACGCCATGGACTCCGCTTTGTCTTCAACGGAACGCAACCAACCTGCTCCTGAAGCCACCCCCTGCAGAGCCTTATCTTTTATCGCCCCAAAATTAGGCCGGTCGTGTTCGCGCTCGGCAGAATTTTCTTCAGTCTCAGTTTCTCCAGGTTCTTCCATCACTGCCGCTACGGGCTCTTCCGCGAAAGGCTCCGTTTCAATTATCGGCTCTTCGATTTCCTCTTGGATCGGTTCCGGATAGAACACTGCCTGACCAAACAGGTTTTCCGCCAAACTCGGCTGGTTTTGATCGGTGGCTTGCTCTTCCTCCGATATCTCCGGTTCTGCCAGGACTTCTTCCGATACGGTTTCTTGTTCAGGAGCAACCTGCCCCTGGTCCAAGGTCAAAAACGAGGCAAATTGAAAAGTGTCGAGATCTTTTTTACTGATCTGACCGGTACCCATCCTAATCTGTGCAATACCCAAAGCCTGATTTTCTTCAGACCGCAGCGTTAGTTCGCCGATCAGAAGTGAAAGGTCCTCTGAATCGGTCATTTCCTGGTCAAGGGGTGAACAGAAAATGAGGGTTTCCCCGCCTCTCAGGGTCAACTGGAAATAGCGTGGGTTGGTAACTGTAGCCACCCCCAAGCCGCGCCGATCAAGGGTCTCATCGAAAAACGTTTCAATTTTGCCGTCAGACAGCACCAGCACCTGGCTGGCTCCGACCTGGGCGAGAAACAAGGTATCCTGATGGATCACACCCAAGGATAGGCTGGCCGTCTGCCAGGATTCGGGTGTGTCCAGGTGATGATTTTCTTGTAAAAAGGATCGGTTAAGCCCATCCACGAATACCCGAATTGCCTTGGTCACAGATCCACTGGTCTTGTAAAAGGCGCTGACATGTTCCTGCAATTCCTTATTCAGCCAATCTGCAGGTTCTGAAAGGCTCTTGGGACTGAGGAATACCAATAGCAGGTCATCCTCCCTGCCTCTGGCTCTTTGTTTGGGGCTGTTAAAACCCAACATCGACGCTGGCTGTTGTTCAGACTGAAAAACTGAGAGATCAAATTTCATGAGCCACCTTTTCTCTTAAATGCAATAATACCTGGTGCATACAGTACACAATCCGTGCCAGCGAGTATAATTCCGTGCATGGAATTGAGCCTTATAACGAGTGAGAACGAATGGGAAGCCCTTCAACCTAAATGGGACACCTTGCAAGCCAGCAGTTTTCGTCATTATCCATTTTTAGAATTTTGGTATCTCCACAATTGGTGGCAGAACCTGGGAGGGGGCGAGTGGAATCAAGACAACGCAACCCTCCAAATAATCACTGCCCAGGAAGATGGCAGATTGGTTGGCATCGCCCCGCTTTTTTGCTCTCACGAGTCCGGATTGGAGCCAGCTTTGCGTTTTATTGGGCAAATTGAAGTGACGGATTACCTTGACTTCATCTGCCTTCCTGAAAAACTGGAGGGTTTTCTCAGTCAAATGCTGGATTTTATTGACGTAAGCAATGAATTCAGCACAAAACACCTGGACTTAGCCAATTTTCAGGACGATTCCCCCAGCCTTGCCCTGCTGGAAAGCCTTTGTCAAGGCAAGCAGCGCACCTATGAAATGAAAGTCTTACAGCCTTCGCCCAGCATCCACCTGCCGTCCAGCTGGGAGGAATACCTTCAGTCGCTTCACAAAAAACAGCGCCACGAAGTGCGCCGAAAAGAACGGAACATTGAGCGGGATTACCAGGTAGAGCTTAACTTTTCAGAAAATTCCCATGATGTCACTGAGGATATGGGCAGGTTTATTGAACTGATGAGAAACGAAGAAAAGAAAGCTGCTTTTTTGAATCCCGTCACAGAGCAATATTTGTTTGGTTTGGGCAAGGCTGCCCACCAAGCCGGACGGTTAAACCTGGCAAGTCTGATGGTGGATGGCAAACAAGCTGCCGCGTATCTGAATTTTTTCTTTGATAACAAATTGTGGGTTTACAACACGGGTTGGGATCCAGAATTTTCAAAAGCTTCCCCCGGTTGGGTATTGTTGGTCAAATTGATCCAATGGGCGATCGAACAAGGGTTGGATGAGGTTGACCTGATGCGCGGAGACGAGGAATATAAGTATCGATTTGGGGGCATCGACCGGCATGTGGTTCAGGTAGTTTCGGAAAAAGTTAAGTTGTTCTGATTTAACTTAATCACTTCAACGGGAGGAGGCACCCTTACAGGGCAATAGAGCCCTCCCGTACGAAGAATCGTGTTGATCAAACTCGAATTCCGATCCAAAGGGGAGGACGTTATTGATCGTGATTTATTCTTCTAACACAAAGTTAACCAACCTCCTGTATCCTTTTCTTGACGAGTAAATTAGCGCGTGGTAACATTAAAAAGCAATTTTTAGCACTCTCGGGCTGAGAGTGCTAATCATGAGAAAAGATGAACGAATTAACTGACCGACAAAAAATCATTCTCTCCCTGGTCGTGCATGAACACACACGCACGGCTCAGCCGGTTGCGTCCAAAACCCTGATCAGCGCCTACAACCTGAAAATCAGTTCTGCCACCGTGCGGAATGAGATGAACACCCTGACTGAGCTGGGCTTCCTGCGCCAACCCCACACTTCTGCCGGTCGCGTCCCAACTGAAGATGGTTACCGTTTTTTTGTCAGCAACCTGGTTCAGCATACCGCCCTTCCGACTGCTACGCGCAACACTATAGCCCACCAATTCTATCAATCCCGGAAAGGGCTGGAATATTGGCTTCCACTGGCAGCCTCAGTGTTGGCTAATCAATCCCAGGCGGTTTCGATCGTCACCGCCCCCCACAGCGAGAAGGTGACTTTCAAGCACCTTGAACTGATCGCTACCCGGGCTTCCCAGGTATTGATGGTGTTGGTTTTGGTTGGTGGAGAGATCCAGCAGCAGATCCTTTCGTTGGATAGTATCCGCAGCCAGGAGCAGCTCTCCCAGATCGCCGCACAAATCAATCATCTTTTTGAAAATGCCAGCCTGGAACAGATCAAACGAATGCCTCTCGCGTCCGATCCCCTCGTCAATCAGGTGATCGCAGCCGTGGCTGATCAAATGAACATAGCCAGCAAGCTGGTTACCGGCGAGCTCTATCTGGATGGGCTTACCAACGTTTTAGCGGAGCCGGAATTTGCTGACTATAGCCCCATAAAATCACCTTTGCGACTGCTGGAAGAGCGTCCTATGCTCGATGACCTGATCGCACGAACGGTCTTAACGGAAGAAATCGGCGGTGTTCAGGTGCTGATCGGCGGTGAGAATACCTGGCAGGAACTGCAGAATTGCTCTGTCATCCTGACCCGCTATGGCGTGCCCGATCAACTTTCCGGTGCCCTTGGCATCCTGGGTCCCATGCGCATGCCTTACAGCCAGACCATCAGCACACTCCGCTATGTTGCCGAGTTGATGTCCGGTTTGGTCTCAGACAATTTGGTAAATTAACCAACAATAAACATATAGAGGATTTTATGACTGAAGAAGAAAAACAAAACATCGAAAACCAGGAAAACGAAGAATTATTCGAGGAAGAAACTGGCGTTCAAAATGAACTTGACGCCGCCCTTGCCAAGGCTGATGAGTACCTGGATAGTCTCCAGCGTGAACGCGCCAGTTTTGCCAACTATAAACGCCGCATCGACCAGGAAAATGCAGCCCTTGCCGATCGACTGCTTGGCGAGCACATCAAAATTTTCCTGCCCGTGATGGATGACCTGGAGCGCGCGCTGAACCACACCCCCTCTGATCCCGATTGTGCCAACTGGATTTCCGGGATCGATCTGATCCGTAAGAAATTGGTCAAGACGCTGGAATCCAGAAACGTGACCATCATCGACCTCAAACCCGGTGATCTGTTTGATCCACTCAACCAGGAAGCCGTCACCCATGAAGAAAACGACCAGTATTCAGACGGACAAATTATTGAAGTCGTCCAAACTGGTTACCAACTCAAAGATCGAATCATCAGACCTGCCCTCGTTCGGGTCGCGAAATAGGAGAAGCAATGTCAAAAATTATTGGTATCGACTTAGGAACAACCAACTCTGCTGCCGCAGTCATGATGGGCGGCGAACCGGTGGTGATCCCTTCTGCTGAAGGTGAACGTCTGGTTCCGTCTGTAGTGGCAGTCAACAAAAATGGTGAACGGCTGGTAGGTCGCGTTGCCCGCAACCAGGCGATCATCAACCCCGAGAATACCATTTTCTCGATCAAACGCTTTATGGGTCGCAAAACGGACGATCCAGAAGTGCAGAGAGCGATGAGCATTGTGCCCTACAAGATCAACAGTGCCTCCAACGGCGATGTGCGCGTCTCCCTGGACAGCAAAGATTACACTGCTCCTGAAGTTTCTGCCATGATTCTGGGCAAACTCAAACGTGATGCCGAAGCCTATCTTGGTGAACCGATCAACCAGGCTGTCATCACCGTGCCTGCCTATTTCAACGACGCTCAGCGCAATGCCACCAAAGACGCCGGCAAAATTGCCGGGCTGGAAGTGCTGCGCATCATCAACGAACCGACCGCCTCTTCGCTGGCTTACGGGCTGGACAAGAAAGACCGAAACGAAATTATTGCAGTTTATGACCTCGGCGGAGGAACCTTTGATATTTCCGTCCTGGAGGTTGGCGAAGGTGTGTTCCAGGTGAAATCCACCTCAGGTGACACCTTTTTGGGTGGGGACGATTTTGACCAACGCATCATCGATTGGCTGGCAGATGAATTTAAGAAGGAAAACAGCATCAACCTGCGAGAAGACCGCCAGGCACTGCAGCGCCTCAAGGAAGCCGCGGAAAAAGCGAAAATCGAGCTCTCCAGCACCATGCAATCCGAGATCAACCTGCCCTATATCACTGCTGATGCCTCGGGTCCCAAACATCTTGTCACCACGCTGACCCGCTCCAAACTGGAACAACTGACTGGTGATCTGATCCAAAAATCGCTTAAACCCGTTCAACAGGCTTTGAATGATGCCAACCTGAAACCCAGCGAGATTGACGAAGTGGTGATGGTGGGCGGCATGACCCGTATGCCGGCTGTGCAGGATGCCGTACGCCAGTTCTTCAATAAAGAACCCCATAAGGGCGTCAACCCGGACGAAGTGGTCGCCATTGGGGCTGCCATCCAGGCAGGCGTTTTAGGCGGCGATGTGAAAGACGTGCTCCTGCTCGACGTGACTCCTCTGACGCTTTCGATAGAGACCCTCGGCGGCGTTTCAACACCCCTGATCAAACGCAACACCACCATCCCAACCCGTGACAGCCAGGTCTTCAGCACTGCCTCGGACAGCCAGACCTCGGTCGAAATTCACGTGCTGCAGGGTGAACGCACCATGGCAGCCGATAACAAATCGCTGGGCAAGTTCACGTTGGATGGCATTCCCCCGGCTCCACGCGGTATTCCTCAGATTGAGGTGATCTTTGATATCAATGCCAATGGTATCCTGGAAGTGACCGCCAAGGATAAAGCCACCAACCGCCAGCAAAACATTACCATTACCGGTTCCTCTGGCTTGAGTGAAGAAGAAGTGGAAAAGATGCGCCGCGACGCTGAAAATCATGCTGAAGAAGATCAGAAGCACCGTGACCTGATCGAAGCCCGTAATACCGCTGACAACGCAGTCTACACGGCAGAAAAGACGCTGAAGGACCTCGGCGATAAGGTTCCTGCTGAGGCAAAAAGCAAAGTCGATGACGCAATTGCCAGTGTCCGCTCAGTAAGAGATCAAGACGAGACCAGTGTGATCCACAACGCAGTGGAAGAACTGATGAAAGTGCTGCAGGAAATTGGTCAGGCAGCTTACGCCCAGCAGGAACAGCCGGCAGAAGGTGCCGAAACCTCTGAAGCGAACGACACCGATCAAGCCGACGACCCGGATGTGGTCGATGGTGAATATACGCAAGCGGATGAGTAGGTGGTTTTCCAGTAGAATATGAACACCTGGTGCTTGCGTAAGTTTACACCAGGTGTTTGTGTGAAATTATTCGAAAAGAAGGTTTATGGCAGAGAAAAGAGACTACTACGTGGTGCTGGGAATACCCAGGAGCGCCAGCCAGGATGACATTAAAAAAGCTTTCCGCGATCTTGCGCGGCAGTATCACCCTGATGTCAACAAAGCGGCGGATGCAGAAGAAAAGTTTAAGGAAATCAACGAAGCATACGGCATTCTCAGTGATCCTGAAAAACGGGCTGCCTATGACCGTTTTGGATTTTCGGGTGTCAACACCCAGGGTATGCCTGATTATTCCAACATGGACCTTTCGGATCTGTTTGAGACGCTCTTTGGCTTTGGCGGAATGGGCGGTTTTGGCAATATGGCTGGCTCACGCCGAAGACAAAATGCTCCCCGACGGGGTGCCGATATCACCGGAAACGTGAAACTGACATTTGAAGAAGCGGTTTTTGGTGTCGAAAAAGAAGTGGAAGTCACGCGCAGCGAACGCTGTTCGGTTTGCGAGGGCACGGGTGCCGAGCCAGGCACTCAGCCCGTCACCTGCCAGACCTGTAAAGGTCAGGGTGAAGTACGCCAGGTGCAACAAACTTTTTTGGGTTCCATGGTCCAGGTAGCCACCTGCCCTACTTGCGGTGGACGCGGGAAGATGGTGGAGAGCCCCTGCCGTAATTGCCGTGGAAGCGGTTTGGAACGCAAGACGCGCAAAATGAAAGTGAATATTCCGGCTGGGGTGGATAACGGCAATCAAATCCGCATGGTTGGAGAGGGTCAACCGGGTGCCAATGGCGGTCCAAACGGTAATTATTACCTTGAACTGGAAGTCGCCCCCCACAAGTTCTTCCGACGAAAGGACAGCGACATTCTGCTCGACCTTGATATCAACATGGCGCAAGCAGCCCTCGGTGATGAAATCACCGTCCCAACTGTGGATGGGGATGTCAAGCTGCGCATTCCACCCGGCACACAGCCGGGACGCGTCTTTCGGATGAAAGACAAAGGCGCGCCCATCCTCAACCGCAGTGAACGCGGTAGCCAATTGGTGACTGTGAATATTCAGATTCCCACCAATCTGACCAAACAGCAAGAGGAATTGCTGACATCCCTGGGCAAAACCATGGGTACTGACATCAAAATTCAGGAACGCAGTTTCTTTGATAAGTTAAAGGATGCCTTCGGTGGCTGAGATCGAGAATTGGCTCGAAGCCTCGCTTGTTTGTTCCGGCGAATTGGCTGAAGCAGTTGCTGAGGTCTTTTCACGTTACGCGCCTGACGGTGTTTTGATCAACAGTCTGACCAGTTTTGACCAGCAAGACTATGAAGAGAAGCCCAACGGCGACACCCAGGTGGTTGCCTATCTTCCAATGGACAACAAGTTGGAACAGACTCGCCGCCAGCTGGAAGAAGCGGTCTGGCACCTGGGGCAAATTGCACCTTTGGGTCACCTGGAATACCAGATCATTGCCGATCAAAACTGGATGGATTCCTGGAAAGAACGCTACCAACCGCTGGAGTTGGGCAAGAATATGATCGTACTCCCCGCTTGGGTCGATCCGGCACTAGCGGAGGGTAAACTGCCCATCATCATTTCGCCGGATATGGCGTTCGGTACTGGCACACACCCCTCCACCCAACTTTGCCTGATTGCGCTGGAAAAATACGGCTGCCAGGGTAAAGATGTGCTCGATATCGGCTGTGGCAGCGGTATTCTCTCCATAGCCGCCGTCCGGTTAGGCGCGGAACGCGTTTTGGGAGTCGACTATGACCCCATTGCCATCCCTTCCTGCGAACGTAATGCTGCCTTAAACGGCATGGAAGGTCGGATCCTCTTTGAGGTCGGCACGCACACAGATGTGCTTGCCCGTACTGATGGTCTAAAACAGGCGCCGGTCGTTTTAGCGAACATTCTTGCCCACATCCTGATAAAGATGCTTGAAACTGGTCTGGCTGACACTGTTGCGCCGGAAGGTCTCCTGATTTTGGGCGGGATCCTGAACACCCAGGCTGACAACGTCATCCAGGCGGCAAGCAAAAACGGCTTGAACCTGATCGATACACTCACCGAGCAGGATTGGGTGGTTTTGGTCCTTCAAAAAGCCTAGTTACTTCGAAAGTATCAGTGGGAGCATTACCCCAAAAGCACAGGCATCATCGACATTGATGGTTCTGGGCGAGAGCATGCTGGTGATGTTGCCTTCATGATCCCAAATTTTCAGTGCTACTTCCAGGGCTCCGTTCAGGTCTCCCGCCTTGCAGAGGTTGACATCCCAGTCAAACACTCCATTAGCGCTCGGGTTGGTGACCCGTGGAGCAACCTCTCTCCAGCTGCCGTTGATCTTGGCGATCAGAACCGCCCTGACCACCCGCACATCGTCTCTGGTCTGAGCGGTCACATCCATCAGGGGGTTTGCTCCAGGGGCAACAATCGCTCCTGCGGCTGGACGGGTGAGGTGACCGGTGGGCGGGGATGCGCCTACATTGCCCGAGATATACCAGTCATTCAGTGGACTGAATGGTATCGCAGGGTTACCATTACACAGAGTAGCGCCATCATAAAAAGGTAGGTTGGTTACTTCATAGCATGTGCGTGGGATGCCATTATTGATTGTCACATCGGTAAAGCGAATGTCGACTGAAGCGCCCCAGGGATAGTTACTTGCACCATACCACCAGCTGGTTACGACCATGAAATGCACATGTTCTGAGGTGCTATAGCCAGTGTCGTCGGTATCCCCGATATATTTGCCCCGGTCAACGAACGTACCAGCAGTGAGATAATCCGGAATGGTATTGTATGCCAGGTGGAGGTAAATTTGGTAGGCACCGCCCACTGAATCCTGCAGGATGATGTAGTTGGTACAGCTGGTATTACCATCATAACAACTGTCTCTTGAGGATATGACCACACCAGCTTTGGAAGCAACCAGCGGAAAGTGCCCTGCATCTGTAAAATCGTAAGCGTAATGGCAATAGTCAATAGCGCAGCTGGGGTATCCCAAAGGAGGGTAATCGTGAAAATGCAATATCGACCCTTCCAAACGGTGCTTTGTGCCTTGCACATAAGGTAAGTAGTAGCCTGACAGGTAATTGATCTCAGCCTGATCTGTTGCGCTCTCTGGTGGGGCTTGAAAAGATGCCGGCAGAAAGTCCGCAGCCAGGCTGGTTTTGATTTCCGTCCATTCCTTGTCCGATGAAAACACAATTTGCCATGTGTCAGCCTGGCGTTTAGCAAATACTACGCCTGGTTCAGTTGCCAAAATTCGTCCGGTGTAATCTCTTAATGCCAGCCAAAGTACGGCTGTTTTGCCGTCCGGGCTGAAGAAGGCTGTGTCCAGTACCGGTTCGAACAAATCCGCCAGTGGGTCATCAGCAAAGAGGGTCAGTTGTTGCTGGTAGCGTGCCTGGTAAGCCTGCCAGAGTGCTTCCGATTCTTCTGCAGAAGCAAGTGCCGGCGGGAGCTGATGGTCATTGGGCGCGGCAGATGCCGAAGAGAAGATCAACAAGGCAATAATCAGCCCGCTAAACTGCAAAAAAAATTTGCTTGATAAAGAAAATTGAGGGAAAGCAACCCGAGCTTGTCTCATGCGGCAATTTTAATCAATTACTGGCACTGACACAATAGTTGTATAACTATTTGGGTAACTAAGGACAGTTTTCTTGAACCAATTCTTCCCCTGGATGCACACCTGCCATCAGCAAGCCCAGGTCTTCCTTGACAGCGCTTGCTCGGGGCAACACATCCATGATCTTGCCCTCATAAATAACCGCAATCCGGTCTGCCAACGCCAGGATCTCGTCCAAATCTTCTGAGATCAAGAGTATGGCTGTGCCTTTCTTGCGCTGGTCGAGCAGCTGTTCATGCACGTATTCACTGGCACCGATATCCAGCCCGCGGGTGGGCTGCGCCGCCACGATCGCACGCGGAGAGCGCGACAATTCCCGCGCCAGCAGTACTTTCTGAATGTTACCGCCAGAGAGGTTCTTTGCCAGGGTCGCTCTTGAGGGTGTTTTGATGCGGTATTGCTTGATGAGCTTATCGCTATGCTCATAGATATATGGCATCCGCAGGAAACCCTTTTTCGAAAATGGCCAACGATGATGTTCACGCAAAACCAGGTTTTCTGAAATGTTGAAGTTACGGATCATGCCGTCTTTCATCCGTTCCTCAGGCACATACGCCAACCCTTTTTCGGTGATCTTGCCCGGAGGATATCCAGTGACGTCTTCCCCATCCAGGAACACTTGACCCGATTGCAAAGGTCGTAATCCGGTGATTGCCTCCGCCAGCTCCAACTGACCATTACCCGAGACGCCAGCCAGCCCAACGATCTCTCCGGAATGGATCTTCAAATTGACATCGCATAAGCCTTCTGTGCCGCGGTCACTTCCACAACAAGCGTCGCGCAGCTCGATCCGGCATTCTCCTTTTTCGATCACTTCATTGCTGTAGATGAAGGTGATCTCACGTCCTACCATCCAGTTTGCCAGTGTCTGACGCGTGACATTGCAGGTCGGCTGGGTGCCGATTTTTTTACCATCCCGTAAAACCGTGATGCGATCGCTGATTTCCACCACCTCGTGCAATTTGTGGGAGATAAAGACCAGCCCATACCCATCCCGGGTCATTTGACGCATGATCAAAAACAACTCATCCACTTCCTGGGGGGTCAGAACCGCGGTTGGTTCATCCAGAAGCAGCAGGGATGCTCCCCGGTAGAGCGCCTTGATGATTTCCACGCGCTGCTGCTGTCCAACTGAAAGCTGCCAGATCAAAGCAGAGGGGTCGATTTTTAAATTATAGGTGTCGCCAAGCTCAACAATGCGGTCCGAGACGACATCCAGATCAGTCAACGGTCCTTTGCTGCTGGGCAGTCCTAATGCCACATTTTCAGCCACACTCAAAGTAGGCACCAGCATAAAATGCTGATGGATCATGCCAATCCCATGATTAATGGCTGACGTTGGTGTAGGAATTGAAATTTCATTGCCGTTTAGGAAAATTTTTCCTTCATCCGGTCTGTACATGCCATACAGGACTTTCATGAGGGTGCTCTTTCCAGCGCCATTTTCACCCAAAAGCGCGTGCACTTCACCACTGGTCACGTCAAAATCGACATGATCATTTGCCAATACCCCGGGGAAACGTTTGGAGATATTTTGCATCTCAAGCGATTCAAAAGGTGTTCGCACGGTATCAGTGGCTTTTCTTTGCATGGTTACTCCCAGAGATACTCTGGATGGGGATGCCATCCAGAGTATCTGTAAGATTGAATGTTTAGGGGATGGTGACTGTTCCGTCGATGATACCCTGGATGGTCTCGTTCGCCTTATCCAGGACAGCCTGGTCAAGACCCAGTCCATCGTTGATTTTGATCACCTGACCGCCATTTTCAAGGTTGGCAGAGAAAGTCTTTCCGCCCATAACACCTTCGCCGCGCAGGGCAAAGATTTCCCTCAAAATGACTTCCCAGTGATAAACCTGGCTGGCTACCACCACGTCAGAAGCAAAGGAGGTCTGGTCAGCCTGGGTGCCGAACCAATAAGCGCCAGCTTCCTGGGCTTTACCGATGGCACCGATCACCATCTGGGCAGAGCCAGTCAAAACATCTGCACCAGCAGAAAGGTGCGTTGTGGCAGCTTCAGACGCCAGGGCAACGTCCGAGAATGAACCAATATAGGTCACGCGCACGTCGATGCTGGGGTCTACAGAATGGACGCCAGCCACGAATCCGTCGATATAGAGCTTGGCATCACCGGTCTCGATCGGACCAACTACACCGATCACCTTGGTTTCGGTCAACAATGCTGCCATGACACCGTTCACAAATCCGCCCTGGTCGGAAGCTGCTTCATAGGCATGCACATTGGGCAGACCAAAGGTGTCCACCGTTGTACCCCAGGCAAACACCGTTTCGGGGAAATCGGGCGCGATTTCTTGTACTGAAGAGCCGTACTGGGAACCATGTGCAATAACGATATCGTAACCTTTCTGGGCATAATCCCGGATGGCTGCAGCAGCATCGTCCACGACAAAAAGGTTTTCCGAGTAAACATATTCCAGCTTGTCGCCCATTTCTGCTTTAAGAGCGATCATGGCGTCTGAAATACTTTGCGAGAATGCCAGGTCATTGATGTTACTTGGCGTTACGATAGCGATGCGCAGCGGCTCATCTGCAACCACCGGCTCGCTGGGTTCTGGTTCTGCGGGAGTACAGGCAGCCAAAACCAACCCTAAAACTAACAGAACGGACAGCACTTTGAAAAGATTCTTCATTTTTCTCCTATTTTCTCCGGTATTCACCGGGGTAAATTTTAACCCTCCCGTTCAAACGCTTTTGTGAGCGCGGAAGGGCCCTTGCCTTTGGAAAGAGATAAAGTAAGTACCAGGATCGTCAAAACGTAAGGCATCATTACCGCCAGTTCAGAGGGAATCGGGATGCCCAGCACCTGGATCCATAACTGAAGAGCATTGACCATGCTGAACAACAAGGCTCCAGCAAGGATACCAAAGGGTCTCCAGCTTCCAAAATACACCAGGGCGACTGCGATAAATCCCTGCCCAGCAGTCATGTTTTGCTGGAAAACGTTCAGCAGAGCTACAGAAAGCGCTGCCCCTGCGACACTGGATAGAATTCCACCCAATATCACAGTGAAATAGCGCACCCCGACCACACTTACACCCAGTGAATCGGCAGCTTCAGGGTTTTCCCCAACCGCTCTGATTTTCAACCCAAGTGTGGTCTTGTTCAAAACAAACCAGGCGGTCGGAACCAACAAAAATGCCAGGTAAACCAGCAGATTTTGCTGGAAGAGAATCTCACCGATCACCGGAATGTCGCCTAGCAACGGGATTTTGATGATCGGGAAACCGTTGATGTTTTCAACCACACCAATCAGCTTTTGGAAAAGCAGATTGCTCATTCCCATCCCAAAAAGGTAAAAACCGATACCGGCAATGCCTTGGGTAGCCTGCAAACGAATGGTCACAAAACCCATCGCAAGACCCATCAATGCACCGACAGCAATGGCAGCCAGAACCGCCAAAAACAGGTTGCCGGTCCTCAAAACTACAAAGTAAGCGGTGAAAGCACCCAACAGCATCTGCCCCTCAACGCCGAGGTTGAGCACGCCGCTGCGCTGACCAAACATCTCGCCGATACCGGCAAACAGATAGGGAGTTGCCAGCCTGATGCCGGATGAAATGATGCCCATAATGACGGTTGCTGTGAAGAGGTCAGAAATCATGCTGGCACCTCCCCCAGGTTTTCACCAGGATGATCTGGCGGTTCATTATCAGCGCTGGCTTCCAGCGCAGCCATGCGCTTGCGTTGGTTGCGCTTTCTAAAATATTCGCTGCTCACCACAAAAACCACCACCAAGCCATTCAACCCCGTGATCAGGGCGGAAGGCACCTGCACGACCCGCTGCATGGCATTGGCACCCACTAGCAGTCCTCCAAATAAAATGGAAGCGGGGATGGTGATGATGGGATGCAGCTGACCAAACAAGGCTGCCACGATCCCATTAAAACCGGCATTTCCAGTGAAACCAGTGGAGGATCCATCGGTGATCATGCGGTAATTCACGCCGTAAACCTGCATCATTCCAGCCAGACCAGCAAAGGCACCACTGAGCAGCAGTGCCAGGACAATATGTTTCTTTACATCGATCCCGCCATACTTGGAAGCCGCCTGGTTTTGCCCGACAGCACGGATGCGGTAGCCCAAGGTGGTACGCCAAAGCAGGATGTATACTGCGACAGCCAGCAAGATCGCAATTAAAAGACCGATATGCAACCGGGTAGGAGCTAAACGCGGAAGGCGATAGGCTACTTCAAGTCGGGCTGTCTGTGGGATCTGCGAGGCAGCTTTGGCTTGTTCCGGGTCGATCATCGGACCACGCAGCATATAGTTCATGATTTGAACCGCGATGGCATTCATCATGACCGTGCTTAAAATTTCATTGACATTGAAATAAGCTTTCAAAACACCAGGCAATCCGCCCCATATCGCCCCACCCAGACTGCCCGCCAGCATGGCGATGAGGATCATCAGCCAGCCAGGCAAATTAGTGAAGGATAGCCCGATCCAGGTCGATAGCAATGCGCCAACGATCATCTGCCCCTCGCCACCAATGTTGGTGACGCTTCCCCGGTAGGCAATGCAGGTCCCCAAACCAATCAGGAGCAGAGGAATAGCTTTGACCAAGGTCTCAGCCAAAGCATTGAAACTGCCAAATGCCCCTTCAATCAGCGCAGCATAAGCGGTTATCGGGTTTGCGCCCAAGAGTAACAAAAAGATCGCTCCAACCAGCAGTGCGGCAATGGTGGCAAAGACAGGCATCAAAGCATCAAAAATTGCAGACAGACGGAACCTGGGCGGTGAACTGATATTCTTGGTGCTTTGACTCATAGGCTAATGCTCCTGGTGGAGTAGATTGGTCTTGAATAGTAATACGTGCACAATGATAAATACGCAAAAGATACTGAATTTTACCAGTCTTTTAATTTACACGAATCGATTCCAGCAATTCGTGTTGGTCCTGGCAATTTTTTCAGACAGAGCCAATAGAAACTTTTTTTTATTGTACAATTTTCTCGTCAACAGGCTGCAACAAGTGTGAACGTACCTGATGTTTAATAATCCGTAAGAGCAGAGGTTCATCATGAAAAGAATTCCATTAAAAATGAAGCGTGCTGATTTAAAGCACATACCAGAATACCAGCTGCCAGAGGAGTATAAGATCCGGTTTTTTCGAGAAGGTGAAGAGAATATCTGGGCACGGGTTGAAACTTCGGTCGACGAATTTGCTAATGAGGCTGCTGCGCTGGCACATTTTGAGAAAGAATTCAGTCCCTTCCTCCATGAAATGAGAAAGAGGTGTCTGTTTATCGAGAATTGTGATGGGCAAGTCATCGGCACGATAACCGCCTGGTATGGCATATTGGAGGGGGAACAAAACGTCACCGGCCGCATCCATTGGGTGGCTGTTGTGCCAGAATACCAGGGAAAAAAGCTCTCCAAACCGCTCTTGGCAAAGGCAATGCAGGTGCTGGCAGAGTATCACGACTCAGCCTATTTAACCTCCCAAACCACCAGCTATCAGGCGGTTAATATGTATCTGAATTTCGGTTTCGAGCCGTACCTGACCAACGGAACCGACATCGAAGCCTGGAAATTGCTGGAAGATGTCCTGGATCGGAAGATTTTATAGAACAAGCTGATCGTGCCAGTAATCTTACCATCCTGCAACGGTAGGAGACGGCTTCCCCACCGTCCCACATCACGGGAGATCGTGGCAGGTCTCCCTTACAAAAAGCACAAGCACAGTGGATTACTTCCATGCCATGCCGCTCAAACCAATCAATAAGTACTATAACTGGCAGACCCACTTCACAGAAAACTCAATTTCAAGGACGAGGGATTACAGGAGCAATGAAGTAATAATCTCGAGAATTGCTATTCTCACGAGTCCAGCCTTTGATACCCAGTTGTTCTGAATAAACGTACCACCAAACTCCTTCTCCACCACTTCCACAAGAAGGTCCTTCGAGTACTTCCATGTAACTGCCCGGATTCATGCGTCCAATTTCCTTACTTGAATTTATTCCCGGCTCAGAATACATGATATTCCGATCTTTAGGTATCGGTTCAACAAATGCGGTAGCTCCCACCCATAAGCGAGTCGCTTTTGCCCCGCTGCAAACATTTTCAGTAGGTATGGGTAAGATCCAAAAATCGCTGTAGTCGCCTTCTGGTAGCCAGCCAAATTCATTTTGAACGGTACGTACCTTCCAAAGCACAAGACTCTGATCACAGACAGGTCCACCAATAATATGCACCACTTCTCCTTCATTCAGCTTTCGGATGAGGGTATCTCCAATCGCTCCGACTGGTTCTGATCGTAAACTGATCTTTACGCCGTTGTAAGATACATAGGCAGAATCACCAACATGCAATTGTGATTGTGGGCAATTGCTGAAAGGGTAATATGTAGGAAAATCAGATGCCAATTCAGGCGTCCTGGTAGGCGGCACATCTGTAGCAGTTGGCTCAATTACCTCGCGAGTTGCTGTCGGTAAAGCAGGTTGGGTTGGAGCAAGTTCCGTGGTTGGTTCTATCGGTTCAGTCTCAATTTCAATCACTAAAGGAGCATGATTCTCTTCCTGTGTTGGAGGGATAGGAGAGTCAATAACGTCTGTTTCCATGGTCGATGTAGCCTTACTTCGACCTGAACCAAAACCGCCTGTTGTCAAGAATACAATCAGAAAAACCACAAGAATTCCACCTACAATAAATAAAGTTTTGGTTTTCGCTGGTCTTTCCTGTTGTTTCCCATTTGCTTCACGAGTTGGTTCTAACACAGATCGGGCACCCTCAAACAGTTCCTCCGCATCCACAAATCGTTTTGCCGGGTCACGTTGAAGAGCTTTATTCAATACCGCCCGGATTCCCGAGGGCAGATCTTCACTGTATTTGGGACCTTCCACCACATGTTTAGTGATTACTTCTGCCGGGCTCTCTCCTTCAAACAGGATCTTTCCCGTAAGCATTTCGTACAAGATACAGCCCAGGCTGTATATATCCGATTGCACGCTGGCAGGCTTGCCACTCCAGATTTCGGGAGCCATATAAGCTGGTGTGCCAATCAGATTTCCAGTTGAGCTCATGGAAATGCTCCGGCTGGAAGCAATCGCCTTGGCAAAACCGAAATCACTTACCCTAATCTTGTTAAATTCATCAAAGAGCAGGTTACTCGGCTTCAGATCGCGATGGATCACTCCTTTTTGGTGGGCAAAACTGACCCCACTGCAAATATGCTCAAAGTAGCGCAAGGTTTGTTCTTGGCTGAGCCGACCCTTCATTGTAAGCAGGTCTCTCAATGAGCCACCGGGCATGAATTTCATTGCGAGGTAACTCATTCCTTCAACCTGACTAAATTCATACACTGGTACAATGTTGGGATGATCCAGCAAAGCGGACAACTGCGCCTCGCCCTTGAAACGGTTCAGAAAAGTGTTGTCTGAAAGTAAGTTGGGGTGTAAGACTTTTATTGCCCGTTCTATGTTCAGAACCGTTTCCCGCACATGGTAGACCGTGCCGAATCCACCTTTGCCAAGTTCTTCGATGATTTCATACTTACCAAAGTTTTTTGACTCAATCATACCCCTACCTCACTAGAAAAACATTCGATCAAAGATCCTTCTCAGGCTATTCCTGAAGTTGAACGAATTACCATAACCACCTAACACCTAATTCCCATTTCAGCCGATCAACCCCTTTCTTGGTAAGGAAACCACGAAAGAACAGGTTCTGTTGAGACAGGAGTATCCTAGACATTTTATTTCGCAGGAACACCATTAATTGTGATTGAAAGATCAATTGATCCGCTATCATCCTCGAGCACGTTGTCATTGATCGAAAGATAAAGAATTCCACCGTAGTTGGCTTTCATTGAAAAATCGTTTATGCCAATGCAAAACCGACTGGATGTTCCAATTCCAATCTGTGCGATGAGGGCGCCATGTTTACAACCCACCATCACATTTGCAGTGTCTTCCAAGCTCGAAGTTGTGTCTCCCATCGCATCAAAATAACCTCCTGGCCAGGGTGACCAGTTCCCGGCTAAATACTTTATTCTAATGACGTCGCCTGTTGAAACGTTGATTCCAGTGGAACTCCAACCATCTTTAGCTTCAAGCCTAAATCTTTCGGTTCCGGAGACTTGGTGTGATGATTTGTTCAAAAGAGTCCCTGAGATAGAAAAAAAATAAAGAATGACACCAATAACAATACTTCCCAAAATCAAGAACGTGGGCACATCCCAGTTTTTTTCCTTTGACCTCAGATCATTCTTCTTCACTTCTTCATGAATTTGTCCTTCTCCAGGGTTCGTCTGATCTTCTATCTGAGATGTTGACTCGGATTGGTATTGGACGGGAGGCTCGATGTCAGCCGAATCCTCACCAGTAACGGTTTCGTTAAAAAGTTCACCCTCCTTTGACATTTCGTCAACTTGTTCTTGTGGTTCAACAATGGAATCTAAGGAAGTGTCATTTGTGGTTTCCGGTTTTTGTCCCTCACCACTGGAATCCGCTGCGATGTCATTTGTGGAATCCGGTTTTGGTTCTTCGGTTTCGCCTAGCGGTGTTTCTTGTACTGGTTCCAGCAAGGATCTGTACTCCTCCAAGAATGACTTCGCGTCCATATATCGTTTAGCTGGATCGCGTTGTAATGCTTTGTCCAAAACCATTCGTATCGTCAATGGGAAATCCTCATCATAAATTGGACCATCAATCACATGCTTGGTGATCACCTCTGCCGGGCTTTCACCTTCAAACAGGACTTTTCCTGTAAGCATCTCATACAAAATACAGCCAAGGCTGTAGATATCCGATTGTGCGGTGGCTGGTTTACCCCTCCAAATCTCCGGCGCCATGTAAGCAGGAGTGCCTATAAGGCTGCCCGTGGAGCTCATCGAGGCACTGTCGCCAGAGGCCATTGCCTTGGCAAAACCGAAATCGCTCACCCGCATATGGTCAAATTCATCGATGAGCAGGTTGTTCGGCTTTAGGTCACGATGGATGACTCCATTCTTGTGGGCAAATTGGACCCCAGCGCACATATTTTCAAAGTAAGGTAAAGTTTCCTCGAGATCTAAATGACCCTGCCTTCTAAGCAAGTCAATCAATGAACCACCAGGCATGTACTTCATGACAATGTAGTTCAACCCATCTACCTGGTCCAACTCGTAAACTGGAACGATATTCGAATGCTCAAGGTGGGCGGAAACCTGGGCTTCATGTTTAAAACGCGTAAGGAAGCTGTCATCGGAAAGCAGGTTGGGGTGCAAGACTTTGATTGCGCGCTCTATGTTCAAAACCGGTTCACGCACCCGGTAGACCGTACCGAACCCGCCTTTACCAAGTTCTTCCAGAATTTCGTATTTGCCAAAATGTTTGACTTCATCCATAGCAATCCCTCACTAATCGTTTTCCAGCCATATCTTCATCATATTACATCTTCCTACATTTTTCCCTGTCAAGGGGGCTCGCCCCCTTGACCCTCGGAATTTAGAAATTAGAAAACAGAACACAGAACGCCTACGGCGGGGATACACAACGAAAACCCACGAAGTAGCTCGCGTTGGTAGGAGGGTTGCTGCTCCGGTTAGCAGACAGAATGTGCCAGTCGCCATAGTACCAACCGCCCCCACGTATAATCTTATCATCTCCTGCTGGTCCGGTTGGGTTATTGGTGTCGACTGAGTTATAGGGTCCATAATTATCCCGCACCCATTCCCAAACGTTGCCTGCCATGTCCAGTACGCCGTAAGGGCTGGCTCCACCTGGATAGTTACCCACTTCTGTCGTGTCTCCTTCATTATGATCGTAGTTGGTTAAATTAATATTGGGTGTTTCGTTTCCCCAAGGGTATTCTCTTGCATCCGTCCCCCGCGCTGCCTTCTCCCACTGCGCTTCTGTGGGCAGGTCGCCTCCCGCCCACTGGCAGTAAGCCGTTGCCTGGTTCCATTTCACATAGATCACCGGATAATCAGCATAGGTCGGGTTGCCATAGTAGTCGCTTCGGGTAGATGATCTTGTGTCTGCTGGCTCATCGCAGGCATTTGCGTTCACACAAAGTGCATACTGCGCATTACTAACTTCATACTTGTCAATCCAGTAGGCATCCAGGTACACTTGTCGCACTGGCTTTTCATCATCATCGCCCACCTCGCTGCCCATTGTGAAAAAAACCTCCGGCACATAGACCATCTCCATTCCGTCTCGTTCCCTTACCTGGGTCGAACCAATTCCGAGTGCTGGAGTGGTAGCTGGGGTCTGTGTCGTGATATTTACCGGTACCTTTAGTAAGTCGCCGATGACTATAACGCTTGTATCGGTCAACATTGGTGTAATATCATTTGCATTGCGGTAACGATTTGTCTCAGAAATGATCTGGGCGACCGTCGACCGGTAAAATTCTGTGACTAGCGCCAAGGAGACACCGGGTTCAACATAGTAGTCAATAATCGTGCCCACAGCCAGATCTGTCGGGATCAAAGTAGAGGTTGGCATTCGCTGCCAAGGTGCAGGGATGATGATGATATCTCCTTCGCGTATGATATATTGATCACTTACACCCAGACCAAGGCCATTTGCGTAGAGAAGCAGATCAAGGCTGACATCGTACTTCTCAGCAATGCTCGCCACAGAATCATCCCTCATGACGACGTATTCGAAGGGACCGTCAAGTGTAGGCGTGATGGTAGCGGTGTTGGTTGGCAGGGAAGTCCTCGTATTTGTTGGGGTTTGAGATGGCTCTGGTTGCTTGGTGGCAGTTTGCTGCATCACAACAACCTCGGGTTCAGCAGTTGCCTGAGGACGGGATGGGAAAAGACCATAGCGAACTGCCGGAAACAAACGAAGGATCAGAAAGATCCCTAGAAGTACCAGCACGCCAAGTCCGAGGTATAGTGGTGTCTTGTTTTGGAAAACATCTGGCTTTCCTCCCGTAAACCCTGATCTTGTTTTCGGTGTTCCATCTCTTGGTGGATCAGCCATTTGGTGGACTTCTTCACCAACTTGAGGATTTGGTTGATCCGGGTTTTTCCAGGTTACCTGAGAAGTTTGCTTCTGTTCTTTTGCCGGGTGATCCTGCTTTTCTGACTTCTTTAGCTTAGGTTGTTTTTCGGCTTCCTGACTTGGCTCTCTTCGTTCTTCCTGATCCTGGCTTTTTACTTGATCGGGTACAGTTGCAGCTGTCCATTGCTCTGCATGCTGCAGTCGGGAGATCAGATCATCCACATTTCCGATGCGCTCCTCAGGTTTCTTCTCAAGCCCCTGTTCAATGACAGGCATCCAGGCATCCGGCAGGTCCTCTGGCAGTTGCAGGGGTTCAAAGTGTTTGAACATGATCTCAGGCGTGCTTTCCCCATCAAACAAGGATCTGGCTGTCAGCATTTCCACCAGGATACATACCAGGCTGTACACATCCGTGGAAGCGTTTGCACCCTACCCTTCCAAACTCAGGTGCCATATGTCGGTGTTCCCACCAACCCGCCTGATGTGCTCATCGAGGAGCCGGATTTGCTATGAAGCAGTTTGGCAAAGCCAGGTCACTGACCCTTGCCTTACCTTTGAACCGAAGAGGATATTGCTGGTTTCAGATCCCTGGATCACGCCTGGCTGTGCGCATATGCCAGTGCTGCCCAACCTGCCATCACCTCCAGTGCTCTATCCTTGCTCAGTGTTCTTCACTAACAAGTCTTTCAGCGAGCCACCGGTGTAGCCCATGGCAAGGTAGTATTTGCCATCAATTTGGCCAAAGTCGCACTGGCACGAGGTTGGGGTGATCGAACCTGGCACGATGCGCGCTTCCTGCTTGAAGCGGTTGACGAGGCGGGGCTGACAGGTTGGTATAGTTTCGATGGCCTGCTCAACTTCCAGGACGGTATCAAAAGCACGGTAAACAATCCCAAACCCACCTCTGCCAAGCTCCCAGGATTTCGTATTTGCCAAATAGCACGGATGATCCTTATTGCTTTCCATCACCCTCCTCTTTAGTACTATAGTGGACAATCATGGTATACCCCAGAAGCGAATTGTTCCGTCCCAACCACCTGATGCCAATGTTTTTCCATCCGGCGACCAGACTACTTCATTGACCCTTTTTGTGACCGGTCCGGTCAAGTTTTCTCCGCTTTCTGCATTCCAAATAATTATCTTACCGTCTATCCTGCCTCCAACGAAAGCAATTCTCCACTGAGACCAGTTTACACCACCACTAGAATACCTTTGTATCCAATGTGTAGTAGCATTCCACTGGAACATCCCAGATATTACTGTAAACCATCCATTGATGCTAATCATCTCCGTCCAGCGACCAGGACTCCACCTACTGGGCTGACTTTGGCATCCAAAGTATGAAGTTTCTCGCCATTTTCCGCATCCCAGAAAAGATCCATCCAACCTCCAGAGGTTGCTAAATACTTACCATCTGGCGACCACACCTGCTGTGCCTGTCTCAGTATGCCCAGTAAGGATTGCTTATCACAGCGGCTCCCAGTAAACGAAATCACATATCCCAATGCCAGCTTATTTCCATCTGGCGACCAAGCTATGCTAGAAACCCAACTGATCTTTCAAATCGATTCGCTACCGTGCCACGATTGTGTCCCAGAGGATGACTGCTCCGTCCTCACTCCCGGAAGCTAGTGTTTTCCATCCGGCGACCAGGCAATTTGGTTTACATTATCGTTGTGACCTTCCAGTGTAAGTAGTCTTGCTCCGCTGTCAACCAACCAGATAATAATTTATTATCATCACTTGCTGAAGCCATTAATTGCCATTAGCGACCAACTAATATCGTTACGTTTTCTGAATGCCCAATCAATGTATGTAGTTTCCTACCACTTTTGAATCCCATAGGATTATTTTGGAATCAAGAGGCGAAGATGCCATAGCTTCCATCGGCCGAAGATTAACGATCAATGTGGTTTTGTTTAGGTAAGAAGTTCTACCAATTTGCTCCAATTGATGTGCATTGCACTAGTAATTATCTCTGTTCCAGTCATTTTCCCATTGGATCTCCTGATAAAACCAACTAATAAAAGTAACCGGCTGAATAATGCCACAAGCAAAAATTTGATTAGGATTTGTTTTGTCTTTCTCTGATCTTTAACGGATTAAGACATTCTTGATATGTTTCAATTCTGCTCTACTTCCCAATTGGTCGTCAAGAAAGATTACGGGGGATAGAAGATGTTATCGCAGATCCGGATTTGATCGTCAATGAGTTCTTCTTCATTGAACCTATATCAGTCATTTTGTTTCGCTGCGCGATCAATCTCGTCATGTCTGGTTCAAGCATCAAAATTGAGGAATTTCTGGCTCCTTTTTTGGTTTCACGGTGGATTGGAAACTTGTCAATAAAGCGTTCATCCACAACCGTTCCTGCGGTCGCGCTGCAGGGCTTTATCAGCACAGGGCGGAACTCTTGAGACAGTCCATATATTGAGGACCGTCGATCATGTGCATGGTCATGATCTCTGCCGGACTCGCCTTCAAACAGGACCTTACCAGTGAAAATTTCGTACAAAATGCGCCAAGACTATAGTATCGGTCTGTGGCGGGTTTGTTTCGCCAGGTTTCGGGTGCCATGTAGGGGGGCCAACCAACCCACCACTGGTAGACATCGACCTGCTTGTACCGCTCATCACCTTGGCAAAGCCCATATCAGCCATCCGCGCCTTGTCGGTCTCATCGAAAAGGATATTGCCGGGTTTGGTCACGATGGACGACCCCGGGCATGGGCGTACTCAATCCTTCACATACCTGAGCCAGGACTTCGTACGCACGTTTTGGCTCCAACTTGCCTTCCAGTCTGAGCAGGTCTTTGAGAGAACCTCCAGCCATGTAGCCCATGGCAAGGTAGTATTTGCCATCAATTTGGCCAAAGTCGTGCACTGGCACGAGGTTAGGTGATCCAGTCTGGCTGCAACACGCGCTTCCTGCCGGAAACGACTGACGAAGGTGGGATCGTTGACCAGGTTGGGGTATAGCTCCTTGACTGCCCGCTCAACTTCCAACACCGTATCAAAGGCATGATAAACAATCCCGAACCCACCCCTGCCAAGCTCTTCCAGGATTTCGTATTTACCAAATTTATAAGAACTCAGGTCTTTGTTTCCCATAATAATTTTCTGAGACCGCTCTTGACAATCTATAAATTGGAGGCAACAATATCCTTGCGCTCGCAAGTACAACTACAACAATTTAGATATAAAAAAACTTGTGTTCATTCTCAAAACCATTAAGGTCCAGGTGAAATGCTGACCACACCACCTTCTCCTCCAACCCAAACTGTACCATCAGAATCAATTTCGATTGAATACAATCTAAACCCCGGCAATCCATCTCCCAATTGATAACCCACTTCAAATACTAAATCATTGTCAAATTTCATTATTCCATTAAACTCTGTTGCTATCCAAAGTGAGCCATCATCAGAAAACGCAATATCATTAATGTTCCCTGGCGCTCCGACAACTGCTTCCCAACGATCATCAATTAAATAAAACAGACCGTTGTATGTTCCTGCATACAAGATGCCCTCAGGGCTTACTTCCAATGCCATAACAGCGTCTCCAGCTATTAGAACCGTCTTCTTCACCATAAACCCGCCAACTACCATCACTCAAACGTGCCACTTGTCCACCAGTTTCATAGGAGTATGTTCCCATCCAAACATTGTTTTCCAGGTCCACGATAATAGATCGCACGTCATTCAACGATTGATCTTCTGCAGGCGTAAACATCTTCCATTTATCCCCATCAAATGATGCAATCCCGTTGTTAGTCCCGGCCCAGATTTTGCCGTCATTTGCGGAGGCAAGGTCCCAAACGTATCCCCCAGATATCAGACCCAAATCCTCACCATAAGATTTCCATGTTGACCCATCGAAACTCATGATATTGCCTTGATTCCAAGAACCAAACCAAATGGTATCATCTGGAGCAATCGTAATACTCAAAAAGAATCGGAAACAAGATCTTCTTGTGTTGAATAATTTTGCCATTCATTTTCTTGATAATGGCCAACTCCTCCTCCATGAGGAGCAACCCAAATTGAACCATCTTTAGCAATAGCCATATCATGCACTTCTCCACTCGAAATCAATCCGGTTACATCATATGTTCGCCAACCATTTTCTGCCTCCTTTCTGGCTAATCCATTTGGTGTTGATGCCCATAAATATCCTTCAGGATCGATGAATAAGGAGTAATACTATTTGTTGGTAGGCCATTACTTGCTGTGTAAAGCTGAGAGTCTCTCCATCAAGAGAGACCATTCCAAATTGTTGGCTGTTAATTCGAAAGTTTGCTAACAGTAAAACATCATCAGGCATGACAGCTGAAGTTAAAACCCAGGGTGAAAAGTCATAATTGACTAGAGTAGCGACAATTCGGCAACTCTGACCATCAAACTTCCAAATATTCCTCTCCATATCGATTAACCACAACTCAGATTTATTAGAAACATTTAGTACCACATAATCTTCTTGCGGCAATCCATCGTCACTTGAATAAAACTTCCAATTTCCATCCTGATACCGACCTAAAAAACGAGCAGAATTAACATCATATATCAGTACCCAGATGCCCCCATTTGGGTCCGGAATTACTTTGGCTATGTCTGTCGAACCACTTGGAAATGGGTTGTTCGCAGTAAAAATTTTCCAACCATCTTCTTCAAACAATCCCAAAGACTCATTGTATGGAGAAGCTGCCCATATGCTTCCATCACTTGTTCCTGCAACAATCTGTGAGAGACCTTGACTTTCAACAGTCTCCCAGACAGAGCCATTGAATCGAGATATGCATGCTTCCCAGCTGCCAGCCCAAATTTGGTTATCATTAGAAAGTGCCAGTGAGGAAATTTGTTAGTACACAAACCATCGTTTATTGTATACTGTTTGAACTGCCCGCTTCCTGTGTCCCATGCGACTACGCCACCATTTCCACTAGCAGTCCAAAGGACGCCATCCTCATTACCATCGAACTCGCTAAATTTACACCTGCATGGGTCTGCTAAGCATTACCCAATTTTTCCACAATTGGTTTTGGTTCGGGAAGATTAACAAATTCAATAATTGGAGTTGGCTGGGTTGGCATTGGAGTTGGTTGGGTTGTCTTTGTAGCTGTTGAAGATTGTTGAACCAAAGATGTCTTTGTATCTGTAATAGGAGGCGGGTTTTGTAGCTGTAATACCTTGTGGACCGGCTTTCTGCTGGTGACCGGAAACCCAAACAATGATGGAAACCAGAAATAATCCAATAATTACTCCAATTATCCCGATTGTTCGTTTTGACTTTCTCGGTTTTTCTGTAGATGAACTTTCATCATCCGTCTTTGTTTCGTTGCTCTCACTACCTCCTGGTATTATTGGTCGATCAGGTTCTACAGGAATTGGAGGAGTGACAGTTTCCTTTTGTGGGGGTTCGACTGTGAATCTGAAGCCTTGTAACAACGCCTTCACATCCACAAATCGTTGCTGCGGGTCGCGCTGCAAGGCTTTATCCAACACTGCTGGCATGTCTTGCGTAAGTTTGTTTGAATATTGCGGTCCGTCAATCACATGCATGGTCATGATCTCTGCCGGACTTTCCCCTTCAAACAGGACCTTTCCGGTGAGCATCTCATATAAGATACAGCCAAGACTATAGATATCAGTCTGGGGAGTGGCAGGTTTGTTTCGCCAGGTTTCAGGCGCCATATAGGCTGGGGTGCCGACCAGGCTGCCGCTGGCAGACATTGAACGGCTGGCTCCCTCGCACATTACCCTGGCGAAACCCATGTCAGCTAACCGGGCTTTACCATTTTCATCAAAGAGAATGTTCCCTGGTTTGAGGTCGCGGTGGATGATGCCCCGAGTATGGGCGTATTCCAAGCCTTCACATACTTGAGCAAGAACTTCGTACGCACGTTTTGACTCCAACTTGCCTTCCCGTTTGAGCAAGTCTTTGAGCGAACCGCCAGGCATGTAGCCCATGGCAATGTAATAACGCCCTTCAGTCTCGCCAAAATCAAAGACCGGGACGAGATTGGGATGGTCCAACATAGCTGCGGTCCGCGCTTCCTGCCTGAACCTCTCAATAAAATTCGATTCAATCACCAGCGCAGCGTGTAGTATCTTGATCGCAACCAGCCTGCCTAACACCGTATCTTGCGCCTTGTATACCGTGCCAAACCCACCCCTACCAAGCTCTTCGAGAATCTGGTATTTGCCAAACCTATGTTGTTTGTGTTCGGAATCCAATATCATATCATCTCTTAATTTATTCGGTTATTGATAAGTGTTATCCTTTTTGTTATCAGTTTTTTCTGCAATTCTCAATTTCTACTTTAACAAAATGGACATAATTATGATTATGGCAATAAATATGACTGTGATTGACAGTATCTTGTAATCTGAAACCTCATTGTTGTCATTTAGAATAAAGTCTCCAGAAGGGAATAAGCCGCTTAAAGAATTCGGACATAGAGAATTTCCACTGTTACTACTTGTAACATTTTCAGGTGTGGAAACGATCTCATGATATATGTTTTCTTTTGTGGAGTCACCGTAATCAGCTGTCGCTTGATTGCCGTTTTGGTCCTTAGTAACTATCTTATCCATCTTTGAGATCAAATCGTTTTCATGTTGGGAATTACTTCTAACAAATTCTTCTACATCGTTCCACCGATTTTCAGGTTTTTGCTGTAGAGCCTTCTCAAGTCCGGATCGGCAGGATACAGGTAATTGCTCTGGCAATACCAAAGGTTGGAAATGTTTGTTCATTATTCCAGGTGTGCTTTCACCGTTAAAGAGAGGGGTGCCGGTCAACATTTCCACCAGAATACATGCCAGGCTGTATTGATCGGTTTGTCTGGTGGCTTTCTGGTCAACCAAAGTTCCGGAGCCATATAGGCAGGAGTTCCAATCAATCCCCCACTTACAGACATAGTCATTGATGAGGGATTCGTGAGTACTTTAGCAAAACCGAGGTCGCTAACTCTGGCGATCCCATTTTCATCCAAGAGAATATTACCTGGTTTAAGGTCGCGATGGATCACGTTCTTCTTATGAGCGTATGTTAGCCCGGCGGCTGTTTGTTGGAATATCTGTATCGCTCTCTCAGCTGATATCTTTCCTTCCCTGGAAAGTAAATCCCGCAGTGATCCACCTGACATATAAGCCATCGTGATGAAGAAATTACCTTCAACTTCTCCAAAGTCAAACACTTGAACGAGATTTGGATGGTCCAAGCGCGCTGCAGTGCGTGCCTCTTGCTTGAACCTATCCAGAAAGGTCGGGTCGATCACCAAGGCAGGATGGAGCACTTTCAACGCTACAATTCTGTCAAGTACCTGGTCCTCAGCTTTGTAGACCGTGCCAAACCCGCCCCTTCCAAGTTCTTCCAACAGCTCATATCTGCCAAATTTCGTCATAAGCCAACCCTTCACCTAACTATTGTGTTCTTAAATGCAACTTGGTGTGGCTTATTCCCACACCAGTTTGCATATCGGTTTTTGTTCAAGTTCAACGCATCAGACCATTCTCCCCAGGAGAGGTTGAACTCATTGCTTCCAATTCCTTCCAATTATTGGTTGAATTGCCATGAATCCAAATATCTGAAGGCAAACCCAGGGTATCTATCGCCAAATTTCTGTACCTACATTTTCCTGGTCTCACCACACTCAGGGCAGGTATTCACTCCTTCGGCCATTTTGTAACCACAACGCGCGCAGTGATAGACCACAGGCTTTCGCTTGCGCCTGAATAAGAAGAAGCTCAACACAGCCAGTAAACCTACAGCACCTAACCATAACCATGGTTGACCTAACAATTGTTGCAGTTGGGGCTCCTCTTCAGCTGGTGAAACCTCTTCGACTAGCGGCGCTGGTGGAACAGTTGGCTCTGTAACTGTCGGCGCTGAGGTGGAGACATTAGCGGCTGCTTGCTGGGTTTGCTGGGTGTTGTAGGCAGAAAGTTTTTCGTCCAATCCCTCAACTTGAATGGTCCTGGAGACGGATATTCCTGCATTATTCAGTGTAAACTCAGTTTCCACTTGATTTCCAGCAGAAGTGAGACCACTCTCATATGTCAAGACATACTGGGATTTCAAAAGATTGGCGATGTCATCAAATGTCTGAGCTAATTCCGATGACCGAGGAGCGATTCGGATCAAACCGCCTGTCTCAGATGCAAGCTTGTCAAGGTAATCCTTGTCATAGTTGTAGCCGAGACCAATAACAAACACCGGTACATTCATCTCCTTCGCCATCTGAAGAGGGATTTCAGGATCTCCAACACTCTCGGGGTCATTCATACCGTCACTAAGTAATAAAACCGCACGATGACCCTCTGGAAGTTGAGATGTCATGGCTATCGCCTTTTGTAAGGCGTTATATAGTTCTGTGCTCCCTTCAGCTTCAAGTCCTTCAACGGCGTCATAGATTATTTTGAGCTCGTGAGTGAATGAATACTCTTTTTCTGCTTTCAGATTGGCTGGTTCAGGGTCGACATCGCTTGAGAAGGCAACCAATGCAGCCTGATCTTCTGTACCCAAGCGATCGAGAAAGCGCGCAGCAGCAACTTGAGCATCTTTGAGAGCCTGTCCCTGCATACTACCGGACACGTCCAGCACCAATGCGACCGCTAAAGGAGAGTCATCATCAAGCCTGAGGCTGTCAGGTTGAAGTGGATCACCTTTGTCTTCCACAATCTGGAAGTCTGTTGGGCTAAGACCCTCGAGTGCTTTTCCGCTGGAATCCCACGCGCTTAAGCGAACTTCCATCAGAGGAAAGGCATCAGAGTTGATAGATTCAATCAAAAACCCGAGCGGTGGATTTGTTGCAGCGGTTGTTATCACCAGCACCAAGAGAAAGACCGCAATATTACTGAGCTTACAATTTTGTTTCATGTTGCCTCTCATTCCTAATTTTGCCTGGTTATGCGAGATCTGCACATTTATGTCCACAATGTGGGCAATTCTTGAAGTTACTGTCGATTTTTTGCCCACAATTGATACAAATCTTCTGTGTTGGTGTTGATTGAGATTCTCCTGAGGGATAATGGGTTCCATCAGTGTAGACCGTGCGAGAAGTGCCATCTCCTAAAATAATTGTCGGAGTGGATTTGTTTTCCGCAAAAGACTTGGCGGTAGCAGCCAAAGCATCGATAGCATGCTTTTGCGTTTCCTGAGCGCGTTGACTTGCCCGATCAAAATCATCAACACGTTTATCGGATATATCTTCCATTTTATCTAAAAAGCCTTTTTGTTCACCCAGCAATCGTTCATAGAGGTCCTTTTCACGTTTGGAGGATTCTCCTTCAGCGATGGCGCGATAGCGTTCCTGGAATGCTTTTGCCACTTCGGGGTTATGCTCGGCAGCCATAGCAAGGATTTGCTCATCTGTCATGGATTTAAGTGTTTCAGTTCGTTTAAGTTCAGCAAGAATTTTTCCTTGGTCAGAGGGGGAAATGGCGATCAACTGTTCTGCTGAGAAAGTAGCTATTGTTTCAAGCCTACGAATCTCATGATCACGATCAGCAGTTCTTCGGCGTTCTTCGTTTTCAAAGCGCTGCAATTCCTGTTCAAAAACAGCTTTTTGCCGCTGAAGTTCGTCTTCTCTTACGATCCGCCTACGTTCTTCTTCGTCAAGTCGATCAATTGCTTTTTTATTACTCAGAATACGGAGAGCAAATTCAGCGTTCTTTTCGGCAATGCTGAATGTGGTATCAGCCTCGAGCATTTGCTTTTCTTCTATCAGCTTCTGTTTTTCAAGATCCAGCTTTTGGCGTTCAAGATCATGCTTGGCCTGTTCCTTCTCAAGTTCAAATGTAGCTAAAGCGAGTTTTCTGTTCTGTTCAATGGCATAATCGCGTTTTTTTGCAGCAATTTCCAAATCACGGTCTTGTTCAGTCTTTTCCAAATCTTTTCTGGAATTGATATTTAACAAATCGATTTGATATTGTCGCTCTATCTTAATTTTTTCATCCTGATACTGCTGCTCCATTTTAAGCTTCTCTACCAGGACAGCGCGGGCACGGTCATGGTCTTCAGCTTCTTCACGCCAGGTGCGCTGCAGCTCTTGATATTCCTTTTCATCCAGAACTTCAGCTCGATCTAACTCTTTCAAGAATTTTTTAAGATCCGTCTCTGTTCGGACTTCTTTCATTTTGTCTGAATTGACTGCCTGGCGCATGCGGTGGTAGAGGTCCATCTTACGCTCTTCCAGTTCAAATTGGGCAGTCTCTTCAGCCAGTGCTAACAAATCCAATTCATTTTTAACAGATAGAACCGATCTTTTACCTTCCAGATCAGTAGCCATCTCAGCCACCTGGAGAGCATATTCACTTTTCTTGCCATTGACCTTATCAAGTACTTCCAGGTTCATTTCAAGTGCGCGGACCTGCAAGAAGCGTAGACCGGCCTGCGCGAAAGATTGGCGCAAAGCTTCTTCAAGGGCTAGTTCAAACTTCTCTCTCAAGGAAAAGTCCTCAGCAAGTTGTGCAACTGTATGTGAACGTACCCATTTGTCTGCAACAGCCTGAACCTCAGGTTGCAGATGTTCTCTTAGGGTTTCAACGTTCATGCGCTCTCGTCCACGCAGCATGTTGACCAGGAATTTCCCTGGTTCCTGAACTTCAACCTGAAGTTTGACCAGCATATTAACCCGCAACGGATCTTTGCTAAATAGTCTTTCCAGTGGGAAATTCAGGTCTGTCGGTGTAATCTTCACCAGTAAAGCAGTTAAAGTTTTTGGCAAGCCAGAGCGGAACAGGTTACCAAATCTCTGCGAGAAAGAATCTAACAAGTAAGAGCCAGGCGGCATAATACCCACATTAGCACCGTTCTCGAGAAGCATGGCATTGGTACCTGGCTCAACGATGATACCTTTCTTGAGCAGTCCAGGTAAGTCATCGGTTTCAACACGAACAGCGAATTCCTTTTCTGAGGTACGCCATTGATTATTGATAATCTTTGGAGCCTCACTTTCCTCCATCGGACGTCCACATGACTGGCAATAAACAGCATTGGCAGGATTGATTTCACCACAGGTACCACATTTTTTTGTACCTTTTCCCAACGGTGTATTGCAAATCTTGCAGAAGTTAGCATTCGGCGGATTCTCTGTTCCGCAATTCGGGCATTTTTGGTTTCGGTCAAAAATCATCATTTCCTCCAATTAATTAATAAGTCAGTTGATACTTTCAGAGTGTAATATTCGTTCTCTGCCGATAAAGGCGTTTGTAAACATGTCGAGATTTGTCTCGTATTCTGAGATTTTTGAAGAAACCTGGTCCGGAATGTTTGCAGCTGCCTGAAGTGACTGAGTTTCCTCACTTAGCAGCGCTGCCTTGACCAGAAGTACTTCTTCTTCGTCCATGAGCAAGTTCCAGCCCGTTTTGGATAATTTAACATCTTCGCGCAGGTAGATGGGTCTGCCAATGTTCGTGTCTCTGATCTTCGGAATAAAAGCTTCCAATTTCCGTTCAATCCGCTTCATCTCAAGTGCTAGATCTTCGTTTCCTGATCGATAAACCCGACTGCGTAATTCGTTGAGAATGTCACGTTGCATGGAAAGTTCCATTTCTGATTGTTCACGAACAATCTGGTCTATCACCCCTTTTTCCTTAAATCTAACATTATCCAAGCCAAGAATATTCGAGGGTTTTTCTACATCAGCAAAGAAAGATTCCCACTGTTTGAAGAGCTTGGACACACTCTCAATTAAAACGCCGAGAGCAAACATCCAGATGGCAACATAGAATTCTGTCTGACCGATCCACTCAATCTTCTCAGAAGCCTGATTCAGGTAATAAGTAGCTCCGATAGCCCCAAGAATCACCACCAACATCCAGATTATCCGAGGTACCCACCAGTTTTTTAGAATTGGGTTCTTCTTTGGAGAGGCGGAATCAAACTCTTTTTTGACAAGCAGTGACTTTAATCTGAAATTATGTCCTGGTTGATCGTCATTAGCTAGGCCATGGATCCAATCCTTTATTTTGGATTGATTTTCACCTGCATTTCCCACAGGTAATATCGTTGCTTGCTGCGTTAGTTTTATTCCATTGTTGTTTAGCAACTGGTCTAATTCTTCTTTGTTTTCTACATCGGCAAGCTTCTTTTCAAATTCCAGATCTTTCATTTTTTGGTCCAGAATTAAGAGTTGCTGCTCTATTGCGATGCGATCTTCCTGATTCCAGATACTGATCAGGGATACGCTTTCAAGCTTGATGCCCTTACCTGGAAGTGTGATGGTTAACAAAGTTTGCGCTTTACTCGCAATATCCTCATCCACCTGACCGCTAACGAGATCGTCTGCAGAATAACTTCTGATTAAAGTAGCAAAGGATGAAAACACTTCTGGCAAATCAACAACAAATGCTTGGTTAGGAATTTCTCTCTGAGGCACAACTACGTCCAGGAAGAACTTCTTTTCATTTTCGATCGTGACATCGCTGAGGATATTCAAGTCAAGGAGTTTATCATCACCGCTAAGCAGGTTTGTCACCGAGATAGAAGCATTGAAGTGTTCCGCCGGAATATAACCAGCCCAAAAACCTGCCCCCTTTCCCATTAATCGGTCAAGGTCAGTAAGCACTTGATTCTCTCCGGAGGTAAACAATTCTGTTTTACCATCCATAAACACTGCAATTCCGGTCTTCCCGGGAGGCACCAACAACTGCTTACTTATCCAGCCTTTCAGTTCCTGAAGTGGATAAGCCTTAGCGAGCAAGGTTGGATCTGGTTCAGCGTGCTTTTTAATTTTTTTCTGGGTCATTGTACCTCCATCAATTTGACTGTTTGTAAATTACCGGAACCGGCATGCTGAGGTCTTCTTCACACCTACTTGCTAACTCAGAAATGTCGTTCAAGTTGTTCAATTTCAATTTGCTGATCATCACCAAACGGGTGTCTGTGTTTAACCGAGGATCAGAGTTTAGCAAGATGTTCAAATCTTGAAGACCCACATCATTCACATTCATCTTAATGTTACCTGCAAGCAGAGCTGCGTGTGGGACGCATTGAAACCCAGCGTTGATCTCCACTTTGTACATCAGGAGCTGACCCATGACATAACGAAGCGGCTGGTGAAGAAATTCGGTCAGTTGATCATCAAACATTGTTTCAGCAAATTTGAGAACTTCCATCAACTTAAGAAGGGTTTCCGGCGGGTATATATTTTCGTCAATTAAGGCTAAATATGCACTATAAAAGGCTTGCTTTATCTCCTTTTCTTCTTTGTCGTTTATTTTGATACTTTCGATCGCATTTTTTAGTAATTCAAATTGATATTTTGGATGTGTCTTTACCTGATAGTAATATGCCGAAAAAAAGCTCTCAATCCAGGTGGACCATCCTTCTTGTTGATAAAAACTGCTTAATAACAAAGTGTCATATTGTTTACGCCTCAGCCTGTGTAAGGGATCGGTATGGACCTCCAAGCCAAACTGCTCTGCGTCTTTTACCTTACGTAAGCCGAGTTCATTAAGTGTCTGGCCAAAAGCGCTAAACATACTCAAGAAGCCATGACCAATTTTTTCATGTACAGCTGTTTCAGCAATCTTCTCTGCTAATTCCGGAACTGCCAATACAGCCTTTGGGCTTAGATTGTTCAGAGCTCCATGAAGCCATCCATTGATGTAACAACCTACACCAGAGACATCCACGCCAAAAGTTACCCCTGCACCTCTATCTACATTCTGCTTACACTCTATTACAAGCGATTCGATTAGTTTTTGTTTTTCCTTCCTAGAGAGTTTCTGGTCGCTTACTATAGCTTCAAAAAATTCTTCCAAGGTCTCACAATACACAACTGGATAAGAAAAATTCTTTTCCTGGAAATAATTACGTAAGTTAAAAGTGTCAAAAAAGAATTTATCCAGTTTCTTGAACCGGTTGTCATCAGTCACTTCGATTCTAGCCAGCTTCGGTGTCTGTCTGCTTTGAGCCTGATCCGATGATGCCTTCAAAATATGCCAGGTTTTCCGGCCATTTTCCTGCCCTTTCAATGTGTTCGGATCATACAAACTTCGAAGATGAGACAGAACCTGTTCCTTACTTTCTGTTTGGGTTGCCTGAATTTGGTTGACTTTTTGCCGGTATTCTTTTAGTTTTTCATCAATATTCATTAGAAAACCCTCCCTCATCCCTTTATATTTCAGTCAATCGTCGATGGCGATTGTTCAGCACCGCAAGTGATACAATACTTTGCAGTAAGTTCAATTGGATTATTACAGCTTGAACATAACTTCATCGGTTTCTCAAAAATTTCTGTTGGCGTTTCAGTCTCTGTATTAATTACATCACCTTCTCTTCCTGATGAGATTTGCGCGATTTGTTGTGGTGCATTCCCAACATTGGTGATAACGTTTACATTATCACCTTTTTGTGTGACCCAATCACCGTGAATATCCTGGAATGTATAGGTGAACGATTGCGAAGGTAATTCTTCACGTTGGCGTGCAACTGGAACAGAGATGCTGCCACCATCACGGTATTCCTTACCTGTAATATCCGTCCAACTCCAATTAATTTGAAGAGGGACCGAATCCCCATACTCATCGCGATGGGGCTTTATGTGGATACTCTGAGGTCTCGTTAATCCAGTCGCCAGATTAAACTCTTTTACAACACCACTCTCCTGTACCTCAAATCGTTCCTCATCCAGAGAGAAACGTATGTTTCTTGCTCTGCCATGACCGATATTCTTTATCGTCAGTGTCAGATTGTTCCATTCCATCTCACGCAATCCAGCTGCTGTTTCTACCAGGAGAACCACAACTTTAGGTAATTTCTGGAATTTCCTTACCATTTCTCTACAGTAGCTTTCACAATCAGCAATGCCTTCCTCACGAAATGCATCCACAGCAAGTTGAAAATACTTAGCTACTTCCTGGTGAGCAGGTGTAGTAAAACCATCTGGGTTATCAGGTATTTCATCTGCCAAATTCTCTGCGTAGTTTTGATAAGCAACGCCCGCTTGTCCCCAACGGTCAAGTTTTACCCAGGCTGATGCTGCCATCAGGTGATCAGAAAGTTGAGTGCCCAATTCTGCCACCCGCTGCCAAACCCACTGTTCTGGTTGCAATTCGGGTTGTTGAAGGTAATTCCTGAAGGCATCAAGTTCTTTTTCGTTATTTTTTGCTTCACGATAATCTTTTGCGGCTTCAAGAAATAGTTTGTTTTGCATTTCCCAATTCGCAGCCACATCAAATTTCTTCTGCCGCCTAAGTTCTTCGACTTCGGAGGGATTGATAACAGTTTTTGGAATCAGGCGAATGTAATCGAGATTGCGTCCGGCTTCTTTATACATCTGAGAAGCAGCTGATAATTTCCCAGCTTGCTCCATCAATGTAGCAGCTTTCACAATATCCCCTTGAAGATAGAAAAGTTTCGCTGCTTCTTCAACATCTCCCATGCCCAGCAGAGTGTTTGCCTCACCAATCGCATCGCCAGCAATTCGATAGTAGTCAAGCGCTTTCGAAAAACGTTGGTTTTCGAAAGCAAGGTCAGCCGCTTTCTTGCAGAGCTTCCCCTCTTCAAGTAAACTCATTGCTTTGTCGATGTCTCCAATTGGATTGATGTACAACTGAGCTGCTTTTTCAAACTCGCCAGCCAGAGCATATACAGCCGCCGCTGAAACAAAATCTTCTATTTCCAATAAGGCATCGACATCAACCGGGCTTTCCTTGGGCTGCCGGATTGTAACAGAATATAGTTTTCCCAAATAGGTTCCATAAAATAACTGGTCATTGGCGTGATGCAATGTGGTCAGAATGACATCTTCTTCGGCGTTTGTCAGGCTCCATAAATCTTTACCATCATTTACAGAAAGTGCCCTGATATTGGAGCTGTAATCCGCAAGATAAATGGCATCTTCTACGATCAATGGCGGGACTTGTACTTTTATTCCTAGATCTTTCTTGTACTTAAGATCCAATTTTTCAGTGTCCACCACATGCAACTGATAATAGCCATCCGGATCAGTCTTGGAACCTCTGGCTGTGTAATAAAGCATTGTGCCCACCAATACTGGCGGGCAATATATTTTTGGCAGGCTTATCTCTTTTACCAGGTTTCCAGTTTTGCCACCCAACACGACGATGCTCTTGTTGTTGATAACTACATAAATGAATCGATCATCCCCAACCAGGTGTTGTGATGGTCGAGCGGGCAGAGTGTACGTCCAAACAACCTCACCAGAGTGTTTTTTCCGGGCGATCAATTCAGTTTCTTCCAGCATCGGATTGCCATCTGCGTATACAATAGCATCGCCAAAACATTTTAATGGTGCCGGCCACCAAGACTGGCACTCATGTTCCCAGATTGGATTTTCATCGGAAAAATCTCCAAAACTCAATACACGAGATTCGGCAGTGCGGAAGAATATCTGGTTGTCAATGAAAACCGGTGGGGTTAGATCATGGCTGGTAGTCATCCAGACAGGTTCCAATCCACCATCCTCCAGACTCAGTTTACCAATGTAGCCCCCTTTAATCCCCTCCATTAGCGAATGGGTGTCTTGAACTGTTACATAGATATCTTGATTTTGCACAAGAATATTCGTTGCGCGATATCCCTTCGGAAGTGCTCTTCTCCAAAGGATTTGCCCTTTTTCTAATGACACACCTGTCAATTCGTTGTTTTGCGTTGAAAGTACAAGCAAATCATTCAAGCTGGCAAAGGATGTGAGACTGGAACGGGAAACACCTCCAATGGGTGTCTTAAACTCTATCGGAGGCCAATAGAGCGTACCGACTGCTCCTTCCACCTGGCGCTTCCACCCACATTTTGGGCAGATCTGGCTCGACAGCATCAGGTGATTGTTCGGGCAGAAGATATCCATGACTATCGAGTTGCCTCAGAATTTTTCGAGAAAACTGATTTTGATTTTTTTACTCCCAACTGGACATTGAGCAATTTTTCCTCGCTTTATTTATCTCTTGGTGTCTCGATCACATCTGCTTGCCATAACTCATATCGGCGTACGACTCTTGGATCCGCTAGAGGTTTGATTTGTGAAAAAGCACTCTCAAAATCTCCTATCGTTAATTGTTCGATGCGAAGTTCATAGGCAGTTAGTTTTCCAAGCCCACTATCAACTACCTGCAGAAGGTCAGGGTTTGCTCTGCGAATCATATTGTTGATAGCAATCTGTCCTACCTGTTCCAACTCTCTTCCTGCAAAGCCATCAGTCCGCTCAACCAACTCCTGGATAGTCACTTGTGAATGATGCCCTTTGCGTGTCAGTTGAATTCCGAGAATGGCTTCTCGCGCAGCTGGATCTGGCAAAGGAACATAAATTCTCCTTTGGAAGCGACTCAAAATAGCAAGGTCAAGAAGCCAGGGCAAATTAGTGGCACAGATGGTCATAACAAAACTGTCGTCGTCCTTACCCTGCAGTCCATCCAACTCAGCCAGAAGCGTGGAAACGATCCGCCGTTCCGAGCCGCTCTCGCCGGATCCACGCGAAGGTGTTAACGATTCAAACTCATCCAGGAAGATGACCGCAGGGCTCAACCGGCGTGCAACACTGTAAAGCGCTGAGATTAACTTCGTGCTTTCCCCAAAATACTTGGAAAGAAGGCTGCTGACTTTGACGTTAAAGAAGGTGGCTTCCAGATTTCCGGCGGTCGCAGCTGCCAGTAGGGTCTTGCCTGTTCCCGGGGGACCGTACAGCAACAAATTGCGCCAGCTGCTGATCTGCACTCCTTCAGGTTTCTTTGCAAGCGCCAGGGCATAAGCTGATTTGATCGCGTTTTTGGTGTCTTCCAGCCCGCCAATCTGATCCCATTTCACATCGCTTTTGTGAATCAGCTGCAGTACTTCTTCTTCGTAATCATCCTCTCCGGCCTGGGGTTCAGCCTGGCTGGCTGGCTTTGAAGCGGACTCGGGTTTTACCTTCCTGGAAGGGGTAGGAGCCTGGCCGGCCAATCCTCGGGCTAAATTAGCCAATTGGTCGGCTTTATCCATGCGTTCTTTACGAATTTCTGGCGTCACCGCACTTTCAGCATATGAGCGCAGCCAGCGCGCAGCAGCATAATATTGTTTTGCGGCTTCCTCGTCCGCCCCGCGCTGCCGTGCCTTGTCCCCTTTTTGACGGGCGTCCTTATATAATGTGTAGATAGAACCACTCAGGTCAACGCTCATTTTTCAAACCCCCGTGAAGTGAGCCTAAACATCTTCGAATTCTATATCATCTGTGGAATCTTCTTCCTGGGGTTTCTCAGAAAGCTTGGTATCCATCTCCTGATAGTAGGGCTCAATCATTCCATCCCCTGCTTCGCGCGCCATTTGCATTTGTTTCATGATCTCAAGCACATCAGCATCATCGCTAAAGCCTTCACCCATATAGTTATGCTTATCCAGGCTGTCTGCCAGGTTCTTCATGACTGTCATGTTTAGCTCGCCGTCTTCCATCGATTTTTGCATATAGACAACCAGCTCATCCAGGTCCATATCACCAAAGACCGACTGCAAGCCCATCTCAGTGTTGAGCGCTTCTTGTTCTTTGATCATGATAAAGCTGTCGATCACACGCAGCTGTACATAAATCGCTTCGAGTGTGTGATCAAGGTTGTGCATGCGAGTGTCGAGCTGCTTAATTTTAAGAGCCAGCACCTTTTGCTCGCGGGCGCCAGCTTTTTGTACACCTTCAGTGAACAAAGCCCGTTTCTGTTTCTCGACATCACGTATCTCGTTGAGAAGCATGTTCTGCTTGTGTTCCAGGCGGATCTTGCCACGTTGCGCGTCTTCCATCCTGATGTCGTTCAAGGTGGCTTTCTTGACTGTCTCCGTTTCGGTCATTCCCAATAAGTCCTGGGCGACTTTCAGCCCGTAACTAAACAGGGCTTTAGGATCCAGCTTTTTCTTTATGGTACCGTTATCTTGCTTGATTTTTGCCATTTTCTCTCCCAATAAATAATTGAATCTACAGTTTTTGGATTGCCAGGCCGATGTCTTCCAACTCGACCAGTCGATAATCTCCTTTACCAGCCATTCTCTTGAAAGTTTCGCGTAAAACCAGTTCAGAGAACGGTAATTCCTTAGCAGCGTTGAGCAATGTAAGGCTGGAGTGCCCCTTCTCCAGCATCAAATTCTCAATTTCAAGTTCGGCGTCCAATGCTTCTTCTGTAAGTAAAGCCGGATTGAACAGTTCAGCATATTGTACTGACCGAATGTCCTTTATGGGGTACACCAGGCTGTTAGTTTGCATGTCAAACAGGTAAACAAGCAGATCCTCATTTGAAAAAGGTCGTTGCGTTTCAGAACCAGCTACGATTTCTTGAGCTCCTTGTGTCCAGCCCGTCGGGGAAGCCATCACCAATAACTTAAAACTGCCATCGTCCGGCATACCTTCACTGGCTTGAATGAGAGCTTGTTCCAGATCTTGCTCATCCAGTGGGTAAGTGTCCATCCCTGTTGTGACCATTACCTCCAGGTGGTTCAATACCCGGATCTCGATGATCAACGGTTCAGTTTGTTCACCTTTTACCGGTTTATAGAGGTATTGGAGCCAGGCATTCAAAGGTTGTTCACTGGATTCACGCGAATCCAACAAGACTTTGCCTTTTAACCGCAAAACGGCTGCCCGCTCGTCACCAGTTTTCAGAATCGCTTCCCAATCCGGAATAGAAAGCAGCTTGCCGGTACGTGGATGGGCGATGGATTCTATCCGGCGCATGCGCGAACGCAACCGGTTCAGGTAGTTGACTTCTCTCAGTCTTGCCTGGCTGGCACGTACCCGCACTGGACCTTCCTGGTCGGGCTGCTGGCGTAGCGTGATCATGTCGGTCAGGCTCTGGTGGGTTCGGCATTTCGTCTTACCTTTGGCTGCGCATTCTGTGCAAATCACTTCGAGGCAGCCTGCGGTGCTGCAGCGTTGGGCGATTTGTTCGGGTTTACGAAGTATCTTCAAACACGAGCCGCATTTAACGATTTTTGGTGAGACACTTTCGGGTGTTGGTGTGCGTTGATTGCTTTGGGAAATCGTTTTATCCAGGTCAGCCTGGCGAATATAATAGAGCCCCCCAATCTTGACTGCCGGTAATTCGTTTGCCCAGATGCGTCGGTACACGGTGCGTGTGCTCACACCCAGCAGTTCGGCGACTTCTTTGATACGATAAAGCTTGTCTTTCTCGTTCATCTCACTCCCCGCATGGACAACCAAAATGTCCATGAATGTACATAATTGTACACTCCCTTTTTAGGCTGTCAAGGGGCCATTCCATCCAATTTACTTATCAAAATTACCTGCCGACTGTGTTAAATCGGCAGGTTCTTTTTCGCCCGATCAGGGCAGGATAGACTGGTGCCCGCTCTCAAAGCACTCCTTACGCAAAATAATGCATAAGATTCTGGCATCCACAAAGGTTAAGAAAGCGATGAGGCACAACGGAAACCCATGTTGTTGTTCATATTGGTTGGATTGTTGTTGTTCCGGTTGGCAGTTCGTATATTCCTCGTGTTGTTGTTCCAACTGCCGCCACGCTTCCCAGTCTTCCTAAAAACAACCATGTCTACACAGGTTGGTTTTCTCTCTTTTTCCAGGCGTGGATCAACCTAGCTAGTTCAACTAATTTTTCACTAACAAACAAATATTGATTAGGAGTCATATAATTACTGTCTTTGGCTATTCTACATAGAGTTGTTAGTTTTTTGAGTAGTAATTCTCCTTCTTTCAGCTCATGTGCTTTCTCTTCAACTAAAGCAGCGCGTAAGATCTGATCATAAAATTCGAAAGCTGTATCCTCGATTCTTTTAGCTAATCTGAACCTTTCGTGCTTCGGATAATGCCCAGTATGGTTCTGTATCCACAATAACAGGTCGTAAGTTTTCACAAAAATTGGCGATTCTCTCAAAATTACTCCCCTTGGGTTGCACTTATTCCCAATTTCTGTAAGACTGTTCTTCTCAGTTGCCATGTGTTCCCTTGCCTTACATGGCTCAACCACCCTTTCAACTGGTTTGTATAATGATCTTGAGTGCATCTATTTTCACGTAAGCGTTGATAAGACCCTTTCAGTTTTCGGTAACCATTAACAAGTTTTTTCCTCTTTAACCTTATATAATCTGGAAATAACCGAAACCCAAGAAAAGTTAACCCCTGGCTAGTAGGTGTCGGTTGAGCGGACCCTTCATGTATCGTCATCCGCAAATCGGAAAGAAAGTCAATAGTCTTCTCCCTTACACAATTAAGGTCCTTTTTTGAGGTAGAAAACACTACGATATCGTCAACATACCTGAGCCATGCCTGAGAGATTATTTCTGTTTTCAACAAGTGGTCCAAAGGGTTGAGGTAGACGTTAGCCCAAAATTGAGAGGTCATGTTTCCAATAGGCAAACCTCTTCGTCGATTGATAGCAAAAAGATCATCTCCAGGAAACCAAACCATGTCATATTCAGACTCCAATACTTTTTCTCCGCTCTTTAGGATTGTCGTACAGAGTTGCAAAGTTTTTTCATCATTCACAACTTCAACAAGCAGTTCGATTAATTTTTGATGGTCGATGGATGGGAAAAACTGGGTAACATCCATAAACAAATAATATTCGAATCTCCTCATCATTGAGGAACAGGTTTTGAGTGCTTTGTGTGTTCCTTTTCCAATCCGATTAGCAAAACTATTTGGAAGGAAAATTTTCTCATATTCAGGTTCTAAAATTGATACCAGGGCATGGTGAACAATGCGGTCTTTGAAATTCGCTGCACTAATCAAGCGCCGTTTCGGATCATGAATGCTGAAGCTGTGATAGGAGCCGTGCTGATATGTGCCATTGACCAATTCATCCCGAAGAGAAAAAATGTTACCCTCAAGATCAAAGTCAAATGTTGCCACATCCAGGCGCGACCGTCTGCCTTTGGATGCCTTTTTATAGGCATTAAACAGGTTTTCTATTGAAACAAGCTCTTCCCACATTTTTTACTCGACAAGGGGGTAAACCCCCTTGACCCCCAGAATTTAGAATTTAGAAAATAGAACACAGAACGCCTACGGCGGGGAGGCACAACGGAAACCCATGTAGTTGATCATATCGGCTGGATCGCTGCTGTTCCGGCTGGCAGTTCGCATAACCCACGCGTGGTAGCTCCAACTGCCGCCACGTATAACCTTTGTAGAGCCTCCTGTTGGTCCGGTGGGGTTGTCGTTATCACCTGAGTTATAGGGTCCATAAGTATCCCTCACCCATTCCCACACATTGCCTGCCATGTCCAGTGCTCCGTATGGACTGGCTCCTGACAGGTAACTGCCTGCAGGGGCGGTATCAGCATACCCATCACAATTGGGTCCTCCTTCCACTACATAATCATCGTACTGCGTTTCATCATCAAAGTTGCCCTTCGTACAATCAAATTCATTGCCCCAGGGGTATTCTCTTGCATCCGTCCCCCGAGCGGCTTTCTCCCACTGCGCTTCTGTGGGCAGGTCGCCACCTTCCACCACCCAATGGCAGTAATCCGTTGCCTGGCTCCAGTTCACATAGATCACCGGATAATTGGCATATTCCGGATTGCCATAATAACTGCTTTGTGTGTATGAACCTGTGCTATACGGTTTGTCGCAGGAACTCTCAGCCACGCATTGGGCATATTGGGCGTTGGTCACCTCGTACTTGTCGATCCAGTAGGCATCCAGGTATACCTGGCGCACCGGCTGTTCATCACTATACCCCGTAGTGCTGCCCATTTCAAAGCTACCTTCCGGTACATACACCATCTCCATTCCGTCTCTCTCTCTCACTTTGGTTGAACCAATTTCGAGTGAGGGTGTTGAGGTGGGTTTGGGGGTGGAAGTAGCGGTTTTTGTTGGTTGGGCTGTCTTCGTGGGGGCTTGCGTTGGGTTGGGCTGTTTGGTGGCAGTGTCCTGCACCTGGACGACCTCAGTTTCTGCGGTCGATCGCGGGCGGGCAGAGAAAATGCCTGAACGGACGATCAGAAAGACCAACAAGAGTGCCAGTACCCCCAGCCCGATGTACAGCGGCATCTTGTTTTCGGGAACTCCTGTCTTCTCTCCCTCATATCGTGTACCGTTTTTTTGTGTTCCCTCGTCTTTTGATTCAGCCTTACGAAAGTCTCCTTCATCAACCTCAGACCTGGATTGATCTGGGTTTTGGTCGTCTTCCTTGAATCGCGAAGCTTCTTGTTTTGCTTGTATATCCCGCTTTTCGGTCTCAACTGCGTCAGATGCCGTTCCTGCTTCCCCAACTGGTTCTCTTTGTTCTTCCTGATCCTGGCTTTTTCCTTTATCGGGTACAGTTGGTGCTGTCCTTAGTTCTGCATGCTGCAACAGGGAGATCAGGTCTTGCACATTTCCAATGCGCTCCTCAGGTTTCTTCTCCAGCCCCTGTTCAATGATAGGCTTCCACTCTTCAGGGAGGTCCTCTGGTAATTGCAGCGGTTCAAAGTGTTTGAACATCACTTCCGGCGTGCTTTCGCCATCAAACAAGGGTTTTGCTGTGAGCATCTCCACCAGGATACATACCAGGCTGTAGATATCCGAGGAAGCGCCTGCCCCTTTCCCGCGCCAGATCTCTGGTGACATGTAAGCAGGGGTACCCACCTGGCCGCCCGACGTGCCCATGGAAGAGCTGGATTTGCTATACAATAACTTGGCAAAGCCCAAGTCGCTGACCCTTGCCTGACCTTTGGCATCAAAGAGGATGTTTCCGGGCTTCAGATCGCGGTGGATCACGCCCTGGTTGTGCGCGCATGCCAGTCCTGCCCCTATTTGCTGCAAGACCTCCATTGTGCGATCTTTGCTCAGCGGACCTTCTTGCTTCAAAAGGTCTTTCAGGGAGCCGCCGGGCATGTAACCCATAACAATGTAATAACGCCCTTCTGCCTGCCCAAACTCGTAGACAGGAACGAGGTTGGGGTGGTCCAGGTTGGCTGCTATCTGAGCTTCATGTTTAAACCTTGAAATAAAGGTTGGGTCGATGATTAGCTCCGGGTGAAGTTCCTTCAACGCCACCAGACGGTCAAGCACGACATCACGGGCTTTATAGACAATCCCAAAGCCTCCCCGCCCTACCTCTTCCAAAATTTCGAACTTCCCCAGCTGCATATTCCCTGCCTTTTACAATTTTACTATTGCTGTCTTACCAGAAGCTACCGTCAGAAATTCCAATCTGACCTTCATTATACTGAATGAGCAATAAACTATGTCATCTTTTCCTAACAACTATGGCTTCTGGACGCATCGAAAACCTACATCGTTGTCCCTGGTCGCTTGGTTGAGATAGGTGCGGTTGGACACCCGTAAGCTCCCTTCGACACTAAACCAACTACAACCTCGTAATACTTTAAAGCTGCCCGGTTCGTTTATGACAGGGTTGTTTTTTATATTAGCATCATATGGTCCATACCAATCGCGAACCCACTCATAAACATTTCCAATCATATCCATAGCTCCATACGGACTGACACCCGATGGGTATAAACCCACCTTGACAGTATCACCTTCATTGCTTCCGTAGTTAGCCAGACTACTGTTTGGAGCATCGTTGCCCCATGGGTACGATCTGCCGTCCGTCCCCCGGGCAGCTTTCTCCCATTGCGCTTCTGTCGGCAAGTCTCCGCCTACCCATTGGCAATATTGCTGTGCTTCAGCCCAACTCACATTAACAACCGGGTAATCTGCAAAAGTCGGGCTCTCATAGTAGTTTTCACGGGTATACGAAGCCAATGGACTGGGTAAGCTACAAGCTTTTGCAGCCACACAGAGCTTATATTGCGTAATGGTCACCTCAAACCTGTCGATCCAAAAAGCATCCAGATATACTTGCCGCACCGGACTCTCATCAGGTTCACTATTTTCTTGTCCCATGGTAAAGGTGCCATTCGGGACGAAAACCATCACCATCTCGTCTTTAGGTCGAACCTTGGTAACCACCAATTTCACCTCTGCGGTGGCAGTGGGTGACGGGGTTGCGCTGGGTTCAGGGGTGGAAGTATACGCGATTGTCTCAGTGGGGGGTTGGGTTTGGGTCACAATCGGTGGGCTGGTCGCGGTGCTTTGGTCAAGCGCAGCCTGGGGTTCTTCAGTTGGAAAGGCTGGTTCAATAAGTGCTCCACGAACAAAAACGATAATTGCCAACAGAACAACCAGGAAGAGACCTCCTGCAACAAGTAAAACTGCTGAACGTTTCTTGTTTGTTACCTCATCACCAAAAACCTTTTCCCAGACAGGTCTTTTTTCTACTTCCCGAAGGCTGGTTACCAACTCTATAACACTCTTCGTGCGTTCCCCTGGAGTCTTCGCCAAGGCTTTTTCTATAACAGGTTTCCATCCAGCTGGCAGGTTATTTGGCAGGTTTAGTTGCTGAAAATGCTTGAGCATGATCCCAGGGGTGGAATCACCCTGGAAAAGAGGTGTGGCTGTAAGCATTTCGACCAGGATACAGGCTGTGCTATAGATATCTACCGCAGCAGTTGCCGGCGAATCTTCCCAAACCTCCGGGGCGATATAAGCGGGGGTCCCTACCAATCCGCTTGACGCACTCATCGATGTGGTACTATCGCTATGCAATAGCTTGGCAAGACCCATATCGCAAATACGGGCTTTGCCTGTCTCGTCGAACAAGATGTTGGCAGGTTTGAGATCGCGGTGTATCACTTCGTGCTGGTGGGCGTACGCTAAACCCTCGGCAATCTGTTCCAGGATTTTTAGAGCACGTTCATAGCTCAGTGGTCCTTGCTGATTGAGTAAATCTTTGAGCGAACCGCCCCCCATGTAACCCATCACGATGAAGTAGTTTCCATCAGCTTCATTAAAATCGTATACCGGAACCAGGTTTGGATGGTTCAAGCGGGCAGCTATTTGAGCTTCTTGTTTGAATCGCGAGAGGAAGGAAGGGTCATTGACAAGGTTTGTGTGAAGGACTTTGATGGCAACCAGGCGGTTGAGAGCTTTGTCGCGAGCTTTATAGACAATGCCATAACTGCCTCGACCTAACTCTTCCAATATCTCGAACTTGCCCAGTTCCAAATTACCAACCCCTTATAGACTGCTTTATGATGTTTTGTATCGATACTAATTTTTATTATTATACTGAAGGAACATCAAATACAGATAACCTCTAATGAAAATGGGTTGTGTTAAGGGCAATAACCGGCTACCCTGAAAAGGTTCTTCTATGGTGATTGGACGCAGCGCACCCCATAGTTATAATAGGTGGTGGTGGGGAGACCAGAAACCCGGTAGGATGTGCGCAGGAACTTGGTTTGAGTATCCCACCAACCGCCGCGTAACACCCTTGAAATCCCGCTATCGGGACCTACCGGGTTCTTCGTTTCACTCGCGTCATAAGTCCAATACCAATCCCGCACCCATTCCCAGGCATTGCCTGCCATATCCAAAGCACCATAAGGGCTGGCAGAATCTGGATAGGAACCTACAACCATCGTATCGTTCCCCACGCCATAGTTAGCTTTGCGCGTGTCAGGTGCGGTGTTACCCCATGGATAGATTCTACCGTCAGTCCCACGAGCTGCTTTTTCCCACTGGGCTTCGGTTGGCAGGTCACCTCCTGCCCAGGTGCAATAATCTAGTGCCTGCTCCCAGGTTATGTAGACCACCGGGTAATTACCAAAGGTGGGGTTGTAAAAATATTGAGGCTGGGAGTAAGAATTGGTATGTATTGGTTCTGTGCAGCCTATGTCTTCGACACACAGCGCGTATTGCGCATTGGTCACCTCGTACTTATCGATCCAGTAGGAGTCCAGGTAGATCTGCCTGACTGGTTTTTCATCTTGCTGTCCCTTTTCACTTCCCATCTCAAAACTACCTTCAGGCACATAAACCATCTCCATGTTGTCCCGTTCCCGGATCATGACTGAACCTATCCCAAGTGTTGGGGTTGGTAAAGGTTCGGCTGTTGGGCTCGGCTGGGGTGAGGCTGCAACTTCGGTTGAGTTTTGCATTTCTACAACAGCAACAAAGGTCTGAGTCAGTTGCGGTTGAGATGTGGCGGTTGGTTTCGGTTGTGGAGTAAAGACGCCTGAACGAAAAACAAAATATATTGCGATCAAAACAATCAGAGGTATGCCAGCCAGGGTTAATGTAGGAATTTTTTGATCCTTCTGCTTTGTTCCCTTCTGTTCAAAGTGGTCCTCTGCCTTTTTTGACTTTTCCTTTTTTTGGTGCTCGTAATTCTTGCTTTTCGTTGTTGGGCGGAAGGTTCCTTCATCCACAGCCCGTAAACTTCGCACGATCTCTTCTGTGCTACTGGTGCGCTGATTGGGCTCCTTTTCAAGCGCATTCTCAATGATGGGTTTCCAGCCATCCGGCAAATTGCCTGGCAGTTTGAGGGGCTCAAAATGTTTGAGCATCACGCTGGGTGTGGAATCGCCATCAAAAAGAGGTTTACCGCTTAGCATCTCTACAAGGATACAAGCCGCGCTGTATACATCCACAGCAGTGGTCGCTGAGGCATCTTTCCATACTTCTGGGGCAATGTAAGCGGGAGTACCCACCAGCCCGCCCGAAGTGCTCATTGAACCGCTGCCTTCACTGTGCAGGAGTTTGGCGAAACCCATGTCGCTGATTCTCGCGACCCCTCCATCATCAAAAAGAATGTTTCCGGGTTTAAGATCGCGATGGATCACACCCCGCTTGTGGGCATAGGCTAAACCCTTGCCGATCTGGTCAAGGATTTCCAGGGCTCGTTCCTTCTTCAGTGGCCCTTCTTTTTTTAATAATTCTTTGAGTGAGCCACCCGGCATATAGCCCATTACGATAAAAAAGTGTCCGTCGATTTCGCCAAAATCATAAATTGGAACCAGGTTGGCATGTTCAATCTGGGCTGCAATCTGTGCTTCCTCGTTTAAAACGGACAGAAATAACGGATCGTTGACCAGGTTTGGGTGCAACACTTTGATTGCGACCAGGCGATCGAGCACCAGATCACGCGCTTTGTAGACGGTGCCGAAGCCTCCGTGACCTAATTCTTCGAGAATATCAAATTTTCCCAGCTGCATATTCCCTGCCCTTCCAACTCGATGAAGCATTTTTGTTATTAACTTCCCTGCTGGATTTCAATTGCTTTCCCCATTATACTGAAGAAATTCCAAAGATTGACATCAATTTTTTATCCACTTTCTGTAAAAAACGACCATTTTCCGTTGGGGCAACCCGACATACCGGTTATAATTAGTTGAATATTGTTTACAGGGTTGACGAAGAGGGAGGAACATGCAGCTTGGCAAGTATGAACTCATCGAACAATTAGGACAGGGCGGTTTTGGCATTGTTTACAAGGCAGAAGACCCGACCCTGGACCGCCTAGTGGCATTGAAAGTTTTACATCCACAATTGACAGTGGATCCGCGATTTATAGAAAACTTTAAGCGCGAAGCCCGCCTGATGGCTATGATCTCGCACGCTAATGTGGTCAGCATTTATGAAATTGGTGAGGTTGACGGACGAATTTTCATTGCCATGCAGTACCTGCCAGGCGGCAACCTGGACCAAAAGATCAAAGAGAAGGACCCATTCCTTTTTGGGGAGGCACTGGAAATTACCAGGCAAATTGCCAAAGGATTGGAGACGGGTCATCGCAAGAACCTGGTCCACCGGGATGTCAAACCAGCCAATATCCTCTTTGATGAGGATGGGAACGCCCTGGTCGGTGATTTTGGTGTTGCACATACTGTCCAGCTTTCTTCAATGGGGACAATGAGCCAGACAAGCACAGGCGTGGGCACACCCAGTTATCGTCCGCCGGAGTTATGGAATGGCACCCCACCTCCTTCGCCAGCGACCGATCAATACAGCCTGGCATGTGTCTTTTTCGAAATGATCAGTGGCAAAATCCTCTTCGATGGTGAAACAACTGAGCAAATTATGGTCAAACTGCTCATCAAGGAACCAGATTTTAATGTTCTGGAATCTGAAGAGCTAAAAGCTGTTCTGGGAAAAGCTGTAGCTAAAGACCCAAAACAGCGCTATGGTTCGATGGGAGTTCCTGAATTCATTGGCGATTGTCAATGAAAATCCCTCTCCTGAGCCTGAACCTGTCAGGTCCGAATTAACAGAACAAGAATCAGAAGGGGTGACATCCAGGTCGACCTTGATGCAAGTAATAACAGATGAGAATGATTGGATCATTCCCCATCATCAGCAAGATAATGAAGTCGAACCGGTCACCAGAAATGAAATGGACACCGCTGAGGAATCGGGAATCAAGCAAGGCGCAATTGAATCTACACGAATTACCAAAAACAATCATCTTTCAATTCTGTTTATCATAATTCAGCTGTTGATCGCTTTCACGTTTATCTGGTCGTCGCTAAAAACGGTAGGCTTGGGTCTCGCTTTGGCTATAGCCACATGGGTTTTAATGCGAAAAAAACAAAGTATCAACTACATACTGTTGACTGTCTTTGATATTATCGGATTTTCAGTGATTTCCTTCTTCATTTTTAGGGATTATTGGAATCTCTGGTTTTTGCAATCTGGTGATTGGTGGTTTGTAAAATTGCTTTCTATATACCTCTCACCAATTTCACTATTTTGTTCTCTTTTCCTGATCAGATGGTGGGTCAATTCTAAGTTTGTGTCAGATAACGGCAGTACTAATTTCAGAAATGAAGGCATTTATGGCGAGTCTAAAGGCATATTTAAGCCACTTCTACTTTTCAAAAAGTCAGGCGTTGGGGACAACCGATTGCCTTCTTATTCACAATATTCCCGTTTATGGTTTGGTTTCAATTCATAAGAGGCCAAATTGGTCATCGGAGTTTTGTTGATAATTTTTATTTTAATCGTAGGCTTCATTTGGATCATTTTTTCCATTTTACGTTGGGCGAAACAATTGAAGACTGAAAGAGCAGCAGAAATTGCTTTCAATCCACCTGCATAAACCTGAAAGTTAGTCGATAAAAAATAGCCAGATTAAACCAAGGGGTGATCCAGCTGCTTATCCTCCATTAAGATATTTGCACGGAATCTCTTTTTGAGAAAAATAAATAAGTCAAATCATTTGCGATTGAAAGGTAAAGGTTCTGCCTTTTTCAAGTAGACCAAGCTTTTTTTCAGCAAGGGGTCACACCCCCTTGACCACGGAATTTAGAATTCTGAAAATAGAATACAGAACACCTACGGTCGGGAGACGCAGCGAAAACCGATCAGGTAGTTCGTGTAAGTTGAACCGACGTTGTAGCGATCGGAGGTACGAATAACCCCTATGTCGCTCACCCAACTTCCGCCACGTAACACCCGGCGTGTACCATCATCCGGTCCAGTGGGATTGTTGGTATCAAGTGGTTGATATGCTCCGTACCAATCATGCACCCATTCCGATACATTACCAGCCATATCAAGCGCTCCATATGGGCTGGCACCGTTGGGATAAATCCCAACTGTCAATGTATCGCCGACATATCTACCATAGTTTGCTAGTTCATCATTCGGTGCATTATCACCCCAAGGGTATTTTCTGCCATCTGTTCCTCGTGCTGCCTTCTCCCACTGAGCCTCAGTGGGTAATTTACCTCCCACCCATTCGCAGTAGTCCTGTGCCTGACTCCAATTTACGTTAATTACTGGAAAGTTTGCATGAAAGTCATAGTCAAAGTAACTGATTCTCGTGGCAGAATCTTTTCTCATAGGCTCAGTACAGAATTCGGCATCGACACATTGTCCATACTGACTGTTAGTAACTTCGAACTTGTCGATCCAGAAGGCATCCAGGAAAACCTGTCTTACATATTTTTCATCATCATATCCCGTTGTACTACCCATCTCGAAGCTGCCCTCCGGCACATAGACCATCTCCATCCCGTCTTTCCACCTAACTTTAGTTGAACCAATTCCGAGAATGGGTGTTGAGGTAGGCTTGGGGGTTGAAGTGGTGGTTTTTATTGGTTGGGGTGTGTTCATCCTGGTTGGAGTTAGGGTTGGGGTTTGGGTTGGGGTCTGAGATGGGTCTGGCTCTTTGGTGGCAGTGTCCTGAACCTGGAAAACCTCAGGTTCAGTGGTTGATTGCGGACGAGCAGAGAAAATGCCCGAACGAACGATCAGAAAGATAGCCAGAAGCACCAGGACTCCAAGTTCGAGGTAAAGCAGCGTCTTGTTTTTTAGAATATTTGGCTTCTCCACCTCGAACCCTGATCTTGTTTTCTGTGTTTCCTTGCTAATTGGATCAGTAGAATGAAAGTGTTCTTCACCAACCCCAGAGTGGGATTGAACTGGGTTTCGAGCTTCTTCTCGTACGTCATCAGTATGAAAAAATTTCTCTTTTTCATGGGAGGGTCTTACCAAGACTTGTCCGTCTGCCTGCTTTAGCTCCCTCATGAATTGGTCTACGCTTCCAAAGCGCTTTCCAGGTTCTTTTTCAAGTGTCCGGCTGATCACCGGCTTCCAGCCTGACGGTAAGGTTTCGGGCAGATTGACTGGCTGCAAATGTTTGAGGATCACCACTGGTGTTGAATCGCCATCAAACAAAGGCTTGCCCGTCAACATCTCAACCAGGATGCAGGCGCTGCTGTAGACATCTACCGCCGCTGTGGAGGCTTCGCCTTTCCAGATCTCTGGTGCCATATAAGCTGGCGTGCCCACCAAGCCACCTGAGGTGCTCATCGACATGCTGCTGTCGCTTTGGAGGAGTTTGGCAAAGCCCATATCGCTGATCCGGGCTGTTCCTTCCTCGTCAAACAGGATGTTCCCGGGCTTGAGGTCGCGGTGGATCACACCTTTTTTATGCGCATAAGTCAATCCTGCGGCGATTTGACCCATGATTTCCAAGGCACGCTCTGGAATCAACGAGCCTTCATGCTTGATCAAATCTTTCAATGATCCGCCGGGCATGTAGCCCATGACAATGTAATAATGCCCTTCGGCTTCTCCAAAGTCATGAACCGGAACCAGGTTCGGGTGATCCAGCCTGGCAGCAATTTGAGCTTCCTGCCTGAAGCGACCTAAGAATGTGGGATCATTGACTAGGTTGGGGTGCAAGACCTTTATCGCAACCAGACGGTTCAGGGCTTTATCGCGCGCTTTGTAGACGATCCCAAAGCCACCCCGACCTAACTCTTCCAGAATTTCGAACTTTCCCAGTTCCATTATCCTCACCCTCAAGTTGGATTGTTACGAGCTATTATACCTACTTCACCTCTTTTTTTTGTTTAATCAATAAGTATTTTATGGGTTCCTTTAGGGCAATTAACAAATTTTTCATGATGGAAGCAGAAAAATTGGTTGCCTCGCCCTTTCTATTTAAGTAACTCAGGCAATTGCTTTCATAACCTCCCACATCACGGGAGACCGTGGTCATGATGCTGGGAGCGGAGCGAGCAGCACTGTTCTCCCCTACACGATCCGCCTATTAAAAGAAATGCGATGGGAAGTAGCCAGTGACGTTGACGGAGTTGTTTTCCACGATAAACACCTGCGGGTCGAGTTCGATGATCCCCCGACGCAGCCGCAGCAGTTCGTATTTGGAAACGACCGTATTGATCACCAAAAATTCACTCCCCGAATATGCACCCTGCCCCTGCCAGTAGGTGGCGCTGCGGTGAGTCTCATCGATGATATATTGCAGGATATCCCTGTTTTTGCTGATCACCATCACACTGATCTTGACATTCTGATAATGAACCCGATCCACTGTCAGGCTAAAGATCATGGTGAAAATGATCGAGTAGATCACGATCACCGGGGGTCTGGTGAACAACACATAAGCATAAACGATCAGGCTGATCAAGAGGCTGACTCTGCCAACGCTAAAATCGGGTTTTTTGAGCGTGATCAGGACGCCCAATATATCCACACCGCCGGATGAGCCCCCAGCCCTCAGGCTGAGCCCTACGCCAAAACCACAAAAAAGCCCTCCCAATATCGAAAGGGTCAACAAATCATCCAGACCGGGGATGATGGCTTTCACCGGAATGAACATCATTACCGCGCTGACGGTGATGACAGTAACGATGGTCTTCATGAAAAATTTGCGGTTGATGGAGTGAAAGGCGATGATCAACAATGGAAGGTTCAGCGCCAGCAAGATCAGACCGGTGGCATCGTGTAAACCAGGCAGCACGTTTTGCAGTAATTCCAGAATGATGGTGGCAATACCGGTCAGATTACCGATGTAGAGCCCAAAGGGCAGAATGAGCAAGTTGATCCCGACCGAATAGATGATACCGCCCAAAATGCACATCAAATAATCGAGCAGGTCTTCCCAAAACGCTTTCTTTTGTGTCTTTTCTGCATTTACCAGCCTTCCATCCTGCACCGGAATGGTTTTTTGGTCTTCATGAAAGCCTGAAGACTTTGCGGCTTCGCTTGTTCGTTTTTTCTTTTGCATGTTGCTTATTTTACATTGCTTACCGTTTTCTGCGATGAGTGAAATTTTGCGATAAGATTAAGCTTGAACAAGGAGGTGCGTATGTCCGTTAAACACAGTCATGAAGTACCCAGCGAGTCATTACCGGTTGGTGAAGGAATTTCGAAAGCTGTCCTGATCTCCAAACAGGAAGCCCCCAATTTTGCCATGCGCAAATTCACTATTCGCGCTGGCGGTTCCATGCCTCTCCACACCAATCAGGTTGAACATGAACAATACGTCCTGAAGGGCAAAGCGCTGATTGTAATAGACGGTATCTCTCACGAAGTTCTACCCGGTGATGTGGTTTTCATCCCTGCCAATCTTCCCCATAGTTATCTTCCACTGGGTGAAGAGGATTTCGAATTCCTGTGCCTGGTTCCAAATCAACCAGACCAGACAATTTTGGTCGAGGAGCCTGAGTAAAAATGGCACGCCGAGCAACGCCTCTTTCGATGGAATACGTTATCCTGGCGCTGTTGGATGAGGTACCCATGCATGGCTATGAGCTCCATCAGCGCATCAATCAGTTGCCAGGTATTTCGAAAATATGGAATATCAAGCAAGCTTTGTTCTATTCCAAACTTGAAAGGCTTGAGGAGAGCGGGTACATAGAACAGGCTCACCTCCAAAAAGAAGAGGGCTCTCCTGCGCGGGTTGTCTTTCAACTCACCGACCAGGGCAGGGAATCCTTGATGGAGTGGATTTCGACCCCGGTACGAAAAGCACGGGATATCCGCCAGATTTTTTTGGGTAAACTGATCATTGCCAGACGCTTTGGTCAGGCACAAGCGCTGGATCTGATTCAAAAACAAAGACAGATCTGCCAGGGCTGGTACGATCACCTGGTCAGCGATTTGCCTGTCGTAAACGCTCAGGCGATGGACGACCTGATTGTCCATTCCTATCGCCTTTATCGCGATCGTGCCAGTTTGCATTGGCTGGATTACCTGGAAGGTCAAATCCGTAACAACACCTTGGAAGGTACCCTGTCTGCGGAAGAATAAAATTCTTCCCTGCTCGCCCTCTTTTCAAGGTATTTTGCATGCATAGTATTCACAGACTGTATCGAAGCCGGTGTTTAATCCTCTTGCTAATTCCAACTTTGTTGTAGAATGGTCGGAGAATTGAAAAGAAAGAGTGATTATGACTTCAGATATCAAGATAGATGAGATTTTAGACACACCCGTAGCCCCAGAACCCGTCCAGCCTTCTGGTAACCCTTTGGTCGGTTGGGTAGTACGCTTTTTCAAGGGTTTTTTGGCTGGCATCGGTGCTATCACCCCTGGATTGTCAGGCGGCGTGATGATGGTGGTTTTCGGTATCTATGAACCTCTGGTGCGCTGGCTGGCGAACATCCGCCACAAATTCCTTGAACATCTACGTTTTTTCCTGCCAGTTGGAGTGGGCGGATTGCTGGGCGTGGTGGCTTTTTCGGCGGTGATTGATTTCGCTTTTGAAAACTATGCCGCCCAATTTACCTGGCTTTTCATTGGTTTTATTGCCGGCACAATCCCCTCCCTGGTCAAGACAGCGGGTAAGGAAGGGCGCAAACAGTGGCATTGGGCGCTGCTCGTTTTGGTGGCGGTAGGCGTTTTCTTCCTGATGCGATGGATGGAGACCTTCCGAACAGTCCAGGTGGAGCCCAGCTTCTTTGCCTGGCTGCTCAGCGGAGCGCTTACCGGGCTCGGTTTGGTTGTTCCTGGCTTGAGCCCTTCCAATTTCCTGATCTACATGGGTCTGTACCAGCCAATGGCGAATGGCATTAAAAGTCTGCAGATAGGTGTGATCATTCCGTTGATTCTGGGTGTGGTGCTGGTGATTTTCCTGTTCGCCAAGTTCGTCAACTGGCTGTTCACCAAGCATTACGCCTTCATGTATCACCTGATCATCGGTGTAGTCTTGGGTTCAACCGCGGCGATCATTCCATCGGGTGTACGCGGTATTGGGATGATCTTGGTGTGTGCCTTGCTATTCCTTGTGGCTGCCGCTGCCTCTTTTGCCCTGGCAAAACTGGACGAAAAGAACCCGCACGAATCGCTGTTTTAGAAATTACCGTTAATTGTTTTGAACAACGTCAGGGGCGGGTTTGGAACCCGCCCCTACGCCAATTAACTAATATTGCATATAAGATTTTAAGAATCTTGAGTTATCGAAATTATTATTACCCACCCAATGAAAACTCTATAAATTTGATTTATGGTCGGATGTATGCCCAGCCTTCGGCTTGTTTGCGCACCAATTCGCCAACCCCGGATGGCACCACCAGGGCTTCTGGCAACATGTCTTCAGGTTTGAGCCTTAAGTTGTTGAGGGCATTGTTACAAAGGGCAATCGCCACACCTTGATCCAGAATCTTTGCGATAAGTTCTGATATAGGGCTTTCTTCTGATTTAAATGCCTTGACTGCTGGTCCGTTGACCAGAAGCTCGACATCCACATTCTGACTTCCCAAATCATTTAGCAGGTTGATTATGTTATTGAGGACAAAGGTCACTTTTTCTATTGGCTCTTCATCAAGATGAAATATTACCTTGTACTGTTTCATTAATCGTCCTTTACGCTTTTAGTCATTCTGTCAATGCGAGGTGCTGAATGATTTTCGCAGAAGAAGTGTGGTTTAAAAGCAGTTGAATTTTTAAGTTACACCTTGATACCTAAGGTGCCTTTGAAACAACTAAATGGTAAAAAAATAATTCATTTTTGGCGGATTTGCTTTCTCCAGATCCAGCCCAACAGGAATAAAAGACCGATGAGAGCTGGTAAGCCTGAGATGGCAAGATAGGCACTCAAGCTCTGATCACGGAATGCTACCAGGTACAGGATTGCCCATCCAATAAATATAAGTGCTCCGATCCACTCCCATTTCCAGGCGAGGACGAGAGCAACGAGCAACACAACCGACGGTATTGAGTGTATCAACCAAGCTAAGAGTGTTTCCCAGAAACCCAGCTCCATATCAAACACATCCAAGGAAAAAAGACTCAGAAACAGCACGAATAAAATACCCACGAAGCGCGGAGTCCAAAACAAAACTTTCTTGATGGTTTTATTCATTGAAGCCGCTATTCTTTTTTCTAAGCCTAACATTGCAGCAAGAGCATTGATAATATTGTAATCCGAAAGGGGGTAATAAATCGGTGGCAATGGCCAACACCAATCTCACGTGGCGGGAGGATATAGTTCCTCCGGAGGGAGATTAACTCCCTCCGAAATTGCTTCTTAAAACTGTACCAATGAATACATGGTCAAAGGACCACAATATAACGGCACAACGTTAGAGGCTAACTACTTTTTCTGCCTGCTGTAAAGCCGCCAGGATGCCGAACATTCCACCGACTTTGCCAACCCGCACCTGATCCGTTAATCCAAAATATTCCAGGCAGGTGGAGCAGACGATCAACTCCACCCCAGCCTCTTCCAGATTACGCAACCACCCCAACACCGGTGAGCCTTCGCACACCAGCTTAACACCCTCGGTGTAGAACAGGATCTGGCTGGGTTTTTGTTCTTCCTGGGCAAGCAAACTGAGATACTTGACAACCAAAGCCTGCTGCAGACCTTCCGGTCCCTCGCCCAAACCATTTCGGGTAAATAGGATTACCGTTTTCACGAGCCCACCTCCTATGAATCTCTCAATACTGCCCCAATTTCGTAAGACAGCGTCTTCACGATTTTCTTACGAATAGCAGCAGCATCAGCCACACTCAATGTGCGGTCAAACGC